>JAZAMN010000043.1:0-138568 GCA_036229005.1 Myxococcota bacterium
GGAGGGGGGCCAAGGGGAGGCGGCGGGGGGGAGCATGGGACGCGTGCGTCCCCATTGCAACCACAAGATATGGGGGAGGTCTTGTCAGGTCAACCCTACATGTTGTGGATGGCGCGCCAGACGGGCCATAGGCCCGCTTTGAGCGCCTGCTGGAGTGTGCCAACTCCATGCCGCCTCGACGGCGACCCTCCTTGTAGGGCGCGGGGCGCGCGGTGTCGAGCAGGGGATCGGGGCGTTGACAGGCTGTGACAGGGCAGGCCCCGTGCTCGTCGAAACCCGGCGTGCTTTCAGTGGATTTCAGCGTTTTCGCCAGAGGCGAAGAACCCCCGATCCGGAGGGGATCGGGGGTTCGAGCAGCCGCCCCTTGGGGGCGCGCCGGAGGGGCGAGGGGGGCTCAGGGACAGCCGGCGCCCTCGCAGGTGCCCTCGACGTAGCAGTAGCGGAGGCTGGGCTTGCCGTTGAGCTTGCCGTCGCAGTCGCTGGCGCAAGCGTCCGTGCCGCTGCGGCCGTCGCAGGACTCACCGGTGCCGCAGACGCCGTCGCCGCAGTCGCTGCTGCCGGTGCCGGTGTCGGAGGTGCCGGTGTCAGTGCTGCCCGTGTCTGAGGTGCCGGTGTCGGTGGTGCCCGTATCGGAGGTGCCCGTATCGCTGGTCGTGCCGACAAAGGAGCTGATCCAGGACTCGTAGGCGTCGGGGCGGGTGCTCACGCCGTAGTACTGGCAGTAGGAGTCGCCGTAGCTGGTCACGCCGGCCACGTACTGGACGCCGCTGCGGGTGATGAACATGGGGCCGCCGGAGTCACCGCTGCAGGGGCCGCCGCCGGCGGTCTGGCTGTAGGAGACCTGGGTGGCGCTGTCGCCGGAGCTGGGGCAGTAGGCCACGGAGCAGCCCAGGCCGCCGATGGGGACGTCCACCTGGAGCTTCTGGTCGTAGGTGCCGTACTCGGTCTTGCCGAAGCCGACGAAGTTGCCGTCCACGCCGATGTCGGCGCTGGTCAGCCCCAGGGAGGCGGGCAGAGCGTCCACGGTGACGGCGCCGGGGACGGGGCTGGACAGGCGGACTAGGGCGATGTCGTCGGTCAGCGCGGAGCGGTTGTAGCTGGGGTGGATGAGCGTCTCGCTCACCGCGTAGATGTTGGACGCGGACATGTCCACGGTGGGGTTGTCGCCCACGTAGATCGCCAGGCTGCCGGGGCTCATCGTGGAGAAGCGCTTGCCACCCTTGGCGGTGTCCAGGCAGTGAGCGGCGGTGAGCACCACATCGTCCGCGATCAGGGTGCCTGAGCAGAAGATGTTGGTGTACACGCTGGTGCCGGAGCGCTGGTGCAGGGAGACCACGGCCGCGTGGTGGGCGTCGGTGGCTGCGGAGCCGCCGTAGATCTTGCCGCTGGGCTGGTGGTCCCCGGAGCCCTCGACGAGCTCGATTGTGTCGGGGGAGGGGGTGCAGGCCATGGCGGCGATCAGCAAGAGCATTGGATCTCCTTACGTTTGACGCTGCGCAATCGCCTTGCGGGGGGCCGTCGTCAATGACCTTGTCAGGTTCGTATCAGGGATTCAGGCATAGGCACTGTCGATGGGTCCATCGAAAAGAATCGATTGGACGGATGGAGTGGGCGCGCCGTAGATCCAAGACAGTCCCTGGTTAGGGATCCCTCCCAATCGCAAACCCTGGAGCCACCCCATGATTGATGTCGCCGCCATCGAGAGAGTCTATGCCCGCGCTGCCGCGACGGCCGAGATCGGCCGCCGCCGCCTCGGTCGAGGCCTGACCCTTGCCGAGAAGATCCTCTTCAACCACCTGGTCGACCCCGAGAACGCCGCCTTCGAGCGCAAGAAGTCCTTCCTGGACCTGAACCCGGACCGCGTGGCCATGCAGGACGCCACCGCCCAGATGGCGCTGCTGCAGTTCATGGTGGCGGGCCGTAAGGAGGTCGCGCTCCCCAGCACGGTGCACTGCGACCACCTGATCCGCGCCTACGTGGGCGCGGAGGAGGACCTGGAGGTCGCGAACGACGAGAACGCCGAGGTCTACGAGTTCCTGCGCACCGTCTCGGCCAAGCACGGGCTGGGCTTCTGGAAGCCCGGCGCCGGAATCATCCACCAGGTGGTGCTCGAGAACTACGCCTTCCCTGGCGGCCTGATGATCGGCACCGACTCCCACACCGTGAACGCCGGTGGCCTGGGCATGGTCGCCGTGGGTGTGGGTGGGGCGGACGCGGTTGACGCCATGGTCGGCATGCCCTGGGAGGTGCTCAACCCCGGGGTGATCGGCGTGAAGCTGACCGGCAAGCTCAACGGTTGGGCCTCGGCGAAGGACGTGATCCTCAAGGTGTGCGAGATCCTGACGGTCAAGGGCGGTACGAACCACATTGTGGAGTACTTCGGTCCGGGCACCGCCTCCATCTCCTGCACGGGCAAGGGCACCATCTGCAACATGGGCGCCGAGCACGGGGCCACCACCTCCACCTTCCCCTACGACGAGAAGATGGGGGCCTACCTGCGGGCCACCGGCCGCGCCGAGATCGCCGACCTGGCCGACAAGTACGCCGAGCACCTGCGCGCGGACGACGAGGTCTTCGAGAACCCCGAGAACTACTACGACCGGGTCATCGAGATCGATCTGGACACCCTGGAGCCCCACGTGGTCGGGCCCCACACCCCGGACCTGGCGCGCCCCATCTCCGAGATGGCCGCAGAGGCCGACGAGAAGGGCTATCCCCGGAACCTGACCGCCGCGCTGATCGGCTCCTGCACCAACTCCTCCTACGAGGACATCTCCCGCAGCGCCCACATCGCGCGGCAGGCCGCCGCCAAGGGCGTGAAGGCCAAGGTGCAGTACATGATCACCCCGGGCTCCGATCAGGTCTTCGAGACCATCAAGAAGAACGGGCAGGTCGCGGACCTGGAGGCCATCGGCGGCGTGGTGCTCGCCAACGCCTGCGGCCCCTGCATCGGCCAGTGGAAGCGGGACGACATCAGCAAGGGCGATGAGAACAGCATCATCAACTCCTTCAACCGCAACTTCCGCGGCCGCAACGACGCCAACCCCGCCACCCTCTCGTTCATCGGCTCCCCCGAGCTGGTGACCGCGCTGGCGCTCACGGGCGACCTGGGCTTCGATCCCGCCCGCGACTCCCTGGTGGACGCCGACGGCAACGCGTTCATGCTCGAGCCGCCCGTGGGTGACGAGCTGCCCCCCGGTGGCTTTGGTGGGCCCGGCACCGGCTACCTCCCGCCCCTGCCCGAGGCGGAGCGCGGTGACGTCGAGGTGGTGATCAACCCCAGCTCCGACCGCATCGAGCGCCTCACGCCCTTCGCGGCCTGGGACGGCGAGGACTTCTCCGGCCTGCGCATCCTGGTCAAGGCCGTGGGCAAGTGCACCACCGACCACATCTCGGCCGCGGGCCCCTGGCTCAAGTACCGCGGGCACCTGACCAACATCTCCGGCAACCTGATGGCGGGCGCCAACAACGGGTTCACTGGTGAGTTCGGCAATGGCGTGAACTTCCTGACCGGCGAGAAGGACACCCACCCCAACATCGCCAAGCAGTACAAGGCCGCTGGCCAGGACTGGGTGATCTTCGGCGACGAGAACTACGGCGAGGGCTCCTCCCGTGAGCACGCCGCCATGGAGCCCCGGCACAATGGCTGCCGCGCGGTGATCGTGCGCAGCTTCGCCCGCATCCACGAGACGAACCTCAAGAAGCAGGGCGTGCTGCCCCTGTTCTTCAAGGATCCCGCGGACTACGACAAGGTCAAGGGCGACGACGTGGTGGCCATCGAGGGCATCGCCCGCATCGCCGAGGGCGGCAGCCCGACCGTGGTCCTCACCCACGCCGATGGCTCGGTGGATCGCATCGAGACCACCAACACCCTGTCGGTGGACCAGTTCGAGTGGTTCAAGGCCGGTTCCGCGCTGAACAAGATCCGCGCCGAGTTCGACGCCTGAGATTTGTGCCCTCAGGCCGGAGGGCGGTCATTTTCTGGTCGGTGTCCGTGGTTAGATCCCGGGCATGTGGAACTTGACCAAGACCTTTGGCCTGATGGTGGCGCTCACCCTCCTGCTCGTGCTGGTGGGTGAGATCTGGGGCGGCAGCCAAGGCATGCTGCTCATGGTGGGGGTCTCCGGGCTGTTGAACCTGGGGGCCTTCTTCTTCTCCGACAAGATCGTGCTCCGCACCAGCGGGGCCCAGCCGGTGGACGATCCGCGGCTGGCGTGGCTGCACGACGATCTGCAGGAGCTCTCCCAGAAGGCGGGCATCCCCACCCCCCGCCTGTACTGGGTGCCGCACGAGAGCAGCCCCAACGCCTTCGCGACGGGCCGCTCGCCCTCCAAGGGGGTGGTCGCGGTGACGGCGGGGCTGGTCAACCGCCTCTCCCGGCGGGAGGTCAAGGGCGTGCTGGCCCACGAGCTGGGGCACATCAAGCACCGGGACACCCTGACCTCGGCGGTGGCAGCCACCATGGCTGGCGCAGTGGCCTACGCGGCCCGGATGATGCTCTGGGGCCGCTCCCGCAACAAGAACCCCATCCTCCTCATCGTACTGGCGGTGGCCGCGCCGGGCGCTGCGATGCTGCTCCGGATGATGGTCTCGCGCACCCGGGAGTACGCCGCGGATGCCCGCGCTGCGCGCCTGACCGGAGACCCCGAGGGGCTGGCCCTGGCGCTGGAGCGCCTGCAGTCGGGCGTGTCCGCGAACCCCCAGCACACCGGCTCGGACGCCACCCACTACATCGTCAACGGGTTCTCCGGGGGCGGCGTGATGTCCCGGATGTTCTCGACCCATCCCCCGATCGAGGAGCGGGCAAAGCGGCTGCGGGCCATGAAGCTTTGAATCCCCGAGTCCCCGAACCCCTGAATCCCTGAATTCAGGGGGCTCAGGGCTCCGGGAAGAAGGGCGAGGCCCAGATGCGCTGCTCCTGGCCGTCGATCAGCATGCGGATGCGCAGGTAGCGGACCTGGCCGGACTGGACCACGAACCAGTCGGTAACCGGCTCCACGCTGCCGTCCGGGGAGACCAGCTCCAGGGTCGCGGGGTGGTCCAGCACCAGCTCGAGCTGGTAGCTGCCCACGGGCAGGCGGTCACCGGGCAGGTAGCTGTTGCCCATGTTGTCCACCGCCCGGATCTGCAGCTCCGGGAACACCTGGGTCGCGGCCACAGTGTGTCGGAGGAGCATCGCGTCGAAGAGGTCCTCCCGGCCGCCGTCGCTGTCGGGGGCGACCAGGACGCCGGTCACGCCGCCGGGGCTGTGGTGGGAGGTCAGCTTGGAGACGGGGAGGCCGCTCTCGTCCGTCTCGCTCGCGGCGACGTAGCCCGGGGCGTCCACGGAGCCGGGCCGTCCGTCGTGGGAGTCGGTGCCCCCCATGAAGCCCATCTCCAGGCCCAGGGACAGGGCGGTCTGGACGGAGCCTTCGGGGTTGTAGATGGGCTCGTTGACCTGGAAGAGGCAGCCCAGTGCGGAGAGGTCGGCGCACTCCGAGCTGCCGTGCTCGGAGTAGATCTCGACCAGCAGCTCCTTGTCCATGAGGGAGGCGTCCACGGTCCAGTCGACCGCCGCTGGCCGGGAGTAGGCGCCGTGGTGGACGAAGGAGATCCAGCGGCCCTGGTCGGAGGCTGCGCACTCGGTGGGCCCCTCGTCCAGGAAGTCCTCGAGCTGGGCGGCGGTCAGGGAGGTCTGCTGGAAGTCGGACCAGTAGAACTCCCGCTCCCAGGCGATCTTGGGCTGCTGCCGCTCACAGGCCACCGGGCGCCAGGCGCCGCAGGCGGTCGGGGACTCCAGGAGCACCGTGCGGTGGTGCCCGGAGCGCGGCCGGGTGCCGTACTGGCAGGCGGGGGTCCACTCGTAGCCGAGCAGGCCGACGACATCGAAGTTGGGGCCCTGGGAGACGATCTCCTGGCTGCGGTCCCAGATGTCGGTGGTCTGTCCGGTCTCCAGGTCGATGAGCTCGTCGAACTCGACGTGGTCGGTGAGCCCGAACCAGTCGAGCTGGTTGCTGCGGGCCTCCTCCAGCATCCCCTCGCCGGGGAGCCCAGGGACGCGGGCGCGGCACTCGGAGCCAGCGTCCTCGCAGGAGTCGTGGGACATGCCGCTGTGGGCGTGGGGGTCGCCCCAGAGCACCCGCTGAAAAGCGGGCCCCGGAGCCGCCACGCCAGCGATCTCGCGCCCCCCGCCATGGGCGGGCGTTCCCAGGGTTTCAGCCTGCTCCAGGTCCACCTGACCGGAGCAGGAGAGAAGGGCCGCGATCCACATGAGAACGCAGTTACCATCCTGGTCAAAGGAGCGTCAACTGCTTCAGGATTTCGCAGCATTTCAGCACCTTAGGGGACGTATCGCACCCGATAGCTGCGCTCCACGTCGCCGTCGATCTCCAGCACCGCCGAGCCCACCTCGACGCGCCCGCTGGTCAGGGTCACGGTGACCTCGCCGGCGGACGATCCCCCCTGCGCTGTGCGGTACACCGTGCCGTCTGATTCGGTGAAGCTCCCCCCGCTCCCGAACACCAACAGAACCCGCTCCCCATCGACATCATCGAGGTCCAGGAGCTCCCCGGTGGACTGCCCGGTCAGGGTGTCTGGGGCGGTGGCGAAGGTGGGCACGATGCTGCCCTCGCGGACGAACACGGGGATGGATCCCAAGGGGACCTCGACGCTTCCGGAGATCGCCTCCTCACCGGTCCACCAGTCCAGCCAGCGCGCCTCTGTGGGCAGCTCGACCACCCGCGAGGTCACCCCGGCCTCGATCACGGGGGCGATCAGCAGCGCGTCCCCGAGCATCCAGGCGTCGATCACGTCGTAGCCCTGGCTCTCGAAGAGCAGGCCCAGCGGCAGGATCATCGGGGTGCCCTGGGAGGCGGCCTTGGCGGCCAGGCCGTAGCGGTAGGGGAACAGGCGCATGTGTTCGTTCGAGAGCTCGGCCCACAGCGCCAGGGTCTGCTCGTCCTGGTCGAACTGGTGGTTGTCCTCGGCGAAGGCGCCGTGGTGGGTGCGCATGATGGGGGAGAAGGCGCCCAGTGCGGCCCAGCGCGCCCAGAGCTCGAAGTCGCTGGGGTCGTTGCCGATGGACTGGTAGCCGGCGATGTCGTGGGTGTAGATGGGCTGGCCGGACAGGGAGAGGCCCAGGCCCAGGGGGAGCACGGTGGGGAGGCCGTCGTCGGCGTCGAAGGAGGTGCGCTGGTCTCCGGCCCAGACCACGGGCGCGCGGGAGGCGGTGCCGGCCCAGCCGGAGCGGACGAAGTAGCTGCCGTCGCGGTCGGCCATGACCTCCTGGTTGAGGGCCTGCCAGTGCAGGGGCCAGACGTTGTGTTCGTCCCAGCCGCTGCCCGCGTGCGTGGCGGTCTCGACGGGGAGCCACTCGGCGTAGTCGGCCATCCAGCCGTCGAAGCCCAGGTCCAGGGCGTGGTTCATGTGCTCCAGCACGAACTCCTGGGCGGCGGGGAGCGTCAGGTCGACCATGGTCATGGTCTCGAAGGTGGGGCCGGTGAAGGTGACCAGCTCGCCCTGCTCGTCCTGGATGATGATGCCCAGGGCCTCGGCCTTGTCCCAGGTCTCCGTCTCGGCGTAGAGGAAGGGCGAGAAGTAGCCAAACCACTTGAAGCCGGCGTCCTCGAGCTCCTGCGCGAGCTGCTCGACGTCGGGGTAGAGCTCCTCGTCCACGAACCACTCGCCCTTGAGGTGGTAGCCGAAGCTGCCCTGTTCGGCGCCCTTCCAGTCCTCGGTCCAGATGACGGTGGTGCTCGCGCCGACGGCCCGCAGGTCCTGGGCCACCTGGCGCACCCGCTCGGCGCCTCGCACGGCGTCCACCCAGGGCCCAAAGACCCAGGGCTGGGGGAGGGTGTAGCCGCCCTGGGCCTGGACGAAGTCCTCGATGACGTCCAGGGGCTCGCCGGCGAACACGCGGAGGGCCGCGCTGTCGGACCAGATCTCCAGGGTGAAGCGCTCGGGGTTCTGGCGGCAGAGGTCGACCTCGATGCGCTGGGGGGCGTCGATCCACAGGCCGGCGCGGGCCTCGGGGCGCAGCAGGAAGGGGACCGGGAAGGAGCTGGAGTGGCGGGTGCCCGTCAGGAACCAGTCGTCGGGGTAGGCGTCCTGGTCGGACTTGCCGATGCCGGGCTCGCTGACCCAGAGCGCGAAGGCCTCGCCGTGGTGATCGATGTCGAAGGCGTGGGAGCCCAGTCCCAGCATGGGCTCGTCCGCGATGCAGTCCGCGCTGAAGGCCAGGCGGTTGCCCGAGAGCCCCGAGACGCTCAGGTCCAGGCGCTCACCGGCGGGCGCGATGAGCAGCTCACCGACGGGCTCCCCGTCCTGCTCCAGGGGGACCACGATGCGGTCGTCGCTGCTGTCGGGGCGGCCGAATGCCAGGGCCGAGAGCTGCTGGCCGGACTCCTCGAAGTAGAAGGAGCCCACGTTGAACTCGGCCGTCGCGTCGGCGCTCCCGGAGCGGATCTGCAGCCCGGAGAGCAAGGGGCCGTGGGTGGCGTGGTCGATGTCCAGGCGCCCGCTGTCGCGGTCCAGCGTGACCTCGTATGCGCGCAGGGTGTCGGAGTGGGTGGAGCAGGCCAACAGGGCGAGGAGGTGGGACATGGAGCGAGCCTACCCCAGATCCAACCCCTCCTTTCGCTGCTCAAGCAGGCGCCTGTCGGCGGCGTTCTGGGTGAGGAGGAGGGCGCGTTCGTAGGCGGCGTTGGCCTGCTCGGGGCGGCCCAGTCGACGCAGCATGTCGGCGCGGGCGGCGTGGAAGGCCTGGTAGTCGTCCAGACCGGTGGGGAGCAGCGCGAGGCCCTGCTCGGGGCCCCGCCAGAAGGAGACGGCGACGGCGCGGTTGAGGGCGATCACGGGGTTCGGGCGCAGCTCCAGCAGGCGGTCGTAGATCAGCGCGATCTCCTGCCAGGGCGTGCTCCCGAAGTCGGGGGCCTCGATGTGGATGGCGGAGATGGCGGCCTGGAGCTGGAAGGGGCCGGGTCTGCCCCGCCGGAGGGTGCGCTGGATGCGCTGCAGGCCCTCATCCGCCAGGGTCTGGTCCCAGAGGCGGCGGTCCTGGGTCTCCAGGGTCTGGGTGGTGCCGTCGGGGCTCAGGCGGGCCGGACTGCGCGCGTGGTTGAGCAGGAGCAGGGAGAGGAGGCCGGAGGCTTCTGGGTCGTCCGGACAAAGGGTGCACAACGCCCGGGACAGGTTGATGGCCTCAGCGCAGAGGGGCCGGTCGGTGGAGCGAGGTGCGGAGTAGCCCTGGTTGAAGATGAGGTAGACGGTGGTGAGCACGGCCTCCAGGCGGGGCTCCCAGTCTTCGCGCTCAGGGACGCGGTAGGGGATGCCGGCCAGGCGGATCTTCTTGCGGGCCCGGCTCAGCCGCTGGGCCATGGCGGGCTCCTGATCCAGGAAGGCCCGGGCGATCTCGGCGGTGCTCAAGCCGCTCAGGGTGCGCAGGGTGAGGGCGACCTGGGTCTTGGGGGCCAGCGCGGGGTGGCAGGCGGTGAAGAAGAGGGGGAGGCGGTCGTCGGGCAGGTGCTCGCCGGGGCCGGGGGGGCTGCAGTCCAGGGCGCGCAGGTGGGCGAGCTGGTCGGCGTAGCGCTCGGAGGTCTGGGCGCGGCGGAGCTGGTCGATGGCCTTGCGGCGGGCGACCTGGAGCAGCCAGCCCCGGGGATTGTGGGGCGGCTGCGCATGCCAGTGCTGGATGGCGCTCTCGAAGGCGGCGGACAGGGCGTCCTCGGCGAGCTCCAGGCTGCGGAGGTCCTTGACCAGGGTGGACAGCAGGCGCCCCCAGTCCTCGCGCATCAGGCGCGCGATCGTGGGCTGGGAGGCGCCCACCGCTCAGTCCATCCCGGGGATCTCCATCAGCGGGCGGACCTCGACGGTCCCCTCCTCGCCGATGGGGATGCGGGCGGCGTGGCGGATGGCCTCGTCCAGGTCCTTGCACTCGAAGATGTAGTAGCCCCCGAGCTGCTCCTTGGTCTCGGCGAAGGGGCCGTCCATGGTCTCGGTGCGGCCGCTGCGGACCTGGACCCGAGTGGCGGTGGCCGAGGGCTGGAGGGCTGCACCACCCACGAGCACACCGGCCTCCTTGAAGTCGCGGTCGGCGGCGAACCACTGGGCCATGTAGGCGTCGAACTCGGGGGTGCCGGGCGCGGGGCCCTCGGTCTCGGGGGCGTAGATCAGCGCGAGGTACTTCATGGTCTCTCCTTGGTGTGAAGGATGGGCCAGCGGCTCCATCACCGGACAGACGTCTGAGGGTCGGGCGGATCGACATCGGCCGCGACTTTTTTTCGGAGGACGCCCGAGGGCGCACTCTACGCCATCATCTCCTTGACCTGAGGGAGCAGGGCGTAGACCTGGGCCATGTCCTCGACGAAGGCGTCCTCGTCGTAGCCCAGCAGGTCCTGGACGCGCTGCTGGAGCTCCCGTCGGCGCTGCATCCCCAGGCGCGCGGTGCCCAGGACCGCCATGCTGTCCGCCGCGGTCACCACCCTGCGCAGGGCCAGCGACTCCCGGGTCCCGGGGGCCGTCAGAGGGCGCTCGGTCCCGCAGTGGAAGGCGGCGTCGACGTAGGCCAGGGGCAGCTTCCAGGCGTAGAGGAGCTGGGCGCCCAGGGTGCTCTGGGACATCAGGCCCAGGTCCCGCTCCGCCTGGGCGTAGTCGACCTGCTTGGAGAGCATGTGCCGCCGGATGATCTCGTCCTCCTCGGGCGCGATGCGCAGGCGCAGGAGCACGCCGATGTTGCAGAGCAGGCCGGCGGGCCAGGCCAGACCGGGCTCCAGCAGAGGCTCGTGCTGGCGCTGCATGGCCCGGGTGACCAGGGCGTTGGCGTAGGCCCCCTTGAGGAAGAGGTCCAGGGACTCCGGCGTGCTGGCGAGCGCCTGGAGGGCCACCTGGGAGATGGCGATGCGCTGCAGCTCTTCGGTGCCGATGCTGGCCACGGCCTGGACCAGCGTCCGAGGGGGCCGGGACAGCGCATACAGGGGGGATGCCGCGGTCCTGAGCACGATCGCGGCCAGCGCGGGGTCCTCACCCACCACCTCGGCGGCCTTCCTGAAGGTCAGCGCCGGGTCCCGGAGCGTCCGCTGCAGCTTGACCAGGGCCTGGGGCGCGCTGGGCAGGCTGGGGCCGTCCTGCTTCCGCAGAGTGCGGTGCAGGGCCCGGCGGTGCTGGGTCGGTGAGACGATCGCTTCGGACAAGGTTGCTCCCGTTCTGATCTTCGGTCACTGATCTCCCTGTCTTGAGCGTGATAGGGAGCGCCTGATGTCTTCCAAGTCCACGCCCATGATCCTCGGTGCCGGGGCCGCTCTCGTCGGTCTCGTCGCTGCCGCCTGGCTCCTCGCCGAGCCCGAGCCCGAACCCAACGTCGTCCTGATCGTGCTCGACACGGTCCGCGCGGACCACCTGTCCGCGTGCGGCTACGAACGCGACACCTCGCCGGTCCTCAAAGGACTCCAAGAGACCCGCGACGCCGAGCTCACCTGCGGGGCGATCTCCCCAGGCTCCTGGACCCTGCCCGCGCACGCCTCCTTCTTCACCGGGGTGATGCCCGCCGAGCACCGGGCCCACTCGATCTCCAGCGGGATCGACGACTTCTCCGGCAGCGGCAACCGCGGGCGCCCCCTGGACGAGAGCCTCCCGACCCTGGCCGAAGAGTTCGCCGAGCGCGGCTACCAGACCGGGCTCTTCTCCGCGAACCCCGTCGTGAGCGACGCCGTCGGCCTGACCCGGGGCTTCCAGGACGCGGACATCGCCGACCGCTTCAGCCGCTACGGCCACACCCGCTTCGTCAAGTCCATCGACCTCTTCCTGGACCACCGGGACCGCAGCGAGCCGCAGTTCATGGTGATCAACATCGCCGACGCGCACCAGCCGTGGGCCGTCCCCAGCCCGGAGGTCGACTGGTACCGCTACGGCCAGGCGCCGACCTACGACACCAAGGACCCCAGCGGTGAGTGGGCCCGCTTCAACAAGGGCGAGCTCGAACCCCTGATGGCCGAGGTGTTCGTCCGCAAGGCCACCGAGGCCTACGACTACGGCATCTGGCTCGCCGACCGGAACCTGGGCTACACCCTCGGCCGCCTGGAGGAGCTGGGCTACTGCGAAGAGCGCGGCTGCCGGGTCGTCATCACCTCCGATCACGGGGAGCTGCTGGGAGAGGAGGGGAGGCTTGACCACGGCCACACGGCTCACCAAGCCAACACCCAGGTGCCCCTCATGGTGGTCAACCTTGGCCCCGACGAGGTCATCAGCGGCCTGCCCAAGCCCGCGCTCCCGGAGCTGCTCTCCGGCGTCGTGGTGCACGATCTGCTGCTGAACGGGACCCTGCCCGAGACCATGCCCCGGGTGGAGCACATCGCCTGGCCCCACGCGCGCCGCTGCGCCAAGGTCGACGGCAAGGCCTTCTGCAACGTGCACGCCGCCCTCTGGACGGACGACGGACAGAAGTTCACCTGGGAAGAGGGCCAGGCCCGGGTCGTCGACCTGACCGCCGACCCCCTGGAGAAGAACCCGACCGTGGTCCAGCCGGACCCCGCGCTCCAGGCACTGGCGGACATCGCCAAGGCCGAGGAGTGGGACGGCTCCGAGCCGGATCAGACGGTCATCGAGATGCTCACTGCCGCGGGGTACCTGGACTGATGCTCACACTGCTCTCCCTGATCGCATGCACCAAGGACGCCCCCGTGGACACGGGCAGCGTCCCCACCATCCCGGACATCCCCGTGGACGCCTGCGCGTCCCACGAGTGGCTGGCCACCGACGATCTCGGCGAGCGGGTGCTCTCCTACCGCGAGGACGCCCTCAGCCTGAGCGCCCAGACCGTGAACACTCTGCTGGAGAGCAACGGCCTCACGGTCATCGAGGCCCAGTACGACGTGTCCACCTACGCCCTGCGCTACACCACGCAGGACCGCGGCGAGAAGGTCGAGGCCACCGCCTTCGTCACCTTCCCCGACGGCGTGGAGCCCGGCGCCGAGCTGCCCGTCATCCTGTGGCTGCACCCCACCATGGGCTTCATGGACGACTGCGCGCCCACCGCGGTCGGCCTGGAGGGCGCCGCCTTCCCGGTGCTCTGGGCCTCCCAGGGCTACATCGTCGTCGCCCCCGACTACCTGGGCATGCGGGGATTCGGAGAGGGGAGCGAGGAGCTGCACCCCTACATCATCGCGGAGCCCACCGCTGTCGCATCCTTGGATGCGCTGCGCAGCCTGGATGCACTCGTGGCCCAACACGAGGTCAACGTGGTGCCCGACAAGGACCGCCTGATCCACTGGGGCCCCAGCGAGGGCGGCTTCGCCGCGCTCTGGACCGACCGCTACCAGGAGGCCTACCTCCCCGAGTACGAGACGGTGGCGGTCATCTCGGCCATCCCGCCCACGGACCTGGAGGCGCTCACGGCTCGGGGGGTCAGCAAGTTCGGCGCCACCACAGGGGGCGTGGCCGCGGCTCTGACCAGCATGCAGCAGTACTACGATGGTCCCCCCTTGGATCAGGTGCTGCAGCCCGACGTCGCCGCAGCCCTGCCTGGAGAGATGGCCGATAGCTGCAGCGACTTCCCGGTGGCGGAGAGCATGGAGTCGATCGAGGAGATCTACACGCCCGAGGGCATCGCCGCTGCCACCAGCGGAGACTGGACCGGCCTGGAGGCGTGGCAGTGCTACCTGAACCAGGGGACCATCCGCGAGGCCCCCTTCGAGCGCGGCTCAACCGCCCCCGTGTTCGTGGTGCTCGCCGAAGACGACGACCTGGCCTGGGCGCCGCCCGCGCGCGATGACGTCGTCGCGCTCTGCGAGCAGGGCTACGTCATCGAGTACATGGAGTGCGCTGGGGCCGGTCATGTGGATGGGGCGGCCAAGAGCCTGCCCCAGCAGCTCGACTTCCTGGACCGCATGGTCAACGGCGGGGAGCCGCTGGATCCCTGTGTGATCCACGAGCCGGTGGAGTGCGAGCTGGAGGGGATCGACTGAGCTGGGCCGAGCGGTCAGAACCCGGTCCAGAAGGCACATTGGTCGGCTGCATAGGCCTGGACAGTGGACAGATCCGGTGTTGTGAACACCAGGGACTGAGGACTCTCCGAGCTGTAGGGCGGCCAGTCCGCCCCTGGAGTCCCTGTTCGCGCGAGCTCCGCCCACATCGAACCCATCTGCCGACCCAGCGTGAGCTCCCCCTCAGACGGGATGTAGTCGTCGTAGGTGTCCAAGGTACCGAAGAGCAGCGGAAGCTCGAAGCCGTGAGCTGCACCGAACCACTTGGGGTGGAAGCTGCCCGCGTGGGTTCCGTCGTAGCTGTGGTCGTACACGTAGTGGTACACGGGAGTCCATTGACTTGCCGACTCGGCGAACACCTGGGTTGGACAGGTGAACTGGAGGTCGGTGGTCATGGCGACAAGAGCCGCCCGGGGGCTCCCGTATGACGCCACCGGGTAGGCCGCGAGGATGTCGGTCGCGATCAGTGGAAACCAAGTGTGCACCAATCCTTCGTACGTCTCTTCGGTCAGGCCGAAGGGGATGCCGAAGAGAGGGGAGGAGGTCTCGTCCGCCGTCACCCCGATGAGCACCGGCACCGGGTGATGGCGACCGGCAGCGAGGGCATCCGCTGGGGACTCGGGCAGGAACACACCGTCGATTGTCGGTCCGGCCCAAGCGGTCACCAGTCCAGTCGCCGTGCTGGCCCGTTGAACGGCCATCAGCACATCCTCGGCGTCGGCCTCCCGCAAGCAAGCGGCTCTGTCTTGCGTGTCGCCGCATCCAACAGCATCTGCGACGGTTGACCCCATCTCCAGCATGTCGTCACGCTGGTAGCCGCCGCACCCTCCACTCATGACCCCGGCGCCGTGAAACAGCCCGTCGGCAGAAGGCGTCGCCAGCAGACCACAGACGTCCGAGGCGCCGCCCGACTCTCCGAACACCAGGACTCTGCTGGGGTCGCCTCCGAATGCCGCGATGTGGTCCTGAACCCACTGCAGGGCCGCCACCTGGTCTCTCGGCCCATAGTTGCCGGACGGTTCTGCATCATCCAGGCTGGGGTCAGCCAGATAGCCAAAGGCGTTGAGCCGATACTGCAGGGTGACCACCACCACCTCTTCCTGGGCGGCCAGTGGTCCGCCGTCGTAGAGCAAGGCCCCACTGGAGGTCTCCTCCACGGCAGAGCCGGTCACGTTCCCTCCTCCGTGGATGAACACCAGGACAGGCGCTCCTTCGGCCGGAACAGCTTGGGGCCGCCACAGGTTCAGGTACAGGCAGTCTTCGTCCCCGCGAGCCTCTTCGGCGACCGAGTCGTACTGGAGGCAAGGCTGGGGTGCGGTGTCCGCGACCCAGGTAGTCTCCCAGGCTTGGGGGGGAGCCGGGGCCTGGAAGCGGCGATCTCCGACAGGGGGCGCGGCGAAAGGCAGACCCAAGAACTGGATCGCGCCGTTCTCCTGAGAGAGCCCTTGCACGCTGCCGAGCGAGAGGACCGCGACCTCGGGGTCGAGGGGCTCCGCGCTGTCGTCAACGCGCCCTTGGGGAGTGGTGGAGCAAGCCAGGCTGCAGAGCAGTACCAACATGGGGTGTCCTTCGTTGTGGCGTTGGACCCCTGGCCCAGTCCACGTCGAAAGACGCGCACGCGCAATGGGAAGATCCAGGCCCCGCCGCTACCCCAGCAGCCACATCCCCAGCCACAGCCCGGCGGCCGCGGTCACCGGGATGGAGAAGTTGTCGTCCACCCGCCGGCTGTAGAGCTCGGCCAGGGCGGCGGGGGTGGCGGCCATCAAGCCCAGCACGGGGGCGCGCCAGCCGGTGAGCTCGGGGTGGAAGAGCTCCAGCACGGCCCAGGCGCTCAGGGCGCCGGTGACCACAAAGGTCAGGGTGCCCTGGAGGCTGCGGCCGTTGACCAGCTTGATGGAGCCCCAGCGGCGGCCGACGGTGGCGGCGGCAGGGTCCGCCACGGCCAGGACGGCGGCGGCGACGGCGCAGAGGGCGGAGTCCCCGGTGAAGGAGAGCAGCAGCAGCGCGCTGACGTACCAGGTGCTGGAGTTGACCCGGTGGGCCTCGTGGGGGTGGGCGACGCGGGAGAAGACCCACATCAGGGCGCGGTTCCAGGCGGGGCTGTAGCGGCGGCTGATCTCGAACACCCAGGCCATGCCGGCCATGGTGGCGGCGATGGGGGTGAGCCAGCCGCTGGGGATCAGACCCTCGATGAGGCCGACCACGGCCAGACCGGAGAGCAGGTGGAACACGCTGCGGTAGCTGTTGGTGGGGCGCAGGCTGGGGACGTGGATGTCCAGCTCGTCCAGGCTGGCGGCCAGGGCCTCGTACTGGGGCTGCACCTTGAGGCGGAAGGCCTGCCACTCGCGGGCCAGGTCCCGGCCCACCTTGTCGGTGTCGGGGGCCACGGACTCCAGCAGGGCGGCGAGCTCGGCGAGCTGCTGGGCCAGGGCCTGCAGCGCCTGGTCGGCGTCCAGATCCAGCAGGGCCTGGAGGCGGGCCTGGATGTCGCGGAGGCGGGACTCCAGATCCAGCTCCTCGCTCCAGCGGGCGGGGTCCAGATCCTTGAGCAGAGCGTGGAGGTCGAGCGCAATGACCTCGCTTTCGCTGGCGAGTGCTGCGGTCATTTTGCTTTCTGCGCGAGCTCCTGGTGGTGGGCCGAGGTCTGCCCGTGCAGACGATCCACTTCATCGGACATTCGACCCATCAGGGCCAGGGAGTACATCCGGAAGTCCGCGGCCAGCGACCAGAAGGGGTAGGTGAAGGTGGCCGGCTTGTTCTTCTCGATGAAGAAGTGCCCGGCCCAGGCGAACCCGTAGGAGCTGACCAGCCCGGTGAGCAGGAAGACGGGGTTCACCGTGACCATCAGGGCCCCGACGTTGAGCAGGGCGAGGGTGGTTCCGATGTAGTGCAGGGTCCGGCAGGTCGGGTCGCGGTGCTCGCCGACGTAGTAGGGCCAGAACTCTTCGAAGCTCTCAAAGCGCTCGGACATCGCCGCTCCTGGCTGAGAAGACGCGGCAATGTAACGCGGCGGTGACCGGGAGCGGAAGGGCCTGGATCAGGGGCCGCCCTATTGCTGGGCTGCGGGGGCGTTCGCGGGGGTGTAGGCGTAGAAGACCTCGATGCCGTGGACGCCGTCGACCTGGGGCCAGGGATAGCCGTCCACGACCTCGCAGAGGCGGCCGGAGGGCGCCCCGTCGACCTCGACCGAGCCGACCAGCACGGAGTCGCCCACGGGGCAGCCCTGTCCGTTGGGGTCGAAGGCCACGTCGAGGCGCACGCCGTGTACCTTGTCGTCCTTGGGGAGCAGGGGCGCGAGGGCCTGGATCATGCGCCCGTGATCCAATGCCATGCGGCCGGCCTGCTCCTGCCCGGCGAGCCCGGCCTGTGCCTTCTGCACGGCGACGCCTCGGGTGACGCGGTAGCCGTCCACGCTGAGCTCGGCGCCGCCCTCGCCCAGGGACTGGAGGGCCCCGCTGCCCCCGAGCAGGCTGTCGACCAGGGCCGCGCCGGTGGTGATTCCCCAGAGCTGCAGGCCCTTCTCGCGGGCGGCGACCCGGGAGGGCGCGGACTCCTTGCCGCTGCTGGTGCCGCGGCCCTTGGCGTGGAAGGCGGGCAGGGGGGCGCCGTCCACCTGGACCTGGATGAGGAAGTCCACGCTCATGGAGCCGGGGAGCTCGGTGGCGGAGCGACCCATGCCGATGGTGCGTCCGGGGACCCAGGTGGCCGGGTCGGCGGTCATGGTGACCTTCACGCTGTGGGCGCTGTCGTCCTGGCCGATGCTGAGGGTGTCGCCCTCCTGCGCGCAGGGGGCCTTGGCCTGCATGACCAGGTTGCAGAGCATCTCGGCGGCGGCGGCGGAGTCGGCCGCGGGGTCGGCGGGGATCTGCTGGGTGGTGGGGGCGGGCTCGCTGGAGCAGGCGATCAAGAGCAGCAGCATCGGGTCCTCAGGGGGCAGCGGGGGTGTAGAAGTACACCACGGAGAGGGTGTGGGTCCCCTCAACGGGCGGGAGCGCCACCGGCTGGAGGGCGGCGCAGAGGCGCTGTTGGGGAGGGGGCAGGTGTACGGCGCTGTCCGACTGCACCAAGTGCGCGCTCAGCCCCTCTCTGCAGCCCGCTTCGTTGGGGCCGAAGGTCAGGGTGAGCTGCAGGGCCTCGATCCGCGCCGAGCCCGGGGGGAGCAGCGGCGCGAGGGCGGCGGCGAGCTGGTCGTGGTCCAGGGCCACGCCCTCGGTGGGCTCGGCCTCCATCAGGCTGACCTGGCTGCGCTGGCGGGTGATGCCCCGGTGGACGCGGTAGCCGGCGACCTGTGCGCTCCAGGCCGCACCCTCCCGCTGGGCGAGGGCCCGCGGGCTGCCCAGGTGGGCGTCGACCAGAGGGACCGCGGCTTGCTCAATCCAGCGGTCCAGAGCGCCGTCCAGGGCCTCCTCGAATGCGAACTCGGCGTCCATGCCCCACCCGGCGCTCTCGCCCTCCACCCGCAGGGTCGCGAAGCGCTCGGCGGGATCGCGCACGGTGATGACGTAGTTCAGGTCCACCGCCCCCGGCAGGGTGCGCTCGCTGTCCCCCATGCCCAGGCTGCGCCCGGGGCTCCAGATGGCCTCCTGGGCGTCCAGCTCGACCTCCAGGGTGGCGTCCTCCAGCAGGAGCGTGGCGCCCTGACGCTCGCAGGGAGCGTCGACGGACTGGAAGAGCGCGCAGAGCGCATCGGCGGCGGCCTCCGAGTTCGCGGCGGGGTCGGTGATGTGGCGCTCCGACTCGGGGAAGCGCTCGCTGCAGGCCATCAGGAGGAAGAGCATGCAGGTTGGGACCGCAGGCCGCGCCCCGGGTTCGTCAAGGAGCTGTTGACGCGCGAGTGGTGCTGAACGCAACAACGGCGTGCGTAAGTGGCAGTGAACGCAACAGCGGCTTGCGCAAGTGGCGATGAATGCAACAACGCTCGGGTGGGTACGGGGCGGCGCTGTGCCAAGTTCTTGAAATCCCGTTCTGGCCTGGCTGGCGCGGGCGGCCATCCAGGCGGCGTTGTTGCGTTCAGCCGGACTTGCGCAGCGGGGTGTTGCGTTCAGCCGGACTTGCGCAGCGGGGTGTTGCGTTCAGCCGGACTTGCGCGGCGGGGTGTTGCGTTCAGCCGGACTTGCGCAGCGGGCCAACCCTCAGCCAGCCAGCGCCAGCGGCACGAAGGCCACCAGCACCAGCGCGATGCTCATGACGGTGAGCGGCAGCAGCAGGCGCTCGTGCTTGCGCCAGAAGGTGGTGGCGGGGACCTCTGCGGGGCCGGGGTCCTCGACCTCCTCCACGACCTGTCTGACCAGGAGGTGGTTCAGCGCGACCGGCGGGGTGAGGTACCCAAGCTCGAAGGCCACGAGCACCACCATCCAGAAGTGCACCGGGTCGATGCCTGAGTTGTAGGCCACGTCCGCCAGGGTCGCCGAGACCAGGATCACCGCGCCGTAGGGGTCCATGGTCATGCCCACGACCACCAGTACGGCCACCAGCAGGCCCATCGCCGCCCAGGGGCTCGCGAAGCTCTCGGGGACCACGCTCATCAGCTCGGCGCGCTCCACCAGGCCACCCAGCGCCACGGACATCCCCATGAGCATGAGGAGGGCGCCGATGTGGACGGCGGCCTCGGCGGTCGCACCCTCGGTCTGGGTCAGCACCCGCGGGATCTCTGCACCCTCCGGCAGCGGCGAGGACATCGGGTGCGCGCGCTTGCGCAGCCCGCGGTCCAGGGCCAGCATCGCCAGCAGGATCAGGGGCAGCACGATGGGGGCGCTGTGCTGGTCCAGACCGACCTCGAGCAGCAGCTTGTAGGCGCCCAGGATCACCGCGCCCAGCGCCAGCAGCAGGGCCAGGCCCTTGGCGGCGTCCAGGCTGCGGGCGCCGGCGTCGGGGGCCTTGTTCAGCTTCCAGTCGCCCTGCCGGGTGAAGAAGGTCACCACCGCGAACAGCCCGGCGGTCAGCAGGAAGACCCAGCGGCCCCAGCCAAAGAGCTCGGTGCTGGAGACCGGGTTCAGGTAGGCCACGATGACCACCAGCAGGCAGGGGGCCAGGACCACGCCCAGGCTGCCGGACATGGCGGCGCTGGCCATCGCCAGGCTCTTGCGGGAGCCAGCGGCCCGGAGCTCCTTGTAGAGGATGGCGCCCACCGCGATCACAAAGATTCCAGACGCGCCCGAGTACGCCGTGGGCACCGCCGAGGCCACCACGACCACGATGGCCAGCAGCTCGGGGGCCATCCCCCAGGGCCGCAGGATGTCGAAGCTGCGGGTGGCGATGGAGCTGCGCTTGAGCAGCATGCCGGTCCACACGTACAGGCCCACCTGCAGGTAGAGCTGGGCGTGCTCGGTGAGCTTGTCCAGGTAGACCGCGATGCCCGAGTAGTACTGCTCGCCGATGAAGAACCAGGCGGCCGCCAGCAGGCCCATCCCCGCGTAGAGCGGCACCGTGAGCAGGGCCTGGGGCCAGGGGACCTCGGGGCCCTCCTTGGGCTTGGCCAGGTGGAAGATGTTGGCCGCGAGCATGCCCGCGAAGGTGCCCATCCAGAGCAGCGAGAGCTCGGGGTGCTCGGGCAGGATGCCGGACTCCACCCAGGCGTCCCGCTGGGCCATCAGCGAGCCCAGGACCAGGGTGTTGGCCAGGGCCTGCACGCCGGCGGAGACCTTGTCGCCGCGGGGGCCCTGGATGTTCCGCAGGGCGATGTGGTGGCGCGTCCAGCTCGCGGTCACGGCAGCCAGGCCCAGCAGCAGCACGAACAGGTGCTTGATGTGGCTGTTCACCCAGGTGATGAACTCGTCCAGGGCCATGTCGACCGCGGCGTAGCGCTTCACGGCGGGGGTGCGGCGGGCCAAGATGTCGTCGTAGCGCTCCTGCTCGCGCTCGAAGGCGGCCACCTGGCGCTCGTAGCGGGCCTGGGCGGGGTCGACCTTGGCGCTGGGCTCGCCGAGCAGGTCGCCGATGAGGTCGTTGTCGACGCCGTCTTCGGAGGAGGTGGATTCTGGGCCGGGCTCATCGGCGAGCAGGTCGCCGATGAGGTCGTCGTCCACACCGTCTGGGGAGCCGTCTGCTGCGGGCTCCTCTGCGATCGGCTCGTCGGCGAGGAGATCGCCGATGAGGTCGTCGTCGATCAGGCTGCCGTTGTCCTCGCTGGCGGCCGGATCCTCTGCGGGGTCGTCGGCCAGCAGATCCCCGATGAGGTCTGCATCGATGCCGTCGTCTGCCTCGGATCCCTCTCCCTCTCCCCCCAGAAGGTCCCCGATGAGGTCCTGATCGACGTCCTCGTCCTGGGTCTCGGTGGGGGAGGGGGGCTCGGGGGCTTCCGGGCGGGTGGGCGCGCGGCGCAGCTCGGAGCCGTAGCCCGGCCAGAAGTGCTCGCCGGTCTGGATGACCTTGGACTGGAGCTGGGAGCCGTTCCACTGGACCAGGACGGCCAGAAGCACCGCCAGGATGGGCAGCGTGGAGGCGAAGCGACGCAGCTTGGAGGGGGGGGCGCTCACGGGGTCTCCCAGGGTGGCATCGCGGCAGGGTAGCAGGCGCGATGGGCGGGCACAGTGCTTGGCTGGCACGGTGCTTGCGAGGGTGTTCTCTGTCCCTTGTGGAGGAGACCCCGATGAAGCGCCTTTCCCTGCTCGCTCTGCTGTCCCTGGCCGCCTGTGCCCCCTCCGAGGCGCAGATCGAGGCCCAGTGGGACGAGTTCCTGAGCGAGAACCAGAGCTGCGAGACCGTCGATGACTGCGTGATCGTCTACCCGGGCTGCCCCCTGGGCTGCGGGAGCGCGGTGTCGGTGGGGGCCGAGGAGGAGGCTCGGGAGCTCGCGGACTCGTTGGTCAACCGATACTCCCGGCTGCATGGGGAGTGCATGTACGACTGCATGGGGGTCGAAGCCGAGTGCAACGCGGGCGCTTGTGAGGCGGTCCCCGCGGACACGGGAATGGACTGAGATCGCGACACCCAAGTCGCGGTTGCTGGCCCAGAGGGGGGGCTCTTGAATAGAGGGGGTGGACCGCGCGTTCTGCGCTTTGAGGAGACCCACCCATGACCCTGATGCTCTCGCTGATCGCCTGTGGAAACGGCTACCTGACCCCCGACGAGGTGCGTGAGCACCTGGACAACCCCACCGGCGCGGTGGAGGCGGGGACGCTGGGCAACGTCGCGGACGACTACTTCGACGCGCAGATGGGCATGAACGCCCAGGACCTGGCCTTCTTCGTGAAGTCCGACCAGGGCGGCGGGAGCCGGGGGCGCGCTGAGCGCATGGCCGGGCTGCTGCGGAACTCGCCGCTGAACCAGACCCTGCCCAAGGCGACGGCTGGCGACATCTTCTGCGCGACGACCCTGGTGGCGCAGATCGCGACCTTCGACACCTGCGAGGACGAGGGGGACTGCGAGGCTGACCTGAGCATCGACGCCTGCGTGCTGCGCATGGGCGAGGGCGGGGACGAGAACGCCTCGGGCAAGCTGCACTTCTACGTGTCGGAGCAGAGCAACGAGGAGCTGGACCGCGGCACCTTGGAGATCGAGTTCGACAAGTGGGAGTACACCGTCCAGTCGCCGAGCATCATCGACCACACCGACGGGCTGCTGGCCTTCGAGTACAGCGACTACAAGACCGAGGGCCGCGCCGAGACCATCCTGAGCGTGGACCTGCTGCACAAGCAGTTCGACCAGGACGCCGGCTTCTTCCGCAGCGGGGACCTGTTCGAGCACCGCAGCACCGCCGCGCTGCGCGCTGGCTTCGAGGAGACCGAGGACGGCGAGAAGGCCACCCTGGAGATCCTGGCCTTCACCGACGAGGACCGCACCGAGTCGCTGAACCTGCAGTTCGACTACGAGGCCACCTGGGTCTCCGACACCCACTCCACCTTCGAGGCGTCCATGACCGTCCTGGGCTCCAACGGCAGCTTCGTCTGCACCTGGTCCAGCGACGTGACCGAGGGCGCGGAGACCTTCTCCTACAGCTCCAACGGGACCTGCGTGGATCAGGACGGGGAGAGCTTTGACTGGACGGGTGATCTGGTGGTGGAGGGCTGAGGCCCGCGGGGGAAACGGATCGCCCCGGGGGTATCAGGTATCGGAGCTCAGGTGTCAGGGATGACGTCCTGACTGCTCCCGACGTCGGAGCTGGGCGCCGCGCTCGTAGGCTGCCAAGGCGCCCGACCCCGGCACTACCGCCATCGCCGGTAGCCGGTCGCCGGTCTCCGGTCCCCGTCCCCGAGACCTGATACCCGATACCTGAGACCTGACCCCCCGATACCCCTCGGAGCCCCCATGGATCGCGTCACCCTCAGCATCGACTCCGGCATCGCCGAGGTCGCCCTCAACCGGCCCGACAAGCGCAACGCCCTGGACATGGAGATGTTCCGGGCGCTCGACTCCGTGAGCCAGTCCCTGGCCGACCGCAAGGACGTGCGCGCGGTCATCCTGCGCGGTGAGGGCCCCAGCTTCTGCGCGGGCCTGGACGTCATGGCCGTCATGGGTGGCGGCCCCAAGAACATCGCCGAGCTGATCGACGAGCGGCAGGGCCCCGCCAACCTGGTCCAGCGCGTGGCCTGGAACTGGCGGCAGCTCCCCATGCCCGTCATCGCCGCGCTGCACGGCCACGTCTACGGGGGCGGCCTGCAGATCGCCCTGGGCGCCGACATCCGCATTGCCCACCCCGACGCCAAGCTGGCCGTCATGGAGATCGTCTGGGGCATCATCCCCGACATGGGCATCACCGCCACCTGGCTGCCCTGGGCTCGCCGGGACGTGATCAAGGAGCTGACCTACACCGGCCGCGTGCTCAATGGCCCCGAGGCGCTGGAGGTCGGGCTGGTCACCAGCGTGAACCCCGAGCCCCTGGAGGCCGCCCGCCACCTGGCCCAGAGCATCGCCGGGCGGAACCCCCACGCCATCCGGGCCGCCAAGCAGCTCCTGGACCGCGCCGCGGACATGGACGTGCACGAGGCCTTCGAGCTGGAGACCGAGCTGCAGCGCCCGCTGCTGGGCTCGCCCAACCAGATGGAGGCCTCCATGGCGCGTGTGCAGCGCCGTCCCGCGAAGTTCAAGGACCCGGAGTAGGGCCGCCGCCTCCGGGGACGTTAGGGCCAGCAGATGCTGGATCTGGACACCACCCTCGACAACGGCCTCCGCGTACTGCTGAGCGTTGACCGCGAGCAACCCCGCATCGCCGCCCGCGTGATGGTGGGCACAGGCGCGGCGCAGGACCCCGCCGGGTTCCAGGGGGCCGCGCACGCCCTCGAGCACCTGATGGCCAACAAGGGCACCCAGCGCCTGGGCACCCGCGACTGGGCCGCCGAGTCCCCCCTGCGCCTGCGCGAGGCCGAGCTGCTGCGCCAGCGCCGTCACCCCCAGGACAACCCCGCGCTGGAGACCGCCCTGCGGGAGCTGGAGGCCCAGGCCGACCGCTTCGTGCTGCCCGGGGCCCTCAAGGCGGCGGTGTCCGCGCTGGGCGGCAAGGGCCTGAACGCCAACACCTCCATGGACCGCACGGTCTACCTGGTGGACCTGCCGGCCAACCGCCTGAGCCAGTGGGCCGAGCTCGAGGCCGAGCGCTTCACCAACCCGGTCTTCCGCGGCTTCCGCACCGAGCTGTCCACCATCGTCCGCGAGAAGCTGCGCTCCCTGGACAGCCCCGGCCGGGCCCTCTACCAGGCCGCCATGGGCGCGCTGTTCGCCGGCCACCCCTACGCCGGCACCGTCCTTGGGGAGCTCGACCAGCTCCGGGCCCCCGACTTTGGCCTGCTCGTGGACACCCACCGCGCCTGGTACCGCGCCTCCAACATGGCCGTGGTGCTGGCCGGCGATCTGGACGTCGACCAGACCCTGAGCATCCTCCAGGACACCCTGGGGCGCCTCCCCGGAGGCCCCCGCCCCGAGCGCCCCTTCCGCGAGCCGCCCCCCCTGAGCGCCACACAGCGCATCGAGCTCGTGCACCAGGCAGACCCCGAGCTGTGGCTGGCCTGGCGCCTCCCCCGCGGTGACCACCCCGAGCTCGAGGCCCTCATCCTGGCCGACGTGCTGCTCTCCAACGGCGCGACCGGCTCCATCGACCGCGCGCTGGTCCACCCCCAGCGCGTCCAGGACGCCGGCACCTCCCTGAGCTCCATGCGCGAGGCCGGCACCTGGATCCTCTGGGGCAACCCGCGCCCCGGCCAGAGCCACCAGGAGGTGCAGGACCTGCTCATGGACCAGCTCCAGAGCCTGCGCCAGAGCCCACCCAGCGCGGCCCAGCTCGCCGAGGTCCTCCAGGCCTTCCAGATCGGCTACGAGGTCGGGCTGGAGCGCAACGAGCGTCGCGCGGACATGCTCGTCCATGCCCTGGCCCGGGACCTGGAGCCCCAGCACGTGTTGGGGCGGAGGGAGCGGTTGGCCAAGGTGCCTGTGGACGCGATCCTCACCGCTCTGGACACCTGGACCCAGCAGGATCCCGTCACCGTGTGGCGCCTGCGAGGTGACCCGGAGCATCCCCCCGCCCAGGACGCCGAGCAGGAGTCGCGCAGCCTGGACAACCCCAACGAGCACGGCGCCTTCGTCCAGTCGCTCCTCGCGCGCGGGGTCGAGCCCCTGCCGGTGCAGTGCCTGCGGTCGGGTGTGGATTGGGTGGTCCACGATCTGCCCGCTGGACGGATCTTCTCCGCACCGAACCCCTACAACCACGTCGCACAAGTGGTCCTCCGGGTGGAGCGAGGTCATCGGCACGACGGCGTCCTGGAGCAGGCCGCCCGGGCCTGGGGGCGCTCGGGGATCGGGGCGCTGGACCTGGAGGCCGTCAACGGCGCGCTCTTCGCCAAGGGCCTCTCGATGAGCCTGGGCTGCCGGGCCTGGGCCACCGAGCTGTCCGTGCACGGCCCCGAAGAGCACCTGGCCTGGGGGCTGGAGCTCGCGCTGGAGCGCCTGCGCGCGCCGGTGTTGGACGCCGAGGACGTCAAGCGCACCCTGGCCGACGTGGTGGAGCGCCGCCGTGAAGCCAAGAACAGCCAGGGCGTGCGCAACTGGGTGCTGAACGTGGTGGGGCGGCATGGGCCTGACAGCGCGCACCTGGAGCGCCTGCCCGACGCGCAGATGCTGGCGCTGGAGCCCAAGGATCTGGCCCCGCGCCTTGCGGCCCTGACCGACCTGGAGCGCACGGTGTTCCTGACCAGTCAGGGGCTGGAGCCTGCGGCGCTTGGGCTCCCGGCCGGCACGGTGTCGGGCACGCCGCGTCCCCTCCGGGAGTTCGTCGAGCCCGCGGCCGACCGGGTGCTCGTGATGCCCTACGCGGGCGCGCAGACCCAGCTCCAGCTCCTGGTCCCGGGGGAGGCCTATGACCCCCAGCGGGTGCCGCTCTACCGTGTGCTGGATCAGCTCCTGGGCGGTTCGAACGGGCTGGTGTTCCGCGAGATCCGCGAGAAGCGGGGGCTGGCCTACGCGGCTGGCGCGAACATCGATCGGGGCGGGCTCCCTGGGGACCAGACGGCTCTGGGCCTGAGCGCACAGGTCCGCACCGACCAGGCCGCCCTGGCCGCCGAGCTCATGTGGAGCATCCTGCGCGGCGAGGTGCTTGAGAGCGCGCGCGTGGCGCAGGCCAAGGCGGTCGTGGCGGCGTCCCTGCGGGCGGAGCGCAGCGGCTTCCGGGCGGTGGCCAAGTCGGCCTGGAGCTGGGAGCGGCGCGGGCTGGCGGGCGATCCCCGGCCGGGCTGGGTGGACGCGGTCGGGGCCATCGAGGTCGCGGATCTGGAGCCTCTGTGGGCGGGACTGCGGGGTCGACCGGCGACGCTCATGGTGCTCGGGGACCCGGAGAAGCTGCCCATGGACCAGCTCGCGGGCTTGGGCGCGCTGGAGGTCCTGGCGCTGGACGATCTGCTTCCGTACTGAGTTTTCCCGGGTGCCCGGCTGGGGCCGCTGGGGTATGTTTCAGCGCATGAAACATCCTCCCTCTCACGCTCTGAGTCGTTGGCTGCGCCAGGTGGGCGCCTTCCAGGTCCTGGATGGGCTGGGCGACGCGCTGGATGACACGGCGGTGTTCATCGTGGATGCGGACCAGGAGGTCCTGTTCTGGAGCTCCGGTGCGGAGCGGCTGCTGGGGTGGACGCCGGACCAGGTCATCGGCCAGCACTGTCTCAAGGCGAACCGCTGCCAGCAGTGCGTCCGGACCTGCGGGGTGCGGGAATACAGCCGGGTGAACGACATGCCTCTGACCCTGTACCGGGAGGACGGGGCGCCGGTGCGGGTGCGCAAGTCGGCGCGGGCCTTCCAGGGTGCGGACGGGGCCTTCCTGGGCGCGATCGAGGTGCTGCAGCCGGACCGCAGCCTGGCGCCTTCGGAGACCCCCGCGCTGTCGGACCCGGGCGAGGACTTCCACGGGCTGCGCTCGGCGGACCCCGCGATGCGCCAGGTGTTTCAGGTGGTCCGAAACGTGGCGGAGACAGACGCCACCATCCTGGTCCGCGGGGAGTCGGGCACGGGCAAGGAGCTGATCGCCCAGGCCATCCACCAGGAGTCCAACCGCCAGGACCGGCCCTTCTTCTCGGTCAACTGCGCCGCCCTGGGGGGCAATCTGTTGGAGTCGGAGCTCTTTGGCTACGTCGAGGGCGCGTTCCCTGGCGCCAAGCGCCCGCGGGAGGGGCTGCTCAAGCGCGCGGACGGCGGCGTTCTCTTCCTGGACGAGGTGGCTGAGCTGCCGCTGGAGCTCCAGGCCAAGCTCCTGGACCTGATCGAACAGCGTCGCTACGTGCCGCTGGGCGGGAGCGATCCGGTCGAGGTCGACCTGCGCATCATCGCGGCGACGCACACCTCGCTGCGGCAGGCCGTTCGGGCGGGGCGTTTCCGCGAGGACCTGATGTACCGCCTGCGCGTGGTGCCTCTGTTCCTGCCGCCGCTGCGGGACCGCCGCGCGGACATCGAGCTGCTGCTGTGGGAGTTCATCTCCCGGCACAACGAGCGCGGGCCCCGCCGCATCGTCGAGGTGCAGCCCGAGGCCATGCGGGCGTTGCTGGACCACCACTGGCCGGGCAACGTGCGCGAGCTGCAGAACGTTGTGCAGTACGCGTTCGCGGTGGGGCGAGGTCCCCAGCTACGCCTTGCCGAGCTGCCGCCAGAGTTCCGCGAAGAGGAGGGCGGCTCCACCGCGCCCCCGCTGGACGAGGGCGCCCGCATCCGCTGGGCCTTGGCGCAGAGCAACGGGCACGTGGGAAAAGCCGCCGATCTCCTCAACATGAGCCGGCCGACCTTTTGGAGGCGGCGGAAGAAGCTCGGGATCTGATTTCGGGCTCGCTCGCATTCTCCGGCTTTGCCGGAGGCGAGCCCGAAATCAGATCATCTCTTCTCCGGGGGGGAACCCCCCGGAATGCCCTTCGGGCACCCCCCGATTCATAGTCCAGGATCTTGGTCGGAAGGGGCTCGCTCGCTTGTCTCCGCTCTGCGGAGGCGAGCCCCCGATCTGATTTCGGGCTCGCTCGCATTCTCCGGCTTTGCCGGAGGCGAGCCCCCGATCTGATCTCGGGCTCGCTCGCATTCTCCGGCTTTGCCGGAGGCGAGCCCGAAATCAGATCATCTTCTCTCCGGGGGGAAACCCCCCGGAATGCCCGTCGGGCACCCCCCGCTTCGTAGTCCAGGATCTTGGTCGGAAGGGGCTCGCTCGCTTGTCTCCGCTTTGCGGAGGCGAGCCCCCCAATCAGATCATCTTCTCTCCGGGGGGGGAACCCCCCGGAATGCCCTTCGGGCACCCCCCGATCTGATTTCGGGCTCGCTCGCATTCTCCGGGCTTGCCGGAGGCGAGCCCTCCAATCAGATCATCTCTTCTCCGGGGGGAACCCCCCGGAATGCCCTTCGGGCACCCCCCGCTTCGTAGTCCAGGATCTTGGCCGGAGGGGCTCGCTCGCATTCTCCGGCTTTGCCGGGGGCGCCTCCGAGATCTGCTCGCTACCTCCCCCGTGGGGGGCTCGGAGGCCTATGATGCAGGGATGTTGTTGCTCTGGACGCTGTTGGGCTGTGGGACCGAGACTCTGGAGCTGGAGTCTGGGGATTTGGTGCTGATGGGGGCGCGGCTGGCTGGCGAGTCCTCGCCCGTGGATGTGGTGGTGAGTGACGGGTACATCACCGCGATGCTGGAGCCTGGGACGGAGTTTGTTGGGGGAACCCAGGTCCTCGCAGAGGGACAAGTCCTCGCTCCAGGGCTGATCGACACCCACGTCCACATCTGGGACGAAGGAGACCTGGTGCTCCACCCAGCCCGGGGCGTCACCACGGTGCGCAACCTCAGCGGCAGCGCGCTGCACCTGGACTGGCGAGAGCAGCTCCAGACAGGAGAGCGGCTGGGGCCCCGACTCCTGAGCAGCGGGCCCATCGTGGACGGCCCGGATGCCTACTGGCCCGGCAGCGCGATCGCGCGCGATGCGCAGGAAGGCGCCGAACGGGTTCGGGACCAACACGCGGCCGGATACGACCTGATCAAGGTCTACGACGCCCTTGAGCTGGAGACCTGGGAGGGCATCCTGGCCGAAGCCCAGAGGCTGGGGATGCCGGTCGCTGGCCACGTCCCTGACGCGGTCGGACACGAGGCCGTCGTCGCGAGCTCTCAGGCCTCCATCGAGCACCTGGACGACTTCCTGGCACACGTCAGCGGACACAGCCCCGGCCTGAGCTTCTCCCCCGATGCCGGACAAGCCGCGCTCGCCGACCTGGACGACGCGCGCGCAATGGAGCTCGCCCACGTCAGCGCGGGCGACGGCGTGTTCTACGTGCCCACGCTCTCGGTGATGTCCCAGTACGGCCAGGCCTCGAGCTGGGACTTCGACGACCCGCGCCTGGCCGCCATCAACCCCCAGGTGGTCCAGAGCTGGCGCCAGACCCAGGGCTACATCAGCCCGGAGTCAGAGGCCTGGTTCGCCGACTACAGCGAGGCGCTGTGTGGCTTCGTAGCGACACTCGACGAAGCCGGCGCGTCGCTGGCCCTGGGGACCGACACCTACAACGCCTTCGTTCTGCCCGGCTGGGCCGTGCACGAAGAGATGCAGGCGATGGTCGACTGCGGGCTCCCCATCGAGCGCGTGCTCGCGCTGGCCACCCAGGACGCCGCCGCGCTGCTGGGGCAGTCCGGAGAGCTGGGTGTGCTGGCGGTCGGAGCCCGCGCCGACATCCTGATCCTGGACCAGGATCCCGTGCTGGACCTGCAGACCCTGGCGGAGCCCGCCGCGGTGGTGCTCGGTGGGCACTACCTGAGCGCGGAAGAGCTCGCAGAGGCCGTCCAACAGGTCGAGGCCGGCTACGCTCAGTGAGCAGCCCGGCCCGAACTCCACACGCGCGCTCCGGGTCTCAACGCCGGCGCCGAAGCACCAACCCCAGCACCGCCAGCAGCCCCAGCGCGCTCAGCCCCCGGCCACCAGGAAGGCTGCTGCACCCGCCACCGCCGGCGTAGCCGACCCGGGCGCTCCCGCTCTCGCTGGACTCCAGGCCGCTGGTCTCGCCGACGGGGCCCATCCAGAACTCCGCGGGAGCGCTCCAGCCGCTCTCGGCGCCGCCGGCATCCACGGCCTGGGCGCGCCAGGAATAGGCACCCTCTTCCAGAGGCTCCTCGGGGGTCCAGGCGCTGCGGTCTTCGCCCTCCTGGATGTCGGTCGCGCTCAGGATGACCTCGCCGGTGGAGTCCAGCAGCTCGAAGTCGTAGCGCAACGCATCGGCCTCGGGGTCTGCCGAGTTGCTCAGCACAAGCACCGGCTGCTCCTCCAAGGAGACCCCCTCCTTGGGAGACACCAGGACGGGCACGCTGGGCGCGCTGTTGATGTCGCTAGCCAGGATCCAGACTTCGCTGGGCTCGGACAGGCGCAGGCCGTCGCTGGCCTGGGCGCGCAGGCGGTAGAGGTGGTCCTCCTCCAGGCTCAGCGCCCAGCCGCTGGTCCCCGGGCCGGCGGTCTGGAGCTCGGTCTGGTCCAAGAGCACGCCGGTCTCGCTGTAGAGGGCCAGGAGCTGCCACTCGCCGCGCTGCTCGGCGTCCACGCCGTGCTGGATCTGGACGCTGGCCTCAGTCCCCACGATCTCGCCGACCTCCCACACGGGCGCGCTGGGCGGGTCGTTGGTGGTGGTCATGAAGAAGCAGGCGGTGTCGCTGACCGCCTCCTCGACGCCGTCGGTGGCGACGCCGTACCAGCAGGTCCAGGTGTCCTCGGCCAGGGGCTCGACCAACTGGAGGCTGGCCCAGGTGCCGTCCAGAGTCGCCGGCCCATCCAGCAGGGGGACGCCGTCCAGGGTCTCCACGTGGACGTGGTAGGTCAGCGCCAAGCCCGCGACCTGGTCCAGGCGAAGCTCGGGGGTGGGGTCCGCGATGACCGCGCCGTCCACAGGCGCTGAGATTTCGGGGGCGTCAAAGGTAGCCGCCTGGGCGGCCAGGCTCAGCAGCAGGGTCATGTTTTCCTCCTGCTCTCAGCCTTGCCGCGGGGCCTCTGGGGTGCCACTGACAACTTTCTGACAGGTAGCAGTGCCCGCAGCCGCGCGAGTCCCCGCGAACGCAACACGGCGCTGCGCAAGTCCCCACGAACGCAACACGGCGCTGCGCAAGTCCCCACGAACGCAACACGGCACTGCGCAAGTCCCCGCGAGTGCAACACCTGGCGGCGCCAAGACCCCAGAACAGGGCCGGGCTGTTGCGTTCACCCCCACTTGCGCGGCGGCCCGTTGCGTTCACCCCGAGTTGCGCGGCGGCCCGTTGCGTTCACCCCAACTTGCGCAGCCGCCCGTTGCGTTCACCCGCACTTGCGCGGCCACCCGTTGCGTTTCCCGCTGGCGCCCGCTCAGACCGGCGCCAGCACCACGATCCCGTAGACCACCGCGTCCACCTGGCCGACGCTGCCGTAGCTGTGCGGAATGTCGCCCCGAAACACACACACGTCGCCGGCGTGGGCCACGAAGGCCTGGCCGCCCACCCGCAGGTCGACCACCCCGCGCTCGCAGTGCATGTACTCCCGCGTCCCGGGCAGGTGAGGCACCCCCCGAATGCGACTCCCGGGCGGGATCTCCATGCGCGTGATCTCGGTGCCCGGGAGGTTGTCGGGCAGCAGGTTGCGCAGGGTCGCGCGGCCGCGGGGCTCGCTGGGGAGCTCCGCCGCGGTGTAGAGCCGGCCCAGCCCAGCCGGTGCCGAGAGCAGCTCGTCGATGCGCACCTGCAGGGCCCCCGCCAGTGCACCGAGCACCACCAGCGTGGGGTTCCCCGAGCCGGTCTCCAGGTTGGCCAGAGTGGACCGGGGCAGTCCCGCGCGCTGGGCAAGGCGGGCCTGGGTGAGCCCCGCGCGCTTGCGCAGAGTCTGCAGGTTCGCGGCCAGGTTCGAGGACAGCTCCATGTCCCCACAATAGCCGGATGTCCAATCAAAGGACAGAAGTGTCGGCGATAGCAACACTCCGCGCAAGATTCAGAGGGCACCCAACAGGAGCCAACCATGATCTCCCAGCTCGACCACCTGAACCTCAGCATCTCCAACTTTGACGAGACGGTCTCGTGGTACCGCCGCATCCTGGGGTTCACCCCCGTGGAATCCGGGGTCCAGTCGGGACAGCGCTGGTGCATCCTGCGCGCCGGCGAGGCCATGCTCTGCCTCTACGACGCCCCCGACACCGTGGGCCGCAGCGGCGGCTTCAACCACCTTGCCCTGCGCATCCGGGACCGCGCCGCGCTCGAGCGCTCCCTGCGCGAGCACCAGGTCCCCATCAACCACGGGGGCCTCTGGCGCCATCCCCACAGCGACGCGTACTACCTGGTCGACCCCGCCGGGAACCACCTGGAGCTGGTGCTCTGGGACCAGGACCAGGTGAGCTTCGCGGACCGGCCGGACGGGCTGGCGCTCAGCTCGGGTTCGCGTCGATGAACTGCGCGCAGTCGCCGGTGATGGCGGCGTCGCAGATGCCGTCTCCCGTTTCGCCTGTGGGGTAGTCGCAGGTGTCGAAGTCCAGGCTGCCCTGGCTCACCCGGCACTGGGGGGTGTCGAACCCGGTGCTGCAGATGAGCGCGACTTCGCCCTGGCAGTTGCCCTCGCAGGTGGTCTCGTTGGAGCCGTAGGACCAGTTGTCTGGGTTCTTGCACCCCAGGAGCTCCTGGGGGGCGGTGTCGTCCCCAGAGGGCTCGGTCTGGTCCTTGTCGCAGGCCCCCAGAGTCAACAACAGCAGCAACATCCGCCCTCCTCCTGTGCGTCAGCGCGCTGAGTCTATGGGAGGCAAAGCCCAGGGGCAACCTGCGCTCAGTCCAGGTAGCCCGCCGCCCGCAGCATCTCCTCCAGCTCCTCGGGCACCTCGCCGAGCGCGCTCCCGGGGGGCAGCAGGGTCCAGGCGGGCTCCACCCAGAGCTTGCTGCCCGGCTGCCCCAATCCCCGCAGCGGCGCGTCCTCCGAGAAGGTCCCGCTGCGCGTGTCGCTGCCCTTGCGCAGGCTCAGCTCCCCGGGCGCGAGCGCCGGGAGGGTCTGCACGTACCACTCGCGGGGGTAGCGCGCGCCCGAGGTGGCCAGGTGGATCTCCGCGCCCTGCACCTCGGGGGCGCCGCTGCGTCCGCCGATGGGGTCGTAGGCCGACCAGGCCTGCAGCTCCGTGCCCTCCCCGAACACCAGGCGGCTGTCCAGCGGGGCGCCCATGCGCTTGTTGTCGCTGGGCTTGCCGTGCACCCACCAGACCTGGGCGAGCTCGCGGTCAAAAGCAGCCGCAAAATCCGACTTCCAGGCATCGTTCACCTGGGCGTGCAGGACCTGGTCAGGGTCGCCAGGGAGGGGGTAGTGCCAGGCGGAGCCGTCGTGCAGCACCCGCTTGCTCTCGGCGTCCAGCACCCCCCAGGCGTCGCGGCCGTAGAGCGTGTAGCCGACGCCCACCACCCGCTCGCTGGGGGGCGCCAGCAGGTCTTGGCCCAGCATGTCCTCGCTGGTGGGGAGGTTCAGCAGGGTGCTCAGGGTGGGCGCCAGGTCCAAGAGGTTGGCCGCGCGGTGGTCCACGCCAGGGTCCACGCCGGGCCCCTTCAGGATCAGCGGGACCCGCAGCAGCTCGTCGTGGAGGCTGTGGCCGTGCTCGACGCCGCCGTGCTCCCAGAACTCCTCGCCGTGGTCGGAGAAGACGGCCACCCAGCTCCGCTCGGGATCCAGCGCGTCCAGCACCTGGCCCAGCTCCTTGTCCACCCAGCGGATGTTCTGGTCGTAGCGGGCCTTGAGGTAGGCCTGGACCTCCGGGTCGGCGGCGGCGCGGGGCGAGAGCTTGCGCAGAGGGTCGCGGCCCAGGGGCACACCGTCCAGCTCGGGGGGCAGCTCGGGCTCCCAGAGGCCGCGCACCTGGGGGGGCTCCTGGTAGGGCAGATGCGGGTCCATGAAGTGCACCAGCACGGCCAGATCGCGGTCGGGCCAGCGGCGGATGAGCTCGCGGGCGCGGTCGGACTGGGGGTCGGCGCCCGGCAGGAAGTCCAGCTCGTAGCCGGAGAAGCCCTCGCCGATCCCGAACGCGGGGGAGAGGAATGCGTTGCCCACCGCGGCGTGGGTGACGAACCCGGCCTGCCGCAGCCAGGGGCCCAGGTGCTGGGTGTTGTCCCAGTGCTCCGGCATGCGGCCGGAGAGCGCGGCACGGGCGGAGGGCAGCGTCCAGGGCGCCACCGAGCGGGCCTGGGTGTAGACGCGGGCGTCCTGGGACCACGCGCTCAGGTAGGGCGTGGTGTCGCGCGCGTAGCCGTAGACGCCCATGTGGTCGGGGCGCAGGGTGTCGATGAACGCCAGCACCACCCGGCGCGGCTTGCGGGAGGGCGTGTAGACCGCGGGCTCGCGGATCAGCAGCAGGTCGGCTTCTGGGTCGCCCTGGGGGTCGGAGAGGAAGTGGAGGGTGACGGACTCCCCGGCCCACCGCCTGAGCTTGATGCGCTCCACCCGCAACGGCTCTCCAGGGACGACCGCCAGCGAGGTGACCCGGGTGCGATCCCCGCCCGCCTCGACCTCGATGTGCAGGGTCGCGCCGTCGGAGCGCGCGTCGCCCCGGGGGGGCGCCAGCAGGCCCAGCTCCAGGCCCAGGATGCCCCGCTTGGGGACGCGCACCTGTACCGAGGCGCTGGCGGGGGCGGGCAGCAGCAGGCCGCGGTGCTGGAGGTCGCCGTCGGGCACCGCGTCGGTCATGTACGCGAAGGGGGAGAGCCCGGAGCTCTCCAGGTTCAGGCGCTGCTCGGAGGCGCTGCCCAGGCGGTCCAGCAGGGTGGTGCGCTCCGGGGTGACCTCGTCGGCGAGGCAGAGGATGAGCTGGCCCTTGTGCACCCGCCAGGTGTCGGGTTGGGGTTGGGCACTCCAGGTCACCAACCGGCCTGCTCGCTTGAGCTTGATCCCCTTGGGCGCCCGACCGGAGGAGAAGTCCACGTGCAGCCGCGCGGGGTGGGGGCGGATCCACTCCTGGCAGTCGGCGTGGCGGGTGCCGGTCTGCCAATCGGCGATCGGCAGCTCGCCGGGCAGAGCGGCCATGCTGCGGGCGGGGAGATCCACCGTCCAGGCGGCCTCGGGGAGGGTCGCCAGGTTCACCGCGGGCTCGGTGGGGACGGCGCAGGCGAGCAGCAGGGGGAGCATTGGGCGGCTTTAGCGGCCCTGAGGGGCGGGCAGCAAGTTAGGACGGCGGCATGAAGGGCTTGTTGCTGTTGAATCTGGGCACCCCCGATGCCCCCGAGACCCCCGCCGTCCGGCGCTACCTGCGCGAGTTCCTGATGGACGGGCGGGTGCTGGACATCAACCCCGTGGGGCGCTGGCTGCTGGTCAACGGCATCATCGCGCCCTTCCGCTCCCCCAAGAGCGCGGCCGCCTACAAGACGGTGTGGATGCCCGAGGGCAGCCCGCTGCTGGTGTATGGCGAGGCCCTCAAGGAGGGCGTGCAGGCGGCGCTGGGCCAGGGCTGGAAGGTCGCGCTGGGCATGCGCTACGGCCGCCCCGGGACCCTCGCGGCGCTGCAGGAGCTGGCCGGGTGCGAGGAGATCGTGGTCCTGCCGCTCTACCCGCAGTTCGCGAGCTCCAGCAGCTCGTCGAGCCTGGAGCACGTCATGAAGCTGGCGGCCGAGATGCCGGTGCCGCCGCCGCTGCGGGTGGTGCAGGACTTCTACGCGCAGCCCTTCTTCATCCAGGCCCAGGCCGAGCTGGCGCGGGAGGCCGTCCAGGGCGCCGATCACGTGCTGTTCAGCTACCACGGCGTGCCTGAGCGCCAGGTGCAGTACACCGACCCCACCGGCAGCCACTGCAAGTTCAATGGCTGCTGCGACGCCATCGGCCCGAACAATCGGCACTGCTACCGGGCCCAGTGCTTTGCCACCACGCGTGCGCTGATCGCGGCGTTGGACCTGGATCCTGAGCGCTGCTCCACCTCCTTCCAGTCGCGCCTGGGCCGCATCCCCTGGATCCGCCCCTACACCGACGAGGTGCTGGTCGAGCTGGGCCAGCAGGGCATCGGGACCCTGGCCGTGCTCACGCCCAGCTTCGTCTCCGACTGCCTTGAGACCATCGAGGAGATCGGCGATCGCGGCGTCGAGGAGTTCACCGGCGCCGGCGGGACCGAGCTGCGGCGGGTGCCCTGCGTGAACGCCACGGAGCCCTTTGTGCAGGGGCTGTCGGAGTTCGTGCGCGGGCTCTGAGGGCTCGGGGGGCACGCAAAGAGCGCGTCAAGCGGGGATTGCGCGGAACCGGGGGGCCCCGGGGTGGTCCCAACCGAGCACCCACAGGAGTGCCCGATGCCGCGCCGAGCTGCCGTTGAAGAGCGGAACCTGGACCTGGTCCCCATCATGAACCTGGTCTCCATCCTGATCCCCTTCCTGCTCCTGGGGGTCAGCTACGTGGAGTACGCGGTCGTGGAGACGGAGCTGCCGGCGATCTGTGGGGTGGGGTGCGGGGACACGCAGGTGCCCGAGAAACCCGACCTCAACATCTTCCTCCATGTGCAGTCGGACGGGGTGCTGATCAAGGGCGCCGACGAGGTGCTCGGGACCGAGCGCGAAGGCGGTGGCGTCTTTGTGCCCTGCACGACGGAGCGCTGCGTGGTCGACGACAGCTACGACTACCAGGAGATCACGCGCCTGCTCACCCTGGTCAAGGAGGACTACCCGCACATCGAGGACCTGGTGCTGGTCCCGGAGAACCGGGTGCCCTACAAGAGCATGATCGGCGTGATGGACGCCGCCCGCGACAACCCCGAGAACGGCGGCATGCGGCTCTTCCCCTACCAGACCGTGGCCGGCGGCTCCAAGTAGCGGGGATCCGGGGGACGCGCCCGCTGGGATGCTGTGTGCCACCGAGCGCGCCTTGTGCGCCGGGAGGCCGTGGCTAAGGCCTGCAGATGAACAAGCAGGACCTCACCCGCGGTCCGATCCCCGCTCACCTGCTGCGGCTGGTGGGGCCCATGGGCTTCGGCATCTTCGCCATCATGGCCTTCAACCTGGTGGACACCTGGTTCGTCTCCAAGCTGGGCACCCAGGGGCTGGCGGCGATGACGCTCACCTTCCCGGTGGTCATGGTGGTGGGCTCGGTGTCCATGGGCCTGGGCGTCGGGGCCACCAGCGTGTTGAGTCGGGCGATTGGAGCGGGCCTGCGGGAGGAGGTACAGCGGCTCACAACACACACCCTGCTCCTGGGGGTGGCCCTGGTCACGGCCGTCAGCATCGCAGGGTGGATCCTGGTGGAGCCCATGCTCGCGGCGCTCGGTGGCGAAGGCGAGGTGCTGTCGCTCGCGGCTGGCTACCTGCGCATCTGGTTCGCCGGCGCGGGGGCCATCGTCGTCCCGATGCTGGGCATGTCGGCGATCCGCGCCGCCGGGGACACGCGCACCCCGGCCGTGGTGATGACGGCGGCCGGGGTGGCCAACGGGGTGCTGGACCCGCTGTTCATCTTTGGCTGGGGACCCATCCCCGCCATGGGGCTGGAGGGCGCGGCCATCGCGACCCTGGCCTCCCGGGCGATCACTCTGGTGGTGGCCCTCTGGGTGCTGCACTACCGCGAGCACCTGCTGCGCTTCTCCTGGCAGGAGCTGCGCTTGATCCCGGACTCCTGGGGCCGCGTCCTCAAGATCGGCGGCCCGGCGGCCTTCACCAACCTGGCCCAGCCGCTGACCATCGGCTTCCTGACGGGGCTCGCAGCGGGCTTCGGGGAGCCCGCCGTCGCGGCCTTCGGCGCGGGCGGCCGCGTGGAGATGTTCGCGCTGATCCCCGCCATGGCGGTGGGCATCGGGCTGGCGCCCTTCGTGGGGCAGAACCACGGCGCCGGCCACCACGGGCGCGTGGCCCAGGCGATGACCCTGAGCGTGGGGGCCACGGTGGGCCTGGGCCTGCTCTCCTTCGCGACGCTGGCGCTGTTCCGACACCCACTCGCGGCCGGCTTCTCGGACGACCCGCAGGTGCTGCCGCTGTTGGTTCGCTACCTGTGGATCCTGCCCATCTCGCACGTGCTGGTGGGCGCCTTCTTTGTGGCCAGCAACACCCTGAACGCCATGGGCAGGCCGCTGCCAGCGACCGCGCTCACGCTGCTGCGCACCCCCGTGCTGCTGGGCGGCGGTGCGTGGCTGGGGGCGACCTTTGGCGGGGGACTGACCGGCTTCTTCTGGGGGACCTGCCTGGGCCTGCTGGCCAGCGGTCTGCTTGGGCTCGGGGCCGCGCTGATCCTGCGCCGGGAGCTGGGGGCGGAGCACGCCGCACCGCGCCCTGAGACCGCCTGAGCCGCCGGCTCCGGAGCGGAGCTGGGGACGCGCCCTGGGCTCAGACCCAGTCGCGCGGCTCGCGCAGCGTCTGCATCAGCCTGTCCTCGTCGGAGCCAGGGGTGGGCGAGAAGTCCGTACGGAAGCGGGCGTTGAGCGGTAGGGACATCAGCACCGACTCCACCCGGGCCCCTGTCCTCAACCCGAAGGTGGTGCCGCGATCCCACACCAGGTTGAACTCGACGTAGCGCCCGCGCCGCTGGAGCTGCCAGTCGCGCTGGTCGTCGGTGAAGGGGGTGTCCTTGCGGCGCTCCAGGATGGGAAGGTAGCTCGGGTTGAACGCCGACATGCAGCGATCCGCCAGAGAGAAGAGCTGCTGGGCTTCGCGGTCCCGGAGGTCGTCGTAGAAGATGCCGCCGATGCCGCGCGACTCGCCCCGGTGACGCAGGAAGAAGTAGTCGTCGCAGCGCTTCTTGAAGTCCGGGTAGAACGCCGGGTCCACGCCGTCGCAGGCCTCCTTGAGGTGGCCGTGGAAGTGCCGCGCGTCGTCCTCGTACAGGTAGCTGGGGGTCAGGTCCGCGCCGCCGCCGAACCACCAGGCCACGGGGGCGCCCTCCGGCCCGAGCTCGAAGTAGCGGTAGTTGGCGTGGACCGTGGGCGCGTGGGGGTTCCAGGGGTGGAGCACCAGGGAGACGCCGGTGGCGAAGAAGCGCCGCTCGTCGGAGTCGATGCCCTTGCCGCGCATGCTGGCGACCGCGGCCTCGGGGAGCACGCCGTGCACGGCGGAGGTGTTGACGCCGGCCTTCTCCAGGACCCGGCCGCCCTCCATGACCCGGGTGCGCCCGCCGCCGCCGCCCGGACGCTCCCAGTGGGTCTCCACGAAGCGGGTGCCGTCGAGGGCCTCCAGGGCCCCGGTGATCTCGTCCTGGGCCGCCTTGACCCGCTCGTGCATCTGCGTGCGCATGATCCCGCTCACCATCCTTTGCCTGATTGTCCCTTAAGCCGCTTCGCGGGGGGGCGCGCAGTGGGCTATCAGGCGCGCGCACCCGGAGGCTCCCGATGTCCGAGTTCAGCATCCCCGTCATTGACATGGCCCTGTTCGCCGATCCCGCCACCCGCCAGGGCTTCGTGGAGGACCTGGGCGCGGCCCTGTCCGAGGTCGGCTTCGTGGCCGTCTTGAACCACGGCATCGACAAGGACCTGCTGGCCAACAGCTACGAGAGCGCGGCCGAGGTGTTCGCGCTCCCCGACAGCGTCAAGCGCCAGTACGAGACCCCCGAGAACGGCCGCCAGCGCGGCTACACCAGCTTTGGCGTGGAGCACGCCAAGGACGTCGCGGCGCCCGACCTCAAGGAGTTCTGGCACGTGGGGCGCACCCTCGCCGCCGACCACCCCCTCCACGTGGCCGGCGATGTGCCCGCGAACCTCTTCCCCGCCGAGGTCCCCGCCTTCGGGGCCAACCTCACCGAGCTGTTCTCCCAGATGGAGGACTTCGCCAACCGGCTCCTGGTCGCGTTCGGTGACTACCTGGGGCTGCCCGCGGACTACTTCACCAAGCTGATCACCGACGGGAACTCCCTGGTCCGCATCATCAACTACCCCCCCGTCCCCGAGGGCTCCCTCCAGGGGATGGTGCGGGCGGCCGCGCACGAGGACATCAACCTCATCACCGTGCTGCCCTACGCCTCCAACCCCGGGCTGCAGATCCTCACCCGCGACGGCCAGTGGCTGGACGTGACCACGCCCCCCGACGTGATGATCTGCGACACCGGCGACATGATGGCGCTGCTCACCAACGGCCAGGTCCCCTCCTGCACCCACCGCGTGGTGAACCCCGACGGCGACGACGGCGGCCGCATGTCCATGCCCTTCTTCCTGCACCCCCACCCGGACAAGGTGCTGACCCCCTTCCGCGAGGGAGACGCAAAGCCGGTCAAGGCCCGCGACTTCCTGCACAAGCGGCTCAAGGAGATCGGCGTCGCGTGAGGGGGGTCTGGGGGGCATCCACCCCTGAACGCCGCTTATCGGGGGGCATCCGCCCCTGAACGCCGCTTGGCGGGGGGCATCCGCCCCTGAACGCCGCTTGTCGGGGGGCATCCCGCTCTGAACGCCCGTTTTGGCGGCGGATCCGGCCGGATTGGGGGAGCCTTGGACCTGTACCCATCCTGGGCTGACAGGATTCCAGGCACTTGGCGCGCAGGCCTCCGAAGGGCGCGGGCATTCACCCCCGGATGCCCCCGCCCGGCGTGCGTTCGCCCCCGGATGCCCCCGCCCGGCGTGCGTTCACCCCCGGATGCCCCGGTTCAGAGCCCCTGAACCTGCTCGACCAACTCATCTTCGGACCACTCGTTGTCCGAGGCCGCCCAGATCACCTTGCCGTCCGCGTCGATCAGCAGGGTGCGCAGGTTGTGCAGGATGTCCTTCTCCTGCTGCTCGCGGGTCACGCCGGCGTAGACCAGCAGCTCCTGCAGCTCGGCCAGCTCCACCCGCCCAAATGTCCAGACTGCGGGGTCGGCGCCCTTGTCTTGGCCGTAGGCCTGGAGCACCTCCAGGCTGTCGTTCTCCGGGTCCAGGGTCACCGCCAGGATGGTGGCCTTGCCCTGGATTCCCTCCTGGACCTTTGCGAGCTTGAACGCCAGCAATGGGCAGTAGGCGGGGAGGGGGCAGCTCGTGAACAGGAAGGTCAGGATCACCGGGCCGTCCTGGCCCACGCCCACGACCTTCTCGCCCTGCAGGGTGGGCACCGTGTGCTTGGGGAAGGGCTCGCCGAGCTGCACCGGGCGGGCCTTGCCGACGGGCGCGTGCCCCGTGACCTTGAACCCGATGGCGCGCATGCCCTGCTCGGTGTTCATCAGGTTCGCGTTCACCACGTCCCCGGGCTGCACCTTGCGGGCCAGGTTCGGGTCGACGATGAAGCTGTCCCGACCAGGCTCCATCACGCCTTCGACCCCCTGGTGCTCCAGGACCACGGCCGTGCCGCCGGCCTCCAGGACGGTGCCTTGGGTGGCGTGCACGTCGCCGCCGTAGAAGTTGCAGGCCATCAGCAAGGACATGAGCATCATGGGGCCCGTCTAACACCGGGTTAGGGCGGGGGCATGAGGCCTTGGCTGCTCGCACTGCTGACCCTCGCGCCGGCGCTGGCTGCCCGGGTCCCCGCGGGCTTCATGCCCGGGCGCATGGCGTCCCTGGAGCTGGAGCTTGAGCGGGGGCCCTGGCAGCCGCAGCTCGCGGCGGAGTACGGCGTGGGGCTGGCGCTCCGAGGCCAGTGCCACCTGGCGGTCGCCTATCTGGAGCCCAGCACCGCGCCCCAGGCCCAGAACGCTCTGGCCGGGTGTCTGGCGCGCACCGGGTCCCCCGAGCAGGCGTTCTCTCTGCGGGAGGAGGGGCTGCGTAGCCGCTCTCAGGGTCAGGGGCTCACCCTCCTGGAGCTTGCGGAAGACCAACTCCTGCTCGGCGATCTCCCCGCCGTCGAGGACACGCTGGCGTGGACCGACGCCTGGATTCCGGACTCCCGCCGGGCCATGGCCCTGCACGCCGAGCTGGCCATCGCGCAGGGGGATCTGGACGCCGCCCAGGGGTGGCTGCAGCTCGCCAGCGACCAGGGGGGGCTGCTGCCGGTGGAGTGCCTGCAGGCCCAGGCGCGGCTTGGTCTGCGCCAGGGTGACCTCGCCGAGGCCGGGGTGCTGCTGGATGTGGCGCGGGACCGGCGCCGGAGGGTGAGCCAGACCGCTGCGCTCACCGCGGAGCTCCTCGTCCTCCAGGGAGACCCTGCGGGGGCGGTCGCGCTGCTTGAGCGGCCGCGTTGGGACCACGACTACAGCCCGGAGCTGGTGGCGGCGCGGGTCCAGGCGTGGGAGGCGCTGGGGGAGCCAGCCGAGGCTGCGGCCTGGAGGGCGCTCTTGGATACGCAGTTGGGGCTGTAAGGGTGGTCAGCGCAAACCCGTTGGAATATCCACCGAGACCCTACGGAGAGCCAAATGCGTCGTCTGCTGCTTCCTTCCTTCCTCACCGCCTTCGCTGGCCTGGCCCTGGCCTGTGGGATGGGCGATCGCGAGGAGCCCCAGGACACCTGGCTCGTGGCCGGGGACGCCGACACGGACGCTGACAGCGACTCCGACACGGACTCCGACTCCGACGCCGACTCGGACAGCGACGCGGACTCCGACTCGGACTCCGACTCGGACGCTGACTCCGACGCCGACAGCGACGCGGATTCGGACGCGGACAGCGACGCGGACACGGATCCGGCGCCGACGACCTACATCGGGACGGAGCGGTTCCTCTACGCGCTGGCCCCGGAACCCGGCAAGTACGAATGCGACATGCGCTGGAAGACCGCCGGTGTGCCCGTGTCGCCTTGCTCGGGGTGCGAGTTCGCGTTCGAGATCGAGGGGGTGTTCCAGAAGGGCGTCAGCGTCGTCGACGACGCCTGCAGCGGCTTGGCCACCGACATGTCCTTCTACTACGGCTACCACCCCAGCTACGGCAGCTACGGGGAGGCGCTGCTCTACAGCACGGACGGGACCACCTGGGGGGTCATCGCGACGGACGTGAGCCTGTCGGGCACCAAGTTCGACTACAGCTGGGGCTACGAGGACAGCCCCTACGGCGAGTACTACTACTACTACACCAACAAGTGGTCGGGCACCGCGACGGTCAAGTAGCGCTCAGAACTCAAAGCCCGGCCCCCAGCCCACGCTGTATTCGGCCGCATCCTCGGCGCTGTACCCACCCTTGAGGTGCACCGACTCCGTGGACTCCACGTCGACCTGCACGGTCCTGCCGTCCTCCAGCGCCAGCTCCACCCGCTCGCCGGCCTGGACCCGCAGCAGCCTGGCGGGCGGCACGCCGACAACTTCCTGGCCCTGTGCCTGGACGATCAGGTCGCCCTCCTTGAGGCCGGCCTGGTCCGCTGGGGAGCCGGGGGTCACGTAGTCGATGCGCCAGCCGCCGAGCTCTGCGTCCAGGCCCGGATTGGCGAGGGTGCGCATCAGGTTGATGCCCATCGCGACGTTCTGTTCGGGCAGCACCAGCTCCCCCAGGTCCCGGTCTCCGGGGCCGGCAGGGATGGGGACCTGCAGCGCGGAGTCGGGGCCCTGGATGTCCAGGATGCAGGCGCTCATGCTGCTGCGCTCGATGAAGAAGCCCTCGTCGTCGCTGTCCACCCGGCGTCCCCCGCAGCCGCTGATGCGCGCGGCCTCGACCACCTGGCCCTGGGTGTCGACCACCAGACCGTAGAGTCCGTAGGGGCCTTCGGCGGGCTCCAGCGGGGGGATGTGGCAGGCGCTGCTGCCGTCCTCGAAGACCTCCCAGGTGATCTCGACGGGCTTGTAGCCTTCGAGCTCCAGGGTGCCTTTGCTGTAGGGCTCTCGCGTGGCTCCAATGACGCGGAATCGGCCCTCGTCTCGAACGGTGAAGGTCAACTCCGAGAGCGGGACACGCACCAGCCCCGAGGTCCCCCGCTGGACCCCAGGGGCGACGCACTGCAGCTCCCGGGCGAGCAGGGCGTCTACGGTGTTGAAGAGCTGCTCCTGTTCGGTGGGGGGCCGGTCAGGAGCTGTCGCGATGGCGTTCACGATCGTGGTTGCGACTTCGGTGCCGGAGCCAAGGGCTTGCCGACGCTCACTCTGGGGCAGTCGGTTGGTCGGATCTGCAGGCTCCTCTCTGGGCCGGATGGCGGCAACAGTGAGGAGCACTGCCACCATGCCCAACAGAAGTGCGGCCGCAGACCACAGCTTCTTGGATCGCGTTGCCATCGCTTCCTCCTAGTGGCCCAGGGTCAGCGACAACAGCTCTCTGCAGATGTTGTAGAGGCCCTGCATGTCCTCCAACTCCTCCAGTGCTGCGACGAGCGTGCGTGCTGCCGCTTCAGCTGCGGCCGGGTCCCTTTCTTCGAGGGCGTCTTCATAGGCTGCAAGGGCGTCTTGGGCCTTCTGGCGAGTGGTCTCGTACGCACGAATCGTCTCCGAGCAGAGCTTCCCGATGCTGAGGCCTCCCACCACGCCGGCTGTCTTCGACGCCGACAGCTCACAGTGCCCCTCAACTCCCACCAACTCCACCAGCTCTCCGAACTCCGCGTCCATCTCCCCACTGCTCACAGGCTCGGCCGCCTGCACAGTCCCGGTGAACACCACGCCAGCCAGCAGTACGCCGGCGACAGACAACATCTTCTTCATCAGAATCCCCCCTCTCTCGAGGTGTTGCTGAGAGCCCTCCATTGGGCCCCGCTCAAGCAGTTTACGCAGCATCCTGCCCTCCCATGTTCATGCTGCGAGGGGCAAGTGGAATCCTGTTGCTTGGTTTTATTGGAAAAACAAGGGTTATCGGAAAGTAATAGATGCCTTGCCACAAGGATCTGCTCCACCAAGCCCCCGCAACCCAAGCCCCAGACCGTCCCGCCGCCGCGTTATCCACACCCCCGTGAACGCCACCGCCCCCGCGCCACGCCTGCACTTCACCGACCTCTTCAACGCGGCCGGTGCCCTCACCCTGGCGCGCATCCCGCTGGCCTTCGTGACCGCCTTCGTGATGCACGACCACTTCTGGTTCGTCGCGGTGTTCGTGCTCGCCATGGGCAGCGACGTGCTGGACGGCCCGGTGGCCCGGTGGACGGGCAAGGGCTCGCGGGCGGGGGCCATCGCGGACGGCTGGGCCGACAAGATCTTCCTCATCAACTACGCCTGGTCCATGGAGATGATGGGCTACGCCGAGGGTTGGCACCTCTGGCTGTGGTTCCTCCGCGAGATCATCCAGGCCGCCACCATCCCCCTGGTCGCCCTGGACTACGCCTACCAGCGCAAGCCCTTCCCGCAGCCCCTCCCCGAGGGCCGCCTGGCCACCCTCTGCATCGCCGTCGGGATGATGGCGGGGCTGGCCGGACTGGAGCCCGCCCGGGACCTGCTCACCCTCATCGGCGGGGGCATGGGGGCGGTCGCGGGGCTGCGCTATGTGGCGCGGGACCAGCCTTGGACACGCATTCGTCGCTGGCTTGCAAGGGGTTGAAACAGACCCGCCCTTGCCATCGGACCCGGGCGCAATAAGGGCCTGGGCTGCACTCGAGGGCCCCACGTGTCTGCATCCCAGCACCCCATCGTCAAGGAGGAGATCAGCCTCCTGGACAAGATCCGCACCCAGCTCCTGGAGCGCCCCCCCAAGGAGGGCCCCTCGGAGAAGGACATCGTGGAGGAGCTGACCCGGCTCCGGGATGAGCTGCCCAACGCCAAGCAGGAGGACCTGGGCTCCCTCTTCCAGCAGTTCGACCAGCTCCACGCCCTGCTGCAGCAGCTCCGCGCCGCCCGCCGCACCGACGACGTCGACCCGGACAACCCCTACTTTGCCCACATGCGCCTGCGGGAGGACGGCCGCGAGCGCAACCTCTACCTGGGCAAGGTCACCCGCATCGACCACGGCCTGCGCATCATCGACTGGCGCAACGCCCCCATCGCCCAGCTCTTCTACCGCTACCGCGAGGGCGATGAGTACGCGGAGGAGGTCGGCGACCGCATCCTGGAGGGCGAGATCGTCGCCCGCCGCAGCGTCTCCATCAACGGCGGCCAGCTCGAGCGCATCGACGCCCCCCAGGGCATCTTCTCCCGCCGCAACGGCGAGTGGGACCACCGCGACCCCTCCAAGGCGCGCCTGGCCGGCGGGCAGGGCTCCAGCCTGCTCAAGCACAACAACGCCACCGGCCGCACCATGGGCGGGACCGGCGCCAAGCACCGCCGCGACAAGCACCTGCCCGACATCGCCGCCCTGATCGACCAGGAGCAGTTCGAGCTCATCACCCGCCCCGACTCCGGGCTGGTCGTCATCCGCGGCATCGCCGGCTCCGGCAAGACCACCGTGGCGCTGCACCGCGTGGCCTACCTGGCCTTCCAGGACCCCAAGCACTTCCACCCCAAGCGCATGATCATCGTCGTCTGGGGCCGGGCCCTGCGCGACTACATCTCCAAGGTCCTGCCCTCCCTTGGCGTCGAAGGCGTCGAGGTCCACACCTGGGGCCGCTGGTCCCGCAAGCTGCGCGAGAAGCACTTCCCCTTCCTGCCCAAGAAGGTGGCCGAGGACACCCCCGAGATCGTCTCGCGCCTCAAGCTGCACCCCGCCTTCCTGGCGGTCATGGAGCACCAGATCGAGAGCGTGTCCAACCCGAGCAACGCCGATGGCGTGTTCGAGGACTTCCTGGGCATGTTCATGGATCTCGACAAGCTGGTGGAGATCATCGAGCGCAACAGCCCCGGCGCCTTCACCCGCAAGGAGCTGGAGCGCGCCTGGGACTGGGCCCGCCGCCAGCGCGCCCGCCTCACCGACTGGGTCTCCGGCGAGCGCGAGCAGCCCGCGTTCATGGACGAAGAGGACGACGCCCTGCTCCTGCGCCTCTGGCAGATGCGCGTGGGCCCTCTGCGCGGCCAGGGCAAGGCGCCGCTGCGCTACGCCCACATGGTCGTCGACGAGGTGCAGGACCTCTCCCCGCTGGAGGTCGCCGTCCTCATCGACACCCTGGACAAGCGCCACAGCATCACCCTCTCCGGCGACACCCAGCAGCACATCATCGAGCAGGCCGGGTTCACCGACTGGGAGAGCTTCCTGGGCCGCCTGGGCGTGCGCGGCAGCAGCGCCGTCAACACCCTGCGCGTGAGCTACCGCTCCACCCACGAGATCACCAGCTTCGCCCGCAAGGTCCTGGGCCCCCTGGCCGAAGACGACGTCCCCCCCACCACCACCCGCCCCGGTGCCCCGGTCGAGCTCTTCCGCTTCACCGACCACGGCGCCTGCGTGGCCTTCCTGGCGGACGCCCTCTTCGAGCTCACCGTGCGCGAGCCCCTGGCCAGCATCGCGGTCATCACCCCCTCCAAGGCCCTCTCGCACGTCTACGCGGACGGCCTGCGGCGCTCCGATCTGCCCCGCCTGCGGCAGGTCCAGGATCAGAAGTTCGCGTTCGCCCCCGGCATCGAGGTCGTCGAGATCTCCGAGGTCAAGGGCCTGGAGTTCGACTACGTCGTCCTGGTCGAGGTCAGCGCCAACCACTACCCCGACAACTCCCACGCCCGGCGCCTGCTCCACGTCGGCGCCACCCGCGCCGCCCACCAGCTCTGGCTCACCTGCGTCGGCTCCCCCAGCCCCATCGTCCGGGAGGACTGAGCTCCCTTCTCCAGGGAAGTGCGGCGGGGGGGTTTACAACCTGCCTCGTCCCCACCACTCTGGGGTCAGGTCTGGGCAGGACCTGGAGGGGAGAAATGGATGCAGTCGAGGACACCCTGGCGCGGACCCGCTTTCGCGGGCCGGTGCTGTTGGGGTTGGGAGTGGGGCTCTGCACGGTGGGGGTGCTCAGTGCGTGTGGGGGGCCGACGGTGATTCCGTACCGGCCGCCGACGACACCCATCGTGGCGCTCGAGCCGCTGGACGACGGAGAGCTGGTGGTCGCCGCTGGCGTGACCAACACGGTGATCGTGGACAGCGACGATGGCGAGTCCTTCGTGATGCTGGTCCCGGGCACCAGCTACGACCTCTTCTCGCCCGCCGGCGCCTACGCGGGGACGGCCGCTCTGGGCGTCCAGCGCTTCGAGCTGCGCGGCGCCTTCGAGCGCAACGCGCAGGACTGGATGTTCGAGGCCGGGCTGGGCTTGCGCCTGCCCAGCTTCGCCCGCTGGACCCCCGTGGTCGACGTGGCCACCGGCTACGAGGAGATCCGGGACGAGTACACCCAGCAGGCCGACACCGCGGAGGGCCTGGAGGAGGAGGACATCGACTACGCCTACCGCGTGGTCGCGCCCAGCGCGCGCGTGCGCATGGTCTGGCAGCCCAGCGACGCCCTCAGCGTCCCCCTGAGCCTGCGGGTCTCCCACTCGCGCACCGTCGCGCTGGAGGGCCTGGAAGACCGCAAGATGCCCACCCAGACCTACGTGGATCTGGGGGCTGGCGTGGTCTACAAGCCGGGGCGGGGTTGCCTGCGCCTGGGCGCCGGCGTGGCCGTGGATCCGCGCAGCCCCACGTCCGCGCAGCTCCACGCCGCGCTCGGCTGCAACACCCAGCTCTGGGGAGGTGCCCAGTGATCATCTTCGGACTCCTGAGCTTCGCCTCCGACCTGCCCACCCCGGGCCCAGCGCCCAGCCCCGTGTTCGTGCAGCCGCTGCACGAGGGCGTGCGCTTGGGCGCGAGCGCGGAGACCCTGCTGCTGCGGGGGGACCCGGCCTTCGCCCTCAGCGGACAGATGGGCGCCCCCCAGCTCAGCCTGCAGGCGGGCTGGGCGCACGCCGACGCCCGCCTCCAGGTCTCGCGCCTGCCCTTCGGCCCCGCGCTGGATGCCGCTGTCGCCTGGCACCGCGCCCAGCAGGGCGTCGGCGGCACGGACGTGGCGCTGGGGCTGGGTGTCGCGGCGCTGCGCAGCAGCGAGACGGCGATCAATCCCGGTGACGGGGTCGCGCCCTACGCGGAGCTCCGCGCCGCGCACCACTTCGAGGGCGGCTTCTCGCTCCCGGTCTCCGCGCGCGTCGGGACGGTCTGGGAGCCGGAGGACTCCCAGTCGGGCGCCTTCGCAGAGGTCAGCGTGGGCGCCGCCTGGCAGACCGAGAGCTGCTGGGAGGTGGGCGTCGGTGTTGTGGGCAGTACAACCCTGGAGACCGGCGATCTGCGGGCCCAGGCGGGTCTTAGCTGCCGCCTGGATCAGCTCGGGGGCTGAGTCTGCGCGCGCAGGGTCCCGCCCCAGGCGGGGCCCTGTCTGTGCGATCCTGCTCCCCAGGAGACGACCGTGCACGCGAGATCCACCCTGCCTCTGGGCCTGCCCAGCGGCCTGCACCTGGGCCTGTCGTTGGCCTTGCCGCTGGCCTTGGGCGCCTGCGTCCCAGGGCCGCTGGTCGTGGCCACCCCGCCGGGCCGTGAACCCATCACCAACCTGGACGCGATGGAGGACGGGCAGACCGAACTCAGCGGCGCGCTGGGCGCCAGCGTGCTCCTGGACGACGACGGGCCCAGCGCACTCTTCCTGGACGCGGCCACCCTGGGCCCTCCGTGGACCTTGGCCGCTGCGCACAGCATCGACCGCTTCGAGCTGCGGGCGGCGTGGAACAAGACCATCCTGTGGAACCAGGGGAACCTGGGCGTGGGGGTGCGCCTTCCCTCCTTGGGCGCCTGGGATTTCGCGATCGACGGCGGCTACGCCTTCGGCGGCTACGCCGACACCTTCACCATCGAAGAGGGCGACGAGAGCGAAGCCGCCGAGCTCCGCGAGCCAGGCACCTACAGCTACGCCTACCGCATGCACGCCCCCTACGGCCGGGCGCGGGCGGTCTACCGCGTGCGCGACGGCGTCTCCATCCCGCTGGCCCTGCGCATGTCCCACGCGTGGACCCAGAACCAGGGCGGCGTGCTCCCCCAGGAGCTCCAGCAGCAGAGCTTCCCGGAGCTCAGCGTGGGCGTGATCCTCACGCCGCCGCGCACCTGCCTGCAGGCCGGGGTCGGCATCCACTACACCGTCCTCCCCGACGTCTACGCGCCGATGGTGCAGGGCGCGCTGTCCTGCGTGTTCGCGGTCAAGGAGCGCACCTGAGCGCTTGTGGTCCACCTGGGTTTGTGGCAGGTTCCAGGGGTCAGGGCCCCTTGGGGGCGAACATGGTCAAATCACTGCCCGCCGCGCTGGCTCTGCTGGGGCTGGGCGCCTGCGTCTCGGGGCCCACCGTGCTGGTGACCGCCCCCGCGCGGGAGCCCGTCTCGAACCTGGATGCGATGGCGCCGGGTCAGACGGAGCTGAGCGGCTCGCTGGGGGTCTCGCTCTACGCAGACGACAAGACGGTGGCGGTCTATCCGCTGGATCTCCCCACCCTGGGCAGCCCCTGGACCCTGGCGGCTGCGCACTCCGTGGGGCCCGTCGAGCTGCGGGGCGCCTACAACCGCAGCCTGCTCTGGGACCAGGGCAATGTTGGGGTGGGGCTGCGGCTCCCCTCGCCAGGACCCTGGGACTTTGTGGTGGACGGGGGCTACGCCTTCGGCGGCTACGCCGGCAGCTACAGCGTCGGCGAGGAGGACGACGCTCGAGAGGTCCCCTACGCCTATCGCATGCACGCTCCCTACGGCCGGGCGCGCGTCGTCCGCTCGGTGGGGGACATCCTCTCGGTGGTCGGCGCCCTGCGGGTGGCCCACGCCTGGACCCAGCCCGTTGAGGGCGTCAGCGCGCAGAACATGGAGCAGCAGACCTTCCCCGAGCTCAGCCTGGGGCTGGTCCACAGCGCCCCAAAGACCTGCCTGCAGGTGGGTGTGGGTGGGCACTATGTGCCCGTCGAACAGGTGCACAGCGTGCAGCTGCAGGGGGCCCTGTCGTGTGCGTTCGACGTGGGGAGCTGGAGGCGCTGAACCGGTGGATTCAGGCCTCCAGCAGAGCTCACAGCTCGGGCCGGCGGAGGGCGGCAGGTGGTTGGAGTTCCCGAGCGAGGGTGATGCCCGCCGCGCTCAGGAATGCGTAGATGCCCATGCTCGCGAAGAGCAGCGCCATTCCGCGCATCACCCAGAGCTCCTTGGCCTTGAGGGTGCGGAGCTTCGCTCGGACCATCCAGGCCCCGCCGCCAAAGCAGAGGGGGGCCCGAATCGACGCAGCCGCTACGATTCCCCATGCGCCCGGATCTCCTCCTGCTGGACGTCGGCGGTGTGCTCCTGCAGCCCGCCGAGCCCGTCGACGCCACCTACCTCCGCATGGGCCGCCCCCACGGGGTGGAGCAGGTCGACTTCCGCCGCGCCTTCGCCCAGGTCTCCGGCCGCCAGCTCATGGACGGCCGCCCCTACTGGCGCGCGGTGGTGCGCGAGGCCACCGGCTGCGCGGACCCCACTTACTTCGAGGCCCTCTACCAGCACTACGCCCAGCCCCAGGCCTGGCGCGTCGCGCCGGGCGCTCTGCCCCTCATCGACACCCTCCGCGCGCAGGGCACCCCCGTCGCCCTGGTCTCCAACTGGGACACCCGCCTGCGCGGCACCCTCCGCGCCATGGGTCTGCTCGACCGCGTCGACGCGCTCTTCGTCTCCGGCGAGCTGGGCGTCGAGAAGCCCGATCCCCGCATCTTCCACCTGGCCTGCCGCCGCTTCGGTGTGCCCCCCAGCCGCGCCCTGATGGTCGGCGACTCCTGGTCCAAGGACGTCCACGGCGCCATCTTCGCGGGCGTGCCCGGGCTCCACTTTGGCGCACAGGTCAGCGACTTCCGCGACCTGGCGCGTTGGCTGGAGCGCCCTCCTTGGCACGCAGACGCGGTGCTCACGCTGCCCCAGGCCCGAGCCGTCGCCGCCGGCATCCCCGAGCTCGCGGACCAGCCCGTCGCGCCGCTCGGCCAGGGCTGGGACAGCACGGTCTACTCCGTGGGGGCCCAAGCAGTTCTGCGCGCGCCCCGCCGCCCCTTGGGGGCCGTCAGCCTGCACACCGAGCTGCAGGTCCTGCGCGCCCTGGATCTCCCCGGGGTCCCGAAGCTGCTCAGGGTGACCTCGCCGGTGGAGGGGTTTCCCTACGCGGTGGCGTGCTTTGAGCGGGTCGGAGGGGTGAGTCTCGAGCGCTGGGAGGGCCCCGATCGCCGCCTCCTGGCCCACAGCCTCGGAGAGTTCTTGAGGGCGCTGCATGGGCAGGTGGACGCGCGGGCCGGGCCCGACACTCTGGGTCGCTTGGAGCCCCAGAGACTCCAGCGATCCATCCACCAGCGAGGACAGGCTGCCGTGGACGACGGCTGGCTCTCACAGCCCCCCGTCGCGCCCCCGGTCGAGTCCGTGGAGCACGCTACCGCTCTGGTCCACGGGGACCTCTACGCCCGGCACATCCACGTGGACGCAGCGGGCGCGCTGGTCGGGCTGGTGGACTGGGGCGATGTGCACCTGGGCCACCCCGCGGTGGACCTGGCCGGTGTGCTGGGCGTGCTCCCGCCGACCCTGCGCTCGGTGTTCCTGGACGCCTACGGCTCCGTGTCACCCGGGACCCTGGCGCTGGCGCGCCTGCGGGGCATGCACCACCAGTTGGGGGTGCTCGCCTACGCGATGGACATCGGGGATCGGCCTCTGGCGCACACAGCGCGGCTGGCGCTGGGGTGGCTGGGGGAGGCTACGACCTCTGAGTGAGCGGGGAGGGGAGGCTACGCCCCCTGGATGAGCGATGTTCTGAGGCTACGCCCCACCAGTGAGCGCTCGGGCCACCGATCAGGCCCTGAAGCGGCCAATTTCCGGCCGATTTCCACTGTTCTGGGCCCAGATTGCCCCCAAAGCAGCCGATTCGGTCACCCGATCGCTCACTGAGCACCCGTAGCCGCGACAGACCGCTCACTCGGACCCGGTAGCCACCCCCCTGCGCTCACTTAGCCCCGGTAGCCACCCCAGAAACGCCAGAGTCAGCGCACAAAGCGCGCCACCACCTCGATGTGCCCGGTCTGAGGGAAGAGGTCGACGGCCTGCAGCCACTCCAGGGTCCAGCCGGCCGCCTCGAACACGGCGCGGTCCCGGGCCAGGGACTCGGGCTTGCAGGCCACGTAGACCAGGGTGCTCAGGCCGGAGTTCGCCAGGTACTCCGCGACCTTGGGGTGGAGGCCCGCCCGCGGCGGGTCCACGATGGCGATGTCGTCGTCGCGGAGCGCGGGCAGGTTGTCCTCGACCTTGCCGGCCTTGTACTGGATGTTGGAGCGCTCGTTGCGCTGGGCGTTGAGCCGGGCGTCTGCGACCGCCGCCTCGTTCATCTCGATCCCCAGGACCTCCTGGAAGCGGTCGCCCAGGTAGAGGCCGATCGCGCCGGTCCCGCAGTAGAGATCCAGCACGCGCCGTCCGCTGCCGGCGGCCTCGGCGACCACGTCGTAGAGCACCTCGGCGCCGGCGGTGTTGGTCTGGAAGAAGGCGGTCGCGGAGAGCTGGTAGCGGACGGGACCCAGGGCCTCGTCGATGGTGGTCTGGCCGGCCAGGACCTCGCGCAGAGGGCCGATGGCGGCGTCGGCCACGCGCTCGTTGACGAACCAGAGCACGCCGTCGGCGGGGAGGGTGGCGGCGAGGGCGCGGAGCTCGTCTTCGATCTGCTCCACGGGCGCGTCTTGGGCTTCTGGGGGGGCTGTGTAGAGGGCGACCAGGACCTGCCCCACGCTGGAGGCCCGCACCACCAGGTGCTTGAGGAAGCCCACGTGCTCCCGTACATCCCAGGGCGCCAGCGAGGTCTGACTGTACCAGCCCTTCACCGCGGAGATCACGGCGTTCATCCGCGGGTCGGCGATCTCGCAGCGCTCCACGTCGACCACCCGGTCAAAGCGCCCGGGGGCGTGGAAGCCCAGGAAGCGCCCGTGGATGGACTTGCCGGCGGCGTTGTCGGCCTCGGTCAGGAAGCAGCGGGTGCCGAAGCTCAGCTCCACCTTGTTGCGGTAGCCGAACGCGGCGGGGGCGCCGGCGATGGGGCGGGGGACCACGCCGGGGAACAGGCCGATGATGCGGCGCTGCTTCTCGCGGCGCTGGGCCTGCAGGTTGAGCTCCTGGAGGCTGCAGCCGCCGCAGAGGCCGAAGGCGGTGCAGGGAGGCTCCTGGTAGTCGGCGGGGCGCTCGACCATGTGGACGCGGCGCGCGTGGATCACGCCCTGCTTGCGCTTGAAGGGGACCACGTGGACCACGGCGCCCGGGGGGGCGCTGCGGACCATGACCTCCTGGCCGTCGTGGGTGCCCACGGCGCAGCTCTTGGGACCCAGGCGGTCCAGGGTCAGGTCAAAGGGCGGGGTGTGTCGACGTCGGCGAGCCATGGCCCCCGGCTAACCCAGGGGGGATCACTCGGCGCTGAAACGGAGCCACATGCGGTATACCCGGCCGTCTCCGGCCTCCGCGCCAATGGGCGTCAGGCCGTAGCGCTCCATGCGCTTGAAGGTCTCCGTCGCGAAGGGCTCCGGGCAGTCGACCCACTGGACGTTCTCGGGCGTTCCGCGCTTGGCGACCTGCAGGTCGGCCACGCAGGTCAGCTCCGTGAGCCAGTGCTCGGCCATATACTGCTTCATCTCGCGGGTCACCCGCGGCGGCGAGGGCCAGTCCAGCCGGGCCATGGGCTCCAAGCGCACCAGGCGGGTCTTCTGGGGCAGCGGAACGGTCGTCTTCACCAGGCTGGCCACGTAGACGAAGGTGACCTCGTACTGGCCGGGGACGGCCAGATCCTGGTGCACCGCCGGGTGGAACTTCCAGCCGCGCACCGCGGCGCTGCTGGTGGCGGCGAGGTCATCGGGGCACTCACCCACGACCACGTCCGTCAGGACACCGAAGCGGTCCACCAGGGCGGTCACGCTGCAGGCGTGCAGCTCGCGGGGGCGCGACTCCACAAAGACCTGCGCCCGCAGGTCGGGGCTGGGGATGGGGTTGTGGTAGGGGCGCGTGCGGGGGCGCTCCGTGGTGCTGGTATCGGCCAGCAGCAACATGGCCAGCAGCGGGGTCAACGCTGCCCCCAGGCCATGCCTCCCTGCTGGGCGATGGAGGCGAGCTGGATGAGCCCCTCGCTGGCGCCGCGGCGGTAGGAGACACCCAGGCGCATGGGCAACATGCCCAGGGCCACCAAGCCCGGATCCCGGCCTTCTTCGTTGATCTTGTTCGCCACCCGCAGGACCTCGCTGGGGCCGTCATCGTAGCGATCGCGGTGTCCAAAGGCGATGTATTCGCGGAGCACCTGGTTCAGCGGCTGCCAGCGATCCTCCTCTCCCTGAGCCAGCAGCACCCCCACACCCGCGTGCAGGTACAGCTCGGTCGCCAGCTCGGCGTCAGGGCAACCCAGGGCCGCCCGAAAGTCTTGGGAGATCGCGAACATATCCTGCTCCACCAGGCCGCGAAGCGCGCGGACCGCACCCTCTGCATCGGATGCCTGCGCGATCTCCTGGACCCTGGACGCGAGCTTTTCTTCCGCCGCGGCGTCGATGGACACCGGGGGCAGGGGCCTGCGGAGCCGGTCGATCCAGCGCACTCAGCCGGCCACCAGGGCGGAGAGCCAGGCGGCGAAAGCGGGGCTCTCCACGACCTGACGGCTCTGCTTGAGCAGCAGCTCCTGCAGGGGGGGGCGCCAGGACTGCTCCAGACCGGAGCCGGCCAGGAAGCTGCGGGCGCTCTGGCTGCCCTGCTCGTCCACGAGCTGCTGCAGGCCGTCGCGGAGCATGGACTCGAGCTCAGAGGAGTGCACCGCGACCTTGAGCAGGGCGTGGACGTCGTCGATCAGGGCGTCCGGGTCCAGCTTGTCCAGCTCAGCGACCCACATCTTGACCGGGAAGGCCAGGGCGACGTCCACCATGTCCGAGCGCATCTGCCCGTATTCCTTGGCGTTCTCGGGCTTGGCCATGTGGTTGACCGCGTTCCCGATGGCGTGGCTGATGGCCCCGTCCACGAAGGTCTGGATGCGGCCCTCAAGCTGGCGCTCGACCTCGGAGCCCACCATCTTGGCGGCCACGGTCGCGGCCCCGGCCCACTGCGCCAGCCGGCCCTTGCCCAGGTTGGCCGTGGGCGGCTTGATCATGGACGCAAAGTCCGTCAGCGAGGCCGTCAGCACCACCCGCATCAGGTTGCGCATGGCCTTGTGGTCCACCAGCGCCCGCAGCATGTGCGGGTCGGGCGAGTAGGGGCGCGAGAGCAGATCCTTGACCGGGGGGAGGGCGTCCATGGGGACCCGGTGCATCAGCGTGCCGGGCTCCTGGCGAACCCGCTCCAGGGCCGCGCGCACCTGGTCGCGGAGCCACTCGCGGGTCTCGTCCTGGTCCACGCTGGCGCGCATGCCGGCCACCAGCGCGTCGGCCATGGGCTCGGGGTCCACCAGCTCCGCCAGGGGGCGCTCCAGCAGGTCTTCCAGCACCAGGTCGACCAGGGCCTCCATGTGCTGGGGCTCCTGTCGCAGGCGGTTGATGAGGACCTCGGCGTCGACCACGGGTTTCTCCAAGCTCCCAGACCGAATAACCCCAGAGGGTGTTGGAGCACATGCAGCCGGGCGGCAGAGGTCGCCTCGTCATCGATCGCAGGGCCCTGCTCGGGGCCATCGCCGGCATGTTGGCGGTCTTCCTGGTGCTGGCCGCGGGCGTGTCCTGGGTGCTGCACAGTGTCGGCCTTGTGCCCTCCGAGCCCGAGCCCGTCAGCGTCAGCTACGACCCCTACGACGACGGCGTCCCCTTGGAGGCGCGCCTGCCCGAGGGCGTCCCCGAGCGCCTGACCCCGCTGGAGCGCTGGGAGGCGCTGGTCTTTGGGGAGGAGGAGGACCCGGAGCCCCCTACACCTGCGCCCGCACCGCCGGAGCCCGCAGGGCCCTGAGACACGCCAAGGCAGCGACAATCGCCAGCGAGGACATGCTGGCGCTGAACGCAAAGAGCCAGTGGGTGTCCGCGCCACTGTCCACGATCAGCGAGCCACCCAGGTTGCCCAGGCCCGACCCCACGCCACCCACCGCGGCCGAGAGCAGGCCCAGGCCGCTGGTGCGCAGGTCCTTGGGAGCGCGCTCCTGGACCAGCGACACGCCCGCCACCCAGAAGGCCCCGAAGGTGATGCCGTGGACCGCCTGCAGCGCGATGGTCAGGGGCAGGCTGTCCGTCCACGCGCTGAGCACCCACCGGGGCAGCGCCAGCAACATGGCGCCCAGCAGCAGGCGATGGGAGCCGAAGCGGGCCAGCAGGCGGGGGCCCAGGGCCAGCACGCCGACCTCCACGCCAACACCCAGGATCACCGCCACCCCCACCCACAGGCTGTCATGGCCCTGCGCGTCGATGTGCACCGAGAAGAAGGAGTCGTAGACCGCGTGCCCCGCGAAGTGCAGGCCCGAGGCCAGCAGCAGCAGCAGGAAACCGGGATCCCGGCCCAGGGAGAGCAGCGCCGGCAGCAGGCGGCGGCGGGGACCTGTGGGGGCGGCTGCCTTGGGCATGCTCGCGGCGACCACCAGCATGCCGAGGCCGGCCGCGCTGCCCAGCCACAGGGGGGAGAGGCCCTTGTCGCGGCCCCAGCCGGCCCCGAAGGCGGCGATCAGGAAGCCCACCGAGCCCCAGAGGCGCACCCGGCCGTAGTCGTCGGCGCGATCCTTGAGGGCGGTCAGCGTGAGGCCGTCCACCAGCGGGCCGGAGCCCGTGCGGCCGATGCCCAGGGCGAGCACCCCCAGCAGGGCGAGCGCCGGCGGCAGGCCCAGCAGCGCCAGGCAGCCCCCCAGCGCCATCCCGGCGGCCAACATCACCACCCAGGTGGCGCCGTTGACCCGGTCCGAGAGCAGCCCCCAGGCCGGGCCCAGCAGCAGCCGCAGCGCCGGGGTGGCCGTCATCGCGACGGTCAGCGCCAGCCCCGAGACCTGGCGGTCCTGGAGCTCCAGGGCCAGATAGGGGAAGACCGCCCCCAGCATCGCCAGGGAGAGGCCTTGCAGTATCGCGAGGCGGGTGAGCATTGGCGGCGGCGTCTAACGCAGCCGCGCGGCAGAGCCCGTGTCAGCTCTGCGCCGCATCGGAGCCCAGCGGGGATCGCAGCGGGGTTCCAGCGGCGCCGCTGGCCCTTTGTGGGGCGTCAGTCCTGGGGGGGGCGCAGCGCCACGACAGAGGTGCCGGTCACCACAAAGTCACCCTGCTGCACCGGCGCGATGGGGTCCACGCGGCGCAGGGGCGTGCCTTCGCTGTAGATGTAGGTCGGGCAGCGCTCGTGGAGGCTGCGCAGGGTGGCGTTGCCCTGGGGGCCCACCTCGACCGCGGCCTGGCGGCGTCCGGCCAGAGCGCGGTCCAGGGTGAAGCCGCCCTGGCGGGCGCGGGCTGCGCGGGAGCCGGAGCACCAGCGGATGTTGTCCTGGCCGCGGCGGTCGGGGAGCGCCAGGCCGGGGTGGTTGGGCTCGCGGCCCAGCTCGGTGACCTGGCCGATGCCCACGCCCATGCGCAGGGGAGAGTCGGAGACCATCAGGCCGGCGTAGGGGCCGTTCTCCAGGCGGTAGAAGGTCACCCGCCCCGAGGGGGTCATGATGGTCGCGCCGTGCTGCAGGGCCACCGAGGCGCCCGGGGGCAGGGAGCGGCCGTCCACCGCGATGCCGTGCTGCAGCGGGCCCATGCGCACGCCGTCGCGGGACACGTCCACGCGCAGGACAGCCCGGTCGGAGCGGTTCACCCAGCGGCCGTCAGGCAGCAGGTCGTAGGTGTAGCCGGCGACCACCTCGGCCATGGGGACCGCGGGGAGCGCCAGCCCGGACATGACCAGGTCGAGCTCGGAGCTCTGGCCCATGTCCAGGATGATCGTGTTGCTGCCGCTGGGCTTGGTGACCGCGGCGCGGACCTCCGCGATGGCGCTGGCCAGCGCGTCGGGGGTGCCCATCACCAGCCCGTGTCCGGCCTCTTGCCAGGCGAAGCGGTCGGCCGGCGCGATGTGGTAGGCGCTGAGGAAGAGGCGGTTGGGATCCAGCACAGGCAGGGAGTCCACCGCCCGGGACAGGGCCTCGCTTCCGGGCCGGAAGCCCTCCAGCAGCACGATGGGATCGGGGGGCAGCGAGGGTTGTGGATCGCCCTTCTGGATGCGCACCAGGGTGTTGCCCTTGACCGCGCTGATGACCTGCTGGGGGAGCCAGCAGCGGGTGCGGCCCACGGCGCGGTAGCAGGCGGTGGAGCCCACCAGGCCCTTGAGCGTGAACACGCCCACGGACTCGAAGGGCAGCTCCGACTGGTTCATGCAGATCCGGGTGGACTCGCTGAACCAGAACTCCCCGGCGGGGGTCTTGGAGTTGATCCGCGCGGCCAGGTTCACCGCGTCGCCGAAGGCGTCGCCGTCGATCTCCTCGACGTCACCGGTGGCGCAGGAGACGCGGATGATCAGGGTGCCGGTGCTGGCGACCTTCTCCACCACGTCCAGGCCGGCGCGGGCAGCGTCCGTCGCCGAGTCGAACAGCGCCATGTAGGCGTCGCCCAGGCTCTTGACGATGCGGCCGCCGCGGCGGGTCAGGATGGGATGAACGAACTTCTCGTGCGCCGCCAGCAGGTTTCGGAGCTCCTGCCGGTCCGCGCGCGAGACGGTCGCCGTGTAGTTCGCCATGTCCGTGAACAGGACGGTCCGGGTCCGGGTCGCCACCTGGCGCCTCCACGCTGCGGGCAACTCTACCAGAGGTGGACCCTGCGCGTCCCGGTTGCCGGGTTAAGGGCGGCCGCCTCCGGAGGCCCCATGACCACCCGCTGTCGCTTCGCTCCCTCGCCCACTGGCCGGCTCCACGTGGGCGGCGCCCGCACCGCGCTGTTCAACTACCTGTTCGCCCGCGCGACGGACGGAAAGTTCGTCCTGCGCATCGAGGACACCGACCGCGCGCGCTCCAGCCTGGAGTCCGAGCGCGGCATCCAGGACGACCTGCGCTGGCTGGGCATCGACTGGGACGAGGGCCCCGAGATCGGCGGCCCCGGCGCCCCCTACCGCCAGAGCGAGCGCCTGGAGATCTACGAGCAGCACCTCCAGCGGCTGGTCGATGAGGGCAAGGCCTACTGGGCCTACGAGACCCCCGATGAGCTGGGGGTGCTCCGCAAGGCCGCGGAGGCCGCGAAGACCTCCTTCCGCTACCGCAAGCCCGACTACAGCGCCGAGCAGCTCGCCCGCTTCGAGGCCGAGGGCCGCGAGCCCGTGCTGCGCTTCCACACCCCCCCGGGCCGCGAGGTCGCCATCCACGACCAGATCCTGGGCGAGGTCATCGTGGGCCCCGGCGACCTGGACGACTTCGTGATCCGGAAGGCCGACGGCTTCCCCACCTACCACTTCGCCGTGGTGGTGGACGACCACTACATGCAGGTCACCCACGTGCTCCGCGCCCAGGAGCACCTGATGAACACCGCGCGCCACATCCTGCTCTACGAGGCCTTTGGCTGGGAGCTGCCCGAGCACGCGCACATGCCCCTGATCTTCTCCCTCAGCGGCGGCAAGATGTCCAAGCGGGACAAGGCCAAGGCGGCGCGCGAGTCCGCTCGCACGGCAGGCTGGAAGGCCGAGACCCTGGCCAGCGAGCTGGGCCTGGACGCCGCCACCGCGACCGCGTTCATGAAGAAGAAGAACTCGGACGTGGAGATCGCCATCGCCATCGCCGAGAAGCTGGGCACCGAGCTCCCCGAGATCGACGTCGAGGACTTCCGCGTCAGCGGCTACCTGCCGGAGGCCTTGCGCAACTACCTGGCCCTTCTGGGCTGGAGCAACGGCGATGACCGCGAGATCTGGAGCCTGCCCGAGCTCGAGGCCGCCTTCGACGTCAAGCGCATCGGCACCGCCGCCGCCCGCTTCGACCGGGAGAAGCTGCGCTGGATGAACGGCCAGTACGTGCGCGCCTCCAGCGTCGAGCGCCTGGTCGAGGCCTGCGCCGACTACCTGGCCCGCAACCCCGACGGCGTCCTGGCAGCCCTGGGCGACAAGCTCCCCGCCGTGCTGGGGCTCTACCACGAGCGCTTCTCCACCTTCGCCGAGTTGGAGGACAGCGTGCGCTGGATCCTGGAGGCGCCCACCACCTACGGGCCCGCCAAGGCCATCAAGAAGCACGTGGTCAAGGGCGACGGTCAGGAGCGCCTGGCCGCCTGTGTCGACATCGTCGCGGGCATCACGGACTGGACCCCCGCGGGGATCGAGGCCGGCCTCCAGGCCGCCGCGGACGCTCACTATGAGGGTCGGGTAGGGAAGCTGGCTCAGCCCCTGCGCGTGGCCATGACGGGCACCCCCGTCAGCCCTGGTATCGGAGACACCCTCGCGATCCTGGACCCCAGCGAGGTCACCCGCCGCGTGCAGGCGGCCGTGGCCTGGTTCGCTGAGAACCACCCCGCCCAGGGCTGAGCGGTGTCCAGACCCCTGCGCGTCCACTTTGTCCACGGCCTGGAGTCCGGCCCCACCAGCGGGAAGGTCTCCGGCATGAAGGACCTGGGCCTGGAGGTCAGCGCGCCGGACATGCACATGTCCATCTGGCGCATGGACAAGCGCAACTCCATGGTCCGGAACCTGCTGCGCATGTGGCAGCCCTGGACCGCTGCGCTGATGCTGCTGGGCGCCCTGCCCATGGCCATCTGGGGCAACCCCTGGTCCGCCGGGGCGATGTTCCTGGGGGCCATCCTGTGGGGCCGCCTGCGCAACAAGGCCTGGGTCGCCCAGGCTCTGGACCGCAGCAGGAGCGCCTGCGTGGAGATCCAGAAGTCGGTGTTGAAGCAGGCGTCTCCCGACGTGGTGGTCGGCAGCTCATGGGGCGGCGCGGTGCTCATCGAGCTGGTGCTCCAGGGCGCCTGGGAGGGCCCCGTGCTGCTCATGGCGCCCGCGCTGGAGCGCGTCGAGGGCCGCATCAACCCCGCCGCCGCCGCCAAGAAGCGCGCGCGCCTGCACCAGCACCCGCACCCCATCCGCATCCTCCACGCCCCCGAGGACGAGGTCGTGCCCTACGCCGACTCCGAGCTGCTGGCCCACGGCGACATCGTGCTCACGCCGGTGCCCGGGGATGACCACCGGCTGCTGGGGACCCTGCAGTCCGGGGTGCTGATCCGGGAGCTGGAGGCGCTTGCCGGGCGGGAGCACGGGGCGGGCTGAACAGGCCCAGCCGCACCTCGCTGATGGGAGGGGTGTAGATCAGGTGTTACGGGCCACGTGTGTGTCGAGGTGTACCGGCCGACCGGAGGGCGCCATCCAGTCCACTTGGGGCCCCGTAGGCACGATGCGGTGGGGGTTGATGGTGTTGTGGCTGTAGTGGTAGTGCCGCGAGATGTGCCAGAAGTCGGTGGTCTCGGCGACGCCGGGGATCTGGTAGAGGGCGCGGGTGTAGGCCCACAGGCGGGGCAGGTCGACGATGCGCTTGCGGTTGCACTTGAAGTGGCCGTGGTAGACCAGATCGAAGCGCGCCAGGGTGGTGAACAGGCGCCAGTCGGCCTCGGTGAGCAGCTCGCCGGCCACGAAGGGGTGCCGCTCCAGGCGGGCCTCCAGCCACTCCAGGGTGTCGAAGAGGGGGCCGACGTTCTCGTCGTAGGCCTGCTGGGTGGTGGCGAAGCCGCACTTGTAGACGCCGTTGTTGAGGGTGTCGTAGACGCGCTCGTTGACGGCGTCGATCTCGCTGCGCAGGGACGCGGGGTTGAAGTCCAGGGGGCTGTCCACGATGCCCTGGAAGGCGCCGTTGAACATGCGGATGATCTCGCTGGACTCGTTGGAGACGATGCGGCCCTGCTGCTTGTCCCAGAGCACGGGGACGGTCACGCGGCTGCTTATCCCCGGATCCTGGCGGGTGTAGAGCTGGTGCATGAAGTCCAGGCCAAAGAGGGGGTCGCCCACCTCGGCGCGGCCCTGGGGATCGAAGGTCCAGCCCTGGTCCAGCATGTCGGGGTGCACGATCGAGACGTCGATGTGCGGCTCCAGGCCCTTGAGCTTGCGGAAGATCAAGGTGCGGTGGGCCCAGGGGCAGGCCAGGCTGACGTACAGGTGGTAGCGGCCGCTCTCGGCCTTGAAGCCGCCCTCGCCGCTGGGGCCGGGGCTGCCGTCGGCGGTCACCCAGCTCCGGAACTGGGCCATCTGCCGCTGAAAGTGGCCACCGGTGCTCTTGGTGTCGTACCAGCGGTCGCGCCACTTGCCGTCAACGAGCAGTCCCATCGTGTTCTCCTGGTCTGGGCCCCAGGGGTAGCCGAGCGACCAGGGGTGGGACAACCATTCGCGGGGGAAGAGACTGTCCCAGAATCTGGACTCTTGCTCAGTGGCGCACCTGGAAGAGCACCTGGGGCTCGAAGCCGCGCATCTCCAGGCCGGTCTGGCGCTCCAGCTTCCCAGGGTCCGCCAGGTCGTCCTGGTCGGCGGTGGCCAAGAGGTCGGCGTCCATGTCGGGCATGAAGCGGGCGGCCTGGGTGAGCAGCGGGACGGGAACGGGCACGCGCAGGCGGTGGGTGCCCAGGTGGTGGCCGATGCGCTGGACGATGCGGTGGAAGGGCAGGGCCTCGGCGCCGCCGGCGTCAAAGGCGCGGTCGGGCAGGCCTTGGTCCAGCAGGGCCAGGATGGCGCCGCCGAAGTCGTCCACGTGGATGGGCTGTCGCATGGCCCGACCCCAGCCCACCAGGGGCACGACGGGCGAGCGCTTCACGAGATCGGCCAGGGTGTGGAAGGACTCGCGGTGTCCGGGCTGGTGGTCGCCCAGGCGGGGCCCGTAGGGCGCGGAGGGCCGCAGAGTGGCCCAGGGGAGGCCGGAGGCTGCCAGCCTGTCCTCGTCTTCACGGCGCTGCGCTGCGTAGCCCGAGAGGCCCTGCCAGTGGACGCAGGTGGAGGACGCATAGACCGTGGGGACCGCCACCTCCAGGACCCGATCCATCATGGCCCGGTCCAGGTCCATCGCTGGGGTTCGGCCGCGACCGTCGCCGGTGCCCATGACCTTGCAGGCCAGGTGGATGATCGCGTCGGGCTCGGGCAGGGAGGCGAGGTGCTTGGCGGCCTGCGGGCTGCCCAGGTCCACCGCCTGGGATCGCACCCCAGTCACATTCAGCGGGGTCTTGTGGTGCAAGGCGAGGACATCGTGGCCCGCGTCCCGCGCCAGCAGGCAGAAGTTGGCGCCCACGTAGCTGGAGGCGCCGGTGACCAGCAGCCTCACTTGACCCGGTCCAGGCGGATCAGGGGGTCGCCCACCCGCACCAGGCCGGGCTGCTCGATGGCCGCGCAGATGCCGCCGTGACCGACCATGGCGTGGATCGCGCCGGGGCCCAGGGCGGCCTCCATCTGCTCGCAGGGGTCGGCCTCGACGGTGCCGCGGAGGATGGCGTCGCCGAGCTGGAAGCGCCAGCCGTCGAGCAGGGCGCGCAGGTTGAACCCGGAGACCAGGATGTTGCGGCGCAGGTCCAGCAGGTCGGGGGGGCTGTCCTGGCCCATGAGTTGGGCGATCAGGGGCAGGTGCTCGGCCTGGATCAGGGTGACCGCGCGGCGCTTGGAGCGGCCGTAGTCGTAGCCGGGCTCGCCGATGGGCCAGGCGTCGATCTCCCGGGGGCGCTTGCCCTTGCCGGGGCGCACCGTGATGCGCTCCACCCGGCCCTGCTGGGGGGCCTTGGCCAGGATGGAGTTGATGAGGGGGGTGGTCATGGTGGCGCGCTCCCTGCGGAGTTTCGGGCTGCAACAGACTGCTCCACCAGGGAGAGGAAGGTGCGCCCAAAGAGGTAGGCGTCCCCCGGCCAGCGGGCGGAGACGTAGCGCCCATCCTGCACGACGAAGGCGCCGCGATCGCTGTCTGCGGTGCCGCGGGTGCCCAGGGTCAGCGGGCCGCGGCGGAAGTCGGAGGGGTCGGTGAGGGCGCAGACCTCCGCCTGCACGGACTCGGGGTAGGTCCGGTAGTAGCGGCCCAGTTTCCAGGCGGTCAGGCCCCAGGCCAGGTATTCCATGTAGGCCGGCAGGCAGGTGGTCTGGGTGCCCCGGAGCACCGAGCGGCCCTGGGTGTCCTTGGAGCGGGCCAGGAGCAGGACGCCGTGACAGATGGCGGCCACGGGGCGACCGGTCGCCCAGAAGCGCGCGACGAAGGCCTGCAGCAGCTCGCTGCCCAGGTACTGGCGCATGCCGGGGGCGTGACCGCCTGGGAGCAGCAGGCCGTCGTAGTCCTCGGCCTGGAGCTCGGACCAGCGCAGGGGGGCCAGGAACGCGGGGTCCTGGGACATGGCCTGGTAGTCCTGGATGGGGCCGGGGTCGGCGCCGAGCTGGCCGAAGATCACTCCGGTGAGCAGCAGCGGATCACAGGCCGCCACCGCTCCCTGCTCCGTGGCGAAGACCACCTGGTGTCCTGCATCCCGGAGCATCGCCCAGGGGACCGCGGCCTCTGTCGTGTCGAAGTCGCGGTCTGGGAGGGGGACGAGGACGCGGGCCAAGCCTAGGGCTCCACCACGGTCCAGGTCACGTCGGGCAGGACCTCGGCGAGCTGGGGCTGGATGACGGAGAGGTCACCCACGACCACGACGATGGCGGCGCTGGGGTCGATGCCGGCCAGGGCGGCGTTGACGGACTCGACGCTGGCGGACTGGGAGGCGGAGAGCTCCTGGGCCAGGGTGTCGGGGGACTGCTGCATCGCGGCCAGGTCGGCGAAGGCGGAGGCCATGCCGGAGCGGGTCTCGAAGACCGAGACGGTGTCGCTGCGCTTGGCGCCCTGGGCCTTCTTGAGCTCGGCGGCGTCGATGCCCGCGGAGATGCGCTCCAGCTCGCCCATCATGTCCACCAGGGCCAGGCCGGTGACGTCGCCCCGGACCGCCGAGTAGGTGATCATGCGGCCGTAGCCGGGGCCATCTCCCAGGCCGGCGCGCGCGCCGTAGGTGTAGCCCTTCTCTTCGCGCAGCAGGCGGTTGAGGCGGGAGGTGAAGGTGCCGCCAAGCACGATGCTACCGAGCTCGGCGGGCACATAGGCGGGGTCGTCCGACTGCCAGCCGGGCAGGGTGACCCGCAGGATGGACTGGGAGCTGCCGGGGTTGTCGACCAGGTAGTACCCGGCGGCGCCGGTGGGGGCGGGGTGCTCGGGGAGCGGGGCCAGCTCGCTGGGCGTCCAGTCGCCAAAGTGGGCGTTCAGGCTGGACTTGAGGAGGTCCGCGTCTCCATCGCCATTGACCAGGTCGCCGCAGATCACGAAGGTGGTGCGCTCGGGGGCCATGCGCTGCTGCCAGCTTGCCTTGAGCTGCGCTGCGTCCAGGGACTCGAGGGAGGCGGCCGTTCCGGAGGTGTTGTGGGCCAGGGGGTGCTCGGCGCCGAAGTAGACCCGGTCGCCCACCCAGGAGGCGACGGTGGCGGGGGTGTCCAGGCTCTGGGCGATGTCACCCAGCCGCTGATCGCGCACCCGCTCGACCTCATCCGCGTCGAAGGTGGGCTGGGTCACGGCCATGAACAGCAGGTCCAGGCCGCTGCCGAGCGTCTCCGTCGTGGCCTCCAGGCTCAGCCAGGTGGTGGCCTGCCCGGTGGAGGCGTGCAGGGACAGGGCCTGCTGCTCCACCTCGGCGGCGAACGCGCTGGCGTCCAGGTCCCCGGCGCCGTGGGTGAGCATGGCGTTGGAGAAAGCGGTCAGCCCGGGTTGGTCGGCGGGGTCCATGTCTCGCCCGCCGCGCACGACCATGCGCACGCTGACCAAGGGGAGCCCAGGGGTCTCCATGAACCAGACGGTCGCGCCATTGTCCAGGGTGAACACCTGGGGCTGCGGCGGCGTGAAGTCGGCGGCCGGGCCCACGGTGGGGCGTGCGTCCAGCAAGCTGGGGGAGGGGAGCGGGACAGGCTCGACGGAGGCTTGCTTGGGGCAGGCCAAGAGCAGCAGCAGAGCGTGCATCAGTGGGTCTCCTCGGCGGCGGTCTCTTCGGTCTTCTCGGGACGGACGCGGGCGGTCAGCGCGCGCTCACGGGTCAGAGCGGCGGCGGCGGCCTGCACGTCTGCCGGGGTGGCCGTCGTGTAGCGGGCCAGGTCCTGCTCCAGGTAGTCGGTGGTGCCGACCAGGTAGTGGTAGCGGTTCAGGGTGCTCGCGCGGCTGTCCAGGCTCTCGAGTCCCGAGAGGAAGCCCACCTGGTATTCGCGGACCACGCGGTCCAGCTCGGCTTGGGTGGGGCCCTCTTCGGCCAGCTTCTGCAGCTCCTCGAACACCACGTCCTCCATCTGCTCGATGGTGTGGGTCTCGGTGGGCAGGCCCTGGATCATGAAGATGCTGGAGTGCATCTGGGAGAACTGGTAGGCGTTGATCTCCAGCGCCATCTGCTCGGAGTGCACCATGCGCTGGTAGAGCCGGCTGGAGCGCCCGCCCGCCAGGATGGAGGCCAGCAGGTCGTAGGCCGCGTCGCCCTCCTGCAGGGCCGCCGGGGAGTGCCACATCAGGGTGGTCATGGGGATCTGGACCTGGTCCTCCAGCTCCAGCAGGGGCACCACGGGGGTGTCCGGGGTCTCCGGGGTCGCCCGCTCGGGCAGCTCACCGGGCGCGATCTGCCCGAAGGTCCCGGCGATGAAGGGCTTGATCTGCGCGGGGTCGAAGTCCCCGGCCACCACCAGGCTGGCGTTGTTGGGCACATACCAGGTGTCGAAGAAGTCCACGACGTCCTGCACGGTCGCCGCCTGCAGGTCCTCGTGGGAGCCGATGACCGAGTGCGCGTAGGGGTGCCCCTCGGGGTAGAGCGCGGCGTTCATCTCCAGCCAGAGCACGCCGTAGGGGGCGTCCTCGCCGGTCTGCCGCCGCTCGTTGCGCACGACCTCGCGCTGCAGGTCCAGCTTCTCCTGGGTCATCGCGCTGGACAGCCCGTCCATGCGGTCGGCGTCCATCCACAGCAGGGTCTCCAGGAGCTGGCTGGGCCCCACGGAGTAGTAGTCGGTGGCGTCTTCCGAGGTCCAGGCGTTGTTCCAGCCGCCCTCGGCCTCCATCAGGTCATCAAAGCCGCTGCCGGGCAGGCGGGTGGTCCCCATGAACATCAGGTGCTCGAAGAGGTGGGCAAAGCCCGTACGACCCACGAGCTCGTCCTTGGACCCCACGCCGTACCAGACGTTGATGGTGACGGTGGGGAGGGCGTGGTCCTCGATGAGGATCACGTTCATACCGTTCTCGAGCTGGTACTCCTCGTGGGGGATCTGAAGACGGGTGCTTGCCGGCGAGGACACGCTGCCTGCGTCGGTGACCGGCGCGGGGGGCGGCTCCTGGGCGAACAGGCCGCCGGCGAGGAGGGCGATGGTGAACATGGGACCTCTTGCGGTGATTGCGGCAGGGTAGCGCAGGTGAGCGCCGCGGGGGTCCGCTTGTGCGACTGGTTCTGCCGGGCAGGAGTTCCAAGCAGGCCCGTCCGGCAGAACACGGGCCCGAGTGGGCCCGCGGGGGCTGCGCCGCAAGGCGCTTCCGGGGGTGTCCCCCGGAGAAGACAGTAGTTCTCTGGAGCATGGGTTCCGGCACGCGGAGAGTGTCGGAACCCATGCTTCGGAGAACTAGGCGGTGTGCAAGACCAGGTTGGCGTAGGCTTGGCGCTCGCGCTCGGAGATCTGCGGGTCTTGGGCCAGGGCCTGGATCAGCTCGGCCATGTGCAGGTTGGCGTTGACGAGCTGCCGGGCCAGCGCGTCGTAGACCACCTGGCGGAAGGCGCTCGCGGCGGGGTGCTCGGGGTCCTCGAAGGCCTCCAGCAGCTCGCCCGGCAGGCGCAGCACCCAGGTGGGCTGGGCGGCGTAGCAGCTCGCCGAGCGGATGGCGCCATGCACCAGGGAGACCAGCCCGAAGAGCCGGCCGGGGCCCAGCTCCGCCAGCTTCTCATTCGTGGCGTTGCGCGTGGCCCGGTACACGTCGATGCGGCCCTGCCCCACGATGAACGCGTCGTTCCCGCGCTGCCCCTCGCGGAGCAGCAGCGCGCCTTGGGGCACCGCCTCGACGACGGTGTGGTCGGCGATGGCCTGGAGCAGGTGGGGCTCGACCACCTGGAATACCGGGGAGTTCTGCAGCACCTGCAGGCTGGTGGGCGCAGGGTGTTGAGGGTGGGGGTCGTCCGGCACCAGCCAGGAGCGCAGGCGGGCCCAGAGGCCCTCGGGCTCGTAGGTGGCCAGCTCGGTGCCCTGGGCGAACTCGGAGATGCGCTCGCTCATCTCGCGCAGGCGCTTGCCCAGGGTGCGCAGGACCTGCTGCTCCAGCAGGGGAACCAGCAGATTGCCGTGGGCACGCAGCAGGTTCAGGCCGCCTTCGTCCAGCACCAGCAGGGAGCAGGCTTCGGCGGTGCGAACGGTGGCGTGGCGCTTGCCCTCCACGCCGAACAGCGCCATGTCGCCGATGATGGCGCCCTGGCCCACCGTGGCCACGACCGTGGCCGGCTCCCCGCAGAGGATCTCCAGGTGGCCGTCCACCACGATCATCAGGCTGGAGTCGGACTCGCCCTCCACCGTGAGGATCTCGCCCGCGCCCACCTCGAAGGGGGTCAGGGCCTGCTCCAGCGCCTGGTCCAGGTGGTGCTTGGGCACCATGCGGAACAGGGGGAGGCTCTTGGGGTCGGTCAGGCTCATTGGGGCATCCTCGCAGCGACTCCCTAACTGGAAGCTCGCTTTCCTTCCGCTGGGATTCACCGGTCCGCGACCACGCGCCGCGCCGCGCGCTCCAAAGGGGTAGGGGAGGGGATGCCCTGGCTCAGCTCCCTGCTCGCCGGCGCCCTCCTGGGCCTCGCTGGCGGTCTCTCTCCCGGCCCTCTGACCGCCCTGGTCCTGGGGGAGACCCTGCGGGGCGGTTTGCGCAGCGGCCTGCGGGTGAGCCTCGCCCCGCTGGTCACCGACGGCCCGCTGATCGGCCTCGCCCTGCTCATCGGAGCGCTTCCCCCGCTGGCCACCCAGGTGATCAGCGTCGGGGGCGCCCTCTTCCTGCTCCACCTGGCCTGGGGGATGTGGCGCGCCGAGCCCCCAGAGCCCTCCGAGCCGCCCCCCGAGGGCCTGCTGCGCCGGGCCATCGCCACCAACCTGCTCAACCCGCACCCCTACCTGTTCTGGCTCGCCGTGGGCGGCCCCATGCTGCTGGAGACCGCGGCCCCGGTGGCCTTCCTGGTGGGCTTCTTTGGCCTGCTGGTGGGCAGCAAGGCGGCGCTGGCCGTGCTGGCGGAGCGCGCCCGCCCCTGGCTGGGCTCGAGCGGCTACCGCTGGACCCTGCGCGCCTTGGGCGTGGGCCTTGTTGTCCTCGCTGGTGAGCTGATCTGGTCCCTACTGGCGGGTTGAGCTTGCCGCCGGGCTCGGGGGGTGTACCGTCCCGGCATGAGCCTCCCAGATCTCCTCCCTGTCTTCCCGCTGCCCAACATCGTCTTCTACCCGGGGTCGGTGCTGCCGCTGCATGTGTTCGAGCCCCGCTACCGCGCCCTGGTCCAGCACTGTCTGGCGCACGAGCTGCCTATCGGCGTGCCGCGCATCCGGGCCGCCCACGAGGAGCAGCACCTGGGCGAGCCGCCGCTGCACGAGGTCTGCGGGGTGGGGCGCATCGAGCGTCACCTGGAGCTCCCGGATGGTCGCTTCAACCTGGTCCTTCGGGCCTTCACGCGGGTGAGGTTGGAGGAGGAGGCGGCGCTCGATGCGGGAGGTTTTCGCCTCTTCCGGGTCTCGGAGCAGCCGGACCTGGAGATCGCCCCCGCGGTGCAGGCGAGGCACATGGGGGCCATCGCGGCCTTGGCGCGTGGCCTGGCGACGACCGTGCCCGCGCTGGGACACCTGCTCGATGAGCTCATGAAGCGGGAGATGCCGCCGGGGCAGATCGCCGACCAGATCGTGGACTTCACGACACTGTCGGTGGACGAGAAACAGGCATTCCTGGAGCTGCGGGATCCGGCGCAGCGGCTGGAGAAGGCGGAGGCGCTGCTGGCGGATCTGTTGGCGACGTCAGTCCATGACCATGGGCACCATGGGCACTGAACTCGGAGAGTTCAGTGATTCTTTGTGGGGGCGCCGGCCCCCACACCCCCTGAGCGGGCTTCTGAGAAAGCCCGGGGAGACCGAGGGGCCGGTCTCCCGGGAGTCCGCGCCGCCGAGACGGACTTGGGGGTCCGGCTGGGCTCGGCGGCGGCGGCCTCCGAGGTGGGGGGGCCGGATTCGCCTACACATGCCGGCTGCACCTACGCTGCTCGGAGTCCGCGCCGGCGAGACGGACTTGGGGTCCGGTTGGGCTCGGCGGCGGCGGCCTTCGAGGTGGGATTCAGACCGTTGCGGCCCAGGGAGACCGAGCGGCCGGTCTGGAGGGAGTCCGCGCTGCCGAGACGGACTTGGGGGTCCGGCTGGGCTCGGGGGCGGCGGCCTCCGAGGTGGGGGCAGGGATGGCTCTGACGTGGGAGTTCAGTGTTGTTTTCTGGGGGCGCTGGCCCCCACACCCCCTGGGCGGGCCTCGTTGAGGCCCAGGGAGACCGAGCGGCCGGTCTGGTGGGAGTCGGCGCCGCCGAGACGGACGTGGGGTCCGATTGGGCTTGGCGGCGGCGGCCTCCGAGGTGGCGAGCTTGACTGGCCTCCCCAAGTCAGCTGCGCAGACGCCGCTGCTCGGAGTCCGCGCCGCCGAGACGGACGTGGTGTCCGATTGGGCTCGGGGGCGGCGGCCTCCGAGGTGGGATTCAGACCGTTGAGGCCCAGGGAGACCGAGCGGCCGGTCTGGTGGGAGTCGGCGCCGCCGAGACGGACGTGGGGGCCGGTTGGGCTCGGCGGCGGCGGCCTCCGAGGTGGCGAGCCTGACTAGCCTCCCCAAGTCGGCTGCCACCGCGGCCGCTCCCCGGAACTCCCGTCATCGGCGGTCGCCAGTCCCCGGTCCCCGGTCGCCGCCTGCGCGCGGCCGCTCCTCGGAACTCCCGTCATCGGCGGTCGCCAGTCCCCGGTCCCCGGTCGCCGCTTGTGCCCAACCGCCCCCGGCGGCCTCAAGCAGCCCCCCGACGCCTCCCCAAGTCGGCTGCCACCGCGGCCGCTCCCCGGAACTCCCGTCATCGGCGGTCGCCAGTCGCCAGTCCCCGGTCGCCGCCTGCGCGCGGCCGCTCCCCGGAACTCCCGTCATCGGCGTTCGCCTCGCCGGTCCCCGGTCGCCGCCTGCGCGCGGTCGCTGCCCGAGCCCCCCAGCGACGCGGCTACACAGGTCGAATGAGCGGCCCCCTGTGGCTACGGGGGGCGAATGAGCGGTGCGCTGAGGCTACGCAGGCTCAGTGAGCGAATCGGTCACCGAATCAGGGCGGGAAGGGGTGATTCAGGACGAATTTCGGGCTGAACAAGCCCTTTCGGGGCCAGATCGGTGGATGGACCGCTCACCGGTGGGCCGTAGCCTCAGAACACCGCTCGCTCACACCCCGTAGCCACCCCCGGGCGCTCACTCAGACCTGGTAGCCAGCCCCAAGCGCTCATCCACGCCGGGTAGCCGCAGAGGCCCGCCCTGGGGACCCGCGCGGAGGGCGCCGAGGACCGCCCCGACCCGCGCCAGGGGGCCCGGAGGGGCGCCGCAGGCGAGTTCCCGGCGCGCGCAGCGGGGCGGAACCAAGCGCGGATGCGCGCGCCCGCAGCGGCACCCGGCCGAAGCGGAGAACGCCGGTCAGGCGGGCTCCGGTCGGCGGCGCCCAGAGCCAAGAGGGCGCCCCCGGAACCCCGAGGACGCCCTCATCTACCCAAAGGACAGCTCAGCCCTTGGCCTCCTTCTGGGCGGCCTCCAGCGCGCTGTGCTCGTGCTCGGCGCGGATGGTGAGGGTGTTGATGGTCGACTGGATGTCGGCCAGCTTGCGGTGCAGCTCGTGCAGGTCCTGGGCCAGGGACTGGCGGCCTTCGTTCTGGGCCTTGAGCAGCTCCTCGGCCTCGGCGGCGGCCTCGTCCATGCCGTTCATGATGACGCCGATGAACAGGTTCAGGATGACCATGGTGCCGGCGAGCACGAAGCTGCAGAAGAACGCGGCGCTCAGCAGGGGCTGGGCCTGGGGGGCGGTGCACAGGGCTTCGTTGCCGTCGTAGCCGTAGTTGTCGCAGCCGTACATGTTGATGTACATGATGTCGGTCCAGTCCTCCAGGGTGACGACCCGGAAGAGGCTGAGCATGGACATCTGCAGGTTCTCGAAGTGGATGGGGTCGTTCTCCGAGAACATGAAGGTCGCGGTGACCGCGTACAGGTAGAACAGCAGACCCAGCAGCATGCTCACGTAGACCATCGACGGGATGGACTTGAGCAGCGCGCCGACCAGGATCTGCAGCTTGGGCAGGGCGGTGACTAGCTTGAGCACACGCAGCACGCGCAGCAGGCGGAGCACGGTGACGAAGGAGCCGCCGAAGGGCAGCAGGCAGAGCGCGACGATCAGGAAGTCGAACACGTTCCAGGGGTCCAGGAAGTAGCGCCAGGGCTTGGAGCCCTCCGCGCCCATCTTCACGACGATCTCGATGATGAAGATGCCCAGGATGATCTGGTTCATCCAGTGGAGCTGGGTCTCCCAGGCGGTGGCCAGGGAGTGGTAGGTCTCCACGCCGACCACCACGCCAGCCAGCAGGATGACGGCGGTGATGAAGTTCTGGAACGCGGAGCTGTCCGCCAGCTTCTTGAATTTCTCGGTCACGGCTCTCTCTCGGAGTTGGGGTGGGCGCCCAAAGGCGGTCTCGGCGCCCTGAACGGGGCTGTGGCGGCCGCACTTACACCCACCGCGGCGCCCCCCGCAAGCGAAAGAGCAAGGTGGCCCCGGACTGTTTCAGGATCCGAGGGCCGCTCAGTCGGGCGTATGCACCGGCCTGCTCTGGTCCCGCGCGCTCGGACCCGGGCCGAAGGCGCAGCGCACGCCCATCCCGGAGTAGTAGAACCCCGGAGCGTGGAAGGCCCGGTTGTAGACGGTCAGAGGCTCGTCGCTGCCGACTCCGCCCCCGCGCAGGGCCTTGAACTCCGAGTCCACAAAGGTGGCCCCGCCGTGGGTGGGGTGGTCCCGGTAGTTGTCGCGGTAGCTGTCCAGAGTCCATTCGTAGGCGTTGCCCGCCATGTCGCAGAGCCCCTGCTCCGTGTTCCCCGCTGGCCTGGAGCACACCGGCAGCGTGCGCTCGGGCTCACAGCCCTTGTAGTGGGCGCGCTCACAGCTCGGCTCGGCGTCCCCCCAGGGGTAGGGGCCCCGCTGTCCCCGGGAGCGCGCCGCGTACTCCCACTCGGACTCGGTCGGCAGCCGCCCCCCCAGCCAGCGGCAGTAGTCCTGCGCCATGGGCCAGCTCAGGCAGTTCATGGGGTGGTCGCCGCGCTCTTCGCGGGCCAGCCAGTTGCAGCGGCTGGGGACCTTGTCCGGGGGGAGGGGCTCGCAGGCGCCGTCCTGGACGCAGGCCGCGTACTCGTCCACCGTCGTCTCGGTGCGCCGCATCCAGAAGGTGGGCAGCGCGATCTCGTGCGGAGGGGAGGCGCGGTCATCGTCCGCATCGCCGATCCGGTATTCACCGCCTCGCAGCTTGACCCACCCATCACGCAGACGGGTCTCGGCCGCAGGCGAGGAACTGCAAGCGATAACCAGAGCCAGGAGTTGGATTCCCACACCCCTTTGGTGTCGCGCTGCCCAAGTCCTGCCAAGCTCTTGACATGCACCTGACAATCAGCCCTTAACCTTCGCTGCCGTGGCCTCCCCCGATCCACAAAGCGGAGCCCCGCCCGGAGTGATGACCGTGTCCTACCAGAACATCCTGGAGCGCATCTTCGATGCCGTCGATCAGGAGGCCTACCTGACCCCGATGCACCGCATCCAGGGGCCGGAGGCGCAGGCGCTGGCCGTCTTCAAGGCCGCCATCGGCGAGCCCGACTGGGAGCCCGAGCAGCTCCGCGCCCTGGTCGGCCGCCTGCACGAGGAGGGCCGCCTGCGCAGCACCACCCGCTTCTCGCTGCTGCACATCATCGCCGCCCACCCCAGGGTGGGGAACTTCGCCGAGGCCGCCCGCATGGTGGGGGAGCAGGAGCTGGCCGCCCTGGACGAGGGCGGGCCCCTGATGGACGCGGACCTGGCGAGCGTGGATCGCCACCGGGGTGTCCTCGCCTTCCTCAAGGGCCACTACGAGGTGGCGCTGGACTACTTTTCCCGGGCGTTGGACCGAGAGCGCTCCGCAGAGAACCTCAGCAACATCCTCTGCACCCTGATCCGGCTCCGCGAGCTCCCCGAAGCCGAGAACCTGCTGGCCCAGATCCGCGCCAGCTACCCCGAGACCCTGGTGGATGAGCTGGACGGCATCATCCGCCGCGACCCCGACCTTGCCCTCCTGCGCACGGAGACCCCATGACCCTGCAAGCCTTCTTCTTCTGGATCGCGTCGATCTTCCCTGGCGGCCCCACCTCGGAGCGCTGCGAGCAGCCTCAGGTGGAGCTGTGCCCGGTCTCGGCGCCCGTCGAGGTGGAGCAGCAGAAGGAGAAGGAGGCCGGCGGCTTCTGGAGTTGGGTGCTGGGGAACACCCGGCAGGGCATCAGCAACGGAGTCTGAGATGACGGGACTGCAAGACCAGCTCCGGGCTCTCCTCTCCGACAGGAACACCCCCGAGACCCGGGCTTTCTTCGAGAAGCTGCTTGGCTACATCGACCGGCGCGCACGCACCCTCTGGCGCACCCGCTACCCCGACCTGCTGCAGGAGTCGCAGGTCGAGGAGGTCGTCGGCGAGGTCCTCAAGCGCCTGGTCACCGGCGCGCTGGCCTCCTTCCGTGGCGAGAGCCTGGGCGAGCTGATGGCCTTCGTGCGCACCGTCACCGACCGGGCCGTCTGGCGCTGCGCGCAGCGCGTGATCCGTGAGCGGGACCTGCTGGAGGGGCCCGCCCTGGAGGAGGCCGAGAGCTGGTTCTCCCACAGCGGACCGGACCTGGAGAGCTTCGAGCACGTGCCCGAGGTGCCCCTGAACGACCAGGACCAGGGCTTCCTGGTGGCGCTGCTGGAGGCCGAATCCAAGGTCGAGTACAGCCGGCGGCACGGGGTCTCCCGGGCGGCGGTCACCCAGCGCGTGCAGCGCATCCGCAAGCGGATCTCGGCCATGCCCCAGGACGACCAGAGCGCGGTGGACGCGTGGCTGCACATCCAGGCGCGCAGGCACCTGGCCCAGAGCTGAGCTCGGTCCCACCGTGGGGGGGGGACCGCGACATCCCTGCCCCTCTTTGCTCCCGCTCCGCGCCCGATTAGCCTGCGGGCAGGGCAGATATGGGAGTCGAGATGCTTGGATTCGCTTTGATGCTGGGGGCCGCTCCGGCCTACCCCTGCGCCAACCTGGTCACCACGGAAGGCGAGCTCGCCACCTCCGACACCCAGGAGGTCCTCTTCGAGAAGGAGGGGGAGGCCTCGGTGGTCGAATACCGGGTGGCCTACCAAGGGGACGCCGCGGACTTTGGCTGGATCATCGCGCTGGATGGCGAGTTCGAGGCGCTGGTGGACGGCGACGTCGCCCGCTTCGACACCCTGCGCGAGGCCAGCGATCCCCAGGTCACCTACTGGGAGGACGACACCAGCGACTCCGGTCCCTCCTTGGGGTGCCGTTCCAAGGCCGGCGGCACCGACCGGGTCAACAGCCTCTCGGACACGGGCAGCGGGAGCTGGGAGGTGGTCGCCGAGGGCTTCTCCGGCACCTACGCCTACACCGTCATCCAGGCCGACGACCCCGCGGGCCTCTCCGAGTGGCTGACCGAGGCCGGCTTCGACGCCAGCGCCTCCCAGGACACCCTGGACACCTACCTCCAGGAGGGCGCCCAGATGGTCCTGGTGCGCGTGAACCCCGACTCCGCCGAGACCCCCAGCGAGGGCGCCGAGCTGCCCCCCGTGCGCATCACCTACGCCGGTGAGTTCAGCTTCCCCGCGCGCATGGCCCGCGAGTCCTCCGCGACCGAGATGGCCACCACCGTCTACGTGCTCGGCGAGCAGCGCGCTCAGGTCAGCGGCTGGGCCCAGACCGACGTGGACTACCTGGACGGGAGCGACGTCAGCGCCGAGCAGCTCTGGTACACCAGCCTGCTCGCCCTGGGCCTGAACAAGGGCTACGGCCGCGTCTACGCCGGCGAGTACGAGGGCGCCTTCCTCACCCGCTTCGAGACCCGCGCTCCTACCGACGTGCACGACGTGGACCCCGTGTTCACCGTGGACGACGGCGACCAGGCCTTCCGCGCCAGCATCGACATCTGGGGCGCCGCGCCCAGCTCCGAGGGCTGGATGCTCCTGCCGCTGCTGGGCCTGGGCCTGGGCCTGATGCGTCGTCGCCGCGCCTGATAGCTTCGGGGCGTGCGCGCCCCCCCGCCCCCCGGTCTGTGCTTGCCCGCCCTGGGCCTCTTCGCCCTGGGCCTGCTGATCCACGGCCTCTGGGCCCTGTCCATCCCCGTCCCGGTGGACTGGGATCCCGCCTACTACCGGGAAATCGCCGGCAACATCGCCGCCGGGGAGGGCGCCGTCACCCACGCCGGCGTGCTCTGGGGCCTGGCCGAGCTGGGCCTCCCGCAGCCCGCCGACCTTCACTGGAGCCCGCTGCCCTCCCGCGTGCTCGTCCCTGGCCTCTGGCTCTGGCCGGCCCACGGCGATCAGCTCGTCAGCGTGGTCCTGGGCGCGCTCTGGGCCCCCCTGGCCTGGGTCATCGCCCGCAGCCTGAAGGCCTCCCCCCGATCCGCCCTCCTGGCCGGCCTCATCGGCGCCACGGGTCTGGGCTACGCCCGCTTCCTGAGCACCCCCGACTCCATCGCCCTGGCCGGCGTCTGCGGGGGCCTGCTCACCTGGGGCCTGGCCTCCCGGCGCTGGTGGCTCGCCGCGATGGGGGCTGCGTTGCTGGCGCTCACCCGAGGCGAGGGCTTCCTGGTCGCTGGCCTCGCCGGGGTGGCGCTCTTGAGCCGGCGTGAGCTGCGCGGCGCCCTGATGGTCGGCGGCGCCGGGATCCTGAGCTGGGGGGCCTGGCAGGCTCGGTGTGTCCTCGTTGGCGGGGAGATCTGGCTCAGCCAGCGCGCGCAGGTCGCAGTCCAGGTGGACTACCTGGCGTTCGTGCGGGCCGAGTCCTCTTCCTCCTCCCTCCTTGAGCGGCTGGGTTTCGTGGTGGGGGAGCTGCCCGAGGCTGCCCTGATCATCCTCCTGGCCTCTGCGGTGCTCGGACTCCCCCTGGCCGGGGGGGCCTCCCGCCAACGAGGACAGGCTGCCTGGATCCGCGCCTTCTGGCTGACGCTGTTCGCGCTGCCGGTGCTGGTGTTGGGCCTCGCGCCCGCGGTGGCGGCCTCCGGCTCGGTGTTCCGCAGCCTGGCCTGCCTGGCCCCCGCGATGGCGGCGCTGATGGGCGTGGGCCTGGAGCGGGCGGCAGAGTGGGGGAGCGCCCGGCGCGGCTACCCGCCGGCCTTCGTGTTCACGCTGGGGCTGCTCGGGGTGGGGGGCCTCTCGCTGGGGGTGGGGTGGAGCACCCTCAAAGCGCGGCCCTCCAGGGCTCTGTCTTGCCCCGAGCTGAAGGGCCCGGTGCTGGCCTCCGATCCGCTGTCCCTGGCGGACCGCTGCGGCGTGGACGCCTGGCTGCTCCCGGGGGGCGCGCAGCCCGATGCCGTGCGGGATCTCGTCCGGTCCCAGGGCATCTCCGAGGCGGTGATCCGGGAAGGGGATGGCCTGGCCATGGACCCCGAGCAGGCCGCGGCGCTGTTGGGCTGGACGCTGGATCCCCAGGGGGTCCTCCGCTCTGATTGACACAATGTCAGGCCCCCAGGGGGCGCTGATTTGAAGGCTGACACCCTGTCCCCTTTGGCCGAATCGCCCCAGCCTGTGGGCCTTGTTGGGGTGGCCCGATGCTTGCAGGACGGGGGCTGAGAGCCCCCCTGTGGGCATGGAGACTGGCAAAAGCCATGCGAGAGCATCTTTCCGACAAGCGGGTCTGGATCGGAGCCGGGGTCATCGCCCTCGCGTCCTTTGCAGCCGCCGCTGGCCTGAACCTGGTGGTGATCAAGCCCAAGCTTGCCCTCCCGGACGACGCCGAGCTCCCCAGCGTGGGGGAGTTCGTCGCGGACGCGGGGTCGGATGGGCCGGACATCGAGGACGGCGGGCGCGCCCCCGCGCCGCGGCCCCGAGCCACCAGCGAGAGCCGCTTTCTGGACATCATCGTCAAGGGCAACATCTTCGACAGCTCCAAGGTCGGGCAGGAGCCCGAGGCCGAGCTGATCGACGATGGCAGCGGTCGCAAGACCAAGCTGGACCTGGTCCTCATCGCCACCATGGTGGCCGAGCCCGCGCAGTTCTCCTCTGCCCTGATCTCAGGAAAGGGCAAGGACGACCGGGCCTTTGGTTATGGCGTCGAAGACGAGATCATGGGCGCCACCATCCTGGAGATCCAGCAGAAGGCGGTCAAGCTCGAGGTCAACGGCGAGGTCGAGTGGCTCTACATGGACCCGGGTGCCGTCAAGGAGCCCAAGGCGGCCACGGCCTCCAATGACCGCAGCCTGCTCCGGGACGACGACGCCGAGGACGGCATCACCGAGTCCGGCGGCAAGATCATCGTCGAGCGCCGGGTCGTGGACGAGGCCCTGGCCAACGTCGAGACCCTGGCCACCAAGATGCGGGTCGTGCCCCACAAGGGCGCCGACGGCCAGATCGACGGCTACCGCCTGAGCGCAATCCGCCGCGGCAGCCTCTTCGACAAGCTGGGCATCAAGAACGGGGACGTCGTGCACGGCGTCAACGGCATGCCCCTCACCAGCACCGACGGTGCCTTCCAAGCCTTCCAGACGCTGCAGAGCGAGAGCGCCTTCACCTTCGAGGTGACCCGCCGCAACCAGCGCCAGACCTTTGAGTACGAGGTCCGCTGAGCCCCTGGCTCAGGACCCCCGCAGGAGCAGAACCTTGCAGAACCTCTCGCAGATTTCCCGTCGCTTGGGCCTGGGTGCCTTCCTGGCGCTCACCGGTCTGGCCCTCCCCGGGGCCGCCTTCGCCCAGGACAAGGACCTGGACGACTCCCGGAACAAGCCCCCGTGCGCGACGCCGGCCACGGTGACCCTGGACTACGTCGAGTACGACGTCCAGGAGCTGGTCAAGTACATGGCCGAGACCTCCTGCCGGAACCTGATCCTGGGCGGTGACGAGCTCAAGGGCAAGGTCACCATCATCAGCCACAAGCCGGTGCCCTACTGGAGCGCCTTCGCGGCCATGGAGTCCGCGCTGGCCACCGCCGGCTACACCATGGTCGAGGTCGGCGGGACCTACAAGGTGCTCCCCACCAGCGAGGCCGCGCAGGCCCCCGTGGCCGTGTACGAGGGCACCACCATCCCGGCCACGGACCGGGTGGTCACCCAGATCTTCCAGCTCGACAACGTGCAGGTCTCGGACATCTCCTCCATCGCCAAGGAGATGGCCGGCCCCAAGGCCAAGATCATCGCCTACGTGCCCACCAACACGCTGATCGTGACCGACTCGGCCTACAACATCCGCCGCATGTGGAAGGTGGTCGGCCAGCTCGACGTCGAGGCGCCCAAGTCCGAGATCCACGTCGTCCAGATCAAGAACGCCACCGCGAGCGAGATCAAGACGCTGATCGAGACCATCTACGGCACCTCCGAGAACGAGAGCAGCAGCAGCACCACCACCAGCAGCAGCACCAGCAACTCGGCCGCTGCTCGCCGTCGCCGCCGCCGGAACCGGGACGCCGCCGCCGCCGCCTCCACCGAGGCCTCCGCCTCCAACGTGGGCAAGCAGGGCAGCTACATCGAGAAGATCGTCGCGGACGACCGCACCAACCGCCTGATCATCCTGGCCAACGACGCGGCCATGGAGAAGGTGCAGGAGCTGATCGACGAGCTCGACGCCGACGTGGACCCCGCCAACCGGGCCAAGATCCACGTGGTCTACCTGGAGCACGCCAAGGCCGAGGACGTCGCCTCCACCCTGGCCGCCCTCTCCCAGGGCAGCAGCAACAACGCCACCACCCGGCGCACCACCCAGACCGCCCGGAACGGCCGCACCATCCCGCAGCCCGACGCCGCGGCCGAGGGCAGCCCCAGCGTCACCGCCCTGCTGGACGACGACGTCCGCATCACCGCGGATGAGAACACCAACAGCCTGGTGATCGTGGCCTCCCCCGAGGCCTTCCGCATCCTCAAGAACGTCATCGACCAGCTCGACATCCGCCGCAAGCAGGTGTTCGTCGAGGTCGTCATCATGGAGATGGCCACCGACGACAGCACCGACCTGGGCCTGAGCTACCACACCGGCATCCCCGGGGACTCCGCGACCACCGTCCTGTCCTCGCAGATGGGGCCCAGCTCGCTGGGTGTGAGCACGGACCTGCTGTCCGGCGTTGCGATGGGCGTGTTCGGCGACACCATCCCCGTCACCGTCGACGGAACCAGCGTGGATCTGCCCGCCTTCGGTGTGGTCGTGAACGCCCTGCAGGCCAACTCGCAGGTCAACATCCTCTCCACGCCCAACATCATGACCCTGGACAACGAGGAGGCGGAGATCGTCGTCGGTCGCAACGTGCCCTTCCCCACCTCCCAGGGCCGCGACTCGAACAACAACCCCATCATCTCGTTCACCCGCGAGGACGTGGCCATCACGCTGCGCGTGACCCCCCAGATCAACGAGTCCGACTACGTCACCCTCGAGGTCTACCAGGAGGTCACCGAGATCGAGGACAGCGCGTCTTCGTCCAGCTCCGACGTCACCCTGTCGGGCGGCCCCACGACCTCCAAGCGCACGGCCGAGACCACCGTGCTGGTCCGGGACAACCAGACCGTGGTGATCGGCGGACTGATGTCCTCGACGGACTCCGAGATCGAGACCAAGGTGCCGCTGCTGGGCGACCTGCCCCTGATCGGTGTGCTCTTCCGTTCGACCTCCAAGAGCTCCCGCAAGACCAACCTGCTGATCTTCCTGACCCCCCACGTGATCGACGATCCCGGGGATCTGGAGGAGGTCTACCGGGTCAAGGTGGCCCAGCGCGAGGAGTTCCTGCGCCGCTTCTACGGCAAGTCCGAGCTGGAGCAGGCCCAGGCCCTGGACGAGCTGCTCTCCTACTCGATGAACATCATCGATGACCCCAGCGGGCCCCGCTACTCGGCCACCTTCACCGACGAGGACGGCACCGAGACCTACGTGAACGGCGGCGCGGAGGGCGAGGAGGCCGATGCGGCCCAGGACACCGAGATGCGCACCGCCGGGGACCCCATCCCCCCCGCTGATGTCGACCCTGACGCCCAGCCCGAGGACCTCTGATGGCCATCCGCCGCCGCTCCCTGGACGAAGTCCTGCAGGACCGGGGCCTGGCCCCCGAGCTGCTCGCCGACGCCCGCAAGACCGCTGAGAAGACCGGCTCCAGCCTGCTCGAGACCGTGCAGCGGGGCGAGGCCTCCCAGCTCGCCGTGACCCGGGGCCTCGCGGACCTGACCGGCCTGCGCGTGCTGGAGACCATCGACCTGGAGCGCATCGACATCGAGCTGGTGCGGCGCATCCCCCTGGGCCTGGCCCGCGAGCAGCAGATCCTGCCCCTGTGGATCGAGGACGACGGCCGCGTGCTGGCTGGCATCGCGTCCCCGAGCTGCCTGCCCTCCGCCGACGACATGCGCGTGGTGCTCAAGCGCCCCATCGACCCGGTGCTGGTGCCGGCGGATGTCCTCAAGGACGCCATCAACAAGAGCTTCGACCGCGCGGCCCGCTCGGCCTCCGCCGTCATGTCCGAGATCGAGGAGGAGCAGGAGGACGACCTGGCCGGGGACCTGTCCCTGGAAGAGGACATCCTGGATGACCCCAACCAGGCCCCCATCATCCGCTTCGTGAACACGCTGCTCACGCAGGCGATCAAGGACCGGGCCTCGGACATCCACATCGAGCCCTTCGAGAAGGAGCTGCTGGTCCGCTTCCGGATCGACGGCGTGCTCTACGAGATCGTGAAGCCGCCGCCCCGGCTGCAGGCCTCCATCGTCAGCCGCATCAAGATCATGGCCGGCCTGAACATCGCCGAGAAGCGCATCCCCCAGGACGGCCGCATCCGCATCCGCATGGCCGGCCGCGAGGTCGATCTGCGCGTGAGCACGCTCCCCGTGCGCTACGGCGAGCGCGTCGTCATGCGTATCCTGGAGAAGGGTCAGGTCTTCTCCCTGGAGCGCGTGGGCATGTCCCAGGAGAACCTGGAGGTCTTCCGCGAGTACATCCGGCGGCCCCACGGCATCATCCTGGTCACCGGCCCCACGGGCTCTGGTAAGACCACCACGCTCTACTCGGCGCTGGCGGAGATCAACCGCCCGGACCTGAACATCCTCACCATCGAGGACCCCATCGAGTACGAGCTGCGCGGCATCGGCCAGACGCAGGTCAACCCCAAGATCGACCTGACCTTCGCCAGCGTGTTGCGCGCCCACCTGCGTCAGGACCCGGACGTCATCCTGGTCGGTGAGACCCGTGACAAGGAGACCGCGGACAACGCCGTCCAGGCCTCGCTCACCGGTCACCTGGTGTTCTCCACCCTGCACACCAACGACTCCCCCGGCGCCTTCCCCCGCCTCACCGATATGGGCGTCGAGCCCTTCCTGGTCGCCAGCTCCCTGCTGATGATCCTGGCCCAGCGCCTGGTCCGCCGGCTCTGCCCCGAGTGCAAGACCCCCTACGAGCCCCTGGACGGGGAGCTCGCCGATCTGGGCCTGACCCGCGCGGACGTCGCCGGACGCACGGTCTACAAGGCCTGCGGCTGCGATGTGTGCCTCAAGACCGGGTACAAGGGCCGTACCGGCATCTACGAGCTGCTGGAGGTGACCGACGCCATCCGCAACGCCGTGATGCAGGAGGCCGACGGCTCGGCCATCAAGCGCGTGGCGACCGAGGGGGGCATGAAGACCCTCCGCGACGACGGCATCCGCAAGGTCTTCGAGGGTGAGACCACCTTCGAGGAGGTCATGCGCGTCACCAGCGAGGACTCCCGCTAGTGGCTGTGTTCGAGTACAAGGGCTTCGACGCCGCCGGCAAGTCCGTCTCGGGCATCATCGATGCCGAGGGGGCCAAGACCGCCCGCTCCAAGCTGCGCAAGCAGGGCCTGTTCCCCACCGACCTGCGCGAGCAGAAGGCGGGGGCCAAGGCGGCCTCGGGCAGCGGCCTGAACGTCGAGATCGACTTCTCCAAGTACCTGGAGCGCATCTCGGTCCAGGACGTGGCCACCCTGACGTCCCAGCTCTCCACGCTGGTGGGCGCGGGCATCCCCATGGTCGAGGCGCTCTCCGCGCTGCTGGACCAGGTCGAGAACGACAAGCTGCGCGTCATCCTGGCCGAGGTCCGGGACAAGGTGAACGAGGGCGCGACCCTGGGCGATGCCATGAAGGGCCACCCCGAGGTCTTCTCGCAGCTCTACGTGAACATGGTGCGCGCGGGCGAGGCCTCCGGCGCGCTGGAGACCGTGCTCCTGCGACTGACGGAGTACACCGAGGCCGCCGTGCGCCTGCGCGGCAAGCTGGTCTCCGCGATGATCTACCCGGTGCTCATGACCCTGGTGGGCTTCGGCATCGTGGTCGGCCTCTTTGTGTTCGTCATCCCCAAGATGCGCCGCATCTTCGACTCCTTCGACGCAGAGCTCCCCTGGATCACCTCGGCCCTGCTGAGCATCTCGGACTTCGCCACCCAGTGGTGGTGGCTGATCGGCATCCTGATGGGCGGCGCGGGCTTTGGCTTCTACCGCTGGAAGCAGACCCCCGAGGGCACCGAGAAGTGGGACCGCTTCATGCTCAAGGTGCCCATCTTCGGCCGCATGAACCGGCTGGTGGCGGTCGCGCGCTTCTGCCGCACGCTCTCCACCCTGCTGGACGCCGGTGTGCCCATCCTGCAGGCCATGGCCATCGTGTCCACCGTCGTGGAGAACAAGGTCATCGAGGAGGCCATCAACGCCTCCGCCCGCAACGTGACCGAGGGCCAGTCGCTGGCCGTGCCGCTCAAGCAGTCCGGGCAGTTCCCCCCCATCGTGACCCACATGATCAACATCGGGGAGCGCACCGGTGAGCTCGAGAAGATGCTCGCCAAGGTGGCCGACGCCTACGAGACCGAGGTCGACAACATGGTCACGGGCCTCACCTCGCTGCTGGAGCCCCTGCTCATCCTGATGATGGGCGGCATCGTGGCCTTCGTGGCGCTGGCCATCCTGCTGCCCATGCTGAACATGTCCTCGATGGCAGGCTGAAGTCAGAGAGCGGTCCGAATAATCCGAATTGTCAAACGTTATAGGTTCAAACTCTCTTTTGGAGAAAAGCAATGGCATCCCCCACCGCCTTCCGTAGCGCACTCAAGAGCCAGCAGGGCATGACCCTGGTGGAGATCATGGTCGTCATCGCCATCCTGGGCACCATCATGTCCGTGGTGGCCTTCTCCGTGGTCGGCAAGCTGGACGAGGCCAACTGCGAGGCCACCAAGCTGACCATGAAGAACGCCGACCAGGCGCTGCAGCTCTACTCCGCCAAGAAGAAGGGCAAGTTCCCCTCCACCAGCGATGGCCTGGCCGCCGCCAAGAAGTACTTCAACGACGGCGACGTGCCGGTCGACGCCTGGGGCAACGAGCTCCAGTACTTCTCCCCCGGCAGCCACTCGGACGCGCCCTACGAGCTGGTCTCCCTGGGCAAGGACGGTGTCGAGGGTGGCGATGAGGCCAACGCCGACATCCAGAGCTGGAACATGGACGAGGCCTGCGACTGGTAATGCAGCGGCGCGAGCTGGTGCAGTTCTCCTTGGTGGGCGCCGCCCTGGCGGCCCTGCCGGTGGTGTGGATCGTGATGGGCATTGGAGCCTGAGCACTTGAAGACCCGGAAGGCACGCGAGGGCATGACCCTCATCGAGATCATGGTCGTCATCGCCATCCTGGCGGTGGTGCTCAGCGTCTCGATCATCTCCATGAGCGGAGTGCTCGGGGTGCGCCAGACCGGAGCCGCCAAGGAGCTGGCCCAGACCTACCGCTTCCTCCAGAACGAGGCCGCCCTGCGGAACGTGACCTTCCGGATCGCCTTCAACCTGGACACGCGCAGCTACAAGATCGAGGTCGGCGCCCCCGACGCCGTGGTGTTCACCAACCCCGAAGACCGCGAGGCCTACGAAGAGCTGCTGGCCGAGAAGCTCACGGACGTCTCCCTGGACAACCTGGACGAGGCCAACCTGGACGACGACGAGCTGGAGCTGCTGGAGGGCAGCCGCCGCTTCGAGGGCATGAACGACCCCGCCCTGAACACGGAGGTCAAGATGCCCCGGGGGACCTACATCGCTTGGGTCTACACCCCCCAGTACGGGGAGGAGCCCGTCGAGCCCGGTATCGACTTCGCGGTCGAAGGCGAGGACATCGACCCCGAGTCCCTGGATGAGCAGCCCACCATCGTCTACAGCTACATCTTCTCCAACGGCCAGGTGGAGCACACCCTGGTGCGCATCGCCAGCATCGACGACCCCGAAGACGGCCTGACCATCGAGGTCGAGCCCCTGTCCGGCCGGGTGGAGCTGCACGACGCCCCCTCCTTCGGGCCCTCCGACTCCATGACCTGGCTGCCCGACGAAGGGCCGGAGCTGGACCTGTGATGCGCCGGCTCGCCCGCTCCGCCTTCTCGCTGCTCGAGGTCATGGTCGCCCTGGGCATCCTGTCCGTGGCGCTGTTCGTGCTCATCGAGGGGCAGGCCTCCGCGGTGCTCATGACCCAGGAGGCCTCCAAGATCTCCGTGGCCACCGCCCTGGCCCAGGAGAAGATGAGCGAGTGCGTGCTGCTCCTTGAGTCCGAGGGCTTCCAGGAGCAGGACATCAACGAGGAGGGCGACTTTGAGGACGGCATCTTCTCGGAGTTCCAGGCCGGCGGGCTGGACGGCACCTTTGACGAGGTGAACGAGGAGACCTACGCCGACTACCACTGGGCCTACACCATTCGGGAGGTCCAGATCGGCCTGTCGGGTGACATCGCGTCCATGGCGAGCAGCTTCGCTGGCAGCGGGATGGCGGGGGAGGAGGTCCAAGAGGCCAGCCAGACCCAGGACGCGCAGATGGACCTGGGGGACCTGGGTGTCTCCGATGACATGCTCACCGAGCAGCTCTCCCCCTTTGTGCGCGAGATCCGCGTGCTGGTGTGGTGGGGGAGCGAGGACATCGACGTCGAAGAGGACGACGACTGGGTCGAGCTGGTCACCCACGTGGTGAACCCCTCCGGCAATGTCGTGAGCGGGACGCAGCAATGAGCGCCCACAGGTCCACACCAGCCGCACCTCGCTTGCGCCGATCCCTTCTCAGATCTGTGGGGGGCATGACGCTGATCGAGGTGATCATCGCGCTTGGGATCCTGGCCACGATCGGCGTCCTCACCCTCTCGACCGTGAGCTCCACCCTCAAGGCGCGGGACGTGCTGGCGGAAGAGGACGAGGTCCAGCAGTCCGCCCGGGTGGCCCTGGACACGCTCACCCACGAGCTGCGCCTGGCCTACCTGAGCTGGAACAAGAACTCGCCGAACACCTACCGCACGGTGTTCGTGGGCAAGGACACGGGCGACATCGACACCCTGTGGTTCGCCAGCCTCAGCCACCAGCGGCTCTACCAGGGGGCCCGCGAGGGCGACCAGACCGAGATCACCATCTGGGGGGACGACGACCCCTACCACGACGGCCGCTACGTGCTGCTGCACCGAGAGGCCCCCCGCATCGACCACGAGCCGGATGAGGGCGGGGTGATCCAGCCCATGTCCTACAACGTGCGCAGCCTGTCCATCCGCTACCTGGACCCCCAGACCTGCGAGTGGGCGGATGAGTGGGACTCGACGGCGGTGGAGCAGCTCAACCGGCTGCCCCGGGCGGTGCAGTTCAGCCTGACCCTGATGGGCCCGGACCCGGACGAAGACGGCAAGGAGAAGCCCTACACCTTCGCGTCCACCACCGTGCTCCAGTACGGCAAGCGCGCCCGCTGCGCTGTGTTCGCCAACGACGAGAACGACGAGGGCGAGATCTCCGCCTCGGGGGATGACTCTTGAGCGCCGCCCTGGCCAGGCTCTGGCACGAGCTGGTGCGCCCTCGGGGGCGCCGGGCCATGCCCTTTGCGGGGGTGGCGCGGCGGCGTCAGGGGGAGCGCGGGATCGCCCTGTTGATGGTCATGGCCTCGCTGGCGATCATCACCGTGATCACGGTGGAGCTCAGCTACGACTCGCGGGTGCGGCTGCTCAAGAGCGCCCACCAGCGGGACCAGATCGCCGCGCGCTACCTGGCCGAGTCCGGGGCGAACATCTACCGGCTCATCCTGGTGGCCGACCGGCAGATCAACAGCCAGCTCTCCGGGCTGATGCCCGAGGGGATGAACGTGCAGGGGCTCTGGCAGATGCTGCCGGGGCTGAACACGGGCCTGATGCGCATGCTGTTCACCGCGGGCGGCAGCGTGGACGACCAGGAGATGCAGGAGTTCGCCGAAGAGGGCGTCACCGACGAGATGCGGGACGAGTCGCGGGAGCAGGCCAGTCGCTTCGACTCCAAGAGCTTCCTGGACTTCGAGGGCGACTTCGAGGCGGAGATCAAGGACATCGACGGGCGGATCAACATCAACCGCCTGGGCCGGAGCTGCACCGCGCGGGTGTGCACGTCCATGGCCGAGCTCCAGCAGGACCCCATCGCCCAGCAGCTCTTTGGGCTGATGAGCGGCGAGGAGAACGACCAGTGGTTCTATGACCGCAACATCGACCGCTGGGAGCTGATCGGCAACCTGGCGGACTGGATCGACGTGGACGCCAACCGCGTCTACCAGGGCGGCTACGAGGACACCCTCTACCAGTCCCTGGACGACCCCTACCTGGCCAAGAACGCCCAGTTCGACACCCTGGCAGAGATCCAGCAGGTGGACGGCTGGCAGGGTGAGGTCTACGACCGCTTCGTGGACCGGCTGACCGTGTACGGCAGCGGCAAGATCAACGTGAACAGCGCCGACAACGAGGCCCTCTGCGGGCTGCTGAGGGCCTACACCACCACCCCCGGTGTGCTCTCCGACTGCGACGGCTTCATCGAGCGCTGGCAGAACAACGAGCTCATCCTGTTCCAGTCCTGGGGCACCGCGGATGAGTTCATCACCAGCGCGACGGACAAGGGCGGCCTGCCCCTGGACGACGCCAGCAAGCTCAAGGAAGCCATCGGCTTCGAGTCCCAGACCTTCATCGTCGAGTCGACGGGGCTGGTCGGAGATTCCGTGGCCCACCTCACCGTGGTCTACGACTTCTCCACCGCGCAGAAGGTGGGACGCATCAAGTACTGGAGGATGGACTGATGGCCAAAGTCATCGGCATCGATCTCGGCGCCCACACGGTCAAGGTGGCTGTGATGGAGGGGCGTCTGGGCAACATGGAGCTCACGGAGCTGCGGCTGCGCAATGTGCCGCCGCCGGAGCCCGCGTTGGTCCCGGACCCCGTGCCTGTCGCGGAAGGAGAGGAGGGGGAGGAGCTGCCCGCGCCGCCGCCCCCACCTCCTGCGAGTCCCAGCCTGGGCGCACGCCTTGCGACGCTCGCGGCCCTGCTCGAGGACATCGAGCGGGACGAGAACACCACCTACGCGGCGGCGCTGCCGGCCAACCGGGTGTCCGTGCGCCTGGTGCCCATGCCCTTCGCGGACCGGGACCGGATCGCGCAGACCCTGCCCTTCGAGCTGGAGGGCTACGTGCCCTTCGACCTGGAGGACTTCATCCTGGACTGGCGGGTGCAGCCCACCGACACCGGGGCCCGGGTGCTGGCCGCGATGGCCCACCGCCAGAGCGTGCAGGAGCTGCTGACCGGCCTGCAGGCCATGGACGTGGACCCCAAGCATCTGGTGCTGGACGCCGAGGTGCTGGGTGCCTTCGCCCCCGACACGGGGACCCAAGCCGTCGTGGACCTGGGGCATGACCGCAGCACCGTGGCGCTGGTGCGTGACGGCGAGGTCCTGGCGGTGCGCGCGCTCTCCCGCGCTGGCCGCGACCTGACCGAGGGGCTCTCCTTCGCGCTGGGCATGTCGCCGCAGGACGCGGAGGCCGCCAAGCTGGTGGCCGAGATCGCCTCCGAGGGTGGCATCGCGGGGCCCGCGGCCACCGAGGTCGACGCCGAGTGGGAGGGGGACGAGCACACCGACCCCCTGCTGGGGGAGTCCACCGCCTCGCCGAACCTGGCGCTCAAGCAGAAGGAGGACCTGCCCAGCGCGCTGATGCGCGCCCTGGATCCGCTGCTGGCCGAGCTCCGCGCCAGCCTGATCGCCCTCGAGGACGAGCTGGGGCTGGGCATCGACGAGGTGCTGATCACCGGCGGTACCGCCGGCCTCCGGGGCCTGCCGGCGCAGCTCAGCCACGACCTGGGCGTGCCCGTCCGGCGGGTGGACCTGGGCCCGGTCGCCGAGGCCGCCGGGGACCCCGAGCGCTTTGGCCTGTCCGTGATGCTGGCGCGGCGCGCGGGCGGCATCGCCGCGGCCCAGGCCATGAACTTCCGCAAGGGGGAGTTCGCGTTCAAGGGCGACGTCGCCCTCGCTCGCACCGTGGTCGGCGTCGGGTTGATCGCGCTGCTGATGTTCGGGTTGGTGGGGACGGGCATCTTCCTGTTCCAGGCAGCCGGCTACCGCAGCGAGCTGGCGGAGATCCGCGCGGAGAACCGCGAGATGGTGGCCGACGCCTTCCCGGACGCGGTGGAGTCCGAGCTGTCGGACCCGCGCAACACGGCCTTCGCCCGCAACCTGGAGGCGACCACCCGCCGGGACAACCTGGGCAGCACTGTGGGTGGCGAGCCGCCCGTGCTGACCACCCTGATGACCCTGACCGAGCTGTCCCCCAAGAGCGCCGAGGCGCCCCTGGACATCTCGGACCTGAGCATCACCGAGAGCACCATCACCTTCAAGGCGGAGACCGTGAGCTTTGACGCCGCGTCTCAGATCGAGAAGGCCCTGCAGGCGGAGCCCCGCTTCTCGGAGGCCAAGAAGGCCAACGAGACCAAGGCCGGCCAGGGGATCCGCTTTGACATGAGCATCCCCCTGCCCGTCGACGAGGACGAAGAGGAGGACATCTGATGAGCGCATTCAAGGCCAGGATCGCGGGCCTGCAGGCCCGGGTCGAGGGCATGCTCGATGGCATGTCCAGTCGCGACCGCACCCTGCTGATGGGGCTGGTCGTGTTCGCCGCGTTGGCCGCCGTCGGTGGCGGTGCGTGGAGCATGATGGGCCGCCTGGACACGCTGGAGAAGCAGGTCAAGGAGGCCCGCGGCGACCAGCAGTTCATCCAGAGCGAGATCGCCGAGTACAAGGCCGCCTCCACCGAGCTGGAGCGGATCCAGAAGGAGATGGCCAAGTACGAGGGGCAGGACATGTCCTCCTTCATGGAGAAGGCCGCCGAGGCCGCGGAGATCCGCGACCGGCTGGACAGCGTCCGGGAGAACTCCGTGGTCGAGATGGGCGACCTGGAGCAGAAGAACTACAGCGTGCGCCTGACCCGGGTGAGCCTGGACCAGATGGTCAAGTTCCTCTACCAGGTCGAGGCCACCGGCTACCCCCTGCAGATCACCACCGCCAAGTTCAAGCGGGTGAAGGTCTCCGGGGAGTGGATGCTGAACGTGACCCTTGAGATCGCGGCCTACCGGCTGCTGCAGGAGGCCTGATGCAGCGCCTGATCTTTGCGCTCGGTGGCCTGGCCATCGGCATCGTCACCTTCGGCGCGGGCTTCGTGCTGACCTTCCCGTCGGGCCTCGCGGCCGAGCGGGCGGGCTACGAGCTGAACCAGGCCACGGACGGCGGGTTGATCCTGGAGGCCGAGAGCCTGCGCCCCTGGCGGCTCTCCGGCGCCAAGGCCCAGGACCTGCACCTCTACACCGTGCCCCAGAAGCGCGGCCGCAACGCGCCCGAGCCGGTGCCCAACCGGGTGCTCTCGATGGACAGCGCCGCGGCGCGCATCAAGCCCTTCGCCGCGCTGGGGGGCACCTACGACGTGACCCTGGACGGAGAGCTCTACGAGGGCGATCTGGACGGCCGCGTCGTCGTGATCGGGGAGCGCCTGGAGGTGCCGGAGCTGCTGCTGGATGGCGCCGATCTCTCCCGCTACCCCTTGGACTTCGGCGAGGTCTCCGTGGACGCCCAGGGCATCGTGCGCCTGCGCGTCACCAGCATGATCTACGACCCCTCCGAGCTGGACGACGCCAAGGGCAAGCTGCGCCTGGAGGTCGACGGGCTGGTGCTCGACGGTCTGTCCTTCTCGGGCATCGACCTGCCCACCAGCACCTTCTCCGAGTCCATCCTGTCCTTCACGCTGGACAACGGCCGGGCGCGGGTGAAGAAGGGCAGCTTCATGGCCGACACCCTGGAGCTCGAGGTGGACGGCGATATCGAGCTCAACAAGAAGCTCAGCCGCAGCCGCCTGAACCTGGAGCTGCGCCTCAAGCTGCTGGACGAGGCCCTGGACGGCCTGGCCAAGATCGCGCTGGGCTCCAGCCGTGATGACGCCGGCGTCTACCACTTCGAGGTGGGCGGCACCCTGGAGCGCCCGGCCCCCCGCCCCAAGCGCTTCGGGGCCAGCACCAGCGGACGCCGGAACCGCGCGCCCGGCCCCAGCGTGGGCAACCTCCCTGGCGCGGATCTGCCCGGCATGAAGCCGCCCCCCGACAACCCCGACGAGAACTTCCGGCCCCTGGACCGGGAGGACCCCGAGGCCCGCCGTCAGGCGCGTGAGGAGCGGATCCGTCAGCGCCGCGAGGCCATGGATGCGCGCCCCGCTGAGCCTTCGCCCAACGAGCTGGACGACGAGTACGAGGACGACGAGGACTACCTCGACGACGAGGAGGACGACTTCGAGGACGACGAGGAGTACCTGGACGACGAGGACTTCGGCGACGAGGCCATCGAGCCCATCCGGGATCTGCCCGGCATCCCCGACGCCCTGCCGGTGCCGGCGCCCCGCCCGATGGCGGACCGCGACTGGCCCGAGGCGATCCCCCCCGACCAGGACTGAGCGGGGGGCTCAGCCCTCGGGGTCTTCGATGACGACCTGAGGGCCCTGCAGCTCGGCGTCCAGGGAGCGTCGGAGCGCCTGCAGGCCCTCAAGCTCGGGGTGCTTGGCCTCCAGCAGCCTGATCACGCGGCTGGCCTTGTCCCAGTCCTGGTCGTCCACAAGGGCCTCGGCCAGCCACAGGGTCCACTCCGGCTCGTCGGAGAGCTGGTGGGCCAACTGGAGCATCTCGCTGGCCTCCTTGCGCACCGCCGCCCGCGCGGTCTCGGGCAGCACCCTGGCTTCGAGGGTGAGCACGCGGCCCAGCCACGCCTGGTACTTGGGGTCGTAGACCTGCATGCGGTGCGCGGCCCGGAGCAGGCGGTTGGCCACGGCGTAGTCCCGGCGCTCCAGGTGGCGCATGGCCTCCTTGAACAGCCGCTGGTCGCGGGGGAGCGTGGGATCCTCCGCCTCCTGCAGGTCCGCCTGGGCGGCGGCCGCCTCCACCTTGCGCACAAGCTCGCGGGCCAGGCGGTGGATCTCGTCGGAGAGCTGGGGGTTCTCGGCGACCTCGCTGTAGCGCCGGACCATGCGGTCGGCGGCCTGCTGGATGCGCTCGGCGTCCTGGGTCGCTGGGATGCCCAGCACGGTCCAGGGGTCGGCGTCCTGCAGCCGCTCCAGCTCTCGGCGCAGGCGCTTGAGGACCATCAGCGCGTCGATGTTGGAGGTCGGGGCGCTGGCGCGCGGTGCGTGGCCGCGGGTGTCGGTAGCGCGGCGGCGCGGAGCGCGCGGCGCGGGGGGCATCCGGCGGGGTGGGGGGGCCTCCGGCTTGTTGGCGCGCGCCCTGCGGTGGCCCAGGCCCAGCAGCCCGAGCCTCAGGAGCGCGTCGAGCTCCGGGCCCACGGAGTCCGGGTCCAGGCGGAAGTTGGCGACGGTGGGGCCCAGCGGCTTCTCCAGGCCGTCGCGCAGCAGGCGGCGGGTGTCCCGGTGCAGGCTGAGGGCCTGGATCCGGGGCGTACCCGGCATGGCCTGGAGCACCCGGTTGCGCTGGTGGTCCACGAAGCGCTTGTCCGCGCCGGCCTTGGCAGCCTGGAAGAGAAGCTGTCCGAAGCGGTCGGGGTCGGGGTGGGGGCGCGCCCGGCCCGGGGTGAAGTCCAGCTCCGAGGTGTCGAAGAGCAGCCTGGAGACGAGCTGCTGAGAGGACTCGTCCAGGGGAGCGCCCTGGGCCATAAGCGCGGTGCCGTGGGGAGAGGTCAGGGTGCCGCTGCGCTCTCCAAGCCAGATGGCCACCAGCCGCGTGAGGGCGTGGAGGTTGGGGCGGCGCTCCCGCGCGCTGTTGTTGTGCGCGTGCACGCGGGCGACCGTCTCGGCGATCTCCAGCAGGGGCGCGCCGCGATCCATGCCCGCGTCCGCCTGGAACTCCTGGCTGAGGCCGTCGATGCGGCGGCGGCCAAGCACCACCACGGCCAGGTTGGGCGAGGCCCGCTTGCAGACCCGGATGGCGTCCGCGGCAGGCAGGCCGAGCTCCACGTTGGTGACCAGGACGTTTGGCGGGCGCGCGCGGCTGGACTGGCGGGCGGACTCCAGGTCGGGGCTCGCAGCGACGGAGAACCCCTGGGCCAGCAGAGCGGTCCGCATGCCTCGGCACCAGGAGGGGTCGTCGTCAAAGAGCAGGACGTGGGCTTTGGGCAACTCGGCAGCTCCAGAGTGTGCGCGCCAATGATAGTCCAGCCGCGTGATCGCCTCCCGACAACTGGACCTCGCCGCGAGCCCCGGCGCGCTGATCTCCGCTTTGGCTGGGCAGGTCTCGGACCTGTGCGCCCTTCGGCTGGGGGGGCGCGTTGTGCTCTGCTTCGGGGCCACCGCAGAGGTCCAGGTCGCGCCCGGTTGGCAGGACGCCGTGCGCGCGCTCCTCCGCCCGGATCCGGCGCCCCAGGGTGTGGCCTTCGCGGGGGGCTGCGTGGGCTTCCTGGGCTACGAGGCGGGCCGCTTCTGCGAGCGCATGCCCGATCCCAGAGAGGGGGCCTCGCTGGGGGATGGGGTGTTCCGGCGCTACCCGGGCGGACTCCAGCGCCTCGCCGATGGGTGGGTGCTGGTGGGCGAGCCCGGGTGGGTCTCCCAGGCCCAGGCGGTGATCCAGGCATTGGACCTGCAGACCCCCACCGCACCTCTCCCCCCCGAGCTGGTCCACGCGCCGCCAGACGCCGAGTACGCGGCCGGGGTGCGGGAGATCCTGGAGCGCATCGCCGCCGGGGACCACTACCAGGTCAACCTGTCCCGGCGACTGGAGCTGGCCCCCACCGAGCGTCCGGAGCGCCTGCTGGCCGCCCTGCTCGCTGCCCACCCGCTGGCCCCCCACGGCGCGTTCCTCCAGGTTCCGGGGGGCGCGCTGATCTCCGACTCGCCCGAGCTCTTCTGGCGGCTGGAGTCGGGGCGGGTGCACACACGACCGATCAAGGGCACGGCCCCTCTGGGCTGCGAGGCCGCGCTGGAGTCCGACCCCAAGGAGCGCGCCGAGCTCACCATGATCGTCGACCTGATGCGCAACGACCTGGGCCGCGTCTGCACGCCGGGCAGCGTCCAGGTGTCCCCCCGGCGGATCTTCGCGCTGCCGACCCTGCTCCACGCCGAGCAGCAGGTGGAGGGGCGGCTGGCCCCCGGGCGCGACGCGCTGGATCTGATGGACGCGAGCTTCCCGCCGGCCTCGATCACCGGGGCGCCCAAGGTCCAGGCCATGGCCACCATTCACGCCCTGGAGTCCACGCCGCGCGGGGCCTATACGGGGGCCATCGGGGCCTTCCTGGACGGCGGGGACGCTGAGTTCTCGGTCGCGATCCGGGTGCTCCAGGCGCTCGACCACACCACCTTGCTCCACGTGGGCTGCGGCATCGTCGCGGACTCGGATCCCGCGAGCGAGGTGCGGGAGACCTGGCTCAAGGCCCGGTCATGGCTGGGCGAGCGCCCGGGCGGCTGAGAGGGGGTCGGCGGCGGCCAGGATGTCGGAGATCACGGCCCAGGCGTCCACCCCGGTCGCGCGCAGCTCTGGCAGGCGGGCCCGGGTGATGCCCCCGATGGCGACCACCGGCACGGTCGCGGCCAGGGTGACCTCGGCGACGCGATCCAGTCCCTTTCCGTGGCCCGCGCTGCGCTTTGTGGCGGTGGAGAACACGGGCCCAAAGCCCACGTAGTCCACCCCCTCCTCCTGGGCCCTCTGGAGCTGAAGCAGGTCGTGGGTGCTGCGCCCGCGCAGGCCGCAGTCGGGGGGGAAGGGGCCGTCGTCCTGGCCCAGGTGCAGGCCATCGGCCAGGGCAGCGAGCTCGGCGTGGTCGTTGACGATCAGGGGGACGCCGGCGCGGACGCACAGGGGATGGAGGGTGCGCAGGGCCTGGGCGACGCGCTCGGTGGGCCAGTCCTTGGCGCGGAGCTGGAGGGCGCAGAGGGGGACCTCCAGGAGCAGGGTGCCCAGGGCGACGGGGTCGCCGAAGCTGGCGTCGGCCATGCCGTAGAGGCCCTTCACTCAGTCCTTCCTCAGGCCCAGACGGACGGCCTTGGTGTGCAGGGTGTTGCGGGCCACGCCCAGCAGGCGCGCGGCGGCCTTCTGGTTGCCTCCGGTGCGGGAGAGGGCCAGGCGGATCAGGGCGCGCTCGGTGGTGTTGACCACGAGCTGGTAGAGGCCCAGGCCGGTGCTGGGATCGAGCTGCTCGACCATGGGGCGCAGGCGCTGCTCGACGAGCTCCTCGAAGCCCTCGGCCTGGATGATCATGGACTCGTCGGCCTGGGGCTGGACCAGGCTGAGCACGGGCGGGGGCAGGGCGGCGGCGGCGATCACCGGGCCCTCGGTCGCGGCCAGGGCCTGGATGATGAAGGCCTCCAGCTCCTGGGCGTTCCGGGTCCAGCGGTGGCGGCGGATCAGGGCCCAGAGCGCGCGGTCGAAGCGGCGGCGAGGCAGGCGCATGCGGCGGCGGTGGCGCTCCAGGTAGAGCAGGGCCAGGCGGCGGAGCTCGGGCTGGCGCTCGCGCAGGGGGAGCATGGGCAGGTGGCGCCAGGTCAGGAGCGCGCGGGGGCGGGGGCGGCGTGAGGAGGCGACCAGACCCCAGCCGGCGTCTTCGGCCTCCTGGGCGAGCTGCTCCAGGGCGGCGTCGGTGAGCAGCTCGGCGGCGGTGACGTAGACGGTGCCGGGGGGGCCGGTCAGGGGCCCGGTGAGCTGGCCCTTGGGGGCGACCAGGAACTCCCCGGGGCGGCCGGAGAGCTGGTGGATGCGCTCGGCCAGGCGCTTCTTGCCGGACCCGCGCTCCGCGGCGATCAGGACCGGGAGCCCCCCGGTGGCGGCGGCGGCCAACGTGTCGGTGGTGTCCTTGCCCAGGCCCAGCAGGCGGATCTCGCGGCCCAGGTCCCCGCGCTCCACGCGGCCGGTCTGCAGGCGGGTGAGCAGCAGGGGGAGGTTGCCGGCGGCCTTGAGGCCGTCCAGATCGGGGCCCACCGTCCGGAGCTTGGGGCGGTGCTCCACGGAGCGCGCGATGGCCGAGAGGAGGCCGGGATCCAGCTCGGGCAGGCGGCTGTCGACCAGGGCCAGCTTGAGCTCGGGCTGGCAGATGGCGGCCAGGAGCTGGGTCCAGCTCGCGGCGCGGGAGTAGGGGCGCCCGGCGCGGCGGAGCTGTCCCTCCACCTCCTCCAGGAGCGTGTCGTCTGCGCTGGCGATCACCACTTGGGCCATGGGCCTGCGACTAACCCGCTCAAGCTGCCCCTTGCCCTTGACGTTGCAGGCGCGATAGACAGCGACGCTGTGAAGACCTGGATCCTCTTGTGCGCGGCCGCGGGCCTCGCCGCTGAGCCCCCGACCTCCACCTCGAAAGAGGGGAGCATCTGGTCGGAGATCGAGCAGGAGTCCGGGGTACAGCTCTCGGAGACGGCCGAGCAGGCCACCCTGGAGCTGGCCGAAGAGCGCTTTGACGAGGAGCGCTTCCTGGGCACCGGCGGCGTCGGCCGCGAGGTCGAGTGGGGGATCTACCTGGACCCCGTCAAGGCCCTGGAGGACGACCCGCTGCACCTGGCCAAGGTGGTCCCCGCGGAGTTCGACATCCCCGTCGTGGTCAACCCCATGGTCGAGAAGTGGATGCGCTACTTCACCGGCCGGGGGCGCGCGCACTTCCACCGCTACCTGGAGCGCCGGGCCCGCTACGAGAGCATGATCCACGCCCAGCTCGAGGCCGCCGGGCTGCCCCGGGACCTGCTCTACGTGTCCATGGTGGAGTCCGGGTTCTCCAACACCGCCCGCAGCTACGCCAGCGCGGTGGGCCTCTGGCAGTTCATGACCCCCACGGGGCGCGCCTACGGCCTGCGCATCGACTACTGGGTCGACGAGCGCACCGACCCCGCCAAGTCCACCGTCGCCGCCGCCAAGTACCTGGACGACCTCTACAAGATGCAGGGCGACTGGTACCTGGCCTGGGCCTCCTACAACGCCGGCCCCGGGCGCGTGAACGCCGCCTGCCGCAAGCACAACACCCGGAACTTCTGGGTGGTCGCCGAGCAGGAGACCCTGGCCGTCGAGACGCGCAACTACGTGCCCAAGATCCTGGCCGCAGCCATCCTGGGCAAGCACCCCGAGCGCTACGGCTTCACGGATCTGGACCTCAAGGCGCCCATCGCCTACGACACCGCCGTGGTCGAGGGCAGCTACACCGTGGCCCACCTGGCCCGTCTGGCCGGGACCGACGCCGACACCATCGAGTCCCTGAACCCCGCGCTGCTCCGCGGGGCCACCCCGCCCAAGGGCAAGACCGAGGTCCGCCTCCCCCGGGGCACCCACGGCGCCTTCGTGGCCGCCCTCGCCGCCCAGCCCGAGCCCGATCAGGTCGCCTACCAGCGCCACAAGGTGCGCAAGGGCGAGTCTCTGGGCAGCATCTCCAAGCACTACGGCGTCCCGGTCGAAGAGCTCGTCCGCCTCAACAAGATCCGGGACCCCAACCACATCTACCCGGGCCTGGAGCTGGTGGTCCCCGTCAGCGGCGCCGCCCCAACCGGCAGCGCGGACACCCCCGCCAGCGCGCCCGCCAAGGCCGCCACCCGCACCACCCACACCGTGCGCAGCGGCGAGACCCTGGCCGCCATCGCCACCGCCTACGGCGTCAGCATCGAGCAGCTCGTCGCCGACAACGACCTGGGCAACGCCGACCACATCGAGGTCGGCCAGAAGCTCACCGTGCTGGGCGGCAGCCCCCAGGCCACCCAGAAGCTGAGCTACACCGTCAAGCGCGGCGACTCCCTGTCCGTCATCGCCTCGGACTTTGGCGTCACGACCGCCCAGATCATGGAGTGGAACGGCCTCAAGGACGCCTCCCACATCGAGCCCGGCCAGGTCCTCAAGCTCTACGGCGCCTCCCACCAGTGGGTCGAATACCAGGTGCGCGCCGGCGACTCCCTGGGCCTCATCGCCGAGCGCAACGGCTGCTCCGTGAGCGACCTGCGCTCCTGGAACGACCTGAGCAGCTCCACCATCTACCCGGGCCAGACCCTGCGGATCAAGCGTGGCTGACATGCTCTCGGCCAAGGCCGCGTTGGCGCGTTGCCTGCAGGCCACCCTCCCCGTGCTCGCCGAGCGCGTCTCCCTGGACCTCGCGTTCGATCGCGTGCTGGCCGAGCCCATCGTCAGCCCCCTGAACGTCCCCCCCTGGGACAACTCGGCCATGGATGGCTACGCGGTCCGCGCCTGCGACGTACAGCAGAGCGGCGTCACCCTGCGCGTGCTCGAGACCATCGCCGCCGGGGCGGTCCCCAAGAACGAGGTGGTCGAGGGGACCTGCGCCCGGATCATGACGGGTGCACCGATTCCCCGCGGTGCTGACACGGTCATCATGGTCGAGCGGACGTCCACCAGCGAGGACATGCGATCCGTGACCCTGCATGAGCGGCCCAGCCCCGGCCAGAACGTGCGCCCCCTGGGCGGCGACGTGCGCAAGGGCCAGCGGGTGCTCGAGCCCGGCACCGTGCTCACCCCCGCGGCGGTCGCCCTGATCTCCAGCCTGGGCATCCCCAGCGTGCTGGTCGCGCAGAAGCCCCGCGTCGCCATCCTCTCCACCGGCGACGAGGTCGTGCCCCCCGGCTTCCCCAAGACCGCTGGCCAGATCTACGGCTCCAACACCCTCGCGCTCATAGGCCTGGTCCGCCAGGCCGGCGCCGAGCCGGTGCACTGCGGCATCGCCCCCGATGACCCCCAGGGCCTGCGCGACGCCCTCCAGCGCTGCCTGCGCTGCGACCTGATCCTGACCACCGGCGGCGTCAGCGTGGGCGACTTCGACCACGTCAAGGACGTCATGGGCGGCGTGGACTTCTGGAAGGTCGCCATCAAGCCCGGCAAGCCCCTGGCCTTCGGGGACCTGGAGGGCGTGCCCTTCTTCGGCCTCCCCGGCAACCCGGTCTCCTGCATGGTGAACTTCCTCCAGTTCGTCCGGCCGGTGATCCGCCAGTCCCTGGGCGACCCCAAGCCCTACCTCCCCGTGGTCCCCGCGACCCTCACGCACCCCCTGCGCAAGAAGCCCGGCCGCGCCCACCTGTCCCGGGTGATGTTGCGCCGGGATGGGCAGCGCTGGCTGGCCACCCCGACCGCCACCCAGTCCTCCGGCGTGCTGATGACCATGGTGCTGGCCGACGGCCTCACCCTGCTGCCACCGGACGCCGGGGACCAGCCCGAGGGCGCCGAGCTCCTGGTGCAGCTCATCCGCCCCGACTGGGGCCGCGCCGAGGACCCCCAGTACCCCTGGGACCACGACCCGCTGCACGACCACGGGTGCTGAGTGCAGGCGGTTGTCCTCGCTGGCGGGCGCTCGTCTCGATTCGGCTCGGACAAGGCCCGTTTCCCGGTGATGGGCCAGCCCATGGCGCTGCGGACGGCGCGCCTCCTCCAGGAGCTGGGCCTGCCCGTCGTCCTCTCCGTGCGAGACCGCGGGCTCGGTGACCTGGGCCTGACCCTGCTGGTCGAGGATCCCGAGCTGCCGCGCCACCCCCTGGCCGGGGTCGTGACCGCTCTGGAGGCCTTCCCCGAGGTCCTGCTCGTCCCCTGCGACCTGCCCCAGCTCCCCCTGGCCGCCCTCGTCCGCCTGCGCGCGACCCCCGCCCCTGCGGTGGCTTTTGACGGCGAGCGGGTCCACCCTCTGCTGGCCCACCTGGACCGCCGCAGCCTGCCCAAGGCCCGCGCCCTGCTGGAGGCACAGGGCCCGGTGATGCCCCTCTCCGACGGCGCCGCCCGCGTTGAGCTTCCGCCGCCCTGGCTTGTGAACCTCAACCGGCCGCCTCCGGGATAGAGTGGCTGTCTGGAGGCTGTGATGGCGGATCTGCGCGTTCTGGTGGTCGACGAGGCCCTCGCGGCCAAGGCGCTCAAGGCCCTGGGGGCCGCGGAGATCGCCGTACAGGCGCAGGGCAAGGTCGCCCAGGACCAGGACCCCGTTCGGGCCGCCGTCTCCATCCTGGGAGAGCTGCGCGCAGCCCGCACCCCCGCTGCGCCCGCTCAGGAGGGCCTGCAGGTCCAGCCGATGGCCGCTGAAGAGGCCCCCGAGACCCCGCTCCCGTCCTGGCAGATCGCTCTGGCGGAGAGGGGAGGGGTTCTGCAGCGCGACAAGCGGGTGGGCCCACCGCCTGCGCTCGCGTCCTCTGCCCCCATCATGGACGTGCTCAACTCCGCCGGCGAGGTCGGGGTGGTGCAGCTCGGCGATGAGCGCTACGCCGCCTACGGCTGGCCCGATCTGCGCCGGGAGAACGCCAAGGTGCTGCTGGTCGGCCCCGGCGAACCCCTGGGCGAGATCGTCGCCCTCCACCGCCTCCCCGCCAAGGTCGGCCTCTGCCGCCGCGGGGGCGGGCTCCTCCACAGCACCGGGCGCATGGGCCGGACCTCCACCGAGGTCACCGGCAGCGACTACCCGGGGGATGGACGGCTCTTCGCGGTCGACAGCGACGCGATCTGGGTCCTGGACGGACAGCAGGTCAGCCGCTGGGACGGCCACAGGGTCCAGCCGCAGGGGGCACCGAGCTCCGCGCTGGCCTCGCTGATGCTCACCTGGAGTCAAAGATGACGATGTTCCACCTTCTCGCCGCACTCGCCTGCACCCCCGACGAGGTCCCCGACAGCGACCCACCCCCGGTGGACGACACGGGGCAGCCCCTCACAGACGAGCACCCCATCGTGTTCATCGAGGGGGAGACCCTGGTGTTCGCCCAGGACCAGTCCGTGCAGGTCTCGGGCACCGCGACCGACCGCCAGACGCCCGACGAGCTCACGGTGGAGTGGTGGTCCGACGTGGACGGCCTGCTGGCCACCAGCACCGCCAAGAACGGGCTGGTCAGCCTGCGCGCGCCCGAGATGAGCCTGGGCTGGCACACCCTGACCCTCAAGGCCATCGACCCCGACGGCCTGGAGGCCACCACCAGCGCGCAGCTCAAGCGCAACCAGCGGCCTCTGGAGCCCGAGTTCCAGGTGCTCCCCGCCGAGCCCACCGACAGCGAGGCCCTGAGCGTCGAGCTGCTCTCCGAGGGCGTGGACCCCGACGGGGACGCGCTCACCCCCGGCTACCGCTGGTACCGCGACGGCGAGCTGAGCGCCTACCAGACCGCCACCGTGCCGGCCTCCGCGCTGAGCGGCGGCGAGATCTGGGAGGTCGAGGTCTTCTTTGAGGACGGGATCGAAGAGGGAGAGGTGGGGGTCGCCAAGGTCCAGATCGAGAACCACCTCCCGGGCACCCCGGGGGTCGCGATGTCGCCGGAGCGCATCGCAGCGGGGGTGGAGCCGGCCGTCTGCGAGGTCACCAAGGCCGCCACCGACGTGGACGGTCAGGAGCTGAGCTACTGGACCGTGTGGGTGGGCGATGGCCTGAGCTACCCCGACGACTTCAAGGACGCCCTGGGCGCCACCGACACCGTGTGGCCCGGGGACACCCTCCCGGCAGCCGACACCGACCTGGCCGAGACCTGGACCTGCTCGATGCAGGCCGACGATGGCTGGGATCTGGGGCCCGCGGGCAGCGCGTTCGGCACCGCGGTGGAGCCCACGGCGCTGGGCATGACCACCCTGCAGAAGGGCCAGAAGGTCGAGGCCGGGCGGGTGATGATGGTCCCCGTGACCGTCTACAAGGACGCAACCCTGGTGGCGCTGGTGCTCTACACCAGCAGCGCGAACGGCGAGCTCAAGATGGCCCTCTATTCGGACACCAACGACGGCCCCCGCGAGCTGCTGACCACCACCGACACCGTGACCCTGGTCGAAGGCGAGAACATCCTGCTCACCCAGGAGCAGCTCGAGCTGGAGCCGGGGGAGACCTACTGGGTGGCCTTCACCCACTCCGACACGGAGACCCTGCACTACCGCTCGGACTCCAAGCAGAAGTCGGTGTATTACCCCCTCAAGTACGGAAAGCCCTGGCCTTCCAGCTTCACGTCCAGCGGGCTCTACGAGCTGGACGGTTACCGATTCAACACTTGGATGCTCGTAAAGTGACTGACCCCTTGTCCATCCTGGAGCCCGCGGCCACGCGGGTGCGTGACCCCCTGTCCAACCGCAGCGTGTACCTGGCGGGCATGATCCAGAAGCCCGCCTACGCCGGCAACAAGCTGAGCTTCGAGCTGCACTTCCAGAAGGAGCACAGCCGCGAGGACCGCAAGCTGATCACCGAGTCCCTCAAGTCCAACATCCAGGGGCAGGGCTTTGACGGCGAGCTGGAGATCTCCATGATGGTCGCGGGCGTGCGCCGCGGCGGCGGTCAGGCCAAGCTCAAGATGGGCGGGGACCAGGCCCCCAAGAAGGACCCCGTGCGCGGCATGAGCGGCCCCGGCATGCAGGCCCACGGTGGCCCCGTCACCCTCCAGCCCCTCCAGGGCGTCAAGCACATCATCGCCGTGGCCAGCGGCAAGGGCGGCGTGGGCAAGTCCACCGTCTCCACCAACCTGGCCGTGGCCCTGGCCGACATGGGCTACCTGGTGGGCATCCTGGACGCCGACATCTACGGCCCCAGCGTGCCCCTGATGCTGCAGGTCAACGGCCGCCCCGTGGCCGGCCCCGGCAAGAAGATCCTGCCCCTGATGGCCTACGGCACCAAGGTCATGTCCATCGGCTTCATGGTCGACGAGACCGAGCCCATCATCTGGCGCGGCCCCATGGTCATGGGCGTCATCCGCCAGTTCCTGCAGGACGTGGCCTGGGCCCCCCTGGACTACCTGATCGTCGACCTGCCCCCGGGCACCGGCGACACCCAGCTCACCATGGTCCAGAACGTCCCCATCTCGGCCTCCATCATCGTGACCACCCCGCAAGAGGTCGCCCTGCTGGACGCGCGCCGCGGCGTCGAGATGTTCCGCAAGCTCAACGTGCCGGTCATGGGCGTCATCGAGAACATGTCCTACCTGGAGGCCGGCGGACAGCGCGTCTACCCCTTCGGGCAGGGCGGCGGTGAGCGCCTGGCCAAGGAGCTGGACGTCCCCTTGCTGGGGCAGGTCCCCCTCAACCCCGAGATCGCCAAGCGCGGTGACGACGGCAGCCCAGCCGCTCTGGCCGGTGAGATCGGCGCGCCCTTCAAGGCCCTCGCGGAGGCGGTCGCCGACCAGGTCTCCATCTGATGGCGCCTCTGGTGGACCGCTTCGGTCGCCAGCACACCTACCTGCGTGTGTCGGTGACCGACCGCTGCAACTACCGCTGCGTCTACTGCATGCCCCACGAGGGCCTGGACTGGATGGACCGCGACGAGCTCCTCACCTATGAGGAGATCGCTCGCCTGGTCCGCGTGTTCGCCTCCATGGGCGTGCGCAGCGTGCGGCTGACCGGCGGCGAGCCCATGCTGCGCCGGAACATCGAGTTCCTCATCTCCGAGCTCGGCGCCATCGACGGCATCGAAGACCTGGCCATGACCACCAACGGCCACCGCCTCGCCCAGCTCGCGCCTCTGCTCAAGGAGTCTGGGCTCACGCGCCTCAACGTCAGCCTGGACAGCCTTCAGCCCGAGCGCTTCGCGGCCCTCACCCGCGGCGGCAAGCTGGACAAGGTGCTCGCGGGCCTGGAGGCCTGCCGCCAGGTCGGCCTGGGCCCCATCAAGATCAACTGCGTGATCCTGGAGGACGAGAACGACGACGAGCTCTACGACCTGGTCGAGTTCTTTGGCCGCCATCCCGACCACTACGAGCTGCGCTTCATCGAGTACATGCCCTTCGAGGCCCGCTGGCACCTCTCCGTGCGCAGCGCCGACCTGCGCAAGCGCCTGAGCGCCGTCTACACCCTGGAGCCCCAGGAGCAGACCCGCGTCGGCCGGGGCCCCGCCCGCATGTGGCGCGTCGCCGAGAGCGGCCTCAAGGTGGGCTTCATCTCGCCGCTCTCCAAGAAGTTCTGCGGCGACTGCAACCGCCTGCGCCTGATGGCCAACGGGCACCTGCGCACCTGCCTGAGCGACGACGGCACCCCCAGCCTGCGCGACATCCTGCGCGGCGGAGCCAGCGACCCGGAGCTGGAGTCCACCATCCGGGCCATGGTCCTGAACAAGATCGAGGGCCACAACGCCTTGATCCAGGGCGGCACCCCCTTCGAGGGCGTCATGACCCGCGTGGGCGGCTGAGTGGCGCGCCGCGATGGGGTCAAGGAGGCCCTGGACCAGCTCCGGCCTCTCCGGGGTCAGGTCGAGGGGGGTGAAGATCTGCTGCGCAAGCACCTGGCCCACCGCTCGGGCCACGTGGTGGGCGCGGCCGCCGACATCATCCGCGAGCGCGAGGACATCGGCTTCGAGTCCGCTGCGCGCCGCCTTCCGGCGCCTGAACGCCAAGGGCGCCAAGCTGGACCCCGGGTGCACCGGCCAGCTCGCCTGCGTTCAGGCCCTCGATGTCCTCGGCTGCGCCGACGAGTCCCTGTTCATGAAGGCCGTGTCCACCATCCAGCGTGAGCCCGCGTGGGGCGGTGCGCAAGACACGGCCGCGGGCCTCCGATCCCAGGCGGTGTGGAGCCTGACCCGGCTGGGGCCCAGCGACCTCCTCATCCTCCTCTCCCAGGCGCTGCTGGACGAGAGCGAGCGCGTGCAGGAAGAGGCCGCCCGCTGCATCGGCATCTACGGCCACCCCCACGGCCTGGCCCTGCTTCACCTGGCCCTGGGACACCCCAAGCGACCGCCCCGGGGCCTCTCACCCGGCCTGGCCTTCTCGGCGCTGCGCAGCATGCTCGCCCTGGACGCCGCCGCCGGACTGGACTGGGCGCGGCAGGCCCTGCAGATCGAGCACCCGCTGCTCCCCGAGCTCCTCCTGGCCATCGGGGAGAGCCGGGAGGAGGAGGGGCTCTCGCTGCTGCAGCACGCCTTGGCCCACCACCACGCGCCCGCCGCCCTCACGGCCGCCGGCCTGCTCCGCTCCGAGGCCGCCCGCGACTGGCTGCTGGACCTGCTCGCCAGCGAGGACAGGCCGGTCGCAAAGCCCGCTCTGGAGGCCCTCAAGGTCTATGCCTTCCAGGGGGACACCCTGGCCAACGCGCGCCGGGCGGCCGCGCGGAATCCCTACTGGGAGGCGGATGTGGACGGGGTGTTGGGGTAGGCTGGGGCGCACGTGGAGGGACAGATGGGGGGCTTGGGTCTGATGCTGCTGGTGGCCTGCGGGGCGCCCCCGCCCCAGACCTGCGTGGCGGTCACGCCCCACGACGGCGCCGGCCAGGTGCGCCTGGAGCACGACGACGGGGTGATGGTGCTCGCGCTGGAGACGGGGGCGGAGAACCTCAAGGTCTTTGACCACGGGGCGCCCTGGCTGGAGGATCACTGGACCGGCCGCGAGAAGCGCTACAGCCTGTGGGGGAGCAGCGTTCGGCGGCTGCGGCGGCAGCGGCGCCTGCGCTTTGGGTGGGGGCGGGGGGCGCTCGTGGTGGACCCCTGGCGGCAGCTCGAAGCGCCGGTTCACGAGCTGGACTCCGCCTGGGGCGGACTGGTCGACGCCTGGGGTGGCAAGGACTTCTTCTTTGCCCTGGGCGACCAGGTCACCTACCAAGGCGGGCAGCTCTGCGGAGAGCGGCGCGGACACTGCCACGCGCCCTTGGCGGACAAGGCGCTGGTGTCGCTGCGGGATCCCCAGGGAGAGACCCTGCGCTTGATGGTGGACTCGGCCTTCCACCACAGCCGCCTCTGGGGGCGCGGCGAGCAGCCGGTGCGCCTGCAGCTCGTGGACGGCAGCCTGGGCAGCCTCTGGGCCTGGCCCTACCCGAGCAGCAGCAAGAGCGACCGCTCCGGAACGGGGACCCTGGGCGAGCAGTCGCCCGACGGGGTGCTGGGGTGGGCGGACCTGCAGGACAGCGCGTGGAGCTGGGACCTGTGCACCGCCGAGTTCGTGTTCACCCAGGGACCGAGCGCGGCCGACAGCGCCCCGGCGCTCAGCGCCCACACCCTCCGGCGCAACGGCCACAACGCCAGGCTGCGGCAGCAGGACCGGGCGGAGTAGAGTGCGGCCATGTTCCTGCTTCAGCTTGTCCTCGCCTGCACCCACACTCCAAAGATCTCGCAAGAGGACGCCTCGTACCTGGCGTTTCACTCCTGCAACCTGACGGTGCCCACCAGCCTCTTGCCCCCTGAGCTGGAGCTCGCGCCCGTCAAGGGCGGCTGGGACCGGCCGGCGGAGTTCTCGCCCCTGGTGGCGGTGGGGAAGGACGGGATTTGGCTGGATGGGGAGCGGATGGACAACGCGGAGCAACTGCGCTCTCACCTCATCGACCGGGGGGAGCGCGGAGCGGGTGGAATGACTCTGGGCGCCGGCGAGGCACCCGGTGGTCAGCGCGTGCTCCTGGCCATCGACCGAGGCCTGACCCTGATGGAGGTGGGGCCTGTGCTCACTGCCCTCCGCAGCGTCGGGCGCACCGACTGGGAGCTCTTGGCCGCCCACGCGGACCCGCTGCCGCCGCCCGAGCTCCCCCATCCGGAGCTGGGCGCGCGGGTCCAGGCCGAGATCGCCGCCACCCCCAGCGAGCGGTCCGCCATCCTGGCCCGGGAGCTGGAGCCTCTGGCCGTGCGCTGCGGGGCCCTGACCGATGCCCTGAGCGCTGCCCAGATGGCCCCCGCCGAGGCCCAGTGTCGTGTGCTGCTCGCCCAGGACTACACCAAGCGCTGCAAGCAGGACGCCGCGGCCATCCTGACCCTGCTGCAGATCGCCGAGGGCAGCGGCCCCGCCGTCACCCACCTGCGCGTCCACATCGCGCCCACCGGCACCCTGGTCCCCCTCAATCAGACCGCCCTGTGGTCCGAGGCCATCACCCGCCTGGCGGAGTTCGACGGGGAGACGGTGAATCCGGCGGTGTCCGCGCCGCGTTGAGGCGGTGGCTCGCGCGCTCTACTCGATGCAGGTCCAGCTCTCGTTGGGAAAAGCCTGGTCCCAATCCTGTCTCCAGGCTGGGTTCATCTCCTCGAGATCGTTGGCTTCGTTCACGCGGCGGAGGGCGGACCACGCTGCAGAGCGGAAGCGGTCTGGCCGACAGCTCTGGCCTGAGACCGTCAACAGACCCGACACGGAGAAGGCGTATGCGCCGTCAAATCGCTCGTCGCAGCCTCCGCTCTCTGGGACCAGCTCCGAGTGGTGCGTGCAGTCGACGTGGTCCCTGAAGGTCTCCACATGGGCCGGCTCATGCAGCAAGACGGAGAGCGCCTCGGTCGGGGTGGGTGAGCGCAGCCCGAGGTAGAGGGTCCCGGTGGCTCGCTCGAACCTGGCGTAGGCCGATGTGTTCTCGGTGAGGACCACCGGCTCGACATGGTTCACAAGCGAAGTCAGGTAGTTGTAGTTGGTGGCGCGAAGGGACTGCAGATCGGTCTCGAAAGCCGCCTGTTCCACCACTTCAAGGTACGCGTCTGCGATGAGTGGTGAAGGCTCCAAGGCGTCTACCCGGCCCAGGTCGTAGAGGAGCAGCAGGCGCAGGCCCGCCAGGAGCATGCCCAACCTTTGACTTGTGTAGCCGCGTCCCGCGCTGTTCACGCTCTCGTAGGGGTCCAGCTCGTCCATGGCGACGAAGGCGTCCATGTCGATCCCCAGGTCCACGCTGATGTGGTCCAGGCAGTCCTCGGAGGGGAAGGCGGGGCGGTCCCCTGTGGGGTACCAGATCGCGCCCGGGGTCTCCGCGTCGATCGCTGCGGTGTAGTCGTCCCAGTGACACACCGCCTCCATGGCGGTGTATTGGTCGGTGTAGGTTGGCGCGCAGCCGGTCCCCAGCAGCAGCAGAATGGTGGTCATGTGGGGTGCGTCGGCTGGCAGCTCGGAACACCCTCCAAGAACACAGCATCCAGGTCCGCCTCCCACTCGGGGAGCATGGTTTCGGGCCCGTTGGCCTCGTTGACTTGGCGCAGGTTGCTCCAGCCTGCTTCCCGCCAGACCTCGGGCTGACATGCGGCGCTGAGGGTCACAGCCATGGCTGAGATCGAAAAGCCGATGCTCCCTCCCTCGTAGGTCTCATCACATCCAAGGGGGTGGTCTGACGTGTAGGCGCTCTCGTGGCCGCACGCTGTGTGGCTGGCAGTGGGCTCGCTGTGGCGGGCTTCGTGCATCAGCAGCGCAGCATTCAGGCCTTGCCCTTGGTTCGGGGCCCAGAGCGTGAGGCGCATGAGGTCCCGGTTGTAGTCGGCCTGCAGATCGGCGTCTTCTTCCAGAGGAACCGGGCGGGTGTACTGGATCCAGGACGTCAGGTAGTTGTAGTGCGCCGCTCTGGCCTGGGAGAGGTCGGTATCGCGCACGACCTCCAGCATGGCGTCCGTGTACTGCCCGGAGACGAGCAGCCCCCCGGCGTGGTCTTGGACGTCGCCGTATTCCCGGGTGAGCAGTGCGCGCAGCCCAGCCAGCATCCCGCCCAACCGCGTGTACTGGTAGCTCCGACCCGTCTCATTCACCCCCTGGTACACATCGACCCCATCCGCGGCGATGAAGGCATCCACGTCCGTCCCGAGGTCCGCCAGCAGGTGGTCGACGCACTCCTCGGACGGGAAGGCGGCGTAGTCCATGGTGGGGTACCAGACCGCCCAGGGGGCCTCCGCGTCGATCTCCGCGGTGTAGTCGTCCCAGTGACAGACCGCCTCCATGGCGGTGTATTGGTCGGTGTAGGTGGGCGCGCAGCCGGTCCCCAGCAGCAGCAGAGCGGTGGTCATTTGAGGGGAGGGTACATTGGAAGCACGGCCTCTGGTTGGTGATCTGTGAGGTGTGGGTACGCCTGCTGCTCAGAGCGTCTCAGCCGTCCCCGCAGTCAATGAACTCGTCCGGAAAGACGATGTCCAAGCCTTCGAGGGCCTGTGGGGTCAACCCGTCCTTCGCGCTGTGGTTGTTCACCATTCTCAGGGCAAGCCAGGCGGCGTAGCGGAACTCGTTGGAGTGGCAGCTTGAGCGAACAAGCACCTCAAGTCCGGCGACGGAGAAGCCAAAGGCGCCCTCCAGATCTTCGTCGCAGTAGTTCCCCGCTGGGTCCGGAGTGTAGGCGGTGGGGTGCGTGCAGGGGACGTGATTCGCTTCCTCTGCGCTGTGGATTGGTTCATGCAGCAAGATGCCTGCGGCCCTTGCTGGCCTCTCCGAGGCCGTCGCCCAGACCAGTGTCTGTGTGCCGCGCTCGTATTTCGCTTCGAAGGGCACATCTCCGTCCACTCGGGGTGGAATGGTCTCCCAGACCATGGAGGTCAGGTAGTTGTAGTGCGCAGCTCTGGCCTCGGGCTGATCCGTGTCCCTCGAGACCTCCCGCATGGTTGCCAAGTAGGTCTCCGAGAGAAACTGGCCCTCCGTGTGCTCGTCGACCTCCCCGTAGTCGGCCAGGACAAGTGCGCGTACTCCCGAGAGCAAGCCGCCCAGGCGTGTGTACCGGTAGGTGCCTCCCGTCTCATTCACCCCCTGGTACACATCGACCCCATCCGCCGCGATGAAAGCATCCACGTCCGTGCCGAGGTCCGCCAGCAGGTGGTCGACGCACTCTTCGGAGGGAAAGGCGGCGTAGTCCATGGTGGGGTACCAGACCGCCCAGGGGGCCTCCGCGTCGACCTCTGCGGTGTAGTCGTCCCAGTGACAGACCGCCTCCATGGCGGTGTACTGGTCGGTGTAGGTTGGCGCGCAGCCGGTCCCCAGCAGCAGCAGAATGGTCGTCATGTGGGGAGAGGGTACACGGGGATCGCAGAGCGTTGCAGGCGCTCTCTGCTTGACGCATCCGCCGGTCTCGGTGGATACAGGGGCACATCGACAAGGTGACCCCGTGGTGCTGATCGCGCTGATGCTTGGCTGCTCCGACTACAACCTGACGGGGGAGAACGACAACTCCGGCGGCCGCGACACCAGCGTGGTGACCGACCCCTGCGGCTTCGAGGGGACCCCGGTCCAGGCCCTCGAGATGGTGGAGGAGTGCGTGCCGGAGCCGGAGATCGGGGGCTGGACGCCGGTGATCGAGTGGAGCTCGACGGCCCCCGGAGACACCTACACCACCCCCGCAGTGGCGAACCTGACAGACGACAACGGGGACGGTGTGGTCGACCACGAGGACATCCCGGACGTGGTCGTGTCCAACGCAGTTGGGGTGACATGGGCGCTCAGCGGCGCGGACGGGACGCCGCTCTGGAACGTGCCCGGTGCCGGCTCAGAGCCGGCGAGTCCGGCCATCGGAGACGTGGACGGGGACGGGCTGCCCGAGGTGGTTGTGGGCGGCGGCGTCTCGGTGCGGGCGCTGGATGGGGCGACGGGGGCGGTGGAGTGGACGAGCACCCAGATGCCGACGGGACGCAGCCTGGTGTGTGGTGCCATTGGACTCTATGACCTCGACGGGAACGGGGAGATCGAGGTGGTGCTGGGCAACACGGTGCTCAACGGTTGGGACGGAAGCATGAGGAGCCGCGGTGGCTATGGAACCGGCTCAGGACACCCCTACGCGGCCTCCATGGGCGTGGCTGCGGACATCGACGGGGACGGCTCGCTGGAGGTGGTCACGGGCAACGCGCTCTACCGGCTCGACGGCAGCATCGTCTGGTACAACGGGCAGAGCGATGGCTTCGTGGCGGTCGCGAACTTCGATGGCGACGACAAGGGCGAGATCGTGGTCGCGGACCAGGGGACGCTGCGCCTGCAGGATGACGACGGCTCGGTGCTCTGGAGCAAGCCGGGGCTGACGGGCAGCACCATCGGGCCGCCCACGGTCGCGGACTTCGACAACGACGGGGAGCCGGAGATCGGGGTGGCCGGCAACGGCGTCTACAAGATGGTCGAGGGCGACGGGACCGTGCGCTGGACGCGCAGCACGCAGGACTACTCCTCGGGGTTCACCGGGAGCTCGGTGTTCGACTTCGAGGGGGACGGCGCGGCCGAGGTCGTGTACGCGGATGAAAACAGCGTGTGGGTCTTCTCGGGCGCGAACGGCGAGCCCAAGATGGAGGAGACCCGGCACAGCAGCGCGACCTGCAGCGAGTACCCGGTCATCGCGGACGTGGACAACGACGGGCACGCGGAGATCATCTACAGCTCCGGCGCCTACTCGGGGACGGAGACCGGCGTGACGGTCATCGGGGACTCCGAGGACTCCTGGCAGGCCGCGCGGCCGGTGTGGAACCAGCACACCTACAGCGTCACGCACATCGACGACGACGGGAAGGTGGTCAGCAACCCGGACACCAACTGGCTCAGCTACAACACCTTCCGCTCAGGCGACGAGGTGGCCGGGCAGGGCGGTGAGCTCGCGGACCTGGTCGCCGAGGTCCAGAACCTCTGTGAGGAGTGCGCCGACGACCGGGTGACCCTGAGCTACCGCGTGGGCAACCAGGGGCGCTGGGACTTTGAGGGCGCCATCGCGCTGGAGCTGCTGGTGGTGACGCCGGATGGCCAGCAGTCCCTGCACACCGAGGAGGTGGAGCTGAGCCTGGACATGGGCACCTGGGGGGCGACCCAGACCCTGGAGTTCGCGCCCGGGGGGCTGGACATCCGGGCCTTGGTCCTGCGGGTTCAGCCGGTCGGCGGGCTCGCGGAGTGCTCGGACGACAACAACGAGGGGCTCCACACCGAGCGCGTCTGCGGGTAGCCCCGGGGAGCTCCACAGGGCGTCTGTGCAGGGGCCTTGGGGGCGGCTGCACAAAAACTCCCGGCCCGCCCCCGCCGGCGCTCCGGTTAGTGCTGCGGGCTGCTGGAGATCTCCCTCATGGGCTTTGCGCTGATTGGACTCGCTGCCGCTGCGTTCGCTGCGGTCACCTGGTACGCCTGGACCGGCCACCTGGGCATGGTCGCCCTGGCCTCGCTGCTGGTGGCTGGCGTCACCTACTTCCTGGGCCGCCGCAAGATCGGCGCGGACACCCGCAAGCGCATCGACATGGTGGCGAAGATCCTCTTCACCATCGTGGGCTGCATGGCGCTGCTGCGGCACCCCATCCCCGTGGGCGAGAGCGGCGAAGAGCTGCCGATCTACGACGCGATCTCCGAGTACATCACCCAGGTGGACGCCACCACCTTCTTCACCTTCGCCGTGGTCGCGATGGTCGTGAAGTTCGTCGGCGTCATCTCCTCCGCCTTCGCCTGGAACCTGCTGCTCAAGGGCCAGGGGGTGCGCTACCCCTTCTGGTCCAAGATCATGACGGCCTTCCTGATCGGGCGCTTCATCGGCACCTTCCTGCCCAGCACCATCGGCCTGGACGGCTACACCCTGTATGAGGCCGGGCGCTACTCCAACCAGTGGGCGCGGGTCATCACCGCCAAGGCGCTGGAGAAGTTCATCGGCGTGGCCGGCCTGTTCCTGGGGATGGTCCTGACCCTGCCCTTTGGCTACCAGGTGCTGGTCGACGTGGCGGACGACAAGGCCCCCATCCTGGCCGCCATCATCGGCAGCGTGGCCGGCGGTGTGTGCCTGGTGGTCATCATCGGCCTGGTCTGGCCGGTGTTCATCGTCGGCATCATGCGCATCATCGAGAAGATCGCCGGCGGCATCGTGGGCTTCATCCCGCCCCTCAAGAAGGTGAGCGACAAGGTCCTGGGCATGCTCTCGGACTTCACCAACTCCGTGGGCGCCTACAAGGGCCAGGCCGGGCTGCTCTTCTCGGCCCTGTTCATGAAGTTCATCACCCACTTCACCACCGCGGCCGTGTACTTCTTCACCGCGCTGGCCATCGGGGTGACCACCGCCAAGTTCTGGCCCATCACCTTCGGGTCCACCATCCAGATCCTGGCCACCCTCTTCTCGCCGACCATCGCGGGTGAGGGCGCCCGCGAGGCCTTCCAGGCCCTGCTGCTCTCCAACCAGCTCGGCGGCACCGCGCAGGCCGTGCTCTCCGGCGCCCTGGGCTTCATCGCCGCCGAGGCAGCCACCATGTGGGGCGGGGCCTTCCTGTGGACCCGCAAGCCCGGCTGGCGCCCCCGCTTTGCCGAGGTGGACGGCGCCCAGGTCGACTACGCCTGGATCAACGACGACGAGGACGGCGGCTTCGACGCGGACAAGATCGCGAAGATCCGGGCCGAGGAGGCCGCGAAGGCCCGGGAGTCCAAGGAGGGCTGAGTCCGCCCCCAGGGCGCATCGGAGCTCCCTGAGAGATTGGCGCAGGGTTCGCCTGCGCGACTGCGGGCCTAATTCTGGGACTCCAAGACCACAGGAGCTCCCATGAACCGCATCCTCCGCAACACCGCGACCCTGATGGGCCTCGCCCTGCTCGCCAGCGCCGCGACCCCCATCGCGCAAGAGGCGGGGCTGTCCGTCGACCGCGGCCAGGCCCAGGCCGCGAACATCCGCAAGACCCGAATCAAGCAGCGCAACAACGGCCTGTACAAGTCGGTGCTGCGGGTGGAGACGGGGAGCGGGGAGAGCCTGCCGGCCTCGGTCGAGCTGGCGTTCCAGCCCCTGGACGACAGCAGCGGGAGCGTGGACACCCAGACCCTGAGCGCCCCCAGCAAGGGCACGGTGCTCACCAGCGCGGAGATGCTGCTCTACGCGAACGCGGAGCTGGAGGACAGCCCCGGCTACGCCTTCCTGATCACCCGCCGGGCGGCCTCGGGGGCAGCGATCGGGGAGTCCATCAGCGTGAGCGTGGACCTGCTCGACGGCGTGAGCGGCGAGGGCTTCTTTGAGTTCGAGGGCGGCGCGGGCGTGGTCAGCGTGACCGACGCGACGGCCTACGTGGGCGAGGACGCCGAGCCCGGCGTGGACCCCAGCCTGGTGCAGGTGGACTTCGAGTTCGAGAGCTGGGACAAGGAGAACATCGACTCCGTGGACATCCAGCTTGTGTCCCTGTCGGGCAGCGCGGACGCCTACGAGAAGGAGGTCACCGCCGAGCTGGACGGCAGCACGCTGGTCTACAAGGCCGACCTGGGCGCGGACATCGGCGGCGGGCGCTACCAGACCGACATCACGCTCTACGATGACGGCGGCAAGGAGCTCGAGTCGGGCTCGGTCTTCCTGCCGGCGGACGGCGCCGATCTGGCGGGCTCCATCAGCTACCTCAAGGTGAAGGACACCACCAAGAAGGAGTCGCCGGCCATCCGCGTCACCACCCGCCTGAGCTGGAGCAGCGAGGCCTCGCTGAGCTACGAGGCCTTCCTGGCCGGCGGCCAGAAGGTGGTCATCCAGGACGCAGACGGGACGCGCCTGGCCTCCCAGACCCCCGAGTTCGTCGCGGACCGCATCGTCGTCGAGGCCACCCAGGAGATGGAGGAGGATCCCTTCGCCTTCGCGGAGCAGGAGGGCGGCTACGAGGTCGAGCTGGGCGTGACCGTCTGGGATGAGACCGGTGAGCTGGACAGCGAGACCTACGAGCTGGTCCTGGACCTCGCGGACGTCCAGGAGGGCAAGGTCTACGACTACGAGTCCCCCTACGGCGAGGAGTTCGTCAACGCGGAGCCCCACAAGTGGGCCCTGCACTGGGACGAGGAGAGCAGCCAGCTCGTGCTCGGGCTCTCCTTCTCCGGCGACACCCCCTTCCTGTCCATGGAGGACCTGGAGGAGCGCCTGTCCTGGGACCTGGACTTCACCGGCGCCTACCCGAACAACGGCGGCGACAGCGCGGCGGATCTGAGCGCCGTCTGGGGCAACGCCAAGGGCAGCAAGGTCGTGGTCGACGCGGCCGGACAGACCTACGGGGTCTCCATCTCGGGGCCCGACGGCGACGACATCGACGTCTCCGCGACCGCGGGCGTCAACGGCTTCGGCAGCGGCACCAAGAAGGCCAGCAGCAGCACCGCTGCGGCCCGCCCCGAGCTCCAGTAGGTCCTCGCTTGCGCTCCCCCGTGCTGCGGTGTGGGGGGGCATCCCAAGGCGGGGAGGTGGGCCCAGGTTGTCGTGTGCCGGGGCCCCCTCCTCGCCGACCCCGAAAGGGTGTAGACTGCCGTCATGCTCCTGCTCCTCGCCACCTCCGCCCTCGCCGCCTGGCCTGACGACGTCACGCTCAGCAACCTGGCGACCAAGGGCGACACCCCCGTCCTGGACCCGGCCGACAACCGCGACGCCTACGACACGGTGCTCCGTGAGCTCGGCGTGGCCATCGCCAACAAGCCCATGTACGCCGCGGAGTCCCTGGGCCCCGACGGCTTCGAGGTCGGCGTGATGACCACCATCGGCTTCCACAGCGCCGCCACCGACGAGATCGGCGAGTACGCGCCCTGGGAGCGGGTGGACGCCGACGGCGACCCCGGGGACGTGCTGCTGGTCCCCTGGATCATGGTCCGCAAGGGCCTGCTCCCCAGCCTGGACGTGGGCGCCAACCTGGGCTGGGTGGGCATGTCCCGCCAGACCGCCGTGGGTGGCTACGCGCGCCTGACCCCGCTGGAGGGCTACCACAACGCCCCCGATCTGGCCTTCCAGGTCGGCTACAGCGGCTACGTCGGCAACAACGAGCTGGAGCTGGGCGTGCTCGACTGGTCCGGCACCATCTCCTACAGCCTGCCCTTCGGCGCGCTCCAGGGCATCAACAACGCCCGCTTCGCGCCCTTCGCCGGCGTCGGCCAGCTCATCATGCACGGCCAGCCCCGCCTCAGCGACGAGCAGAGCGCTGATCTGGGCCTGCGCCCGGTCTCGGGCTTCACCGGCTCCGAGGTCTACGACGCCAGCGACCCCCAGTGGCGCCAGCTCCAGGTGCACGGCGGCTTCATGCTGGTCAACCGCGGCTTCCACTTCCGCGCGGGCACCGCCTGGACCCCCCAGACCATGCCCACCATCAACCTGGGCCTGGGCTTCACATACTGACGCCCCTCGCTTGGGCCGGGGTGGCGCTGGGTGCGCAGCTTGAGCTGAGCGCGACGGTGGACCCCGATCTCCGGGGGCTGAGCGGCCAGCTCCTCCATCCCCCTGGGCTGGCGCTGGATTCGGCTTTGGAGCGGCTCCCGGGCCCTCAGGACGACCTGGTCCACCGCCGGACCTACCCGGGTGCACAAGACGACGGAGAGCTGGTCTTTGCCAGCGAGGACACCGTCACCACCTTCCAGACCCGCCTGCCACATCGCTACGGCGCGCTGGGCTGGGAGCGCGGGCGGGGGCTCTGGGGGAACGGCGGGTGGTATCCGCAGCCGCTCCCCGCGGAGGAGGGCCAGCCCCTCGACATCCACGACTGGACGGTCACTTTGGAGCTGCCCCCGGGCACGGTCGGCGTGCTCAACGGTCAGGCGGGGGAGGGGACCCTGCGCTGGGAGGGCCCGGCCGAGCGCCTGTCCATCGCGGTGCTCGCCAAGGGGCGCCTGGAGGAGCTGACTCCCGGGCTCTGGCTGCTCGCCGATGGACCTCGCCGGCCCCGTCGGGACGCTGCCCTGGTCGCTCTTGCTGCGCTGATGCCCGCGGATGCCCGCCCCACCGTGGTCGTGGAGGCGCCCCAGTACCGCCGCCTGGTGCGCACGGGACCGGGCGTGCTCTACCTGAGCGACGCCGCGTGGCGGACCCCCGAGGCGCTGTGGCGCTTCCACAACCAGGCCGTGCTCGAGGGGCTGCTGGCCGCCAGCCTGGACCACCCTCTGCGCCTGCTGCGGGGCCTCTACGCTGCCGCCCGTGTCCCCACCCTGGAGAGCGAGCTCCAGAGCGCCAGCGCCGATCAGGTCCTGCGCTTCGCCGCCTTCCTGCCGCTGGTGGACATGCTGCTCTACAGCGGGCGGGTGCCCTTCCACGCCGAGCTCTTTGACGAGGTGCACCCCGGCGACCCCCTCCGCGACGACCTGTCTGAGCTCTACTCGGGCGAGCTGGATCCTGGTGTCCTTGCCGTCAAGGTCGATGATCGAGAGGGGGCGGGCACCGCCTGGGCCTGGGTGCAGGAGTGGTTGGCCCAGGACTCCGAGGTCGCCGAGATCCGCGCCTCCCTGAGCCCCTGGCTGGGGCCCTGGCCGGAGCAGGATCTGGTGATGGACGTGCGCCAGGATGGCGAGCAGTGGGGGGTGGCCCTGGAGCGCCTCACCGCCGAGAACGCCCCCGCCGAGTCCGTCCCGATCAGCATCGACGGGCAGCTCCAGACCTGGCAGACCCAGCCCGGGCCGGACAGCGCGTGGATCCCCCTGCAGGCGCGGCCCGACGCGGTGCGCCTGGACCCCGACGGACACCTCCAGCAGACAGACCGCTCGGGCGAGCGCTGGCCGGGTGGCTGGACCGTCGTGGGGACCGCCGCGCCCACCGCCTACGACCTCAGTCAGGGGATTCTGTACGGCTCGGCAAACCTGCGCTTTCGGCGGCGCTATGACACGCGCAACCTCTACACCGGGTCGGCCAGCATCGGCGCCCAGGACCGCCTGCGCCTCCAGGGGGGCTACGCGCGCTACTTTGGCCCTCTGACCGACCGGCGGACGCGCGCCGGCTACGCCTATTTGTGGACCGGCGGCGCCTGGCTCTCCCCGGCCTACCGCGCCCGCGTCGACGGCCGCTACACCCTGGAGTCCGGCCTTACCCTGAGCTGGGACACCCGCGTGGACTGGCGCTTCCCCCTCCATGGCCACCGCCTGCGCGCCAGCATCGACGGTGGCGTCGTCCCCGAGAGCGGCCACCGCTGGGTGGGCACGCAGCTCAGCGCCATGCAGCTCTGGGCGCCCCACCCCCGGATCGTCCTGGCCGGCACCCTCAGCGGCGGCGTCACCACCGGCCAGGTCCAGCACCGCCTGCTCTCCCTGGGCGGCCCCATGCTCTCGGTCCCCCCCGGCCGGGTCGTCGGGCAGTCGCGGGCCGTCGCCGCCGCCGAGCTCCGGGTCCTGGCCGCCAAGAACCTCAGCGTGCCCCTGCTCTGGCTCTACTGGCTTGACGAGGTGCAGCTCACCGGCGGCCTTGAAGCGGGGGTGGTCCACCACGCCTCCCTGGTTGACGCTGGCCAGATCTCTGCGCTTGGCGGCCAATACGAGGCCATCGGGGCGCGCGGCGCCGTGCTGCTCACCATGGACGGACTTGGCGCCATCCCCTGGACCTGCGGGATGACCGTCGGCGTGCCCCTGTCCGCGAGCGCGGGGCTGGAAGCCGGTCCGCAGCTCGGCGTGGTGCTCGGGCAGAACTTCTGACGCGCAAACCGGGGTGAGTGGGACGATCCGGCGCGCAACCCCGACCGAATGCACCAGTCGCCTGCGCAACCCCGACCGAATGCACCCGTCGCCTGCGCAACCCCGACCGAATGCACCAGCCGCCTGCGAAACCCCGACCGAATGCACCAAAAACCCGGCCGGTCGGGCCTCTGAGGCCGCGATGTTGGCCCGAGATGGTGCACTCACCCCCGGTTGAGCACGCCAACGGTGCACTCACCCCTGGTTGAGGACGCCCGTGGTGCACTCACCAACGGTTGAGCACGCCCATGGTGCACTCACCCCCGGTTGAGCACGCCAACGGTGCACTCACCCCGGGTTGCGCTACTCCACCGCCTTCTTGGTGGAGCGCCGCCCCTTGAGCGCCGGCCCCTGCGAGGGACCACCCGGCACCTGCGACTGGATGTAGGGCACAACGCACGCCGTCGTCCCCTTGTCCGCCGTGCCGGACACACCCACCGCGCACAGCTCCTTGCAGGGAATCGCGGACGTGCACTCGTAGACGGACGCAGGCAGTGTCGTCATGCTCGCTGCCCCCTTGCACTGCTCCAGCCCCTGGTCCTCGCTGCAGCCGCAGTGCTCCAGGTGCAGGCAGTGGTTGTGGATCGCCTTGGCTCGGGCGGCGTCGGCGGCCTCTTCCTCGGCGGAGGTGGCCGGCTTCTCGGCGGGCTCCGGGGCGGGGTCCACGACCTCGACGGGCGTCTGCGCGGGCGCTGCCGGGGTTTGGGGCTCGGGCGAAGAACAGGCGATGGCGATCAGCAGGAGCATGCCCGCAGACTACACCCCCCGGCGCCGCGCCTGCACCAGCAGGTTGCGCGGGCTCATCTGCGGCGCGCAGAAGGTGCCCAGGGTCACCTGAAAGCCCAGCTCCTCCAGCCAGAGCACCCGGTCCAGGGTCATCCACAGCTCCAGAGGCCGCCGGAAGGGGGCGCGCACCACGCCCAGGGCCCGCCGGCGCCACATCAGCGCCTCGGCGCGCTCCAGCAGCCCCGGCGGCAAGGGATCCGGCAGGCTGTGCCCTTCGCGCTCGGCGAGCCGCGCCGCCCACTCCGAGAAGGGCAGCAGCACCCAGCTCTCCGGGGTCGCCCGGAAGGTCCCTGGGATAAGCATCTGGTAGGCCAGCCGGTAGACCATCTTGTTCTCGCGTACCCGGCGCACCCGCTCCCCGCCGACCACCTGCTGGGCGGTGCTCAGGCGCAGCGCCGGCTCCTCCAGCGCGCCCAGTCGACTCAAGGCCCGCGCCTGCGACGAGCGCAGCGTGTAGCGCTTGTCCGGCCGCTTGTGGTGGCAGCAGGGGGAGAAGAAGAGGCTGGGGAGCCCCTGCGCGCTGGCCTCTTCCACCGCCCGGTCCGTGAGGAACCCGCACGCATGCAGCGCGATCAGGCTCGCCGCCGAGGACAGGCTGGGCCGCTCCGCCAGCACGTCCACGCTGTGCGCGCGGAGCGGGACCTCCAGGATGCCCGCGACCCGCTCGGCCTCTGCGCACAGGGGGGCCTGCAGCTCGTAGCTCTGGACCCTGAGCGTCCGCCCGCGCTCGGCGGCCAGCAGCGACAGCGTGCGACCCAGGTGCGCCTTGCCCGCGCACCAGTCGGCGACCTCATCGCCCGGCAGGTGGGGCAGCACCGCCCCCGAGAAGGCCAGGATCTGCTCCTGCTTGCGGCCACCCACCCCCCGCATCCAGCGCGCCCGGGCCTCCACCGGGGCGCCCCCGCAGTCGGGCAGCTCGCAGAGCGCCTGGGCCTGATCACTGAGCCCGCGCAGCAGCGGCGGGGCGTCGGGGGCTTGCCCGGCCGCTTCCTCCCAGGTGCGTACCCAGGCGGCGCCCCGCGCCGCCAGCCAGGCGTGGAGCTCGGGGTGCTGGGTCCTCCACGGGTCCTCGCCGTGAAAGGGCCGGGGCTCCCAGAGCGGCCGGTGCTGGGCCAGGAAGGCGTCCAGGGCCTGGAATCGCGAGAGGTGGGTCTGCACCGGCGTCGGCTAACCTGTGGGCATGTCTCTCCGCCGCAGGCTGGCGCGCAGCCGTCCCCGACCCGATGACCTCGCCTGCGCCCGGGAGTCCCTGTCGCGTTGCAGGGCCGCGCTGCGAGAAGGTGAGGGAGAGCTGGCCTTTGACCACGCGACCGCTGCCCACCTCCGCCTACAGAACAGCCCGGGCCTGCACGCCGTTGCGCACCTGCACCTGGCCGCGAGCTACCTGCGGCAGGGACGGCTCGGGGGGACGCTGGGGGAGCTCCGGATCGGGGCGCTGGCGCCTCTGGCGAGTGTCGTGCGGCGCAGCGCGGGCTACGCGGCGGGGGAGCCGAACCCGGCGGGGATCCTCAAGACCTGGAGGGCCCGCCGATGACGCTGCTGTTGAGTTCGCTGTCCTTCGCCCTGGACATCCAGGTGCCCGCCGATGGCGAGCTGGGCGCCGTGTGCTCGGGCCTGGCCGGGGAGAGCTACACCGAGACGGTCAACATCTACGTGGACCCGACGGCCGGGACACACACCCAGTGCGAGCTGACCAACGTCAGCGATGTGCGCGTCGTGAGCAGCGTGGACGGCACCCCGGCCCAGGTCTCCGGGATGATCCTGAGCGGGGTGAGCGGGGTCACGGTCAAGGACCTGGAGCTCGGCCTGAACACGCAGCGGACCAACCTGCAGGGATCCGACTGCTCCGAGCTGGAGCTGCTGGATCTCAGCCTGAGCGCTGCGTATTCGCACGGGATCCTCCTGACAGGCGCCGAGGCCGTGACCATCGATGGCCTCCAGACCACCCAACAGGGCCGCGCGGGGGCGAACCTGGTGCAGGTGGGGGCCACGCCGAACGACGCCGGCGACCTGCTGGTGATCCGGGACGTGCAGGCCTCTGGGCTGTGGGCGCGGATCTACGCCACGACCCAGGGGACCGGCACGGTCGAGCTGGAGGGGATCAGCCTGGATGGCGCCCAGAGCGACGATGACGGCGGCTGCCTGTCGCTGGACGCGAACGGGAGCTCGCAGCCGGTCACCCTCAAGGATGTGGACCTCAGCGTGTGCAGCTCGGGCGCGGACGGCGGCGCGGCCTTCCTGGCCAGCGGGACCTACGAGATCGAGAACAGCACCTTCCAGTCGAGCTCGGCCGCGGGCACGGGCGGCGGGATCTACTTTGGGGACTCCACCCTCAAGGCCACAAACGTGCGCGTGGCCGGGAATACCGGCACCCCGGGGGGCGGGATCGCGGGCGAGCGGGGCGGGAGCCTCGAGGGCCAGGACGTCGAGATCTGGCACAACGTGGGCGGCGGCATCAGGACTTGGGGCCCAGTAACCCTGAACGGGGGCAGCCTCTGCGGCAACGACGCCAGCGCGCTGACCGGTCAGTTCGGGGCGGCGGTCACGGTCACAGCAGACGCTACGACACCGGTCGACCTCACACGGGTCGAGGTGCGCGGGAACACCGCCGGCGTCAACTACCGCACGCTCTTCTTCGTCACGGGCGCTCTGGACGTGGACCACCTGAGCGTCTGGGACAACGACGCGGAGAGCCTTGTCGACCCGGGCAGCAGCAGCGCCACCATCCGCTCCAGCCTCATCGCCAACCTGGACGAGGGCTACGCGACGGAGGTTCCCGTGGGCGGCTACAACTACTGGTTCGACGTCGCCGATCCGAACCCGAGCGGCGACCTTTGGATCGGCGACCACACCGAGGGCGTGACGGACCCGGGCATGGGCCTCTGGCCGGCGGGAGGGGACTGCGAGACCCTGCTGTACCTGCAACCGGGCTCACCGCTCGTGGATGCTGGTGACAGTGAACGGGCGGATCCAGACGGTGACACCCCCGAGGACATCGGGGCCCACTACCTGGGCGAGACGCCCGAGGACAGCGGAGACAGCGGCGAGACCGGCCTGGAGACCGGAGAGACAGGCGGCGAGACAGGGCACCTGGAGACCGGAGAGACCGGGAGCCCCGAGACGGGCGAGCCTGCCGTCCAGGCCTCCACCGTCACGCTGATGGGGGGCTGTGGGCGCAGCGCGGCGGGCGGGAGTGCGGCCCTGGTGCTGGGGCTGGGCCTGCTCCTGGGCCGGCGTCGCCGGGGTTGATGAAAGCCCCCACTTGCGGCATGCCCTGTGGCTGTGCACTCTGAAGATGGAGGAGCTATGCTGCTTTTGATGGCCAGCGCCGCTTGGGCGACGACCGTGGGGCCGACGGAGTCCCTGGCGGCCGCATGCGCAGCGCTCTCGGATGGCGACGTGCTGTTCATCGAGCCGGGACGCGTGGTCGAAGCCGACGCCACGGACGCCAGCGATAGCTGCGAGATCTGGGGCGTGAGCGGCGTCACCATCCAGTCGGCCGGCACCGAGCTGGCCGATGTGGGCGGTATCACGGTGATGGCCAGTGCCAAGGTCACCCTCTCCAACCTGCGCGTCGGGGCGAGCTCCTATGACGCCAACGTGTGGGTGGTGCAGTCTTCGCTCGTGGCGCTGGAGGGCCTGCACCTGAGCGAGAGCACCGAGCTCGGAGTCTACCTCTTCGACAGCGAAGTGGAGGTCAGTGACCTTGTCGCCGACGTCGAGCTCCTCGATGGCGACGCGTTCATGTACATCGGCCGCCAGCCCGGGGGGAGCCACGGCGAGACCTACGTCGTGGACACCGCGACCGCGAGCGGGCCTGGCGCGCGGGTGGAGGTCGTCGGTCGGCCCACCACCAGCGTGAGCCTCACGGACCTCAGCCTCACCGGGGGCCGAGGGGGCAGGGAGAGCGACGACAAGGGCGGGTGCCTGGCCATCGACGGCCACTCCACTTCCACGAGCGGGCCCCAGGTCCTGCTGGACGGCCTCACCCTCAAGGAGTGCGACGCGTTCAAAGGCGGCGGGCTCAGCGTCTCGATGGGGGAGGTGACCCTCCAGTACAGCAGCGTCACCGGGGCCGCCGGGGAGTACGGCGGCGCGCTCCACATGGGGCCCTTTGCCAAGCTCACCCTCAGCGATGTCACGCTCTCCGGGAACACCGCCGACTCCAGTGGGGGAGCGGTCTGGAACGAGGGCGGGGCGCTCAGCGGCGAGTCGGTGCACCTCAGCGGCAACGTGGCCCCTCGGGGCGCCGTGCTCGCCCAGACCATCGGCGAGGTCACCCTGGCCCACTCCACGGTCTGCAGCAACCAGGTCACCGGCTTCGAAGCGGGTGCCGGAACGGTCGCCAGCCTCCACGGCGGGACCGCGAGCTTTGCGCGCAGTGAGATCCGGGACAACGGCGGGGGGACCGCGCTGTTCCTGCTGGAGAACAGCGCGGGCCTGGAGCTGGACCACGTGAGCCTCTGGGAGAACGACGACGACCTGCTCTTTGGCATCCAGGACGCCACGTCGGCGGTCAAGGTGCGCGGCAGCCTGCTCAGCCACGCCCAGTTCGGCAGCGTCGGCTTCGGGCTCGCCGGCGGCTACAACCTCTGGTACGCCGTGGGGACCCCGGCGATGGGCACCAGCCTGCCCTCGACGGACACCGTCAGCGCAGAGGACCCCGGGCTGGGACTCTGGCCGAGCGGTGCAGACTGCAGCATTCCGTTGCACCCTGATGCAGCCTCTCCTCTGGTGGACGCTGGAGACCCCGCTCGGGACCCCGATCCGGACGGCAGCGTCGAGGACATCGGCGCCCACCCCTATGAGCACCCCGTTGACACCGGGGACAGCGGGGACTCCGGGGACAGCGGGGACTCCGGGGACAGCGGGGAGACGGGCGAGACCGGGGACAGCGGCGTGGTCGAGACCGGGACCCCAGACACCGGCGTCCAGGCCGCCCCCCTTCTCCTGGGAGGCTGCGGTCGGGGGGCCAACAGCGGGGCCTTCATCTTGGGGCTGGGGCTGCTGCTGCTGGGGCGGCGTCGCCTGGGTGTGTGAGAACCCACAGGCCGGGTGTGGCATCCCGCCCATGGGTTGTTTCAGATCCACCCTGATCTGAAACACCCTGACGGGGGGCTCAAGAGGGGAGTTGGCACGGTCCCTGCAGACGGGTGGCAGCGGAGGCCTCTCATGGCGATCTTCGAGACCAAGCCCGGCTGGCATCGGACCTACATCTACCCGATGGAGGTCAAGGGCAGGTTCCAGACCATCCGCAAGTGGTCGATGCTGGCGCTGCAGGCCTTCTTCTTCATCATGCCCTGGGTGAAGATCGGCGGGAAGCGCATGCTGATGCTGGACATCGGCGGGCGGGAGCTCCACATCTTCGGCGCGGTGTTCACCAGCACGGACAACGAGTTCATCCTGCTCATCCTGCTGATGTCGGGCTTCGCGCTCTTCCTGTTCACCAGCCTCTTTGGCCGCATCTGGTGCGGCTACGCCTGCCCCCAGACGGTGTTCCTGGAGCAGTGGGTCTACCCCATCGAGGAGTTCATCGAGGGCAAGCGCGGCGTGCGCATGCGCCGGGACCGCAAGGGCAAGGGCACCTGGGACTGGTGGTGGCGCAAGATCGCCAAGTGGACCGTCTGGGTCATCATGAGCGTCATCCTGGCCATGACGCTGACCAGCTTCTTTGTGGACGCGGCGACCCTGTGGACCTTCCAGGCCTCCGCCGGCTTCTACGCGGCCGCCTTCGTGCTCGGGGCCGGCGCTCTGGCCGACTACGGCTGGTTCCGCGACCAGTTCTGCTCCTACCTCTGCCCCTACGCCCGCTTCCAGGGCGCGCTGACCGACGACGAGTCCTGGGTCATCGCGTACGACGAGCCCCGGGGTGAGCCCCGCCGCCGCGGCAAGCGCAAGAACGACGCCCAGGGCGCCTGCATCTCCTGCAACAAGTGCGTCTCCGTGTGCCCCCAAGGCATCGACATCCGCGACGGCTACCAGCTCGAGTGCATCTCCTGCGCCCGCTGCATCGACGCCTGCGAGGGCGTCATGGACAAGCTGGGGGAGGAGACCCTGGTCCGCTACACCTCGGTCGCCGAGGAGGCGGGCAAGAAGGTCCGCTGGCTGCGCCCCCGCACGATGGTGTACGGCGCCATCATGACCGTGCTCATCGGCATCTTCGTGGCCCTGCTCGCCGGCCGCCACCAGATCGAGGCCTCGGTCAACCGCACCACGGGCACGCTCTACACCATCGACGACGACGGCTACGTGCGGAACACCTACATGCTCTACGTGGCCAACCGCTCGGGTGACGATGCCCCCATCACCTACGACATCGATGTGGTCGGCGAGGGCCTGGAGGGCGCGGAGATCATCGAGCTCCCCATGGTGCTCTCCAGCGGCGAGTCCAAGACCCTGCCCCTCATCGTCCGCCTGCCCCCCGATGACAGCCGGCCCGCCACGCTGCCCATCGAGGTCCGCATCGCCGACCAGGACGACGTCGTGGTCCTGGACACCAACTTCAAGTCCGGGAAGTAGCCGTGACGGAGCTGCGCCCTTGGCAGCAGCGCTATCGGAGCAAGCTGCTCGGCGCTGACAAGGCGCTCTCGGGCCTGCCTGACGGCGCTTTCCTCTACCTGGGAGGGAATGCCGCCACGCCCCGGCACCTGGCCGGGGCGCTCGCCCGCATCGCTGGGCCGGATCACCGCTTCTGCCTTGGGCATGTGCTCTTGCTCGGGCAGGACCCCGTGGTCACCCGAGGTCACCCGCATGTCCGCCACCTGGCCTGGTTCGTCGGGCCCGCGGACCGCGCCCAGGTCAACGCGGGGGAGGCCGACTATGTGCCCTGCAACCTCTCGGAGGTCCCCCGGCTGGTCCGGGAGCTGCCCCGGCTGGACGCTGCGCTGCTGATGGTCTCGCCGCCGGACCGCAACGGCCAGATGTCCCTGGGCACCGAGGTCATGGCCTCGCTGGCCGCCGCCGAGCGCGCCCAGCGGGTGATCGTGCAGGTCAACCGGCGCATGCCGCGGGTGCTGGGCAACACCTTCCTGCACGTGGACGACGTCGACGCCATCGTGGAGTTCGAGGAGCCGCTGCCCGAGCTGCGCCCGCGGGTCCCCACCCAGGTCGAGCAGCGCATCGCCGAGAACATCCTGCCCCTCATCGAGCAGGGGGCCACCCTGCAGCTCGGCATCGGCGGGATCCCGGATGCGGTCATCGGGCTGCTCTGTGACCGCCAGGGCATGGAGCTGGGGGTGCACTCCGAGATGATCTCCGATGGCGTGATGAACGCCGTCGAGGCCGGCGTGGTCACCTGCCGCTTCAAGACCCGGCACCGGCGCAAGGTGGTCACCACCTTCATCCTGGGCTCCCGCGAGCTCTACGACTGGGTGGACGACAACCCCCTGATCGAGGCCCACCCCTGCGACCACACCAACGACCTGTTGGTGGCCAGCCAGAACGACAAGCTGGTGGCCATCAACTCGGCCATCAGCGTGGACCTGAGCGGGCAGGTGAACTCCGACAGCATCGGCCAGCGGGTCTACTCGGGCGTGGGCGGGCAGGTGGACTTCATGCGCGCCGCCTCGCGCAGCAAGGGCGGGGTGCCCATCCTGGCCATCCCGTCGACCGCCCAGCGGGGCGCCAGCAGCCGCATCGTCGACACCCTGGCCCAGGGCGCGGGCGTCGTGACGCCGCGCGCGGACCTGCACTGGGTGGTCACCGAGTACGGCGCGGTGAACCTCTACGGAGCCAGCCTGCGGGAGCGCCGGCGCAAGCTGAGCGCCATCGCCCACCCGGACTTCCGGGCGGAGCTGGGCGCGGTCTGAGGGCTCAGGTGGCGGGGCTGGGGCTCCGCTGCGCCTGGTACCAGACCTCGGCCGCTGCGAGGCGCTGGGGGGTGCCCGCGTCGAACCACCGCCCGCCGTGGTGGAAGGCCTGGACCGGGGCCAGGGCGCTGATGAGCTCCGGCATGTCCATGCGCTGCCCATGGAGCACCTGCGCCAGCGCCGCTCGGTCGAACACGTAGGCCCCCACGGTCACCTGGAGTGAGAGCCGGGGCCGCTCCTGCCAGCTCTGCAGTCGTCCGGCCTGGACCTGCACGACTCCCTGGGGGATCTCGTGCTCCACGGTGGTGGTCACGGCCGTCGCGCGCCCGTCGTGGGCCGCCAGCAGCGCGCGCAGATCCAGGTCCGAGACGTGGTCGACGTTCAGGGAGAGCCAGGTCCGCGGCTCGGGGGGGAGCTGCGCGAGCGCCCCGGCGGTCCCCAGGGGGCTTGGCTCCGCGATGACCTCGACGCCAGCGGGCGCGCAAGCCCGGAGCGTGGAGGCCTCGTAGCCTGCCAGCAGCACCACCCGGGCCGGGTTCAGGGGGGCCACGCGCTCCAGCAGGTGCGAGAGCAGGGTCCCGCCCGCGAAGGGGGCCAGCGCCTTGGGGGCGGTGCCGGTCACGGGGCGCAGCCGGGTGCCCAGGCCGCCTGCGATGATCGCCACGCCGGGCCTCAAGCCAGCCACAGGGCCTCCACGCTGCGGGCGAAGTTCCGCAGCCCCGACAGTCCATCGTGCATCGAGGCGCCGCCGCTGCGCTCGGGCATCCGCACAGGGTGCTCGCGCAGCCGCAGCCCCGCCCGCCACGCCGCCACGCGGATGTTCGCGTCCGCGCAGTCGCTGTCCAGCAGCGCCGCCAGGGTCTGGATCGCGCGCGCGTTGCTCGCCCACATCCCCGCCATCACGTCCTGCAGCGGCAGCCCCGTGCGCCCCCGGACCATCAAGGCCAGGGCCGCGTTCCCGGCCCGCCGCCCCCAAGGCCCGCCCGAGTCCGTGCCCGCCCGGCTCGCGAACACCAGATCGTGGCCCTCCAGCGCCTCCAGGAGCGCCGGCAGGGCCTCTGGGGGGTGCTGCCCATCCGCGTCGAGCTGCAGCGCCCGCTGCACACCCTGCTCCGCCAGGAATCGGTAGCCGGTGGCCAGGGCGCGCGCGTAGCCTGGGCCGCGCTGACTCAGGACCAGGGCCCCGGCGGCCCGCGCCACCTGCGCCGTGTCGTCCTGGCTGTCCCCATCCACCACGATCCGCTGCGCGCCCGGCAGCACGCGCTCCAGCTCGGCCAGCACCGCGCCCAGGCGGGGGCCTTCATTCCGGGCGGGGATCAGGACAGCGGGCTGCACCGCCCCAGAGTACCGCGGAGCCCTTGCGCAGGCCCGCCGGAGCGCCAGCGCAGGCGCCCGCGGAACTCCTCGCCCCCAGATCTGTCGGATAGGGTGAAGGCTGCAGCCGCGTCTTCCGTCACCCCTGGCGTGGAGGGATTCTTGTTCATCTGGCTCACCGCATCGCTGCTCGCCCAGGACGTGGGCGGAACCCTGGAGCAGGACGGCGTCACCACCGCCCGGGAGAAGATCCGCTTCGCCGGCGTGGCCGTCGCCGAGATGAAAGACGTGCGCGGCGAGCTGGAGACCCTCTACCAGGACGCCCAGGTCAACGAAGCGCGCCGCTGCCTGGAGCTCGAGCTGTCCTACGTCGACGAGCTCATCTCCGTCAGCGAAGCCAGCACCCTGGCCATCCCAGACGCCCTGGCGGCGGGGAACCACGGGCAGGCCGAGCAGGAGTTCCGCAAGATCACCGTCGCGTTGATGCGGGTCCGGCAGAGTCGGGAAGAGGGCTTTGCCTGCGCCGTGCTCCCGCCCCCCAACTCCCAGGGCTGGTCGGGGTCTCAGACCGAGGACTCCGATCCTGGCGTCAGCGAGGACTGACCGCCCGACAGCGCCCACACACAAAGTGCACGCGCCCCCCGTCGCCGCGCCCCGTGGTCGGTCCCACGGGCTGGAAGAGCCAGGCCTTGAGCGCGTCCACCGGCGCCACCCGCTTGCAGCGGTCGCAGCGCAGGCTGGGGCGCCAGAAGACCCGCTTGCTCACATCCCCAGGCCGCTCTTGATGCGGTCCCACAGGCCGGTGGGCTGGGGCTCGGGGTCCTGCCCCGGATCGGCCTCCGTGCCGGTCAGGATCTGCACCGGGTCGGCGTCCAGGTCCCCAAAGATCTGGAGGCCCTGCTCCAGCTTGCGGTGGTGGGTCACGCCGGTGTCCTGGGCGCGGCGCTGCGCGGCCTCCAGGATCGCCAGGATCACGCCGGGGTCCACCACCTGCAGGGGGCTGTCGGTGGAGATGCGGATCACCTCGTTCTGGACCTCGCCGGGGTGCGCGCCCTTGAGGATGTCGACCCGGGTGACCTCGCCGGTGGCCAGATCCACGTCAAAGAAGACGGCGGTCCTGGCTTCCGTGTGGTGACGCTTCACGGCGATGGTGCGCACTTTTGCCCCTCGCTCGTGCCAGGTCTCGCTGGCGAAGCACTCCGCCCAGTCCCACTGCGCCGCGACGTCCAGATCGGCGTTCGCGGCCTGACGCGCGGCCACCACCTGACGCTTCCGCGCCTGCTTGCGCGCGGCGGCCTTCTTCTTCTTCTTCTCCAGGGCCTTCTGCTTGTGGCGCTCCGACTTGGCCATGCTGTCCTCGCTGCAGGGGGCAGGGTCTCTATCCCATCTGCGCCCAGTGTCCCGGCGCGAGCCAGGGGTCGGGCGCGCGCAGGCTCCAGATCGCCGCGTCCGGGGGGCCCATCGGGATGCGGGGCAGCGCCACCAGCACCGTCGCCAAGAGCTGCTGCAGCAGGCGCCGCTCCAGGTGGGGCAGGTGCGCGCTGGCCGGCAGGTGCGGTCCCGCCTCCAGGCCCAGGGGGAGCTGACAGGGGCCCAGCGTGGGGTCTCCCAGGATCGCGCGCGCGCGGCCCAGCACCGGCCCGACCAGCGCCAACTGCAGGTCCATCTGCGGGATCGCCGCCCGCAGCGCCGGCCCCAGAGGGTGGTCCGCCAGGGGATCCGCGCCGCCCTCCCAGGCTTGGACCTGCGCCATCACCTGGGTCTGGAGCTGAGCGGGATCCTGGCCCGTCACATGGGCCAGCCCACCCCGCTTGAGCCCGACGTGTACCCACCTCCCAAAGCTCTCGGCATCGGCGAGGTGCGGCGGGGTCTGCTCCAGCTTCCGCGCATGGCGCCCGACCACCAGCGCGGCGGCCAGCCCCTGCACCCAGAGCTGCCCGGCGGCCTGCGCGATCGCCTGGACGGGGGATTCACCCTGGGGAGCCAGCCCCGCCGCCCGCAGGCGAGCCAGCAGCGCAGCGGGATCCCGGGGACCCGGGCGGCCCAGGGCGGGCAGGGGGAGCTGGCCACAGGGCGCGGGCCCCACCAGGCCGTGCTGCCGCAACAGCAGGCGGCCCGGCAGGGAGGTCAGGGTGTCCGGCACGCGCGAGAGAGCGTCCACGAAGCGCTCGCTGGCGGAGTGGCGGGTGGGCTGGATGCGCTCCAGCACGCTGCGCTTGGCGGCGCTCCCCACCCGGCGGCGCAGGGAGCCGCTGCCAGAGGGGCGGGGTGGGGGCAGGTGCGCGCCAGCGAGCGCCTGGGAGAGGCGGGTGGTGTGGCGGAGCAGGTCCACGCGGGCGGCCTCGGCCAGCTCCGCGTCTTCGGTACTCAGGGTGAGCCTGGGGGCCTGGTCCAGCTCAGCGAGCAGCGCCCCGAGTCCGCGCAGAGTGGCCCCGGAGACGGCGGCCACGAGCTCGGGGCGGGCGGGACGCATCCGGGCTCAGTCGCACTCCGAGGTCGGCGTGTTGTCGTCGGCCACCGCGCCGTCGTTGTAGCCCTGCGCGTAGCCCTCCTGGTAGCAGCTCACAAAGGAGCTGGCGGCGTAGGCGTCCGGGTAGTCCAGGAGCTGGGCGTCGGGCACGTCGTCGTCGTACTCGCAGTCGGAGTGGCCGTCGTTGTAGCCGTTGGTGTACCCCTGGGACTCGCCGTCCGAGCAGGCCGAGTCGTCCAGGAACCAGCCCTGGACCCAGGAGCAGCCGGTCAGCAGCAGGACAAAGGACAGCATCGGAGACCTCCAGTTGGGCGCACTCTATCGCCTATGCCGGCGCGCCGGGCAGCTTTCGCAGCCTGAGGGCCAGCAGCCCGGTGCCCAGCAAGCCTTCAGCAAAGGCGGTCCAGGCGATCGCCCCGAACACCCACTCCGGCGGCGCCTGCGCGGGGATCAGCCAGAGCAGGATCAGCAGCGCCAGGATGCCCACCCGGCCCATCGCGGCGGACAGCGGGGTCCAGGGCTGCTTGAGGGCCTGCAGCACCATCGTGGGGGGCATCGAGAGCCCCAGGCCCACGATCATGGGGGCCGACCACCGGAAGTACTGGCTGGCGACCGCGAGCTCCTCGGGCTGGGCGAACAGCGAGGCGAAGAAGCGGGGGAAGAGCAGGAAGGCCCCGCACATCAGCAGGGTGAACACCAGGCTCCAGCTCAGGGTGGTCCGGGAGGTGGTGCGGATGCGGTCGGGCAGCCCGGCGCCCATGTTCTGACCCGACATGGCGGCCGCCGCGCTGGCCAGGGCGACCACCGGCAGGATGGCCTGCTGGAGCACCCGGAAGCCGCCGCCTGCGGTGGCTGTGTAGACCGCCCCGTGGGGCTTCATGGCCCACAGGCTCATGGCCATCACCACGCTCATGAGCAGGTACTGGGTGCCCGCGGGGACCCCGCGCACCAAGAGCTGCTGGAAGAAACCCCAGGTGTAGCGGGGCTTTCCGATGGACATCTGGTCAGCGTGTCCTCGGGCGCGGAGCAGCAGCCCCAGATACCCGGTCAAGGCCACCGACTGGCCCACGACGGTGGCCCACGCAGCCCCGGAGATCCCCATCCCCTCCCACTCCCCGACCCCGAAGATCAGCAGGGGATCCAGGACCAGGTTGGTGAGCACGGAGGCCACCATCACCAGCATCGGCGTGATGAAGTCCCCGCTGGCGCGCAGGCCGTAGCCCAGGACGATCAGCAGGAGCTGCAGCACAAAGGTGATGGCGTTGACCTGGAAGTACTCCAGGCCGAGCTGGCCCACGACGGGGTCGTCCGTGAAGGCGTGGACGTAGGCCTCGGCGCCCAGCTCCGCGAGCCCGAAGGTCAGCAGGCCCAGCCCCACGGCGACGCCCAGGAAGCTGGCGAAGGCGTCTCGGGCCTTGTCGCGCTCCCCCTTGCCCCACAGGTTGCTCATGTCGGCCATGGCCGTCGTGGAGATCACCTGGGACAGGGACAGGATGATGAAGAAGACCTGGAGGTTGATCGACAGCCCGGCGACGGCCTGCTCCCCCAGGCGCTTGATCCACATCAGGTCGACCAGCGCGTAGACCGACTGCAGCAGCATGGCGCCGATCACGGGCACCGCCAGCGCGAGCAGGTGCTTGGGGATCGAGCCGGTGGTGAGGTCGCGCGAGGCCATTGACGCTCAAGCTAAGCCGTCGGCACCCCCCAGGCGCGAGACACTCAGTTGTCGAACTGGTAGGTCTTGCCCTGGATGTACTCAAAGGGAGCTTCAAGCTCCTTCTTGATGGCGCAGCCGTTCCCGTCGCCCGCGCGGCCGGCCGAGATGGTGTAGACCACGCGGTCGTTCAGGGACTTGAAGGCCTCCTCCTCCTCCAGCTCACCGGCGTCGACGGTGCGGTTGTCGTTCAGGGGCTTGAAGGAGATGGGCTCGTCCAGGCAGTTGGTCTCGTCCTCGCACTTGATGGACCAGTAGAAGTCGTCCAGGCCCTTGGCGTAGTCGATGCGCACCGAGAACAGCGCGATGGGGCCGCCGGTCCAGTCAAAGAGGGGGTAGTCGCTGGAGCTGTACTCGAAGGTCGCGGCCAGATCCCGCTCCTGGGGGCAGGCGCGGTAGCACTCCTTGGCCTCGTCCTCGCACTCCTCTTCGGTGGGGAGGATCAGGGGCTCGGGATCGGCGGTGTCGATCACCACGCCGATGCCGTTGGCCAGGTCCATGCAGGCGTCCTCTTCGTCGTCGCAGGTGTCCTCGCAGTCCCAGCGCTCGTCGCGGCGCTCCAGCCAGGCGTCCTCCTGGTCCTCCAGGATGGTGTTCACCAGGATGCTCAGGTCCTCGCATTCTTCGGGACCGCAGCTTGTGAAGGACTGCCACATCAGGACAAAGAAGTGGAGGTTGATCATGAGAAGCCGGCTCCTGCGCGCAGTCTATCCAGACAAAGGCGCGATCTCATGTAAGAACTGGGCCTCCCTCCCGTTGTCTGGCCGCCATGATGTTCTCCCTGCTGCTCTCCGTCTCCGCTCCCGCCCTCGCTGACAGCGGGGTCCGCTCGGCCCGCCAGTGGTCCGACGGCCAGGTCTCCGACGTGCTCCAGTGGAGCGCCGAGGTCCAGGACCTCCAGGAGCAGGCCGACGCCCAGCGCGATCTCGGGGCCTCCCGCTGCCTCGCCCCGCTGGCCGGCGATCTCAAGCGCATGGAGCGTCAGGGCGCGCAGCTCGCCGAGCGCTACGTGGCCGCCACCCGGGACCAGTCCGGCTACGCCCAGAGCGTCGCCCAGCAGGAGCTCTCCATGCTCCACAGCGAGGCCTACCAGCGCTACAGCGCCGCCTGGAGCTGCGGCAGCTTCGAGTCCCCGCGCGGGGGGCTGGACCTGGGCGGAATGGGCGTCGGTGGCACCGCCCGCGACCTGTACTGGCGGGCAGAGGACGGCGTCTACCTGGGCCCCGGCCACCTCAGCGCCGGGCTCTACGCGGAGGGCGGCTGGAGCGACAACCCCCTCCAGCAGAGCGCCGGCAGCGACGCGTCGACCTACTGGGCGCTGACCCCGCGCTCCGACCTCACGGCCTCCCTGCCGCGCAGCGTGGTCCTGGACCTGGGCGGTCAGGTGCGCCTGTCCCGCTACCAATCGGCCCCTGAGCGGAACGAGGTGGGGACCTGGGAGGGGCACGCCAGCCTGTACCGCTTGGACTACGGGGCGGGCGGAGGCCTCACCGCTGCGTCCGCTCGCGAGGTCAACCGGGTGACCCCCTGGCCCGACATCGCGGCGCCCTACACCCACGCGGAGCACCGGGCGCTGGCCCACCTCAACCACCTGGGCGGCAACCACTGGGTGGAGCTGCGCGGCGGCCTGGCCCAGGAGAGCTGGCAGGGCGCTGGCCTGGACCGCCAGCGGCGCAGCGCGCCCGCCACCCTGGACCTGGTCTACGGCGGCGGCACCGAGGGCTTCATGGTGCGGGGAGCGGGAGAGCGCCTGGCGTGGACCGGCGACGGCGCCCCCATGTCCGAGGGCACCCTGGCCCGGGTCGAGGGCGGCCTGCGCGCCAGCCGCCTGGAGAGCCACTACGGGGTGGCCTGGGTCCACAACGCCGACACCGGCGCGCTGGAGCGGGGCTGGGTGGGGAGCACCCGCCTGGAGATCCCGGTGCGCATGGTCACGGTGCAGGGCTTCCACGAGCGGGACTTTGGCGACCACTGGCTCGCGCCCACCGCCATCACCCACAGCGCGGGCGGCAAGGCCTGGCTCTGGTGGCGGGGCTTCAACCCGCACCTGCACGCGAGCTGGGGCGTCGAGCAGCCCGGCGATCTGCGCATGCGCAGCGTCCAGAGCGAGGCCGGCCTGCGCTACGCCCCGGTGCAGGGCTTCGCCATCGATCTGAGCGGCGCCTACACGGACCGGGAGCAGGTGGCGGGCGCGGATCTGGGCGCCCTGGACTTTGACGAGGCGCGGGTGATGCTGACGCTGGAGCTCTTCTGAGCGAGGCCGGCGATCACCAGCTCAGGACCGCCACGTCCGCCAGCACCACGCCGGTCCCCTCCGTCCAGACCTGAACGGTGACGGCGCCGCCTTCGGACTCGGCCTCCAGGGTGAGCGCCTCCATCCAGGCCACGCCCGCGGCGTGGTCGGTCAGCGTGTAGTCCAGCGCCCCGGGGGCCAGGGTGCGCTCGGCGAGCACCTGCCCGCCCTGGACCAGCTTGAGGGTCACCAGGTCCGCGTCGCTCTGGCCGGTCAGGTCCAGGAAGATGCTCGCGCGGACGGTCAGGCCACGGGTGACCTCGCTTGCGGACGAAGACTCCCACAGCAGGCCCGGTCCATCCGCAGGGGCCGAGCGGCGGGCCCCGGTGCCGGAGAGCTTCTCGACCTCTTGGGTCCCCTCGACGACCTGACCGAGGGCCCCGGTGCCGGACTCCGCCTCCAGGATCTGGACGCTGCGGCCGCTCAGGAACTCGGTCATGGCCACGCCGACGAACGCGGAGCTGGGGTCGTGGGCCTGGGTGTGGGTGGCCTTGGCGACTTCGTAGTCGAGCCAGGGGGCGGGGCTGTGGGCGGCCAACAGGGCGGCGATGTCCTGGTTCTGCACCGCGGGGGCGCCGCCGTCGTTCTCCGACCAGACGTGGAAGACGGGCAGGGCCACGCGGCCATCGACCAGCGCGCGCTCCAGGCTCATGTCGCGGTAGCTGTCGTAGAAGGCGCTGGGGGTGTCGTCGTCGGCGGCGGCGGTGGGGGGCCCGCCCAGGGTGTGGTCGCCGCGGGCTTGGCGGATCTCGAGGCCGAATGGGCTGTAGTCCTCCTCCCAGTAGTAGCGGACGAAGTCGCCGGCGCCGCTGTCGAAGGCCAGCCCGGCGAGCTCCTGTCGGAGGGCGAACGCGGTCGCTCCGGGGGCGCCCAGGCTGGAGCCGAGGGCGTACACGGGCCCGATGGAGAGGCTGTCCCGGCCCCAGCGCGCGAACCCGACGCTGAGCTCGGCGTGGAGGGCGCCGGCGTGCTCGCTGTCCACGGGGTCGTTGGGGCCTTGGCCGATCCAGCCGTCGCAGAAGGGGTTCTCGGGGAGGGCGACCACCCAGCCTCGGGCCACAGCGGCGCGCAGGGTGGGGCTGGCGCGGAGGATTCCGTCGATCTGCTCCGAGGCGTGCTCGGTGGTGCAGCGCCCAAAGTCTCCGGCGGGCTCCTGGTCGTCGATGTCGGTCGAAGACCCGTGGAACACCACCAGCAGCGGCCGGCCCTGTCCGCCACTCTGAGGGGCCAGCAGGTGAAAGCGAGGTGCGGCGCCGTCGGGCGCGAGCAGGGGCAGCTCGAAGTCGGGGCCGATCTCCCAGATCTCGTGAACGTAGCCCAGCTCGCCCCAGGACTCGGTGTCCTGGGACTGGAGGGTGATGCCCTGGCGGTAGTCACGGTCGGGCGTGGTCCCGGTGTCGCTGGCGCTGTCCTGGGCGCTGTCCGCTCCCGTCTCCGGGGAGGTGTCGGGCGGGGTGGGGGAGCGCGTGCAAGCCAGGGCCAGCAGGAGCGGGGTCATCGGAGCTCCGGTGAGTCGCTCTCTTAGGGTGGCGGAGGCACCATTGTGCATGCCGAGCGGGGACTTTCGCGGGCGCGGAGGGGTTAGGGTGGCGGCATGAACACACGCTCCAAGCCCCTCTGGCTCCTGGCCCTCTCCGCCGCCCTGGTCTCGGGGCTCTCCCTCGCGCAGGAGGGGAGCGCGCCGGCCGAGATGCCCCCTGGCGTGGGCCTGGCCCCCATCGCGATCAACGGGCGCCTGGACAAGCTGCCCGCGGAGGCCTCCCAGCGGGAGCAGCTTCGGGCCGCCGGGGCGCTGCTGGGGGACTGGACGGTGAAGCTCGCTGGGGTGGAGGTCAACGGGCCGGTGCTCACCGCCTGGGCCGACACGGCGCCCGACGAGCCCTTTGAGCGGGTGGTGCGCGAGGCCATGGAGCGGCCCTTGGACCTGGGCGACCTGATCCTGCTGCTCGACGACGTGCTGGTGGCCGGCGACGCGGGCAGGCGGGGCGAGCCCTTCGACATCGGGGCCGGTCGCATGCGCAGCGTGGGTGCGCTGATCCACCCGGACGACGTGTTCAAGAACAAGCCGCGGAACTACCCTCGGGGCAAGAAGGAGATCTCGGTGGACACGCCGGCGCCTCCGGCGGTCTTTGAGCCAGCGCCCGATGGCAGCGTGCTGGGACCCGAGTGGAGCGCCCGCTACCCCAACCCCACCGAGCGCCACGAGCTCATGGAGACCTTGGCCCAGGCGCGGCCGGACTCGGACTTCGCCGCTCGGATGGAGAGTCTGCTCCGCCAGCTCGAGGCTCAGGGAGCGCAGCACTGGGTGACCAGCACTGTGCGTTCCCGCCATCGGGGCTACCTGATGTGGGGCGCTTTTGTGATGGCCAAGTGCGACAGCGAGGTCTGTGTGGGCCAGACCGCCGCGATGCTGGACGAGCGGAACAGCGCCTGGGGGCTGGACACCCAGATCCAGTGGCAGGACCCCGCGGGCTGGGAGGCGACGGTCGAGCAGGCCAGGCGCATGAAGGATGCCTACGACGTGGTGTACGCCACCGAGAAGGGCGCCCGCTACAGCAATCACTACGGCGGAACGGCCATCGACGTGGTGGTGGTGGACCTGCCCCGCGCGCTGCACCTGGACGCGCCGGATGGTGAGAGCGCGGACTTTGATCTGAGCGGGGTGGAGCACGCGCGCGACCTGAGCCTGGAGCCGGCGCTGATCACCTGGATCGAGCAACACTTCGCCCTCCGCAAGCTCACCTCGGATTACCCCCACTGGGACGATTCCCGGGGGTGAGCGGCCCGAGGCCGCTCAGCTCTTTTTTGTGGGGGGGTATCCCCCACACCCCCCGGGGAATCGTCACTCTGACCCTCCCCCCAAAGGCTGGACCACCTGGGTAAACCTCAAACACCCAGGAGCCAAAGATGGCGAAGCGACGGCAGTACAGCGTCGAGTTCAAGAGAGAGGCCGTGCGCCTCGTGCAGGAAGAGAACCTCTCGTACACCCAGGTGGGGCGGGACCTTGGGGTTGACCGAAGCGTCATCC
>JAZAMN010000044.1:0-16030 GCA_036229005.1 Myxococcota bacterium
CGGGTATCGGTCATCACGCCGCTCCCCTCTGAAGCGCCGTCTCCAGGCCGGACCCGGAACGCCATCCGGGGACCCGCGCTCCCGTGGCCCGCACGCAGTGCCGGGCCCTCCCCGAGGCGCCTCCACTAGTCGGCTGCCACCAGCGCCTCGCCCCACCAGGACGTCATCGGCGGTTGCCGGTCCCCGGTCGCCTGTCGCCGCGAAGGGGCTCAGGCCTCGGGGGTCAGGTATCGGGTATCAGGCGTCAGGTATCGGTCATCACGCCGCTCCACGCCGAAGCGCCGTCTCCAGGCCGGACCCGGAACGCCATCCGGGGACCGGCGCTCCCGTGGCCCGCACGAAGTGCCGGGCCCTCCCCGAGGTGTCCCCCGGAGAACCCGCTACTCCTCCTGCAGCTCCGCGACCCGCTTGCGGCCCAGGCGGCTCCAACGAGTGGGCTCCTCGGCCGGGGGGACCGGGAACTCGTCGTCGCGCTCGGACATCCACTGCACGCGCAGCTCCTGGAGCGCGCGGTCCCAGCGAGCCAGCATGGGCGGGATGGCGAAAGGCACGGCTAGGCTGCCGGCCTGCTCCGCGCGCTCCCGCAGCAGGGGCTCCACGTCCAAGGGCTCGTGGGTGTACACGGCGATCGAGGGGCCGTGCTTGTCCAGGTGGACCGCGACCAGAGCGCTCGCGTGCTCCAGCACCTCGACGATGCCCAGGGGCTGGAAGCGCTTGACGGGGAAGTGGCTGTCGTCGCCCATGCCGCAGAGGATGTAGAGCGCCCGCTCCAGCGCCTCGTCGACCTCCTGACCGGGCTCCAGGACCAGCACGCCGTCGATGTTGTCCTGCTCCAGCAGCTCCTGCAGGTGCTCCGCGTCGCGGATCTCCAGGTGCCAGCGCTGGCAACCCTCGCGCCAGTGGCCGCCCTGGCGAGGCACGGAGAACAGGCGCTCGTCGTCCTGGACCTCGGGCGGGACCATGCCCAGCTCGCCCTGCTCCTTGAAGGCCACCAGGCGCTTGCCGGGCAGCACCTCCAGCAGCAGCTCGCCCATGTGCAGGCCGCTGCGGTTCAAGCCGCGCAGCGCGTCGCGGGCCGAGTCATCCGAGAAGGCCGCGCCGGTGAGCACCAGGCGGTGGAGCTGGGGGACGTTGTCTTCGGGCCAGGCCTGGACCCAGCGCTCCCTGCCGCGGCAGAGGCGTCCGGGTCGGGTGGGCAGGAAGGCGGTGTTGGAGTAGCCGAGTGCGAGGACCATGCGGGCCCCTAACGCGGCCGGGAGCGGCGGTCCCGCCCTATGAAGGCGCCAGGCCCACCACCAGCGGCCAGTGATCCGAGGGCCCCACCTTGAGCACGTCGGCCTCGGTGGCCTGGAGGCTGGGCCCCACCATGCAGTGGTCGATCCGCCAGACCATCGGCAGCTCCCCCGGGCCGTGCCAGGTGCGCTGCTGCGGCGCGAACTCGGGCAGCGCGGAGACCATCCCGTGGTCCTCGAACTGCTGCAGAGAGGGCTCGCGCTCGTTGGCGTTCAGATCCCCGCAGGCCAGGTCCGGCACCCCCAGCTCCAGGAGCTGCGCGACCTCCTTCTTGCGCGTGGCCTTGGTCGTGAAGAAGCCCACCGGCAGCCCGCCGCGCTCAGCAAATGGCGCCTGCAGGTGGAGGTTGAGGACCTGGATCTCCCCAAAGCCCGTCCCCACCGCCAGGCGCTGGGCTGGGAACACAGCATCAACAACCCTGTGTTCGGCGAGGAGCTCAACAGGCAGCCGGGACAGCACCGCCACGCCCCCTCCCCGGTTGGGTCCGGGCGTCCACAGCTCGTGGGGGTACAGGCCGCTCAGTCGCGCCTGCCAGTCGGCATTGGTCTCCTGCAGCAGCACGAGATCGGCGTCCAGCGCGCGCAGCGTGTCTTCGACCCCCGGCGCCTGGTGGCTGTCGTAGTGGAGGTTCCAGGTGAGCACCCGCAGGCGGGTCTGCTCAGGGGCGGGCTGGAGCGCCGGAGCGCAGGCCAGCAGCGCCCAGATCACCGCTGCACGTGGACGTGGTGCAGGGTCAGGGGCTGGGTGGGCCGGTCGGCGCTGCCGGTGGGCTGGGCGGCCAGCTCGGCGATCAGGGACGCGGGCGCGCACTGGCCGAAGATGGTGTGCTTGCCGTCCAGGTAGGGGGTGGCGCCGTCCATGACAAAGAACTGGCTGCCGTTGGTCCCGGGGCCTGAGTTGGCCATGGCCAGGCGCCCGGGGCGGTCGAAGCTCAGGGCGGTGGTCAGCTCATCGGGGAACGCGTAGCCGGGGCCGCCGGTGCCCCACTGGAGCGCCTTGGCGTCATCCTTGGACAGGGGGTCGCCGCCCTGGATCATGAAGCCCGAGATCACCCGGTGGAAGCGGGTACCGTCATAGAAGCGCCCCTCACCAGGGCTGCCGTCGGGCTGCGTCCAGGGCTGGGTGCCCTCGGCCAGGCCCACGAAGTTCGCCACGGTCACGGGGGCCTGCTCGTGGAAGAGCACACACTGGATGGTGCCCAGGCTGGTCTCCAGGCTGACCTCAAGCATGCCGCCCTCGGGCACGCCCAGCGCCTGGTTGTAGGCAGCCAGGGGGTCCTCCGCGTCCGCGATGCCCGCGGCGGGTCCCAGGGGCCACCCGGCCTGATCCGCCATGCGCAGGTAGTCGGCCATGCGCCCGGCGCCGTAGTAGCTCGGGGCCAACCACTGGCTCGCGTCCGCGCCGCCCGCCTGGGCCTTCTCCAGCAGCGGCAGGGCCAGCAGGTTGTCGCCCTTGCCCACGTAGATCGCGCCCAGCATCAGGTTCGCGCCAACGTGCTCGGGCTCCTTCTGCAGCACCTGGCGCAGCTTGGAGGCGGCGCCATCGCTGTCCGTGCGCTGCAGGTCCACCGTGGCGCTCAGGAAGTGGGCGTTGGTGGACTCCGGGTTGGCCGTCAGGGCCGCGCGGGCGTGGTTCTGGGCCAGGTCGATGCGGTTCAGGCCCAGGTAGATCCAGGTGGCCGTCTCGTTCAGGCAGCCGTCCTGGGGCCACGCGTCCAGCAGGGGCAGCAGCTCCCGGCGAGCGCCGGCGACGTCGTCGTCCAGCACGTAGGAGGCCACCATGGCGGCCTGCAGGGCGGGGTGGCTGCCCGGGTCGAGCTGCGCGCGGGCGCCCGCGACGTCCCCGCTCTCCAGCAGGGTCACGGCCTGCTGCCAGCGCCCCAGCTCCGGGCCGATGGGGCCGGCCTCCTGCACCGCGGAGATGCACACCGCCGGCGCGGCGGGCTCGGGGGTCACGCGGTGATCGGCGGCGTCCAGAGGGCCACCGGTCTTGGGGCAGGCGAACATCAGCAGAAGGAGCATGGGCGGCGGGGTATCCCGGCCGGTCCTCGTGTTCACCAACAACTGCAACAGGGTGGCGTGCGCGGCCCGGCGGGTCATGCAAATGACCCAGGGTCAGGCTATGGTCTGGCGTCCACCAGGAGCCTCCCTTGGCCAAACTCCGCCTCGCCTTCGGCCGCATCGCCCAGGAGACCAACGCGCTCTCGCCGGTGCTCACCACGCTGGAGGACTTCGACAGCACCATCCACATGTCTGGCGAGGCCCTGCTGGCCGCCTGCATGCCGGGTGGGGACGAGGCCCCGGGCTTCACCAAGAACGCCGAGCTCTCCGGCTGCGTGAAGGCTGCGCTCGCCGACGGGGACGTGGAGCTTATGCCCCTCTCGAGCGCGTGGGCCATACCGGGGGGACCTCTGAGCCGCGAGTGCTTCGATACGCTGCTCGGTGAGCTCGAGGACAAGCTGGTCAAGGCCGGCCCCGTCGACGCCTGCTTCTTGTCGGTGCACGGGGCGATGAACGCGGTGGGCGTGCCCAACCCGGACGCCCGCATCGCGCAGGTGGTCAAGGAGCGCATCGGGAGCGCGCCGCTGGGCGTTTCGATGGACCTGCACGGCAGCCTGAACCCCACCCTGACGGGGGCCGCAGACCTGATCTACGCTTACAAAACCAACCCCCACCGGGACCACGCCCGCATCGGCCGCCAGTGCACCACCGAGCTGCTGCGTGCGGCCCGCGGTCAGATCCGGCCCACGGCGGCCTGGCGCACCCTCCCGATGATCCTGGGGGGCGGCGCCACGGTGGACTTCCTGCGGCCCATGCGCAGCATCTTCCGGTGGATGCGTCAGCAGGAGAAGCAGCAGGGGGTGTTGGGGATGAGCCTGTTCATGTGCCACCTGTGGAACGACACCCCTGAGCTTGGCTGGTGTACCTACGCCGCGACGGATGGAGATCAAGCGAGGGCCGAAGAGCTCGCGGAGGCTCTGGCCGAGAAGGCCTGGGCGGTGAAGGATGAGATGCCGCCGGAGTTCGACACTCCGCAGCAGGCCATCGAGCGCGTGCGCAAGGCTCGGATCGCGCGCAGGTTCGGCACCGTGTGCATCTGCGATGCCTCGGACGTGGTGCCCGCTGGGTCCACTGGGGAGAGCACCCACCTGCTCAGAGCCTTTCTGGAGGGGGGACAGGATCTCCTCGCCTACATCCCCATGCGCGACCCCGTCGCGGTGGACCAGTGCTGGGAGGCCGAGCTGGGCCAGGAGGTGAGCCTGCAGGTGGGGGGGCGCCTGGATCCCGCTCGCAACCAGGGGCTGGACATCACCGGCCGCCTGCTCTGGAAGGGGGACCGGCACGCCTTCGGCCGCACCGTCGCCCTGGAGATCGGCAAGACCCGCCTGGTGGTGACCTCTGGGCCGGCCATCGCGATGAAGCCCAGCTTCTACTCCGAGGTGGGGCTGAGCCCCTGGAAGGCCGACGTGGTGGTGGTGAAGAGCTTCTTCCCCTTCCACCTCTTCTTCCTGCTGGAGAAGCGCAAGTCCATCTACGTGCGCAGCGGCGGCATCACCGACTTCGACGCCGCTCGCGAGTTGGAGTTCGCCCGGCCCGTGCACCCCTTCCAGCAGGTCAGCGACTGGCGTCCGGCCGATAGGGCCAGGCGGGGCGTCTGAGCCCGCGCGAGTTGGGTCGAACGCAACGGGGCGCTGCGCGAGTTGGGTCGAACGCAACAGGGCGCTGCGCGAGTTGGGGTGAACGCAACAGGGCACTGCGCGAGTTGGGGTGAACGCAACAGGGCGCTGCGCGAGTTGGGGTGAACGCAACATCTGGCCGCCGCTGAGGGACATCTACGGTCCCTTGAGCGGGGTCTTGTTGCGTTCAGCGGGGGTTGCGCGCGCGGTCGTTGCGTTCAGCGGGTGTTGCGCGCGCGCTCCCCCAGATGCCGGGGATTCGCTGGCCGGCGCGGGGGCTGAAAGCGGACAACCCGCGCGCAGGCCGCGGAGCCCGCGACGGCCATGCCTGGCCGGAGCCGGGGCTACCTCGGGGAGACCCGCTCAGGGGGTGTGGGGGCCTTGCCCCCACAGGAAAATTGAAGCTCGCTCGCGAGCTTCAAACGTGACTCATGTCGATGAACACCTGATCATCGGGGCGAAGGACGTAGTCACTCTCCTTGCCCTTGAGGATGCGCTTGAGGCGCACCTCGATGCGCTCACCGTCGCGCAGGATGTAGACCTTGGAGACCTTGGCGGTGTCGGAGAGCCCGCCGGCCAGGGTCAGGGCCTGGGTGAGGGTCATGCCCTCGCTGAACACCACGGCGCCGGGGTCTTCGACCTGGCCCTGCACGTAGACCACCTTGGCGACAGGGACGTAGACCTGATCGCCGGGCATGACGGGCTGGTCCCCACCCGGGCGGATGAGGTCCTTGTACTGCAGCACCAGGGTCTGTGCGCCGCGGATCACCCGCACCTCGGTGATGGCCTCCTCGCTCACACCACCCGCCATGGCGAGCACCTGAAGCACAGTGGTGGGCCCCTCAAGTCGGTAGACCCCAGGGTCCTCCACCAGACCGAGCACCTCGACCCGGCGGGAGTTGAACTGGCTGACCGACACCGAGACCTGGGGATCGACCAGGTAGTCCTTGGCGAGCAGCCGGGTGAGCTGGCCCTCGATCTCCTGCGCCGTGCGGTCCTTGACCACAACGCGCCCCACGATGGGCAGGTTGACGCTGCCGTCCGCCGCGACCACCAGATCGGTCCCGCTCAGGCTGGGCTCCCCGACCACGATGACGCTGATGTGATCGCCGCTGCCGACGGTGTACTCGGAGGCATCCCGCACAGGGACCTGTTCCTTGACGCTGCCGGACCAGCCTTCCAGGTTGGCATCGGCGGTGTCTTGCGCGAACAGGGTGGCCAGCAGCGAGAACAGCATCGTCAATCTCCGAGTCGGACCGGGCGCTCCATGCTTGAGCACAAAACACCAGGACCCACGTCCCATCCAAGGTAACGCCCTCAGTCCGGGTCTGCTGCGTCCGGGAGCGCGGCGAAGGGGCTGAGCGTCGCCAGCATCAGGGGCATGTGAGGCTCCAGCGCCGCCATGGCCCAGCGGCTGGCCCGGGCGACGTCCTCGACCTTGGGCACCAGGTTCAGCGGGCTGAGGGTGCGGCCCAGAGGCAGGTAGAGGTTGGCGTAGGGCTTGTTCCGCACGACATTGGCCGCCGCGATCTGCTGCACGGGGTAGAGCGCGAGGCTGCTCGGGCGCGGCGGGAAGCAGTCGACGGCCAGCACATAGGTGTTGCGGTGCCCCTGCAGGCGCCCCTCCATGGCCGAGCGGAAGGCCACGCGGGCGGGGACGTTGTTGACCACGCCGCCCTCGGTCAGTCGCGTGATCCCGTAGTCCGCGTAGAGCTGGTCCAGCAGGTGCTTCATGCGCTGATCGTCGCGGTGGACGTCGTAGTGGAGCAGGCCCGGAACGGAGGCCGAGAAGCCCGCGGCGTCGATGACATCGGCCTGCAGGGTGCCAGGGTCCCGCCCAAAGACGACCTCCCGCAGAGCGCCCTGGTCCTGGGTCAGCTCGGAGAACACCGTGGCCAGCGCGCCCAGGCGCTTGACGGCGGAGGCGCGGAAGATCATCCCAGGCTTGACCACGTCGTCCAGGAGGTGCTCGTAGTAGCCCAGGTCGTGCTTGAGGGCGTCCACCGTGAGGCCCGTCGCGACGATGTGGAGCGGGATGGCCATCTCGCCGATGGTCAGCACGCGGCCGTCGGCGTCGGACATGAAGCTGGCCAGGGCCCGGCGCAGGTAGAGGCGCAGGGTGGCGGGGAGCCCGTAGCGGCTGGGCTCAGGCTTGAGGGAGAACACCCGCGACCAGGTCAGGGACTTGTTGGCCTCGAGCATGCGGGCCATGTCGTGCTGCCGGGTGCGGGCGCGGAACATGCCGATGAGCGCGCCCATGGAGGTCCCGCAGATCAGCTCCGGCTGCACCTGGTTGCGGTGCAGCAGGGTGGCGATCCCCGCGTAGCCGTAGCCAGCGCCCCCTCCCCCGCCGAGCACCAGCGCCAGCTTGCGGTGCGTGACCGCGCGGTCGATCCCCTCGCGGCTCAGGTTGAACTGCTCGCGCAGCCGAACCCGCAGAGCCTGGGTGTCGGCCACGAGCTCCGGGAGCACCCGAGCGGCCGCCCACAGGGTGTCCTCGTCTGCACCCAGTCTCCTGGAGAGTTCTTCGCGCACCTTCCAGGCGTGCGGTGCGAGCAGCTCTCGGACATCATGATCCCTCCCTGCCTCATCCCGGACAAAGGTGAGCTTTGCGAAGTTGAGGACGTAGCGGAGGCCGTCCAGCAGCGGAGGAGCGACCTCGCCGGGGCGGGACAGGTGGCGCTCCAGGACGCCCCGCTCCAGCGCTTCGAAGGGCTGGCGGAGCTCAAGCAGCGCGCGCGAGGACAGGGGCTTCACGCCCAAAGGCTAACCCGCTGGCCGGGCGGACAGCGGAACCACGCCGGCGGGGAGGGCCTGGGGGTCTTCGTCGCGGTCGCGGATCATGCCGTACATGACGCCCACCATCGCCCAGTAGAGCCAGGCGACGGTCACCCGCTGGATGAAGGCGTTGGAGAGGAAGTCGGCCACGATGGTCGCGGCCGTCAGGGCGATGATGTAGCGGGCGAAGCTGCGCTCGAAGGGGGAGCCCTCGCGCATCAGGCGCAGCGCCCGGCGGACGACGGTGATCTGGAGCCCGACGTAGGCCAGCAGCGCGATGGGGCCGAGCTGGTAGAGCAGGCTCAGGTAGTCGTTGTGGGAGTCCAGGTTCTCGGACTTCTCCAGGGAGCGGTACATGTCCGCGTAGCCGTCGGTCATCTCGTAGTGACCGCCCAGCCCCAGGCCCAGGACGATGTCGGCGGGATCCTGGCGCATGAACTCCGAGAAGGAGCTGGTCCAGATCCCGAAGCGGCCGCTTCCCAGGGTGCGCTTGGACCCCATGGCGTCGCCCTCTCCAAAGAGCTGCACGACGTCGGAGAAGCGGTCCAGCATGGCGTCCGAGGACGCGAAGGCCGCACCTGCGACGAGCCCGGCCACAGCCAGGATGCGCCAGCGCTTCTCCATGGCCAGGAACAGGGTGGAGAAGAGCGCGAAGCCCGTGAGTGCCGTCCGCACGAAGGTGTAGTACTGGCAGGTCAGGCCAGTGAGCAGGAGCGCTCCGGCCAGCACCCGCTCCAGGGTGGTCCGGGCCTTCATGGTCCAGAAGAGCAGCAGGCTGTTGGTGAACAGCAGAAACAGGGCGTGGTTGTGCAGGTTCGCGTAGCCGCCGATCAGTCGGTAGTAGCCCTGGCGGAAGTGCTCGTAGATCTGTCCCGTGGCCAGGTGGTAGGTCGACACCGCCAGGGAGATGAGGCAGGCGCCGGTGACCGCCATGAAGAAGGCCCGGCGCAGGTCCTGTCCGCGGATCAGCGTCCCGATGAGGAACATCAGGATCAGCGGCGAGACGTACTTGGCCATGATCTCGGCGGCGTCTCGCACCTCGCCGGAGCGGGCGGCCGCGACGACCAGGATCAGCAGGTAGATCAGCAACAGGACGAAGCCGGGGGTGCGCTCGACCTTGCGCAGCTCCACGTAGAAGAGGACCGCGCCGCCCGCCGCGACCGCGCCGCCGAAGAGCTCCAGGACGTTGAGGCCGCCGACGTTGACCGGGGCCCACCAGAACAGGTCGATCACCACCCGGATCACGAAGATGGCGACCAGGCTCTTGGCGGGCTGGGAGAAGAAGTAGAGGCCCGCCGCGATGGCCACGACGGCCCCCAATACCAGCCGGGGGTCGGTGAAGAGGATGAGGCCCGCCAGCACCGCCACGCCGATGGCGCCGATGCCCACCTCCAGGGAGCGAAGGCCCCCCGGGGTCTGTGGGATTCGCTGGGCCAGGAAGTCCCGCAGCACGGTCAGCTGGCGTCCCGCTCTTCGGCCGGGTCGGCGTAGTAGACCGAGTTGTAGTCGTAGTAGTAGTAGTAGCCGTAGCCCTGGCGGCGCACGTCCAGGCGGTTGACGATGGCGCCCAGGATGTTGGCCTCCATCTCGCTCAGTCGCTGGCGGGACTGCAGCACCAGGTTCTTGGCGGTGTGGTTGGAGCGCACGGCCATCACGACCCCGTCCACCATCCCCGAGAGGATGAGCGGATCAGCCACCGCGGAGACCGGCGGGGAGTCGATCACGATGACGTCGTAGCCGCGGATGGAGTCCAGCAGCTTGACCATGTCTTCCGAGCCCAGCAGCTCAGCGGGGTTGTCGGGGTGCGGGCCGGCGACGAGCAGGTCGAGGTTGGCCACGGGCGTGTTCCAGACGGCCTCCTCCAGCGTGATGCGCTCCGCGAGCACGTCGGTCAGCCCGTTGACGTTCTCCCGCTCGAAGACCTTGTGCTGCGTCGGGCGGCGCAGGTCCGCGTCGATGAGCAGCACGCGCGAGCCGGTCATGCCGATGACCGCGGAGAGGTTCGAGGAGATGAAGCTCTTGCCCTCCTGGGGGGCCGCGGAGGTCACCAGCAGGCGCCGCACGGCCTTGTCCGGGGTGCGGAAGAGGATGTTGGTGCGGACGGAGCGCAGAGCCTCGGTCACCGGCGCGCGGGGGCGGCTGTGCACGAAGAGGTTGCGGGCGAAGTCGCTGGGGAGCTCATCCATCTCCTGCTGGTCGATCTGCGGGACCGCGCCCAGGAAGGGCACGCCGATGTCGGACTCGAGCTCCTCGCGGGACTTGACGGTGCTGTCGAAGTACTCGAGCGCGAAGGCCAGCGCAACGCCGCCCATGAGCCCGACGACCACGGCGATGGGCACGTTGGTGGAGAGCAGCGGGCGGACAGGGTCAGGGTTCTCCCAGGCCTGGTCCACGAACTTCACGTTGTTGGCGCGGATGCGGTTGGCCAGGTCGATCTCGTCCACGCGGTCGCCCAGGCGGTCGAAGTAGTCATCGTCCTTGCTGGCCATCGAGCGCAGGGAGTCCAGCTCCAGCAGCTTCTTGGAGACCTCGTTGAGCTCCTCCTTGGCCTTGGAGAGCTGCTTCTCGGTGCTCTGCTCCTGCTCCCGCAGCAGCCCCAGCTCGGCCTTGCGGCCGTCGATGTACTGGGCGACCTGCTCGCGGACGATCTCCTCCTGGGCCCGGATCTTGCCGTCCAGCTCCGCCATGATCGGCATGCCGGCCTTGTAGCGGACCTCGGCGGCCTTGCGCTCCTCGCGCAGGCGCTGCAGGCGGCTGATGCTCTCCTGGAGCACCGCGTCCTCCTGGGCCAGGTGGGCGGCCAACCCCAGCCAGTCCTTGGAGCGGAGCTTGGCCTGGAGGGTGGCGACGTCGGTCTCCACGCCGCGGCGCTCCTGGCGGACGGAGGCCAGATCGCGGGTGAGGTTCTTCACGGACTCCTGGACCACGGACTGCTGCTGCTCCGCGCCCTCCAGGCCGTTCTCGTAGATGAAGATCAGCACCTCTTCGTCGGAGCGGCGCTTGCGGTCCTGGTACTCCTCGCGCTGCTCACGCAGCCGCTCCTTGGCGGCGTCGGAGTCGGTGCGCGCGCGCTCCAGGTTCAGCTCCATGTAGACCTCGGCGACCAGGTTCGCGAACAGCGCGGCCTTCTCCGGGTCAGGGCTCTCCACGGAGATGTGGACCAGCTCGGTGTCGCCCTCTGGGTTCACCGTCAGGTGGTTCTTGAACTCCCGGACCGCCTTGATCTGGCTGGGATCGTCCTCGACGTCGAAGTCCGTGATGCCATGCTCGGTGCGCAGGCGCTCCAGCACCCGCAGGATCACCGTGCGGGAGCGGAGGATCTTGTACTGGGTGGCGTAGAAGGCGCGCCGCTCTTCCTGGGTGCGCACGCTCATGAGGTCGGTGGAGACCTCCTGGACGTTGAGCACCATGGGGGCCTTCTGATTGATCTCGATGGTCGCGGTCGCGGAGTAGATGGGGGTCCGCAGCAGCGTCCCCACGATGACCGTCGCGACCAGCACCGCGGCGAAGAGCGCGATGGCCCATGCCCGCTTTCGCAGGATCATCCAGTACTGAACAAGGTTAAGTTCGCGGTAGCTTGGAGCGTGCGGCGAGGACATCAGCTATTGGGCCCCATGACAAATAGGCGCGGCGTCCCTTGTCAGTTGACAAGTGGGAGGGCAAGTTAGCACGACAATGGATGGGTCTCCACAAGGACTGCTCGCTCGGTTGATGGCCGCTCGAGATCGGGATCTGCGCTACGGGGAGCTGCTCCTGGGTGCGCTCTTTCCCCTGTCCTTGCTGCCCTACGCGACGGTCCATCCGGGCTGGCGCGCCGGCATCGCGCTGCTGGCTGGGCTCCTGGGGGCCGCCGCTGTACTGCGGGGCCTGGCCACCCGCCAGATCGGTCGCAAGGCCGTCATGGTCTTCGCCCCCGCGCTCGGCGCCATGCTGCTCAGCGCGCTGGTCGCGATCCCCGCGGGCCCCGGCCTGCGGGACGCCCTGATGCCCGGCCTCTCGGAGGGCCTGAACGCCTCCATCGCGCAGTCCGGTACCCAGGTCCTTCCCCTGGCCCTGGATCCCCGCCGCGGCCTGCTGGAGTGGGCCGTGAACCTCCAGTGGCTGCTGCTCGCTGGGGGGCTGGCCTTCCTGGTCCGGGACTCCCGCAAGGCGGCGCGGCTGGCCCGCTTGCTCGTGGGCTCAGGGGTTGGCCTCGTCGTCATCGCGGGGTTGCACCGGCTCACGGGCGCCGAGCATGTGTGGTGGGTGAGCCAGGTCCCTGGCTACAGCAAAGACCCCTTCTTCGCCCCCTTCGTCAACCCCAACCACGGCGGCATCGCCTGCGCGGCCCTGGCCCCTCTGGCCCTGGCCCTCTGCGCGCGGGATCGAGGCCCCGGCCGCACCCTCGGCATCGCAGGTCTGGTCGTCTTGGTCGGGGGTGTCCTCCTCTCCGGCAGCCGCGGCGCCCTGCTCGCCCTCGCCGGCGCGGGCCTCCCCACCCTCTTGCTCCTGGTCAAGCGCCCCGTCCGGATCGGGGTCGGCATGGTCGCGGGGGCCCTGCTGCTGATGGTCCTGGGCTACGGCATCGAGCCCAGCCTGCGCGCCCTGTCGGAGTTCCTGGTGCCCGACGCCCTGGTGGCCGACCAGGACCTCTACACCGGCCGTGGGGACATCTACGGAGACGCGCTCGCTGTGGTCCGGGCGGCTCCCCTGCTGGGCGTTGGTCACGGTGGCTTCGACGACGCCTACCGGGTCCTCAAGAGCACGACCGCGTTCACCGACCCCGTGCACGCCCACCAGGAGCTCATCCAGATCGCCGCCGAGCACGGCCTGCTCGCCTTCGCGCTGTGGGTGGTCGCCTTCGGCAGCCTGATGGTCCTGGGTCTCCAGGCCGCCTTCGACCTGGAGAGTCCCCGCCGCCGCTGGATGCTCGCCGGATGGCTGGGCAGCCTCAGCGCCCTGGCCGTGGCCTCGCAGTTCACCTTCCCCCTGCGCATCGGCGCGCTGGAGGTGCTCGCCGCCACCTGCTCCGGCGCCGTCCTGGGGCTGGCGCAGCTCTCCTCCCGCGACAAGGTCCCCGATCCCACCCGCAGGCTCTATGGGCTGGGCACCGTCGCCGCGCTGGGCTGGCTCGCGATGGGTCTCTGGGCCGCCACCGGTGGCTCCAGCACCTCGCTGCTGGGAGACGCCGACGCCGCCGAAGAGCTGGGCGACCAGGCCTTGATCTCCGGGGACCTGGCCAGCGCCCAGGCCGCCTACGAGCTCTCCATCCGGCGTCAGCCCGTCAACGCCCGCAGCCTGCAGAAGCTCGCCCGCGTCCAGGACAAGCGCGGGGACTGGGCCGCCGTGTTCGACAACCTGGAGGCCGCCACCCAGGTGCAGCCCGCCAACCCCTGGGTCTGGCGCGACATGGCCCGCCTCAAGCGCGCGCTCACCCTCTACGACGACTCGCGCGACGCCTACGCCCGCATGCTCGCCCTGGAGCTCCCCGACGCGGACCGCCCCGCCGCCGTGCGCGAGGCCATGCGCGGCCCCGGCAAGCCCTCCGAGATCGCCGCCGCCATCGCCCCCCCCGAGCGCCCAGAGGTCCTGGTCCTCATCGCCCGCCAGCTCGAAGACAAGGGCGACCGCGAGGCCGCGCAGCTCTACTACACCCGCGCCTTCGAGGGAGACCCCCGACACGGCTCCGCCCTGGCCGCCGCCCTGCTCCGGTGGAAGCGCAACCCGGAGCGCGCCCTGGAGCTGCTTGGGCGCACCCCCGAGAGCTGCCACAGCCTGGAGATCCAAGGCCGCGCTCACTTCAAGAAGGGCAACTACGACCAGGCCACCCGGGTCTGGACCCGCACCCTCGGCGAGTGCGCCTCCGACGACGAGGCCCTTCGGCACCGCCTGCGCATCGGCCTGGCCCGCTGTCAGCTCGAGCAGGGAGACCCCGAGGGCCTGCGCGTGCTGGAGCGCATGGTCAAGGACGACCCCAAGGACGTCGACGTCTGGCGTGTGCTGGCCCGCGACGCCCGAGAGGAGCGGGATCCCACCCGCCTTGAGCGCTACCTGGAGGGCATCCAGTCCGGGGGGGAGCTGACGGAGCTGGAGTCTGAGCAGCTCACCCTGCTCCACCTCAACCAGCCCATGTTCGTCGTGCTTGGAGAGGGAGTCCCTGGCGAGAACGAGGACAACGGACCGCCGACCAAGCCCCACAAGGGCCAACCCAAGCCCGACAAAGCCAAGGCCACCCCCTGATCTCGCGGCCCCCTGGCGCCCCCGTCGCCTGACAGGTTACACGCCTGTCATGTCCTTCAACGGTCCCCTCTTCGTGGTCGGCGCCCCCCGCTCGGGGACCAAGCTGCTGCGCACGCTGCTCAACCAGCACAGCCGCATCGGCATCCCCGACTACGAGACCGAGTTCCTGCCCCGCATGCTCGACATCCAGGGCCGCTGGGACCTGCACAGCGCCCAGGGATTCGAGGACTTCTACGCCTGGGCCACGCGCTTCATGTACTTCAAGTACATGGACGAGGAGGGCCGCCTCATCCGCCCCGAGCAGTGGCTGGCCGCCGCCCCCAGCCGCACCCCCGCCGGGCTCTTCGAGGGCCTCTGCCGCCACGACGGCGGCGTCCCCCTGGGCACCCAGGGCATCTGGGGCGACAAGAGCCCCAACTACCGCAACAACCTGCCTCAGCTCCGGCAGCTCTACCCCAAGGCCCGCTTCGTCCACATCGTCCGGGACGTGCGCGATGTGGTGCTCAGCTCCCAGAAGGCCTGGGGCAAGGACCCGGTGCGGAACGCCCAGCGCTGGATGGACGAGCTCAGCGCCTGCCGCGCCTGGGGCCAGAGCTTCGGCCCCACCGCCTGGCTGGAGATCCGCTACGAGGACCTGGTCCAGGACCCCGAGCCTTGGCTGCGCGCCATCTGTCGCTTCGTGGGGGTGCCCTTCGAGCCCGCCATGCTGCGCCCCGACCGCGCCGCCGAGAACCTGGGCGACACCAAGGGTGTTGTCGGAATCGTGGCCTCCAACACCGAGAAGTGGCGAGAGCGCATGGATCCCGCGCTGCTCCGCCGGGTCGAGGCCCTCTGCGGCCCCTTGCTGGCCGAGCTCGGCTATCCCTTGGCCCACGCGCCCCAGCCCACCGAGCGGGTCCACCCCGCCGAGCTGTCTCTGCGCAAGCTGGCCGACGGCGCCCAACTCATGCGCTTCCGCGTGCGCGATTGGGGGCTCCGCGACGCGATTCGCTACAGCCTGAGCGCCGCCGAGTCGACCCTTGTGAAGCGCTGAACGGTCCCGGAGGGCTGACGCCCCCTGCCCGGCGCGGTATCTTCCCCTTGAACCCTTGAGCCTGAGCGCATGTCCACGGACGAAGCCGACAACGACTTCCTGGAGCAGCTGGAGCGTGAGCACCAGGAGGCCAAGGAGCGCTTCGCCAAGCGCAAGGAGATGTCCAAGGAGCGCCGCGAGGCCCGCCGGGAGGAGAAGTCCGAGAAGGCCGAGCTCGAGCGCCAGCGCAAGCTGCGCGAGAAGTTCTACAAGGAGCACGGCTACAAGCGCTACGTCTCCAGCCGCGGCAAGGTCATGTGGCTGCTGCCCGAGGAGTACGAGTGGCGCACCCGCGCCCGCAAGGCCCGCGATCAGCGGCACTCCAAGTACCGGAACGTCGGCGACAAGGCCAAGCAGGAGAAGCTGCTGTGGATCGGCCTGGTCCTGATCGCCATGGTGATCGGCCTGGCCCTGCTGCGCTGACCGCTCTGGCCGCAGCGCTGAGTCCTCTGGCCGCAGCGCTGAGTTCTCCCGCCGCAGCGCTGAGTTCTACTCCGTAACGGTCACCGTCAGGTAGGCCCGGTCCGGGCCGGTCTGCGCCATGATCTCCGCCTCGCCGGCCTTCTCCCAGGTCAGGGTGATGCCGTCCTGGTAGGCCATGTCCACCGGCGTCACGCGGATCACCGTGCCGCCCATCACCGCCTTGCCGTCGCAGGTGGGCCACACCGTCCAGGTGTCCCCGATCGCGGGCGGGTCCTCGCCGTCAAAGCCGACGCCGACCTCCTCGCAGCCCTCGGGCTCCGGGTACTCGACGGGCTCGGTGTCCTCGGTCACGGTGCCGGTGTCCTCGCCTGCGGTACAGGCCAGCAAGAGCAGGAGCATGTCTCTCTCTCCAGAGCGGTGGGGCCCGGAGTATCGCACGCCACCCAGCCGCACCTCCCCCAACCGAATAGAGCCCCCCCCCCCCCCCCCCCCCCCCCCCCCCCCCGGGGCCCCCTCCAAGACGCCCAAACGCCCCCCCACCCCGCCCGGCCCCACCCGGGGCCCCCGGG
>JAZAMN010000045.1:0-45598 GCA_036229005.1 Myxococcota bacterium
CGGGGGTGGGGGGCCCCGCGCTGTGTGTGGGGGGGGGGGGGGGGGGGGGGGCCCCGCGTGGGGGGGGGGGTCTTGGGGGGGGCGGGTAGCTGGGGTCGGGTATCAGGTATCAGGGAGGCGGCGACCGGGGACCGGGGACCGGCCACCGCCGATGACGTTGTGGTGGGCTGGGGCGGTGGGGGCAGCCGACTCTGGGGCGTTCTGGGGGAGGGCCCGGCAGTTCGAGCGGGCCACGGTGGGCTCGGAGCTGGCTTGGACGCCCAACCTGGGTCGGGGGCCCGGCGCTCGCACGGGCCTGGACGGTTCCGAATGGCTGGCGCCCAACACCACCACAATCACCGATGACGGCCTGCTGGGCGCAGACCCCGCGCCAGCCGGCTCTGGGGGCGTTCTGGGGGAGGGCCCGGCAGTTCGAGCGGGCCACGGTGGGCTCGGAGCTGGCTTGGACGCCCAACCTGGGTCAGAGTCCCGGCGCTCGCACGGGCCTGGACGGTTCCGAATGGCTGGCGCCCAACGCGGCAATCGCCGATGCCGGCCTGCTGGCCGCAGACCCCGCGCCAGCCGACTCGAGGGGCGTTCTGGGGGAGGGCCCGGCGCTTGGTGCGGGCCACGGTGGGCTACGGGGTGTCAATGCGCGCTTTTGGGGAGCTACGGGGTGTCAGTGCGCGCTTTCTGGGAGCTACGGGGTGTCAGTGCGCGCTTTTGGGGAGCTACGGGGTGTCAGTGCACGCTTTGGGGCGTTTCTGCGCGCACTCAGGTGGCGTAGCTCGGGAAAAGCGCGCACTCAGGTGGCGTAGCTCGGGAAAAGAGCGCACTCAGGTGGCGTAGCTCGGGAAAGGCGCGCACTCAGGTGGTGTAGCTCGGGAAAAGCGCGCACTCAGGTGCCGTAGCTCGGGAAAAGCGCGCACCCAGGTGCCGTAGCTCGGCAAATGCGCGCACTCAGGTGCCGTAGCTCGGCGAAGCGCGCACTCAGGTGGCGTAGCTCCGGGCAGGAGCGGGACCTATCGGTGGCCCGGTCTTGCCTTCACGCCGGACGGCTCAGACGTGATGCCCAGCCTCGGTCAGAGCCCCGGCGCCCGGACCCGATCCGACGTGATGCCGGTCCCCGGTCGTCGGTCTCCGGTCGCCGCCGACCCCCGACTCCCGATACCTGATACCCGATACCCGATACCCGATACCCGATACCCGATACCCGACTCAGCCTCCCCACCCCCTCACCCACGCCGCCAGGTGCTGCTCGAAGAAGGCCTCGGCGTCCAAAGGCCGGCAGGCGTGGCCGCCCAGCTCGTGCTGGTGGAGCATGCCCAGCAGGATGGGGGAGAGGAAGGCCACCGAGGCGCTGCGCAGGTCAGCGTCGGGGTGGAGCTCGCCGCGGGTCCGGTGGATGGAGAGGCGGGTCTCGATGGCCTGGATGCTGGGCTCCAGCAGGTGGTTGACCACCGAAGGACCGCGCTGGGTGTGGCCCAGACCCTGGCTGAGCGCGCCCTCGAAGAGGCGGCCAAGGCCCTCCTGCCAGGCCTCGATCAGGCCCATGCCCACCCGCCGCATGCTGGGCTCCAGCGCCAGCGCGCCAGGATCCCGGCTGGTCTCCAGGTAGCGCTCCGCGTTGACCCGCGCGGCGTCCAGCGCGGCCTCGACCACGCCGTCCAGATCGCCAAAGTAGTGCCGCAGGGTGGGCACGCTGACCCCGGCGACGCGGGCCAACGCCGCAAGGGTGGCCGAGCGCCCCTCGCCCCCAGAGAGCGCCCAGGCCACGCGCAGCGCGAGCGCATGACGACGCTGCTCGTAGTCGGGGTTCCGGCTTCCAGGAGGACGGCCCATCGTGTTCCCTATATGGACGCAGATAGAAAAATGGTCAAGGCCCTTGGCAGCTCCTGACCGGCGTTCTATATCTCATGCCGAATACCGAACCAACAGGTGCTCCCGATGCAGCCCAACGCCTGGTACGCCGTGCTCCCCTCCACGCTCCTGGATCAGCGCGGCGTCTACGCTTGCCGCATCCACGACAGCGAGGTGGTGCTCTGGCGCGACGCCCAGGGCTGCCCCCAGGCGGTGCGGGACATCCACCCCGATCGCGCCGAGCCCCTGCGTCCCCAGGCCCTCCAGACCCTGGTCCGCGAGCACGACGCCGAGGATTGCCGGGTGGTCGGGCCCGTGCGCTATTCGATCCCGGCCCGGCCCGTGCTCAGCGAGCACCGCCTGCAGCAGCTCCCCGTGGCGGAGGGATTCGGCCAGCTCTGGCTGTGGAGCGGGCCCGAACCGGCGCGCCCCGAGGGCGTTCAGAGCCAGGGCCTCGGGCCCCTGAGTGGCGCTCCAGCCTGAATCCACAGCCCATCCACCCTGGGCAGCGGCCGGCCCTTCGGCTACTGCATTGACATGGATGCGCTCGGTCACCCAGAGTCTCTTCAGCTCAGCGTCGGGCGGGTCGATCTCGTGCGGGGATTGGTTCACCGCGACGACGAGTTGGTCCGTCTGACCGGCCGCGAGACCGCGCTGCTGCGCTACCTGGCGGCGCGCCCTGGCCAGGTGGTCTCCCGCGAGGCGCTGTTGCTGGAGGTGTGGGGCTACGCCGAGAACGTGGTCTCCCGGGCCGTGGACAAGACGGTGAACAGGCTCCGGGGTCGCATCGAGCGTGACCGGGCTCACCCCGAACACCTGGTGACCGAGTACGGCATCGGCTTCCGGCTCTTGCCCGCCAGCGAGGACACCCTCCCGCAGACCCCGCCCCAACCCCAGACCGAGGGCCTCGCCGGGCGCGACGCGGAGCTGGCCGAGCTGCAGCAGGCGCTGTCCCGCGAGCGGCTGATCACCGTGGTCGGCGCTGGCGGGATGGGCAAGACCCGGCTGGTGCGGCACGCGCTCCCCGGCGCGCCGCTGCTGCGCGCGGACGCCCTCACCGAATCGGAGCTGCTGGCCGGACTGCGCGCCCACCAGGCCGCGCCCGTCGTGGTGGTCGACAGCGCGGAGCACCAGCCCGAGGCCCTGACGGTGGCGCTGGATGGCTGGCTGCAGGCGTCTTCGGGGACCCTTGTCCTCACCAGCAGGCGCCCGCTGCTGGTGCGGGGGGAGTGGAGCTTGCGGCTGAGCCCACTGGACGTCCAGGCCAGCCGGCAGATCCTGCTCCAGCAGGCTGGCCGGCAGCGCAGCGGCTGGGGCCAGGGCCATGACGCGGCCGTCGAGCAGATCTGTGAGGCGGCCTGCGGCTGGCCCCTGGCGCTGGAGCACCTGGCGCTTCGGGCGCGCCTTCTGGGCCCGCGGGATCTGGTCGCCCAGCTCGGCGAGGGCCTGCCCCTGGACCTGCCCGGCCCTCGGGACGGCGCCGCCCGACACCAGACCCTGGGCGCCAGCCTGGCCCACACCTGGGACCGCCTGCCGCAGGACACCCAGGCCTTCGCGGTCCGGCTCGCGGTCTTCGAGGGGCCCATCACCCTGGAGACCCTCCGCGTCGTGCTCCAGGCCCCCGCCAGTCTGGTGCACCTGGAGCGCCTGAGCGACTGGGGGCTGGTGGCCGTGCACGACCAGACCCAAGAGGTGCGCGTCGCGCTCTTTGAGCCCTGGCGGCGCCACCTGGCTCTGCTGCTCGGCGCACCCGAGATGGCCGAGCTTGCGCGCTCGCTGCGCCAGCGTCACATGGCCCGCTTCACCGCCCTCGCCGCCGCTCAGGGGGAGGAGACCGAGCCCTTCTCCAAGCTCGACGGACCCGACCGCGTCTCCAGCACCAAGTTGGAGCGCGCGGACCTGGACAAGGCCCTGGAGTGGGCGCTGCAGGTGCGGGATGCCGATGCGGTGCGCGTCTGTGGGGAGAGCCTGGTGCAGCTCCACAACCACGTCCGCGATCTGGCGGCGCTGCGGGAGCTCGTGGAGCGGCTGCTGGACGCCCCGGTGCCCCTGCCCCTGGAGCTCACCCTGGAGCTCCGACTCTGGCGGAGCTACCTTTCGGCCATCGATGGCGGCGTGGAGTCGGCCCTGGAGCAGACCCGGGCCGTGCTCTCAGAGGCCCGCGCAGCCAAGCTCGTCGAGGCCGAGGCCGCCGCCCACCTGGGGCTGGCCATGATCCACTACCTGGGCGAGCTCGGCGACCCCATCCCGCACCTGGAGGCGGCTCTGCGTTGCGCCCAGGAGGGCGGCACATTCACCGGCCACTACCACCTGGAGCTGGCCTGGCGGCACATGGATCTCGCCCAGGAGCCGGGCCGCCTGGAGCGCGCGGTGCACCACTTTGCCGAGGCGCGGCGCGCGGCTCTGCGGGTGGGCAACAGCAAGCTGGAGGTCGGTGTCTTGCGCGGACAGGCCTTCTTGGCTCTGCACCGGGGAGACGTGGACCAGGCCCGGGCGCTGGGGGAGCGCGCCATCCCCCTGCTTGTACAGCTTGGCAACTCCACCACCAGCAGCCTGGAGCTCTGCGGCCGCGTCGCCTTGGCCTCCAACGACGCGGAGCGCGCTGTCCAGCACTTGAAGCGGGCCCTGCGGGGGCGCGTCCGGGAGGGCCAGCGGGTCGCACGCACCCTGGGCTATCTGGCCTCGGCGCACCTCGCTGGGGGAGAGATGCAGCAGGCGCGCGCGCGCATCGAGCAGGCCGAGCGGTTGGCCAGAAAGCAGCGGGGAAAGCTGGATCTGACTCAAATCCTGTATCAACGCGGGTGCATCGATCTCGCCGATGGGGACCGCCCCGCCGCCTTGCGCGCGCAGCAGGAGGCCGACGCTCTGCAGGCGCAGCTCGCCAGTGGCTATCGGGAGCTCAAGCGGGTCCTGGAGCTCAAGGAGGCCCTGGAGCAGGCCCTGGCATGATCAACCCTGATCAGCCCTGGGGCTTCTCGGCGGCCTGGATGGCGGCGATGGCGGCCTTGCGGTCGTCGGCCTTGAACACCCCGCTGCCGGAGACCAGGGCGTGGGCCCCTGCGTCCACAAAACGCCAGGCGTTGTGGGTCTTCACGCCGCCGTCCACCTGGATCACGGTGTCCAGGCCGAGCTGGTCGATGCGGTTGCGCAGGCGCTCGATCTTGGGGAACACGCGCTCGATCAGCGACTGCCCGCCAAAGCCGGGGTTCACGCTCATGATCAGCACCTGGTCGCAGAGCTCCAGCACGTAGTCCAGCTCCCGCTCCGAGGTGTGCGGGTTCAGCGCCACGCCGGCCTTCGCGCCCAGGCTGCGGATGAGCTGCAGGCTGCGGTCCAGGTGCGTGCTCGCCTCGGCGTGGACCGTGATCCAGTCGGCCCCGGCCTCGCGGAAGTCGGCCACGTACTTGTCGGGCTCGACGATCATCAGGTGCACGTCCAGCGGCTTGTCGGTGATGGGCCGCAGGGCCTTGACCACCAGGGGGCCGATGGTGATGTTCGGCACAAAGCGCCCGTCCATCACGTCCACGTGGATCCAGTCCGCCGTGTCGACGGAGGCGATCTCCTGGCCCAGCTTCGCGAAGTCAGCGGAGAGGATGGAGGGGGAGACGATGGCCATGGTGTCCTCGCTTGGGGGGCCCACCTAACCAAGTGGGGGTCCGCTCAATGTGCCGAAGGGGTGCATTCCGCAAGCGAGGACAGGCTCAGTCTCTCCGCCTCCTGCGGAGCGAGCCCAGGGCCAAGAGCGCCACGCAGGGAGTCCTACGCGGCGCTCTGGCGGGGCTACTTGTCGTCCACCAGCCCCTGTTCGGCGAAGTAGCTCGCTGCGAGGGTCTTGGAGTCGGCGTCGAGCTCGGCCAGGATGGTGAGCAGGTCATCCGCGCTCAGGGACTTGTCGACCGCGAGCTGCTCCTGCACCAGCTTGGAGGCGGCGCTGTAGTCCGAGGTGTAGATCTCCAGCCAGGGGGTCTTGCAGGCCGGGCAGCCTGGACCGGTCGGGGGGCTCCAGCCGTCTCGGATGGCCTCGATCTCCACGTAGGCGAGGTCGGCCTTGAGGGCGTCCATCAGCGCCTCGATGCGGGTGACCAGGACCTTGATCTGCTCGTCTTTGTCGCAGGCGTAGCCCAGGTCGTTGCCGTCGGTGTCGCGCTGGTTGGGATTGTAGGTCTCCGGGCAGTTGTCGTCGTCGTCGAGCACGCCGTCGTTGTCGTCGTCCGTGTCGGAGGCGTTGGCCACGCCGTCTCCGTCGATGTCTGAGTCGCAGACATCCCCCTTGCCGTCCCCGTCCAGGTCGAGCTGGAGCTCATTGCTCACGGTGGGGCAGTTGTCTTCGTCCGCGCAGAGGCCGTCGTCGTCCGAGTCGTTGTCGCTGTCGTTGGCGCAGATGTCGCACGGATCTCCCAGCCCGTCTCCGTCGGTGTCGGTCTGTGTGGGGTTGTAGCCTAGGGAGCAGTTGTCCAGATCGTCCGCGACGCCGTCGTTGTCGTCGTCGATGTCGCACTCGTTTCGGGTGCCGTCTCGGTCCGTGTCAGGTGAGCCTTCGTCGACGCCGCCGTCGCAGTCGTTGTCCTCTCCGTCGCACTCCTCGTAGGCGCCGGGGTAGATGTCGGGGTCGAACTCGTCGCAGTCGCCGTCGGCTGTCACGCTGTCTGGGTTGATCGCCGGAATGAAGGCCTCGAGCTGCTCTCGGCTCGCGCCCCAGCCATCTTCGTCAAGGTCGAGGGGGTCCTCGGTGGTGGCGGGGCTGCCGGAGGGGGTGATGCTGACGGTGTAGAAGTCCGCGAGGTCGATGCCGCTCCAGTTGTACGTGAGCGTGGAGTCCCCTCCGGCATGCCAGCCCGAGCGGGTGTACAGGTAGAAGTCGTCCACGGCGAGGGAGTCGAAGCACTCTCCCCACGCGCCTCGGCCCAGGACACGGTCTCGGTAGCCAAGGATGGGCATCCAGTGAAAGCCGATCACCTCGTCGTCGTACGAATAGTCGCCGCTCCCGGTCCAGGCGGCCCCCTCGTCCACGCCCAGGAGCTCACCGATGGTGCCAGCCACGTAGTCGGGCAGGGTGATCAGCAGCGCCACCGGGCGGTCCGCGCGGATCTCCCTGCGGATGCTCGCCTTGGAGACGTTGTCGCGGTCGGTCGTGCTCCAGTTGGCCGCCTGCGCGTCGGTGTTGTCGTAGGCATCCAGCACGTCGCTGCCCATGTCCCCGTCAAGCAGGGGGACAGCGACCTCCCAGGACCAGGTCCCGGGGGAGCCCCCCGTGTAGTAGGGCAGTTCGTTCTGGAGTGCCTCCACCATTGCGCCGATCCCGGGCCGATGGTCGGCGCTGGCGCCGTGGTAGGTCGAGAGACCGGTGATCAGGCCAGGCCAGCCGTTTCCGTCCCAGTAGCCAGCGATCATCGCGAAGGCCGCTGGACCGCAGTCGTTCGGGCCCGAGAAGGACTGCTGCGCGTAGTTGGGGACGCTGCCGTCGACCTCGACTGCGTCTTCGATGATGTAGCTCCGGTCGTCGACCGTGCAGAGGAAGGTCCCAGCGAAGGCGTTGCTGCTCAAGAGCAGGGAGCCGGCGGAGAGTGCTGCGAGGAGTGCGTGTCTGTTCATGGGTCTCTCCGCTCAGTTGGATGAGGGGGCAGGGAGGGTTCCGAGGAACGCCGCCCACTCCCGCTTGAGGCGCTCAAGGCGGGTCAGGTAGGCGTCGGTGTCTCGCAGGTCGCTGTTCACCGAGACGGTCGCGGACTCGGAGAGGATCCCCGAGTTCGGGTGGTAGTAGAGGTCTCCCTTTGTGGTATCGAGCACAAAGACGGGCATCACAGCCGTCCCCCAGCGCTCGGTGACCTCGAACTGTGTGCTGTCGGTCCCCTTGAGGACCTGGGTCTCCATGGAGCCCAGCAGGGCCTGCTCGCGGGAGATGCCGTTCCAGTAGGCCACGATGGGCGGCAGCTCCAGGCGGGCGCCCATCTCCAGGAAGTAGAGGGTGTCGTCGTAGCCGGACATGTCCTCGCCCGTCAGGGCCTCCCAGTCGATGCTGTCCAGGCTCGCCTTGCTGTCCGTGGAGAACGCGAACAGGTAGGTGTTGGGGTCCCCATCAGCGTGCAGGTAGGTGTGGGTCTCGATCAGGGTCACGGAGCCCCACAGGTCTGCTGCCACAGCCTTGGCGTAGGTCGGCATCTCCGCTGCGGTCGGCAGGGTCACGCTGAGGGGACAGTCCGCCACACACTGGTCGTAGAAGTCCGAGCCCGAGGTCGTACAGTCGCCCTCGTCGTACTCCTCACAGACCTCCACCCGGTTCTCGGCGAGGTCCACGCAAGAGAGCTTGCAGTAGTCGGTCTCGGCCGCCTCGCTCGTTGAGGCGAGGATCGTAGGACTCACGCACGCAAACAGTGACACAAACAGAGTTGTGGTCATCTCTTCTCCAGTCGGTCGTTGATGGGCGGGTGACCTCCGTGGTCACCTCACGCATCAGACCTACCTGGGTCTGTGTGGTGTTGGCTGTCCCAGCCTGTCCCAGTCTGTGGGACACCTGGGACAGGCTCAGTCCCTCCGCCTCCTGCGGAGCAAGGCCAAGGCCAAGAGCGCGACCCCGAAGGAGGCGCCGGAGCCGGGGACGCTGGTGCAGCCGCGCTTGCGGACGTCGTAGCCGTCGCAGTCCTGGTCGAGTTCGTCGCCTAGGACCTCGGCGGCGCCAGGGTGGACGCTGGCGTCGGCGTCGTTGCAGTCGTCCGAGCTGCTGACCCAGTCGGCGCTGGGGTCGCAGAGCTTGTCGCTGTGGTCGCTGCCGTGGCCGTCGCCGTCCTGGTCCAGGTAGTAGCGGGTGGCCCCGTCCGCGCCCTGCAGGTCGGCGTCGTCGGCCAGGCCATCGCAGTCCTCGTCGACGTCGTCCGCGTCGCAGATCTCGACGCCGTCGGGGCTCACATCGGCCCGGGTGTCGTCGCAGTCGTCGGCGTTGGCGACCCGACCGTCCTCGGCCGAGCAGGCGTACTCCAGGGTGGCGGGGTCTCCGTAGCCGTCGCCGTCCCCGTCCGTGTAGAAGGCCACCACGCCGTCGGCGCCGTCCAGGTCGTCGTTCTCGGCCAGGCCGTCGCAGTCTTCGTCGGTGCCGTCCGCGTCGCAGACCTCACGGGCGCCAGGGTGCACGTCGCTGCGGCCGTCGTCGCAGTCGGTGTCATCGCCCACGAAGCCGACGGAGGGGGTGCAGGCCAGCTCGGTGATCGCGGCGTCGCCGTAGCCGTCGCGGTCGGCGTCGGCGTACCAGGTGGCCGGGTCGGCGGCGCTGGCTTCGTCCACGGTGCCGTCGCAGTCCTCGTCCACGCCCACGCCGGAGCAGAGCTCTTCGGTGGCGGGGTGGATGTCGGGGTCGATGTCGTTGCAGTCGCCGCCGATGGAGATCAGCCTGTCCGAGTCGCAGCGGAAGACCTCCGTGTCGTCGTTGCCGTAGCCGTCTCCGTCGACGTCGGAGTACCAGGCGGTCTGGCCGGTCGCGCTCGTGTCGCGGTCATCGGGCTTGCCGTCGCAGTCCTCGTCCACGTCCAGCGGGTCGCAGACCTCGGCTGCGCCGGGGTTGATGGCGGGGTCGCCGTCGTCGCAGTCCAGCCCGATGGAGATCAGCGGGCTGGTCACCACACAGACCTCGACGCGGGAGTGCAGGTCGCCGTAGCCGTCGCCGTCCGCATCGGTGTAGGCGGACGTGGTGCCGACCAGGTTGGTGTCGTCGTCGTTCACCAGGCCATCGCAGTCTTCGTCGACGCCGACGCTCTCACAGATCTCGTCCGCGGCAGGATGGATCCGGTAGTCGCCGTCGTCGCAGTCGCCGTCAACGGTCGCATAGCCGTAGGGCTCGGTGCACTGGTCCAGGGTGTCGGTGGACAGTCCGTAGCCGTCGTTGTCGCTGTCTCGGTACCAGGTCAGCATGCCCACGCTGGCGTCGCTGTCGTCACAGTCGGTGTTGTCGGAGACGGTGCCGCTGGGGGCGGTGCAGGCAACGGTCTCCTCGCTTGCGTCACCGAGTCCATCCCCGTCTGCGTCCGCATACCAGCTCAAGAGGGTGATGGAGGCGTCTGTGTCATCACAGTCCTCATCGCTCACGTACCCGTCCCCGTCGCTGTCGGTGCCGCCAGGGAAGACCTGGATATGGCCACGCACGAGGCTGCTGGGGGGCACCGCCAGGGCGAGGTCCACCAGCCCGTCCCCATCGAGGTCCTGGTCGGCGAGGGCCACCGCCAGGGTCGCGATCCAGCCAGAGTCCAGGATCAGGTCGGCGCTGGAGCCTGTGCCGCTGCTGCTGCCGTAGAAGACCTCCACGTGGCCGGTGTAGCGGGTCAAGAGGCCCAGGTCGGCGTAGCCGTCGGCGTTCAGGTCGCCCAGGCCGACGACGTCTTCGGTGTAGAGGGCGGAGTCGGCGGGGGTGGGGCCCGCGCTGCCGACGCGCACGCCGCTGGCGTCGCCGTGGATCAGGGTGGAGCTGTCCCGGTAGGCGCAGAGGGCGTCCGGGTACCCGTCCCCGTCCACGTCGCCCACGGCCACCAGCAGCCCGCAATAGGTGCCGCTGTCGATCAGCGTGGCGCTGCTGGAGAGGCCGGAGGCGGAGCCGGCGTAGAGCTGCAGGGCCGTGCCCGTGGTGCCCAGGGTGGTGCCGTACTCGTCGGCCAGGACCAGCAGGTCGTCGTAGCCGTCCGCGTCGAAGTCCGCGACGGCCAGGTCGTCGCCCATCTGCTGGCCGCTCGTGGTGCCCGACACGCTCAAGTGCGCGCTGCCCAGGCCACTGGCGCTGCCCAGGTAGGCCGTCACGCCGCCGGCGCCGGCGCCCACGCCGGTGTTGAAGGCCAGGTCCGCGTAGCCATCGGCGTTGAAGTCGCCGCTGTCTGCGCGTCGCGCGGGGCCGTAGCTGGGGGCGGCGCTGGTGAGTGTCTCCAAGGACGCGCCCAGGGAGCTGCCGCCGTAGAGCACGAGGGCTTCGGTGCTGGTGAAGGCCACCAGCTCGTCGTAGCCGTCACCGTCCAGGTCTCCGGGCCCGTAGAGCACGCCGTCCAGGGCGCTGACGCCCAGGTCGCTGGGGTCCAGGGTGTCGTCGGGGGTGTCCGAGATCCCGGCGCTGCCGCCGAAGCTCAAGCCCAGGGCCGCATCGTCGGTGGTGTAGGCCAGGTCACCGTAGCCATCGCCGTCGAAGTCGCCGCCGGCCAGGGTCTCGCCCAGGTCGTCGTCCCAGTCTTCGGGCTCCCACTCGTAGTCCAGGGTGAGGGCGGGGCTGGAGGCGCCGAGGAGCACGCCGCCAAAGACGCCGGCCGCGCCGATGCCGATGTCGTCGTAGCCATCGCCGTCCAGGTCCCCCACGCCGGCCAGGGCCTCGATGCCCACGCTGGGGTCGCCCAGGTAGCTGTCGTCGGCGGTGGTGGAGGGGCCGCCTGAGGCGCCCAGGTGCAGGGTGACCCTCCCCAGGGCCGAGCTCCCGTAGCTGCCGTAGTTGAGCTCGAGCAGGCCCAGATCGTCCAGGCCGTCGCCGTTCACATCGCCCAGGGCGGCGATGGTCTGGGCGTGTCCGGGCAGGGAGCCCACGTAGGTCTGGTCGGGGCTGCTCCCCAGGCCCGCGCTGGAGCCCAGAAAGAGCTCCACGTAGCCGTAGGCCTTGTGGCCGATCGCTACGTCGGTGTAGCCGTCGCCGTCCACGTCCCCCAGGCCCACGACTTGAGCGCCGTACTTGGGCACGCCGCTGCTGCTGGCCTGGGTCCACGCGGAGCTGGGGCCGCTGGCGCTGCCGCCCATCAACTCGGCGTAGCCCAGGTCGTAGTCGCCCAGGATCACCTCCTCGTAGCCGTCGCCGTCCACGTCCCCGGCGCAGTCCAGGCTGTCGATGGTGAGCACCTTGCTGGGGGCGTAGATGACGGGGGTGTCGTCCACCCCGGAAGCGCTGGTCTCAAAGACCGCCAGGTCGCCGTTTCGGTACACGCCGATCAGCTCCGCCGTGCTGTCGCCGTCCACATCGCAGAAGACCATGCCGTCTTCCGGGCCGACGGTGGAGGGGGGCTCCATGTCCAGGTCGACGGACTCGTCCACGCCAGCGCTGCTGCCCCAGCGCACCGAGACGCTGTCCCGCTCCCCAAAGACCAGGTCGTCGTAGCCGTCGCTGTCCAGATCGTCGCTCAAGATCTGAGGGGGATGGGTGTACATGCCAAAGCTGCCCACGATCATCAGCGTGTGCTCCGCGGCAGGGCCCGTTGCGCTGCCGGGGAAGAGCCAGTGGTAGCCCCGGTGCCCCAGGCCGGGATCGCTGATGAGCAACTCGCCGTAGCCGTCCCCGTCCAGGTCGCCGACGCCCGTGAGGCGCTCTCCGAAGGCATAGTCGGTGTCGAAGCCACCCTGCAGCTCGACCTGGGGCTCCCGGTAGACGGCTCCCGAGAGCTCGCCCGAGCGGGCGAGGGCGTGCGCCCGCGGGGCTGGGGTGCTTCCGCTGTCCCAAGGCACTGGGACACAGGACAGGAGCATCAAGGAGACGAGCGGCATGGAGAACTCCAGTTGACATTCAATCTATCGGTGTCAACTGGGGGGTGACAAGCAAAAACTAAGCTGGATCGCCCATTCTCTCACCGCTCTCCATCCGGCCGCCGTTGATCAGGTCAGCGGCCTTGCGCTTGGGCTTGCCGGGGAGCTGACCCTCCAGGACCTCCAGGCGGCCACTGCCGGTGCCGATGAACAGGCGCTTGCCGTCCACCTGGACCACGCCGGGCTCGCTGTCGCCGGCGTCCCAGCGGGCGGTCTTGACCTTGAAGACGCCGCCGCGGAAGGCGCACTGGGTGCCGGGCCAGGGGTTCAGGCCGCGGACCTGGTCGTGCAGCTCCTTGGCGGGGCGGGAGAAGTCCAGCAGGGCGTCCTCCTTGGTGAGCATGCGGGCGTGGGTGATGCCTTCCGTGGGCTGGACCTGCGGGGTGATGTCGTCGAGCTGCTCCAGGGTCTGGACGATGAGCCTGGCGGTCAGGTGGGCCAGGCGCTCGGCGAGCTCGGTCTGGGTCTCGTCGGGGCCGATGTCGATGGCCTCACGCAGGAGCACGTCGCCGGTGTCCATGCCCTCGTCCATCTGCATGGTGCAGACGCCGGTCTGGGTGTCGCCGCTGAGCAGCGCCCACTGGATGGGGCCCGCGCCGCGCCAGCGGGGGAGCAGGGAGCCGTGGCCGTTGATGCAGCCGCGCTTGGGCACGCTCAGCAGGTGGGGGGTCAGGATGCGGCCGTAGGCGACGACCACGGCGACGTCGATGTCCAGCTTGCCGTAGTTCTCGGGGAAGGGGCCGCGCCGCACGCCCTTGGGCTGGCGGGTCTCCAGGCCCAGCTCCCGGGCGCGCACCACCACGGGGGGGCTCTGCAGCTTCTTGCCGCGGCCGACGGGCTTGTCGGGCTGGGCGACGACGGTGACGACCTCGTGGCCGGCCTCCACCAGGGAATCCAGGGTGGGGACGGCGTAGGCGGGGGTGCCGAAGAAGGCGACGCGCATGGGGGGCTCCGGGGGCGGGGGCCCGGACTAACTCGCCAGGGGGCGCCGCCGCCGCCGAAGCAGCAGGCCCGCCAGGACCAAGGCCGCCAGCGGGGTGCCGGACCCGGTGCCGCCGCGGGTGCTGCAGCCGCCGATGCGCGAGTCGCTGCCGTCGCAGTCCTGGTCCACGCCGTCGCGGGGGGTCTCCGGGGCGCCGGGGTAGACGTCGCCGTCGCTGTCGTCGCAGTCGTCCGCGTTCAGGGCCCAGCCCTCGCCGCCGTCGCAGCGGTCCTCGGTGACGCTGGAGCCGTAGCCGTCGCCGTCCAGGTCCTCGTTCCAGGGGGTGACCGCGAAGGCGCCCTCGGGATCGGCGTCGTCGGCCAGGTGGTCGCAGTCCTCGTCCACGTCGTCGTCGTCGCACACCTCGACCGCGCCGGGGTTCACGTCGGCCCGGGTGTCGTCGCAGTCGCTGTGGTCCGCGACGAAGCCGTCTTCGGCCTCGCACAGGTAGACCAGGGCGGAGACATCGCCGTAGCCGTCCCCGTCGCTGTCCACGAAGAAGCTGGAGGTGCCGCTGGCCAGCTCGGCGTCGTCGTTGCCGGAGAGGCCGTCGCAGTCCTCGTCGGTGTCGTCGGCGTCGCAGACCTCGGGGGCGCCGGGGTGGACGTCGGCCCGGGTGTCATCGCAGTCGCTGCTGTCGGAGACGAAGTCCGAGGGGGCGGAGCAGGCCTGCGCGCTGGCGTCGGGATCACCGAAGCCGTCTCCGTCATTGTCGGCGTAGAAGGTGCTCAGATCGGCGGCGTCGCGCTCGTCCACCAGCCCGTCGCAGTCCTCGTCCACGCCCACCCCGGCGCAGAGCTCCAGGGCGTCCGGGTGGATGGCGGCGTCCCCGTCGTCGCAGTCGCCGGCCTGCAGGATGTGGTCGGCCACCTCGCAGGCCAGGACCCCGCCGGACTCCAGGCCGAAGCCGTCTCCGTCGTTGTCGGGGTACCAGGTCTGCAGGCCGCTCACGGAGTCGTCGGCCTCGTCGGCCAAGCCATCACAGTCCTCGTCGGTGTCCAGAGCGTCACAGATCTCGACCGCCCCGGGGTTCACGGTGGGGTCCCCGTCGTCGCAGTCCCCCTGCCTCCTCACCGCCCCGCTGGGGGCCTCGCAGAGCTTCAACAGGGTGCTCCCCAGGCCGTAGCCGTCCCCGTCGCTGTCCGTGTACCAGTTGGCCTGGCCGGTGGCCGAGCTGTCGGCGTCGTCGCTGAGGCCGTCGCAGTCCTCGTCGGTGTCCAGCGCGTCGCAGACCTCTTGGGCGCCCGGGTTGATGGCGCTGTCGGTGTCGTCGCAGTCTCCATCCACCAACACGGCGCCGCTGGGCTGCGCGCACTGGACCGTGACGCTGCTGCTGTCGCCGTAGCCGTCGGCGTCAGCGTCGCTGTACCAGGAGGTCCCGGGGTGGACCGCGCTGTCGGTGTCGTCGCAGTCCGTGTCATCCGACACCGTCCCGCTGGGCGCAGTGCAGGCCCGGGAGCGGTCCGTGGGGTCGCCGTAGCCGTCCCCGTCCGAGTCGCTGTACCAGTCCAGCATCGTGACGCTGGCGTCGCTGGGGTCGCAGTCCTCCGAGTCCGGCCACCCGTCCCCGTCGCTGTCGGCCTCTCCCGGGAAGATGGCCACGCGCCCCCTGAAGGTCTCTTCGGGCTCCAGGGCGACCGCGAGGTCGGTCACGCCGTCGCCGTTCAGGTCGGCGCCCGCCGCGATCTCCCCGATCTGGGTGTCCTCGGTCTCCAGCTCGAAGGCCCGGTCCCAGTCGGTGTCCAGGCCGGAGGCGGAGCCCAGGTAGAGCAGCAGGGTGCCCTCGTTGCCGTCGCCCAGGGCGACATCGTCGTAGCCGTCCCCGTTGGCGTCTCCGATGGCGAAGAACGCCCCGAACTCCGCGCCCGAGACCGGCGTGGGGCCCGTGCCTGTGCTGCTCAGACCGGTGGCCGAGCCCAGCAGGAGCACAGACCCGGAGGCCTCGCCCACCAGGACGTCGTCGTAGCCGTCCCCGTTCACGTCGCCCGGGACCACGGCGCGGTCCAGGAACCAGCCCGAGAGGGTCGTGGACTGGTCCGGCGTGCTCGCCAGCCCGGAGGCCGAGCCCAGGAAGAGCTGAACGCCCTGCCCGCAGGTGGAGCCGGTCCACTGGGTGGTCAGGATCAGGTCGTCGTAGCCATCCGCGTCCACGTCGCCGACAGCCAGCGCGTAGCCGACGTACTGCTTGGTGTCCCCCTGAAAGGTCCAGCTCGCGGTGCTCTCGATCCCCGAGGCGCTCCCGGAGTACAGCAGCGCCTGACCGTGCTTGCGGAAGCTGTGGTCTCCGCCCAGGACCAGGTCCTGGTAGCCGTCTCCGTCAAAGTCCCCGTACACCAGCCCCCACGCCTGGGGCGTCGTCTCGGCCAGGGTCACCGTGTCGGTGCTCGCGGAGAAGCCCGCGCTGCCCCCGTAGAACACCTCGGCGGCCCCGCCCGCGGTGTCCAGGTCCACGACCACCAGCTCGGGGTAGCCGTCGCCGTCGATGTCTCCAGGCGCCCGCAGCAGGGTCCCGGTCCCCGCGAGCGTCTCGTCGTGCGCATCGGAGACGCCGGACGCCGCGCCCCAGCTCAGGCCCACCCCCGCCTCGCCCAGCCCGTAGGCCAGGTCGTCGTAGCCGTCGCCGTCCCAGTCGTCCGTGGCCAGGCTCAGGCCCAGCTCCCCGTACCAGTCCTCCGGCTCCCACTCCGTCGCCAGGGTCATCCCCAGCCCAGCATCGAGCTCCAGCACGCCGGCGAACAGCGCCTCCTGCCCGATCACCAGGTCAGGCACCCCGTCGCCGTTCACGTCCCCCGCGGCCCCCAGCGCGCCGATCCCCACGCTCGGGTCCCCCAGGTAGCTGGCGTCGGCCGTCGTGGAGGGCCCCCCGGTGGCCCCCAGGTGCAGGGTGATGCGCCCCAGCGCCGTGGTCCCGTAGCTGCCATAGAGCGGCTCCAGCAGCGCGAGGTCGTCCAGGCCGTCGCCGTCCACGTCCCCCGGGGCGGCGATTTGCTGCGCGTGCCCAGCGATGCTGCCCAGGTAGGTCTGGTCGGGTGTGGTCGCGGGCCCGGTGCTGCTCCCAAGGAACAGCTCCACGTAGCCGTAGGCCTTGTGCCCCACGGCGAAGTCGTCGTAGCCATCGCCGTCCACGTCCCCCAACCCCACCACCTGGTAGCCGTACTTGGCCACCCCGGCGCTGGTGCTCTGGGTCCAGTCCGGGGTGGTCCCCAGCCCAGCGCTGCTCCCCAGATACAGGTTCGCGGTCCCGCTGATGTAGTCGCCGATCAGCACGTCCTGGTAGCCGTCGCCGTTCACGTCGCCCGCGCAGTCGATCACGCAGTTGAAGGGGCCCTTCCCCACCTTGGTGGAGGCGCTCGCCAGCCCCGCGCTGCTCCCCGCGAACCACTCGAAGCCGCCGTCCGCCGTGACCGTCAGGTCCGGGTAGCTGTCGCCGTTCACGTCGCAGAAGGCCGCGTCGGTCAGCACGCCCATGTTCTCGGTGACCGTGAGGCTCTGGGTCGCGGTCTCGCTGATGCCGCTGGCGCTGCCCTCCCACACCTTGATGGTCGCGTCCCAGAGGTCCTCCCGCTGGCGGATCACCAGGTCCTCGTAGCCGTCCTGGTTCACGTCCGCGTGGGCGATGCCCGCCCAGGATTCGCTGCTGAGCTGCCCCTCCAGCAGCAGATCCTCGTCCTCCGATGCGCCCGCCGGGTCCCCCTCGAAGAGCCAGCTGTAGCCTCGGCCGCCGTAGTGGGCCGCGCGCACCAGCACCTCGTCGTCCCCGTCCCCGTCCAGGTCCCCGACCCCGGTGAGCTGGTCCCCGAAGTCCATGGTGTCGTCGTAGCCACCCCAGATCGTGCTCTCGGCGGTGGTGGACACGGTCCCCGACAGCCCGCCGGAGATCGCCAGCCAGCCCGAGGGGTCGATCGCATCGCGCGCACCTGGGACAGCGCGCTCACCCGGGAGAGCGGAGTCCACGCCGGGCGAAGGCGCGCAGGAGAGGAGCAGGCTGAGCAGGTTCATGGGGTTCCCAGTGGACGTTCACCCTATACGTGTAACCCACAGGTTGACAAGTCTGGAATGCGCTCGGGCCCATCGTCCAGGTGTACCCTCCCGATCCCGGAGTTCTCCCCATGCTTCTGCTCCTTCTGGCCTGCAAGACCCCCGAGCCCGTCCCCTTCGATCCCCTGGCGGTCTTCCCCAGCAGCGAGCTGGTCTCCGATGGCCACCTGGACATCCCCCAGGACCTGCTCACCGCCGCCGAGACCCCCCTCCCGGTGGCGCGCCTGGAGCACCGCAGCGGCTTCTCGGTGGTGCAGACCACGGTGTTCGACCTGGGCGTTCAGATCGACCCCAGCTCCCTGCCCGGGCTGGATCAGGTGGACCAGGCCGGGAGCGTGCAGATCTGGGATCTGACGGTGGGGGAGCGCCTTCCTTGCTGGGCCGAGGTGGATGCCTACCCGCAGGACACGGAGATCCCCACCCTCCTGGTTCGTCCGGCGGCCCCCCTGCCGGTGGGCCACCAGGTGGCTGTCATCGTGTTGGACTCGGTGCGCACAAGCGAGGACACCCCGGTGCCGAGCCCCGCATGGTGGACGGCCGCGCAGGCCGGAGAGCCGCTGGAAGGCGCGGACAGTGCGCACTGGGCGGGACTGGCGACCTCGCTTGCGGAGCTGGGTGTAGAGGGGGTGGTGGCGGCCACGGATTTCCCGGTCGGTGAGGGCACCGCCCCGTTGCGCCACATGGCCGCTTCGACCCAGACCCCGACGGAGTTCTCGCTCTACAAGGTCTCCGACGTGGACGAGGGCGCGGCGGTGGAGCCGGGGACCTGGCGGCTGATCCAGGGGCACTTCCGGGTGCCGAGCTACCTGAACGAAGACGGCGCCTTCACGCTGGACTCGGAGGGGCTGCCCATCGAGCAGGGCAGCTACGACGCGGACCTGATGGTGCTGGTCCCGGAGTCCGCGCGCGCGGGGGCCGACGCGGTGTGGATCTTCGGGCACGGGATCTTCTCGGGGCCGGGGGACTACCTGGACGTGGAGGGCGACAGCAACGGGGTGATCGCGCTGGCGAACGAGGCGAGGGCGATCGTGGTGGCGACGCGCTGGCGGGGGCTCACCCGCACAGATCTGCCCTCGGCGGTCGCTGCCGGAAACGACTTCGGGCGCATCGTCGAGGTCACCGACAAGCTGGCCCAGGGCGTGGCGGACACCCTGGCGCTGGAGCGGCTGATCGTGGACGGCGCGCTCTTTGACGACCCCGCGCTGGCCGGGCTCTGGGACGGGGAGCACCTGGGCTACTACGGCATCTCGCTGGGGGGCATCCAGGGGGCGACCTTCCTGAGCCTGCAGGAAGACATCGAGTTCGGGGTGCTGCACGTGGGCGGCTCGGCGTGGTCGACCATGCTGGAGCGCAGCGCGAACTGGACGCTGTTCGAGGAGCTGCTGGTGCCCTCGATCCCCTCGGCGGGCGACCGGCAGCGGCTCTACGCGGCCAGCCAGCTCTACTGGGACGTGTCCGACCCCGCGGGCTTCACCGCGGAGCTCCAGGGGGTGGACACCCTCTGGCAGGTGGCCCTGGGCGACGAGCAGGTCCCCAACCGCACGACCTGGCTGCTGGCGCGGGGAGCCGAGATGCCGCAGGTGGGCCCGGCGGTCGAGGAGGTCTGGGGGCTCTCGCAGATCGAGGCGGGACAGGACAGCCGCGGGGTGGTGATCTTCGACCCCCAGCGCGGGCTGCCCGCCGAGGCCAACCGCCCGGCCGAGGTCACCGGCGCCCACACCAGCCCCCGCGTGTGGTCGGGTGCGCGTCTGCAGGCGGCCCGCTACCTGGACCCCAGCGACCCGGGCGTCATCGCGCACTACTGCGGCGAGGACCCCTGCACCGCGGACAACCCCGGTCCCTGACCCAGCGAACCCAGTGATTCTGGCCCCATGAAGCTGACCCTGCGCTCCCCGCCGCCCGATGTGGAGTCCCTGATGCAGCGCGCCCGGCGCCTGGCGGGGCGGGATCTGGCCTGGCTCGCGGCCCGCCTGGACCGCCCCGTTCCCCCCGATCTGCGCCGCCACAAGGGCTGGATCGGCGACCGCATCGAGGAGGCCCTGGGCGCCACCGCCGGCAACCAGGCCGACTGCGACTTCCCCCACCTGGGCATCGAGCTCAAGACCCTGCCCGTCGACGAGCAGGGCAAGGTGCGCCAGTCCACCTTTGTCTGCAGCGCCCCCTACGACGGCTCCGGCGGCCGCCACTGGGAGGGGAGCTGGGTGCAGAAGAAGCTGGCCCGCGTGCTCTGGGTGCCCATCGTCGGCACCGGTCCCATCGAGAGCCGGCGCATCGGAACGCCGCTGCTTTGGTCCCCCAATGAGCAGGAAGAAACGCTGCTCTCCACGGACCATGAGGAGCTCGGGCGCCTGCTGCACAGCGGCGAGATCGACCAGATCTCCGCCCGCCGCGGCCAGGTCCTGCAGCTCCGCCCCAAGGCGGCCCGCGGCCAGGACACCACCTGGATGCTCACCGACGAGGGCGAGTGGGCCCGCGCCCAGCCCAAGGCCTGGTACCTGCGCTCGCGGTTCACGCAGGAGATCTTGGCGCGGAGCTTTCTGGTGTGAGGGGGATCAGGGGTCAGGTATCGGGTATCGGGGGGGCCGGGTGAGCGGGGCATCGGTACCTGAACGCCCGCCTGGCGGGGGCATCGGCACCTGAACGCCCGCACTTCGGGGGCATCGGCACCTGAACGCCCGTCGGGCGTTGGCATCGGCACCTGAACGCCCGCCCCACCCCCAGAAATCCGGGCGTTCGACCCCTGATGCCTTCAGAATCCGGGCGTTCGACCCCGGATGCCCGCCAAGCAGGCGCGAGCTTACTCCCCATACGCCTCGTAGCAGACGGAATCGCAGTCCTGGTTCACCATCGCAGCCGGCAGCTCCACCCGCCCCGTCGCCCGCAGGCAGCCCTCCTCCTCCATGCATGCGACCAGGCAGCCCTGCAGCGGCGCGCCCCACGCCTCGCAGTCGGACTCCAGCGCAGAGCGCTCCACCTCGAGTCCGCAGCCATCGAGCCAGGCCTGCTGCCGCTCAGCGACCTCAGCGCAGGACTCACAGGGCACCGCAGACTCTGTGGGCCCACTCGCGCTACATCCGAGCCACAGGACGAACCACACGACGCCTCCTCCACAGCAAAAGGAACGCAGGGAGGAAGAGCGCGCCACCGCCCGCAGGCAGCACCCCACACCCCCCAGACGGCCCCGCGGAGCCCTCCTCCGAGACACACTCTTCGGCGAGGAACTGCGCCCCAGGCTCGAGCACCGGCGCCACGCAGACCCCGGAGACGTCCCCCCAGGCGACCGCGCCGACCTCGATCCCCTCGCAGCAGGCCGGCCCGCCCTCCAGCCAGGTGTGCCGCACCCCGACCAGTGCGCCCCCTTGGTCGAAGTGGTGCTCGGTGACCCACTCCACCTGGTCGTTGATCTGCAGGAAGCCCACCGCCCCGGCGCTGGAGCACCGCCAGCTCTGGAGACCGCTGGTCGGCAAGGGCCGCTCGTCCCAGCCGCGGCAGTCCTGCACCGCGCAGTCCAGCGCCTGCACGCAGGCCCCGTCTACCCACTCCCCCTCGACCGGAGGACAGCCGGTGTCGGCCAAGGCAGCGCTCAGCAGGAGCAGGCTCACCCTCCCTCCCCGAGCGGCAGCCCCAGCGCCTCGAAGGCACCGGCCCGCGCGGCCGCAGCCTCGACCATCTCCTCCAGGTTCATCTCAAGCCTCCCAGCGAGCACCCCCTCATCCTCCACCATCCCCCCCGAGAGACCAAGCCCCACCGTCGGGAATCTTCAAGACAGCCCAAACCCGCGCCAATAGCCTCCCGAAAAAGGAGCCCACCATGCCCAGTCTGCACGCCGCCGGCCGCTTCGAGACCAGCCACCACCCCCTGCCCGCCCTGCTCGAGGAGCCCGGCGCCACCCTGGGTCTGATGCGCGTGGACAAGGCCTTCACCGGCGAGCTGGTGGGGAAGAGCTCCGTCTGGATGAGCTACCACCGCAGCAAGACCGACCCCGCCTGCGCCACCTACGTCGCTCTGGAGCGCATTCAGGCCCGCATCGGCGAGCGCTCCGGCAGCTTTGTCGTCGCCCACCTGGGCCTGCGGGGACCCGGCCTGGAGAGCCTGGAGCTGCCCATCGCGGCGGGCAGCGGCACTGGGGACCTTGCCGGGATCTCCGGGAGGATGGAGATCGTGGTGTCCGAGGGGGAGCACGCCTACCGCCTGGACGCCCAGCTCCCCTGAAGAGACAAGGGCGCCTGACCCCAAGCGAGGACAGGCGCCCGTCGACCACCTCAGAGAGGGGCCCTCAGCGAGGGGCCCTCAGAGAGGACTCAGTAGCTCCAGGTCATGCAGTGGAAGCGGTCCGTGGTGGGCTGCTCCACGACGTCGATCACCACCGGGCCCAGGTCGGGGTCGAGCTTGACCGTGACCACGTCGGCGACGCCGCCGCCGGAGGTGCCCGCCGGGCCGATCCAGTACTGGCCGTCCGCGGTCACGTCTCCGCGGACGCTGCCGCGGCCGTTGGTCTCGAAGGTCGTGCCGTCGATCCAGGTCTCCAGGGTGCCCAGGAGCTCCATGTCGCCCGTGGCGTAGTCGATCTCCCAGAAGTCACCGGTGTAGTTGGACCAGATGATCCGGTCGTCGGCGGTGACGCCCATGTGGTGGGTCGCGGAGCGCTCGCCGTCGCCGACGTGCGTCACGGTGCCCGTGGCGGTGTCGATCCAGGTGAAGTTGTCGCCGTCCTCGGTCCAGCCCACGGCGGTGCCGTCCTGGAGGAAGCCCAGGGAGGGCATGGAGCCGTTGTCCAGCACGACCTCGACCGTGCTGGCGCCCGTGCCGGTGTCGATGCTGATCAGGCAGAGGTCACAGCCGCCCACGTCCAGGCCGCTGTCGCCGGTGTAGCCGCGGGTGACGCCATAGAGCTTGCCGTCTGCCGGGTTCACCTGCAGGCTGCTGATGGCGTGGCCGGTGGAGCCGATCTCCGTGGCCACGCCGCTGATCGCGTCGTAGCTGTAGAGCACGCTGGCGGTCGACTCGTTGCCGTGGGTCACGGCGTAGAGGATCGCCGCGTCCAGGGTGCCGTCGCAGGCATCGCCCGCGCCGTCGAAGTCGCTGTCGCTCTGGTCGACGTTGGGCTCCTGCGGGCAGTTGTCCTGCAGGTTCAGCCAGCCGTCGGCGTCCATGTCCTGGGGCAGGCAGGTGATGGTCTCCACCTGGATCTCACCCTCCTGGAGCACGCCGTCACCCGCGGTCCCGCCGCCAGCGCCGTCGTCCACACCCAGCCAGGTCACCCGGTAGCCCTGGTCACAGCCGTAGCCGGCCTCCAGGTACACCTGGGAGTCACCCAGAGCGGAGTAGGCGTCGGAGCCGGAGCTGCCGTCGGAGCCGTCCGCACCCGCAGCGCCGTCTGCGCCCGCAGCGCCGTCCGCGCCGTCGGCCCCCGCGGGGCCCTCACTGCAGCCTGCCAGGAGCAGGCCCATCATCGCGATCGTGATCATGGTCGACTCCTCAGTAGGCCCAGGTCATGGCGTGGAAGCTCAGACCTGCGGTGGGGGTGGCGCGCTCTTCGATCAGGGTGGGGTAGCCGTCCTGGTCCAGGGACACGATGTGGATGTAGGCGTCAGAGTTGCCGTAGGTCACGCCGCTGCCCACCCAGAAGTGCGCGTCGCCGGAGACGTCACCGCGGGCGCCGTTCTCGTACTCGCCTTCCCAGGCGGTGCCGTCGGTGGTGTACTCCAGCTCACCCAGGGACCACATGCCCAGCTCGGTGTCGATCTCCCAGAGCTCGCCGCCGCCGTTCATCCAGAAGATGCGGTCGTCATCGGTGGCGCCCATGTGGTGGCCCCAGGAGTTCTCGTACCAGCCGGTGTAGGTGATCTCGCCGGTGCTGGTGTCGATGCCGATGAACTCGTCGCTGTCCTCGGTCCAGCCCCAGGCGCTGCCGTCGCTGAGGAAGGTCAGGGAGGGGATCGGGGCCACCTGCAGGTCCGCGACCTTGGTGGCGGCGCCGGTGCTGACGTCCAGGGTGACCAGCGCGCTGTCCCAGCCGCCGACGTCCATCCCCGAGTCCCAGTCGGAGCCGCGGACGATGGAGTAGAGCTGGCCGTCGGCCGGGTTCATGGCCAGGGTGACCAGGGCGTGGCCGGTGTCGCCGATCAGCTCGTAGCTGCCGTCCACCACGTTGTAGCGGTACAGGGAGCTGCTGGTGCTGCTGTTGCCCTTGGTGATGGCGTACATGGGGGCGCCGTCGCTGCTGCTGTCGCAGGCGTCGCCCTCGCCGTCGAAGTCGGCGTCGCCCTGGTCGACGTTGGCGTCCAAGGGGCAGTTGTCCCAGATGTTGTCGAAGCCGTCCTCGTCCAGGTCGGGGGCCAGGCAGGTCAGGGTCTCGGAGTCGATCTCGCCGTCCTGCAGGACGCCGTCCGCCGCGGTGCCGCCGCCGTCGCCGTTGTCGACGCCCATGCGGATGACCTGGTAGCCGTAGGCGCAGCCGTAGGCGTCTTCGTAGAAGTCCTTGGAGGCGATCAGGGTCGAAGAGCCGTCCGCGCCGTCGGAGCCGTCCGCGCCGTCGGAGCCAGCCGCGCCATCGGCACCGGTCGCGCCATCAGCACCGTCCGCGCCGGCGGGGCCCTCACAGGCGGGCAGAGCGAAGAGAAGGGAAGCAGCGAAAAGGCCTGCGCTCAGGCCGGTCAGGGAACGCATGGGGGTCTCCTTGGATGGGTGCCCCTTCATATCCCGGCAGGACGGGGCTTCGTAGGTGCTTCAGCCCAGCCTTCCGTGCGGTTCAACCCGGCTTTCCGGTGGGCGTGGGATCAGCGTAGGGTCCACTGCCGCCCCCGCCGCAGCACATCGGGGGCCTCGTCGCTCTCCCACACGATCACCCGCTCGGCGTGCCAGGCCAGCGCCGGAACCCGCGCCGCGTTGCTGTGCAGGACGGCCCCCTCCGGCGTGCTCTGCCGCACACTCCGGCCCACCGTCACAAGCTCCGCCCGCGAGGGCGCCTCCGCCAGCCAGAAGCTCCGGGCGTGCAGCCCTGCGCGCGCGCCCGCCAGCACCAAGCCCGCCAGCACCAGCCCCTGGAGCCAGCGCCTTTCCGCCCAAGGCAGCTCCGCCAGCAGCCACACCCCCGCCAGCCCCAGGCCCTGGACGGCGTAGATCTGCCAGTAGCGGTGTATCGCCGCGCCCTGCACAAAGAGCCCCACCCACAACAGGCCCAGGAGGGGGAGGACCGCAGCCACCCGCCGCTTGTGGGCCAACCACCCCACACCCACGGCCCCCACCAAAGTCAGCGGCCACGTGGCGCCAGCGAGGTGCGACTGACCCACCGCGACCCAGGCGGCCCGCCAGCCCAGGGGCGCGCCGGCCTCATCCAGGACGCCGTGCAGCCCGACGCGGTGCGCGAAGGCGCCCCAGAGCGGCTCCCAGCCCCCCAAGAGCGCGATCCAGGCCAGCAACAAGGCGGCCATTGCGGCGGTGGCGGCTCCGACACGGATCGCCGCACCTCGCTGGCGGAGGGATGTGTGGAAGAGCGCGAGCAGACCGCCAGCCAGAGCGGTGGGCCAGTCAACGCAGAAGGCCAGGATCAGCATCCCCACCTCCCCCCAGAGACGCCCGCGCTGGGCGAACACGCAGGCCCAGACCACGGCGGCCCACAGCAGGGAGCCCTGGGGGTCGGGGAGGCTGCCGTAGATGGCGACCAGGGGGTGGGCGATGGCGCCCAGCGCGACCAGGGCGGGCCAGGGGCGGGGCAGGTGGGGGCGCGCGAGCAGGAGCACGCCGGCGGTGGCGGCGCCTTGGGCGAGCCAGGGGAACAGGCGCATGGCCAGGGGGCCTTCGCCCAGGAGCTGGGAGGCCAGCCAGCCCAGCCAGACCACGGCGGGGGGGTGGTCCAGGTAGAGGTCCCGTTCGGGGCGCATGGCGAGCCCGTCGCGGAGGCTCAGGTGGCGCACGGCCTGGCCGTAGAAGCCGCCGCTCCAGCCCTGGTCGCTCTCGCCGAAGCCCAGGGTGAGCCCCTGACTGCACAGCAGCAGCGCGACGGCCGCGACCACCAGGGGGCCCAGCCAGTCGGGAAGCCGAGAGGGGGGGGCGGTGTCCAGCGCAAGCTCCGGGGGGTGAGGCCCCAATCATGGCAGCTTGCCTGGAGTCCCCGTGTCCCCGACCCCCGCCGACGTGCGCCGCTTCTGGTTCGGCCAGCCCGACCCCACACGACCTGCGACGGTCGATTCGTCGATGTGGTGGAAGGGAGGGGATGCGTTGGATGCGCAGATCGGGGCCCAATTCTCGGGGCTGATGGCCCGCGCCCTGGCGGGCGAGCTCTCGGCATGGCGCTCCACAAGCGAGGACACGCTGGCGCTGATCCTGCTGCTCGACCAGTTCCCGCGGAACGTGCACCGGGGCACTGCGCAGGCCTTTGCCGGCGACCCTCTGGCCCGGGAGCTGGCGCGCGCGCTGGACGGGGGACCGGAGGCCTGGGACCTGGACGCGCGCTGCTTTGCGCTGATGCCCTTCGAGCACTCCGAGGATCTGGCCGACCAGGAGCACTCGGTGAAGCGCTTCGGGGAGCTGGCGGCAGGTGGCGATTCAAAGGCGGCGTACTACCTGGAGTTCGCCGAAAAGCATCGGGACATCGTCGCGCGCTTTGGGCGCTTCCCCCACCGGAATCGGGTCTTGGGTCGGGTGTCCTCGCTGGCGGAGCGCAGCTTCCTGGAGGATGGGGGGCCGAGCTTTGGGCAGGGGTGAGCGCCACCGGCGACCGGGAACCGGCGACGGGCGACCGGCATGACGTCGCCGCAGCTTCGGGCCCGCACCGGGTGCCGGGCCCTCCCCGAGGCGTCTCCCCAAGTCGGCTGCCACCGCCGCTGGAGCTCAGCCCTGGGTCATCGGCGGTCCCCGGTCTCCGGTCTCCGGTCGCCGCGGGGTGAGCCGTGCAGCTAAGATGGGTGCATGATCCTCCTCCTTCTGGCCTGCACCTCCTCCGACGACGACAGCTCTCTGGGCGATGACACCCAAGCGGAGGTCCAGCTCTGCTCCCCGCTGGCGGGCTTCGAGCCGGGGGCGACGGCGTCCTTTGACACGCCCCAGGCGGTGCAGGACGAGAAGGGCTACCGCTACTGGTACACGCAGACCGTGGAGTGGATGGAGGTCGGCTACGACGAGACGCGGGTGGTCGTGACCCAGCAGGCCTGGCAGACCGGCGGGGGCTACGACAGCTACAGCGCGGAGCTGACGCTGGAGTACCTCTGCGACGCGGATGGGGTCTGGTACACGTCCTCGCGGCGGGAGTGGACCGGGACGCTGACTGGCGGTGGGGAGGACTCGGGCTGGGTCGAGGGGAGCTTCACCGGCTACCTGATGCTGGCGGCGGACCCGAGCACCACGTGGACGGCGGACTGGACGGCCACCTTCGTGGACGACGGCGGGACCCAGGTGGACGACGCGCGCACCTACCTGTTCACGCCGACCGCGACGGAGACGGTGGAGACCCCCGCGGGCAGCTACACCGCCCTGCGGGTGGACGGGACGCAGGCCGGCGCGCCCATCGGGACCTGGTGGTACGCCGAGGGCCACGGGCTGGTCATGACCCCCGAGCGCGAGCGCGTCCCCGCCTTCGAGTGATCACCAGTTGGTGGGCTTGGGGTTGCGCTCGTCGAAGTCCATCTGGTGCCAGTAGGGGTAGATCGGGCGCTGGCGGCTGACGGCGTCCAGGCGGGCGATCTGGTCGGCGCTGAGGGTGATCTCGGTGGCCTGCAGGTTGGCGCGGAGCTGGGACTCGGTGCGGGCGCCCACGACCACGTTGGCGACGCTGGGGCGGGAGAGCACCCAGGCCAGGGCGATCTGGGGGATGGAGCGGTCGTGCTCCTCTGCGATCTCGTCCAGCACGTCGACGATGTTGTAGAGGTGCTCCTGGTCGACCTCGGGGCCGCCCACGTGGCCGCCCTTGGAGATGCGGCCCTCGGCGATGGGCTGGCCGCGGCGGATCTTGCCGGTCAGGCGGCCCCAGCCCAGGGGGCTCCAGACCATGGTGCCGACGCCCTGGTCCAGCGCCAGGGGCATAAGCTCCCACTCGTAGTCGCGGTTGGCCAGGCTGTAGTAGCCCTGGTAGGCGACGTAGCGGGCCAGCCCGCGGGCCTCGCTGGTGGCCAGGGCCTTCATGAGGTGCCAGCCGGAGAAGTTGGACGCGCCGATGTAGCGGATCTTGCCCGCGGTGATCAGGTCGTCCAGGGCGCGCAGGACCTCGTCGGCGGGGGTCAGGGCGTCGTAGCCGTGCATGAAGTAGAGGTCGATGTGGTCGGTCTGCAGGCGGCGCAGGCTGTCCTCGCAGGCGCGGATCAGGTGCCAGCGGCTGGCGCCCTTGTCGTTGGCGCCCGGGCCGGTGGTGAAGGAGGCCTTGGTGGAGATCAGGGCCTGGTCCCGGCGGCCCTTGAGGGCCTCACCCAAGATCTCCTCGCTGGCGCCGTTGCTGTAGATGTTGGAGGTGTCGAAGAAGTTGGCCCCGGCCTCCAGGCAGATGTCGACCAGCGCGCTGGCCTGGGCCACGTCGGTGGTGCCCCAGCGGGCGAAGAACTCACTGCTGCCGCCGAAGGTGGCGGTGCCGAAGCTGAGGGCGGGGACCTTGAAGCCGGAGCGGCCGAGCTGACGATGTTCCATGGACTGGACTCCTGTGAGGGTACGCCCGGAGTGACCGGGTGGGGGGCCCTTCATTGCGCACCGGAGTGTGCGGTGTCATTGGATAGTGTTTCCACAGACGGCGGATAGTGATGAACCTGCAGGACCTGCGGCTGTTTCTGGCCATCTCCGAGGCCTCCAGCCTGAGCGCGGCCGGCCGCAGCGTGGGCTTGGGGGCGAGTGCGTCGAGCGCAGCGCTCAAGCGGCTGGAGGCGCACACCGACACCCGCCTGGTGGAGCGCAGCACCCGGAGCCTCCGCCTGACCCCAGAGGGGCTGGCCTTCCTGGAGACCTGCCGGCAGGTGCTGCAGACCTGGGATCGGGGGCAGCAGGACCTGCTCCGCTCCCGTCAAGCGCTGCAGGGCCGCCTGCGGGTGGCTGGCCCCATGGACCTGGGAGAGCGGCTGCTGGGGCCCTGGCTGGCGGAGTTCGGGGCCCTGCACCCGAGCGTGGAGCTGAGCTTGTCGCGCTCGGACGCCTTCCACTCCGTGCGGGCGATGGGGGTGGACGTGGCGGTGCGCTACGGGCGCCAGGACGACTCGAGCCTGGTGGCCCGCCTGCTGCACACCGGCAGTCGGGTGCTGGTGGCCTCGCCTGCCTACTTGCAGCGGATGGGCGCGCCGGAGCAACCCCAGGCGCTGGCCGAGCACCGCTGCCTGGGCTGGCTGCGCAAGGGGCGCCCCCTGGACCGCTGGGCGCTGCAGCGGGGGACCGAGCGGGCGATTGTGGACGTGGCCCTGACCCTGCGGGGCGACGGCGCGCTGGTGCGGCACTGGGCGCTGGCGGGGCACGGCATCGCCTACAAGAGCGAGCTGGACGTGCGGGAAGACCTGCGCGCGGGCGCCCTGCGGCGTGTGCTGCCGAGCTGGTCGGGGCCAGAGCTGCCGCTGTATGCCCTCACCCCCAGCCGCGCCCACCGGACGGCGCGTGTGCAGGCCCTGCTGGACTGGCTGGCTCAACGCCTGGGGACCCCACCCTGAGCGGGGCCCCCGGCGGAGCTCAGGGCTGGTACTGCCCGGTGACCAGGGCGAGCTGCAGGGCAGCCATGTCCCGGGCCATGCGCTGGTTGAGCAGGCCGATGCGGGCCTGATCCAGCATGAGCTGGGCGTCGCTGACCTCCAGCCAGGTGCCGGCGCCGGCCGCGAAGGCCTGCTCGCTCAGGCGCAGGTTCTCGGTGGCCAGGGACAGCTCCATCTCGACCGCGGCGAACGCGGTGGCGGCCTGCTCCCAGTTCTGCCACGCCAGACGGATGTCCTCGCTGGCGTCCAGACGGGCCTTCTGTGCTTCGTAGTCGGCGACTCGGAGTTGGGACGCGTATTGGCGGTTGGTCTGGAGCCGGTACCCTCCATCCCACAAGGTCCAGTTGGCGGACACCTGGAACATCCAGAACTCGTTCTGCCCCTGGAAGCCGGTGTTCTCGGTCCAGGAGTAGGTGAAGCGGGAGTCCACGGTGGGCAGCCAGCCGAGCTGGTCGGCGCGCTTTCGGTAGGTGGCGACCTCCATGGCCTTGTCCGCAGCGAGCACGTCCGGGCGGGACTCCACGGCGGCCATGGCCTGGTCCAGGCTGTCCACGGGGGCGGCGATGGGGCCGGGCATCTCCACCAGGCTGTCGGCGGGCAGGCCGGTCAGCTTGGCGAAGGCCTGCTCGGCGCTCAGGATGCGGGCCTCGGTCTCCAGGAGCTGGCGCTCGGCGCGGGCCAGGGCGAGCTCGGCCTGCAGGCCCACGATGGGGGGCGCGGCGCCGGCGTCCACCTGGCGGCGGGCGATGCTCAGGTGGTCCCGGGCGTTGGCCACGGAGTCGGTCGCGATGGCGTAGGACTCCCGGGCCACGACCAGCCCGTAGTAGGCCTGGGTGACCCCCACGAGGAGCTGGCTACGGGCGTAGGAGATCTGCTGGTTCACCTGCTCCCGCTGGGCGTAGGCGCCGCGCAGGCCGGAGAAGGCCACCGGGTTGAACAGCGGCTGCACCACCGAGACGTTGTAGTCAAAGTAGGAGAGCTGCTGGATGACCAGGGGCTCGGCGTCGTCCAGGGCGGCCTGCTCTTCGGCCTCGACCTCATCGAACACGGCCTCGGTGATGGCCTGCTCGGTGGGGTCGGTGGTGGTGGCCAGGAAGATGGGCTCCAGGGTGCTGGGGCGGAAGATCATCTCGCTCATGTCGAGCTCGATCTCCTGCTGGTTGCGGGTCCAGTTGGCCCCACCCACGACCCGGGGGGTCAGGGTGCTCCAGGCCATGGGGACGGCGGTCTGGGCCTGGAAGGCCTGCTCCTCCATGATCTTGAGGTCCAGGTTGGAGCCCTCGGCGGCCGCGATGGCGTCATCGAGGGTGACCAGGCCCTGGGCCTCTGCGGGCACGGAGAGGGCGAGACCGGCAGGGACCAGCAGCCAGGGCAGGACCTTGGCGACGCTGGGGGTGACCGGGGTGGGGGACTCGCTGGACTCCGACTTGCGGCCCACCAGGCGCTTGAAGAAGTTGGTGAAGTCCTCGCTCAGGGCGACCATGGTGGGGACCATGACCAGGGTGAGCACGGTGGCCACGGCCAGGCCGAAGGACACGGAGACCGCCATGGGGCCCCAGAAGTCCGCGCTCTCGCCGCCGGTGATCAGCTTGAACTTGGTGAAGTCGAAGGAGATGCCGGTCGCCATGGGGAAGAGGCCCAGGATGGTGGTGATGGCGGTGAGGATGACGGGTCGGAAGCGGACCAGGCCCGCCCGCACCACCGCGTCCTTGAGGGCCATCCCCTCCTTCTGGCACTGGTCGACATAGTCGAGGAGGACGATGGCGTTGTTGACCACGACGCCCGCCAGGGAGATGACGCCCACGCCGGTCATCATGATGCCGAAGGGAGTGCCGGTGAGCAGCAGGCCCCACAGCACGCCGATCAGGGAGAGCATCACGCTCATCATGATGATGAAGGGGCGGGTCAGGCTGTTGAACTGGGTCACCAGGACCAGGAAGATCAGCAGCACGGCGATGCCGAAGGCCTTCATGAGGAACTCGGCGGCCTCCTGCTGCTCCTCGTTGGAGCCGCCCATGCCGAGCTGCACCCCCTCGGGGGCGTCGTAGTCGGCGATGAACGCGGCCACGGCGGCCTGCGCGAGGTCCTCACGGGCGCCCTGCACCTCGGCGCTGATGGTCACGACCTTCTCGCGCTCCAGGTGCTTGATGGCGCCGGAGCCGCCGCGGGTCTCGAAGCTGGCCAGGGTGGACAGCGGGACCATCATGTTGTCCTTGCCGGGCACGCGCAGGTCCAGGATCGAGGGGATGTCCTGCTTGTAGGCGTCGGCCATCTCCACGACGATGTCGTACTCCTCGTCGCCGTCGCGCAGGGTGCTGGCCTTGGTGCCGGCGACCGCGGTGCGCACGGTGTTGGCCACGGAGGCGGTGTTGGTCCCCACCTTCTTGGCGGCGGCGCGGTCGACCTCCAGGCGCAGCTCGGGGCGGCCCACCTTGTAGTCGTCCTGGATGTCCACGATCGACCAGCTACTGCGGGGGTCGGCGCCGGGCTCGGAGCTGAGCTTGGCCAGCTCGCGCTGGAGCTCCTCGCTCACCTGGCCCAGGACGTGGAAGTCCTCGCCGGTGATCTGCACCTCGATGGGCTTGCCGGTGGGCGGGCCCATCTCCTCCTTGTCGACCACGATCTTGGCGCCGGTGGCCTGGGCGGACACGGAGCGGATGCGGGCGATGGCCTCGCTGCTCAGGCCCGCGCGGACCTCCTCGCCCTCGCGGGCCTTGGACTCGCTGGGCTTGAAGTCGATGGTCAGGCGCGCCGCGTGGGGCACGGAGCTGCCCATGGACAGACCGCCGCCGCCGCCGCCGGCGACGCCGACCTCGGTGACGTAGGTGTCCACGTCCGGCTCCTGGGCCAGGATGGCCTCGATCTGCCGGGCGATCTGGTCGGTCTTCTCGATGCGCGTGCCGTCGGGCATGGTGATCTGCACGAAGGCGCGGGCGGGCTCGGTGCTGGGGAAGAACTCGGTGCCGTGGTTGAACATCCCGTAGATGACGAAGGTCGCCACGAAGGAGCTCATGCCCAGGCCGAAGAAGCTCAGGTAGCGGTGGTCGATGGACCACTCCAGCAGCCCCTTGTAGCGCTTCATCACCCAGCCGTAGAGGCCGGTCTCGGGGATGGCCTCCTCGGACGGGACCTGGCCCTCCTCCAGCTTGGTGGCCTTCATCAGGGCGGCGGTGGCCGCGGGGATGACGAACACGGCCACGATCAGGCTGCTGGTCAGCACGATGATCAGGGTCTTGGGCAGGTAGCCCATGAACTTGCCCATGATCCCGCTCCAGAAGATGAGCGGGGCGAAGGCGGCCACGGTGGTCAGGGTGGAGGTGGCCACGGGCAGGGCCACCTCGGACACGCCGATGATGGAGGCCTCGCGCAGGGACTTGCCCAGCTCCACGTGCCGGTAGATGTTCTCCACGATCACGATGGCGTTGTCGACCAGCATGCCGAGCGCCAGGATCAGGGAGAAGAGCACGACCATGTTCAGGGTGATGCCCATGGCCGAGAGCACGATGAAGCTCAGGAGCATGGACAGGGGGATGGCCAGGCCCACAAAGAGGCTGTTGCGGAAGCCCATGAAGAAGAGCAGCACGCCCACCACCAGCAGCAGGCCGGTGATGATGTTGTTCTCCAGCTCGGAGACCATGGCCTCGATCTCGCGGCTCTGGTCGGCGATGAAGGCGTACTGCACGCCCTCGGGCCAGTTCGCGGACTCGGCCTCCACGGTCGCCATGGTGCCCTTGGCGATGTCGACGATGTTCTCGCCGGTGCGCTTCTGGACGGAGAGGGAGATGGAGGGGGTGCCGTTCATCCGGGAGAAGGTCGCCCGGTCGGCGTAGCCGTCCACCACGCGGCCCACGTCGCGCACAAAGACGGTCTCGCCGCCCTGGTTCTTGATGGGCACCGCCTCGATGTCCTCGGCGGTCTGGAACTCACCGGGCACGCGCAGCAGGTAGTCGGCCTCGCGGGCGTCCACGTTGCCGCCGGGCACGTTGACGTTCTCGGCGCTCAGGGCCCCCATGACCTCGCCGAAGCTGAGGTTGTACATGCGCATGCGGTCGGGGTTGAGCTGGACGGAGATCTCACGGGTCAGGCCACCGGAGAGCTTCACCTCGAGCACCCCGGGGACCTGCCCCTCGATCTCGTCCTTGAGGTCCTCGGCCAGATCCTTGAGGCGCTCCTCGTCCATGTTGGACCCGTCGGGGTTGGTGCCCGTCATGGTCACGATCAGGATGGGGATGTCCGAGAAGGAGACCTCCTGGACCACGGGGTCCTCGGTGTCCTCGGGGATGTCGGCCTTGGCCGCGTCCACCTTCTCGCGCACCTTGGGCAGGGCCTCGTCGATGTCGATGTCGGGGTCGAACTCCAGCACCACGGAGCTGGCGCCCTCGTAGGAGGTGCTGGAGAGCTTGTCCACATCCTTGAGATCCTTGAGCTTTCTCTCCATGGGCACCGTGACCAGGGTCTCGATGTCCTCGGGGGAGACGCCCGGGTAGATCGTGCTGACGACCACCACGGGGATGGGGATGTCCGGCGCGGCTTCCCGCGGCAGGCTCATGTAGGAGACGATGCCGGCGATCAGCACACCCACCACGGCGACCGCCACGGTGGTGCTGTGATCGACCAGCCACTTGGCCCAATTCATGTCGGACTCCTAGTACTGGACCCGGCCGGCCACGCAGCACTCGCCTGCGCGCACGACCATGAGGGCATCACCGGCCGCGAGCTCGCGACCGCCTTGGCTGACGACGCGGTCGCCGTCCTGCAGACCGCTGGCGATCACCGCCTGATCCCGGACGAAGCGCTCGACCTCGACGGGCTTCCAGACGGCCACCCCGTTGTCCTCGACGAACACACCGGTCTCATCCAGCTTGGTGATGAGCCAGTCCTGGGGGATGGTGAGGGCGGTTGTGGAGAGCTCCCGGTCCAGCTCGACCCGACCGATCATCCCGGGCATCAGGCTGCCCTCGGGGTTGGCCACGTCGACCTCGACCGCGAAGGCCTTGGTCATGGGGTCGGCGGCGGGGGAGATGGCGGAGATGGTGCCGGAGAAGGCCCCGGGCACGCTCTGGCAGCGGAAGCGCACGCTCTGGCCCATGGACACCTGGGAGATGTCCCGGTCGGAGACGGAGACCTCCAGGGTCACGCGGTCGGTGCGGACCAGGCGGACCACCGGGGCGGAGGGGTTGGCGATCTCGCCCTCCTCCACGTAGACGTCCACCACCTGACCGGCGAAGGGCGCGCTGACCACGGAGCGGTTGAGCTGCAGGCGGGCCATCTCGGCGTTGGCCCGGGCGACCTTGGCCTGGGTCTCCACCGACAGGGCCTGCTGCTTGGAGACGGCGTCCCCGAGCTTCTGGACCCGCTGCCACTCGGCCTCGGCCTGCTGGGCCTGGGCCTCGGCGATCTCGTGCTGGTAGCGCCGGGTCGCCACGTCGATGCGGGCGAGCACCTTGCCCTTGGAGACGCGGTCGCCGGTGCTGACGTTGACGGCCTCGACGAATCCGCCGGCCGGGACCGCCAGGTTGGCGTCGGCCTTGGCGGCGACGGTGGCCGGGAGGCTCAGGGACACGGAGGCCTCGCCGGACTTGACGGCGGCGACCTCCACGCGGGTGCCGCCGATGTCGGGGAGCTCGGTGGCGCCCACGGGCTCGGCGTTTGCGGGGGCGTCGCTCTCGGCACCACAGGCCACGAGCAGCAGCAGGGAGGCGGCGGAGATGAGGGGGGAGGCTCTCACGGGGTCACTCCGTGGAAGAAGATGGAGATCAAGCGGTCAAGGGTCTGCTCATCCAGCGAGATCTCCTCGCAGGAGGACGCGGTCATGGACGAGAAGACGCGGAAGTGCCAGATGCCCTGGAAGGCCAGGGCCAGGTCGATGGGGTTCAGGTCTGCGCGCAGCTCTCCGCTGGCGATGCCCTGAGCGAAGAGCTCGGAGAAGAAGTGGGCGTCCCGGCCGACGATCTGGGAGACGTCGATCTGCGGGCCGCTGCTGCCGGGGCTGAGCACGAGCCGGGTCACGAAGCGGTTGAACTCCGGGGCGGCCTGGATCTGCGCCAGGTGCAGGCTGCACACGTTGTGCAGGCGCTCCCGTACCGTGCGGTCCGTCTGGGCCAGGGTGCCCTGCATGAGGGCGTCGGCCTGGCTCAGCCGCTCGCTCAGGAGGGTCTGGAAGAGCCCCTCCTTTGAGCCGAAGTGGTAGTACAAGGTCGGCTTGGTGACCCCGGCCGCCTCCACGATCTGTCGCACCGAGGTCTGGGCATAGCCCTTCTCGGAGAAGAGTCGGATGGCGTGGGTCGCGATGCGCTCTCGAACGTCCATACTGCCTTTCGCCTCCGGCCCGGGCCGAGGTGGTTACCTACCGGTCGGTAAGGTCCTACCGTACGGTAGGCTACCGGTCGGTAATCCCCCCATCGGCAGGCGACCAGCCCACGTGCAACAAAAGTCACGATGAAGATCTCCTTGCACTCCCCCGGCCAGCGCGCCCAGCCCTGGACCCCCGGTCAGCCCGTCCCCCCAGAGGCGTGGTTCCGCGCTGAGAATGCCGACTCCGCGCTGCTCTCCGTGGTGCAGGCCCAGCCCGGGATCCGCCGCCTGCACCTGATCGAGCCCGCCTCGGAGCTGCTCCCGGAGCTGCCCGCGCTGGCCCTGGACGCCCTGTGGATCCAGAGCCGCGCCCCCATGCCCACCCTGCGCCTGCCCGCGGGCCTGAGCACCCTGCGCCTGCCTGGCTGCCTCTTCGAGATGGCCCAGCTCGCGGACCTGCCGCCCACCCTGGAGCACCTGGACCTGAGCGGCACCCCCCTGCAGCACTCCCTGCTCCCCGCCCTGGCGCGCCACCCCCTGCGTGAGCTGCGCCTGTGCGGCGTGCCCCTGCTGGACTTCGACGCCCTGCGTGCCCAGCTCGAGGTCCTGGCGCAGACCGACATGGGCGCCCGCATGGCCCTGTCCGAGGCCTGGGAGGACGTCATCGAGTTCCGCTTCGACGAGGGCCACGGCGAGCCCTTCTACGTCGAGGCCCTGCCCGAGTCGGACCCCGCCGCCATCCCCCTGCCGGAGGCCCAGGCCCCCCAGCGCGGCGACAAGGAGCCCTGGGAGCGCTGGCGCATCCTGGCCGACAGCGCGGAGATCTTCTCCCTGGATCTGGCCGCCATGGCCGGACCCCTGAGCGGCCTGCAGGCCCTCTTGCAGATGCGGGAGCTGCGCACCCTGGACCTCTCGCGCACCCCCTTCTCGGAGCCCGCGCTGCTCGCCGGGATGCCCCTGGAGCGCCTGAACCTGGCCCACACACAGGTGGCCTCGCTGGGGCCCATCTCTCAGCTCACGAGCCTGAGGGCCCTGGATGTCTCGGGGGTGCACCTGCCGGACCTGGAGGGCCTCTCAAACCTCTCCTCCCTGAAGGGGCTGCGACTCTCCCACCTGGCACTCTCGGGGCCCACCGCCGCGCACATTGCCGCCTGCACACAGCTCAAGGCTCTGGCCCTCCACGAGGTCACACTGGCGCCCGGCAGCCTGCAGGCCCTGGCCACCTTGCCCGCCCTCCAGCAGCTCTCCCTGCACGGCTCCGACCTGCGCGAAGGGGAGCTGGCCGCCCTGGGCGCGCTCGCCACCCTGCGCGATCTGGACCTGACCCGCTGTGCGCTCGGGGACGCCGCCGGGCTCTCCGCTCTGACCCAGCTCCGCACCCTGTCCCTGCGCAAGTCCAGCCTGCAGGACGCCGACCTGCCCCACCTGGAGGCCCTCACCCAGCTTGAGCTGCTGGCCCTGGGCTTTACGCAGACCACCCAGGCGCCGTGCGAGGCGCTCGCCGAGAAGCTCCCCGGGGTGCGGGTGTTGATGGCCTTCGCGGAGTAGGGCGGCCCCGGGATCAAGGGGGCGCGCTCAGTCGTCCAGCGTCAGGCTCAGGGTCTGCCGGTGCCGGGTCTCGCTGCCCTCGAGCACCAGGTGGAGCTCAAAGAACTCCGGCTCGAACACCGTCACGTCCCACTTGGTGTTCACCAGCACCGGGTCGGCGAACAGCAGGTCCATGTCCTCGAAGGCGATCATGGGGTTGTCGTTGTCCACGTCGGCCTCCAGGATGAAGACTCCCGCCTGCTCGCCGCCCTCCGGGTCGGTGTAGACCAGCTCGCGGCGGCCGACCTCGCTGTCCTCGCCAAAGTAGAGCGTGCCGGGGGTGTCCAGGAGCGCGTCCTCCAGGATCTCGAAGGGCTGGCTGTAGTCGGCGCGCTCGGCGTAGTCGTAGTGGTTCTCCTGGATCTCCCAGGTCTCGTCCAGCAGGTGGCGCTTGACGGTGTCCACGTCACCAAAGTTGCTGGAGTCCAGCAGGAAGAGGGGCGCGCACCCGCACAGGGCGCTCAGGGCGAGGGAGAGCATTGGCGAAAACACGAAGGGGTCCTTGCTTTAAACCACGATAACCGCGGGGGTCTCCAACCCCGTGGTGTACTCCCTCCGATGCTGGGCCCCTTCTCCCTCACCGACACCCTGGCCACCGGCGGCACCGCGACGGTGTGGCGCGCGGTCTACAGCGACGGCCGCCCGGGACAGGTCGCCCTCAAGGTCCTGACCGAAGAGCGCGCCACGCGGCCCGAGGACCTCTCCGCGTTCCGGAGGGAGGTGCGGGCGGCGGCCAGGCTGAATCACCCCAACATCGCCAGCGTGTTGGACTACGGCACGGTACCGGATCCGGGCCCCGGCGAGGTCAGGCTGTCCGGCCTCAGCCCCGGCGCCCCCTGGCTGGCGATGGAGCTGGGCAGCGGCACCCTGCACCCCCACTGCGGCAAGCTGGCCTGGGTTCAGGCGCTGGAGGCGCTGGAGGCGCTGCTCTCCGCGCTGGCCCACGCCCACGCCCACGGGCTGGTGCACCGCGACGTGAAGCCCCGGAACCTGCTGCGGGTGGGGGAGCGCTGGAAGCTGGGCGACTTCGGCCTGGCCCACGTGCTGCCCGGCGCCGACGACACGCGCATCATCGGCACCCCCAGCACCATGGCCCCCGAGCACTTTGCCGGCGCCTGGCGCGACCACGGGCCCTGGACCGACCTGTACTCGGTGGGCTGCCTGGCCTGGCACCTGGTCTGCGGCCGCACCCCCTTCCACGCGGCCCGCACCCCCCTGACCCTGCGCGAGGCCCACAATAGCTGGCCGGTGCCCGAGCTTGAGCCCACCGGGCCGGTGCCGCCGGGGCTGGAGGCCTGGATCCGCCGCCTGATGGCCAAGCGCCCCCAGGACCGCCCGGCCTTCGCCGCCGACGCCCTGCACGCCCTGCGCGCCCTGGGGCCCGCCCAGCCCCTGCGCAGCCAGCCCGTGATGCTGGGGGCCGCCGACGCGGAGATGGCCACCGCCGAGCTCGACCTCGCGCCCGCGGACCTTCCCCAGGCGCTCGCGCCCACCGAGAGCGCCTGGCCGCCGCCGCCCTTCGCGCCCGACTGGCGCAGCGACCCCCGCCTGCCGCCCCCCGTGGGCCTGGGTCTGGTCGCCCTGCGCGCCCGCCCGGTGGTGGGCCGTCAGTCCGAGCGGGACCTGCTCTGGCGCACCCTGGGCCAGGTGGTGTCGGGCGAGGGGCTGCGCGTGGCCGGCCTGCACGGACCTCTGGGGAGCGGCCGCTCGGCGCTGGCTGGCTGGCTGGCGATCGAGGCCCACGCCCGCGGTCAAGCGCGGGTCTTCCAGGCGCGCTTCGGCCCCGGCGAGGGCGGCCTGCGCGAGGCCGTGCTGACCAGCTTCCAGCTCCAGGGCCTGGACACCGAGGCCTGCGTGCACCGCCTGGCCCGGCTGCTGCGCCGCTGGAACCTGGAGCGCCCCGACCACGACGCCCGCGTGCTGGCCTCGCTGCTGCACGCCCCGCCCCCCGGCCGCGCCGCCCGCTTCGCCGCCGAAGAGCAGCGCGCCGCCCTGGTCCGGGTCCTGGCCGCCTGGGCCAATGAGCGCCCGGTGCTGCTGGTCCTGGATGAGGCGGGTGCGGGGAGCGCTGGGGCTGCGCTGGTCCACCTCCTTCGCCAGCGGGGTGCGCTGCGCATCCTGACCCTCTGGACCGCCCCCGAGGACAGGCTGCCCGCCGACCTGTCCCTGCACATCGGGCCCCTCCCCGAGGCCGACCTGGACCTGCTGCTGCGGGGGGTGCTGGGGCTGTCCCCCGAGCTGTCCGTGCAGGTGCAGGACCGCGCCCAGGGCAGCCCCGCCTTTGCCCTGCAGCTCGTCGAGGCCTGGGTGGAGCAGCGCGCGCTGGAGGAGAGCCCCAGCGGGCTGGCGCTGCGCCCCGAGCACACCGAGCTGCCCCCCAGCCTGCGGCGCCTGTGGCGCGCCCGCCTGGAGGCGCTGTTGGCCGAGCTGCCCGCCGCCGACGCGCGGGCGCTGGAGGTCGCCGCGCTGATGGACCGCCGCCCGCCGGTGTCGGCCTGGCAGGCGATCTGCGCGCACGCGGGCTGGGCCCCGTCGGAGCCCCTGCTGCCCACCCTGCTCCAGCGGGAGCTGCTCAGCGTCGAAGACGGGGGCCTGCACTTCCCCCAGTCCTGGCTGCGCGAGGCGCTGCGCGAGCACAGCCAGGCCCAGGGGCGCTGGCCCATCCAGCACGCCACCCTGGCCGCCTGGCTGCGCGACGCCGGCCCGGAGCTGGCCGGTCCCCGCGGCCTGCACCACCTGGAGGCGGGCGACTGGGCGTCCGCGCTCGAGGACCTCTGCAGCGCCCAGGAGCGCGCGATCGCGCGCGGGCAGCTCACCCAGGCCGCGCTGCTGGACCCCCCGCGCACCCGCGCGCTGCGCGCCTGGAATCCGCCCCCCGAGCACCCCGCCTGGGCCCGCGACCTGCTGCTGCGCGCGCAGCTCGCCTTCGGCCGCGGGGACCAGGACGCAGGCCTCAAGCTGGCTCGGCAGGCCGTGCAGGCGGCCCGGCGGCTGGGCAACGCCGGCCTGGAGGCCCGCGCGCTGTTGGAGGGGGGCCGCCTGCTGCACCGCCGCGGTGAGCTCTCGCGGGCGCGCCGTTGGCTGCGCCGCGGGGTCAAGGCCGCCTTGGTCCAGGGGGACCGCAGCACCGCCGCCCACTGCCGGGAGCTGCTGGCCAACACCCTGGCGGAGCTCGGCGAGCTGGCCGCCGCCGAGCAGACCCTGCAGAGCGCCTGGGAGGACTACGAGGCCACCGGCGAGACCGTCGGCGTGGGCAGCGTGCACCTGGGCCTGAGCTTCCTGTGCCTGGCCCGGGGCGGGCTGGACGACGCGGAGGCACACGCCCAGGTCGCCCTGGAGCACTGCACCGGGGTGGGTGCTGAGCGCATGCGCTGCGCGGCGCTCGGGGTGCTCGGGGACGTCGCCCGCGCCCGCGGGGAGCCCGAGGCCGCCCGCCGCTGGTTCCAGCGCGCCCTGCGCCTGCACGCTGGCTCCGGCCGGCTCTACGCCACCGCCCTGACCTGGCTGAACCTGGCCCTCACCGAGCTTGAGGCCGGCCAGGACACCGCCGCGCAGGCCGCCCTGGAGCAGGTGCAGCGCTTCCAGCAGGGGCAGGGCGCCGGCAACCTGCAGGCCCTGACCACCTTGGCGCAGGCCGTGGTCTCCGCGCGCGCCGGGGCCGCCGACACCGATCAGCGCTTCTCCCGCGCGCGCATCCGCCTGGAGCAGACCGGCCAGGTGCACCGGGACATCCACCTGCTGGCCACCCTGCTGGCCCAGGCCTGCGAGGCACAAGGCTGGACCCAGCTTGGTCAGCGGGCGCGTGACCTCGCTGATGCCCAGAGTGAGAGGTTGCCGGCGGGCTGAGGGTCTGGGGGGTGGGCTCAGGGCTTGGGGCCCTGGTCCGCTCTGCTCCTTCCGTGGCAAGCTCACGCCGCATGCAGCCCCCACCCTCCGACTGGCGCGCCACCCTGCGCCTGCTGGCCATCGAGCACGCGCCGCTGCTGCTGCTGGTCCTGGCGCACCTGGGGCTGGGCTACGGGCTGCAGGCCGCCCTGGGTGCGCCCATCATGGAGATCGCCGTCTCCTACGAGGTGGTGAACCTCTTCGTCATCCTCTTCGCGGTGCTCTTCTTCTCGGGGCACGCGCTGACGAGCCTGCCCAAGGTCCCCGAGGGCCAGTCCGCCTTCCGCTTCATCTGGACCGACCTGCGCACCCGCTGGCTGACCCCGCGGCGGCTGTTGGGCTACCTGGTCGTGCACCTGGCGCTGCCCTTCTTCATGAGCGCGTTCCAGTGCATCAAGATCGCGATTCCGCGCTTTGTTCCGTTCTCTTGGGATGAGCGATTCCACCGCTGGGACCTGGCGATCCACGGCGGCCACATGCCCTGGGAGCTGCTGGGGCCGCTGAGCGGAGATGGCGCCACCCTCCTGCTGAACGTGGCCTACAACCTGTGGTTCTTCATCCTCTTTGGGCTGGTCGTGTGGCAGGGCCTCAGCGAGGACCGGGTCTTGCGCTTCCGCTTCCTGGCGAGCTTCCTGCTGGTGTTCATCCTGGGGGGGAACGTGCTGGCGATGCTGTGGTCGTCGGTGGGGCCCTGCTTCTGGGGCATGGCGGTGCCCGGCCCGGATCCCTACGCCCCGCTGATGGCGCGGCTGCACGGCATCAACGACGCGCTGGTCGCCCAGAACGGCGCCGAGGGCGTGCACTTGTGGTCCCTGGACGTGCAGGCCCAGCTCTGGGAGGTCTACGCCACCGGCGCCGTCGAGACCGTCGGCGGCATCTCCGCTATGCCCTCCATGCACGTGGCCAGCTCGGTGCTCTTTGCCTGCCTTGGCTGGGCCCACTCCCGCTGGCTGGGCGTGCTGCTGACCGCCTTCGCGGCGGTGATCCAGGTCGGCTCGGTCACCCTGGGCTGGCACTACGCGGTGGACGGGTACGTGGGGGCCTGCATCACGCTTGTGATCTGGTTCGGCGTGAAGCTGGCGGTGGAGAAGACGGGCTTTGGGCGGCTGCTCGCGGGGGGACCGGGGCCACGGGCTCTGAGTGAGCGGGGGGCTGGGGCTACGGTGCCTGAGTGAGCGGGGGGCTGCGGCTACGGGCTCTGAGTGAGCGACACCCCCTGGCTACGGCCGCTGAGTGAGCGCTTTGCGGAGGCTAGGGCCCACCGGTGAGCGCTTTTGGCCTCTCCAGGCACCCAGATGGCTCTCAATCGGGCGATTTCGGGTGTCTTTGGGGCTGTTTTGGGCCCGATCGGTCGCCGAATCGCTCACCGAGCAGGCCTAGCCTCAGAAAGCCGCTCACTCGGGACGCGTAGCCTCCAACAAGCGCTCACTTGGGACGCGTAGCCTCACCCCACGGGCCGGGGCGGCTGCTCGCCGCTCAGCCAGCCCGCCTGTTGGTACCAGCGGATCTGGTCGCTAAAGGTCTGCTCCACGGGCCGGAAGGACACGCCCAGCTCTCGGGCGCTGCGGCGCGGGTCGAAGTGCGTGCGGTCCCGCTCGTCCAGCATCCGGCGCACGCTGGCCCAGGAGAGCAGCGCGGGCTTGCCCGTGATGCGGGAGACGAGCTCCTGCACGACGGACACCAGCATCAGGGCCAGGGGAGGGACCTTGCGCGTGGGCGCGGGCTGGCCGCTGACCTGCTCCATGACCGCGAAGAGCTCCTGCGCGCTCAGGTGCCGGCCGGCCGCCAGGTAGCGCACACCGGAGCGCCCCCGCTCGGCCGCTGCGAGCAGGGTCTTCGCCACGTCCCGGGCGTCCACCACCGAGAAGCTGGCCGGCGGCACCCCCGGCAGCTTGCGGCCCAGGTAGTCCATCGTGAACTGGCCGGCGGGGGTGGGCCCCAGGTCGCCGGGACCCACCATCCAGCCGGGCAGGACAAGGCTCAGGTGGGCCTGGGGGTGGCGGGCCAGGAACGCCAGCGCTGCCCGGTCGGCCAGCACCTTGGAGCGGTAGTAGGGGTCGTGGGCCTGGGCGTCCTCGCGCAGCATCTCCTCGTCGATGGGGGCGCCGCGGGGCCCGTGCAGCACGGCGATGGAGCTGGTGTGGACCATGCGCCGCACCCCCTGCGCATAGGCCGCCTCCAGCAGCTCGGCGGTGGCCTGCACGTTGATCCGCTCCAGCTGCGGCCAGTGGTTCCCGCCGCCGAAGCTCTCCCGGAAGTAGGCCGCGGTGTGGAAGAGCACGTCGACGCCGTCGAGCCGCTCCTGGAATCCCGGGAGATCGAGCAGATCGCCCACCACCACCTCCAGCGTGGGGTGCTCGGGCAGCAGGCGGCCGGCCTTGTCGGGGTCGCGGGCCAGGGCGCGCACTCGCCAGCCCTGCTCCAGCAGCAGCGCGCAGAGGTTGTTGCCCAAGAGCCCAGTGGCTCCAGTCACGAACGCGGTCTTCATCGGGTCTCCGAGGGGTTGGGTTCCCCCCGAGACTGCCCGCCACACCTCTTGCACAGAAGGGGCAACTCAGACATTCTGCTTTGCATTCCTGCAAAGGCGAGGACACGTGATGCCGGACTGGAGCTGGGCCGATCTGCGCCTGCTGATGGAGGTCTCCCGCCACGGCAGCCTCTCCCGCGCCGGGGAGGCCATCGGCAAGAGCGCCTCGACCCTCTCCCGCCGCCTGGACCGCTTGGAGGCCCAGGTCGGCCAGCCGCTGCTGCTGCGCACCCCCGAGGGCTGCACTCTCACTGACGCCGGCCGGGAGCTGGCCGCCGTCGCCCAGGACACCGACCGCGCGCTGCGGCGGGCCCACGATCGCCTGGAGCAGCAGCTCAGCGGCCAGGTGCAGCTCTCCTGTGGCGATGGCTTCGTGGCCTTCCTCACCCCGCTGATCGCCCGCTTCTGTGAGGCCCACCCTGAGTGCAGCGTGGGCCTTCTGGTGGACGACAGCTTCCTGCACATCGAGCGCGGCGAGGCCGACCTGGCGCTGCGCACCCTGCACCGCGGCGAGGCCTCCCTGGTCTACCGGGAGCTGGGCGGCATCCGCTACAGCCTGGCCGCCGCCCCCAGCCTGATCGCCCGCTTCACCGGGCAGCCGCTGGAGCGCTGGCCGCGCGTGGGCCTGCTGCCACCGCTGGACGGCCTCGGACCGCAGCGCGCCCTCTCCGTCCTCGGCCCCGTCGTGGTGCGCAGCAACAGCTTCTCTGCCCATCTGGACGCCGTGCGCGCCGGCGTGGGCCTGGGCGCCGTCCCCCTGGTCACCATGGAGGGGCTGCACCCGCTGCCCGGGCCCCCCTTGCCCACAGAGCCCCTCTACCTGGTGAGCCGTCGGCGCAGCGAGCTGGCCCCGCAGGTTCGCGCCTTTGTTGCCTTGTTGGTGGCGGAGATCCCGGCGTTGTTGGCGGGGTGAGGAGTCGGGGGGCGGGCCGCGAGGGGGCTCAGGTCTCAGGTATCGGGTATCGGTCATCACGCCGCTCCTGGTCCCGACGCCCCGCCCCACCCGTCCGTGGCCCGCGCGCAGCGCCGGGCCCTCGCCGAGATGTCTCCCCAAGTCGGCTGCCACCTCCATCGGAGCCCGCCACTGCGCCATCGCCGGTCTCCGGTCCCCGGTCGCCTGTCGCCGTGAGGGGTCTCAGGTCTCAGGTATCGGGTCTCAGTCATCACGCCGCGCCAGCCAGACCCGTCGTCTGTGGGCGGACCAGGACGTCCATCCGGGGACCGGTGGCTGTCGTGGCCCGCGGGCAGCGCCGGGCCCTCCCCGAGCCGCCCTCCAAGTCGGCTTCCACCCCCATCGGAGCCCGCCACCGCGCCATCGCCGGTCCCCGGTCGCCTGTCCCCGGTCGCCGCGAGGGGTCCAGGTCTCAGGTCTCAGGTCTCAGTCATCACGCCGCTCCTGGGCCCAGCCCACCGCCCACCCGCCTGTGGCCCGCGGGCAGCGCCGGGCCCTCGCCGAGCCGCCCCTCCAAGTCGGCTGCCACCCCCATCGGAGCAAGCCACCGCGCCATCGCCGGTCCCCGGTCGCCTGTCCCCGGTCGCCGCGAGGGGTCTCAGGTCTCAGGTATCGGGTCTCAGTCATCACGCCGCACTGGGCCCAGCCCACCGCCCACCCGCCTGTGGCCCGCGCGCAGCGCCGGGCCCTCCCCGAGACGTTTCCCCAAGTCGGCTGCCACCCCCATCGGAGCCCGGCCCAACGTCATCGCCGGTCGCCTGTCCCCGGTCGCCTGTCGCCGCGAGGGGGCTCAGGTCTCAGGGTTCGGGTCTCAGTCATCACGCTGTGCCATCCAGCGCCGTTGTCTCTAAGCCGGACCAGGATGTCCATCCGGGGACCGGCGGCTGTCGTGGCCCGCGCGCAGCGCCGGGCCCTCCCCGAGGCGCCCCTCAAGTCGGCTGCCACCCCCGCCGCGAGCCCGGCCCAACGTCATCGCCGGTCGCCTGTCCCCGGTCGCCTGTCGCCGCGAGGGGTCTCAGGTCTCAGTCATCACGCTGTGCCAGCCAGCGCCGTTGTCTCCAGGCCGGACCAGGACGTCCATCCGGGGACCGGTGGCTGTCGTGGCCCGCGCGCAGCGCCGGGCCCTCCCCGAGACGCTTCCCCAAGTCGGCTGCCACCTCCATCGGAGCCCGCCACAGCGCCATCGCCTATGACTGTTTGGGTGGTTTTCCACCTGCACGCACAGCACCCCATCACCTACAAGTCGCCCGCCCCGTTGAGGGCTAGGACCGGACCCGGGATGGGGTGCTGCTGTGGGCAAGAGGGCCTTAGTGATGCCT
>JAZAMN010000046.1:0-34859 GCA_036229005.1 Myxococcota bacterium
CGTGTTGGGCTTCGCAGGCTGGCGCGCCCCCTCCTGGCGGGTATCACGCGCGCCTGCCGCGAAGCCGCGAGGCTCATGCCTGAGCCGAGCCGGGGCTCCCTCGGGGAGCTCCGCTCAGGGGGTGTGGGGGCCGTGCCCCCACAAAGGATCACGAGTTTGCTTCGCGGACCCCAAGTCCGGACAGCCAGCGCATCCGCTGAAAGCGGATACCCGCGCGCTGGCGTCCGGGCTGCGAGGGCCATGCCTGGCCCGAGCCGGGGCTCCCCTTTGGGAGTCCCGCTTAGGGGGCGTGGGGGCCGTGCCCCCACAAAATACCGAGAGTTCGCTCAGCGAACTCTCGCAACCACCTTGAACTCCACAGCAATCGGGGTCGGGAGCGCCGTGATCGCCACGGTCGTCCGGGTCGCCTGGATGGGCTGGAAGGTGGCCGCGTAGACCTTGTTGTAGCCTTTGAAGTCCCGGTCCATGTCGACCAGGAAGGCCTGGACGTCGACCACGTCCTCCAGGCGGCTGCCGGCGGCCTCCAGGATGACGCGGACGTTGTCGATGACGGCCTGGGTCTGGGCTTCGATGTCGTAGTCCAGAGGGTTGCCGTCAGCGTCCTTGATGGGACCGCCGGGGATGGCGTCGGTGCCGGGCTGACGGGGGCCGACGCCGCTGAGGTACAGCAGGTCTCCGACCCGCCGCGCGTGGGGATAGGCCCCGACGGGCTTGGGCGCGGCCGAGGTGTTCACGGCGGTCTGCGCCCCGGTGTCCTCGCTTGCGGGCGGGGGGGCAGAGGTGCGCGGGGGCTGGGGTTCGGGGCGGTGGGCCCCAGAGTCCGGAGTCGACACAGCGCCCTCCTCCCCCTGGACAGCGACGACGTTGCGGTCGCCGGTGAAGACCTCGACCTCGTCTTCATCGAACTCCTTGGAGCCGATGCCGCGCTCGACGGGGACCAGGGTGACGACGGCGGCGCCGGTGCCGTACAGAGGCGCGTAGGCATGCACGGTGCCGGCGTAGTTGTTGTGCTGGCCCATCACGCCGGACAGGAACCACATGGGCTTGAAGTTGACGACCTTCTGCACCCGGATGCGCTGCTGGATGCTGCGGGAGAGCTGCGCGACGTCCTCCAGGCGCCCCTCGCCCAGGAACTGCAGGAGCTTGCGGTTCCACTCGTCGTCCTTGGTGGAGTGGATGCGGTCCTCGCCCGGCTGGATCCAGTCGGTGAACAGCCGGTTGGACAGGGTCTGCACGTTGAACACGGCGACCTTGCGACCCTTCATGGCGTCGCGGGCGGCCTTGGCGAGCACGACGGTCTCAGCGCGGTCGGAGTAGACGTTGGAGCTGACGATGCTCGCCGGGATGCGGTTGTCCCCGTTGAGCAGCTTGAGCGCCACCACGGACCCGGTATCGATGGGGAAGCCGTGGTAGTCCACCGTGCGCGCCTGGAGCCCGCGGGCCTTGGCGGCGTCGCAGAAGCGCTCGCCGAACTCCTTGTCGATGCGGAAGGAGTAGGGGATGGAGCCCAGGCCGTGGAAGAGCTCGTCCACGTGCACCCACTCGGGGTTCTCGCGGGCCTGGATCTGGTGCCCGATCACCGATGGCCACATGGTGCTGTAGAGCAGCAGGAGGTCGGCGCCGGAGTCGATGATGGCCTGCCGCGCGCGCTCGAAGCCGTTGGCCAGAGAGAGCCACCCCGCGTTGTCGTTGGGGCAGAGCAGGGGGTGGGGAATGCCGGGGACGATGCCCCCCAGGACGATCTCGCTCATGCCTTGTACTCCTGGAAGGCTTCCACCGTCAGAGAGACGGTCTCGCGGACGCGTTCGGTGCTGTGCTCGCGCTCGGGGATGCGCCCGATGGCGGCCAGCAGCATCTTCTCGGGCACGCCCTGGCGCAGCGCGGCCTTGATGTCGGGGAGGAGGTCGGGATCCAGGCCGTGGTCAAAGAGCGTCTTCAACCCCTCGGGCAGGGAGTCCGCGGGGGACTTCCTTGCGCTCCTGCCCGTCGGCGAGGTCCCCTCGGCGTCCGCTGCGTTGACCAGGTTCCTCAATCCTTCCAGGAGCTTGGCGCCCTGGCCCCCCTCGCGGATCTTCTTGCCGAGCTGCTCGAGCTGGAGGCTGTCGGCGAACTCCTTGAGGGGCTTGCGCTGGGCCTGGGGATCCAGCCACGCGGCGACGGCGTTGCCGGTGCCGATGACGGTGCCGTAGGCGTAGACCTCGGCCGGGAAGCTGGGGTAGTCCATGGCCGAGAGCATCCAGGTGAGCGCGCCGGCGTCGGTCTCGGAGATGGCCTGGGTGGTGAACTCGGGCATCAGGTCCACGATCTCGCGGGCCTTGCCCTGCCGCATCAGCTCGATGATGCGCATGTCCCAGAGGTACTGGCCGTGGTGGGTGATGTGCTCGCGGCTCATGTCTTCGGGGATCTCGCCTTCGGTCACAAAGTGTCGGTGGCTGAGGCTGTGCGAGGACACCAGCACCACGCGCTTGTCGCTGGCCTGCAGGACCTCACGGGTGGCGCGGCCCAGGGCGATGGCCTGCTCCTGCATGACCTCGACGCTGTAGAACGCGGCGTTGCGGCAGCTCGAGAGGGTGACGATGGGGATGTCCCAGGCCGGGTTGAGCAGGTGTCCGGAGACGATCGTGCCGTAGTCCACGCGGAAGTCGGGGTTCTCCATCAGGGCGGTGACCAGGCCGGCCTCGCGGGCGGCGGTCTCCAGCTCCCGGGCCAGCTCCACGTCGACCTGGACGTCGTAGCTGTAGCGGAACAGGTTGGGGAACACGGGGTCCACCGACTTGCCCGACAGGCGCGGCACGGCCAGGAAGTGGGTGCCGATGTAGGTCTGCCAGTGGGGGCTCAGGATGACGATGGCGTCGGGCTGCAGCGCCAGGATGTCCTTGCGCATGCGCTCGTAGCCCCAGCGCAGGTTCTCCCAGCCGCACTCCGCGCGCGGCTCGTTCTGGGGCGGGTTCTCCGCGTAGACCAGGTGGGGGGGATGGGGCGCCAGGGCGCCGGCGATGATGGGCACTGGTGAGACTCCGAAGGAGAAGTTCCGCCGGCCCGACCTTCCGAAGAGGAGAGTCCGGCGGAACCCGGGCCGTTGTCGGCCCGCGGGGGCCTGCGCCCTTGGGCGCATTTCCGGGGGAGTCCCCCGGAGAAGAGAATGTAGGTTCGCGGCGTGCGGGAGATGGGGCCCGAAGGGTACCAGGGCCCGCGGGCCGCGAAACTACAGCTGGATGCAGATGTTCTTGGACTCGGAGTAGAACTCAAGGCTCCACCGACCGCCCTCGCGGCCGACGCCCGAGTCTTTGACCCCGCCGAAGGGCACGCGCAGGTCGCGCTTGAGCCAGGTGTTCACCCAGACCATGCCGACGTGCAGGGCCTCGCTGACGCGGTAGGCGCGCTGCAGGTCCCGGGTCCACACGCTGGAGGACAGGCCGTAGCGGGTGCCGTTGGCGGCCTGGATGGCCTCGTCTTCGGAGTCGAAGGGGTGGAGGCTGACCACGGGGCCGAAGATCTCCTCGGTCGCGCAGCGAGAGTCCACGCCCAGCCCGGCCAGCACGGTGGGCTCGAAGAAGGCGCCCTGATCCAGAGGCGTGGGCAGGCTGGGGATGCCGCCGCCGCAGAGTACACGTCCGCCCTCTTCGCGGGCCAGCGCCACGTAGCCGGCCACCTTGTCGCGGTGGGCCAGGGAGTTCAGGGCGCCCACGTCGGTGTCGGGGCTGCGCGGATCCCCCACCTTGAGGGCGGCCACGCGGGCGACCAGCTTCTCTTCAAACTCGGCGTAGATGCTGCGCTCCACCAGGATGCGGCTGCCGCAGAGGCAGATCTCGCCCTGGTTGGTGAAGGCCGCGCGGGCGGCGCCCTCTACCGCCTTGTCCAGGTCGCAGTCGGCAAACACCAGGGTCGCGTTCTTGCCGCCAAGCTCCAGGCTCAGCTTCTTGAACATGGGGGCCGCGGTGCGGGCCACGTGGGTGCCGGTGGCGGTCCCGCCGGTGAAGGAGATCAGCTTGACCTCGGGGTGCTCGACCAGCGCCTGGCCGGCCTCAGCCCCAAGCCCATGCACCACGTTGAACACGCCGTCGGGCAGCCCGGCCTCCTTGGTGATGCAGGCCAGCACGCTGGCGGTCAGCGGGGCCAGCTCCGAGGGCTTGGCGACGATGGTGTTGCCCATCGCCAGCGCGGGCGCGAGCTTCCAGGACAGCAGGTAGAGGGGCAGGTTCCAGGGGGTGATGAGCCCGCAGACCCCCACCGGGCTGCGGTGGGTGGTGTTCAGCGCGTCCGCCATGCGGTGCGAGGGCAGCTCCTGGTGGCGCACGGCCCCGGCGAAGAAGCGGAAGTTCGCGACCACGCGGGGGATGTCGATGCGGCGGGCCAGCGAGACGGGCTTGCCCTGATCTGCGCTCTCGACCTGGGCCAGCAGCTCCAGGTGCTGCTCCACCTTGTCGGCGATGTTGTCCAGGATGTCGGCGCGCTGCTCGAAGGACATGGCGGCCCATGCCGGCGCGGCGCGCTTGGCGGCGGTCACGGCCAGGTTGACCTCGGCTGGGCCAGATCGCGGCATGTCGACGAGCTTCTCGGATGTCGCGGGGTTGAGCTTCTCCATGAAGGAGGAGGGGATCTCCTTCCTCCCGTCGATCCAGTTGGACCGCCCGCACATGATGGCTTCGAGGAGATCTCTCAAGGCTGCTCCCAGTCGGCGAGGTACTGCTGGGTGTCATAGACCCAGCGCTCCTGGTCGGGATCCCACTCGTCCCAGGTGGGCACCTGCTCCAGCTTGGGGACGTCGCGCTCGGGCACGATGCCGGGGACCAGGAAGGCCTTCTGCCGGTGCAGCGCGGAGGGGTTCCGGAGCTCGATGCCGAGCACGCCCAGGATGCCGCGGGCGACGTACCAGGTGGCCTGGGAGTTCCAGCCGTGGGCGATCTTGATGACCACGCCCAGGCCCTGGGGGTAGTCGGGGTGCTCGATGGCCATGCCCAGCAGACCGTCCGCGCCCTCCTTGGCGATCACGCGCCCGGCGCCGGCCTTGATGACGCTGGAGTCCAGGCGGTCGAAGCCGCCGACCAGGTCGGGGTGGCGGGTCATGGCCTCCCAGATCCAGTCGTCGTCCTTCTGCTGGACCAGGCCGGCGTAGAGGCGGGCGAGCTCGTTGACGGTGTTGGAGACGGTGGGCAGACCGCAGCCGTCCTTGGCGATGCGCAGGGGCTTCCAGTCGTCGCCCAGGTGCCTCCGGAGCTGCCCCAGGTAGGCCTGGAACGCGGGGTGCATGGGGAGGGTGTAGCCCACGCGGCGCCAGCCCTTGGCTTTGCAGCCGGCCAGGATGGCGGCGTGCTCCCCGGAGCAGGTGTGGTACCAGCGGCGAGCGCGTCGAACCTGGCGTCCAAACTGCACAAGCGGCACGTCCAGAGGCGTCTGCATCAGGCCCCACTCGGCGGGGGCCAGCAAGGACTGTGCGGTGGCGACGTGCTCGGTGTCGCCGTTGTGGGAGGCCACGGAGATGGCCTTCTGCTCCCAGCTCCGGTCCGCCAGGTCCTGGGCGAACACCTTCATCATGAAGGGCTTCATCATGGAGCGGCCGTAGCAGAGCACGTTGCCGCCGAAGCTGTGGATGATGCGGTTGCCGTGGGCCCAGGCGACGGCGCCGTGGATGGTGGTCTCGCTCACGCCGTTGCGGCGGTAGTCGACCAGGGGCTCCCAGTCGACCTCCCGACCGGTCGGGATGCCGCGCTCCTGCTCGCCCAGAGGAGAGCGGGGGTACATGGCGGAGCCCGGGCGGCCCGGAGCGACCGCGCTGGGCGGGGTGTGCTTGTCGGCGCTCACTGCTCGCCCTCCACCAGGGGCACCACGCGCTCCATGAAGTGGGTCATGTTGTCGATCACGCGGTCGCAGTCGTGGTTGAAGAAGTCGAACCACAGCATCAGGCGGTCGTCGGGGTGGAAGCGCTCGCGGATCTGCGCGGCGACCTCCTGGGCGTTGCCGATCAGCGCGTTGTCGGCGGCCTGCTCCACCCGGCTGGGGTCGATGGTGCCCTGCAGGGCCTTCCAGTAGGCGCCCAGAGCCTCTCGGGCCTCGCGGTGGGCGGCCTCACTGCGCTCGGTGGGGCTCAGGCCGGGCTGCTCGTTCAGGAACACGAACACCGTGCGCGGCATGTAGGCGCGCTGCCAGGGGCCACCGTCGGGGTGGTAGTTGGCGGCCATGCGCTGGTGGGTGTCCTCGATGACCTCGGGGCGGGTGATCGACAGGTTGAAGACCTGAACCGGGGCCCACTGGTTGAGCTGCTCCTGGAGCTTGGGGTCGTGGCTGCCCACGATGCGCACCAGCAGCTCGCGGCGCCAGGACTGGGGGATGATCTTGAGCACCTCGAAGTCCCAGCGGTTGGCGAAGGTGATGCTCTCGGTGTCGACCTCCTCCTCCAGCTCTTCAGAAAGGGCGTCAAGCACCTTCTGCCAGTCGGCGTCCGAGCGGAAGTTGTCCCGAGACAGGGTGGTGTCGCCCACGTCCGTGCTCGCCAGGGTCTCCCCATTGAGCAGCCGCAGGAAGATCTCGGCGGCCTCCGCGAACACCTTGCCGCGCAGGGCTGGCCAGGCCGCGGCCTCGACCTCATCGCGGGGGACGATGCCGCTGGCGCGGTTCATGAACTGGAAGCGCCCGCCCGAGAAGCCGATGTGCAGGCGCCGGGACTCCTGGGGGTCCAGTCCGTGCTGGAGCAGGAAGCTGGCCACGCGCTCCGCCGCTGCCACCGGGCCGCCCATGCAGACGATGTTCATGATGGCGGTGCCCACCTCGATTCTCTCGGTGCGGGCGAAGATGCGGGCCGCCAGGTCCAGGGCGTTGACGTTGAGCCCGACCTCGCCCTCCCAGTGGGGGATGACCGGGTGGTCGTGGGCCTTCTGCACCTCGGAGCTCAGGTGGGACTCGGCCAGCCAGGCAACGCCAAAACCAAGCTTGTCCGCCGATTCCACCTGTCGGTAGAAGCTTCGGAACATCTGCTGCTCGCTGGGCAGCTTGCCGTCCACTGGGGTCTGGCTGATGGAGAAGAAGATGTCGTAGCGCATGGCCCGTCCTTTGCGGCGCATCTTAGCGCCCGACCCAGAGCAGGTCCGTCCAGAGCTCGGACTCCAGCAGCGGCCCGTCTTCCACAAAGAGGCTCTGGGCGTCGGGGTCCCCGCTCAGCTCTGCCCGCATCCACGCGGTCGCCAGGCCGCGGTGCCCGCCCCCGTCGCCGCCCATCTCCAGGTGTCCAGCCCCTCGGAGGTGCGCCACCAGCCCGGTTCCGCTGGTGCTCTCCAGCCACTCGTGGTTCTTCCGGGTCGGGGAGATGATGTTGTCCCGGGCCCCAGACTGGATGAAGAGCCGGGTGTCGATCTCCGAGGGCTCCAGGGTGTCCTCTTCGCTCCAGAGGGAGGGCTTGGGGAGTGCGTTGGCCAGCACAGTGTCGATGTCCACCTCCTGGCCTTGGGTGAGCAGGTGCGCGTTCAAGGAGCTGCCGGCCCCTTGCGAGGTCCCCATGGCGCCGACCCGCGAGAAGTCCGCCTGGAACGCCCCGGCGTCGGCTTCGAGCTGGGCCGACTCCAAGAGCGCGGCGGCGCGCTCCCCGGTGCCCATCTGCTCGTCATCACAGGCCAGCACCACAAAGCCCCAGGAGGCCAGGTGCTCCAGCAGCTCTTGGTACTGCTCCGCGCGTGTGCCCGAGCCGTTGGAGAAGAGGATGACCGGGGCGGGATCCTCCGCGTCGGGGACATACGCGTACGCGGCGAGCCCATCGTCCAGCGCCCACTCCCAGGAGGAGAACGCGTGGGGGCCCGGCGCAGCGTGCACCGCCTCCAGATCCAGGGGGGCGCGGCCGCAGGCCAACAAGGCGAAGAGGGTCATCGGGGCCTCCGTGCTCGGGGTTGGGGCCCCGGACGCCCGAGGCCGTCGATCGTTCAGATGCCTCGGAGCCGTCCGCCATCGACCGGCAGGCTCACGCCCCGGATGTAGGCGCCGGCCGGAGAGCACAGGAAGGCGATCGCGCCGGCGGTCTCCTGGGGCTGGGCCAGGCGGCCCTCGGGGACCTGGGCCAGCCAGGCGGCGTGGACGTCCGACTCCTGGACGCCGGTGCGCGCGGCGCGGCCCGCCTTGAGGGAGCTGAGGCGCTCGGTGTCGGTGAAGCCCGGCAGCACGTTGTTGATGGTGATGCCCGGGGGCAGCTCGCGGGACAGGGACTTGGCCCAGCCGGCCATCGCCGCGCGGATGGTGTTCGAGACCCCCAGGTTGGGGATGGGCTCCCGCACAGACGTGGACAACACGTTGACGATTCGCCCGAAGCCGGCAGCCTCCATGTGGGGCAGGCAGGCCTGGGTGAGCTGGTGGGCGGCCAGCACGTGGCGGTGGAACGCGGCCCGGAGCGCCTCGGCCGGGGCCTGGGTCAGGGGGCCGCCCTTGGGGCCGCCGGTGTTGTTGATCAAGATGTGGACGGGCGCCAGCTCGGAGACCGCAGCCAGCAGCGTCTCGTGCTGGTCCAGGTCGGCGACGACGAAGCCGTGACCGCTGCCCGGGAGCTCGGCGACCAGGGCCTCCAGGCGCTCCTGTCGGCGGGCGAGGGCGGTGACCTTGGCGCCCATCTCGGCCAGGGCGATGGCGGTGGCGCGGCCGATTCCGGCGCTGGCGCCGCAGACCAGGGCGTGGCGCCCAGAGAGTGGTGACATGCAGACCTCCTGGGGCATCGCTTATAGCTGCAGCCTGGAGGCGTCATGGGCTTTCGAGACAAGCTGCGGGCAAAGGTGGACAAGCACGGTGGGCTGGGCGGTCTGGCCAAGGCCGCCATCCGTCGGGCCGATCCCCGGGCCAAGGGGACGGACAGCGCCCCGGTGACCTCGCCGGCGGGACAGAGCGCAGAGAAGGGGAGCCTCCCCACGGAGTGCAGCGTGGTGGGGTTCACCGCTGTCGCGTGGTCCGATGCCCTCACCCCCTCCCGTCCCTTGCAGATCGTTCACGAGGGGGAGGCGATCGCGGTGTTTCGCGCTCAGGGGTCCACCTACGCAATCTCGAACGTGTGCACCCACGAGGACGGGCCGCTTGCCGAAGGCGAGGTCAACGGTTGTGTGGTGGCGTGCCCCTACCATGACTGGCGCTTTGACATGCAGACCGGGGAGTGCCTGAGCCACAAGGGCCGGCAGGTGGCCACTTGGCAGGTGCGCGAAGAGCAGGGGGCGGTGTGGATCGGCCCCCAGAAGAGCGAAGGCGCCGCCGAGCGCGGGGGCGCGCACGACGACGGGATGGAGGTCCTGGTCAAGGATCTCGACCAGGAGTAGGGCCCCAGAGCGAGAGCGCCCCAGCCCGGAGGCTGAGGCGCTGGAGTCCCGGACCCAGGGGTCTCAGACCTGGAACTCGTCGACCCGCTGCTGCAGGCGGTTGGCGAGCTCGGCCAGGCTCTGTCCTGCCTTGGCCGTCTCCGCCGCGCCGGAGCTGGTGGAGTCGGAGATGGAGCGGATGCCCTCGACCTGGTTGGCCACGTTGCGCCCCAGCTCGCGCTGACGGCTGGCCTCCTGGGAGATGCCCCCGGTGACCTCGGCGATGCGCTCGACCCCGGAGAGGATGTCCTTGAAGGCCTCGCGGATGTCCTGAGCGCCCTTGCCCGTGGCGTCGGCCTGGACGCGGGTGGTCTCGATGGCGCGGCTGACCTCCTGGCTGCGCTCGCCCAGCTCCTGGATGAGCTGCTGGATTCGCTTGGTGCTCTCCTGGGTCTGCAGGGAGAGGGAGCGCACCTCGGCGGCGACCACCGCGAATCCCTGACCGGCGGCGCCGGCGCGCGCAGCCTCGGCCGCGGCGTTGAGGGCCAGCAGGTTGGTCTCCTGGGCGATGCCCCCGATGAGGTCGACGATCTTGGCGATCTCACCCACCTGGGTGTTCAGCCGGCCGACGGCCTCACCGGTGACGCCGACCTGGTTGGTCAGGCTGTTGACGCCGGTGATGGCGGCCTCGACCTCGCGGGAGCCCTTCTGGGCGGCCAGGTTGGCGCTGCCAGCGGCCCGGGCGGCCTCGGAGGCGCGGTCGGCCATGGACTCGGAGGCCTGGAGGAGCTGCTCGATGCTCTGCTTGGCCTGGACGGTGGCCTGCTGCTGACGGCGGACGCCGGAGCTGGTGGACTCGGTGACCCCCGCGAGCTGCTCGGCGGAGGCAGCGACCTCCATGGAGGCCTGGACGACCTGGCCGGTGAAGCCCTGCATGTCCCGGGTGAAGCCGTTGAACGCCCCGGACAGCAGCACCAGCTCGGCGGCGCCCTCTTCGGGGAGACGGACGCGCAGGTCCTTGTCCTTGCCGGCCTCGGCCATGGTGGAGGCCGCCTGGTTGATGGGCTTGGACACGTAGCGCTGGAGCACCCAGTGGATGAGCACCAGGGCGGCGAGCAGGCCGACCAGGCCAGCGATCACGCCCTTGATGATGTTGGTCTTGATGACCGCGTAGGCGGCGTCCAGGGGGCGGATGACCTCGAAGGCGCCGTGGAGATCGCCGACCTCCTTGTCGTCCATGTCGAAGCCGGCGATGTCGATGCCGTCCTTGTTGCCCCAGAGGTCCTCGCTGGTCGCGGGGTCACCGTGGCAGGCCATGCAGGACTCGGACAGGCGCACCGGGCGGAAGTAGCGCACGGCGTTCATGTCCTCGTCGATCGTGTACCACTCGATCGCGTCGGGGTTCTGCTCGAAGTACTGCAGCGCCTCGGACTCGAGGGGATCCGGCTCGTTCTTGGGGTTGCGGGCGCCCTCACGGGGGGTGCGGAAGGTGAACCCGCCCTCCTCGGACTTGGCCTTGGCGGACTCCCAGGCGGCCACGACCGGAACCGCGGCCAAGATGCGCTCCTTGGCCTGCTTCTTGGGCATGGTCTCGGCGTACTCCCGCAGGTCTGCAGGCGTGAACAGACCGAGCGCCCACTTGGTCTCCATGTTGTCCCGCACCGACTCGGCCATGAGCACTGTGGTTCGGGCCGAGGCCACCTCGGCGTCGATGCGCGCGTTCTTCTCCTCCCAGGCGCGGCTGGCCACCAGCGCGCTGACCAGGAGGGCGATGAGCGCGGCGATTGGGACGCCGGCGCGGATTCCGATGCTGTCGCGGGTCATGTGGACTCCCAGGCACCCGAATGACAGATTTCGGGCGTTCTGGAAGCCTCATCGGCTGAGCGGTCCCTCCCTGAAGGCATAAAAGTCCGGATCCGACAGCTCCGGCAGCGCGCGGCGGGGGCTCAACACGGAGCGAACCGCCCACAGCTCTGGGAAGACGCGGTATGTGGTGGTCTTGTCCAGGTAGGAGACGCCGGCGGATCCGCCCGTGCCCACCCGCCGACCGATCAGGCGCTCCACCATGCGGGCGTGGCGGTGGCGCCAGAGCACGAGCTGCTCTTCGAGCTCCACGACGGTGTCCAGGAGCAGGCGAGGCCAGGCCAACAGGGGCAGCTCGCGGTAGCTCTCCACAAAGAGCAGCGCGGCCCGGATCCGGCGGATGCGCTCGGGGTTCTCCTGGACGTCGCGGGCCATCAGGAAGTCCTCGGTGGCCTGGCTCACCTTGGCGAAGCGCTCGCGGACGCCCTCGGGGTCCTCGCTGAGGCCTGCCAGCCGCTCAGCCTGCTGCTCGCGGGCCTCCTTCCCGTGGTGCAGGTAGTCCTGGAGGAAGGCCTTCACAGCCTCCTCGTCCCCGGGATCGCCGGGCTGGCTGCCCTGGATCGGGGTCCGGTAGAGCCAGCGGTGCAGGGCCTCCCGCAGTGAGGTCTCGCTGCGCGCCTGCTCGATGCGCCCCCACGCGAGCGCGCCCCCGGGGCTGGTCTCGGCCAGCTTGCGGATGTGGGTGAGGGGATCGGAGCCGCCGTAGCGCAGGCGCTGGGCCTCCTCCAGGCCCAGGAGGATCTCCAGCTCGCGCATCTGGAAGCTCTGGAAGCCCGAGCTGGGCACCAGCTTGTCCCGGAAGTCCAGGAAGTCCAGAGGGGTGAGGGTCTCCATGACCTTCATCTGGTCCACGGCCAGGCGCAGGATCTCGTTGACGCGGCCCAGGTGGTGCACGACGGAGGGCACGGCCTTCTCGGGGAGCGTGGGCGCGGCGAGCTGATCGCGGGCCAACCGCACCTGGGAGAGCACCAGCTTGAACCACAGCTCGTAGGCCTGGTGCACGATGATGAAGTGCAGCTCGTCGGGGCCGACCTGGTCGCCCAGGCCCTGCTGGCTGTCCAGGAGCTGCGGGAGGGCCAGGTAGTCCCAGTAGGTGGGGGTGCTCGACTCGGACACGTCAATCTCCTCGGGCGGCGGGGGGCGTGCAAGCGGTTATCCCCTCCGTCTATTGGAGGAGCGGTGAGCAGTATGCCCCTGGACGTGCTCGAGCGTTTTGGAGCGGCCACCAGCCGCGTGTTCGTCGGTGAGTCCCAGCAGGAGCGCAGCGGCGCCGGCGGTGCCCTGGAGGCCAGCGTGGAGCGCTTGGGTCTGGGGATGTTGGGCGGGGTGTTCCACGCCCATGCCGATCTGCACCGCCTGGAGCTGGAGGACCCCGACGTCCGGATCGACGCTGTTCGCGCAGACGAGGTCATCGAGGTGCAGGTCCAGTGGGAGAGCGGCACCGCGTTCACCGAGCGCCTGCCCATCGCGCCCGTGGCGGGCCTGCTGCCCCACGACGGCGCCTTCCTGGTCCCCCAGGCCGACTCCCGCCACCCGGACCTCCGGGCCGCCCTGCGCTCCGGCGCGGGCTTCTGGCTCTGTGAGAGCGGCGACGGACTGCGGGCCTTCGGCGCGGGTCGGGTCTCCTCGGCGGAGGGGGCCCTGCCGGTCCTCGGGCGCCTGCCTGAGCGCGGCCAGCTCGGCTCCGCCGCCTTCTGCGCGCACATGGGCATCCGCCACGCCTACCTGGGCGGCGCCATGGCCGGCGGGATCGCCTCGGCCGCCATGGTCATCGCGCTGGGCCGCGCCGGCCTGATGGGCTTCTTCGGGGCCGGCGGCCTGGGGCTGGACGCCACCGAGCAGGCCCTGGCCGAGATCCGGGACGCCCTCACGGACGGTCAGGCCTACGGCGCCAACCTGCTCCACAACCCCCAGGAGCCGGCGGTCGAGATGGCCACCGTGGAGCTCTACGCCCGCTACGGCGTGCGGACCATCAGTGCGTCGGCCTTCATGGGGCTGACCCCCGCGCTGCTGCGCCACCGCTACACCGGCATCGCGCTGGTGGACGGCAAGCCCGTGTGCCCCAACCGGGTGATCGCCAAGATCTCCCGCCCCGAGGTCGCCAAGCACTTCCTGAGCCCGCCCCCGGAGGCCGCGCTCCAGGAGCTGGTGGACGCCGGGCACCTGAGCGCCGAGCAGGCCGAGTGGGCCCTGCAGCTCCCCGTCGCCGACGCGATCACCTGCGAGGCCGACAGCGGCGGGCACACCGACCGCCGCCCGCTGCCGGTGCTGGTCCCAATCATCCTGCAGCAGCGCGCGCAGATCGCCGCCGAGCAGGGCTACGCCGAGCGCGGCATCCACATCTTCGTGGGCGCGGCCGGCGGGCTGGGCTCCCCCGAGTCCATCGTGGGCGCGCTGGCCATGGGCGCGGAGTACGTGCTCACGGGCAGCGTGAACCAGGCCACCCCGGAGGCCGGCACCTCGGACATCGCCAAGGAGATGCTCCTGGAGGCCGGCATGGCCGACTGCGCCGAGGGCCCCGCCCCGGACATGTTCGAGCTGGGGGCCCACGTCCAGGTGCTCTCTCGCGGGACCATGTACGCCCGCCGCGGCAAGCGCCTGTACGACCTCTACAAGCAGTACAGTAGCTGGGAGGAGATCCCGGCCGCCGACCAGAAGAAGGTCGAGAAGCAGATCCTGGGCGCCCCCTTCGCCGAGCGCTGGGAGAGCACCGCCGCCTACTGGCAGGGCCGGGACCCCGCGCAGGTCACCCGCGCCCAGGAGAACGGCCGCCACAAGATGGCCCTGGTGTTCCGCTGGTACCTGGGCATGGCCAGCCGCTGGGCCCGCCTGGGCGACACCAGCCGCAAGCGGGACTTCCAGATCTGGTGCGGCCCCTCCATGGGCGCCTTCAACGCGTGGGTCCAGGACACCCCCCTGCAGCCCCTCGCCGCCCGCAAGGTCGCGGACGTGGCCGACGCCCTCATCCAGGGCAGCCTCCAGCTCCAGGGGGCCCAGGCGCTGGCCGCGCAGGGGGTGGCGGTGCCTGCCGCGCTGTGGGATACGCGGCCGCTGTGATCTGGTGGGTGCTGGCCTGCGCGCCTCAGCCCTCGGAGGCTGAGTTGTTTTCGCGGGCGCTGCTGGAATCGGATGCGGATGCAGGGTTTGCGCTCTGCGAAGGCATCTCAGGGGTCAGCGCACGCAGCGATTGTCAGCTGGCTGTTGCCGAGAACGCCGGGCAGCCTGAGGCCTGTCTCCGAGTCGAGTCACCAGCTCTCCGGGGGGAGTGCTTCTTCGTCCTGGCCGAGGGAGCCGCTGCGCGCAGGGACCGCTCGTCTGCCGTGGAGTTCTGTAGCCTGGCAGGTCCCTATCGGAGCGACTGTGTGCAGCATCTCTGGGATCCACCCCTGCGTGCCAAACTCCGTCGCGCGGACACCCCGGAGAAGACCCTCCAACTGGCCACCCAGGTCTATTGTCAGTGGGAGGCCTTGCTGGCGGAGGACGAGGAGTTTCAGAGCCGGTTTTGGGAGCGGGCTTGGGTGGTGATGCACTCGCGGTCCGGCGCGCTTCGTTTGAGCAGGTGTGCGTCTCTTCCAGGCGACCAGCAGCTCAGGTGTGAACGGGCGGCCGGAGTCGTTTTGTTGAGGGTGTTGGATCAGGTCCCGCCCTCGCAGGCGCTGACTCAACAGGTGTGCTCGGAGGGGCTGCCTCCGTGGCCCGAGTTGGTGGGCCTGGAAGACCCCTTCCTGCTTGAGTTGCGCGACGATCGGTTGAAGGAGATCTGCCAGGCTGGTGGTCCCACGGCAGAGAGCAGCGCCCGGGAGCGGACCAGACAGCCATCGGAGAGGTCGGCTGTGGTCCAATGCCGGAGCCGATGAAATGAAAGGGGGTCCTTTGTTGTTTCTTCTCCTCGCTTGTCTGGTCACTCCTGAGGAGTACCACGCCTACCTGAGCAGGGCCCAGGATGCCGACCAGGACGGGTATCTCTCTGCGCAATACGGCGGTGACGACTGTGATGACCGAGACGCCGCGGTGTTTCCTGGAGCCACCGAAACGTGCGATCAGCGTGACCAGGACTGTGACGACCGGGTGGATGAGTCTGCCGCTGAGGCGCCCAGGTGGTTTCTGGACGCCGACGAGGATCGATACGGCGCGGGCGCTCCCGTGCTCGCCTGCAGTGCACCTGACCGGCATGTGGCAGTCGATGGGGATTGTGATGACCTTGACGCCAGCGTTCACCCTGGCGCCGTAGAGGTGTGTGGTGGAGGGGATGAAGACTGCGACGGGCTGCTCGACGACCTGGATCCCAGCCTGGACCTCGGAACAGCCACCAGTTGGCACACGGATCAAGACGGCGATGGCTTCGGATCTGTGGAACAGAGCAGCCTTCAGTGCAGCGCCTCAGACGGCCTGGTCCAAGACAGCAGCGACTGTGACGACACAGACCGGAACATCAACCCAGATGCGACCGAGATCTGTGGCGATGGCGTTGACAACGACTGCTCCGGTGATTCGCCGGAGTGCATCCTCCGAGGGAAGCGCTTCCTGTCTGAGCCTGATCTGACCATCGAGGGGCTGGCTGGTGCAGCGGTCGCGAGCGATCACGACGGCGATGGCGACGCAGAGGTCGTGCTGCTCGATCCCGCCGGGCTCTACCTCTTCGAGGGCCCATTCGGCGATGAAGAGATCCTGGAGCGGGGCGACGCGGATTGGTCTCTGGAAGCGAGCGGTGCTGTCTCGCTTGCGGTGATCGCAGATCAGACTGGCGACGGGAACAGTGAGCTCCTTGTCGGCAACCCGTCGGATGGGACCGTCAGCCTCTTCGCGAGTCAGTCTGATGGCTTTGGGCAGCTACCTGATTGGGCGATTCAGGGGCCAATCACCGGCCAGAAGTTCGGAAACAGCGTCAGCGCTCTTGGTGGCTCCGGCGCTCTGGCTGTGCTCTCTCCGGGGCTGACCGGCTCGACCCAGGGCCAGTTGCTGGTGTGGCTGGCCGTGCCCGAGACAGACGTGTCCTCGGAGGACGCCGACCTTGTCTTCAGCTCCACGGCCTACCCAAAGTTCAATGGAGTCAGGACGGCGACCGGTGACCTGGATGGAGACGGCCAGGAGGACCTCGCCCTCTCGGTCCCTGCGCTCAGCGTCGTCGCCCTCAGCTTTGGATTCCAGGATGGGATCCTGGGGAGTCGCGATATCTCGGACGCAGATGCGGACATCCTCGGTGGTGCGATGGGGCAGTTGGGGGCCGCGATGGCAACAGGGGATCTCGACGGCGACGGCTATGTCGACTTGCTGGTCGGCGAGCCAGACGGGACCGGGGTTGTACACATCTTCTCAGGCGGAACTGCCTGGACTGCGGGGATGGACGCAGATGCTGATGCCCAGGTCAGCATTCCTGGGACACAGAGTGGGGAGCAGTTCGGGCGCTTCCTCCATGTCGCGGACCTCGATGGAAACGGCAGAGACGACCTGGTCGCGGGGAGCTTTGTGGACTCTGGCAGCGGCTTTCTCTTCTACGGACCGCTCGGCTCGCGAAGCTCCCAGGACGAGTCGGACGCGGTCTTTGTCGGTCTGGATGGGAGGGACTGCTTCTCTGCATCGGCGTTGCTGGATCTGAACGCAGACGCGTCCGATGATCTGGTGGTGTCCTGCGCTGCGGGCGGCCCGGTCACCTACGCCATCCTCGGCCAAGGCCTCTGACCGCGACACCTCGCCACACACCGAGGCCCCCGCCCATCGGCTACCTTGAGGGGGCCCGGAGCCCCCGTGAACCTCGCAGAGACCAGCAGCCTGCTCCTGGGGACCGCGCTGCTGATCTGGGCCTACCGGAGCTACCAGCGCAGCCGGGCGCTGCTGGATGGCGCAGACCGCCTGCGCGTGGTCATCGAGCACGTCGAGGTCGTCGAGCAGATCGACGAGTTCCAGGTGCAGCGCCCCCACTACCGGGATCCCATCAGCGGCGAGCGCATCCGGGGCCACGAGAACCCCGGAGGCGACTACCGGGTCGGACAGGCCTGCCAGCTCCTCCGGGACCGGGCCAGCGGCGCGCTGCTGGAGCTCAACTGGTGGGAGCTGTGGGCCTTCCCCGGCTTCCTGGGCTGGGCGGGTGCCGCGTGGCTGGGCACGGGGATCTGGCTCCTCGCCAACCACTGAGCCCTCCGGCGCCAGGGCGGGATTCAGGGCGCCGTCGACCAGGCCTCCACCCGCGGCATCGAGCACGCGGTCTGCGTGCAGATCTGCAGCGCCAGCTCCCCGCTCAGTGGCGGAGCCATCGGGATCTCCAGCCTCTGGGTCCCCGTCAGCACCCACGCGCTGCCCAGAGCCTCCAGGGACTTCTCCTCGCCCGGCGGGATGGGGACCACCAGCTCCGGGTGGCCTGCCACGCTGACCTCCAGCGGGCGCCCGATCTCCTCGCGGGTGCCGTAGACGTGGAACCCGGGTGCGAGCTCCAGCACCAGGGTCACGGTGTCGCTCCCGGCCTCGACCAGAAGGCGCGTCGCGCTGTCCCAGTCGGGAGCGCTGTTGCTGTCGGGGCTGGTGTCCTCGCGGGTGTCCTCGCTGGGGGGCGGGAGCCCCAGGGAGTCCCAGTCACCCAGGAGATCAGAGGGTGAGACCCGCTGGGTGAAGTTCACGTGGGTCCGCTCAAAGACCAGCCGACCCTGGGGATCGACCACCAGGGTGGTGGGGTGGGGGAGCTCGGGCTTGTCCCGCCGGGAGATGCCCCACTGCGCCCAGAGCGCCGGGTCCACGGAGCGGATGTCGCCCTCCAGCCCGTGGGTCTGCTTGGCCGCGGCGATCACCTCCGGGGGCTCGCTCGTCAGGTAGATGAGCGTTCCACCGGCGGCCTCCAGGGCCTCTTCGTGCTGCATCCAGTCACGCACCTGCGCGACACAGTAGGGTCACCAGTCGGGGGAGCGCAGCAGCTCCAGCACCACCACGCGGCCGTGGGGATCCGGCAGGGTCACCGGCTCGGTGGCGGTGGGCACGCTCTGGAGGACGGCGCCCAGCTCCAGAGGCTCGGCCTGGACCGGCGCCGATGCGCTCGGCGGCTGGCTGGCGATGCAGCCCATCAGGGTCATCAAGGTCGTCATGGGCCAGAGGATGACTCTGGGCCCCGCCGGTTTCAGACCCCACCGCTCAGGCAGCGCAGCCCCCGAGACTCCAGCACCCTCTGGGCATCAGCGAGGTGCGGCTGGGTCGAGAAGACCGCCACCGCCGAGCGCTCACCGCCCGCGCCCATGAACTTGGCGCCCAGGGCACCCAGGCCGCGGAGCTCGGCGATCAGCCCGCCCAGGCGGGGGGCCTGCAGGGCGGGCAGATCCAGGCTGTCGTAAGCCGCCTGCGCCCGATCCAGCTTCTGCCCCAGCGCGGCCCAGTCCTGACGGTCCAGATCCTGGGCGCCTTGCTCAGCGGTTTCACCCCAGGTGCGCAGGGCGGCCTGCACGGCGGGCTGATCCCGGGCGGCGTTCAGGGCCTCCAGGATGGGGGCGGCGGGGACGGGATCGGGGAGCAGCACGACCAGGGTGGGGGGCGCCTTGCCCAGGGCCTTGCGCTGCTGGTCGGGCCAGCGGATCCGCTGCGGCTGGTCGAAGGCGCAGGCCAGGGGATCCAGGGGGCCGCAGGGCACGCCCAGGTCCTGACTCTCGGCCTCCAGGGCCCACGCGGCCGCCTGCACCCGGTCCAGCATGACGCCGGCGTGGGCACCCAGGGCGCGCAGGGAGGCCACAAGCAGGGCGGCGCTGGAGCCCAGGCCCCGGCCCATGGGGATCTCCGAGCGAACAACCACGCGGGAGGGCGGCAGTTTCACGCCGTGGCGGGCCAGGGTGCGCGCCGCAGCGACCACGTAGCGGTTGGGGTCGGAGTCCAGGCAGCGGCCCGTCGCGTCGACGCGGGTCACGCCCAGCTCCGAGTGGATCACCAGGCCCCAGTCCGCAGCGCGGACCTGGACCTCCAGGCGGTTGGCGAGGGGGAGCACCAGGGAGGCGCCCTGTCCGGCCCAGTCGCAGTGCTCGCCCAGCAGGCAAGCGCGGGCGTGTGCGCTTCGAAGCATGGGGAATCATAGCCGGCCCGCGTGGGGCGTGGTCCTCAGAGGGCGCAGTCGCCCTCGGCGCCGCTGGGCTCGAACCACTCCGAGGGCTCGCCGGCGCTCCAGACGGTGGCGCCGTTGGCCGACCAGCACTGCGTCAGGGTGGCCTCGTCGATGGGGAGATCCCCGCCGGAGATGGAGAGGGCCCCGCGGCCCTGGCCTGTGTGGAGCCAGGTGGACTCCAGGCCGAGATCCTCTTCGACCCCCTGCCCGGACTCGGCGTCCACGTCCTCCTGGAGCGCGGCGCTCAGCCAGCCGGAGCCGTCCGCGCGCTGCTCCACCTCCAGCAGGAAGGCAGCCTCCATCTCCAGGCTCAGGGTGCCGTCGGCCCCGTGCTGGTAGCGCAGCAGCATGTCCTGGGCGCCGTGGTCGGGGATCACCGTGTCCAGGGCGGCGGCGTCCCAGAACATGGTCCCGTCGGCCAGGGGCGCGTCGGGCTCGGTGGAGAGAGCCGCGCCGCCCTCGAAGAACTCGACCCAGGGGCCGTCCGAGGTGCTGCCGGCCTGGAAGGTGTAGAGGTAGTTCTCCCGGTCCGAGGTGCGCGTCATCTCCACCCGCAGGAAGCTGCCGGGGTTGTCGTCCCAGGCGCCCGGTCCCCAGACCCGGTGGTGCTCGCCGCGCTCGCTGGGGGGCACCGCGGAGATGGTGTTGGTCAGCGAGAGCACGAACGCGGTCTGGGCGGCCCCGGTGTTGAGGCTGTCCAGGCTCATCAGCAGCAGCTCGGCGCGGGGATCGGCGTCCACCGTGTCCACCGGCCAGGCCAGCTCCAGCAGGGTGGGGTCGGGCAGCGCGGACAGGAAGAGCGCGTCCTCGACGAAGGGGTCGTTGGACAGGGTGCCCGTGCAGGAGAGCAGCAGTAGGAGGCTCAAAAGCGCAGCCCCAACGCCAGGTTCCACTGTCGGGTCGCGAAGGCGTTCTGGTCGGCCGACACCGCGTAGCCCACCACCGAGGAGGTGCGGGAGAGGTCCAGCAGCAGGCTCATTCCGTGCTCCTTGCGAGGCACCAGGGAGGTCTGCAGGTAGCCGGTCCAGCCGCCGGCCGGGGCCAACGCGCTCTGGGGCTCGAGCTGCCCGTCGGGGAAGCTGCGGTCCAGGTAGAGGCCGCCGAAGCGCGCCCCCACGCCGGCCTGGTAGCCGATGCGTCGCCCGAAGCCGCCCAGGTAGCCGGGCCAAGGGAAGAGCTCGCGGCTGGCCCAGCCCACGGAGAGCCCGGCGGTGGAGTAGGAGGCCCGGACCTGCACCGGCATGTCGGCCACCGGGGTCACGCTGCGCAGCGCGGAGCCGCCCGAGACGTCCAGGCCCCACCACGAGCGGGCGGTGCCTTTGCGGGTCATCCGGTAGGACACGCCGACGCTGCCGGTGGGGGGGAAGAGCTCGCCGCGCAGGGCGTCGTTTGCCAGGTAGTGACTGCCCACGTGGAGCAGCACGGCGTTGTCGGGCCCGCGCTCCCGGCGGATCTCCAGCTCCACGGCGCCCTTGGCCTGATCCTTGTCGTAGGAGACCGGCTCGAAGGTGGCCTGGGACAGGTCCACCACCTGGCCCTCCTTCACGCGCACCTCGGCGACCTGGAGGTGGGTGGGGTAGCGCACCTGCACCAGGTAGCGGCCGGGCTGCACAGCCATGCGTCGGTCGCGGCCGTCCAAGGCCACCTCGCCCAGGAAGCTGCGGCGCTCCACATCGAAGATCGCGAAGTTCCCCTGCATGTCCGCGCTGAACAGCAGGGCGGAGCTCGTGGGGGTCAGGTCCACCAGCACCACGTCGCCCTGGCCGGACAGGTCCCACTCGTAGGTGGGGTGCTGGGCCCCCAGCGCCGACTGGGAGGTGCGCACGACCGTCTCGTAGAAGATGTAGTCGTAGGCCTCGCCCAGGGACACCCGCGCATCCCCGTTCTCGTCGGCGAAGCCCGCCATCCCGGAGACCAGGTAGTGGGTGAAGTAGGAGCCCGCGATCTCGTCGCTCTCCTGGCTGGCCTCGTCGCTGGCCGAGCTGGTGATGATCACCGTGCCCTCGGCCCCCAGGCGCTCGCTCACGTCGTGCACAAAGCCCGGCTGCCGCGTCCCGCCCTTGCGCCGCGTGGCCCCGCCCGACTGGCAGGCGTCAATGAAGGCCATGCGCACGTCCGCCCCGCTGCGGTCCAGCAGCGCCTCCAGCTCCTCGTAGGACACCCGCGTGTTGCGCAGCATCAGCCCCTGCTCGTCGGCGTGCCCGGAGTAGAAGAAGAAGAGCACGACCTCGTCCCCCTCGTCCGCGGCCTGCTCCATGGCCAGCTTGAGGTCGCCGAAGCTCTGCAGGAAGTCCCGGCGCTCGCCCCCGATCACCGAGAGCACGTCCTCCTCCGCGTACCCGGCCAGCCCCGTCAGCACGGAGTGCACCTTCCGGGCGTCGTCGTCGGCGAAGTACAGCGGCTCGGTGCCCGGACCGCCCTGGTTGTTGGCGACCAGCAGGGCGAAGTTGTGCACCTCGGCCAGCGCCGGCGCGCTCAGCAGTGGGAGCAGCAGGGAGAGCATTCAGCGCACCTTCTCGATCCGAAGGGTGTCCACGCCCGACAGGGTACCCAGCGCCTGCACGGCCTCGTGTCCGCCCTCCGCGTAGGCGTCCTCGACCAGCTCCAGGGCCTCCCCGACGGAGCCCGCCCCGAACACCGCCACGAACACCTCGGGGCCGGGGGCGTCATCCAGCTCCAGGGAGCCCGAGAGGAGCTGCAGCCCGTTGTCCCGCGCGATGCTCAGAGGCACATCGCCCGTCTCTGGCCAGTACTGCGCGCTCTGTCCGGTCCCGTCCACGCCCACCAGCACGATGCTCTGCTGCAGCGGCGCCCGGTAGGTGAACTGGATGCGGTCCCCCGGCTTGAGCACCTGGCCCTCGCTCCCGCTGGCGAAGCCCTCCGGCCCGTCCACCAGGAAGCGCAGCTCGACGTCCCCCTTGACCCCCGTGTAGGTCGCCTCCGGGGTCTGGTAGAGGGCGGGGAGCCCGATCAGGGCCACTGCAAAGGCCAGGGCCAACCCCCAGGACTGCCACCTGCGCCACCACGGCTCTGCGCTCGCGTCCATCGGCGAGGACAGGCTGTCCGGCTCCGCGCTGTCCTCCTGGATCTGCGCCGCGCGGCTGCTCAGGATCTCCCAGTCAAAGGCGGGGAGCCCCTGGGCGGTCTCCACCTGCGCCTGGAAGTCGGACAGCTCCGGGGCGGTCTCGGGCAGCTCGCCGGTGAGCTGGCGGCCCAGCTCCAGGCGGCTGGGGCGGCTTCCGTCGTTCACATCGAGCAGGGTCATGGCAGCACCAGCAGCAAGAGGATCAGGCCGGCAGCGGCGGCCAGGGGGATGGCGCCCGACTCGACGTGCTGCCGGGCGCGCTCCTGGAAGGCCCGCAGGCGCTTCCGGAGGGTGGGGACCGAGATGCCGACCAGCTTGGCCGTGGCCTCCTTGGTCATCTCGTCGAAGTAGAGGTGGACCACGATCGCCTGGGTCTCCGGGTCCTCGCGCTCCAGCAGGGCCCGCACGGTGTCCGAGCGCTCCCAGGTGGTGGCCTCGGGCTTGGTGTGGCCCTCGCCCACGATCATGTCCCGGTGCTGCTCGCGCTTGTCCGCGCGCCCCCTGCGGTTGCGCAGGCGGTTCAAGCACAGGTTGGTGGAGATCCGGTACATCCAGGTCAGCGGGCTCGAGGCCCCCTGGAAGCTGTCCCAGCCCACGATGACCTTGGCGAAGGTGTCCTGCACGGCATCGCCGGCGTCCTCGGGGTTCTTGAGGATGCTCAGGCAGCGCGCGTACAGCACCTGGCCGTAGCGGTCGTAGAGCATCTGGATGTCGGCTTGGCTCGCAGGCAAGGGGGGGCCTCCGGTGTTTGGACCCGCCAGAGGCCCCGCGCAGAAAACTGCGGATCCATTTTCCCCGAAGCGCCCATTAGATTGGGGGCATCGAGGTCCCCATGCTGCTGCTCCTGCTCGCCTGTGCCCCCACGCAGATCCCCGCCGCGCGCGCCCTGGCCACCGGCCAGCCCGACCACATCCTGGGCGACGCCGAGGGCCTGACCCTGGCCTGGCGCGCCGAGCGCACCAAGCCCGCCCAGCTCCCTTGGAGCAGCCTGACGGATCTGGAGCTGCGGCACCTGCAGGACGGCGATCAGCTCTGGGTCCGGGTGGAGGGCCGGGAGCTGCAGCTCATGGGCCGGCGCGGGGGCCGCCTGGACATGGAGGCCGCGATGATCGGCGCCTGGGGCCCCCTGACCCCGCAGGCGGTGGGCGAGAGCCCCTACACCCTGCAGCCCTGGATGCAGGTGGGGGGGCCTCTGGGCCTGGAGGAGAGCGTGCTCAGCGAGGTCCCCGCCGAGGTCCAGGCGCTGCTGGACGGCTGCGTGAGCAAGCGGCGGGAGCGCAACCCGCAGCTCCTGGGGGCGCTGGGGCTGCGCGTGCATGGAAATGCAGAGGGCGTCCAGTGGGCGGCGGTGCAGGCGGACACGGCCCAGGACCCGATGCTCAACGACTGCCTGCTGCGGGGCTTGCAGCGTCAAGAGCTGGCTGGGGGGCACAAGCTGACCCTGCGCATCGAGGGGGAGCAAGGGGGCTGATCCAGGCCCGGTTTTCCTCGCTTGGGCTTGCATGGTCATGCAGGGTGAGGCATAAAGATGCATCCGAGGTGGACCATGGTCGCGCTGCGCAAGCCAACCCTCTCCGATCTCCCGTCGATGGAGGCCCTGATGGCGCCTCATGTCGCGAGCGAGGCCCTGCTGCCCCGCACGCGCCTGGAGCTGGTCCGGCACCTGCGGGACTTCACCGTGGCCGAGGAGGACGGGCACCTGGTCGGGCTGGCCAGCGTGAGCTTGGTGGACCTGCACCTGGCCGAGGTGGGCGCCGTGGTCTGCGAGCAGCCCCAGCACATGGCGGAGCTGTTGGAGGCGGTGCTCTCGGAGGCGCGCCAGATGGGGGTGGATCGCGCCTTCATCCTGGCCCCGGATCCCAGCCGCTACGCCGCCTTTGGCTTTGAGCCCACGCAGCTCTCCGCCCTGCCCGAGAAGCGCGACCGCCAGTGCCTGCGCTGCCCTCGGATGGCCCGCTGCAAGCAGGTGCCCTTGGTGCGCTCCCTGGCCGAGGGCTGATAGGGGGAGGGCATGCAGCCCAGCGCCCTGACCTCCCACCTCCGCGGCATCCTCGAACACCAGGGCCAAGGCCTGGTCGATCGGGAGCAGACGCTCGCCCTGAGCCTGCTGGCCGCGCTCGCGGGCCACAACGTGCTGCTGCTGGGGCCCCCCGGGACGGCCAAGAGCCTGCTGGCCCGGCGCCTTTCGGGAGCCTTCGCGGACGCGACGCGCTTTGAGTACCTGCTCACGCGCTTCACCACGCCGGACGAGCTCTTTGGGCCGGTGTCGCTGCGCGCCCTCAAGGAGCGCGACGCCCTGGAGCGCAACACCCAGGGCTACCTGCCGGCGGCGCAGGTGGTGTTCCTGGACGAGATCTTCAAGGCCGGCTCGGCGATCCTCAACGCCCTGCTGACCCTGCTCAACGAGCGGATCTTCTTCAACGGCGGCAAGGCCGAGCCCGCGCAGCTCCTGGTCTTGGTGGCCGCCAGCAACGAGGTGCCCCAGGGCGGCGAGCTCCAGGCCCTCTACGACCGCTTCCCCCTGCGCCTGCTGGTCGAGCCCGTGCGGGGAGAGGCCGCGTTCGAGGCTCTGCTCACCGCCTCCACCGAGCCCGCGCCTCTGCCCGTCGGGAGCCGCCTGCGGGTGGCCGATCTGCAGGTCCTGCGCGACGCCCGCGACCAGGTCGGGCTGTCCGCTGGGGCCTTCGCCGTGCTGTCTCGGCTGCGGGAGCGCCTGGGGGAGGGGAGTCCGGCCGACTGGGAGCGCCGCTATGTCTCCGACCGGCGCTGGCGGCAGATCCTGGCGCTGCTCAAGACCTCGGCCGGGGCCCACGGCGCGCACGAGGTGCAGGAGGCCGACTGCGGGCTGCTGCGGCACATGCTCTGGAATGACCCCCAGGACGCCGCCGCGATCGGGGAGCTGGTCGACAGCGTGCTCCAGGAGCGGGGGATGGACGCCGACCTGGACGCGGGCCCCGTGGGGGTGCGGTGGAAGCAGCTCCTGGGCCAGCTCGCGCTGCACGACTCGGCCCTGGCGCCCCGGGTGCAGGCCTGGGTGCTCCGGGTGGGGGACCGCGAGCGCCGCTACAGCCCCCAGGAGCTCAGCGCCGCCCAGCAGAACCCCTGGGATCACGTCCTGCGCAGCGAGGGCCTGTACTGGGACGGGCAGGCCTTCAAGCAGCTCCAGCGCTCGGGCAAGCGGGGCTGGGTCCTGGGTGACTGGGCCTGCTCCAGCCAGGAGATCTGGGACAAGGTGCTGGGCCACCAGGAGCCGGTGTTCGACGAGACCGTGCGCACCGAGCTGGTCCCCGAGCTGGGCGAGGGCGCCGTGGTGGATCTGAGCCAGATCCCCGGACCCACCCGCACCCGCTGGCTGGGGGAGCTGGGGGTGATCCACGGCACCCTGGAGGCCCAGGAGCAGCAGCGCCGCGCGCGCCTGAACGCGCTGGAGGCCCAGCTCGACGAGCACCTGTTCTTGCGACAGGACGACGTGGCCGGCTTGCGCCTGGGGCTGGAGCGCGCGGGGGTGGAGATCGAGACATGGCGCGAGCGCCTGGCCGAGCTGGAGCAGGCGCTGATGGAGGGTGGCCGCTGGGTCACCTCGGCCCTGCCTGACACATGAAGCCCTGGGCGCCGGCGCGGGCAGCCTGGCGATCGCTGCTGGAGGGGGAGTCCGCCCGGGTCCCCGCCTTGGCGCCTCCTTGGACCGCCCTGGAGGCCCTGCCGGGGCTGCTCTCCCAGTGGGTGCCCTGGACCCGGGGCCAGCCTGCCGCGGTGGAGCGGGCGCTGTCTCTGGTGGAGGAGCACCTCTCGGAGCTGCAGGAGCTCTTGGTCCTCCATCCGGACTCCCCGTCGCGCGGAGATCTCGCTCTCGCAGTCACCAGCGAGGACACACTGCTCGTGTTGGGCCTGCTGCCGCAGTCTGAGCGCGCCGGCTTGTCGCAGGTTGATACACCCGCGCAGGCCATCACCTGCCTGGAGCGGGGCCGGCGTCTGCTGGAGCGCCGCACCCTGGACTGGGAGCAGCAGACCATCGCCCGCGAGCTGCCCCGCCTGCTGGAGCGGGTGGACCGGGAGCTGCAGGGGCTGGGGCGACTGGGGGACGCGCTGCAGCTTGGGCTCGGGCAGCTCGGGCGGGGCGCGGACCGAAGCGTGGGGAGCTGGCAGCAGGCCGGCTGGGAGGGGCTGGAGGCGGCGGCGCGGGTCATGGGCAGCAGCTCCTCGCTTGCGGAGTATGTGCGACAGATTGGGCGGCGCCAGGGGGCCAGCGCGGTGAGCCGACCGGGTCCAGCGCCCATCGCAGCCCCTCCCTCGGAGATCCGGGGGATCACCCTGGGCCGGGATCTGGACCGCGTGCTCTCCAGTGAGCTGGGCCTGCTGGCGGATCCGGAGCTGGAGTGGGTGTTCGCGGAGCGGCTGCTCTCGGGGCGGCTGCTGCAGCTCGACGTGGACCCGGCGATGCAGCGCGCAGAGGACGCCGGGCGCGTACCCATCGGGACCCACGCGGGGCCCATCCTGCTCCTGCTGGACACCAGCGGCTCGATGCGGGGGGAGCCCGAGCAGCTCGCCAAGGCGCTGACCCTGGCGATGCTCAAGGAGGCGCTCCTGGCCGGTCGGGCCTGTCACCTGGTCGCGTTCGGGAGCGACCGGCAGCTCCAGGTGGCCGAGCTCTCCGCGCTGCCGGCGGGGCTGCCCAAGCTGCTGGAGCTGCTCAGCGGGCGCTTCGCGGGGGGGACGGACCCGAGCTTGGCGCTGGAGCGGGCGCTGCAGTGGGAGGAGCCGCGGGCGGATCTCTTGATGGTGACAGACGGGGCCTTTGTCGCAAGAACCGAGCTGCTGAAGCAGATTGAAGCGGCCCAGCAGGCGAGGGGACTGCGCTGTCACATGTTGGTGGTGGGGGAGGGGCAGCACGCTGGGACCCACCGCGGCTGGGCGCAGTGTTCGCGGTGGGTGGGGAGCCTGTCGCAGGGGGAGGTCGTGGATGCGGGCTGAGCTCTTGGAGGCCCTGCGGGCGGGGTTGGAGGGGCGCTCGGGGAGTCTGAAGCACCCCTGGCTGGGCTGGCTGCTGCTGTGTCTGTGCAGGCAGCGGGAGCGGCAGCGCTGGTTGATGCAGGTGCGCAAGACGCACCTGGTGGACATCGACGAAGACCACGGCGAGGTCCCGGGGCTCCCCGATTGGTCCTACCAGTTCCACGGGGTTGGGCTGCTGCTGTCGGGGCCGGGGCGCGAGCACATCGACGTGGACTTCCACGTGGGGGACCCAGATGGGCGCACCGTCGACCCCTACTTCTTTACCCGGCGGGTGCTGGCGCTGGATCCGCCGGAGCTGCCGGAGCGGAGGCTTCGAGCGTGGCTGGACAGCTCGGCGCTGCTGGTCGCGGGGCTGCAGGAGCTGCGGGAGATGGGGTTGATTGGACACCCCAAGTCCCGGCATCTGTTCGAGCTGGAGGCGTCGCTGGGGGAGCTCTGGGGAGAGCTGGCTGCCTCAGGGTCGGAGGGCTGGGATGCCGCGTTTGGGGAGAATGGGGGCGATTGGGTGCGCGCTGAGTTTGGGCGCTGGAGCCTGTCTTTGGTGCGGCGGGATCGCAGTCGGGCGCAGATCCTGGGGGACCTCGTGGGGCGGGTGGACCCGGTCGCGCTGGCGGCGTGTGCTCGGGAGATCTACGTCGGGCCGGTGGACGCCGGGACGGGCCGTGCGATCGAGGCGTTGATGGCGCTCGGCGAGGTGCCCGGAGAGGCAGAGCTCGCGCTGGCCGCGCGCCTGGACCCGGCCCAGCACAACCCCTTCACGGCCTGTCGCCTGGCGCGCTGGTGCCTGTCGGCCGAGGTGCACACAGGGTTGGCCGTCCGATTCATCACGGACTTTGCTGCCTGCCGGCGGTCGCCGGGCTTTCGGGGCAACCCCTTTGACGACGAGTACGCCTTCCTGGCCCTGGAGTTCCGCCCGGAGCTGGCGCCCGCTCTGGTCGCGCAGGCGCTCCGCTCCGGGACACCCTCCAGCACTCACCGCATGGGCGCGCTGCTCTCGCTGCTACAAGAGCCCTGGTGCGCCGAAGCGCTGCTCCAGGCCGCGCGGGAGTCCCAGGAGGGCAGCCGCACTCGCTATCTGGTGGCTTGTCTGCAGCACTTCGAGGACCCTGTTGTCCTCGCCGAGTCCATCTCGCTGATGCCTGCGCCGCCGCAGTTCCGGGAAGGTGAGGTCGGATACACGGGCGAGCAGGTCGCCTTCCTCAATCTGCGGGGAGAGGTCGAGCGCTCCCGGCGCAGCGTGGAGGCGGTGTTTCGGAGGCTGCGGCCGCAGTAGGGCTCAGCTCACTCCTCGTCTCCGGTGGAGCCGCCCTGTCCCTCGTCGTTGTCGCCGTCGGGATCGGTGCCTTCGCCGCCCACGGGGCCTTCGGTCTCGGTGGACTCGACCTCTGCGGACTTGTCGCCCAGCCAGACCGAGCTGCCGTCGGTGCCCACGGAGAGCGCCACGCCGAACACCGACAAGGTGATGGTCACGCTGGCTTTCACGTCATCGCTCTCGACGCTGCCGCCGTTGGGTCCCTCCAGGCGGAGGCCGCCGGACATCTTGCCCCTCCAGACCTGGTCGCCGGCCCGGACCTCCAGCGCACCGCCGGCCTTGGCGGCCTCGGCCACGGCCTTCATCCGGCTGGGGTCGGTGCGGAGCGTGAAATAGCGCTCACGGTCGCCCTGGGTGACGGTGACCTGGGCGATGCCCTCCTTGCTCCAGGACCTCAGCCGGATGCGGTGGGTCTGGCCCCTGGACTTGACCACCACCATCTGCCCGCCCTTGGCCAGGGCGACCTTGGGGAGCGCGAGGGCAGCGCCGGCCAGGACGAGGAAGCGGCGCCGATCGAGCATGGGGACCTCCGGAGGGCTGCAGTGTACGCGAAGCCTTGGAGAAACGCCCGCTCTCCGGAGTGGTGTCTCCGCCTGGGGCGAGCGGGGCTGCCTGCGCTCAGGGCGTGATGCTGACGGTCAGCCGGTCGCTGAGGTCCTGGCAGGTGAGGCTCTCGGAGCCCGAGATGATGGAGAAGGAGCCCGGATTGTGCCCGAACCCACCACAGAACGCGCTCCCGTCGTCGTACAGGACGCGAAAGAGCACGGTGGTGGTGTCCAGGAGCTCCGCATCGCAGCGCAGCGCGGTGCTCTGATCGGGGGTGGAGCCGCTCAGGCCGCCGGCTTCCTCGAGCACGCGCTCCATCTCAAAGCCCAAGGGATCGGTACTCTCGCTGAGCAGCGAGACGCTGTGGGTCTCGCTCTTGCCGCTGCCGCCGCCGGTCTCGCGCAGCCAGAGCTCCGGATCCAGGCGAGGGGGCTCCAGACCCGAGTAGGAGAAGCCCACGCGCAGGGTCTCTCCGTCACAGTCCAGCCAGGCGGCGTCGAAGTCCGGCGCGAGCTCTTCGGTCGCGGACTGGGTGTCGGTGGCTTCGATCCAGGTGTCCTCGCCGGTGCCGCTGGTGCAGGCCAGTGCGATGGCACACAGAGTGGCGGTGGTGAACCACAGTGTGGGGGTACGCAGCTTCATCTCTCCCTCCAGATTCTCGCCCTGAGACCTGGGGAGTCTACACCAGCGGTGTCTGTGTGTGTCAACGACCCTGGCGGCGCTTCATGACCAGAGCCAGCACCTTGGCGACGGGCTGATACAGTTCTTCGGGGATGGGGTGGCCCACCTTGCCGTTGGCGTGCAGGGCGCGGGCCAGAGGGCGGTTCTCGACCTGCTGGATGCTGTGGCGGCGGGCCTCGGCTTTGATCTTCATGGCGATGGCGTCGACGCCCTTGGCCAGGATGATGGGGGCCGGGTACTCTTCGGGTCTGTAGCGGATGGCGACGGCGTAGTGGGTGGGGTTCGTGATGACCATGTCGGCCTCCTGGACCTTCTGTATGGCCATCTGACCCATGGCGAGCTGCCGGGCGCGGGCGCGGCGCTGGGCCTTGACGTGGGGGTCGCCGTCGTCCTGCTTGCGCTCGTCCTTGACCTCCTGGGTGGACATCTTCATGTCCTCGTGGTGTTTGTAGTAGTTGTATCCGTAGTCGATGATGCCGAGCACGATGAGCAGGGGGGCCGCTGACTGGAGCATGCCCACCGCGAGATCCCCCAGGACGGCGAGCTGCTGGCTGGGGTCGAGCTGGGCCATCACGATGAGTTGACCGGCCTTGTCCCGCATGCCCCACCACACGACGCCGCCCAGGGCACCCAGCTTGAGCAGACCCTTGGTGAGCTCGATGAGCGGCTGTAGGCTCAGGAACTTCTGCTTGAGGGCGGGGAGGGGGTTCAAGCGCTCGGGCTTGGGCTCCAGGGCCTTGGTGGCGAGCTGGAAGCGGCTCTGGGCGAAGCCGACGAAGAGTCCGCCCATGAGTACGGCGCCCAGCACCGGCATCATGGCCATCAGGCCGGAGAGCCCGGCGAAGGCGAAGAGATCCATGAAGTCGCCCGCCGCGGAGCCGGAGAGCTCGCTGCCCCAGGCCCGGTAGGCGACCGCCCGGAACTGCTGGGCCATCCAGGGCGCGAACGCGAGCAGCGCGCCACCGCCAACCAGGACGACGGCCGCGGAGCTGATCTCCTGGGAGCGGACGATCTGGCCCTTCTCCGCCGCGTTCCGTAGTTTTCTCTCGGACGCGTCGTGTTGTTTTTCCTGGTCGTCGTCAGCCACCGGCCCCTCCGATCCCGACGAGCAGGCCGGTCAGCCAACGGGCCGCCTCCTGCACCGCTTGGGCATGGGTCTCCAGGAGCACGGGCAGGGAGAGCGCGAAGAGCGCCAGCGAGGCCACCGAGGTGAGGATGCTGCCCACGGAGAAGTAGATGTTCATGCGCGGGGCCAGGCGCACGAGGATGCCGACGAAGATGTTGGTGATCCAGACCAGGCCCAGGACGGGGCCGGCCAGGCGCGCGCCCAGGGAGATGGACTCGCTGATGGCGTGGAGGAGCACCGGGGCGCCCGCGAGCAGGTTGGGCAGGCTGCCGGCGGGGACGACCGAGAAGCTCTCGCCCAGCACGCGCAGGCAGTAGAGGTGGCCGCCGACGCTGAGGAAGACCATGCCGGCCAGCCAGGTGGCCAGGGTGCTGAGCACGCCGCTGGAGACCTTGAGGACGGGGTTGAACAGGGAGGCCATGCCGAGGCCTCCCTGCTGGGACATGATCTCGGTGCCCAGGGAGAGGGCGCCGAACACCACCGAGACGACCGTGCCCATGAGCAGGCCCAGCCCGGCCTCGCTTGCGACCTGGACGATGAGGATGCCGAAGCTGGCAGGCAGCTCCGGGAGGGTGAGCAGAGGTGCGATGACCAGGGTCAAGCCCGCTGCCCCCAAGACATGCACGTACTTGGGCACGCCCTGGGTGGAGAGCAGGGGGAGGCTCATCAGCAGGCCGCCGATCCGGGCGAACACGAGCAAGCCCAGCACGATGGCGCTCACGGCGTCCCGATGCTCTCGAACATGGCGGTGGAGAAGTCCACGACGTGCTGGAGCATCCAGCCGCCGGCCAGGGAGAAGATGAGGAACACGCCGAGCATCTTGGGGACGAACACCAGGGTCATCTCCTGCACCTGGGTCACGGACTGGATCAGGGAGATGGTGGTGCCGACCAGCAGCGCGGTGACGAGCAGGGGGCCGGCCACGGTGAGGGCGGTGATCATGGCCTGCTGGCCGAAGAAGAGGGCGGTGTCCAGGTCCACGGCGGCGTCCTCAGAGGGGGGCGTTGAAGGACTGGACCATGTTGGTGACCAGCAGGCCCCAGCCGTCCATGAGCACGAAGATCAACAGCTTGAAGGGCATCGCGATGACCGGGGGCGGGAGCATCATCATGCCCATGCCCAGGAGCACCGAGCCCACGACCAGGTCGATGACCAGGAAGGGGATGTAGACCTTGATGGCGATGACGAAGGCGGCCCGCAGCTCGCTGAGCACGTAGGCGCTGGTGAGGGCGGCGGTGGGGATCTCCTCGACGGTCTCGACCTCGAGCTTGCCGATCTCCAGCACTGTTCGCATGTCGTCGCGCTGGACGTTGGCCATCATGAAGCCGCGCATGGGCTGCATGGCGCCGTCGATGGCGTCCAGGGTCTCCATCTCGCCGGCCATGAAGGGTTGGATGCCCTGCTCCCAGGACTGGGTCAGGGTGGGGCCCATCACGAGCAGGCTCAGGAAGAGGCTCAGGCCGATGAGGACCTGGTTGGGCGGGGACTGCTGCAGCCCCAGGGCCTGTCGGAGCAGGGAGAACACCACGATGAAGCGGGTGAAGGGGGTCATCACCAGCAGCAGAGCCGGGATGAAGCTCATCGCCGTGAAGAGGACGAGCAGGCGCACGGTGGCGCTCACCTCGTCTCCGGTCGCGGTCAGGCCGACCGCTTGCTCCAGCAGGACATCACCGCCCATCACATCCTCCGGCCCACGATGTCGCGGGTGCTCAGGAACTCCTGCTTGTCGACCTCAGCGCGGAGGCGGGGGGCAGGTCCGGGCTTGGGACCCGAGGGGGGGCTCTGCCAGGCCTTGACCACGGCGGGGCCGTCGGACTCGGGCTCCTCGTCGATGGGGGCCAGGTCCGCAGAGGTGAAGCGGCCGACCAGGCTGGGCCGGGCGCGCTGGCGCTTGGGGGCGCTGGCGACAACGTGGGGGCGCACGGGGGTGTCGCCCGCGGTGTCCTCGTCGTCGGTGTCCTCGATCTCGACCTGCACGCTGGGCTGGCGCTGCTGGGTGAGCTCGGGGCTGTCGTTGGGGATCAGGAAGCCGGGGATGCTGCCGCCCAGGTCGGAGACCAACTTGGGGGCGCCGTCGCCGAGGCCGATGAGCAGGCGCCGGGTCTCGCCGTCCTGGGCTTCGACCTCCATGAGCACCAGGGCGGCGTTTCCACCCAGGCTCTGGCGGGCCAGGATCTCCATCTTCTGGTCGCTCTGGGTGAGCTTGCCCTGGAGCTGCTTGCGCATGAGCACCATCACGCCGGCGGCGCCCAGGCCCAGCAGGCCCATGACCCAGGACCAGCGGCTGCCGGAGCTGGACTCTTGGGGGCTCTGGTCGAGCCAGGAGTCCAGGGCCGTGCCTTGCGGGGCGACCGTGGTGCTGGATGCGCTGGGGAGCGCTGCCAGGGGATCGGCCGGGGCTTCGGTCGCTGGAGCCGCCTCAGGGGGAGGAGCGAGGGGCCCGTAGACTGCCGGCTCCGCCGGAGCTGTGGACTCCACCGTCTCCACTTGGGGAGGGGGCTCGGGCCCCAGCAAGGGCACGTCGGCCCAAGCGAGGTGCGCGAGCAGCAGCAGGGAGCTCATGCGCTCTCCTTGAGGTCCTCGTCGGCTTCGACCTCGTCGCTCGCGTCGGCGTTTCCGCCCAGGATGGAGGTGATGCGGATGGCCAGTCGCTCGCCGACCATGACCACCTCGCCGCGGGCGTAGACGCGATCTCCGACCACCAGGTCCAGGGGCTGATCGGCGGGGCGATCGAGCTCGAGGATCTGGTCGTCTCCCATCTCCGCGAGCTCGCGGATGGTGAGGCGGGTTCGGCCGAGCTCGACCACGACGTCGAGGGGGATATCGTGGAGGAAGGCGACGTCCTTGGGCATGTCTGACTCCGAGTGGTGTCCTGCCATCGGACGGGGATCGTCGGAGTTGAGCGCTTTGTTTGGGATTTGAGAGTTGGGTGGGAATGCTGGCTGTGTTTTTTGGGTAGGGGGCAAGCCCCCTACGCCGGCGGAGCCGGCTGGACCCCCAGGGGGGACTGTGCTTTTTTGGTAGGGGGCAAGCCCCCTACGCCGGCGGAGCCGGCTGGACCCCCAGGGGGGACCTTCGCCAGTCCCCCCCAGGCCCCCCCCACGGCGTCGGGTCGCGTTCCGCGACCAGCACATCGCCTCCAATTGCCACCCAGGCCCCCCGGGGGGCTCTCTCCCCGTCGGGTCGGGCAAATGACGGCGCAATGCAGCCCGCGGGGCCGACTTGCACCATGGTTCTCTGGGGCTGAGGGCGGGCGGGCTGCTCGGTCCGGAGACGACGCCGCTCTTGGGCGGGCGGGTGGCTTGGTGAGCGGGGGTGCCGGGTAGTAGCGCCTGGCTGTGTTTTTTTAGTAGGGGGCAAGCCCCCTACGCCGGCGCAGCCGGCTGGACCCCCAAGGGGGACCCTCGCCGGTCCCCCCCAGGCCCCCCCACGGCGTCGGGTCGCGTTCCGCGACCTGCACTTCGCCTCCATCTGCCACCGAGGCCCCCAGGGGGGCCTCTCTCCCCTTGACCCTCCCCCCATAGGCTGGACCACCTGGGTAAACCTCAAACACCCAGGAGCCAAAGATGGCGAAGCGACGGCAGTACAGCGTCGAGTTCAAGAGAGAGGCCGTGCGCCTCGTGCAGGAAGAGAACCTCTCCTACACCCAGGTGGGTCGGGACCTGGGGGTTGACCGAAGCGTCATCCGTGCCTGGGTCAAGAAGGCCGAGGCGGGCGAACTGGAGACATCGGCCCCGAGAGCACGGACCGATGCGTCGATTGAGGAGGAGCTGCGCCGGTTGCGCCGAGAGAACGCCATTCTGCGAGAGGAGCGGGACATCCTAAAAAAAGCCGCGGCCTTCTTCGCCAAGGAGAGCCAGTGACGGCCTACCGGTTCATCACAGCGGAGAAGGCCAACCACCCGATTCGGCTGA
>JAZAMN010000047.1:0-85338 GCA_036229005.1 Myxococcota bacterium
TGGAGGTGGCTGGGGGCGGACGAGGATGCGTCGTGGTGGTTCGCCGAGAGCGTGTTGGGCTTTGCCGGCCGGCGCGCCCGCTCCTGGCGGGCAGGTCGCCGCGCCGGCCGCGAAGCCGCGAGGCTCATGCCGGGGCTCCCACGGGGAGTCCCGCTTAGGGGGTGTGGGGGCCGGGGCCCCCACAGAACATCGGTAGTCCGCTCCCTATTTGGATTTGCTGGCCGGCGTGCCCGCTCCTGGCGGGCAGCCCGCGCGCCGGCCGCAAATCCCGGCCGGGCCATGCCTGGCCCGAGCCCGGGGGCTCCATTGGCGACCCCGCATAGGGGGTGTGGGGGCCGGGCCCCCACAGAACATCGGTAGTTCGCTTGCGAACTACCGCCTACCGCTCCAGAACCGCCATCGCCTCAAAGTGCTCGGTGCCCGGGAACATCTCCAGGCCCCACAGCTCCGTGATGCGGTAGCCGGCCTTGCGGACCGGCCCCAGATCCCGCCCCAGCGTCGCCGCGTTGCAGCTCACGTACAGGATGGCGCGGGGCCGCGTGATGATCAGCTTCTCCAGGAGCCCCGGGGCGCCGGCGCGGGGCGGATCCAGCAGGATGCAGTCCGCAAAGACCTCGCCTGCGCCCAGCTTGCCGGCGTCTTGTTCGCGGATGGTGGCCTGGAGGTTGAGCCGCTTGAGCGTCGAGCGCGCATCCCGCGTGCTGCTCCCGGAGCGCTCCACCAGAGTGGCCTGGGTCCCCTGGGCGACGCTGGGCAGCGAGAGGTTCCCGATCCCGGCGTAGAGGTCCAGCAGGTGCGCCGGCGACAAGGCCTGGATGCGCTCGGTGACCGCGTCGACCAGAGCGCGGTTCACCTCCAGGTTGATCTGGTAGAAGCTGCCGGGGGACACGTGGTGCTCGATGCCGCCCGCGTGGATCCGCAGCCTGCAGTCGCCGCGCAGGGTCTTGCCATCCAGCGCCACGTCCGGCAGCGGCAAGGACTCGGCGACGGCCCGCTTGCCCCGGCGCTTGGGGGGGCTCTTGGCGTTGGCGATGACCTTCTCGCCGTCCGAGCGCAGCTCCACCCGGCCGATCCCGCGCAGGTCCAGCCCCGCCAACTTGGGCAGCCACTCGCGGATCTCCGGGCGGGCCAGGGGCTCGTCGTCGATCGCCCGGTGCTCGTGGCTGCGCGGGAGGAAGTAGCCCAGACGCCCATCGGGCCCGACGCTCAGGTCGATGCGCGCGCGGTAGCCGCTCTGTAGGGGGGAGGGGAGGACCCGGTCCACGGGATGCCCGGCCCGCCGCTCAAGCTCCTGGGCGATGTCCATGCCTTGCTCCTGTCATCCGCCAGCGAGGTCACCCTGCCCCTGCCGGGCGCGCGTGTGGCGGATAGACTCTCCTCATGGCCCTGCGCGCCCGATTCCGCAAGCTGCGTCTGCTGCTCACCGACCCCGCCCGGTGGTCTGCGGAGAAGTACGCGGGCAGCTCGGCGATGTACCTGTCGGCGGTGATGCCGGGCACCTGGCGCCAGGATCTGGGCCCCCAGGCCAGCGCCGATCCCACCTTGGACCCCAAGCCCCCAAAGCGCTAACGCTGTCGCGGGAGAGCGCGTGAACACCCTTCGCAAGTGTCAGGGACGCAGCGTCGTCAGCCTCAAGGAAGGCGCCAACGTCGGCCGGCTGGACGACTTCCAGTTCGATCTGGAGAGCCGCCGCATCTACGGCTACCGCATCAAGGAGTCCGGCGTGTTCGGCAAGGCCGGCGGCGTGCGCGCCGAGCTGCTGACCCGCATCGGCCGGGACGTGGGCTTCGTGGACAGCGAAGACTCGGTCTCCTGGTCCGGCGGGGGCCGCAACGCCGAAGAGGGCCGCGCCTGGGCCTCCCAGTACAAGGGCACCCGCGTCATGAGCCGCGGCGGCCGCATGATGGGGCAGGTGCACGACCTGGTGTTCGACGAAGAAGAGGACCGCGTGCTGGCCATCTTCCTGGACGAGCGCCGCTGGATCCACCTGGAGGATGGCGACGTCGCCACCGGCCCCGCCGCGGTCATCGTGGGCGCCCCCGACGCCCTGCAGGAGCTGCCCGAAGACCTGGCCGCCAAGGGCGATAGCTGGAGCTGGCTCAAGTCGGCGCTGGGCGGAAAGAAGGCCGAGGCCGAGCCCCCCGAGTCCGAAAACTGAGTCGGCCCTGGCCCTGGTCGGCCTGACACCGGGGCTGGATGGCCCTGAGCGCTCCCGGCTCACAGCCCCCGCAGCACCTGCACCACCAGCCCGCTCCCCGCCAGCGCCAGCAGCACCCCGGTCAGGCGCGCGAACAGCGCCCGAGGCACCCGCTCCGAGAGCCAGGAGCCCAGCAGGTTCCCCGCCAGCGCGGCCGGCAGGATCCAGGGGATGCGCCGGAGCACCTGCAGGTCCGCGGTCCCATGCCAGGCCAGCAGGCCCAGCATCGTGATGGCGCCCAGGAAGAAGGTCCCCACGAGCTGCGCCCGAAGGAAGCGATCCGTGAAGCTGCGCTTCATGAACAGGATCAGAGGCGGCCCCGCGGCCCCGATGACGCCACCCATGAAGCCTCCGAACAGCCCGGCCAGCCCCCCCGCCATCAGCAGGCGCCGGTCTCCCACCGGACGCGCGTCCAGCGCGCCCAGCCCCGGCCGCACCGGCCGCAGGATCCACCCCACCCCCAGCGCCGCGATGACCCCCCCCGCCAGCACCTTGAGCACCGGCACCGGCAGGCTCACCAGCAGGGAGGTCCCGCCGGCCTGCCCAAGCAGCAGCGGAAAGAACAGCGCCAGCACCAGCCGCCAGTCGATGCGTTTGTGTAGCTGCAGGGTCATCCACGCGCCGGACAGCAGGTCCACGGACGCGCTCAGGAACACCGTCTCGTCGGGCGGATAGACCCAGTTGAGCAGCAGCACAGCGACCAGCGCCGAGCCAAAGCCGGAGATGCCCTTGACCACCTGGGCCAAGAAGACCGCGACGCTCGCGAAGAGCAGGATAGGCAGCGCATCAGGCACGGCGTGGTCTATCCTGCGCCCTCTCTTTGGGAATGAGGAAAGAAAGGTCTGCCCGTGATTTTGTTGCCCACCCTCTTGGCCTGCAGCGCGCCCGCGCTCCTCGACACCTCCTCCGCAGTCGAGGACACCCGCAGCGACACCGCCCCCCAGGACACGGGCGCGCCCCAGGACACCGGTGACAGCGCGGCCCCCTGCACCCCGCAGCCCGCTGTCGAAGGCGCCTACGTCGACGCCTTCGCCGTCAACCGGGTCAGCGGCAGCCTCTCGGAGTGTGAGGGCGCCATCCACGCCGTGGCCGGCCCCAAGGGCGCCGAGATCGAGCTGTACCTGGCCGACTGGAGCAGCACCTCGCTGGCGGAATGGAACCTGAGGACGGTGGGTGGGGATCTGCTGGGAGAGGGTGAGCTCATGTGGGGGGAGCGGGTCGAGATCCAGCTCCCCTGGACCGGGGAGTTCCTGGTGGAGCTGCGCCCGCTGGACGACAGCGCCAGCGACTACGGCCTGGAGGCGGAGTGCATCCGCAACTGCCAGGCCGCCTGGACGCGCTACCCGCTCTTCTTCATGCACGGCGTCGCGGGCACCGAGGCCTTCATCGGGGTCCTGGACTACTGGTACGGCGTCGACGACGCGCTCTCCGACGCCGGCTACGTGGTGTGGATCAGCGACGTGGACCCCTACCAGCAGACCAGCGTCCGCGGGCAGCAGTGGGTGGACAACCTGGAGGGCTTCCTGGCCGACGGAAAGCACCGCCGGGTCAACCTGGTCGGCCACTCACAGGGGGGCGTCGACGCGCGGCATGTGACCTCGCAGCTCGACCCCCAGGCGCACGTCGCGAGCGTGACCACCATCGCATCGCCCCACCGGGGGACCCCCATCGCGGACATCGCGACCGGGGTGGTGGACAGCTCGCTGCTGACGCAGATCCTGGTGGATGGGGCCATCGACGCCCTGATGCTGTTCTACGGCAACAGCAACGACCAGGACGTCGCCAGCATGGTCGCCCAGATGAGCACCGAGGGCATGGCGCAGTTCAACGCCGAGAACCCGGACCGCGCCGACGTGATGTACCAGAGCTGGACGGGGGTCACCTGCGGCGAGCTGGACTTCGGCTGCCAGTCCAGCCACTCGGGCGAGGTCGTCACCCCGGTGTTCTCCGTCACCCGCACCATCCTTGATCTCCAGGGCATCGACAGCGACGGGCTCATCCCCGTGGACAGCGCCAAGTGGGGCACCTACCACGGCACCATCGACGCCGATCACATCGACCAGATCGGTCAGATCGCGGGCGCCACCGCGCCTGGCTTCGAGCACCTGGACTTCTACGGGGAGATCGCAGCGAGTCTCGCTGAGCAGGGGTTCTGAGCCGTCGGCCTCGGGGCAGGCGTGGCCTGGTAGCAGTGCCTGCAGCGTGCCGGAGGTGCGCCTTTGGCGGAGCATCTCCCCCTGAACGCCCGCCGCTGGGAGGCATCCGGGGGTGAACGCACGCCGAGAGGGAGCATCCGGGGTTGAACGCCCGGGCCCAATCCGAACAAGCCGCAGACTGGGACCAGATCTGAGTGGGCAGGAGTAGTCGGGCTTCAACTGTCCCAGCATGGGGTGAAGTCGGCGCCCTGAACGCGCCCGTGCGCCCAAATGCCCAGTCCAGCCGGGCGTTCAACCCGGGATGCCCGACCGGAGCGTGCGTTCAACCCCAGATGCCCAGCTCAAGGCGGCGTTCAACCCCAGATGCCCAGCCCAAGGCGGCGTTCAACCCCAGATGCCCAGCTCAGGCGGGCGTTCAACCCAGCCGGACCTCGGAGATGCAGGAGTCCCCGTCCCTCCGGAGCGGTCCTTGAGGCTGGAGAGGTGAGCCCACCAGCCCCAGGGCGCCGAGATCAATACACCGGAAGGCTGGTGTCGATCTCCTTGGCCCAGTCCGTGATCCCGCCCTGCAGGTTGAACAGGCGCTTGGGGTCGAACCCGGCCTCGATCAGGCTCTCGATGGCGGTCGCGGAGCGCCCGCCCATCTTGCAGTGGACCAGGATGTCGCGGTCGCGGGGGAGCTCGTCGGCGATGGCCAGGATCTGCCCGTGGGGCTGCAGGCGATCGGCGAAGTCGAGCTTGGCGATCTCCGCCTCGGCCGGGCGACGCACGTCCAGCACGTAGGGGGTCCAGCCGTTGTCCAAGCGCTGCTTGGCTTCCTTCACGCCGATTCGTTGGAATGCACCCACGTCTGCCTCTCCTTGGGTCTGGTGGTCGTTTGCGGGGACGCCGCAGAAGGCCTCGTAGTCGATCAGCTCGGTGATCTCGGGGGCGTCGGGATCCCGGCGCAGCTTGAGCTCGCGGAAGCGCATGTTCAGGGCGTCGTAGAGCATCAGGCGGCCGGACAGGCTGGTGCCCTTGCCCAGCAGGATCTTGATGGTCTCGGTGGCCTGGATGCAGCCGATGACGCCCGGCAGGATGCCCAGCACGCCGCCCTCAGCGCAGCTCGGGACCAGCCCGGGGGGCGGGGGCTCGGGGTACAGGTCCCGGTAGTTGGGCCCGTCCTGGTAGTTGAACACGCTGGCCTGGCCCTCGAACTTGAAGATCGAGCCGTACACGTTGGGCTTGCCCAGCAGCACGCAGGCGTCGTTGACCAGGTAGCGGGTCGGGAAGTTGTCGGTGCCGTCCACGACCACGTCGTAGGGCTCCAGGATGCGCAGGGCGTTGCCGGAGTTCAGCGGCTCCTCGTAGATGTCCACCTGTACGTTGGGGTTGATGTCCGCGATGCGGCGCGCGGCGGAGCGCACCTTGGGCTCGCCCACGCTGCTGGTGCCGTGGATGACCTGGCGCTGCAGGTTGGAGCTGTCCACCACGTCAAAGTCCACGATGCCGATGCGCCCGACGCCCGCGGCGGCCAGGTACATCAGCAGGGGGGAGCCCAGGCCGCCGGTGCCGATGCAGAGCACGCTTGCGCTCTTGAGCTTGCGCTGGCCCTCGACCCCGACCTCGTCCAGGATCAGGTGCCGGCTGTAGCGCTGGTACTCCTCGCCGGAGAGCTCCGGCAGGTCCTCGGCGCTCACAGGGAACCGCCCGCGATGGAGGGCACGATGGTGAGCTCGGCGCCCTCGGTGACCGCCGTGTCCTCCTTGTCCAGGAAGCGGATGTCCTCGTCGCCCAGGTACACGTTCACGAAGCTGCGCAGCTTGCCGTCGTCGTTGCGCAGGTGCTTGAGCAGCTTGGGGTTCTGGTCGGTGAGCGCCTTGAGGGCCTCGCCCACGGTGTTCGCGCTGACGTCCACGGAGGGCTTGCCCTCGGTGTAGGCCCGCAGAGGAGTGGGGATGTGCACGGTGACGGTCATGGGGGCTCCCAGGATCTCGATGGGTTCAGGGTCCATGGCGCTGCGGTCTTCGCGCAGTCGCCAGGAGAGGATGTCCACCACCCGCCCACTGTGGACGGCGGCGATGAGGTAGCTCAGGTTGGGCAGCGCGTGGTCCCGGTCGTAGTCGGAGTAGCGCGCTGGGTGGTCGGGGTGGCTGTGGTAATAGCCAAGGATCTCAAGCCCTTGAGACTCGATCTCCCGCTCGGCCTTCATGAGCGTCAGGCCGCTGACCTTGTAGCGGTTGTGGGCGCTGTCCGCGCGCTCGTTGATCAGCGCCTTGACCTTGCTCACGCGCCGGCCGTGCCCCGCCAGGATGCCCACCACCTCGTGGGGGTAGCCGGCCTCGACGTGGGCGTTCAGGGCGGCCGCCGGTGCGGCCTCGATCTCGAGGGTGTCCATCTCAGACCTCCCAGATGTGGTCTTCGCTGAGGTAGCGGGAGCCACCGTCGGCGAACAGGGTGACGATGACGCCGGACTCGCCGCGCTCCTTGAGCTCCTTGGCGAGCTCCAGGGCCGCCCAGAGCGCCGCACCGCTGGAGACACCGGCCAGCAGCCCCTCCTCGCGCGCCAGGCGCCGGACCAGCTCGAACGCGGGCTCCGTGGGGGCGCCCATGGCCCGGTCCGCCAGGCCCTCGGGCTGGTAGATGGCGGGCACGATGGCGGTCTCCATGTGCTTGAGCCCCTCCAGCCCGTGGAAGGGGGAGTCGGGCTCGACGGTCGCCGCGAACAGCGTGGGCTGCTGCTCCTTGAGAAAGCGCGCCGTCCCCATGAAGGTCCCGCTCGTCCCCAGCGTGGTGACAAAGTGGGTGATGCGCCCCGCAGTTCCTCGCCAGATCTCGGGGCCCGTGGTCTTGTAGTGGGCCTGCCAGTTGGCGGGGTTGGAGTACTGATCTGCGTAGAAGTACCGGTCTGGCTCACCCTCCGAGAGCTCTCGGGCCTTCCGGATGGCCCCATCGGATCCTTCCAACGGCGAGGTCAACACGAGCTCGACGCCATAGGCCCGCAGGATGCGCTTGCGCTCGGCGTTTGCGTTCGCGGGCAGGCAGAGGGTCACCTTGTAGCCCCGGCTTGCGGCCAGCCACGCATACGCGATGCCGGTGTTCCCGGAGGAGGCGTCCAGCAGCGTCATGCCCGGCTTGAGCAGCCCCTGGTGCTCCGCGGTCTCCACGATGCTCAGCGCCGCCCGGTCCTTGACGGAGCCGCCCGGGTTGAACCACTCCAGCTTGGCGTGGATCTCGATGTCGTCGGGGATCCCGAAGGCCGCGGGGATGCGGCGCAGGCGTTGCAAGGGGGTGTCGCCCACGCGGGCGGACAGGGGCTCGCCCACGGGGCGAGATGCAGGGGGTGCAGACATGCACACTCCATTCAATCAATGGGGCAGGGGGAGGGCGATGTGGGCGCTCCAGGCGCCGGCGGGGCTGCGTTCAGCTAGGCAGCGCCGCCCTCCATACAGAGACAGCAGAGACAGAGGCAGGCCTCGCTGCGGTCATCGCAGGCAAGGTGGCGCGGGCTCTGGCTCATGGGGTGCGTCATTCGTTTCGAGTATGCCGACAGCGGGGTGGGGTTGCAGCCGACTGTCTACTTTTTGCTCACCGCTTCGATGGCGTCAAGGATGGCCTGCGGATCCGCCAGAGCGCCCACGCCCACATCGCCACAGGCCAGCCGCTTGCTGACGGGCTCGACGAAGCTGTAGCGCCCCAGATCCCGCAGCCAGCCCAGGTTCCGCTGCACCACGGGGGACAGGTACATCTCGGTGTTCATGGCGGGGGCGAGCACGCAGGGGGTGTGGCTGCGTAGGGCCATCATGACGGTGGAAAGCCCGTCATCGGCGATCCCGCAGGCCAGCTTGCCCAGGATGTTGGCCGTCGCGGGGGCCACGCAGGCCACGTCCGCCCACTTAGGCAGGTCGATGTGGTCGATGCCCGGGCTGCCCACGCCGGTGAAGGTGCCGGTCATCACGGGGCGGCCGCTCAGGGCCTCGAAGGTGATGGGCCCGACAAAGCGCGTGGCGCTCTCGGACATGACGACCTGCACTTCGTGCCCGGCCTTGCGCGCGCGGGAGACGAGATCGCAGGCCTTGTAGGCGGCGACCCCGCCGCTGACACCCAGAAGCAGCTTCACTGGAGGCTCCCGATCTCAGGCTCGCCGGCCACGGCGCCCTCCAGGAACTCCTTGTAGAGGGAGGCGGCCTCGGAGAGCTCGAAGATGACGAAGTGGCCGCGCCCGGAGTAGCTGGCCATACCGCTGGTCACGCTCTGCTCACCCCACGCCGGGATGGATCGCAGCACCGGCGAGGACACCGGCTCTATCCCCAGCACCTGGTGGGCCTCGGGGATGTCCCCGCTGTCGACGAAGGGCGCGCCGGCCGCCGCGCTCAGGGCGTCGGAGGTCTCCGGCGGGGTGTACTCGTCCATCGTCCCCTGGAAGAGCAGCACGTCCACGGGGCGCTCCGTGAACCACGCGCGCCGCTGGTTCCAGTAGGGGGCGTAGTTGATGGGGTCGGTGACGTCGGCCAGGGACTGCAGCAGCGCGGCGATGGGGTGCATCGCGTCAAAGGTCTCGCCGTCGGAGAAGTCCAGCAGCGAGGTCACCAGCTCCTCCAGGTCCAGGTCGCCCTGCTTGCGGTAGAGCACCGATAGGCTCAGGAAGCCGCCCGCGCCGGAGAGCACCGCGCCGTCCAGCTCATCGCCCAGGTAGGGGAGCGCCATCGAGCCCGTGACCCCGCCCTGGCTGTGCCCCAGGTAGAGGACGTGATCCGGGTCGGTGTGCACCTCGCCGTGCACCGTCTGGAAGCTGTGGCTGCGTCCGGACAGGATGTGGGCCAGGTAGACGCTGTCGAGGGCACCCTGGCGGAAGTTGGCCCGCGCCGAGTCCGGGTTGAAGAGGTTGAAGCTGTGCAGCTCCACGTCGGTGCCCTCCGTCCCGCGGTCACCGTGCAGGGGCTGGGAGACGCCGATCATCATCATGCCGCCCTGGGCCACCCGCCAGGCGGGCACCATGCCGCCGGAGCCGGCGCAGCAGCTCGTCCAGTCGCCGCCGGTGCCGTGGACGTAGATCACGACGGGCCAGCCGCCCTCGGGCTCCTCGCCGCTGGGGACGGTCACGGACATGGTGACGCGCTCCCAGCCGTAGAGCTGCGGGGTGCCGTCGGAATCGAACGCGAAAGCGCCGCCTTCGCTGGCGTAGGGGCGCTCCCCGTGCTGCCAGATCGGCAGGGTGACGCTGCCCTCGTAGCCCTTCCCGAAGGCGCTGTTCGTGGTGTAGTCCAGCTCCTGGTCCAAGGACTGGACGCCGAGCTCTGTCTCGATGTGGCGGGCCAGGGTGGCCTGCTCCTGGACGGGATCCTGGGTGCGGAAGCGGGTCGCGATCGCGATGTCCTCGCTGGTGAGGCCCTGCTCGAAGAGCCAGGCGTCCAACAAGGCCCAGTCGGTGTAGGACCCCCGATCGGGGTCCAAGGCATCCTTGAACCCATCGGACTGGGTGGCGATCCGGCTGGTGACCAGGGCCGTGTACAGGGTGCCGGGTCGCAGGGGGGCCCCGGGGATGGGGGCGAAGGCCAGCAGGTTCTCGGGCTGGTAGGTGGTCGCGGTGGCCTGGAAGTCGGTGTGTAGGGGCACCAGCTCGCCAAAGCCGGGGCTCTCGGGGTCCAGGTTCACCAGCATCACGCTGGCCTCCTGCGGGTCCAGGGACTCGGCGGCGCTGGGCAGCAGCGCGGTGTCGATGGGGCCGTCGAAGCGGAAGTACACGGGCCCGTTGGTGGAGAAGCCGTCCAGCTCCTGCTCCATCGCCAGCGCGTAGTTCTCGATCAGCGGGAAGGTGTCGGCGCCGGGGAAGCCGGCCATGTCGGGAGCGCCGCCTTCCAGGGTGCGGGCCTGGGAGGGCCAGGGGCTGTCGAAGAACGCGCCCGCGGGGTCGTCCAGGGGTGCAGGACGCTCGATGGTCTCCTCACAGGCCACAAGCGCCAGAAGCCAAGCCGCAGTCATCCGTGCTCCTTTGGCGCAGCCTAACCCCGAAGGGGAGGGGACTCAGGGTTTACAGCCCGCTCACGTCCCCTTGGCTACAATCGCGGGACGAGCTTTGGAGCCGCAATGTCCATCCTTCTGCCGGTTTTGAGTCTGCTTGGTTGCAAGGGCAACGTCGACCTCGGTCAGGGCGCAGAGGCCGACGCCCGCTTGACCGCGGACGTCTACACCTGGGAGTGCGGGGACTCCTCCACCGGGGAGATCTACGAGGGCGCCTTCTCCTGGAACATCTCCCTGGAGTACGCACCGGACGGCCTGCAGGACCGCCAGCTCCCCTCTGGCTGTGTGGCTGGCCTGTCCATGTTCCCCTTCGATGCGGGGGCCTCCGGCACCGACATCCCCGGCCTGAGCGACGAGCCGGACTGGGAGGCGGGCACCCGCTCCGGGGAGCTGCTGCGCGAGGGCGCGGGCTTCTACTACGACGAGGTCTTCACCAACGTGCACACCTGCGAGCCCGCGGATGAGCTGCTGGGCGGCGGCCTTGAGCTGCTGGAGGCCGGACCCTTCTCTGGCGCGATCGCCCCCGAGGCCGGCACGATCGCCGACGTCAGCGTGGATGCGGGCGACGACGAGCTCATCGACTTTGGCGAGACCGTCGAGGTGAGCTGGGATGCGGACGAGTGGGACGAGGTCTGGATCCAGGTGCGCCAGGAGCGGGACGGCGAGGCCTGGGGCACGGTCACCTGCAACGCGGGCAGCGGAGACAGCTTCACCGTGGGGGACGACGTCTGGGAGCTGCTGAACTCTCAGCTCGATACGCCGTACATCAACTTGTACGTGGGCTTCCAGAACTCCGAGACCCAGGAGATGGACGACGGCCAGAAGATCGAGGTCGTCACCCGCGGCATGCACGTTTTTGTTGTGCAGAGCTGAAGCGCAGCGCTTCGGCGCTTTGACGCTTGATGGCAGCCGGTGGTAGCACTACACACCTCTGGCAGATCGTCCGGGCTCCCCCAAAGGCGTCCCGGGCTCCCAGCCACCCCTCCGGACTTGGGCCCACCCCATGAGCAAGACCGCCCTGGTCGTGCACCCCAACCCCAGCACACAGCGCCGCGCGGAGAGCGCCCTGGCGTCCATGGGCTTTGACGTGATCCTGGCCCACGGCGTGCGGGAGGCCCGCATGCGCACCGAGGGGGGCAGCGTGGATCTGGCCCTGTCCGGGGTCCGCCTTCCCGACGGCAGCGGCTACGAGCTGGCCCGCACGCTCCGCGACGAGCACCCCGCCGCGCTGGTCTACCTGGTCGCCGGTGGCTTTGAGGTCTACGATCCCGAGCAGGCCTCCGAGTGCGGCGTGGACGGGCGCATCAGCTCCCCCTTCACCGCGGCCTCGCTGCGGCAGGTGGTCGAGTCCGCCCTGGGCCCGATGGCCTTCCAGGAAGAGGACGCCGAGGACCCCCAGTCCTACAAGGGCCCCATCGTGGTCGAGTCCGGCCTGGAGCCCCTCCCGGCCCGCGCCGTGTCTCCCCTCAGCGCGCCCCCCGAGAGTAGCGAGCGGCTGGCCAGCTTCATTCCCCGTGATCCCCGCGCGCCCGAGCCGGTGGCCGTGGACCCCGCAGTCGTGGGTCCGGCCCTGGAGCGCGCGATCCTGGAGGTGCTCCCTGAAGTCGTGGAGGCCGTGCTGCGCAGCTCGCTCAGCGCCGACCCCGACTTCCGGGGTCTGGTCGAGAAGGCCGTCCAGGACGCCGTCGCCGCGCGGATGGAGTCCGGCCAGCAGAGCTGAGCTGGGCGCCCACAAAAGCGTTGCGCCGCCCCTGGGCGGGCCCTAATCAAGCACACCGAATTCCCACTTCGGGCGTGCGCGCCGTGCGCCGCGCCCCGAGCTTGTGAGCGAGACCATGTCCGATCAGCAGAACGCCGAGCTGCCCAAGTCCTACGACCCCCACCAGGCGGCCGAGACCTACTACCCGCAGTGGGAGGCCCAGGGCCTCTTCAAGGGCGACAGCCAGGGCGAGAAGCCTCCCTTCTCCATCGTCATCCCGCCCCCCAACGTGACCGGCTCCCTGCACATGGGCCACGCGCTGGACAACACCCTCCAGGACATCCTGGTGCGCTTCAAGCGCATGGACGGCTTCGACGCCGTCTGGATCCCCGGCACCGACCACGCCGGCATCGCCACCCAGATGGTGGTGGAGCGCGAGCTGCGCAAGGAGGGCCTGGACCGCCACGAGCTGGGCCGCGAGGCCTTCCTGGAGAAGATCTGGGACTGGAAGAAGCAGAACGGCGACCGCATCATCTTCCAGCTCCGCTCGCTGGGCGTGTCCTGCGACTGGAGCCGCGAGCGCTTCACCATGGACGAGGGCCTGTCCGCCGCGGTGCGCCGCGTGTTCGTGAAGTACTACGAGGAGGGGCTGATCTACCGCGACACGCGCCTGATCAACTGGGACCCCGGCACCCGCACCGTGCTCTCCGATCTCGAGGTCGACTACGACGAGGACCACGTGGGCGAGCTCTGGAGCTTCGCCTACCCCCTGTCCGACGGCAGCGGTGAGCTGGTGGTCGCCACCACCCGCCCCGAGACCATGCTCGGCGACACCGCCGTGGCCGTGCACCCGGAAGACCCCCGCTACAAGCACCTGATCGGCAAGACCGTCCACAACCCCCTGGTGGACCGCCACATCGAGATCATCGGCGACGCCATCCTGGTGGACCCCGAGTTCGGCACCGGCGCCGTCAAGGTGACCCCCGCCCACGACTTCAACGACTACGAGGTGGGCAGGCGCCACGACCTCGAGTTCATCACCATGTTCGACGAGGCCGCCTGCGTGAACCACGTGGGCGGTGAGCGCTTCCAGGGCATGCACCGGGACGAGGCCCGCAAGGCCGTGAAGGCCGCCATGGCCGAGCTGGGCCTGGAGCGCGGCGGCAAGGAGCACAAGCACCCCCTGGGCCGCAGCCAGCGGGGCGGCGCGGTGGTCGAGCCCATGCTCTCCACCCAGTGGTTCGTGCGCATGAAGCCCCTCGCGGCGCCCGCCCTGGCCGCCGTGGAGCACGGGACCACCGAGTTCGTGCCCAAGCGCTTCGAGAACATCTACTTTGCCTGGATGCGCGACATCCGGGACTGGTGCATCAGCCGCCAGCTCTGGTGGGGCCACCAGATCCCCGCCTGGTACGACGCCGACGGCAAGGTCTACGTGGGCGAGTCCGAGGCCGCCGTGCGCGAGGCCAACGAGCTCGACGAGAGCGTGGTCCTCACCCAGGACCAGGACGTGCTGGACACCTGGTTCAGCTCCGCGCTGTGGCCCTTCTCCACCCTGGGCTGGCCCGAGATGGACAGCGCCGACCTCGCCAAGTGGTACCCGACCTCTGTGCTGGTGACCGGCTTCGACATCATCTTCTTCTGGGTCGCCCGGATGATGTTCTCCGGCCTGCACAACATGGGGAACGTGCCCTTCGCCAAGGTCTGCATCCACGGCCTGGTGCGCGATGAGAAGGGCGAGAAGATGTCCAAGACCAAGGGCAACGTGGTCGACCCGCTGGACACCATCGAGAAGCACGGCGTGGACGCCTTCCGCTTCACCCTGGCCCGCCTGGCCGCCCCCGGCGCCGACATGAACTGGCGCGAGCACGAGGTCGAGGTCTCCTCCCGCTTCGTGAACAAGATCTGGCAGGCCTTCCGCTTCACCATGTCCAACCTGGAGGGCTACGACCCCAGCGCCCAGGTGGAGCTCGGCGTCTACGACCGCTGGATCCTCGCCCGCCTCTCCCAGGCCACCGAGCGCATCCGCGGCCACCTGGAGAGCTTCCGCTTCGACCAGGCCTGCTCCGAGCTCTACGCCTTCACCTGGGACGAGCTCTGCGACTGGTACCTGGAGCTGTCCAAGGCCGCGATCTACGGGGAAGGGGAGGGCCGTCAGGCCGCCCAGCACACCCTGGTCACCGTCTTCTCCGGCGTGGCCCGCCTGATGCACCCCATCATGCCCTTCTTGAGCGAGGAGCTCTTCCAGCGCCTCCCCAACACCCAGGGCTCCGTGATGGTCGCGGACTTCCCCAAGGCCTCCGACTACGCCTCCGATCCCCACATCCTGGAGCAGGTCGCCTTCCTCCAGGAGGCCATCCGCCGGGTGCGCCGCCTGCGCGCCGAGATGGAGATCAGCCCCCGCATCCCCTTCAACGCCTACGCCCGCGGAGAGCGCGCCGCCTGGCTGCAGGACCACCCCTCCGGCCTCAAGCACCTGGCCAACGTGGTGTCCGTGCGCCTGGATGGGGACAAGCCCGCCGCCTCCGCGACCGCCGTGATCCCCGGCGCCGAGATCTTCATCGATCTCGAAGGCGTCGTGGACGTGGCCGCCGAGAAGGAGCGCCTGACCAAGGAGATCGCCAAGGTCGGCAAGGACGCAAAGGGTCTGCGCGGAAAGCTTGGGAACGAAGCCTTCGTCTCCAAGGCGCCGGACCACGTGGTCGCCAAGTTCCAGGAGAAGCTCGATCTCGCCGAGCAGCGCCTGGCCGGCCTCCAGGCCTCCTTGGCCTCCCTGGGCTGATCAGCACTGTCATCCACCAGCGAGGACAGGCTCAGCGTGTCCTCGCCTATGCAAGAGAGCCCCATGCGCATTCCCGAGCTGGTCGCCCGTGCCTTTGATGAGGATCTGGGCCCCGGAGACCTCACGACCGAATCCTGCGTCGATCCTTCCATCATGGGCAGCGCCCGGATCTACGCCAAGCAGGACCTGGTGGTGTCCGGCACGGTCCCGGCCAAGCTGGCCTTTGAGCGCATGGGGGTCACTTGGGAGGCCCTGGCCCAGGACGGCGATTCCCTGTCCAAGGGCGAGAACCTCTGCCGCCTGACGGGCCCGCTGGCCGGCATCCTGAGCGCCGAGCGCATCGCCCTGAACTTCCTGATGCGCTGCGCCGGCATCGCCACGAACACCCGCAGCATCGTGTCCGTGGCGGAAGGCAAGACCCGCGTGGTCTGCACCCGCAAGACCACCCCCCTGCACCGCGAGCTCGAGAAGGACGCGGTGCGCCACGGCGGCGGCCACAACCACCGCCACGGACTCTACGACGGGGTGATGATCAAGGACAACCACATCATCGCCGCCGGGGGCATCGCCCAGGCCGTGTCCCGCGCCCGGGCCCGCATCCACCACCTGGTCCGCATCGAGGTCGAGGTAGAGGACCTGGGCGAGCTGGATCAGGCCCTGGAGGCCGGCGCCGACGTCATCCTGCTGGACAACATGGACGACGCCACCCTCAAGCAGGCCATCGCCGTCACGGACGCCTTCGCCGAGGGCTCCGGGCGCCGCCCCCTGCTGGAGGCCAGCGGCAACATGGACGCCGAGCGCATCGCGCGCATCAAGGACATCGGCCTGGACATCATCTCGGTGGGCGGGCTCATCCACCAGGCCCGCTGGGTCGACTTCTCCCTGCGCATCGACGAGCAGGGCTGAGTGGACCCCTTCGACGACCGCCCCCTGGGCGCCAGGGTGGCCTCGCTGCTCTCCGAGGGGCCTGCCAATGGTCAGGCGCTGGCCGAGTGTTTTGGGGTGAGCCGACAGGCCATCTGGAAGGCGATCCAGGCCCTCAAGGCCGAAGGCGTCCCCGTCGAGAGCACCCCCCAGGGCTACAGCCTCGGCCGCGGCGGCTACGGGCCTCTGAGCCTGAGCTGGCGCTGCGAGCGCCCGGTGGTGTTCTTCGAGCAGACCGACTCCACCAACCGACAGGCATTCCAGCTTGGCCTGGATGGGGCCGAGTCCGGGACCCTGGTGGTCGCCGAGACCCAGTCCGCCGGCAAGGGCCGGCTCGGTCGCTCCTGGCGCAGTCTGCCGGGGAAGAACCTGGCTTTCTCGTTGTTGCTGCGTCCGCCCCTACCGCCTGAGATGGCTCCCCTGTTGAGCTTGGCAACAGCCGTCGGCATCGGCGAGGTCACCGGTCTGCCCATCAAGTGGCCCAACGACGTGCTGGCCCCCGATGGCCGCAAGGCGGCCGGCATCCTGGCCGAGCTCCACGCCGAGGTCGGGCGCCTGCACTTTGTGGTGCTGGGCGTGGGCATCAACGTGCACGCGCAGGAGTTCCCGGACGACATCCCGGGCACCTCGCTGGCGGAGCAGTTCCCGACCAGGGATTGGGATCGGGCCGAGCTGCTGGGCGGTGTGGTCGCTCGCATCGAGAGCCGCTGCGCTCAGCTCTCCTCCAACCCGGACAAGGTGCTGGACGCCTGGCGGGCCCAGAGCGCGACCCTGGGCAAGCGCGTGCGGGTGGGGCAGGTCGAGGGGATCGCCGTGGACCTGCGACAAGATGGCGCGCTGATCGTCGAGACTGGGACCGGGCGTGTGCCTATCCTGGCGGGCGACGTGCAGATGGTGAGCGCCCGCTGACCGGAGGACGCCTAGCCGATCAGCAGGGTCGTCACGCCGGCGGCCACGGTCACGCCCAGCAGCACGCCGGCCTGCACCCAGAGCGCCCAGCGCTGCTCGGTCTCATGCTCGGGGGGCTTTCGCTGGGTCTTCATCGTGTCTCCAATGTCAGGGTACGGCAAAGTCCAGGCGCAACCCTTTCACCCTGGGGAAGTGGAGGAGCGAGCGGTGAAATGGGGTGAAATCGGGGCAAGATCTGGCCCGGCGGTGCGGCGCGCGCCCGGTCCGGTCGTGGCAGGCCCCCCCGGGGAGCGGCTAAAGCTGCGCATCGCTTGAGCCGGGGCCACCCTGGCGCACTCTTGGAGATCACATGTTTCTGCTCGTCGCCGCGGCAATGGCCGCCACCCCGGACCCCAAGATCATCAACGGGGAGGCCGCCTCTTCCGATGAGTTCCCCGCCGCTGGCGGCATGATCATGGACTTCGGGATGCAGGGCCAGACCTACCGGGCCTTCATGTGCTCCTCCACGCTGATCGCGCCGGACACCGTGCTGATCGCCGCCCACTGCCTGGACGAGTTCGCCCTGACCTACGGCATGTTCGAGCTGGAGAACGTCGAGGTCAACTGGACCCGCCAGGCCGACCTGACCGCCTACGCGAACTACGAGCTGGTGGCCCTGCCCGACGACGCGGTCCCCGCCTGGGACTGGGTCCTGCACCCAAGCTGGGACATGCAGTCCCTGCAGACCGGCCTGTCGCTGAACTACGACCTCGCGCTGATCTTCCTGGATGAGCCCGTCACCGACGTGGACTTCGTCTACCTGCCCACCGCCGAGGAGGCCGCGCAGCTCTCCGAGGGGCTGGAGGTCACCGTCGTGGGCTGGGGCCAGCAGTCCGCCACCAACGGCTGGGAGCAGCCCCCCGCGGGCTCCTACGGCATCAAGCAGCAGGGCGTGAGCCACATCAACGAGCTCTCCGACGTGGAGTTCCAGGTCGGCGCCGTCGAGACCGACGTGCGCAAGTGCCACGGTGACTCCGGCGGCCCCAGCTTTGCCTGGCTGGAGACCGAGAGCGCCGACAACATGCGGGTCATTGGCGTGACCTCCCACGCCTACGACGCGAGCGACTGCAACGAGACCGGCGGCGTCGACACCCGCGTCGACTACTACCTGGACTGGATCGACGCCGAGATGCGCTCCCGCTGCGAGGACGGCTCCCGCGCCTGGTGTGACGAGCCCGGCATCCCGGACCCCTCCCTGACCGAGAAGGAGGAGACCGAGCAGGAGGTCGTGCTGGAGGAGGAGGGCTTCTTCGCCAGCCGCGGCTGCTCCAGCGTGCCCGGCAGCGCCTCCTTCGGCCTGATGGCGGGCCTGCTGGGGCTGGTGGCCCTGGGGCGTCGTCGTCGTCAGGGCTGAAGGCAGCGGGCTGAGGGCTGAGAGCACAGGGATGAGGGGGACTCCCCGGTCTGCGTTCAGGGCTGCTTGAGACTCCTGCGGGTATCCAGGCGCTTCACCAGACCTGGAGCCCCCCTTGACCACCAAGACCCTCTCTCGCCGTCACATCCTGTTCAGCACTGCCGCCCTGGCCACCCTGGTCGCCTGCCGTCAGGCCACCGGGGACAGCTCTCTGCTTGGCGGGGACAGCGGAGAGGGGGGGGACTCGGGCCCGGATGGGGACACCGCTGCCGGTGAGGACACCGGCCTCGGGGGTGATACCGGCACCGGAGAGGACACTGGCTCCGGCGAGGACACCGGTGGGAGCGGCGGGGACGAGCACCCCGACACCATCGACGCCACCGCCTGGGCCACCGGCGGCACCGCGGCCATGACCGCCGCGGCGAGCTACCCCAACCCCTTCGACGGGGTGACCTTGGGCGAGTGCGCTCAGATCTCCAGCACGACCGAGGGGCCCTGCACCACGACCACCACCAAGGTGCGCCAGGACATCTCCGAGGGCTGGGACGGGCTGCCCGTGCGCCTGGTCTTCAAGATCGTCGACGACGGCTGCAGCCCGCTGGCGGGCAAGCAGGTCAAGATCTGGCACACCAACTACGCGGGCAGCTACTCCGGCGAGACCCCCAACGCCGGCATGTGCCTGACGGACCGCGACTACTCGTCCCAGAACTTCGGGCGCGGCGCCCAGGTCACGGACGCCGAGGGCATCGTGCAGTTCGATACCTGCTTCCCCGGCTGGTACTCCAGCCGCGCGGTGCACATCCACATCCAGGTGGAGGACAGCCAGGTGAGCCAGGTGTTCTTCCCGGCCTCGGTGACCAAGGGCGTGTTCAACAACCACAAGGTCTACAAGGGCTTCGGCCAGCCCGACACCAGCTTTGATCGGGACACCGTCATCGGCTCCTTCTCGGACGCCCAGCGGGCGCTGCTGATCATGGACGTGCGGCAGATGAGCGACGGCGCGATGCTGGCCTCCAAGGCGCTGGCCGTCCGCTGAGCGGCTCAGAACAGGTGCTCGTAGGTCAGGTAGAAGCCTGGCGTCCAGAGCACCTGGAGCTCCCCGTCCTGCAGGACCTGGTCGCGCGCGAAGCCCAGGTCCATGCGGCCGACGAAGGCCTCGTCGAAGATGGGGCGCAGGCCGACGCCCACCGCCGGGTGCAGGGCAGGCCCTGAGCTGCCCTCATCCAGGAACACGGTGCCCACGTCCACGAAGGGCACCAGCTCCCAGCGGAAGGGCTTGCCCGCGAGCTGGTGGGTAAGGGCATCCCAGCGAAGCTCGGCGTTCAAGAGTGCTTTGCCGGGTGCTCGGAAGCGGCCGTAGGAGAGGCCCCGCAGGCTCTGATAGCCGCCGTAGCCCACCGTCGGGACGGCCCCGCCCCACTGGATGAGGGCATAGAAGGGGACCTCGCCAGCGAGGACCTCGGTCATCAGGCGGCCGGCGAGCACCGTCCGGTCCCCCAGCGGTAGCCAGCCCCGGATCGAGGTGCCCACGCCGCCGTAGACCCCGGCGCTGCCCGGAATGGGCGGGTTGTAGCGCCCGTAGACCTCGACCAGGCTGCCGGAGCGGGTGTCGATCTCGCGGTCGCGCAGATCAAGCTGGGCGCCGGCCTGCACCTGCCAGGCCCAGCCGCCGTCCATGCCGTAGGGCTGCTCGGCCTCCAGCAGGCTGCCTTCGTAGGTGTCGACCTGGGACCAGAGCAGGCTGGTGCTGGCCCAGATCTCCCAGGGGCCGGCCAGCTCAATGAGCCAGAGGGCGCGGGCCTGGGGTTGGACCAGGCGGTAGCGGTAGTACTTGCGGCGCGGGTCGTCGGCCTCGAAGTCCTGCAGGTAGGTCGCGTCCAGGGGCAGCACGGCGCCCATGCCGTAGTACTGGTCGTTACCCCAGGTCCGGAAGGCGGCGTTCAGGGTGAAGCGGTGGCGCTGGCTGGCGCCGATGCCCACGCGGTCGTAGCGCAGCAGGTAGTTGTGGTAGCCGCGCAGGGTGGAGAAGCCCTGGACCACCCAGGCATCCCGGTAGGGGGCGCGCTGGCCGTCCTTCCGCTGGAGCTCACCGCGGAAGCCGAAGCCCAGGCCGTCATCGGTGTCGAAGGCCGCGTTGGGGATCAGGTACCAGGTGAGATCGGGGGCGGTCGCCGGGAGGGTGTCCTCGTCGGCGGACGCGAGTGAACAGAGGCCCAGCAGGCCAAGGTGCAGCATGGTGGGCCCCGCGCGCTACTGAGGGCCCTGGATCTTCACCTCGGCCCAGATGGCCCCCCGAAGATCGCCCGCGTTGTAGCCGGTGGCCTGGTCCTGGGGGTAGGCCGCGCTCAGAGCGGCTTGGGTCTCGGGGGCGAGCTGGCCGCCGTGGCAGGCAAGGCACTTGGGCTCGACGGGGATGGGGCGGACCATGCGGACGGTGCCGTCCACGACCTCGGTGCTGCCCTTGACGGCGGCGGCGCGCTTGCCATCCTGCTCCTTGAGCCACGCGGTGACCCAGGGGGGCCCATCATTGGCGGGGTTGCGGAGCTTGAGGGAGCTGCGGCCGACCTTGACGTTGTCGGCGCCGGCGGCGGCGGTCAGGGTGGGGGCGTCGGCCTGGCAGGCGGGGATCGCGGCGGTGGGTCCGCCGGCCTGCATGGCCTCGACCACGCGGGCCTTGAGGGTGGAGCCGAGCTTCTTGATGGCGGCGTCGCCCTGGACGATGGCGCTGGTCGCTGCGGCGCGCTGGGCGGGGTCCTCCTGGTCGATGGGCCCGGTGGCCTCTACCGGCGCGGGCTCAGGGGCCTGGGGCGCAGGGGCTCGGTTGCAAGCAAGGGCCAGGATCCACCACATCTCAATCACCTCGGCGACGCTGCGGGCATTGTACCCGCGCTCTGGGACCCTAAGGGGGTGGCGGCCGGCCGGCGCGCGCTGCGACACGTTGCCGCTGGGGGTTAGGTCTGGCGGGATGTTCCGTCTGCTCCTGGTCGACCCCTGGCCTCTGTGGCTGGCCCTCCCGCTGCTCGCGCTGCTGATCTGGCGCGGCGGTCGGCTGCAGGCGTTGATTCCGTGGGCGATCCTGGGGGCGGCGCTGGTGAGCCTGGCGGGGGGACAGCTCACCCCGAGCGCGACCTGGCCGCTCTTTGACCAGTGGGTGGGCACGCGCCTGTGGATCAAGCTGCCGCTGCTGCTGACGGGTGCCTTCTGCCTCGGGGCGGGGCTGCACACCCTCCGGGATCGGGTGCCCCCCCTGGCCGCCGGCGTTGCCGCCGTCCTGGGCCTCTGTGCACTCACGGCCGCCAGCGAGGTCCTGCTGTGATCGACTGGCGCACCGCGCTCTCTGGCCTGGCCCTGGGCGTCGTCGTGGCCCGCGCCGGGCTGGGTGGCCCGGAGCTCGTGTATCGGGCCCTGAACGGGCAGGGGATCTGGCTGCTGCTCGCGGGGGGAGGCCTGCTGGCGCTCCACAACCTGCGCAGCCCCAAGCCGGTCTCCCTGCCGCGCCAGCTCGTTGGCGGGGTGCTGCTGGGGGTGGGCATCGCGGTGACCGGCTCGCTGCCTCTGACCCTGGCGGTGGGGATCGGCGAGGGCCGCTACCTGGGGCTGCTGCTGGGGTTGGCGGCGCTGGGCGGCTGGAAGGCCATGGCCGCGCTGGAGGCCCGGCGTCAGGAGCGCGCGAGCTCCAAGAGCTCCCCCAGCTCCTGAGCGTTCCGGGGGCGCGCCTGGGGGTTGGACGCCAGGCAACGCAGGGCCAGGGCGCCCAGCGGACCCGGGGGCGGGGAGGGGAGGGCGTCGAGCTTGGGGAGCAGCTCGGGCAGAGAGCGGGCGTGCCGCGGGGGCGTCCCCACCAGGATCTCGTAGAGGATGCCGCCCACCGCGTGCACGTCGGTCCAGGGGCCCTGGGCGTCCACGTGCCCGCGGGCCTGCTCGGCGGCCATGTAGCCCAGCGAGCCCAGCACATCGCCGTCCAGGGTCATGGGGCCGACCTGGTCGCGCACGGTGCCCTGGGGCGCGCGGGCGAGGCCCCAATCCAGGATCAACACCTCGCCGAAGGCCCCGAGCATCAGGTTGCTGGGCTTGATGTCGCGGTGGAGCACGTCCTGGTGGTGGGCGAAGGCCAGGCCCTGGCAGACCTCGGCCAAGGCGTCCAGGAGCACTGCGCGCGCGGCCCCGTCGGTCATGGCCTGTTTGAGGGTGCGGCCGCGGACGAGCTTCATCACGTAGTAGAGGTCGCCCTGCGCCGTCTTCCCGATGTCGTGGACCGGGATGATGTTGGGGTGCTCGAGCTGGGCGGGGACCTGGGCCTCGGTGACAAAGCGCAGGCGCTGAAGGCGGGTGCTGCCCTCGCGGTCCAGGCGCTTGAGGGCCACCTGGCGCCCCAGGTCGTGGTCCGTGGCCCGGAAGATCACGCCTCCAGCGCCGCGGCCGATCTCTTCGTGGAGCTCGTAGCGGACGTCCATCAGCCGACCTCTGTCAGCGGGCGCTCAGCCAAGGCGCTCACTTCTGGGTGACGGACTCGCGGGCCTTGAGGCGCCGCTGGTAGCGGGCGACGCGGGTGCGCAACTGGACCTCGCGCTTGCGGGCGGCCTCGAGCTTCTTCTCCAGGTCGTGGACGCGCTGCTCCAGGGCCTGGATCTTCTCCTGATCGCGGCCGTTCTGGCGGCGGAGGTGGCGGATCAGGGTGGTGGCCCGGCCGAATCCACCCGTGAAGTTCACCGGGGGGGGCGCGGCGCCACCGTCGGGGTTTGTGGGCTCCCCGGACTCGGTGGGGTCGTCGTTCTGGGGTTCGGACGGCTCCACGGAGTCGTAGGGCTCCGGCTCGTCGGTGCGGGGCACCAGCCAGGAGAAGCCGCCGTCGCTCTCGATGCCCAGCTCGACCCAGCGCTCGGGGGCCAGAGGCAGGAGGAGCTCGTCCGAGAGGCGGGAGAGGACGTAGCCCTGGCGCTTGCGGCCGCTGTCCCAGATGTGCAGGAAGCGGCTGGCGCGGACCTGGGCGGGGGTGAGCCGCTCTTCGAAGCCGGACTGACGAGCGGGGGGATCCACCAGCACGCCAGGGCGCGCGACGCGCAGCAGGCCCTTGCCGTTGCGCACGTCGAAGCGCACCGAGAAGGTCGGATCGTCCCCGGAACCACGCCGTACCCAGAAGCGGAAACGGTTGGAATCACTCATCGGGGACGGGCTCCTGACCCGCGCTGGGCGGGCTGCTGCAAGGTGTCGACTGTCAGGAGCCTAACGCGTTCGGGCTTGTCTTGCGCGCCGCGCGTGGGCAAGCTCTGCCGCAGGAGAATGAGCCATGGGCATTGCCACCCGCCTTTTCAAGAGCGCTGCCCGCGGGGTCTACACCCGCGTCATGGACAAGGTGGGAGGCCGCGTGGTCGCTGGCTTTGCCGACACCTCGGCGGACGCGCCGGACGCGTACTTCACGCCCAAGCGCGACCGCTACGCCGAGATGGTGGCCGAAGAGCAGGCGGCGCGGGCGGCGGCCCGCAGTCCAAAGCCCGAGTAGCGGGGGCAGGGGCGGATGGGGCGGGTTTTGCGAGCCGCAGACGCTCGGTGACGGCGTGCTCTGATAAGGTCAGCCGCCCCAACTGAGACCCGGAGAACCCCAAATGCTGTGGTTGGCCTCCCTGCTCGCCTGCGAGATCGTTCCGCCCTACGTCGACACCATGGACATCGACGACGCCTTCGCGCATCAGCGCTTCAAGGTGGTCTGCAAGGGCCTGGAGATGCAGGAGGACGAGACCCGCTCCTACGCCGCCGGCAAGCTGGACGAGGTCCAGGACCCTGTCGCCCAGGAGTGCATGTGCCAGTGGGCCTGGGACGCCGAGGCGCACACCTACGACGCCGCCATCCTCAAGGGCCTGGAGGGCTCCGACCGCGAAGACCTGGTGGCCTGCTTCCTGCCCGCGGTGGACGACAAGGCCCTGGAGGGCCGCGCGGAGCTGGTCAACGGGCTGAATGGCACCCGCGCGCCGGCGGTCAAGGACCGCATGGCCACGCTGGCCGCCGACAGCTCCGAGGATCTGGAGGTCCGCGTGGCCGCCGTGAAGGCGCTCGCGGGCTCCACCGTGGAGTCCCACGTGAGCACCCTCCGCAGCCTGCTGACGGACCCCGCCGGGGAGATCCGGGCGGCGGCCGCTGACGGGCTCAAGGGTCAGGCGGACGAGGCCACGGTCGAGGCGCTCCGCAAGGCGCTCTCCGAGGACTCCGAACCTCAGGTGCGGGCGGCCGCGCTGCGCGTGCTCAAGGGCCTCAAGGTGGACGACGCGACCGAGCTGGTGTGCGCGGCGATGATCGAGGATGAGAGCCCAGTGGTCCGCAAGGCCGCGGTGCTGTCCTTCAAGGGGACCAAGCGCCAGGAGGCCATGGACTGCCTGCGCCGCAAGACCCTGACCGAGGAGACCGACGGAGAGGTCCGCAGGGCCCTGCTGTCCGTGATCAAGGGCAGCCCCCACGAGGACGCTGGCGACGTGCTCTGCGATGCCATCCCCTTCTACATGCGCACCTACATCAAGGACCGGCCCCCCGCCCAGGTCCCCGGCACCGACATCGCCGCTGCCCAGAACGACCGGGACTTCGAGAACAGCTACGCCTGCTTCCAGTCCGCGCTCCGCAAGAGCGGTGGCTGGAGCTGCCGCGGTCGCCAGTACGTTGCCTCCTGGTACAAGGAGGTCGGTGGCAGCACCCACGTGCCTCGCTGCGCCGGGGACGCGGGGGCCGGAGAGGTGGTCTTCCAGTAGGCTCCAGGCTCCTCGCCGGGCGCGGGCAGGCGAGATACCCAAAGGCTCCCCAAACGTGAAGGAGCCAGCACATGGGCGTTCTCTCTGATCTGATCAAGGACCCCGCCGCCCGGCGGGCCATCGTGGACGACGGCGTCAAGGTGATCGACGCCGAGGTCTCCGACAAGCGCGGCATCAGCGGGATGGCGGTCAAGGCCGGCTACAAGGCCGTCAAGAAGATCAAGCCCGGCTTCATCAACGTCGCGCTGGACATGCTGATGCCTGAGTTCGCGCAGGCCGTGGACCCCTTCTACGACGAGTGGAAGGCCAAGGGCAGCGGCACCCTGGAGGCCTTCTTCAAGGCCAACGACAGCCGCATCGCCAACGCGCTGCTGGCCATCACGGACCGCCGCGTGGACGACAAGACCAACCGCGCCGCGGCCAAGGCCTACAAGAGTCTGCGGGGCCAGGGCGTGGAGCACACCAAGGCCGCGATGCCGCGCCTGGCGGGGCTGGTCAGCCGGCACGTCAAGTGAAGGGCCGGATCTACGTCCTGGGGAGCTGCAACACCTGCACGCGCATCCTGGGGGGGCTGCCCCAGGGCGCGCTCGAAGTGCGGGAGTTCCGCAGCGCGCCCATCACGGAGGCCGAGCTCGACGAGATGATCGAGCTCGCCGGGTCCGCGGGGGCCCTGTTCTCCAAGCGCGCCCGCAAGTACCGGGAGCTGGGGCTGCACGAGCAGGCCCCCAGTGAGCAGCAGATGCGGGCGCTGATCCTGGAGCACGACACCTTCCTCAAGCGGCCGGTGGCCATCGTGGAGGGGGAGTCGGGCGCACAGATCTTCGTGGGAAATGCAAAGAAGAACGTCAGCGCGCTGATTGCGGCGCTGTCCTGAGGAGAGGCCATGATCAAGAAGGTGCTCAAGCTCCCCTTCCGGCTGGTGAAGAAGGTGGTCGGCGCGGTCACAGGGGGTGGACGCGACCAGCCCGCGCCGGCGCCGGTCAAGCGCCCGGATCCCAAGCCCCGGAGCTGGGGCGAAGCCCAGGTGAAGCCGGCCACCGAGTCCCTGCCCCAGGCGGAGGAGGACTACGGCCACAGCCACGACCACGGCCATGATCACGGGCACAGCCACAGCCACGACCACGCGGAGTCCAAGGCCCCTGTCGAGCCGGCGCCCGCGAAGGCCGCCCCCAAGGAGTCCGCCGCGAAGGAGGCCCCCGCGAAGGAGGCCCCCGCCAAGGAGGCTGCCGCGAAGGAGACCCCCGCCAAGGAGGCTCCGGCCAAGAAGGCAGCCGCGAAGAAGGCCCCGGCCAAGAAGGCAGCCGCGAAGAAGGCCCCGGCCAAGAAGGCTGCCGCGAAGAAGACCCCGGCCAAGAAGCCTGCTGCAGAGAAGGCTCCCGCCGAGGCTCCCGCCGAGGCCCCCGCCAAAGCCAGCCGCGACCTGAGCATCGAGGTGGTCGACACCCCCAACCCCAACGCGATGAAGTTCATCGTTCAGGGGGAGACCGTCTCCGCCGAGGCCCTGAGCTTCGCCAAGCGGGATGACCCGCACCCCTTGGCGCAGGCGCTGTTCGCAGTACAGGGCGTGCGCACCATCTTCGCGGTGAACGACTTCGTGACCGTGACCAAGGAGGACGGCGCGAGCTGGGCGCGCCTGCAGGGCCCGATCATCGAGGCCCTCAAGGCCACGGTCTGAGACCAGGGCCCGCCGTCAGCGGGTCTTGAACATGCGCTGATGCGGCCCGACGGCGGGGATGTCGAACACCTCGCCGACGGGCTGCCAGCCACCGCGGGCGTAGAAGGGGACGGCGCGGATGCGCGCGTTGCACCAGAGCCCCTGGCTGACCCTGTCCTCGACTGCGGTCAAGAGCTTTGAGCCGTGTCCGTGGGCCTGGAATTCGGGGAGGATGGCCATCCCGCGGAGCTGCCACCGCAGATCTGCTCCTCCCTGCTCCCAAGGATTGTCGAAGAGGCTGACCACTCCGATGATCGCCCCGTCGTGGAGCAGACCGTGGTGTAGGGCGTGGTCGTCGCCGGCGAAGATGGCGGTCTCACGGGGCCTACCGGCGCGGAGCACGCGCCAGCGCACGTCGATGACCTGGGCGGGTTCCAGAGGGGTGCAAGTGTGCACGGGGACTCCTGCGGGGCTGCGGGGGCTATCCTGCCACCGATGAAGCCCTTGTTGGACAGGCTGGCTGGCGCACCCTTTGGCCTGTGGCTGGGGCTGTGGTGCGTTGCGCTCACGGTTGCGCTGACCTGGCCGACGGCGATCCACCTGGACCGCGCGGTGCTGGGCTCCCCGCACGCGGACGGGATCAAGCACCTGTGGACGCTGTGGTGGATGCGGGCCGAGCTCCTGCAGCAGCACCAGATCCCCTTCGAGACCGCCTACGTCAACTACCCGGAGGGTATGGCGCTCTACCCCATCGAGCCCCTCAACGGCCTGCTGGTCTCGGTCCTGGGCTTCTTGCCGCTGGTGGCCGCGACGAACCTTGCGGCGCTGCTGAACCTCACCGGCACGGGGCTCGCGGCGGGCCTGTTGGGGCGCGAGGTGTCTGGGAGTCGCTGGGGCGGTCTGGCCAGCGCGACGCTGCTCCAGGGCAGCGCGATGGCCCTGTTCACCATTGACGTGGGCGTGGGCGAGCTGCAGCACCTGTGGTGGCTCCCCCTGGGCGGCTGGGTCTGGCTGCGGCTGCGCGACACCCTGCGCTGGCCCTACGCGGTGGGGCTCGGTCTGGCGCTGGCGGGCGCGACCTTGAGCTGCTTCTACCACGGCTTCTTCCTGGCCACGGCGATCTCGGCCCTGGCACTGAGCACCCTCTGGGCGGGGCGTCAGACCCCGGCGCTGCTGCTGCGCTACGGGGTCGCGGCGGGTCTGGGGCTGCTGATCGTCCTGCCGGTCGTGAGCACCTTCGCGGGCAGCTACGGGGGCGGGGAGCCGCCGCAGGTGGGCCTGTTGAACTACATCCGCGGGGACTATGGGCAGCCGGTGACGGACCCGGTGTCCGCGCGGCTGGCGCTGCCGGAGCTGGTGATGCCGCGACGGGGGCTCCGGGAGGGCGCGTCCATGGAGCTGCTGGGCTACGGCGGCGGACGCTATCTGGGGTGGGTGGCCGGCCTGCTGGGGCTCGGTGGGCTGATCCTCAAGCCCCGGAAGGCGGCCCCCTGGGTGCTCGCGGGGCTGGTCGGGGTGCTGCTGGCGGTGGGCTCTTTCTGGGTCTGGGACGGCCAGGAGGCGACCACTGCGGCGGGCGCGCGCTATCGGCTGCCCTTCTTCTACCTGAACCGGGCGCTGGGCTACGTGAGCGAGCCGCTGAACTTCCCGGTGCGCTTTCTGGCGGTGACCGCGATGGCCTGCGCCGTGGTGTCCTCGCTGGTGGTCTCAAGACTCCCAAAGCCTTGGATGATCCTCCCGCTTGCGGTGGTGGGGGTGCTCGATGTGCAGCGCCATCAGCTCATCTCCCGACCCCTGCCGAGCTTCGCGCCGTGGGACTTCTCGGAGCTGGCCCCGATGGCCGAGGACCCGCAGCCCACGGTGGATCTGAGCCAGGCGTGGCGCTCGGACAAGGAGATCCGCTACGCCTCGATCTCCGCGCAGGTGGTGCACCAGAGCCCCATTCAGGCGGTGCCGCTGGCGCGCATCGAGTTCTTCGCGACCCAGGGGCGGGACATGGTGGGGGCGCTGCCCAGCGTGCAGGCTCTGGGGCAGGCCTTCCAGGGATCGCAGATCGTGCTGGATCCGGGGGAGCTGGAGAGGGATCTGGCGCTGCTTCACCATGCCGGCTTCCACCGCCTGATGATCTTGGGTATCGGGCCCGAACGCAGCATCCACCCGCAGGCGAGGAGCAGCTTGGCCCAACACCTGGGCACCCCCTGGATCGACGGCGAGCACGCGCTGGTCTGGGAGATCCCGGAGCCCACGGTGGGGGCGGAGCAGCTCCAGCGCTGGCAGGCGGAGTGGGAGCGGCAGATCGAGGCTTCGAAGGACCAGCAGAGCGCGCCGGGGCCGCAGCTCAGGTAGCCGCCCGAGTCGCGGGCGTCAGGGGAGGTCGGGGAGGCGGGCCAGGGCGTCGGCCTGCTCTTCGGGAACGTAGAACCACTCGGCCTGGCGCTGGGAGATCCAGCCCATCTCGGCGGCGGTCAGGTGGCCTACGCGCATCTCCTCCAGGCGGGTGGGCTCGGCCTCCAGGTCCAGGCTCAGGGGCCGGTCGACGGCCATGATCTCGGCGAAGCGCTGGGGGTAGAGGGGCTCCGCGAAGGGCTCGACGTAGCCCTGGGGGTAGGCGGGCAGGTAGCTGCCGGGGTCGTACTTGTCGCTGGCACCCAGGGCGTGGCAGAGCTCGTGGCCCAGGGTGATCAGGGCGTAGGTGGGGTTCTGCTCGTGCAGGGAGATGTGGGCGACGGCCATGCGGCCCTTCTTGGAGCCCCGGGAGTGGCTGGCGATGTCCCCGTCGGCCCCCACGTAGACCACGTAGAGCTTCACGGGGTAGTCGCTGGGGCGCTCCCCGCGGGCCCGGAGCTGTGTCTTGAACCAGCGCACGTAGCCGAGCGAGCGGGCGACCAGGCGCAGCGGGCCGTCGTCGGGCTCCCCCAAGGAAGGGGGCTGGGCGCCGTCGAACCAGGGGGTGTGGAGCTGCAGCTCGACGGCCCTTCCGGAGCGGCCGTAGCGGGCCTTCTCTTCGCTGAACCAGTCCTCGAGATCGAGCAGGGAGGGGCCCTGGTCCTGGGGGGCCTCCAGGCCGTTGAGGCTGCGCAAGAGGGGGTGGAAGCGGGCCTCGGGCGGCGCGAACTGGAACACTCCGACGCGCACGGGGCGGCCGGTCTCGACCTGTCGGCGGTCCCAACGCCAGGCCTCGGCGACCCCAAAGAGGAAGATGGCGAAGGCGGCCAGCATCACGAGCTGGCGAACGCGCACGCGGGCTCTGGCCTCCCACTGGTGGCTGGCGTGCTCGGGACAGAGGGCCCGCCCGCCGGACTGGCGTTGGCACTCGCTGCACACCGGGCGCCCGCACTGGGTGCAGGGCTCCGTGCTCAGGTGCCCCGGGTGGTCGGGGCAGTAGAGGCCCTCCCAGTCTTGAGAGACGACCACCTTGGCGCCGGCGTCGCGCAGGCGCTGGGCGCTGCGCTGGGCTTCGTCCGCGTCGTGGGTGAGGCGGATGGCCAGGGGGAGGGGGCGGCGACCGAGGGTATGGGTCGAGGGGAGCGCCTCGGCCAGCGCAGGCCAGCCGCCGGCGGGCAGCCGGACCAGGATGACGCGGAAGCTGGCGCGGGGGTGGGGCAGGGGACCTCCGTCTCCGTGAATCGGAAGGCAGGAGGCCAGGTTTAGGGAAGCTGTGGGCGGGAGGCGCCGGGGGGAGTCCGGGGGCTCTCAGTCGCCCAGGTGTTCGTCCACCGCCCGCTGCGCCGCTTCGACCACCACCGCGTGCCCCCGGTCGTTGAAGTGCACGTCGTCGTCCGACTGCCGCCGCAGGCTGACGGGGTCGGGACCCCACTCCAGGACGTGGAGCTCGGGCACCTGCTGCTGGACATGGCGGAGCAGCGGATTTGGGGTCACCCATCCGCGCAGGGGGGGGGCGTAGAAGATCTCCGTGGGGCCCAGCTCCTGCAGGCCCTGCAGAGAAGGGGCGCTCTCCCGCATCGGGGCGACCCCGGCTGGGATCCGGGCCTGGTGCTGAGGCCACGCCTCCGCCATCCGCCAGCTCACAAAGCGGAAGGCCTCGCTGCGCTCGAAGAGCCAGGGATTCCACAGGGGGGCGAAGGCCAGGCGGTGGGGTGGGGGCTGATAGAGGGCCTCTCGGCCATCGACCTCGACGCCGATCCGTGCCTGGAGGTCGGAGAGGTCGTTCTCGCAGAGCAGCACCAGGGTCAGGTCGGGCTCCAGACCCTCCTCCCGCAGATGCCGCGCGAGCGCCAGGTACTCGCCCGGGTGGTAGCCCATCTCCGCGACCACACAGAGCTGCACGTCTTCGGGCAGGCTCAGGCGCGCGGGCCAGGTGCCGTGCGGTTCGTTCTGGGGGGTGCCCTGCACGGTGGTGCTGTCCCCAAAGACCAGCAGCGTGCGGCCGGGGTGGTCATAGGCGCAGGCACCCCAGCGCGTGGCGAAGCCGCGGCGGTCCGCTTCCAGATCCGTGGGCAGGTAGGCCACCCCCCATTCCTCGCTGGCGAGCTTGCCCTCAACGAAGTCCTGCAGGGGCTCCCCCTGCAGCGCGATGGCCTGGCCCTGGCGGTGATCCAGGTCCTGCTGACGCGCCCAGAGCTCCACCCCTCCCAGGCCCACGACCACAGGCAGCAGCACCCCGGTCAGCCGGAGCACCAGGCGCTTTCCAGAGGGGCGGGCGCCAAGCCCCATCAGAGCTCGCGCCGAGGGGGGAGCACCGCGTTGGCCGCCAGCAGGCCGCCGACCAGGGCCATGGCGACGATCAGCATCTCCACGACCGCGCTCACGCCGTCCATGGTCTGGGCGTGGGAGAAGGCCTGGATGCCCTTGAAGCCCACCGAGCCCGGGACCAGGAGCACGAGCCCCGGCAGCAGGGTCACCGAGGCGGGGACGTCCCGCAGGCGGGCCTGGGCGTTGGAGAAGAGGACCATGGCGAAGGCTCCCAGACCAGGGCCCACCCTCGGGCCCATCAGGTCGATCGCCACTCCAGTGAACCCGATCGCGAGCACCGAGGCCATCACGATCCACACAAAGTCGCGCATGCGGGCCTGGAAGAGCACGCCGAAACTGAGGCCCGCGACCAGCACCATCGGCCAGTATGCGGCGTTGGGCGGGGCAGGGAGCGGGCCCTGGACAGGGTCCACCAGGGCGGATGCGAGCTCAAGCCCCAGCGCGGTGCCCAGGCCCAGCTTGAGGAGCACGATGGCAGCGCCAGCGGTGCGCGCGGTGCCCGCTGAGAGGTGTCCGGTGGCCATCTCCGCCATCGCGGTGGTCAGGCTGAGGCCCGGGACGAACACGATCAGCCCGGCCAAGGCGACCCGCTCCGGGGACATCGGGTAGACCGAGGCCGCGAGCCCGGCGATCAGCGCCACCCCGGTCGCGACGACCAGGTGCATCACGCGCTCGTGGTGGGGGTTTCGCGACATCCGCCCGGAAGCGCCCGCCGAGAAGGCCGCCAGCCCGCCGGCCAGCAGCGCCTCGACCCAGCCTGCGCCAAAGAGCAGCGCCGCCGCCATCGAGCCCACCGCGAAGGCGACCAGGATGATCGCGGGACCCCAGCGACGCGGCGTGTCCGACAGGTCCTGCAGGGCCTCCATCGCGCCCTCGGGGGAGAGCGTGCCCCGGGCCAGGCGGGCGCCGACACGGTCCACCGCGACGAGCCGGGACAGATCCGCGTCCATGGGGCGTACGCGCAGCATCTCCATGTGCCCATCGACCTGCAGCATCACGGAGGTCGGCGTGCCGAACACCACGAGGTCCAGCCCCATGGCGTCCGCGACCGCGTGCAGGGTGTCCTCCAGGCGATGCGCAGGGGCCCCGGCCTCGTGGAGCGAGCGGGCGAGCATGGCGAGCAGCTTGAGCATCAGCAGGGAGGAGTTGAATGTCTTGTCTTCTTCCATAAGACAGTCGCCCGATCAAGGTGAGCGCTTAAATACGTCCGTCCGGATAGGGACTCCAGCGAATAGTTTTCGGATTGGAGGCCCAATGGAGCCCCTGGACCAGAGTGATCTCCGGCTACTGCGCCTGCTGCAGGAAGATGCTCGGCGCCCCTTCAAGGAGCTCGCGCATTCTGTAGCTTTGGCCACATCTACGGTGTACGAGCGCGTTCGGCGCCTGCGCGCGACGGGGGTGTTGCTGGGCACGCACGCCGAAGTGACACCGGCCGCCCTGGGTTTGCGGCTGCAGGCCATGGTGTTCGTGCAGCTCAACCAGCACTCGGGCCAGGCGCTCGAGGCCTTCGCCGTGGGCATGGCGCAGCGCGAGTGGGTGCGCGACGTCTACCATCTGGCCGGTCGCCAGGACTTCGCCCTGCACGTGGTCGCCCGAGACACCGAGAGCCTGCGGGCGCAGGTCATGGAGGTCACCGAGCTCGCGGAGGTGCGGCAGGTGGAGACCAACCTCATCTTTGAACACCGCCGGAACCATGTGCTCCCGGACAGCTCGACCCCCAAGGCCCCAGCGAGGTGACCCGGGCTCGAATCAACGGGGGAGGGGGCCGCCGCCGTTGAATGCCGCGCCCAGCAGCCCTCGGTAGAAGCGGGCAGCGCTGCGGGGGCGGCGGCGCTCAAGCTGCTCCAGGGCCTCGTAGCTGAGCAGCAGGGCGGAGCCGTCCTGCTCGCAGATGGCCAGCTCGGGATCGGAGCCGCGGATCCACGCTGCGGTACCAGCGACCTCGCCGGGGCCACGAAGCACTCCCTCTTCTGAGACGGAGCCGCGGAGCACGAGGTGCAGACCCAAGCCCAGGTCCACCTCTTCTCCTCGGCTCAAGGGCCTCCAGTCCAGGTAGTGCCGGAGCAGGCGGAGGTCGTACTCGTTGAGGGGCAGGGAGATCCGTCCGTTGGCCAGGCGCTCGCGGTCCTCCTCCAGGAGCTCAGCCGGGGGGAGCTCGGGGTCGTCGATGCGCGCGATGGTCACGGAGATGTTGTCGGGGCCACCGCGCTGGTTCGCGGCGTCCACCAGGGCCTGTGCGGCTTCGTCGGGATCCGGGGTCTCGCGGAGGATGCGGGCGATCTCGGCGTCGGAGACGGGGCCGGAGAGGCCGTCGGAGCAGAGCAGGACCACGTCGCCGTCGGCCAGGGGCTCGTCGAAGAGGTCGGGGTCCAGCTCGGAGCGGATCCCCAGCGCCTGGTACAGCATGTGCTGGTAGGGCGAGGTGGCGTATTCTTCCGGGGTCATGACGCCCGCGCGGAGCTGCGCGGCCGCGACCGTGTGGTCATCGGTCAGCAGGCGGAGGGTGCCGCTCCGGAGCAGGTAGGCGCGGGAGTCGCCCACGTTGGAGACGATCAGGTGGCCGCCGGCGACCACACCCAGGACCAGGGTGGTCCCGCTGTTCGCGCCCTCGGTGGCCTGTTGGACGCGGGTGGAGCCCAGCTCGGCGATCTGCTCCATCGCGCCACCCAGCGAGAGGCGGTTCTTCACGCTGGGGCTGCGGTCGACCTGGGCGACGATCTCGCTGATGGCCCGCTTCGCGTCATGAAGCAGTGAGATCGCGGCTCGGCTGGCGACCTCGCCCTTCTCCAGGCCCCCCATGCCGTCGGCCACGGCGAGGAGCCCGATCTCGGGGAGGATGGTGCAGGCGTCCTGGTTGGACTGCCTGTGAACGCCGACGTCGGTCAGGGACGCTGTGTGAACGAGCTTCAAGTCACGCCTCGAGCGGGGTCGGAGCAGCGTACCACCAGTCGGGAGTGTGGCGGCGCTGAGACCGGTCAGTGGCGGCTGGGCGGGGCCTTGACACCCCAGGGGAGGGGCCATACAGCCGTCCTCCGTTTTGCCAAGATTCAGCGAGGTCGCAGCCCATGTCCGACAGCACCGAAGTCCTCTTCGAGATCACCAACGCCCACCTCAACACGGGGCTCCGCGGCTTCCCCGTGGGGACGGTGCGGACCAGCTTCGTCGATCCCATCACGGGGCTGCACTACGTGGGCTACCCCATCTCCAAGATCTGGGACCTGGACCCCGAGGCCGCGGTCTACCTGCTCCTGAACAAGGAGCTCCCCTCCGATGAGCAGCTCGCCGCCTTCAAGGCCGAGCTCGTCGAGCGCTCCAAGGTGGACGACGCCGTGCTCAGCGCCCTGGCCAGCCTGCCCAAGCAGGGCCACCCGATGGAGTGGCTGATCGCTGGCCTCAACCTGATGGGCATGACCGCCAAGACCGGGGACTACCGCGAGGACGGCCTGAACGTCATCGCCAAGCTGCCCACCCTGGTGGCCGCCATCTTCCGCCTGCGCGAGGGCTGGGGCGCCCCCATCGCCTCCAAGCCGGAGCTGGGGCTCATCGAGAATTTCGTCCAGATGCTGGGCGTGCCCAACGCCGACCCCGAGAAGCTCAAGAAGCTGCTCCGCGTGTTCTACGTGCTGCACCTGGACCACGGCGGCGGCAACCTGAGCACCTTCACCGGCAAGTGCGTGGCCTCCGGCCTCTCCGACATGTACGCCTCCCTGGGCGCCGCGATGGCTGGCCTCTACGGTCCCCGTCACGGCCGCGCCAACCAGGATTGCCTGAACTTCCTGCGCAAGGTCGGCACCAACGACCCCGACGAGGTCGAGGCCTTCGTCCGCAACGAGCTGGCCAACAAGCGCCTGATCTTCGGCTTCGGTCACGCGGTGCTGCGCGCCGAGGACCCCCGCGCCACCATCCAGTACAAGCTGGGTGAGGAGATCTGCGGCGACGACCCCCTGTACAAGACCGCCGTCGCCATGCGGGAGCGCGCCGTCAAGGTGCTCAAGGAGAACCCCAAGGTCTCCAACCCCTACCCCAACGTCGACGCCGTCTCCGGCACCCTGCTGCAGGCCGTCGGCCTCGCGGAGAGCGACTACTACACCGTGCTCTTCGGGCTCTCCCGCTGCTCCGGCATCGTGGCCCAGATCATCGACGAGCGCCTGAACTTCCGCGGCGGCAAGGGCGTCGCCATCTACCGCTGCAAGTACATCACGGAAGACCAGCCCGCCCGCGACTGAGGCGCTGACTTCCACCCCTTTCGGAGCGCGTCCTCAGGCAACTGGGGGCGCGCTTTGTCCATCCAACCGTCCTCCGCGCCCTGGGGCGCACAAGCGAGGGAAGTGAACATGTCCAAGAACCCGACCATCCTCTACACGCACACCGACGAGGCGCCCGCGCTGGCGACCTACTCCTTCCTGCCCATCATCCAGGCCTTCATGGCCACCAGCGGCGTGAAGGTCGAGACCCGGGACATCTCCCTCTCCGGGCGCGTGCTCGCCGCCTTCCCGGACTCCCTGAGCGAGGACCAGAAGGTCTCCGATGACCTGGCGGAGCTGGGCGCCCTGACCCAGGACCCCACCACCAACATCATCAAGCTCCCCAACATCTCGGCCTCCATCCCCCAGCTCAAGGCCACCATCGCCGAGCTGCAGGCCAAGGGCTACGCGGTGCCGGACTACCCGGAGGACCCCCAGACCGACGCTGAGCGCGCCATCCAGGCCCGCTACAACAAGATCAAGGGCAGCGCCGTGAACCCGGTGCTGCGCGAGGGCAACTCCGACCGCCGGGCCCCCAAGGCCGTCAAGCAGTTCGCCCGCAACAACCCGCACCGCATGGGCGCCTGGAGCCAGGACAGCAAGACCCACGTGGCCACCATGTCCTCGGGCGACTTCCGCAGCAACGAGAAGTCCTTCGTGGCCGAGAAGGCCGGGACGGCGCAGATCGCGTTCGTGGGCGCCGACGGCTCCTCCTCCCTCCTCAAGGAGGTCCCCCTGGAGGCCGGCGAGGTGCTGGACGGCACCTTCATGTCCAAGGCCGCCCTGCTGGAGTTCCTGCGGGCCCAGGTGAACGAGGCCAAGGAGCAGGGGGTGCTCTTCTCCCTGCACATGAAGGCCACCATGATGAAGGTCTCGGACCCCATCATCTTCGGCCACGCCGTGCGCGTGTTCTTCTCGGACCTGTTCGCTGAGTACGGCGACGTGTTCGAGGCCCTGGGCGTGGACGTCAACAACGGCTTCGGCGACCTGATCGGCAAGCTTGACTCCCTGAACGCCGAGCAGGTGGAGGTCATCGGGGCCGCCATCCGCAAGAACATCGACAACGGGCCGGATCTGGCCATGGTCGACTCCGATCGCGGCATCACCAACCTGCACGTGCCCAGCGACGTCATCATCGACGCCTCGATGCCCGCCATGATCCGCACCGGCGGCATGATGTGGAACGCCGAGGGCAAGACCCAGGACTGCAAGGCCGTCATCCCCGACAGCAGCTACGCCGGCGTCTACCAGGCCGTGATCGATTTCTGCCGCGTCAACGGCGCCTTCGACCCCACCACCATGGGCAGCGTGCCCAACGTGGGCCTGATGGCCAAGAAGGCCGAGGAGTACGGCTCCCACGACAAGACCTTCGAGATGCAGGCCGCGGGCACCGTGAACGTCAGCTTTGACGGGGAGACCGTGATGTCCTTCCAGGTCGGCGAGGGCGACATCTGGCGCGCCTGTCAGACCAAGGACGCGCCGGTCCAGGACTGGGTCAAGCTGGCCGTGAGCCGCGCCAAGGCCACCGGCGCCCCCGCTGTGTTCTGGCTGGACGAGGGCCGCTCGCACGACGCCGCGCTGATCGCCAAGGTGAACACCTACCTCAAGGACCACGACACCGCCGGGCTGGACATCCGCATCCTCCCCCCCGTGGAGGCCTGCCGCTTCTCCCTGGAGCGCATCGCCAAGGGCGAGGACACCATCTCCGTGACCGGCAACGTGCTGCGGGACTACCTGACCGACCTCTTCCCCATCCTGGAGCTGGGCACCAGCGCCAAGATGCTCTCCATCGTCCCCCTGATGAAGGGCGGCGGGCTCTTCGAGACGGGCGCTGGCGGCTCCGCCCCCAAGCACGTCCAGCAGTTCAACAAGGAGAACCACCTGCGCTGGGACTCCCTGGGTGAGTTCCTGGCCCTGGGCGTCTCCCTGGAGCACATCGCTGAGCGCTTCGACCACGCCCGCGCGCAGGTCATGGCCGACGCGCTGGACAAGGCCACCACCGGCTACCTGCTCAACAACAAGGCCCCCTCCCGCAAGGTGAACGAGCTGGACAACCGCGGCAGCCACTTCTACGTCGCGATGTACTGGGCCCAGGCCCTGGCCGAGCAGACCCAGGACGCCGAGCTGGCCGAGCGCTTCGCGCCGGTGGCCGCCGAGCTCTCCAAGGCGGAGGACGCCATCGTGGCCGAGCTCAACGCTGTGCAGGGCCAGGCCATGGACATCGGCGGCTACTACCACCCGGACCCCGCCAAGGCCGCCGCCGCGATGCGCCCCAGCGCCACGCTGAACGCAATCATCGACGGCATGTGAGCAGGCTGGAGCGCGGGGGCTGAGTCGTGAAGACCCACGCCACCCGCGCTCAGTCGGAGCTCCTTCGCTTCCGCTGCACCCTCTGCGGGGGCTGCTGTGAGGGGGTGAAGGTCCCGGTCTCCGAAGCGGAGGTCCCCGCCATCGAGCGCGCGGGGGCTGCCTTGGGGGTCGCCCAGCCGGTGGATGGCAGGGCGCTCCGCTTCGAGGGGGGACAGTGTGTGTTCCAGACCCAGGGCCGCTGCCGAATCCACGGTGAGCTGGGCCCGGAGCGCAAGCCCCACGCCTGCCAGCAGTTCCCGCTGATCGCCCTGCGCGCCGAGGACGGCCTACGGATCGGTGTCGACCCTGCGGCCTATGGTGCCCACAGCTCCTGGTTGCGCGGTGAGCCTCTGCCCGACATGGCGCTCAGGGCCAGTCGGGTGTCGTGCCCAGGGGGCCAGCGGGGGCTGGAGGCCGCCTTGGTTCAGGCCTGTGAGGCGCCCGACGCGTCGGTGGGAGCCCTGCTCGCGCTGCTCTGTCAGGAGTCGGCTCCAACTGGGGGGCTGCCCCTCGCGTTCTCCCAGCGCTGGGCCCAGCACCTCAGCCAGCTCGACTTCCAGGCCTTCCTCCAGGCGCGCGGCCCGGGGCCGCTGCTCTTGGGCCAGCTCGAGCCCGTGGCCAGCGCGGCACCCCAGTTCAGTGGGGGACCGCCCCCGTGGGCACTGAGCCCCGAGAGCGAGCGCTGGGTCGTCGAGGCCACCCGGCGCGTGCTCTTCCTGCGCCTTCTGGCCAACATCCCCAGCGTGTCCATTGGCGCGCTGCTGGTCCTGGGCGGCGCGCTGGCCTGCGCCTGGACCGACCCGCGCCCTGGCCGCTTCGAGCCGCGCTTCACCGCCTGGCTCCGGGCCTTGCGCTTCGATCCCTTCTGGCAGCGCTTGGCCAGGACCGACCTGATGTGGCTGGCCACCGGTCAGCGCGGGCCCATCTGAGCGCGGGCCCACCTGAGCGCGCTCAGCGCAGCGGGTTCTCCAGCCGGTCGCGCATGTTCTCCAGCATGGCCGTGCACTGCTTGACGGACTCGCGCCGGACCAGCCCCTGGGGGGCCGGGATCTTGAGCGAGGTGCGCACCTGGTAGGTGATTGCAGTCCCGCCCTCCGTCTCGGTGAAGCGCCAGCGGGCCTGGAACTGGTCCATCTCGTCGCTGTGGACCAGGGTCTCCACCATCCCGTCCGCGCTGGGGCAGGCGCGGGTCACGAAGCGCACGGAGAGCAGCGGGTGGGCCTGGTAGCGCTCCACCAGCCAACAGCTCCCTTCCCGCTCTTGGGAGACCAGGGCGTCCTCGCCGGCGATCCGCTCGATCGCCTCCGGGCTGCTCAGTGCCGCGCGGACCTCGTCCACGGGGGCCTCGACCAATACCTTGGAGATCACGCTGCCGTCGCTGTTGACCTGGGTCTGGGCCGGCGCGCCCAGGCCGATGAAGAGGCTGAGAAGGTGCATTCAGGACTCCCGCTGCCCCCAAGCTGCCTCCTTTCCCCGGGCCCCCGCAAGCAATAGGAGGGCACGATGCTGAAACAACACGCCATCGCCGCCCTGCAGGCCCATCTACAGGCGGAGCTCCGCGCAGTGGAGGCGATCGCCGCCGCCGCCCGGGACGAGACCACCTCGGACGAGACCCGGCAGGAGGGCAAGTACGACACCCGCGCCATCGAGGCCTCCTACCTGGCCCGGGGGCAGGCCGAGCGCGTCGCGGCGCTTCGCCAGCTCGTCTCCTGGTTCAGCGTGCTGCAGCCCAGCGAGTGCGCCCAGGTGCAGGTGGGGGCGCTGGTCCAGCTCGAGCGCCTGGGTTGGCTCTTCGTCGCGCCCGTGGGCGGCCACCGGGTCCAGGTCGAGGGAGTGGCGCTGCGCATGGTGTCCCCCTCAGCGCCCCTCGGTCAGGCCATCGCCGACCTGGAAGAGGGGGACGTCGCCGAGATCGAGGGCCCCCGCGGCGCCCAACACCTGGAGGTGCTCCAGGTGAGGTGAGCTAGGGGCTGTCAATGCGCGCTCTCGCCGAGCTACGGGGTGTCAATGCGCGCTTTCGCCGAGCTACGGGGTGTCAATGCGCGTTCGTGCCCTCCAAACCGCGCACTCAGCGTCCGTAGCTCCGAGAAGCCGTGCACTCAGCGGCCGTAGCTCCAAGAAGCCGCGCACTCAGCGTCCGTAGCTCCGAGAAGCCGCGCACTCAGCGGCCGTAGCTCCGAGAAGCCGCGCACTCAGCGGCCGTAGCTCCGAAAAGCCAGACTCAGCGCGCCCTCTACTCCGCCGGCTCATGCATCAGGCACACCGAGTTCATGCAGTAGCGCTTGCCGGTGGGCTTCGGGCCGTCGTTGAACACATGCCCCAGGTGTGCTCCGCAGCGCCCGCAGAGCACCTCGCTACGCACCATCCCCAGGCCAAAGTCCATCTTGATCTCCACCGAGTCCTCGCCCTTCACGTCGTAGAAGCTCGGCCAGCCCGTGCCCGACTCGAACTTGGTGTCCGCGTCAAAGAGCGCGTGCCCACAGGAGCTGCACACAAAGGTCCCAGCCTCCTTCTGGTGGTTCAGGGCCCCGCTCCAGGGGCGCTCAGTGCCGGCCTCTCGGCACACCTCGTACTGCAGGGGCGTCAGGCTCTCCTTCCAGTACGCCTTGTCCTTGGCCGCCCAGTCCACCGCGTCGGTGTCCACGCCCTCCAGGTGCTTGCCCACCCCGGGATCCGCGTGGGCCGCCTCCTTGGGGGCAGCCATCACAGGGCCCCGCAGCCCGATCGCCACGAGCGCGACCAGTGCCAGCAGGAAAGCGAGGATGAGGGGGATGCGGCGCTTCATGGGACCTCCGTGGTTCACCCCTCCTGATTCCGTGGCCCCTTTGAGGGTGCGTAAAGACTTGTCACTCCGCCGAGGACAGGGTCCCGCCAAGCGTGACCTCGCCGGCGAACTGTTGTCCCTGGATCGCGCCGTCCTCCCCCAGGAGGGTCTCGGTGAAGAACGCAGCCGCGAGCTGCCCCGCAGCCCCTCGTCCCTGCGCGGGCTCGATGAAGTCGAAGGCGCTGCCGTCCTCGTGGCGCTCCCCGCTGCCGCAGCCGTCCTCGAAGCTGGGGTGCACCCCCAGGAGGTCCGAGACGCTCCAGTGCCCGGCGTCGGGCAGCTCCAGCATCCACGCGGGGCCGCCGGCCTCCTCGATGTTGGAGCGGATCAGCGTGTTGCCCAGCTCCGTGATGGACCCGTCCTCCTGGGCCAGCAGGATGGCGATGGGGGCGTCCAGCTCCGAGACCACGACGCCCTTGAGCAGCGGGTTCTCCATGGGCGCGGCCAGGCCCAGCGCGGCGCTCACCCGCGCGTCCTCCTGCAGCAGGTACCCCGAGGTCACGCTCCCGAAGCTGTGCCCGATGGCCCCGATGCGCTGCGCGTCGATCTCCAGCTCCAGCGGGGGCGTCGCGAGCACCTGATCCAACACCCGCTGCTGATCGCTCAGCCGGAGCGCCAGCGTGCTCTCGTTCAAGGGGAGCTGCCCTGTCTCGGCCAGCATCTCCCACATTGTGTTGCCCACGTGGTCGGGCGCCGCGACCACAAAACCCCAGCTCGCCAGGTGCTCCGCCACCGAGAAGGTCGAGAAGCGCGCGCACTCGTGGCAGTGCGACATCAGCAGCAGGGGGAGGGGACCGCCCACCGGCTCAGCGTCCAGGGTCGCCGTCGGCGCGTCGTTCACGCAGCCAGTCGGGGCCTCGGCCATCAGGGTGGCCCACTGCTCGCCCTGCGCAGGGGTGAGGAAGGACTGGGTGATCGAGCTGGGCTGGCCCACCGCCTGGGTCGGGTACCAGATCTCCACCGTCAGCGACCGCTCGGCATCGTCGAGGACAAGCTGGGTGTGACCGGCCTGGTAGGGGCCCGCCGCGCTGTAGTCCGTCACCGGGGTCGAAGAGTCCACCGGCTCGGGCTGGGGGCAGGCGAGCAGCGTCAGCAGGATCATGGGGCGTCCTCTTGGGCCGGGACCTCCAGCGAGCGCAGAACCCGGCTCAGGGTGCGGCCCAGGCGGGTCTGCTCGCGGATCATGGGGACCAGCGGCCAGACGGCCCGCTCGCCCTGGTGGATGAAGTGGGCCAGGTCCTGGGGGGTGGGGTTGGCCACCACCTTGCGGTACAGGCTCCACGAGAAGGGCGGGTGGATGTCGATGTCGCCCCGGTAATCCTGGGACACCAGCCCGTAGGCCCGGTCTGCGAGCTGGGAGGCCGTCCCCCGCGCAGAGGTCGCCCGGCGCGCCAGATCCGCGGCGTGGGCTGCTTGAGTGCGCGCCGTCGAGCCCACCAGCCCGGCCAGAGTGGGGGCGAAGCCGCGCTGTCCGTGGTGGCGGACCAGGGGCATCACGTGGGGGTTGGTCTGGCTGACGATGAAGTGGTTCACGTTGTGCAGCCGGGCCAGACGCTGCTTGGGCAGATCGCCGTGCAGGCTGCCGTCCACCCAGAGCTCGCCGTCCATGTAGGCGCGCTCGCTGCCGTCGGGGTTCTTGGCCCGGAGCTGAACGGGCGGGAAGAGCGCGGGTAGCGCGGAGCTGGCCAGCGCGGCAGACGCGATGGTGACCTCGGGGCAGGTCAGAGCCGTCAGCAGGCGCGGGCGCTGCCGGGCCCGGAAGGGTGAGACCGAGATGTTCAGGATTCTCCCGCTGCGCTCCTGGGCCTGCTGGAAGGTCCACTCCCCGCAGTTGTGGCGGAGCACGGCCTCGAGCTGCGCGGGGTCCAGCCAGGCGCCGTCCTGGAGGGCCCGCCGAATCCCCACCGGCATCAGGCCGTCCAGGCGGATGGAGTCGGGGTGCGCGTACATGAGCGCGAGCTCGGAGTCGCTGCGGGAGCACACGCCGGCGGCGATCATGGCCCCCGTGCTCGCCCCGCTGAGGATGTGGGGGAGCAGCTCCAGCTCAAAGAGCGCCTTGACCACGCCCAGGTGGTGGAAGCCCCATGTGGCCCCACCGGAGAGCAGCAGCGCGCTGCGTCCGAACACCTGCACGCCTTGCTTGAAGCGTTCGTGGGCCTGGGCGCGGGGGAGCTGATCGCCGGGGACCTGGGCCAGCCACTGCAGGGAGGCCTCGACCTCGTCCTGGTAGCGGACCAGCAGGCGCTTTGGGCCGGACAGGGCGCCGCTGTAGTGTTCCGGGGCGCGGACCTCGCCCAGGTGGCGGGAGATCGCCTCGGTGACCGCGCGGACCAGCTCCAGGGCCCGCCCCTCGCTGCGGAGCGTGGCCATGGTCCGGATGGACTGGCGCAGGGCCAGGGCCTCGTCGGCGTCGTCGGGATCGGCGTCCTGCCACTCGGCCCCGCCGGTGAGCTGATCGTAGGCCTGGGCGGCCTCCAGCCAGTCCAGGTAGCTCTGGGCGTGCTCCAAGGCGGAGATCGCGGCGCGGAGCTTTCGGGGACGCAACATGCACCAGCAATATCGCGCTGGGGGCCCGTGTACCCTTGGACCATGCTCACCTTGCTCCTGCTGCTGGCCTGCAGCGACCCGGCGCCGCCAACCCACACCGTCGTTCGGGGGGACACCCTCTCCAAGCTGGCGGCCACCCACGGGGTGAGCGTCGCGCAGCTCAAGGAGTGGAACGGTCTCTCCAGCGACCGCATCGACGTCGGTCAGGTGCTGGTCGTGGGGGAGGGGAGCGCGGAGCCTGTGGCGGCGGTGCCCAGTCGCTCCTCGTCGGCGCCCAGAGGTGTCTCCAAGCCCCGGAGCGCCCCGAAGGTCCAGAGCGGTGGGCGCACCCTGCCCCCGGAGAAGCCCTGCATCCCTCTCCCCACTGACGCGGAGATCCAGGGGATGGAGGCGGGCTTTTCAGGAGCGGCTGGGTTGTCGCGCGCGCAGGTCAAGTCCACCATGGACGCTGCGCTCCCCGGTCTCTCTGTGTGCATCGAGGGACCCTGGCCCGAAGGCGAGGCCACCCTGGAGATCACCGCTGGCTGCAATGGCCGGGTGTCCGCCGTGCGGGTCGTGGATTCGGGGACGCTGGAGCCTGCGCTGCTGGAGTGCATCCAGCAAGAGCTGCGATTTGTTGGCTTTCCAGCCCACGATCTTCCCGATGGGGAGCGCTTTGTCTACCCCATCCAGTTCTCGGGCGGGTGAGCGCTGCGAGAAGGGGGCGATCGTTTCCGCACGGACGTGCTACGTGCCCTATGCCACGCGGGTGCGCCATGGTTGGTGTCCCCGATTGACGCAAGATCCAAGACGAGGGTTGAGCATGAAGATCCACGAGTACCAGGCCAAGCAGATCCTGGCCCGCCACGGTGTGGCGGTCCTGGATGGTGTAGTGGCCGAGACCGCGGACGAGGCCGCTGCCGCCGCTGAGAAGCTGGGCGGGCCGGTCGTCGTCGTCAAGTCCCAGGTCCACGCAGGTGGACGCGGCAAGGGCCGCTTCAAGGGCGATGTGAGCGAGGCCGACCTGCAGCAGGTCCTGGCCGGCGCGGAGGAGGTCCCCGGAAAGGGCGGCGTCCGCGTGGTCAAGGGCGCTGACGGTGCCAAGACCGCCGCCGCTGACATGCTGGGCAAGACCCTGGTCACCAAGCAGACCGGGATCGAGGGCTCCGTGGTCAACAAGGTCTACGTGGAGTCCGGCTGCGACATCGCCCGCGAGCTCTACCTGGGCGTCCTGCTGGACCGCGAGGTCGGCAAGATCGTGGTGATGGCCTCCGTCGAGGGCGGCACCGAGATCGAGGAGGTCGCCGAGCACAACCCCGACGCCATCCTCAAGGTGCACGCCGACCCCATCACGGGTCTGGGCGCCTGGCAGGCCCGCGAGCTGGCCTTCGGCCTCGGCCTGACCGGCGCGGCCTTCAAGAGCGGCGTGAAGTTCATCATGAAGCTCTACGCCGCCTTCATGGCCGAAGACTGCGCCATGGCGGAGATCAACCCCCTGGTCGTGACCGGTGACGGTCAGGTCGTCGCGCTGGACTGCAAGATGTCCTTCGACGACAACGCCCTGTACCGCCACAAGGACACCGTGGCGATGCGCGACCTGGCCGAGGAGGAGCCCTCCGAGATCGAGGCCGGCAAGTACGACCTGAGCTTCGTGAAGCTCGACGGCAACATCGGCTGCATGGTCAACGGCGCTGGCCTGGCCATGGCCACCATGGACATCATCAAGTTCTACGGCTCCGAGCCCGCGAACTTCCTGGACGTGGGCGGCGGCGCCAACGAGGAGAAGGTCACCGCGGCCTTCAAGATCATCACCGCCGACCCCGCGGTCGAGGGCATCCTGGTCAACATCTTCGGCGGCATCATGAAGTGTGATGTCATCGCCGCGGGTGTCCTGGCCGCCGTCAAGCAGGTGGGCCTGAAGGTCCCCCTGGTCGTGCGCCTGGCCGGAACCAACGTGGAGGAGGGCAAGAAGCTGCTGGCCGACAGCGGCCTGGCCGTCATCCCCGCCGACTCGATGGCCGACGCCGCCGAGAAGATCGTCAACGCCGTCAACGCTGCAAAGGGGGCCTGAAATGGCTGTTCTCGTCAACTCTGAGACCCGCCTGCTCTGCCAGGGCATCACGGGCTCCGCTGGCAGCTTCCACTGCGGCCAGATGATGGACTACGGCACCAACCTGGTGGCCGGTGTGACCCCGGGCAAGGGTGGTCAGCGCTTCAACAGCAGCGTGCCCATCTTCGACACGGTGAAGCAGGCGGTGAAGGAGACCGGCGCCAACGCCTCGGTCATCTTCGTGCCGCCCCCCTTCGCCGCGGACGCCATCCTGGAGGCCATCGACGCCGGCATCGAGCTGGTGATCCCCATTACCGAGGGCATCCCCGTCAAGGACATGATCCCCGTGAAGGCCTACCTCGAGGCCTCCGGTGCTCGGATGATCGGCCCCAACTGCCCCGGTGTCATCACCCCCGGTCAGTGCAAGATCGGCATCATGCCCGGTCACATCCACACCCCCGGTCGCATCGGCGTGGTCAGCCGCTCCGGCACCCTGACCTACGAGGCCGTCGGTCAGCTCTCCGCGCTGGGCCTGGGCCAGTCCACCTGCATCGGCATCGGTGGTGACCCCATCATCGGCACCAAGCACATCGACGCCCTCAAGCTCTTCAACGACGACCCCGACACCGACGTCATCGTGATGATCGGCGAGATCGGCGGCACCGCCGAGGAGGAGGCCGCTGCCTGGGCCAAGGACAACTGCGACAAGCCCATCGTTGGCTTCATCGCGGGCGCCACGGCACCTCCGGGCCGCCGCATGGGCCACGCTGGCGCCATCATCTCCGGCGGCAGCGGCACGGCCGAGGCCAAGTACGCCGCGATGGAGGAGGCTGGCTTCCACCTGAGCCGCTCCCCCGCCGAGATGGGCAAGGTCGTGGCCGGCCTGCTCTGAGAGCGGTCTGGTCGTGATTGAGCGGGCCTCCCGGAGACGGGGGGCCCGTTTTGGTTTTGGGGGGCGGAGGGGCTGGTTCTGCTGGGGCACGGTCTCCTCAACTCCGGGGAATCTGCGCCCTTGGGGCTGTAGGGGGCTGGTGGTGCCTGCGAGGTGCGGCTTGGCCTGAGTATGCGTCGGGCGCCTCTCCAGGTCCGGGTCGAGAGGAGACGGCGTCGGTGGTGGCTCTCCGTAGAGAGCGGCGTTCCAGGTTCGGGTTGAGAGGAGACGGCGTCGGGGGTGACTCTCCGTAGAGAGCGGCGTTCCAGGTTCGGGTTGAGAGGAGACGGCGTCGGTGGTGACTCGCGGTAGACAGCGGCGTCCCGGGTCCGAGCGCCGTCTGTCTTTTCTGAAGGGGGCAAGCCCCCTTCGGCAGCGGAGCTGCCTGACCCATGTCGATTCACAGGACGCGCCCGAAGGGTCGTCCTTGAATCTGACCGGGGGACCCCCTACGACCCCCACGGAGGCTGCGCCTCCATGGGCGCTTTCGCCGAGCCCTTCGCCCGGCACGCCGGGCTTGGTCCGCGCCGGTCCCCCAATTGCGAAACCAGACTCGGACTGATCGCGGGATGAATCCCGCGGTCCGGTCAGGTTTGCGCAAGCCCCCCTCGGCGTCGGGTCGCAGGACGACCTGCACTCCGCGCTGTTTGGGTGAAGGGCTGCAAGCAGCCCCAAGCCTGCGGCTTGCCCAAACAACGTGAAGAGCAGCCCATCGGGCCGACACGCTCCATGGTTGTGGGAGCCGGGTCCGAGCGGGGGTGAGGCACTTCCCGGTTCGGGTCGAGAGGAGACGGCGTCAATGGTGACTCGCCGTAGACAGCGCCGTCCCTGGTCCGGGTCGAGAGGAGACGGCGTCGGTGGTGACTCTCCGTAGAGAGCGGCGTCCCGGGTCCGAGCGCCGTCTGTCATTTCTGAAGGGGGCAAGCCCCCTTCGGCAGCGGAGCTGCCTGACCCATGTCGATTCACAGGACGCGCCCAAAGGGTCGTCCTTGAATCTGACCGGGGGACCCCCTACGACCCCCACGGAGGCTGCGCCTCCATGGGCGCTTTCGCCGAGCCCTTCGCCCGGCACGCCGGGCTTGGTCCGCGCCGGTCCCCCAGTTGCGAAACCAGACTCGGACTCTCGCGGGATGAATCCTGCGGTCCGGTCAGGTTTGCGCACGCACCAAGGCGGTCCGGAGGACGGCCGCAGGGGGCGGCGAAAGCCTCCAAGCGACCGGCGGTTCGCTTGGAGGACGTAGGGCCCTCCCGGCGTCGGGGCCGAGCGGAAACGGCGTCGGTGGTGACTCAGGGGCCGAGCCGGGGCGGGTCGAGGGGAGACGGTGTCAATGGTGACTCGCCGTAGACAGCGGCGTCCCGGGTCCGAGCGCCGCCTGTCTTTTCTGAAGGGGGCAAGCCCCCTTCGGCAGCGGAGCTGCCTGACCCCCGGGGGACCCTCGCCGGTCCCCCAGTTGCGAAACCAGACTCGGACTGATCGCGGGATGAATCCCGCGGTCCGGTCAGGTTTGCGCAAGTCCCCCTTGGCGTCGGGTCGCAGAGCGACCTGCACTCCGCGCTGTTTGGGTGAAGGGCTGCAAGCAGCCCCAAGCCTGCGGCTTGCCCAAACAACGCGAAGAGCAGCCCATCGGGCCGACACGCTCCATGGTCGTGGGAGCCGGGTCCGAGCGGGGGCCCAGAGTCAAAGAGGGCGTGACCCCGAAGGATCACGCCCTCTCTCTCCTCAAAGGAGCGAATCGACTTCAGTCAGATCCGAGCAGGCCACCTTCGGTGCCCTACTGCGAATCGACTTCAGTGCAGCTCAGTCGCAGCAAAGAAGTACGCGATCTCCTGAGCAGCGGTCTCGGGAGCGTCCGAGCCGTGCACAGCGTTCTCGCCGATGGAGTCGGCGTAGAGCTTGCGGAGGGTGCCCTCGGCGGCCTCGGCGGGGTTGGTGGCGCCCATGATCTCGCGGTTGCGCTTGATGGCGTTCTCACCCTCGAGCACCATGACGACGCAGGGGCCGCTGGACATGAAGTCGGTCAGCTCGCCAAAGAAGGGGCGCTCGCTGTGCACAGCGTAGAAGCCCTCGGCGACGCGCTTGCTCATGTGGATCTTCTTCATCGCGACGATGCGGAGACCCTCCTCTTCGAAGCGAGCGATGATCTTGCCGATCACGCCCTTGGCGGTGGCGTCGGGCTTGATGATGGAGAAGGTGCGCTCCATGGCGAACTCCTGCAGTGTGGGGTTTGGGCGGCCCCACTAACCCCGGGCTCCCGGCCGGCAAGTGACGGAATCGGGCCGCGCACAGGGCCTTGACCGCACCCCCGCGGGGGCGGGGCTCTATACTCCCGGAACGGAGGCTTCATGGCTGGCGTGCGCGACGAGTACCACTTCTCGATGTCCATCGGAAAGGGCCTGTTCACCGAGCTGCTGACGGCCGCGCTGCCCTACAAGATCCAGAGCGGACGCTTCCACCTGACCGACAACCTGCGCAGCGCCGCGCGCCAGCTCCAGGTCAAGCAGAAGGTCGCCGGCCTACTCGAAGGCCCAGAAGGCTCCGCGCTGGTCCGGGTCAAGGACCGCGCCGCCAGCGTCTGGCACAACCGCCGCGATCAGGTCTACGACACCCTGGACAAGGTCCTGCGGGTCGAGGGCGACTGGGAGGTCCTGCTCGACGCCGACGGCTCCGAGTTCACCTACGGCGAGCAGGAGATCGGCGCCGAGGCCTACTTCAAGGCCGTGGCCACCGGAAAGGCCGTGCTGCTGGGCGAGAACCTGGAGCTGCCCTTCCGCCTGGAGAAGCGCGTCGGCGCCGAGGTCCACCTGGGCGGCATCCACTACGACAACCACAAGCAGGAGATCGTCGGCCAGGTCCAGGGCGTGGGCGTCGACCTGGGCGGGAGCCTGCTCCTCAAGCTGCTCAACGACGTGCTCGGCAAGGTCCTGGAGCAGCAGGCCCAGGAGCGCCTGAACCCCGTCACGGTGCTCCCCAAGGCGCAGTTGGATGAGCTGGTCGCCGGGGCCGCCACCGCCATCAAGCTCAAGATGGAGGTCTCCGACGTCGCCCTGGAGGTGGGGGAGGAGATGATGACTCTGAAGGTGCGCTTCGGGTTCACCCAGCTCCAGCTTGAGGACGGCCGCACCCGCTGAGGGATCCGCCCATCGGCGAGGTCACCGGCAGGTTGACTCCGTGCTTGGCGACTCAGTGCTTGGCGCTGGGACCCACCCAGTCCTCGAGTAGATCCAGGGAGCGGTCGGCGGGATCCGGGGGCTCCTCGTTGAAGAACACCAGCGCGGACTCCCGCAGCTCCCGGATCCGCAGCGCGAGCTGGCGCTCGACCACCACGTACTCCGGCTCGCTGTAGCGCTGCTCCAGCACCGCGATCGCCATCGCGCCGGCCCGCAGGCCCTGGGCCACCGAGAAGGGGACCCACATGCGCTGGATGTGGAGCCCGTCCAGGCCCACAAAGAAGAAGCGGGCTGGGCCGCCGCTCAGGCGCAGGTGCCCACCCTGGATGAGGTGGGTCAGGCGGAGCGCCCGGGCGGCCTTCTGCTCCAGCGCGGCGCGGGCCTTGGCCTCCTGCAGCTTGCGGTCGAGTTCCGCCTGGCGGGCCGCCTCCTGCTCCTGCTGTTCCCGCTGGGCGACCACCTTGGCCTTCTCGCGGGAGGCCTGCTTGTTCTTCCGGCTCTTCTTGAGCTGGCGGTTCGCGCGCTTGACCTGCTTGCCGGAGACGGCTCCGGACTTGAGCAAGGCGTCACGAAGAGACATCCGGTCCTCCAGCTTGGGCGCAGGGATGATAGATAGGGGGGCAGCGGTCGCAGTCCGACCCCGATCCTCCGGTGCAAAGCATGTCCCTATCCCTTCTGCTGGCCCTATCTACCGCCTGCCTTCTGCGCACGGCGGAGGACTGGGATCGCGATCAGGACGGCATCGAGCGCTACCGGGACTGCGACGACGACGATCCGCAGGTGGGGGAGATCTCCTGGTATCTGGACAGCGACGGGGACGGCTTCGGATCGGGGGGCGCCACCCGCGAGTGCAGCGCCCCCGGCGACAACTACGTTCTGGTCGACGGCGACTGCGACGAGGGGGATGCGCAGATCCATCCGGACTCGGTCGAGGTCTGTGACGGCGTCGACAACGACTGCGACGGGCTGATCGACGATGCGGACGACAGCCTGGACCTGGACTCCCTGATCGCCTGGTACCCGGACTCCGACGCGGACGGCTTCGGCGACCCCGCGGGGATCCCGGTGGAGCAGTGCGGCAGCCTGGATGGCTACGCAGCGAACGCCAGCGACTGCGACGACCTCGACTCCGATGTGAACCCCGATGGGACCGAGGTCTGCGACGAGAACGACCGCGACGAGGACTGCGACGGCGGGGCCGATGACCTGGACCCGGACGAAGCCGGCGCGCTCGCTGAGGCCAGCATCCTCGGCTGGCTGGATGCCGATGGGGACGGCTTCGGAGTGTCCAACAGCTTCCAGACCTTCTGCGATGAGGTCCCCAAGGGCTGGTCCGCCGTGGCGACCGACTGCGACGACGGCGACAAGGCGGTGAACCCGGACGCTGTGGAGGTCTGCTTCGACGAGGTCGACCAGGACTGCGACGGCAGCCTGGCCTGCGTCCTGGACGCGGCGAGCGAAGAGGTCGGCTTGATCTCGGCGGCACCGGCGGAGACCGGCGCCAGCAACTTCGGGCGCGCCCTGGTCGTCGCCGGAAAGGGCACCGAGGCCCGCGTGGTCGTCGCGGACAACCGCTATGAGTCCACGAGCGGCGAGGACGCCGGCGCGGTGTTCTTCTTTGACCCCCTGGCCGGCGCCGACCAGCACCTCGTGGACGCCACCCGGGTCGTGCTCGGTCAGGACCGGAACGATGAGTTCGGGTACTACCTGGCCATCCAGGAGGGCTACTTCGCCGCCTCGGCCTGGCAGGGCGGAGCCCTCGCGAGCGGGGCGGTCTACCTCTACACCGCCAGCGGAACCACGGTCATCGTGGGCGAGAAGCTCAACGACGAGTTCGGCGCCAGCATGAGCTTCTCCGCGGGCGCCAGCCCCTGGCTCGCTGTGGGCGCTCGAGAGGGCGGGCTCTCCCGGGCCGGGACGGTCTACCTCTTCGAGAACAGCACGATCGCCGGCGGCGGCTCCCTGCCCGTGAGCGTCTCTGCGGTCAGCGGCGCCGAGCTCACCATCGAGGGCGACAGCAACGCCGACCAGATCGGCATGCAGACCCTGCTGCTGGACGGAAACGGCGACGGGGACCCCGAGCTCTTCGCGGGCTCATTCGCGCCCGATCTGGACGGGATCGCCTCGAACACCGGGGCGGTCTACGTCTTCACGAACGCTCTGCGCCTGAGCGGCTCGCTGAGCGCCAGCGACGCCGACCTGCAGTGGTCGGGCAAGTCCGGTGAGAAGCTCGGTGGCTACGTGGGCCGGGCAGGGGACATCGACGGCGACGGCCTCCAGGATGTCCTCGTCTGCGCGCTGGAGGCCACGGATGGTGTGTACACCGAGGCCGGCTTCTGCGGTGTGGGCTTTGGCAGCAGCAAGGCCGATCCCTTCCTCGAGCCCTCGCTGATCGTCTGGGGAACCCAGAACAGCCTCAAGCTGGGCACCGGTCGCAACTGGACCCCCGGCGCGGACGTCGACGGTGACGGACAGGACGACCTGGTCCTGGGTGCGCCGGAGATGGACCCGGGCGGCGCGGTCTTTGTCTTCGCGGGGCCCCTGCCGACCTCGGGCACCCTGTCCCTGAACGATGCGCAGGTGCGCGTCGACTCCGATGAGTCCTCCGAGGGCTTCGGGTTCACCTACGCCGTGGGTGAGATCAACGGCGACGCCTCCCCGGAGCTGGTCGTGGGCTCCTCCGGCTCAACGCAGTCGGTCTATGTCTTTTCCCCCAACATGTGGTTCTGAATGCTGAAGTCGAGCTACCCCTTCTACCTGGCCAACACCCCTCAGGAGCCCAACACCGACCTGGTCGTGTTGGACAAGTCCAACGCCGAGCCGGCGACCGAGGCCGCGCTGGCCAGCGCCGAGGACCTGGAGACCGCCATCGCCGCAGCCGTCAGCGCTGTGCCCGCGATGCGTGCGCTGCCACTGCACACCCGCCAGGCCATCCTGCGCCACTGCGCCGACCAGATCGAGGCCCGCGCCGAGGAGTTCGCCAAGGTCCTGGTGATCGAGGCCGGCAAGCCCATCCTGCAGGCCCGCGCCGAGGTCGAGCGCGCCCAGGTGACCTTCCGCGTCGCTGCGGAGGAGGCCGCCCGCTCCATGGGTGAGGTGATGGACCTGGGCAACAGCCCCGCCACCGCCGGCGCCATCGGCATGACCCGCCGCGTGGGTCTGGGCCCCGTCGCCCTGATCACGCCCTTCAACTTCCCCCTGAACCTGGTCGCCCACAAGGTCGCGCCGGCCATCGCCGCCGGCTGCCCCTTTGTGCTCAAGCCCAGCGAGCGCACCCCCATCTCCGCGCTGATGCTGGGCGAGATCCTGGCCGAGACCGAGCTGCCCGAGGGCGCCTTCTCCATCCTGCCGATGGACGTCGAGGACGCCCAGGCCCTGGTCACGGACGACCGCTTCAAGCTGCTGTCCTTCACCGGCTCCGACAAGGTGGGCTGGGAGCTCAAGGCCAAGGCCGGTCGCAAGAAGGTGATGCTTGAGCTCGGCGGCAACGCCGCGGTGATCGTGGACAAGGACGCCGACCTGGACGAGGCCGTGGCCCGCGTGGTCGAGGGCGCCTTCTCCTACGCCGGCCAGTCCTGCATCAGCGTGCAGCGCATCTACGTGCACCAGCAGGCCTACTCCGCGTTCCGCGACAAGCTGGTGGGCGCCGCCCGCCGCCTGGAGGTCGGGGACCCCTCCGACGAGGACAACTTCGTCGGGCCCGTGATCGACGAGGACGCCGCCGCCCGCATCGAGGACTGGGTCCAGGACGCCGTCATCCGCGGCGCCACCATCCTGTGCGGTGGGGACCGTGACGGCCTCTACCTGACCCCCACCGTGCTCGAGAACGTGCGCAAGAAGGCCCTGCTCCACAAGGAGGAGGCCTTCGGTCCCGTCGCCAGCATCATCCCCTTCAAGGACTACGAGGTCGCGCTGGCGGAGGTCGATGACGGCCGCTTTGGCCTGCAGGTCGGTGTGTTCACCGAGTCCCTGGAGAGCGCGATGTCCGCCTGGGAGCAGCTCAACGTGGGCGCCGTGATCGTGGGCGATGTCCCCACCTGGCGCGCCGACGCGATGCCCTACGGCGGCACCAAGGACTCCGGCACCGGCCGCGAGGGCCTGCGCTACGCCATCGACGAGATGAGCGAGCTGCGCCTGCTGGTGATGCGCCGCTGACCGCTCGGGGCGCTCTTCACCGAGCGTCTCGGTCTCCGGAGCCTCCGCCCAGTTGCGGGGGCTCTGTTGCTTCAGGGGCTGGCGCTTGAGGGGCCTGTCGGTGGGGGCTCCAGCTTGGAGGGGGGCAGCCAGGGGCCGTCGCCTTGGCCAAGCGTGAGCGCCCCGCGCCAGGGATCCGAGGGGCCCATCCGCAGCCAGACCCGGCCCTTGAAGGTCTCCGGATCGACGCCACCCCACTGCCGGCTGTCGGGCGGCCCGTCGCGCTTGTCCGCGAGCACCAGCCACTGGCCCTCGGGGGCGCTCAGGGCCCGGGGAGGCTCGGAGAAGGGACGATCCGCGCGCTGCACCAGCCAGCCGTCCTGCTCGGAGTAGAGGACGCCATCTGGGCCCCGGTGCATCTCTCTCCACCGCCAGGCCTGCCCCTGCACCTCCAACCCCGGCGCCGTGACCACCAGCGAGGACAGGCTGGGCGCGACCAGCCGGCGCAGCACCAAGCGCTCCGGATCCCCGGGATCGGAGAGCAGCACCACGTCGCCTTGCTGGGGGGCACGCCAGGGCGGGTAGGGGAGCCAGAGCACCCAGTCACCGGGGCGCAAGCTGGGCAGCATGTCCTCGCTGGTGACCCGCAGTGGGCGGAGGAGCGCGAGCACCAAGAGGCCCAGGAGGGGAGCCAGCCAGCGTCGGGGGGGCGGGAGCTTCATTCTCCCTCTACACTACCCGCTGCAGCGCACGACAGGAGAGCACGTGGCCGCAGCACGCCAGGACGACAAGGCCCAGCAGCCCAGAGGCAATCAGGGGCGACGGACGCGCAAGCGCGTGGGGCTGCGGGAGCGGCTGTGGATGGCGGCCTCCAAGGTGCTGGGAAAGCTGGGCAGCCCGGCCCACAAGACCAACGCGAGCGGCAACAACATGAGCCAGCGCTGACGGACGGTTAGTCCCCCCCGATGCTCCCGATCCTGCTCATCGCCTGCAGCGCAGGCCCCAAGGTGCTCCCCGACAAGGTCGTGCTGTCCGGTGACGGGCGGCTGACCCACACCCGCAGCGGCGCCACCTGGGCGGACCCGGACGTCGAGGTCGGACCGGTGGTCTGGGTGCGCGGTCAGAGCGAGCCTCTGGCGGGGGAGCTGCGGCCGGGGCGCAGCGCAGAGGACGAGATCGCGGCCTACCTGCCGGGGAGCACGGCGGAGATGACCCTGCGCATGGGCGACCAGCCGCTGCCCGGGAGCACCGTGACCATGAGCGGGCGCTGGGCCTCGGGGGCGGAGATCCAGTCGCAGACCCTGCCGCTCGCGCAGGAGCTGTCCTGGTCGCTGGGCCTGCCGCAGCGCCTGGACGCCCTGGAGCTGACCCTGGAGTTCAGCGAGCCGGAGCAGCCCACCTACCGCACCCACCACACCATCGTGACCACCTGGGACGCCCCGATCGAGGGCACGCCGCTCTACCGCCGGCCCCTTCTGTGGATGGCGCAGTGGGGTGCGGGGACGCCGGCCAAGAGCGTGACGCCGCTGGAGCTGCAGGCCCAGGTGGAGAACGATCTGGCGCTGGTCGCGCTGGACGGGATCTGGGAGCTGGGGCTGGCCGGGGAGCGCAGCTACGGGCCCTTCCCAAGGCCCAAGGACAAGGACAACCAGGCCCACGTGTGGCTGGATCACGGGCAGAGCGCCTGCGGGGAGTACCGCGGGATCCTGCTGAACCTGCTGGAGAGCCAGGGCGTGGAGGCGAGCTGGGTGCTGCTGACCTTCCGGAACCCCAGCCCCGACGCCCTGAGCATGTACGAGACCCGGAAGATCGCCGCCGTGGGGACGGAGCCCAAGGTCTGGCAGCACTGGAATCACGTGGCGGTGGAGGTGAACGGGCAGGTCTATGACCCGACCTACCACCTGCACCACCCGGACTTCGCGTCCTACGAAGACGACCTCTTCGAGTTCTACTGCACCGGCGAGGACGAGAAGTGCAAGACGCCCGGGGGCTGGTGTCAGCAGCCTCGGCCGGAGGGGAGCTGCAGGCCCAACCCGCCGGGCTTCGACCCCAGCGGCCCCGAGGGCGCGATGCTGGTCAAGCGCGGCGACAACTACTGATGCTGGCGCTTGGACTCTGCCTGTTGGCGGCGCCGCTGGCCCATGAGGGCGAGCCGGGGCTCAAGGATGAGCTGGTGCCCCCCACCCACGCGGCGCAGATGCGGCGGCGGCTGCGGCGTGCCGGGCTCGCGGGCATGGCGGTCGGGGGGCTCTGGTACCTGGCCATCGGCGACACCCTGGGGGCGGGTGACCCGGCGAGCCTGATTGCGGGGGCGGGGCTCGTGGCGACCACGGGTGCGCTGGCGGGCGGCGCGGTCGCGGTGCTCGACCCCCGGGAGCCGCCCATGGACTGGGAGGCCTCGGGGCCGCCGCTGCAGCTCAACTGGGGCCTGGATGGCTCCAACACCTACGGGGAGCGCAACCCCGGGGGGCTGGGGTTGGAGATGGCGCCGCGCTTTGTGGTGGCGGACCACATGACCCTGATCGCCGGGATGGAGTTCCGCTCGCTGTTGGGCAGCGAGCTGCAGGTGGACTCGCGGCCGCAGGGGGACTTCGATACGGCGCTGGAGCGCTGGAGCTGGGGCCTGGACGTGACCCCGGAGCTGCGCTGGTACCACGAGGGCTTCGACCTGCGCCTGCGCCCCATGGTCCTGACCCGACAGGAGGCGACGACCTACGCGGACGGCTCCGGCCGCCAGATCCGCCGCCAGGCCATCATGCCGGTGACCCTGGGCGCGCGCTTCTACTTGTCGGGGCGCCAGCGCTTCGCGGTCTACGTGGGCCCCCGCTGGGACCGCCTGACCTGGACCGAGGGGGGCGAGTGGGCGGACGGCGATCTGCGCCTGGGGCCGCTCTACGGCGAGGCCTTCTACACCCTCAATCTGCCCCACAGCGAGCTCCCCGGCGGCCTGCAGGGCGCCTCGCGGCTGCGCATCGGGTACGAGCACAGCAACTTTGACGGCCAGGGCTTCGACTTCGGCGCCAGCATCGGCTTCTTCGGGCCGGTGACCCTGCGCTACGACATGCAGCTCCGCCGGCCCAACTGGAAGTCGGGGGTGCAGGTGGGCGTGCAGGGGACCTTCAACCAAGGCGGCGGCGTGGCGCTGACCCTGGGGTGGAACGCCGCCCCCATCGGAGGACAGTGATGTTCGCGCTGCTGCTGGGCCTGGGCTGCACCCGCTCGGAGTGCTCGCGCCCCGAGTACGACCGCCCGGAGTGTCGGGTGCAGGCGGAGAACGAGCTGGCGCGGGGCCTGAGCGCGGAGGGGGTGGACGTGCGCTTTCAGGCCGTTGGGGCGGCCGACGCTCAGAGCTGGGACGCCCTGGGCCGGGTGGAGAACCTGAGCACCGGCGAGCTCTACGCCCGCGTGGGGACCCTGGGGGACTTCCGGATCTCCCTGGAGACGGACCAGATGGTCGAGCTGCTGCTGGTCCTGGACAATGTGGACCCCCGCATCCCCGAGCTGGACGGGCAGGTCTCCCAGACCGGGCTGCGCCGGGAGCTGGAGCTGGTGCTCATGCCCGGCGTGACCTGGGTCGAAGGGACCCTGCCGGAGACCCTGTGCTCTGGCGCCTTCCGCCTGGCGGCGGTGGGGGACATCCAGACCAACCCCCTGCAGTTCCGGCGCATCGTCGAGGAGCTGCACGCCGAGTACGACCGCTCCGAGGCCGCGGGCGCGCCACTGCTGGGGGTCGTGCTGCTGGGCGACATCTCGGAGCACTCGCTGGCCGAGGAGCTCCAGGAGGTGCTCGACATGCTGGTGTCCTCGCCGGTGCCAGCAGCGGTGCTGCCCGGAAACCATGACGTATACAACTCCAGGGACGCGGTGTTCAACCGAGTGGTGGGGCCCGGGAACCTCTCCTTCGACCTCTGCGACGCGCACCTGGTGCTGCTGGACACGGGATCGGGTCGCCTGGCGCCGTCGGTCGAGGGCCGCCTGCCGGAGCTGATCGAGAGTGACCAGCGCTTCCTGGTCGCGGGGGTGCACCACCCTCCGATTCCGGGCTGGACGGGGGCCGGTTGGGGAGATGAGGTGGGGGCGAGTAGCCTGCTCGCGGAGCTCGCGAGTGCGCGGGCAGACCTCCTGATGGCGGGTCACGTGCACCAACGCCTGGAGTTTGACGACGGCCCCATCCCCGAGGTCATCGTGGGCACGGCTGGCGCGGACCAGGTCGAGGTGGAGCCCGACTATGGCTTCCTGCGCCTGGACTTCCAGGAGGCGCTTGACTGGTGCTTCGTGCCGGTGCCAGCAGCGGGTGGGGCAGGGGTCAGTCGCCCGCCGCCACCCGACTGCTCGGACACCCCCCGCTGAGGCGAGGGGCGCGCTGCTACATGCGACCGCGCAGCATGCCGTTCCAGTACATGTCGGGCAGGCCGTAGGCCTTGAGGGCGTACATGGAGTAGCGCTCCTGGGACTGGTCGAAGGGGAAGCTCTCCATGGGCTGCTTGTCGTAGTCGAACTCGGCCAGGATGAGCTTGCCGTAGCCGGTGACCAGCGGGCAGGAGGTGTAGCCGTCGTAGGCCTGGCTGGGGGCGCGGCCGGCGATCACGTCCATCAGGTTCTGCGCCAGGACGGGGGCCTGCTTGCGGATGGCGGCGCCGGTCTTGGAGGTGGGCAGGGAGCTGCAGTCCCCGCAGGACCAGACGTTGTCGTACTTGTTGGAGCGGCAGGTGTACTTGTCGACGTCGACCCAGCCGCCCTCGTTGGCGATCTTGGAGCCCTTGATGAAGTCGGGGCTGCTCATGGGCGGGGTGACGTGGATGAGGTCGTACTTCTCCTCGGTCTTCTCGCCGCTGTCCAGGTCCTCGAACACGGCGATCTTCTCGGCGGGGCGCAGCTCGACCAGGTGGGTCTGCCAGTGGCGCTCGATGCCCTTGCGGTCGGCCACGCGGGTCAGCGCGTCGGCGTACTTCTTGACGGCGAAGATGCCAGGGCCGCCCTTGACGAAGTGGATCTCGCTGCCGTCGCGCACGCCCTGGCGGCGGAAGGACTCGTCCGCCAGGAACATGATCTTCATGGGCGCGCCGCCGCACTTGATGGGGGTGGCGGGGTGGGTGAAGAAGGCGCGGCCGCCCTTGGGGAAGGCCTTGATGGCGTCGAAGGTCGCGCCGACGGTGTCGTAGCTGTAGTTGGAGACGACGCCGGTGCCCGGCTTGCCGACGGACTCCTTGAGGCCCGGGATCTTGTCCCAGTCGATCTGGATGCCCGCGGCCACGACCAGGTGGCCATAGGTCAGGGTCTTGCCGCCGGTGGTGGTCACGGCGTTGTTGTCGGGATCGAAGGACGCGGCGCCCTCCTGGACCCAGGTCGCGCCGGCCGGGATGAAGTCGGCCTGGTCCCGCTCGGAGATGGACTTGTCGAACACGCCGCCGCCGACCAGGGTCCAGATGGGCTGGTAGTAGTGCTTTGTGGCCGGGTCGATGATGGCCACGCTCGGGGCGTTCTCGGAGCTGCAGAGGCGGGAGGCGATGGAGATTCCGGCGCTGCCGGCGCCGACGATCACGACGTCAAAGGACTGGGACATGGGGGACTCCTGGGGGCGATCAGTTGGAAGGCTGGGACTCGGCCAGGCGGCGGCCGAAGGAACGGGCCACGCTCAGGCCAAAGACCAGAGCGCGGTTGACATCGGGGTCGTTGGCGCTGCGCGCCAAGGCGAGCAGGCCCATGGGGGCGAGCTGGTGGGAGGTGGTGGTCTCGGCCAGGGCCTTGCCGGCGCTGCCCACCACCCGCACGGGCTCGGGCTCGAGCACGCCGCTGGAGAGCAGGTCGGTGACGACCTGGGAGATGGTCTCGCTGTGCGCCAGGAAGGTGCACATCATGTCCAGCAGCTCCGGCCGGGTGAGCATCTCGGAGGCGCGGGTCAGGCTGCGGATGCGCTCGTCCAGGTCGATGCCCTGGCTGTAGAGCTGGGCGAAGTGCTGGTCGATGGTGTCGACCATGCCGGCGACGGCCCCGGGGGCGGTCTCGGCGAGCACCAGGGCCTGCTCCAGGTTGGCCATCGTCTCGGGGCGGGTGAGGCGCTCGAGCAGCTCCAGGCTCTTGCGGGCGCGGGCGTCGACGTCGACTCCCTTGGCCTGCAGGGCGCCGATGTGCTGGTCCACGGTGTCCAGGGCCATCGCGGCCATCCCGGGCACCTGGCTGGCCATCGCGGCGCTCTGCTCCAGCAGCTCCACGCGCTCCATGAGGGAAGCCAGGGCGGCGGCGGACTCCGGCCGGGTGGCGGCCTCGGCGAGCTTGAGGCCGGCGGCCATGCGCTGATCGATGTCGACGCCCTGGGTCTGCAGGCCCGCCATGTGTGCGTCGAGGGTGTCGACCATTCCGGCGATCGCGCCAGGGGCCTGCTCGGCCAGGTCCAGAGCCTGCTGGAGCTGTGCGGCGGTCTCGGGGCGGGTCAGGCGCTCGACGAGCTGGAGGGTGGTGTTCAGGCGCTGGTCCACATCCACGCCCTGCTGCTGCAGTCTCGCGATGTGGGCGTCCACGGTGTCGACCGTGGTGGCCAGCGCGTTGGGGAGCTGCTCCTGGGCCTGCTGTAGACCGGCGAGCTGCTGCTCCACATTGCTCATGCGGGCGCTCAGGTCTTCCAGCAGGGCCAGGATGCGCTCTTGGGTCGGGTCTGACACAGGGGCTCCGGGGGTCTGGGGGGGAGGGAGGTCGGGCTTGGACTCATTCCAAGCAAGTTCGGTGCCAGGCTCGATCCAAGCACGTGACAGGCGGACCAGGGCGTGGACGCACTGTCCAGGTGCAGGAGATGTCAGGGGTGGCATGCCGTCCCTGTCAGTAGCTGCCAGATGTGGCAGGGTGTGCGCATGTCATCGCCCCCCAAGCCCCCACCGGATCTCGCCTCCAGCCTGGAGGAACTGCGGGATCCCGCGATCCTGCTGTCCACCGACTACCGGGTCCTCGCCACCAACCAGCGCTACGTCGAGCGCTACGGGCAGGTCCCGGAGCTGGGGCGCAGCCGCTGTCACGAAGTGAGTCACGGCTATGACACACCCTGCGACGAGAATGGTGAGTCCTGCCCCCTCGCTGTCTGCCGCGCCTCGGGTCAGGCCAGCCGGGTCAGCCATGTGCACCACACTCCCCGGGGCCCCGAGCACTGCGACATCACCCTGCGCCCCATCCGGGATGGCCAAGGCCGCATCACCGCCTACGTGGAGATCATCCAGCCCATCGATGTGGCCCACGCCGAGACCCGCCGCGGCCAGCTCCTGGGCCGCTCGCGCGCCTTCTCTGCGTCCGTGGGGATGCTCCGTCGGGCGGCCCCCAGCGAGGTCCCCGTGCTCCTGCTGGGGGAGTCCGGCACCGGCAAGGAGCTCATGGCGCGGGCCCTCCACCACAGCTCCGAGCGCCGCCACGGCGCCTTCGTCCCCTTGGAGTGCAGCGGCCTGCCCGAGGCGCTCTTCGAGAGCGAGCTCTTCGGCTACGAGAAGGGGGCGTTCACCGGCGCCGACCGCCGCACCGAGGGACTGGTGGACGCCGCCTCCGGGGGCACGCTCTTCCTGGACGAGATCGGGGACGTGCCCTTGTCTCTGCAGGTCAAGCTCCTGCGCCTTCTGGAGTCGGGGACCTACCGGCGCGTCGGCGGCAAGGAGGTCCTCCGGGCCGACTTCCGCCTGGTCTGCGCCACCCACCGCGACCTGCTCGAGATGGTCTCGGCCGGGAGCTTCCGCCGCGACCTCTACTACCGGATCAACACCTTCCCCATCCCGCTCCCCCCGCTCCGGGACCGCCTGGAGGACCTGCCGCTGCTCTGCCGCGCCTTCCTGGCCGGGACCGACAAGGTGCTCAGCGACGAGGCCCTCACCGTCCTCCAGAGCTGGGACTTCCCCGGCAACATCCGCGAGCTCAAGAACCTGATGCAGCGCGCCGCCCTGTTGGCGGACGGTGCCCGGATCCTGCCGCGCCACCTGCCCATGGCCGCCTGCGTCCAGTCGCCCACCAGCCAGCCGGCCTGGATGCCCAGCGAGATCCTCCCCCTGGAGCAGGTCGTGGATCGCTACCTGCGCTGGGCCGCCGGGCAGGGCCTCGAGCGTCGGGAGCTGGCCAGCGCGCTGGGGATGTCCGAGCGCACCCTCTACCGCCGCCTGCGGGCGCTCCGGGAGGCAGGGAAATAGAGGGGGAGCATGTCCAAGAACACCTCATGGGGCCTGGTCCTGCTGGGGGCCGGCGTGCTGGCCCTCCCCTGCATCTTCCTGGTGCCCTACTACCGCTCGGTGACCCAGGAGTACGGCCGCTTCCACGAGTACATGGAGGCCACCGTCGACAACACCGAGACCCCCGTGGAGTGGACCCAGCGGCCCTTCTCCCCCGTGGAGTGCGTCGACTTCGGGGTCGCCTGGTCCGAGGCCTGCCCCGCGACCAAGGAGTTCTGCCACGGCGCGCTCTATTCGGTGGTCGGTCGCTGCGTGGAGTCCCAGGATCGGCAGGACTACTGCGCGAGCCTCGACCGCGAGTGGATGACCACGGGCTTTGGCTACCACGACTGCGAGAACCGGCTCACCGAGCTCCCGGAGGACGCGAGCGCCCAGCGCAAGAAGCGGGAGAAGGCCTGCGCTGCGGGGTATCGCAGCATCGCGGACCACTGCCGGGACCTGGAGCTGGCCGCCAACCCTTGAGATCCGGGCGCCAGCGAGGACAGGCTGCCTCAGACCGGCGCTGACCACCCCCTGGCGGAGCTGCGCTACTGCGCGCGCTCCCGCAAGGCCTCGTTGAGCTGCTGGGCGCTGGTGGTCACGATGACACCGGGCACCTCGACCTCGGTCGCGCCGCGCCCGCCCACCGCGACGTGCACGCTCTGCGGCACCAGCTTGCGCACCGTGCGAAGCAGCCGCTCGCGCTCGCTCTGGGGGCGCATCCGCACCAGGCTCATGCACACGAGCTGAGGCTGCTGCTGGGCGCAGTAGGCTGGGAGCTCGTCCAGAGGGAGCTCGGAGCCCAGCCAGTCGGTGCGCCAGCCCATCTCCCCCATGTGGATGGACAGGCCCAGCAGGCCCAGGTCGTGTCGCTCCCCCGGCGGAGTCAGCAGGGAGGCCAGAGGCCCCTGCGGACACCGCACCTGCTGCGCGAGCTCCATCAAGCGGGAGCGCACAAAGCCCGAGGCGAAGTGCTCCTGGGCCACGGAGGTCTCTCCACGGGCCCAGCGCTCGCCGAGCTCACGCAGCAGGGGGGAGTAGAGCTGGTCGACCTGGGCGCCGGGAGGCTGGGCCTGGATGCTCTGCACCATGGCCTCGGCCTCCCGCTGGTCGAAGGCGACCAGGCGTTCCAGCAGGGGCTGCATCAGCTCGGGCAGCGAGCCCTCGCCGCCCAGCAGCTTGAGGGCCTCGCTCACGGCGTGGCCCTTGTCGACCATCGCCTTGAGCTGCAGCAGGCGCTGCAGGTCGGCCTCGGAGTAGATCCGGTAGCCGTTCTCGGTGCGGCTGGGGGTCACCGCCTGATAGCGCCGCTCCCACGCCAGCAGTGTGCTTCGGTTGATGCCGGTGAGCCGGCAGATGGTCTTGACGCGGTAGCTCAAGGGGCACACCCCGGGAGCCCCACCAGAGCTCCGTGCAGCGAGTTGTGGTGCTCGGTCTTGCGGGCGAAGGGCAGCCGCACCAGCGCCCAGGCCCCGACAGCCAGCTTCTCCCACAGCGGGACGATGGTGCGGCCCTGCATGGGGTCCCCGCCCTGGCGCAGCAGGCGCACGCCGATCTGCCGATACACCTGCATGGCCACCGCGATCGCACCTCGCGCGCGCCAAGGAATGTAGGGGAGTCCGGCCACTGCGGAGGCGTAGTATTGGTCCGCGAGAGTCAGCAGGGCTGCGACAGCCGGCTTCACCTCCGGCCGGGAGGCGGGGATGTAGCGGCGGTCGCGCTGTTGGTCCTCGAGGACATCTCTACAGATGTTGGTGAGCTGCATCGCGATGCCAAGATCGATGGCGTGGGCGTGGGCCCGCGGGTCCTCTACCCCCAGGACCGCGCACATGGCCAGCCCGACCGTCCCGGCGACCCGGTAGCAGTAGCGGAGCAGCTCGGCGTCGGTCTGGAGCGCGACGGAGCCTTGGTCGGAGACCACGCCGTCGATCAGGTGCAGGAGCGCCTCGACGGAGAGGCCGCGCCGGGCGTTGAGCTCCAGCATGGCCGCCGCGAGCCCCTGGGGAGGCTGGTCCCCCTGGAGCTGGGCGCGGATGTCCGCGATGGCGTCGAAGTCCTCGTCCTCATCGGCCAGGTCATCGACCACGCGGCAGAAGTGGTACAGGCGTGCGGCGTCGGCCCGCGCCTCCACTGGCAACAGAAAGGAGGCCAGGTAGAAGGTGCGGCCGTGCTTGCGCAGGACTTCGAGATCGGTGCTCACTTGGCGGCCACGGGCTTGGGTTCGGTCTCTGCGCGGGAGACCTCGGGGATGAAGTGCTCCAGCACCTTGGCGGAGGAGATGACGCCGGGAACGCCCGCGCCGGGGTGGGTGCCCGCGCCGACGAAGTAGAGGCCGTCGACGTCCTCGCTGCGGTTGTGGTAGCGGAACCAGGCGGACTGCCGGAAGATGGGCTCGGGGCCGAAGGCGGCGCCGCTCATGCTCTGGTAGCGGTCCTGAAAAGTGCGCGGGTCGATGAACTTCCGGGTCACGATGTGCTCGCGCAGGCCGGGCATCATGCGCTCCTCCAGGTGGCCCAGGATGCGGTCCATGTACTCCTCAGCCAGCTCTTCCCAGTCCTGTCCGCCCTCCAGGTTGGGGACGGGGGAGAGGACATAGAAGGCGTCCTTGCCCTCGGGGGCCATCGTCGGGTCCGTGGTGGCTGGCCGGTGCAGGTAGAGGGAGAAGTCCTCGGCGAGCACCTTCTTGTTGAAAATGTCGTCCAGCAGGCCCTTGTAGCGGGGGCCGAGCACGATGGTGTGGTGGGCGAGCTCCGGGTAGGCCTTGTCGGTACCGAAGTAGGCCACGAACAGGCTCATGGACTGCTTGACCGTCTTGACCCGCCAGTCGGGGTGCCAGCTCCGGTGCTGCTTGTCGATGAGCTTGGAGTAGACGGTGGAGGGGTCCGCGTTCGCGACGACGATGTCGGCCTTGTGCAGACGCAGTGCCTCGCCGACGCGCACACCCTTGACCCGGCCCTGCTCGATCTCCAGCTTCTTGATCGGTGAGTTCAGGTGCAGCCGGCCCCCCTCCTCCTCGAAGAGCTTGACCATCGCCTGGACCAGGGCCCCGGTGCCGCCCTTGGCGAACCACACGCCCCACTTGCGCTCCAGCCAGTGGATCAGCATGTAGATGGAGGTGGTCTGGAAGGGGTTGCCGCCCACCAGCAGGGGCTGGAAGGTGAAGGCCTGCTGCAGGCGGGGGTCCTCGATGTAGTCGGCGACGAGCTGCGAGACGGTCTTGTAGTTCTTGAGCTGCAGCAGGTCGGGGATGACCCGCAGCATGTCGGTCACCCGGTCAAAGGGCGTGTCCGCGAGCTGGGTGTAGCCGATGTCGAAGATGCGCTTGGCGTGGGCGGCGAGCTTCTTGTAGCCCTCGACGTCGGCCGGGTTCATCTCCTGGATCTGGGCCAGGATGCGCTCCTCGTCGCCCACGTAGTCAAAGGTGCTGCCGTCCCAGAACTCCACCCGGTAGAAGGGGTCCACGGGGAGCAGCTCCACGTAGTCCTCGCGGGACTTGCCGAAGAGCTCGAAGAGCTCGTCCAGCAGGTAGGGGGCGGTGATGACGGTGGGGCCGGCGTCGAAGAAGAAGCCGTCCTGGCGGTACACGGAGGCGCGGCCGCCGGGCTGCTCGTTGGCCTCGAAGATCTCGACGTCGTAGCCGCGGGCCAGCAGGCGGAGCGCGGCGGCGAGGCCTCCGAAGCCCGCGCCGATGACGATGGCCTTGTTGCCAGGGGTGTTCGAGGTGCTCATCGCAGGGTCTCCAGGTCACGGGTACAACGCAAGGCGAGGGCCTGGGCGATGCGCCGCAGGCCTTCGGGGAGGGTGGGGTCATCGAGGGCGTCGCGGCGCTGGGCGATGTCCTCCATCAAGCTGTCGACGGCGCCGCTCTGCTTGAAGCGCTGGGAGGCGCGTTCGATGTCCTCGGCGCGGGTCTCGTCGCGGGGCGCGGCCAGCACGGCGCGCAGCCAGTCGCGGTCGGCCGGGGCGAGCTCCAGGTGGCGGATCACCAGCGCGCTCACCTTGCCCTCGCGCAGATCGCAGCCCCGCTCATCGCGGCCCTTCTCGCCGTAGAGGTCCACCAGGTCGTCGACGAGCTGGTAGAGCGCCCCCGCCTCGGCGAAGTGCTCCCCGAGGGCGGCGGCGTCGGCGCGACCTGCGAGGATGGCGGCGCCCTCGACGGGGAGGGCCAAGAGCTGCCCGGACTTGCCGATGGCCGCCTGGATCCAGTCCTCCATGCGCCACACGCGCTGCTCGGGGAGGTCCAGATCCAGGGCCTGCCCTTGCACGCAGAGGACCGCGCGGCGGGCGAGAACCTCGCTGAGGGCGGCGCTCTGCTCGGGGGTGGCGGGCTGCTGGGCGACGGCCATGAAGGGCAGCATCAGCAGCAAGTCGCCGGTGTTGATGGCCTGCGCCATGCCGTGCTGCGCCCAGACGGTGGGGTGGCCGCGGCGCACCCGGTCGCCGTCCTGCAGGTCGTCGTGGACCAGGGTGGCGTTGTGCAGCAGCTCACAGGCCGCGGCCCAGGGGACGGCGTTTTGGACCTCGAGGGCCTCCGCGGCGCCCAGAGCGAGCTTGGCGCGGGTGCGCCGTCCGCCGGAGCGCAGGTGCTCCCGGGCCATGGGGGAGAGGGGCCCCAGACCGCAGAGGCGGTGCATCAAGGCCTCGACGGCCTGCAGGGGACTGAGGGTCGTCTCGGTGAGGGTCATGCGGCTCCCAGAAAGCCGGACACCAGGGTCCAACGCATGGAGAGGTCGGCCTGTCCGAAGAGCCGCAACATCGGCTCCACCGGCGAGGCCACCGGGTTGAGGTAGCGGGACCACAGGGGCCCCGGGAGCTCGAAGAACTGCCCAAAGAAGCGCTGCAGGCCCGGTCCGTCCAGGGACAGCAGAGTGCGGGCGCCCCAGGCGTGCAGACGGCGGCCGCGGCGGGCGTCCTCCGGCCAGATCAGCTCCCAGGCCTCCGCGCTGATCTGCTCGGGCTTGCCGGGCTGCGCGAGGACCTTGGCCAGGGCGGGGGCCAGGCGGAGGGAGGTCGCGACGGAGTAGCCGGTCGCGGGGTGTACAAAGCCGGCTGCCGCGCCGAACCCGACGGCGCGCTGGGGCGCAGGCAGAGGCGTGCCCATGGGGATGTACACGTGCTCGTTCTCGCTGCGCAGGCCCTGCAGGCCCAGGGACGCAAGGCGCCTCTCCAGCCGCGCCTTGAGCAGCGGCAGGGGGAGGGGATCCCGCGCGATCAGCGAGGTCTCCTCGACGAACACCGCGTCTTCGCTCAAGGGGAGCACGTAGGCGAAGGTCGGGTGCTCGGCGGCGGCGTCCCGGAAGTCCATGAAGCTGGCGGTGCCGGGGTCCATCCCGTGCTTGCAGTGGATCACGCAGCCCCAGGCGCTCTGCACGCCGGAGGGGGGCTTCCGCGGGACCCGCAGGAGGACCGGGTCGCTCCCCGAGGCGTCCACGACCAGCCGCGCCCGGTGGGTGCCGACCAGGCTGGTCTCGCTGCCATGCACCACCTCGGTGGCCGCCTCCTCAGCGAAGCGCAGGCCCTCGCTGAGCTGGGCCTGCAGGCTCAGGTTGTCGAGCTGTACATAGCTGCGGTCCAAGAAGCGCTCGCCGGGCAGGTAGACCCGGCTCCGGGCCCAGCGGCGGGCGAAGGGGAGGCCCTCCGGGAGCTCCGTCTCGAAGGCACAGAGGCGCTGGGTCCAGGGCTTCCGCGGGGTCGGGGCGATACAGAGGACGTCCATGCCCTCCTGGCGCGCAGCCTGGGCGACGGCCAGCCCTGCGGGGCCACTGCCGACGACGATGAGGTCATGGAACTTCTTGGGCATGTACATGTTGTACATGGTATGTACGGGCCCGGCAAGTGCAAGCGAAAAGTTGATCCAACGCCCCCCAGCCCTGGCGGACTCCGGTGCTCGACCTCCTCAAGACCGATGACCTCATCCCTGCGCAGATTCTCGGTCAAAGCGGGGCATTCGTCTGGTGGTATCTGGACCTCGTGGACCACTCCGGGGACGGTCTGGTGCTGATCTGGTCCTTCGGGCTGCCCTTCCTCCCGGCCCCCGGTCTGCCCCGGGAGCGGCCGGGGCTGGCCCTGAGTGTGTACAAGGATGGACAGGTGGAGTACCAGCTCGTGACGGAGCTGCCGGACGGTGAGATCCTGCCCGAGGGCTGGCGCCTGGGGGACTGCTGGATCACCCAGAGCACCGGCCCTGGCGGCAGCGCGTTCTCGGCGGAGCTCCAGCTCCCCACCCCCCACGGGCGGCTGACCGGACGGATCCTGGGGCACAACCCGGCCCTCGCCATCCCTGGGTCCACCACAAAGGCTGTACATGGCTGGGGACCTCTGGGAGGTCTTGGCGCCGGCGAGGCCAGGCTGAGGGTGGGGGACTGGAGCGCGGAGTTGAAGGGCGCCCTGTACAGGGACCGCAACTACAGCCTGCAGCCGCTGGACGGGCTGGGCATCGACTCCTGGGTCTGGGGGCGCGCCGCCCACAAGGGGCAGCTCGTCATCTGGTACCTGGTCGAGGGCACGCACCCCGTCAGCAAGGTGTTCCTCGAGCGGGACGGGCAGCTCCTGCAGTTGGAGGCGCGGGTGGAGGCGCAGGGGTGGACCCGGGATCGCTATGGGCGCCGCTGGGCCCGTCAGCTCACCCTGCAGACAGACGAGGGCCCCTGGGTGGTCGAACAGGGGGCGCCCGTGGACCGCAGCCCCTTCTACTTGCGACACCCGGTGACCTTGGAGCACGCTGGGGAGCGCAGCGCCGGCTGGGGTGAGCTGGTGGTCCCCGACCGCCTGGACAGACCCTGGATGCGGCCCTTCGTCAACATGCGCATCCAGCGCATGGGCAGCAACTCGCCGCTGCTACCCTATTTCACCGGCCCCAAGCCCCCCCTGAGGTGGATTTGATGACCTACCTGCTCACCCTCCGGATGGCGACGGTCGCCTACGTCCCCATCATCGGGCAGGTGCGCTCGGTGACCGAGTCGCGGGCCATCCTGGAGGTGGAGGAGGGGGTGGCCACGCACAAGACCTGTGCGGTCCACGTGGACGCGGAGATGGGCAAGACCCGGCTCTCCGAGGGCTTCCTGGGGGCGCTCCCAGAGCTGCAGTACCCCTTCGAGCCCGAAGGCAAGAGCCTGGAGTTGGACATGGGGGAGGTGGCCGTGGGCTACGACCCGGAGCTTGGCTTCCCCAACCACCTGGGGCACCCCGGGGTCCTGGACTCGGACCAGGACGAGGCCCCGGGGGTCTCCATCATCCTGGAGATCCCGCTGCTGGGCCAGGTCACCCTGCTGGTCGCTCAGCGCACCCGCTCGACGCTGCGAGGGGTGGAGGTGGAGCCCGGTGTGTGGCGGGGGCAGACCTCGTTCGCGGACTTCGAGCAGGTGCTCCTGGGCTCCGACCACAAGCTGCTGAGCGAGCCCCCGCCGCTCACGCCCACCCTGGGCGACTTCATCCTGCGGGAGCTGCCTGGCCCCCTGAGCTGCGACGAGCTGCTGGCCCGCTGAGGCACAAAAGAAGCCTCCTGCAGGGGAGGCTCAGCACCAAGAGGGCCCGTACCCAAAAGGCCCAGAGCAGAAGAGCCCCGGCGATGCCGGGGCTCTCTGCCAGTAGGATGGACTACCAGCGGCCGCCGCCGCCGTAGCCGCCGCCACCGTCACGGCCACCGCCGCCACCGTAGCCGCCGCCGTCACGACCGCCGCCGCCGCCGTAGCCGCCGCGACCACCGCCGCCGCCGTAGCCGCCGCGACCACCGCCGCCGCCGCCGTAGCCGCCGCGACCACCGCCGTGACCACCACGACCGCCGCCACGACCACCGCGACCGCCACCGCCACGACGCTCCTCAGCCTCGTTCACGCGGATGCTGCGACCGTCCAGGTCAGCGCCGTTCATGGCCTCGATGGCCTCCGCACCACCCTCTTCCATGGTCACGAAACCGAAGCCGCGGCTGCGGCCGGTGTCGCGCTCGAGGATGACCTTTGCTTCGGTCACGGGACCGAACTTCTCGAAAGCCTCACGGAGGGTCTCGTCGGTGGTTGCCCAGGCCAGGCCGCCACAAAACAGCTTCATGCTCATCTCTACTCGTCTCTTTTGTCCCCCTCAGCGGGGGACATTACTCGCGGCAGCGGATCTGCCGTCTGCTGGCTGTCGTGCTTCCGCTCTCGCAGTTGCGCGCGGAGGGTCCGCCGACTTGGACCATCCACGGTCCGCCGTGTACCCTCTACAGGGGAGGGCCTCCCGTGTCCAGCATTCTGACAAGCATCTTGCTTCTCGCCTGCGCTCCGGATTCGAGCGTGGAACCCGCCGTCTCGGTGCAGGAGGCGAGTCTGCGCAGCGCGCCGTTCACCTCTGTGGCGGGAGGCTTTCAGTCGCTGCGCGATCCGGTCCTGTTGGCCCTGCAGCCTCAGGAGGACGCGGCGGGCAACACACCGCTGGGCGGCGCCGTGGTGGATCTCGACGCGGATGGCTGGCTGGACGTGGTCGGTCTGTCCTCGACTGCGGGGCCGATGCTTTGGTTTGCCGGGAGCTATGGGGCGCTGGAGGTGGGCCGGGATCTCGGGGTGGACTTTGAGCCCCTCGGCTCCGTCTCCTCCATCCATAGCTGCGATCTGGACGCTGACTGGGGGCCCGAGCTGATCCTGGCGGGGGTCGAGGGCCTGGGGATCTACAGCATGGACGCCGCCGGCGCGCTGGAGGCCTGGGAGCACGGCATCGACTGGGTGGCGGGGGACACGCACCTGCACGTTGCCTGCCGGGACCTGGACCTGGATGGAGACCTGGACCTGTGGTTCACGGGCTTCGGCGAACAGTACGGCTTCTACGAGCCGGACGGGTCGGGGGGGCTGCTGCCCAACGTGAGCGGGGCCTACAACCAGCTCTGGCTTGGGGACGGGAAGGGGGGCTTCACCGCCGCCGAGGGGGCCCTCACCGCCGACCGGGGCGCGACGATGCACAGCCTCTGGTTCTGGCTGGATGGGTCGCCGGTGCTGCTGGAGAGCGTCGACCACGTCTACAGCCCGGGCAGCCACCCGGACAACAGACCCACGCGCCTCTATGGCTGGGATGGTGAGCAGTGGGTGCTCGAGCGGGAGCTGGGGCCGCAGGTGGTCGCGCCGATGGGGGCCGCGATGTTGGAGTGGGACGGGCGGCAGGTGCTGGTCCAGAGCGAGATCGGGCAGCCCTCGGTGGAGGCGGTGACCAGCGCGGGGGGCGCCATCCAGAGCTACGCGGCCGGTGCCGTGCTGGGGTGCATGGCCGATGTGGAGAGCGATGCGGTCTCCGGGGTGAACTGGAGCGTGCTGGCGGTGGATCTGGCAGGGAGCGGCGCCCCACAGGATCTGCTCCTGAGCACCGGAAACCTGAGCGCGCTGGAGTTCGATCTGGGCGGCATCCAGCAGTCGGATCAGCGCAGCCGGCTCTACCGAGGGGAGGACTGCGCAGTCAGCGACTTCGACGCGCTCCATGGGGAGCCGTCCGAGGCCGAGAGTCGGGGGATGGCGCGGGGCGATCTGAACAACGACGGGATCCCGGACGTGGTCGTGTTCAACACCAACGAGCCGCCCTACGTGCTCTACGGAGAGGGGACGGAGGCGAGCCGGCTGGTGGTTGAGCTGGAGGATCTGCGGTCCAACAACCGACAGGGAGTCGGCGCGCGCGTCTCGGTGTTCCTGCCCACCGGCGAGGTCATCGAGTCGACGCTGGATCCCTCCGGAGTGGGCAGCTACTCGGCGAGCCAGCCGGCCCTGTTCATGGGGATGGGCGCGCACGAGGAGATCGAGAAGATCGAGGTCTCCTGGGCCGACGGCGGGGGGGACTGCTTTGAGGGGCCCTTCCCAGCGCACGCCCGCCTCAAGCTGATGCGGCTCTGAGCCTGGCGGGCCGCGGACCGGGCTGCTGAGGGGGCGCCGGCCTAAGGAGCGGCGCGCAAGAGCCCGGCGGCGACGAGCTGGCTGCCCCACTCCCCCTCGGGGGACCACCAGGCCGCGAGCAGCGCGTCGTCCCCGTGCAGACCGAGGCCGGCGGCGGTGGCCAGGGCGCGGATGGCCGCCCGGCGCTCCGGATCGTCGCTGGCCTCGGCGCCATCGCAGAAGACCTCGCAGACGCCATCGGTGGGGCCCTCGAAGTCGCAGTGGTCGGCCCCGGTGGCGATGAGCTGCCGGGGGAACATGGCCAGCCCGTTGGACTCGGCGTTGCAGGCCCCGGGCTCACCGAAGAGCCCCAGCGAGGGCAGGGTGAGGCCGGCTGAGGCGCCGGCTCCGTCGTTGTCCACGGGGTCCAGCCCCACCACTCCGACCGCGCCGCTGTCCTGGGCGCCCGCGAGCACGGAGGCGAGCCCGCCCGCCGAGTAGCCCATGTAGACCACCGGTCTGCCCAGGGTGTCGGCCGCCGCCACAAGGTCCGCGCCGTTGGCCGCGTGGTCGGAGAACGCGCAGAGGTCCGGCGTGTAGACCTCCAGGCCCCAGGAGGCCAGGTGCTCGGCGATCTCGGCCATGTTCTCCTTGGAGCGCGCGAAGCCGTGGGAGAGCAGCACCACGGGGGGCTCGCTGACCCCGGCGGGCCAATGGCGGGTGGTCTCCGCCTCGCAGCTCAGCGACCAGGTCAAGGCCTCCGAGTTGACGGCATAGGGGCCCGCCTGGCGCAGATCCGTCTGGACGCCGGCCCCGGTGTCGTCGGTGTTGGACGCGCTGTCGGCGGAACCGCTGTCCTCGCCGCCCTGCGTTGTCCCGCTGATCTCTCCGGTGCACGCCAAGAGCAACCAGAACACGTCGACCTCCTGCAGCCGACATAGCCCCTTGGGCCCTCGGATTGCAGCGGATTAGGGGGCCCACCAAGGAGTCCCCCATGTCCGTCCCTCCCTCTCCGATCCAGGCCCTGGCCCAGCGGCAGCTCGACGCCTACAACCGCGGCGACCTGGACGCGTTCTGCGCCTGCTACCACCCCCAGGTGCAGGTCCTGGAGGCCGACGGGAGCGTCGACATCGAAGGCATGGAGGACTTCCGCCCCCGCTACGCGGGCCTGTGGACCGACTACCGCGAGGTCAAGGCCAGCGTGCCCCAGCGCCTGGCCCACGGAGCGCACTGCGTGGACCTGGAGCACTGGAGCCGCGTGGAGGCCGAGACCGGAGAGCGGCAGGGGGGCACCGTGCTCGTGCGCTACACCCTGCGGGAGGGGCTGATCGGCACGGTGCAGTTCCTGGACTGACTACCAGCTCGCGTCGCCCACCAGCACCGGCGCGGCCCAGGTCCCCTTGGTGCTGAGGGTGTCGCGGGCCGAGCTGCTCCAGGAGTAGGTGGTGCTGCCAAAGTAGACGTAGGAGTTCTCTCCGACGCCGCTGTTGTCCCGGTAGTTGCCGAAGATGATCTCGGGGTAGCCGTCCGCGTCGATGTCGCCGATGGTGCCGTAGGCGGCGCCGGAGGTCGGGATGTCCTCGCGGCTGGAGTCGCTCAGGCCGGTGGACGAGCCCCACCACAGGTAGGAGTTGACGGTGAAGTCCGTGCTGCCGCTGCGGTAGCGGGCGGAGAGCAGGTCGTCGTAGCCGTCGCCGTCCACGTCGCTCACCACGGTGCCCCACTGTCCGCGGCCGCCCAGGGTGTCGGCCGAGCCGAAGCCCGCGCTGCTGTTCATGAACACGTACTGGTAGGTGTTCGAGCTCCAGCTCCCGTTGTAGTACCCCGAGAAGGCCAGGTCGGTGGTCCCGTCCCCGTCGAAGTCTCCGTCGGACACCGAGATGATGCCCCGCGTGGAGAAGGCCTCCCGGCTGCCGGTGCTGTAGTAGCCCGAGGTGGTCTGGTAGTAGACGTAGGAGTCGGTGCTGTAGTCGGAGCTGGTGCGCCGGTAGGCACCGAAGGCGATGTCGATCGAGCCGTCGCCGTCGTAGTCGCCGGTCTCCAGGCCGCGGCAGCCGTTGGTGGGCAGGCTGTTGCGGCTGGAGGTCGAGTAGCCGGAGGCGGAGCCCCAGTAGACGTAGCTGTTGACGGTGAAGTCCGTGCTGGAGCTGCGGTGGTTGCAGAAGATCAGGTCCGGGTAGCCGTCCGCGTCCAGGTCCTCGGCCTCCAGGCGGATGGCGCCCAGGGTCTCCAGGTCCGTGCGGTTGGAGCTGGAGAAGCCGGAGGCCGAGCCCCAGTAGACGTAGGAGTCGATGCTGTAGCTGCTGCCGTCGTAGTAGTTGGCGAACGCGACGTCCAGGTAGCCGTCCAGGTCCAGGTCCTCGATGACCGCGCGCCGGGCGCCCTGGGTGGGCAGGGTGGACACGTCCGAGTCGCTGTAGCCGCTGGAGGAGCCCCACCAGATCACGCTGTTGGTGGCGTAGTTCCCGTCGTAGTAGCTGGTCCCCAGCACGTCCTGGTAGCCGTCACCGTCCAGGTCCGCGACGTCCACGTCGTAGATGCCGTAGCCGTAGGACAGGGTGTCCCGGTCGGCGTCGGAGTAGCCGCCGCCGTCGTTGTAGTACAGGTAGACGTTGGTGTTGTAGCTGCTGCTGGTGCGGTAGTCGGCCAGCACCATGTCGGGCAGCGCGTCGCAGTCCAGGTCGTCACAGCCGTCGTTGCCGTCGCAGTTCTGGTCCACCCCGTCCCCCGGCGTCTCGGCCGTCGAGGTCCCAGGGTAGGCGGTGGCGTCGCCGTCCTCGCAGTCGGTGTTGTCGGAGACGTACCCGGAGCCCTCCTCGCAGGCGACGATGGAGCTGTCGGGGTCTCCGTAGCCGTCGCCGTCGCTGTCCGCGTAGAAGGTGCTCCCGTCGATGGGGGACTCGTCGACGGTGCTGTCGCAGTCGTTGTCCGCGTCGTCGCAGGTCTCGTCGGCGCCGGGGTAGGTGGCCGCCTCCGCGTCGTCACAGTCCGTGCTGTCGCTGACGTAGCCGCTGGGCTGGGTGCAGCTCTTGCTGGTGAAGCTGCCGGTGCCGTAGCCGTCGCTGTCGTAGTCCAGGTACCAGACCGTGTCGGGGTTCAGGCTGGCGTCGCTGTCGTCGCAGTCGCGGGCGTTGTCGGCGTAGCCGCTGGGCGCGCTGCAGGCGCTGGTGGTGCTCGCGCTGTCGCCGTACCCGTCGCCGTCCGTGTCCGCGTAGAAGGTGTCCTCGACGCCCTCGTCCACGCTGCCGTCGCAGTTGTTGTCCAGCTCATCGCAGACCTCGGCCGAGCCAGGGTTCGACAGGCTGCTGCTGTCATCACAGTCCTGGTCGTTGGAGACGTAGCCGCTGGGCTGGGCACAGTCCGTCAGGCTCACGCTCGCGTCCCCGTACAGGTCGCCGTCGCTGTCGGCGTACCAGACCTGATCCAGGCCCTCGTCCACGCTGCCATCGCAGTTGTCGTCCACGTCGTTGCAGACCTCGGTCGCGCCGGGGTGCACGCTCGATGCGCTGTCGTCGCAGTCGTCGGCCACCGCCGAGTAGCCCTCGGGCGGGTCGCAGTCCTCCAGGGGGGCGTCGGGGTCGCCGTGCAGGTCGCCGTCGCTGTCGGCGTACCAGGTGCTGGTGACCTCCTCGTCGATCTCCCCGTCGCAGTCCTGATCCACGCCATCGCAGCGCTCGGGCGCGTCCGGGTGGATCGTGGAGTCGGTGTCGTCGCAGTCCAGGTCGTTCTGGGCTCCGTTGTCGGGCTGCTCGCAGGCCTCCACGGTCATGCCGCCGCCAAAACCGTCGCCGTCGCTGTCCACGTAGAAGGTGCTGAGCACGCCCTCGTCGATCTGCGCGTTGCAGTCGTTGTCGACCCCGTCGCAGATCTCGGTGGCGCCGGGGTGGATGGAGGCGTCGCTGTCGTCGCAGTCCTCGCCGGCGTTGAAGCCGTCTCCGTCTTCGTCCACCACCAGAGCGGCGGTGTCGAGGGTCTCTTTGTCGCCGCTGCGGCAGGCGCTGAGGGCAAGGAACAACACGAGGGACATGGCAAGGCTCCGGAGGCTTTTGAGCGAGTCTACCCAAAGCCCGGCGCGCGCCGAACCTCAGGAGCCCTCAGAAGCCCTCGGGGCGGTCGAAGGCCAGCAGCAATGCGGCCTGCTCTCCGGTCTCGGCCAGGGGGTGGGCCCCGGAGTCCAGCAGCACCCAGATCCGCGCCTCGTCTACAAAGAGACCCTCTGCCAGGCCGTAGGGCTCGCTGTAGTCGTAGAGGGCCGCCTCCTCGAAGTCCAAGGCCACGCGCTGCTCCAGCGCGCCGGTCTCCGGGTCCAGGCGCAGCACCGAGTGGCTGTGGCGCTCCAGGGCGTAGAGCCGCCCATCCACCGCGAACAGGTCCGAGTAGCTGGGCCAGAACGCGCCGCGGATGCCGGCCTTGCCGGGGGCGTCCTGGGCCGCGATGTCCTCGCCGAGCAGGGATTGCACAGAGCCGTCGGGGGCCACCTGGTAGATGAGGCGGGGCTCGCGCTCCTTGGCCACCCAGATCCGCTCCCCCGCGCAGGCCACCCCCTCCAGGCCCGCGTTGCCCCAGCCGCAGCGAGGTCCCAGGGCCGGCTGGGTGTCCGCGCTCACCGCGTCCAGGTCCAGGCGGAGCTGCTGGGCGCCCTGAGCATCCACGCGCAACAGGGAGTTCTGCGCTTCGGAGACGAGCAGGAGGCTGGATCCACAGACCGCCACGCCCTCAAGGTCAAAGCGCCCGGCCGCACCACCACAGGCTTGCACTCTGCCCGCCGGCGAGGTCCCCCCGGTGGGATCCGGCAGCTCCAGCGCCATGGCCTCGGCCCGCAGATCAGCGCCCTCTGGGACCAGGCGGTAGACGCCGTCCACCTTGTCGGAGACGGTGATCCACTGTCCCTGCCAGCGCGCCAGGCCGCTGGGATCCAGGCGCACACCCTCCGGCGGCAGCACCTTGAGGGTCTGGACCACCGGCAGGGCGGGGGCGCTCTGGGGACCGGTGGCAGTGGGCGGACGCACGCAGGAGAGCAGCAGCGCCCAGGCCAGCCTCAAGAGGGCTCCAGCACGAAGGTGAAGCTGGCGTCCAGGCTGCCGTCCGCGGCGGTGCTGGGGTTGAGCATCAGCTCGGTGGGGAGCTGGCCGTCGTCGTCGGGGTCGTTCAGGAAGCGGAGCTGGGTGGTCAGCGCCTCGTGGCCGTCCGCGGTCACCTTCATGTGGAAGTGCGCGGGCATCAGCTTGCCCGTGTCCGTGTAGTAGGAGATGGGCTTGAGGGTGGTGACCTCGACGCGCCCGTCGTAGCCGGTGCGCAGGCGACAGCGGTAGTGCATGTCTTCGGTCTCCAGGTCGTAGACGCCCGTCTGCATCACGTGCCAGAAGTCCACGATGGCGTCGGGCAGCAGCCGACAGTCCCGGGCGGAGCGCACCTCCATCTGCAGGCGCAGCACGGTCCCGGTCTCCCCGGCGGTGCGCAGGTCGGCGCGCACGGGGGCGTCGTCCCGATAGTAGGGGCCCTCGGCGAACGCGGGGGTGTCCGAGCAGCTCCCCGGGGTCTCCAGGGCCGTGTCCCCCCAGCCGCCGGTGTCCAGGGGAGGGGGCTCGCGGAGTCCCAACAAGCTGGGCTCACCGCGTCCACCGGGGGCGCACCCCGACAGGGCCGCAGCACCCAGGGATGCAAGCGAGGCATGGATCAGCGTGCGGCGGGAGGTGTCGCTCATTGGCAGCCCGAGTCATCGCAGGAGAAGGTCACGTCATCGCCCCAGCGGCGGTCGACGCTGTCGGAGAGGATCTCCAGGTCCTGCGGGTTGTTGTCCGAGCCCAGTGTGCCCCAGTCACAGCTCCTGGACTCCAGGGTCGCCCCTTGGTCCAGCCAGACGCCGCCGCCGTCGCTGGCCGAGTTGTCCCAGAGCCCCGCGGCGAGGCTGGGGTCCCCGGTGCAGACGACCTGGCCCTGCTCCACGATCAGCGCGCCGCCCTTCTCGTCGGCGAAGTTGTCGTAGAGCTGGCTGTCCAGCAGCTCCAGGCTGCTGTCCGCGCCGAGCACCGCGCCGGCCCCGCCATAGGGCGCCTGGTTGCTCTCGATCTGGGAGGCGTCCTGCACCAAGGCGCTGCCTTCGGTCACGGCCAGGGCGCCGCCGTAGTGGCCCGCCAGGTTGTCGTGCAGGAGCACCGCGCTCGCGCTCAGCGCGCAGCCTCCGGCGACCCAGATGGCGCCGCCCACATCGGCCGTGGAGTCGCGGATCTCGACGCGCTCCAGGCTCAGCCCGCTCTCCCCGCTGCACTCGACCGCGCCGCCCGCCGAGTACTCCGCGGCGACCACCCCAACAGCGCTCCCGTTGCGCAGCTCGACGTCCGCGGCCACCACGCTCAGGCCGTCCTGGCGCAGGACCAGCAGAGGGCTGTCGTTGTTCCCGTGGAGCTGGACCCCCTCGCCGACGCCCTGGAGGGTGAAGTCCGCGCGCACGCGGAAGGTGGTGAACCAGATCCCCGGACACAGCGCCAGGGTCCCGGGCTCGTCGACCACCAGGTTCTGCACCGGCGCGCTGCGGGCCATGGTGCCGCTCCAGTCCTGCAGCGGCCCGCCGTCCTGGGGCTGGAAGGTGGCCAGCCCGCTCTCGGGGGTGCCGGCGTCGCAGTCGTTGTCGACGCCGTCGCAGATCTCGGTGGCGTCGGGGTGGATGCTCGCGTCGCCGTCGTCGCAGTCCGTGTCGGAGAAGCTGTAGCCCTCGGGAGGGGGCTCGCAGGTCTCACTCAGCGTGGCCTCGCCGGCGCCAAAGCCGTCCCCGTCCAGGTCTGCGTACCAAGAGGCCCCGTCGGTGGGGGACTCGTCGATGAGGGCATCACAGTCCTCGTCGATCCCGTCGCAGATCTCGTCGGCCCCGGGGAATACGCTGGCCTGGGTGTCATCGCAGTCGCTGTCGTCCTGGACGTGGTCGCTGGGCTGCGCGCAGCTCAGGTGGGGCGCCGCGGGGTCTCCGAAGCCGTCGCCGTCCAGGTCCGCGTGCCAGGTCTGGGTGGGGGCGTCTTCGTCGATGCGGCCGTCACCGTCGTCGTCCAGGCCGTCGCAGATGTCGGAGATGGGCGCGGTGCCGGTGTCGCTGTCCACGGTGGGAGGGGATTTGCAGGCGGCGAGCAGCCAGATCAGGGGCACAGGGAGCCTTTGGTGGGGGCTCAAGCTGCCCCGGTCCAAGCGGGCTTGTCAACGAACTCAGCCCCAGCAGTCGGCCTGGATCCGGTCGTGGTAGGCCCGCAGGGTGAGGTGGGGGTCCAGCAGGGTTGCGCCCGCGCACTCCGGGGGCTGGACGAGGAGCTGGGCCAGGGTGCTGAACACGCTCGCGTCCACCTCATTGGGCCCGGGGACAAAGCGCGCCTGGTCACCCAGCAGGCCGGCCAAGGCGAGGAGATCCGCCCGCGCACGGGCCAGGATCAGCGACTCCGGCATGCGGCTGATGCCCTGGGCCTTGGCCAGACCGCGCACCTGGCGGCGGACCATCGTGGCGACCACGGGGCGCACCCAGGCGGGCATGTGGGTGAAGTAGTCCGCCTTGACCACCGCGAATCCGGCGTCTGTGCACCAGCGCTCCCAGATCAGGGTCCAGTAGAGGCTGTCCTCGACCAGGCGGAGGGCGGCGTGGGCGCTGGGGTGTTGGGCGGGATCCACCGGGCCGGGCACGCCGTGGGAGCGGGCCAGGTGCTCGATGATGACGTGGCTGTCCTCCAGCAGGGTGCCGTCAGGCAGGCGCACGTAGGGGACCTTCCCGCTGGGGGAGCCGGGCGGTCCGCTGGGGATCTCGTAGCGGTAGGGGATCTGCGCCTCGCGCAGCCAGGTGCACAGCTTGAGCACGTAGGGGCTGGCGCTGCAGAGGGGGGCGGGGCCGGGGAGGCCGTAGACCACGAGCTCGGACATCCGGGGCTCCTACATCAACACGCCCTTGCCGTCCGCCAGCACGGGCGGGGGCAGGGGCAGGCCGAGGCGCTCGCGCAGGTTGCGCTCGATCTTGATGGAGAGGTTGTGCAGTGGGAGGCCGTTGTAGAAGAGCGAGAAGGGGTCTTCGAGCACCCGGCCGGCCTCGGAGATCAGGGCGAAGGAGAGGCAGACCAGCACGTTGAGGGGAATGGCGACCCAGTGCAGGTCGTGGACCAGGGAGAAGGGCAGCAGCACGGAGAAGAGGCGGATGAGCGCCTCCAGGATGAAGCCGTAGCCGCGGGGGAGGGGGGTGCCCTTGATGCGCTCGCAGCCGCCCTGGATGTTGAGCAGGTCCATCAGGGTGCGGTCCAGGGACTCCAGGCGGTGCCCGTCCGGGCGGCCCTGGTCGCTCAAGGCGGTGAGCTCGGCGAGCTGCGCGTCCAGCAGGGCGTGGGTGAGGTTGGTGCTGCCCTGGGGCGGGTCCAGGTCCTTGGCGCTGCGCACAAAGTCGGGGTCCAGGAAGGGGTCCTGGTTGCGGAGCAGGCAGCGCAGGGTGTGCACGTAGAGCACGTGGCGCAGGGTGAGGCGCTCGGCCAGGTCGGCGTCCTTGGGGCCCACGTAGTGGCGTGCCTGGTCACAGAAGTGGCGGGAGCTGTTGATCAGGCGGCCCCAGAGCTTGCGGCCCTCCCACCAGCGGTCGTAGGCCTGATTTGCCCGGAAGGAGGCGAAGATTCCGATGGCGGCGCCCATGATGGAGATGGGGGTGACCGGGATCTCCATGAAGTGCTGGCCCATGGGCTCGATGAGCACCCAGGCCGCCAGGCCGGTGGCGCCGTAGACCGCTGCGTTCTTGACCTGCCAGTGCAGCAGGGCCAGGGAGTTGGACTTGAAGGCCTCGGTGATCATTTTGCGGGGGTCCTCTGGTGGGGGCCCCGCAAGGTAGCCGCCAGACCTTCAGTCCTCCAGAAGGGCTTCCAGGTACGCGTCCAGGAGCTCCAGGCGCTGGCCCTGGGCGCTGTAACGGGAGCGCCCCGCCGCGACGGACTCCAGCGCGTAGTCCAGCCGGCTGAGGGTCTGGGTGGCGGCCTTTCGGGTGCTGATGTCGATGCTGCCGGTGTCGACGCCCAAGGCGCTGGCGGTCAGATCGGGCAGGCTGATGGTGACCCGGTCGTTTGCGCTGTTGTTTAGCCCGGTCTGGACCTCGAGCTGCGTGGTGGTGCCGTCCCCGATGCGGATGCCCTGGTAGTCCAGGGTGGAGCTGACCTTGTCGATGGCGTGGGAGGCGTCGGCCATCGCCTGGTTCAGCACGGCGCGCTCGTCGGCGCTGTGGCCCGCCTCCGCGGACTCCTCGGCCAGGGCGCGGATCAGGTCCATCAGCGCCTCGATCTGGGTGGCGCCGGCGTCCATGAGGTCGATGAGCTCCAGGCCGTCGTGGATGTTCTCCCGGACCTGGGCCACCTGGGCGTCCTCGGCGGCCTCCCGGTAGCGGAAGTCGCCGCCGGTGTCCCAGTCGGCGCCGGTGTCCTGGGGCTCGTCCAGGGCCTCCAGCAGGTCGGCCTCGATGCTCTCCAGCACGCGGCGTTTGGCGGCGTAGTTGGCCCGGCAGTGGGCGACGCTGTCCAGGGCGGTGTCGATGGTGTCCAGGCCGGTCCGAGCGAACGCAGTGGCGCTGATGCTCAGGCTCCCGGTGTCCACGCCGATGGTGGATGCGGTGAGATCGCAGAGGTTGAGCACGACCGGAGGGCTGGCGGTGTCGTCCACGAACTGGAACTCCAGCAGGGTGGTGCTGCCGTCGGTGAGCACCGTGCCGTCCACCGCGGTGGTCGTGGCGATGCGGTCGACCTCGAAGGAGTAGGCCTGCAGGTTGTCGTCGAGCTGGTCCCGCACCGAGTCGTCCATGGTCTCGCTGGCCGCCTCCAGGGCGAGCACGCGCATGCGCTCCACCAGGGTCTGGATGCGCTCGGCGGCGGTGGCGGCCGTGTCCAGGGTGTCCAGGGCCTCCTGCACCTGGTCGAGCTCCGCGCTCAGGGCCGTGGTGTCCTCGCTGGTGGAGGAGGACTCCTTGGAGGGCAAGGCCTCCAGGGGCGTGGCCTGGAGGCCGCCTTCGGGAGTGCAGCCCAAGAGGATGGGGATGGTGACTCGGAGCGCCATGGGGCCCCTCCTGCTCAGAGAAGAGCGGTGCTAGGGTTTGGGGCTCACTCGGCGGCGAGCAGGGTCTGGATGGCGGTCTCGTAGGACTCGAGCACGCTCTGCTGCTCGGCCAGGCGCACCTGGAGCCCGGCCACGTGGTCCTGGCTGTCCTCCAACAGGTAGGTGCTGGAGGAGGCGAGCTTCCGGGTGGAGACGCCCACGCTGCCGGTGTCCACGCCCAGGGTGGAGGCGCTCAGATCGCTCAGCTTGAGGGTGTAGCGGCAGGTGGTGGCGTTGCAGTTGGAGACCTGCACGTCCAGGACGGTGTTGGTGCCGTCCGCGAGCGCGATGCGTTCGTACTCGGTGTTCGCGGAGATGGTGTCGATCAGGTCGGCGTACTCGGCGAACCCGTCCTGCAGCAGGGTGCGGTCGCTGGCGCTCAGGCCGTCCTGGTCGGAGGCCTCGGCGAGCGCGTGCATCTCGGCCAGCGCGTCCTGGACTGTGACCATCGCGTTGTCCATCAGGGCGACGATCTCCAGGCCGTCCTGCACGTTCTCCAGGAGCTGGAGCAGCTCGGCTTGCTCGGCGTCGTCGGTGTAGCGCAGGTCCTCGCCGGTGTCCCAGGGTGCGCCGGTGTCGGGGGTGCCCAGCAGGTCCAGGAGGTGATCCCGCTCCCCCTCGAGCACCACGAGCTTCCCTCGGTAGTGCCCCCTGCAGTCGGCGACCTCATCCAGGGCGCTGTCCAGGGAGTCGATCGCCGAGCGGGCCGAGTTCACGTGCTCCAGGCTCACGCTGCCCGTGTCCACCCCCAACACGTTGGGCCGCAGGTCACAGAGCTGCACCTGGATGGGCGGCGAGGCCGTGTCGTCCGTGAACTGGTACTCCAGCAGGGTGGTGCTGCCGTCGGTGAGCACGGTGCCGTCGTAGGTGGTGGTCACGGCCAGGCGGTCGACCTCGGCCTCGTAGGCCTCGTAGGCGTACTGGTTGTCTTCGCGCAGGTCGTCCGTGCGGGTGTCGCTCGCGGCCTCCAGGGCCTCCAGCTTCATCTGTTGGATGAGCTCCTGGACGGTCGTGGTGGCGGTGTTGACGGTCTCCACCTCGGCGATGGCGTCCTGCACCTCGACCAGGCGGGAGACGATCTCGCTGCTGGCCGTGTCGGCGGTGTCTCCGCTGTCGGCGCTGCGCAGCGCACGTCCCTGGGGGCCCGAGGTGGGCGCGCAGCCCAAGAGGATTGGAATGCTGACTCGGAGCGCCATCGTGCCCCTCCCTGTGTCTTGGTGGCGACCACAGGTCGGTCGCGTCGGCTTGGGCTGAAGTCCTCTTCAATCCTCGAACATCGTCTCCAGCTCGCGGAGAACGGCTGGATCCGCCACCAGGGCCTCGATGCGTGCGATGGCGTCCGGTCCGATCTGCCCCAGGGGGCAGAGGATCATCCAGTCCGAGAGCAGCTCGGTGTCGTGCCAGCCGCGGTCGCCTTCGCGCAGCCAGGGGACATCGTGGGGTTGATTCAGGCAGCTCAGGTCCAGCCCGCGCTCCCCCAGGCCGTGCAGGTCGAACCAGATGTGCTCGCGCCCGTGGGCCCGGGTCGGAATGCCCAGCTTTACCAGGAAGCGCAGGGCCGGGCTCTCCTGGTGCGCTCGCCACAGCGCCAGCATGCGGTCGAAGCGGTGGATGGCCAGGGCGGTGCGCCGCGCGGTCTCCAGGTCGGAGACGTAGAGCAGCGGGTGGCCCTCCATCTGCTCGGCATACCGCGTCGGGCTGCGGTGGTTGTGTCCCCAGAGCAGGCCCTTCTCCTTGACGGCGAGGACCCCTCGGTGCGGATGGTGCAGCGGGTCGCGCTCGTCGGGGCCGCCGTGTCGCACGCGCCCGAGCTTGTCCAGGGCGGTGTCCACGTCCAGCCACACCAGGGGCATGTCCTGGCCGACCTCGAAGGGCTCGTCGGACTCGGGGACCCCGTGGTCCAGCATCAGCGTCGCCGCCGTGTTCAGGAGCTGGGCCATGTTCGCCGCCTGGTCGCGGGGGATGTCGACCATGTCCAGTTCGATGACGCCGCAGCGGTGCAGTCCGTGGGTGTGCAGCCAGGTGCCCTCGTCCTCCCAGACCGCGTGGATGGTCCACAGCGAGTGCGGGTGGGGCGGCACCGGGGAGCTCGCCGCCTCCTCCAGCCAGCCCATCGGGTGGGCCGTGAACGCGCTCTGGTCGACCAGCCCGGCGGCCTCGGGGGCGATCAGCGCCAGGATGCGGAGTTGGATGTGGAAGGCCCGCAGGGGATGCACCGGGTCCAGCATCGTGCGCAGCCCCAGGCTCGACGAGCAGGCCAGCAGCGCCTGGGCCTGGTCCTCTGGGAGGGAGCCCAGCTCCACGTGGCTGCTCACCAGCTCGCGGTCGGTGTGGGTCTTGTAGACCTGGAGCTGCAGCTCGGTGTCCTCGTCTGCGTAGGTCAGGTCCAGAGCCCACTCCAGCTCCGGGTCGTCGGGCGGTGCAGGCTCCAGCCGCGAGATGGGCAGATCCGCCTCCTCCAGCCGCCGGATCACCGCGCTGATCCCCAGCGTGGGCGCGTGGGCGGGCAGGGGGGCTTCCAGGATGGACGGGAGCTGCATGGGGTCTCCAGGGGAGGAACATAGCCCTTGGCGCTCGCAGCCAGCGGGGCCCACCGTCCGGAATGCGGGGTCCTACCAAGCCCCTCTGCCATCCAGGCGCCGGCGAGGACAGGCTGGGCGTGTCGAAAGCGATCCGATTGCCTTGCCGTTGGCACAGCGGGTCGCTATAAGGCTGGGGCTCCTGGGCGATTAACTCAGTGGGAGAGTGCTACCTTCACACGGTAGAAGTCACTGGTTCGAATCCAGTATCGCCCACCATCCGAAAAACGAAAGAAGCTCCCGTCGACTTGTCGACGGGAGCTTTCTTCGTTTTTCGGGGTGGGGGTGAAACGCAATGGGCGGCGGGGGGGCTGTGGGAGTTCGACACGGTCTTCAGCCGCCCACTGCGTCTACCCCCACCATGTAGAGGACCGTGTGGCTTTGCCGACCGCGGGTTTCTTCGTTTTTCGGGGTGGGGGTGAAACGCAACGGGCGGCGGGGGCGCTGTGGGAGTTCGACGCGGTCTTCAGCCGCCCACTGCGTCTACCCCCACCATGTAGAGGACCGTGTGGCTTTGCTGACCGCGGGTTTCTTCGTTTTTCGGGGTGGGGGTGAAACGCAATGGGCGGCGGAACCGTCCTCCCAGTCCGCATCGCCTCCCAGCCGCCCACCAACGCGGCGACCGGCCACCGGCGACTGGCGACCGGCGATGGCGAGCTTCCAAGCTCCAGTGTTGGTGGCAGCCGACTTGGGGAGGCGCCTCGGGGAGGGCCCGGCACTGCGTGCGGGCCACGATTTCATCGCCCGCCAGGGGCACCCAGGGCCCAGGAAAGCCTCGACGTCATGCCGGTCCCCGGTCGCCGGTCGCCGGTCGCCGAGACGGATCAAAGCCGGTCTTCGTCTTTATAGGTTGGGGTGAAACGCAACGGGCGGCGGAACAGTCCGCATCGCCTCCCAGCCGTCCTCCCCCAACGCGGCGACCGGCCACCGGCGACTGGCGACCGGCGATGGCGTGCTTCCAAGCTCCAGTGTTGGTGGCAGCCGACTTGGGGGGCGCCTCGGGGAGGGCCCGGCACTGCGTGCGGGCCACGATTTCATCGCCCACCAGGGGCACCCAGGACCCACGAGAGCCTCGACGTCATGCCGGTCCCCGGTAGCCGGTCGCCGGTCGCCGAGACGGATCAAAGCCGGTCTTCGTCTTTCTAGGTTGGGGTTAAGCGCAACGGGCGGCGGAACAGTACGCATCGCCTCCCAGCCGTCCTCCCCCAACGCGGCGACCGGCCACCGGCGACTGGCGACCGGCGATGGCGTGCTTCCAAGCTCCAGTGTTGGTGGCAGCCGACTTGGGGGGGGCGCC
>JAZAMN010000048.1:0-68420 GCA_036229005.1 Myxococcota bacterium
GCCGCCACCGTGCTCCTGCGCTACCTCCTGGCCCCGCCGCCCCCCGGCTCCACCCGCCCCCGCGCGCTGAGCGCCAGCCTGCACCTGACCAAGTTCGGCGTGCTCCCCGGCCAGGCCACCCCCACGGTCACCCTCAGCGCCGACGCCGACGAGCTGCAGTTCACCCAGGAGCAGAACGCCTGGGGGGACGTCGACGTGATCGCCCAGACCCGCCTGCTGGGCCTCTACCGCCTGAACGTGGCGCCCGGCGCGCAGATCCCCCACCACCTGCACCGCGTGATGCGCGAAGCCGAGCTGGTCCTCAGCCCCGGCCTGGTCGGCTGGATCCACGACGGCCCCGACACCCCGCTGGAGCCCGGGACGGTCTTTGAGTGGGAGAAGGAGCTGGCGCATGGGTACCGCAACACCGCGGCCCATCCCGCCAGCATCCTCTGCCTGGACTCCCCGCCATTCCAGCCCACCGACGAGGTCACCCTGCCCCGTCCCGAGCGCACCCCATGAGCGCCCGCGTCCTGGTCACTGGAGGCGCCTCGGGCATCGGCCTGGGCATCAGCCGCGTGCTGGTGGAGGCCGGCTTTGAGGTGGTGGTGTGTGGTCGGCGCCAGTCGGTCCTCGCCGATGCCGAGCAGTCCCTGGGTGTGCGGGGGCTGGTGTGGGATCTGGTGAACCCCCAAGGCCTGGTCCACGCAGCCGGCCCCTTGACCCACCTGGTCCACTGCGCGGGCAACGACGCCAACGTCCCGCTCGCGGACTGGCAGGCCCACCACTTCTCGGACTGCTTCGCCCTGCACGCGGTCGCCACCGGCCTGTTGATGCGGGACTGGGCCGCCCAGGCGCCCAAGGGGGGCTGCTTTGTGGGCATCTCCTCCACCCTGGGACGCCGGAGCGCCCCGGGCAAGGGGCCCTACGCTGCGGCCAAGGCAGCCATGCAGTCGATCTGCCAGACCGGCGCGATGGAGCTCGCCCACTCAAAACTCCGGGTGAACACCGTACTTCCCGGGATCGTTCCCACCGCGATGACCCGCGTCCCGCGCTGGCCGGGCAGCGATGTCAGTGCGCAGCTCGAAGACTTCCGGCGCATGCACCCCCTGGGTCGCCTGGGCCGCCCGGAGGAGGTCGGCGACGCCGTGCGCTACCTGCTGGAGGCCGAATGGGTGACCGGCGCGGAGCTGGTAGTGGATGGCGGCCTGAGCCTGTAAGCCCCGCCGCCGCTGGCCGTTGTCCCCCCGGAGACCGCCCATGTTCCTGCTCTTCCCCCTCTTCTTGACCCCGCCCCCCGCGCAACCTGTGGCCCGGGTCGGGTCCTGCCCCTCCGGCTACTCGACCAGCGGCGACTTCTGCAACCCCGGCAGCTCAGCCCGCTACGCCGTCCCGCGCACGGGGTCCTGCCCCTCCGGCTACTCCTCCAGCGGCGACTACTGCCTGGCGGGCTCCAGCGCGACGCACGCTCTGCCGCGCACGGGGTCCTGCCCCTCCGGCTACTCCTCCAGCGGCGACTACTGCCTGCAGTCATCCAGCGCGCCCGCGCACACCGACATGAGCCCGCGGGCCCTGCCGCGCACGGGGTCCTGCCCCTCCGGCTACTCCACCAGCGGCGACTACTGCATCCCGGGCAGCAGCGCGCGCTACGCCGTGGTCAAGGTGGGGAGCTGCCCCTCGGGGTACTCGACCAGCGGTGACTACTGCTTGGCCAGCTCCAGCGCGCGACTCGCCGTGCCCAAGGGCGGGAGCTGCCCGTCGGGCTTCTCCACCAGCGGCGACTACTGCCTGTCCAGCGACTGAGAGCGGGCATCCGGGGTCGAACGCCCGCGCAGACTGGGCATCCGGGGTCGAACGCCCGCGAAGACGGGGCATCCCGGGTCGAACGCCCGGGCAGACGGGGCATCCGGGGTCGAACGCCCGCGCATGCTGGGCATCCGGGGTCGAACGCCCGCAGATCCGCGGGTCTCTGGAGCGAACGCCCGAGAAGTGCCCTCCAGCCGGGCGTTCACACCCCGATGCCCCCCAAAGCCGGGCGTTCACACCCCGATGCCCGGCCTCAGAGAAGCTGCAGCGTGTCGTCGTCGCCGACCCCGCCGTTCTCGTGCCCCTTGAGGGCCAGCAGCTCCTTGTCCAGCAGGTGGCTGACGCGCACGTTGCTCAGAGCCGCCAGCATGTTGCCCTTCACGTTGTTGTTCTGGGCGTGGAGCCGACCGATCAGCGCCTTGACCTCCTGGCGCTGCATGTTCTTCTGGCTGCCGCAGAGGTTGCAGGGCAGGATGGGGAAGCCCACGAGCTGCGCGTACTCGGCGATCTCGCCCTCGTCGCTGTAGGCCAGCGGGCGGATCACGATGTTCTTGCCGTCGTCCGCGAACAGCTTGGGCGGCATGCTCTTGAGCTGCCCGGAGAAGAGCAGGTTGAGCATCGCCGTCTCGATCAGGTCGTCGCGGTGGTGGCCCAGGGCGATCTTGTTGCAGCCCAGCTCTTCCGCCGCCGAGTACAGGATGCCGCGGCGCAGGCGCGAGCACAGGCTGCAGAAGGTCTTGCCGGCGGGGATCTTGTCCAGCACGATGCTGTAGGTGTCCCGCTGCAGCATCTTGTAGGTGTAGCCGTGCTCGTCCAGGTAGTCGGAGATCCGGTGCTGCTCGAACCCGGGCTGCATCTGATCCAGGTTCACGGCCACGAGCTCGATGTCGAGCTGCGCGCGCTCCTTGATTCGCCGCAGCAGGTGCAGCAGGACCCAGGAGTCCTTGCCGCCGCTCAGGCACACCATGATGCGGTCGCCGGGCTCGATCAGGTTGAAGTCCCCGTTGAGCTTCCCGATCTCGCGCATCAGGCGCTTCTCCAGGCGCACGCGCTGCCCCTTGCGGGTGGGCTGCTGCTCGCTGGTCTCTTCGACCGACGGGGCGATCGAGGGGGCGGTGGCGGCGGTCTCGTTGGACTTCATGGGGGGCTCCCGGCGCAGGCGGCCCACCCTAACCGGCAGGGCCGGGATCGGATAGAGGGGCGCTCATGGCCCGCTACCTGCACCCCGACCGCGAGATCTCCGTCGAAGACGACAAGGGCAGGATCGGCTGCGCCAGCTTCGGCCTGCTCTTCTACGCCTCCCTCATCGCCGGGCTGGGCCTGGTCGCGCTGCTCTGCGCCGGCCTGACCCTCAACTCCGCGTTGATGGCGACCACGTCCCCCAAACAGCTCACCTCCGGCGTCGAGACCGAGTCCTGGCGCCTCTCCGAGCTGCGCCGCTGGGAGATCCTGGCGCCCGGCGACACCCCCCAGCTCTACCACGACCACTCCGAGTGGGCCGACGGCTCCAGCGGCTGCATCGTAGTGGACGGCGCGCTCACCCGCTGGGACGACGAGCTCAGCGCGGGCACGGTTGTCCTCGCTGGCGCCGAGGTCGGGTACGACGGTCCCCAGGACGCCCCCGAGTCCGTGTGGGTGAGGGACGATGTGCAGCGACTGGACTGCCCCTTCGGCCCCGAAGAAGGCAGCGACCGCTTCTTCCGCATGCTCCAGGCCGAGTCGGCCGCAACCCCAGGCAGCCCATGAGCCTCTCCGATCTGCAGCCCGGCCCCATCCCCGTGTTGGTCAAGACCCCGGACACCGGCAAGTCCGCGCCCGGTCAGGGCCAGCTCGTCCCCGTGCCCGTCAGCCAGCGCGGTCCCAAGGCCGCCGGCGTCGCCTTCATCGCCCTGCTGCTGATGGTGCCCCCCACCATCTTCTTCGGTCCCCACGTCATCATCACCCTGCCCGTGGGCGCGGTGGTCGCCTACGTCGCGTGGACCATCTGGTCGGTGGACACCAAGGTCGAGCAGATCCAGGTCGCCTGCCCCGGCTGCAAGAAGGACACGACCCTGGACGGCGGCAAGGCCGCGGACGAGATGAACGACCAGTGCCCCGAGTGCCAGCGCGCGCTGACGCTCTACCCGGGCAAGGAGAGCTGAGCCCATGGCCTGGAAGACCCTCCCCCACTCCCCCGTCTCTCCGGTCATTCCAGGCATCTGGCAGGTCCAGGGCACCCTGCCCGGCGGCAACCCCCTCCCCCGCACCATGGCGATCTGGGCCCTCCCTGACGGCGGCCTCTGCATCCACTCGGCCATCAACCTGGACGAGCCCGCCATGGACATCCTGCTGGAGCTCGGCGAGCCCCGCGTCCTGGTGGTCCCCAACCGCTTCCACCGCATGGACGCGCAGGCTTGGAAGGAGCGCTTCCCGGCCCTCGAAGTCCTGGCCCCCACCGCCGCACGCCAGCAGGTGGACAAAGTCATCAAGACCGATGGCGCCTGCGAGGACAGGCTGCCCGCGCTGGGCACCGAGTGCCTGCAGGGCGGCGGTCTCAAGCCCCTGGAGCTGGTCTACAAGGTCCCCGGGAGCGACGGCGGCCACGCCCTGGTGTTCACCGACACCTTCTTCAACCTGCCCGAGCACTTTGGCGGCTTCACCGGCTTGTTGATGCGCTACATCACCGGCTCCACCGGCATCGTGGGCATCTCCCGCCTGGGCCGCCTGCTGGGCATGTCCAGCGCCCCTCAGTACGCCGACTGGCTGGAGGCCCAGAAGACCGCGGAGCTGCGCGCGCTGATCCCGGGTCACGGCGCCCCCTTCGTCGGGCCCGAGGCCTGCGCGGACGCCCTGGACCAGGCCATCCAGAACCTGAGATGAGCCGGCCCTGAGATGCGCCCGGACGCCCGCCGCTCCCTGCCCATCCAGGGGCCCTTCGATCTGCGCGGGACCAACCTCAAGCTGACGCGCTCGGATCCCACGCTGGAGAAGGGGCGCACGCACTTCGCCAAGGCCACCCGGACGCCAGCGGGCCCCGCCACGTGGGCGGTTCACCTCGCTTCGGCCGATCAGTTGGACTTTCTGGCGTGGGGCCCAGGTGCCGGGTGGTGTGCCGAGCGGGCCGAGGGCCTAAGCGGCCTCTGGGACCAGGGCTGGGACTGGGATCCGGGCCACCCCGTCGTCCGCGAGCTGCAGCGGCGCCGGCCCGGGATGCGGATGCCCCGGCACCAGAACCCCTTCGAGACCCTGGTGCCCATCGTGCTCGGCCAACTCGTGCAGGACGTCGAGAAGGTGCGCGCCATGCGCCTGATGACCCGCGCCCTCTCCGAGCCGGCCCCCGGCCCCGTCGACCTGCTCCTGCCCGTGGCTCCCCGCGCCCTGGCCCGCGTGAGCACGGCCCGCCTGCGCTCCTTCGGCGTCTTGGGCTTCCAGGCCCGGACCCTGCACGAGCTCGCCTTCTGCGCCTCCCGCCTGCTGCCCGCCGCCGAGCTCCCGGAGCAAGAGGCCCGCGAATTGCTCCTGAGCGTCCCCGGGATCGGCGAGTGGAGCGTGGGCATGGCTGGGATCCAGGGGCTGGGGCATGCCGATGCGGTCCCCTGGGGCGACTACAACCTCCCGGCCCTCTTGGCCCACAGACTCGCCGGCATCGATCCCGCCAGCGAGGTCACCCGTGCGCAGCAGGAGCAGTGGCTGGCGCCCTGGACGGGCAACCGCGCGCGCCTGCTCAAGCTGCTCTGGGCCACGGGCGGGGGACCCAAGCGGCGCCACGCCAAGGCGGCGCTGCGCCCCATCGATGAGTAGGCGCCAGCGACGCTACTCGGCGACCTGCTGGGTGATGTAGGAGATCGCCAGGCACATCTCGTCGTCGGTGCCGTCGCCCCAGGCCACCGTCTGGTCGGTGGGGTTGTCCCAGGTGCAGCTCAGGTGCAGGGTGTCGCCCTCGCCCACGTTGACCGGCTTGAGCAGCTCGTAGCTGCGCTGCCAGTTGAAGTCGTAGTTCTGGGTGTCCAGCAGGCAGGTGCGGCTGCCGTCGGCGTGCTCGACCTCGAAGCGGGCGCTCTGCCCCAGGGTGTGCATGTGCATGGCGACGCTGCGGAAGGCGAAGTCCTCGCTGGAGGACAGCGCATAGCTCCACTCTTGGGTCACCCCGTCGGTCTGGGCGGGGATGATCATGCCGCCGTCGGGGTCGTCCTCCTTGAGCACCCACACCGGGTCGGTGAAGGGCTGCACATTGCCCCAGCCCTGGCTCTCGGTCTCGATCTTGAGGTCGATGCCCGACAGGTCCGGCCCGGGGCTGCTGCCGGGCTCGACGTAGTAGTGCACCTGGAAGGCGACCACGGAGCCGGGCTTGACCCGCAGGCCCGTGCCCTCAGGGAAGAGGTTGGCGCCGCCGCCCGGGGCCCAGGAGCCCAGCCACTTCATGTTGTAGAGGGAGAACACGTCGCCGCCAGGGCCGCCGTAGCAGCGGTAGCCGGTGCCCTCGTCTCCCTCGTCCAGGGCGCGGTACTGCGCCACGTCGCCCTCGGGGATGATGTAGGGGATGACGTGGTGGACGGTCTCCAGATCGCCGGGGCTGACCTCGAAGCCGGTCACCCACACGTCTTCCTCGTAGGGCCAATCGATCAGAAAGCAGCGGTAGTCATCCGGGGAGCCCGAGGGGGTGTACCCCTCCGGCATCTGGAGGCTCAGATCCACGCGGTCCAGGGGCTCCGCCTCGATGGGATCCGGCAGCGTGGCGGCCTCGGCGGGGTCTCCCTCGGGCATGCCCCCCTGCACCCACTCGGCCAGGGTCGCGATCTCGTCGTCCGTCAGGGAGAAGTCCCCGGCGTACTCGTTGCAGTCCCCGCTGGCCTGCCAGGGCGGCATCGTGCGGGCCTCGGTGACGATCTCGACCACCGGCCCCATCGCGGAGAGCTTGTCGAAGCTGGAGAGATCCATGGCCCCGAGCACGCCCTCGGCGTTGTGGCAGCCCACGCAGCTCCGCGAGACGATGGGTGCGATGTCGGCGTGGTAGCTCAGGTCGGTGGTGACGACCGGCTGGGTGTCCTGGGTCTCGGTGGTCCCAGGGGTGTTCACGTCGCAGGCGAGCAGCAGGAAGAAGGCGTTCATGCCGAGGTTCTACACCAGAGCGCGCAGCGCCTCCAGCTCATCCAGCATGCCCAGGTCCTTCATCGGAGCGCCGACCACGCCCAGGGTGCGCTCCTGCTCCGATTGCCAGCCTCGCAGGTGGCATCCGCGGACCAGCGCCTGACCAAGCAGGCCCAGATCCGGATCGGCCTCGCTCAGCCGCGGCGCCTGCTGTTCGGCGCGGTCCAGGTGTCGGGCCAGGCCGGCGCGGTCGTCCCGGTGCATCGCGAGGGTGGCCAGGGCCAGAGACACCACCACCAGCGCGGTGGGGCGGTTCAAGCGGCGCAGCATCAGGTTGGCGCGCTCCAGGTGCCGATCCGCCGCCTCCAGCGCCCCCGCGCTGAGCTCCACCAGGCCCAGGTTCAGCTCGGGGTAGGCCACGAGCTGCTCCACCCCGACGCTCTCCCCGATCTGCAGGGCCTCCAGGTAGAGCCGGCGGGCCCCGCTCAGGTCTCCCTCGCTCCGGGCCCCCTCCCCCAGGGTGTTCAGGATGTGCACGCAGCGCAGGCGGTTGCCCTGTCTGCGGTAGAGCTCAAGCTGCCCCTCCAACAGCTCCTTGGCCTCCGCGCCGCGCCCCAGGTGCACCAGGCTCCAGCCCAGGGTGCGCTCGAGCTGCAATCGCCAGACCTGCTCCTGGGGGTCCAGGGTCTCAGGCAGGCGGGCGAGCCGGCGCTGGATCTGGACCACCGCGGCCTCGTGCGCCCCCTGACGCCCCAGCCAGCGGGCCACGCGCGCAGTGAGGCGCAGCTTGAGGTCCACGCGCCCCAGGCTGCGCACCAGCCGGTCGCACTCGTCGAGCACCCCGGGGACCTCGTCGGGGATCACCTCCATGCGCCGGGAGACGTCGGAGAGCAGGATCTCGGCCAGCAGGGTCTTGTCCTCCAGCGCGCGGGCCCGCCGCTCCGCCGAGCGCACGATGGGCCCCGTGTTGGCCATGCCCCGGCTCCACCCCAGCCAGGCGCGGTGCAGGTCGTGGCGCACCCAGACCGGCGCGTCCGGCCGGCCCCGTCGCAGCAGCTCCAGGCGATGGATCAGCCGCTCGGCGGGGACGCGATCTCCCACCTGCAGGTAGCTGTGGGTGAGCGCGACGTAGGCCGCCACCGCCTGCTCGGTGCGGCCCGCCTGCTCCAGGTGGTGGGCGCAGCGCTCCCGGTTCTGCAGGCTGGACTTGCGCGCCAGCATGTCGGCGCAGGCCTGGTGAAGCCGCTTCCACTGCCCCGTCTCCCGCACCACCCGGAGCAGCGACTCCCGCAGCAGCGGGTGGGCGAAGCGCCAGACCTTGGCCCCGCTGGCGGGCTCGGGGAAGGCCAGCTCCAGACGGGTGTAGACCTCGACGTCCTGCTGGGGGTCGAAGGGCGCGCCCAGAGACAGACAGATCCGGCGCATCTCCCGCACCGAGACCTCCTCCCCCAGCACCGCCGCGGCCATCAGCGACAGCCCCCGGGAGCTCTCCAGGACCGGCTTGAGGCGCCGCATGAAGGCCAGGTGCACCGTGTCGGGCAGCTCCGGGAGCACGCCCTCGCGCAGCCGAAGCCCCCTGGGACCGGGCTCCAGCAGTCCCCGAGCCGCCCAGTCTCCGACGATCTCCAAGGCGAAGTCGGGGTGACCCTCTACCCTCAAGCTCAGGTGGTCCACCAACTCGGGCTCCAGGCCCACGAGCTGCCGCAAGAAGGCCCCCTGCTCCTGCGAGGTCAGGGGATGGATCTCCAGCCTCCCACCGGGCAGCGCGGCCAGGAGCTGTGAGAGCAGCTCCCGCGCCACGGGGGAGCGCCCCAGGAGCTGCGCGTCGTAGGTGCCCACCAGCAGCATGGGGAGCTTGGGGGCCAGTCGGAGAACCTGCTGCAGCTCCGCCAGCGTGCCCCCGCCCCACTGCAGGGACTCCAGCATCAGGATCACCGGCCGCTCGCGGCAGAGCGCCGTGAGCACCCGCGCGATGGTGACGCCGCGCTCCTCGGGGCTGGCCAGGGTGGTGTCCTCGCCCAGCCAGGCGGGCCCCAGCAGGCGCGCGACCGTGGACACCTCGCTCTGCAGCGCGATCCCCCGCAGCGCCCGGGTGAGCTGGGCCCGGCGCTCCTCGCGGGGCAGAGGCAGCAGCCCAAAGTGACGCGCGAGCATCCCCGAGAAGCCGTGGCTGCGCGCCCGCTCGGGGGCGTGGCGCACCTGTAGAGCCAAGCCCAGCCCGCGCTCCTCGGCCCGCCGCATCAGCCAGTCCGCGAGCCGCTCGGCGCCCAGGCCCTCGCTGCCCTCCAGCGCGACCATCCGGGGCCGTCGCTCAGCGTGCACGGCGCCAAGCTCACTCCAGACCTCCCGGCGCTCAGCGTCCCGCCCGACCTGCGGGAGCTGCCGGATCCGCAGCACGCCCAAGCCAACCCCGGCGGGCAGCGGCTGCGCAGGCTCCTCTCGCCACGCCGCCCCCTGGAACACCGGGGTGGCCCCCAGGCGCGGGCTGCGGCCCATGCGGACCTCCTCCAGCGAGGCCGCCGCGTCCGCCGCCCGCTGAAAGCGCTGCAGCGGGTCCTTGGCCAGCATGATGCGCAGCCAGGCCTCCAGGTGCGGCGGAACGGGCACCACCGGTCGGAACGGCGGCAGCTCCTCGTGCAGGTGGGCATCCAGTGCCTCGTCGACGCTGCGGCCGCCAAAGGGTGCGTGGCCAGTGACCAGCCGCCAGGTGGTGGCCCCCAGCGCATAGAGATCGGCCGGCGGCCCCAGCACCTCGACCCGGATCTGCTCGGGGGGCATGTAGTTCGGGGTGCCCGCCAGCCCGCTGTTGCCCAGCATGTTGCTGCTGCGCCAGGCCAGCCCAAAGTCCCCCAGGCACACCCGCCCGTCCCCTGCGAACATGAAGTTGGCGGGCTTCACGTCCCGGTGGATCAAACCGTGGGCGTGGGCGTGGGCCAGCGCCGCCAGGGCCCCGTGCAGCACCTCGAACAGGGTCTGGCCCCCCAGCCGCCCGCGCAGCCCGGTCAGGCTGCCCCCCGGCATGAACTCCATCACCAGATAGGGCGCCCCCGCGCGCACCAGCGGCCCCAGCTCGTGCCCGGCCTTGACCACGCCCTGGTCCAGCAGCCGGACGATGTTGGGGTGGCTCAGCCGCCCCGCCGCCCGCGCCTCGATTCGGAAGGCCGCCAGCCGGTCGGGATCCGGCTCCTCCTCCCCGGTGAGCACCTTGATGGCAAGGGGCAGCCCCGTGGTTGGCTCCCGCGCGCGCCAGACCACGGCGCTCGCGCCGGCGCCGACCTGGGCGATGAGTTCGTAGGGACCAAGGTGCACGGGGACCAAGCTACTTGAGGGCCTGGGCGATCGCTCTCACACAGCCCTGTACTCCCAACGCCTCCGTATCCAGCGTCCTGTGCGCCTGACCGTACAGCGGCGCCCGGCGCTCCAGGATGCGCTGCAGCTCCGCCAAGGGGTCCGCCCACCCCGACATCGGCCGCAGGTCCCCCTGCTGCCGCACCCGCTCCAGGTGGGCCTCTGGCGACGCCTGCAGCCACACCACCTCGGCCCCGCCCAGCAGCATCCGCCAGGCGACCTCCTCCAGCACAAGGCTCCCGCCAACCTCGACGATCGCCGGCCCGCTGTGGTCCAGCACTTGTCGCACCGCGCCCTCCGCCTGCGCCCGGTAGCCCTCGGGCCCCTGGAACTCGAACAGGTCCCCCAGCCGCATGCCCGCCCGCTCCTCGATCACCTGGTCCAAGGACACAAAGGGCCACCCCAGCGCCTCCGAGAGCGCGGCCCCCACGCTGCTCTTGCCGGCCCCGCGCAGCCCCACCAGCGCGACCTTCGCCGGCGCGTCGAGATCCGCGAGCAGCTCCGAGAGCGGCATCTCCAGCGCCCCGGCGAGATCCAGCAGCCGCTGCAGGCTGGGGTTGGCGTCCCCCCGCTCGAGCTGCACCAGAAAGCGCGGCGACAGCCCGGCGCGCTCGCAGAGCTGCTTCTGTGACCAATCCCGACTGGTCCTCAGGCGACGGACCCGACGGCCCAGGATCTGATGGGGAGAGCGCATGCCTGCACTATAGTGCATTCATGTTGCCCTTGAAACCCTGACCTGGCGCACTATACTTCCCATCCCGTAGCAGACAGGATTGATGCCCGATGGCCGATGTGACCTCCGAACCCCGCGTCTCCTTCGACACCACCCCCTACCAGTGGACCCACTGGAAGCTGGACCTGGACGGCGAGAAGGCCACCATGACCATGGAGATCCAGGAGGACGGCGGCCTGCGCCCCGGGTACGAGCTCAAGCTCAACTCCTACGATCTGGGCGTGGACATCGAGCTCTACGACGTGCTCCAGCACCTCCGCTTCGAGCACCCCGAGGTCCGCGTCGTCACCGTCACCAGCGGCCTGGACCGGGTCTTCTGCTCTGGCGCGAACATCTACATGCTCGCCAGCTCCTCCCACCCCTTCAAGGTGAACTTCTGCAAGTACACCAACGAGACCCGCTGCTCGATGGAGGAGCCCGAGTCCCCCCGCTTCATCGCGGCCCTCAACGGCGCCTGCGCCGGCGGCGGCTACGAGCTGGCCATGGCCTGCGACGAGATCTACCTGGTCGATGACGGCAGCTCCGCCGTCTCCCTCCCCGAGGTCCCCCTCCTGGGCGTCCTCCCCGGCACCGGCGGCCTGACCCGCCTCACCGACAAGCGCAAGGTGCGCCGCGACCTCTGCGACGTCTTCTGCACCAAGGCCGAGGGATTCCGCGCCAAGCAGGCCGTGCGCGGCCGCTTCATCGACGGCAGCTTCCCCCGCTCCAAGTGGGCGGACGGCATCGCCCAGGCCGCCGACAACGCCCTGTCCTCGCTTGGGGAGCGGGCCCCCGCCAAGGGGATCTCCTGGGACAAGCTCAAGGTCCAGGAGGGTGAGGACGGATCGCTCCACTACAAGCACCTCTCCCTCACCTTCGACAACGACCAGCGCATCGCCACCCTCGAGCTTCGGGCCCCAAGCGAGGTCCCCCCGACCGACGCCGCCGCCCTGCACGCTCTGGGCGTGGACGCCTGGTCCCTGGCCGCCTTCCGCGAGCTGGAGCACGCCATCTTCGAGCTGCGCTTCAACCACCAGCAGCTCGGCCTCATCCTGCTCAAGACCTCCGGCGACGCCGACAAGGTCCTGGCCTGGGACGAGAAGCTCGCTGAGCTGGCGGACGCCGGTGACTGGCTCGCCATCCAGACCCGCGCCTTCCAGCGCCGCACCCTGGGCCGCGTGGACAACATGTCCCGCTCCATGTTCGCTCTGCTGGAGGAGGACCACGCCTTCTCCGGCATCCTCTTCGAGCTCGCCCTGGCGGCCGACCGCTCCTACATGTTCCTGGACGACGACGGCGAGAACAGCCTGTCCCTGAGCGTGGCCAACGGCAGCGTCGCAGGCGGCGGCCCCTTCCCCATGGCCAACGGCCGCACCCGCTTGGAGAACCGCTTCTACGGCGAGCCCGAGAAGGTCGCCGAGCTGCTGGGCGCCGAGCGCTCCTTCGACGCCGAGGAGGCCGAGGAGCTGGGCCTGGTCACCCTGAGCCTGGACGACATCGACTACGAGGACGAGGTGCGCATCGCCATCGAGGAGCGCGCCTCCCTGAGCCCCGACGCCCTGACCGGCATGGAGCAGAACCTGCGCCAGGCCGGCTCCGAGGGCAGCGAGGGCCGCATCTACGGCCGCCTGAGCGCCTGGCAGAACTGGATCTTCCAGCGCCCCAACGCCGTCGGTGAGCAGGGCGCCCTGACCCTCTACGGTCAGCCCGAGCGCCCCGACTTCGACTTCCGCCGCACCTGAGCCGACCGGCCCTCACGGCCCCCCTTCCCTGGACCCCGCACCCTGGAGCCCCCCATGGCCTCGATCGACTACGAGTCCCGCATCCCCAACAACGTTGACCTGGGCACCGATCGGCGCCTGCAGCGCGCCCTGGAGAAGTGGCAGCCCGCGTTCCTGGACTGGTGGAACGACATGGGCCCCGAGGGCTTCCAGGCCAAGGACGTCTACCTGCGCACCGCCGTGAGCACCGAGCCCGGCGGCTGGGCCGTGTTCGACCACGTCAAGATGCCCGACTACCGCTGGGGCATCTTCCTGGCCGACCAGGAGAAGGACCGCGTCATCCCCGCGGGTGACCACGCCGGCAAGCCCGTCTGGCACGAGGTCCCCGGCGAGCACCGCAACGCACTGCGCCGCATCATCGTGACCCAGGGCGACACCGAGCCCGCGTCCGTGGAACAGCAGCGCCGCCTGGCCATGACCGCGCCCTCCCTCTACGACATGCGGAACCTCTTCCAGGTCAACGTCGAAGAGGGCCGCCACCTCTGGGCCATGGTCTACCTGCTGCACGCCTACTTCGGCCGCGACGGCCGCGAGGACGCGGAAGAGCTGCTGGCCCGCCGCAGCGGCGACGTCGACAAGCCCCGCATCCTGGACGCCTTCAACGAGCCCTGCACCGACTGGCTCACCTTCTTCTGCTTCACCATGTTCACGGACCGGGACGGCAAGTACCAGCTCGGCGCCCTGGCCGAGTCCGCGTTCGACCCCCTGAGCCGCACCTGCCGCTTCATGCTGACCGAGGAGGCCCACCACCTCCACGTCGGCGAGTCCGGCCTGGAGCGCATCCTCCGCCGCGCCGCCGAGCTCACCAAGCTGGACCCCAACGGCGACGCCCGCGCCCAGGGTGGCATCGACCTGCCCACCATCCAGAAGTGGATCAACTACTGGTTCAGCTACTCCATCGACCTCTTCGGCTCGGAGGTCTCCTCCAACGCCGCCGACTACTTCGCCACCGGTCTCAAGGGGCGCTGGCGTGAGGCGGCCGACCACACCGAGCACACCGCCATGAACCAGTGGTACCAGATGACCACGGTCAAGGACGGCAAGCTCACCGTCGAGGACATCGCCCTGCGCAACGCCATGAACGAGGTCCTGCGCCAGGACTACATCGCCGACACCCAGCGGGTGCTCAAGCGCTGGAACCGCATGCTCGCCAAGGAGGATGTGGACTTCCAGGTCAGCCTGCCCAACAGCCGCTTCTTCCGCCGCCAGGGCATCTACGCCGGCCACCACTTCAACCTGGAGGGCGAGCTCATCTCCGCAGAGGAGTGGGAGGCCAAGAAGGACACCTGGCTGCCCACCGCCGACGACCGCGCCTACGTCGAGAGCCTCATGGCCCCGGTGTACGAGCCCGGCAAGATGGCGAACTGGATCGCCGCACCTCGCCGCGGCATCAACCGTCAGGAAGTGGACTTCGAGTACGTGCGCGTTTGATGGGCCAAGGGGCGTTCAGCGCTTGAGCGTCCCCTTCCCTGTCGCGTCCAGCCAGGCCGTGTCCAGCGAGATGCTGAGCACGGCCTGTTCCATGTCGGTCCACTGCAGCGTGGCCGCCGCCCCGGTGTCCCAACCCTCGCTGCTCTCGATGATCAGCGTGCCGGACCAGGCGTCGAGCTCCCACAGGTAGGGGTCGTCGGGGGTCATCGTCAGGGTGGCCCCCAGCAGCTTGCGCCCCCAGGAGTCGTCGGCCGGGATCTCGCAGACCACCTGCAGCTCGAAGTCGATCAGCGCCCGCTCCATCGTCGCCGGACACTGCAGCTCGAAGTCGTAGGGGGTGTTCTCGAACCAGCCGCGGGCGGAGATCGGGATCGTCGCGCTGTAGCTGCCCTGGGCGTCCACCACCCCATCGCAGTCGTTGTCGGTGCCGTCAAAGACCTCGTCTGCGCCCGGGTTCACATCCGGGTCCCGGTCATCACAGTCGACCTCGGAGGTGTAGGAGTCCTCGTCGCGATCCCAGGGTCCCGTGTCCACCTCTCCGCTGTCCGTCTGCCCCGAATCCTCGCCGATCGAGTCCGCAAGCGAGGTGCTGTCGTCCGTCTCCCGATCGGGAATGTCAGGCTTGGAACAGGCGATGGCGAGCAGGGCAAACATGCCCCAGCAAAGCGCATTCACGGGCTGTCGTCCACCCTGGCCGGAAATGAAGCGAAATCAGACGAAAGAAGGTGTAGGTGCCGGCCGATGTTTTTTGGGACAAGTTGTCTCTGTCTAATAGGACCCACTTGTGGCTGATCCGCGAAAGCACATCTTGGTTGTCGATGACGAGGGCGTGGTCCTCAAGACCCTGCTGCGTCTGCTGTCCAAGGACTACGAGGTCCACGGCGCCGAGAGCCTCGAGGGCGCGCGCGCACACCTGAGCACCCAGAGGCCCGCCGCGCTGCTCTTCGACCTGCACCTCAAGGATGCCGGGCCGGACGCGATCCTGGAGACCCTCGCGGAGTTCCAGCTCCAGGACTGCACGGTGTTCATGTCCGGGGGTCGCATGGGGACCGAAGACGACAGCTCCTTCTCCGAGCTCCCCGGCCCCCTGCTGAGCAAGCCCTTCAACCCGGTCCAGCTCCGCCAGCTCCTCCGCGGGGTCATCGAGTCCTGAGCAGGTTAGCCTTCGGCGATGCCCGACCGCTTGATCCTGGACTTCGACCTCAACGGCAGCCCCGTCAGCGCCCTGGCGCCGGCCAACCGCAGCCTGCTGGACCTGCTGCGCGAAGACCTGGGACACACCGGCTCCAAGCACGGCTGTGACATCGGGGACTGCGGCGCCTGCACGGTGCTCCTGGACGGCAAGCCTGTGCTCGCCTGCATCACGCTGGCCGCCAGCGCCCAGGGCCGCCAGGTCCGCACCATCGAGGGCGTCGGTGTGCCCGAGCCCAGCGTGCTCCAGCAGTGCTTCCACGAGCACGTCGCCTCCCAGTGCGGCTTCTGCACTCCGGGAATCATCATGGTGCTGGAGGCCCTCTTCGAGGCGGATCCCGACCCCAGCGAGCCGGCCATGCGGGAGGCCCTGGGCGCCAACATCTGCCGCTGCACCGGCTACACCAAGATCCTCTCGGCGGCCATCGACGCCCGCGAGCGGCTCAACGGTCGCCCCCCAAAGCCCCCTGTGCCCACCTTCGCCGCGGAGATGGAGTGAGCGTCACCCACCACGGCAAGGTCGACGGCCTGGACAAGATCACCGGCCGCGCCCAGTTCACCGATGACCTGAGCCGCCCCGGGATGCTGCACGGCGCCTTCCTGCGCAGCCCGCACCCCCACGCCCGCATCCGCAGCATCGACACCAGCGCCGCCCTGGCCATGCCCGGCGTCCACGCGGTGATCACCGGCGCCGATCTGCCCATGAACTACGGCGTCATCCCCGTCGCCATGGACGAGCACGCGCTGGCCATCGACAAGGTCCGGTTCGTGGGGGAGGAGATCGCCTGTGTCGCAGCGATCGACCGCACCACCGCCCTGGCCGCCGCCAGGGCCATCGTCGTCGACTACGACATCCTGCAACCCGTGCTCACCGTCGAGGACGCACTGTCCAAGGACGCGCCGCTGATCCACGAGGGCCGCCGCAAGGCCTCCAACGTGCTGCGCCGCGTTCGCCAGCGCTACGGGGACGCCGATGCCGGCTTCGAGGCCGCCGACATCGTGCTGGAGGCCGACTACGACTACCCCGGGTCCACCCACGTGGCCCTGGAGACCCAAGTCGCGCTGGCCGAGATCAGCTCCGAGGGGCTGCTCACCCTGACCAGCTCCACGCAGATCCCGCACTACCTGCACCGCATCCTGGCGCGCGTGCTGGAGCGCCGGCCCCAGAGCATCCGGGTGGTCAAGCCCCACATGGGCGCCGGCTACGGCGGCAAGTCCGACCCCTTCGCCAACGAGCTCTGCGCCGCCGCCCTGGCCATCAAGACCGGCCGGCCCGTCAAGATCATCCTGGACCGGGAGGAGGTCTTCTACGCGCACCGGGGCCGTCACCGCACCAAGATGTCCCTCAAGATGGGGGTCACCCAGGACGGCCGCATCACCGCCGCCGACTTCCAGGCCTGGGCCGAGGGCGGCGCCTACGCCAGCTACGGCGTCGTGACCGCCTACTACTTCGGCGTCTTCCTGCCGCTGCCCTACATCCTGGACGACTGGCGCTTCACCAGCCACCGCTGCTACACCAACCACCCGCCCTGCGGGCCCAAGCGCGGCCACGGCGCCATCCAGCCCCGCTTTGCCCTGGAGCAGCACCTGGACCGGCTGGCCCTCGCCATTGGCATGTCCCCCGCCGAGCTGCGCAAGCGCAACAGCGTCCAGCCGGACACCGAGACCTCCAACGGGCTGCGCATCACCTCGGTCGCGCTCAACGAGTGCATCGACGCCGTCGTCAAGGCCAGCGGCTTCGACGACAAGTGGGGCAAGCTGCCCCCCGGGCGCGGCATCGGCATCGCCGCGAGCGCCTACATGTGTGGCGCGCTGCACCCCATCTACGCCAGCGAGGCCCCCCAGTCGGCCGTCCAGATCTGCGGCGACCGCAGCGGGCGCATCGCGATCTACTCGGGCACCTCGGACATCGGGCAGGGCAGCAACCACATGCTGGCCAAGATCGTGGCCGACACCTTCGACATCGACCCCGTCGACTGCCGGGTGTGGGAGGCCGACACCGACTTCACCCCGGTGGACATGGGCTCCTACAGCTCCCGGGTCACCTTCTTCGCGGGGAACGCGGCCCTGCGGGCGGCCGAGCAGCTCCGGGACACCATCGTGACCGCCCTCTGCGCCCACTGGGAGTGCCAGGACATCCGCTTCAAGGGCGGCGAGGTCTTCTCGGTGGGGCGGGCCGACGAGGAGCGCTCCTGCAGCTTCGCCCAGGCCCTCACCTGGGCCGAGGAGAGCGCGGGCACCCTGGCCTTCGTGGGCCACTACACGCCGCCCAAGATCGGCAACCGCTTCCGCCGCCAGTCCGTGGGCCCCAGCCCCGCCTACTCCTTCACGGCCCAGGTCGCGGAGGTCGAGGTCGACCCCGACACCGGCGAGGTCCGCGTGCTCGAGATCTGGTGCGCCCACGACGCCGGCAAGGCCCTGAACCCCGTCATCGTGGAGGGCCAGCTCGAGGGCTGCGTCTACATGGGTGTGGGGGAGGCGCTCATGGAGCACCACGAGTTCACCGGGCCCATGGGCCGCGGCCGCAGCCTGCACCGCAGCCCCTCCATCCTGGAGTACAAGATCCCCACCATCCACGAGACGCCGACCATCCACAGCATCATCGTGGAGTCCAACGACGCCGAAGGTCCCCGCGGCGCCAAGGAGGCCGGCGAGGGCCCCCAGCTCCCCACCGTCCCGGCCATCGCCAACGCCATCCACGACGCCGTGGGTGTGCGCCTGGAGACCGCCCCCTTCACCCCGGACCGGGTGCTCAGCGCGATCGAGCGCCAGCGCCGCGCCCAGGCCCGCAAGGCCGACCAGGGGAGCGTCTGATGCTGCCGCTGCCCACCTTCTCCCTGCTGCACCCCGAGCGCGTGGATCAGGCCCTGGAGATGTTCCAGGCCCACACCCAGGCCCGCTACGTGGCCGGCGGCACCGACCTGCTTCCCTCCATGAAGCAGGGCCTGTTCTCGCCCCCAACCCTCATCAGCCTGGAGCGCCTCTCCGAGCTGCGCGGCGTGAGCGTCCAGGACGGGCTGCTGCGCGTGGGCGCGATGACCTCGCTGGCGGAGCTGGCTGCGTCCCCGCTCGTACAGCAGGCGGCCCCGGGGTTGGTCCAGGCAGCCCGAGGCATCGCCACCCCCACCCTCCAGAACATGGGCACCATCGGCGGCAACCTGCTGCTGGACACCCGCTGCCGCTTCTACAACCAGAGCGTGTTCTGGCGCGGCGCCCTGGGAGAGGGCACCCAGTCCGGCTGCCTCAAGTGCGACCCCCAGGGCATCTGCCACGTCGCGCCCAAGGGCACCGGCTGCTACGCCGCGCACTCCGCCGACACCGTGCCCACGCTCATGCTGCTGGACGCCCAGGTCGAGATCGCCACGCCCGGTCGGGGCCGGCAGCGGGTGTCCGTCTCCGAGCTCTACGGCCCCGATGGACGCGAAGGCGGCGCGGACGGTCGCCTGCAGCTCCCCCCGGGTGCCCTGTTGGTGGCCCTCTGGCTGCCCCAGGACCAGCCCGCCACGGTGCACCGCAAGCTGCGCACCCGCGCCGCGATCGACTACGCGCTGTTGATCGTGGCTGCCGGCCCGCAGGGGGTGGTCGTCTCGGCCGTCGGCCCCCAGCCTCAGCGCATCACCGGCGTCGACCAGGCCCTGGCTGATGGAGACCACGAGGCCGTCGCGGAGGCCGCCAGCAAGCAGATCCAGCCCCTGAGCACGCACATCCCGCCCGTCCCTTGGCGCAAGAAGATGGTGCGGGTGCTGGTGCGCCGCGCCCTGGAGGATCTCGCCGGAGGCACCTGAGCCAGCTCAGGACTCAAGCAACTACCGCCCGCCGCGCGCATCCGATATCGTGCGCGACGCCAACCCCCGCGGCCCTGTCCGCCAAGGAGCAAAGCATGAACGCCTCCAAGACCCTGGCCATCGCGGCCCTCTCTGGATTGCTCGCCGGCGCCGTCGCCTGCGGTGACAGCGAGACCTCTGAGCCCGCTGCCAAGACCACCACCGAGCAGCCCGCCGCCGTCGCCAAGACCGACGCGGAGCAGCCCGCCGCCATCCCCGAGCATGGCTGCCGCGGCATGAACGAGTGCAAGGGCCAGGGAGGCTGCCACGTCGAGGGCGCCAACTCCTGCGCCGGCGCCAACGAGTGCAAGGGCAAGGGCGGCTGCTGCACCATGAAGGACAAGTCGGCCTGCCCCGAAGAGGGTGAGGGTGCCATGGAGGCCGGCGAGGCCACCGAGGCCACCGAGGCTCCTGCCAAGGAGGCCGCGACCAAGTCGGCCACCACCAAGACCGCCCCCACCAGCACCGACGGCAACGCCCGCCGCGCCTCCGGCGACGCGCCCACCGTGGGCACCGAGAGCGGCGGCCGCCGTGGCTCCGGCAGCACCGAGACCACGACCACCACCGAGGGTGGCCGCCGCGGCGCGACGACCGGCACCACCACCACCGAAGACGCCGGGACCACCTCCGGCGTGGGCAGCTCCTCCCGCAGGTGAGCGGTCCCAAGCCCACCGGAGCCCGCTTTGACCTCCCCTACCTGGGGGTCGGAGTGGGCTTTCGCGTGCCCCACTACGGCCAGGTGGTGCGCGAGCGCCCGGAGATGGACTGGTTCGAGGTCATCTCCGAGAACTTCATGGGCGACGGCGGCTCGCCCGCCTGGCACCTGGAGCGCCTGGCCGACGCCTACCCCGTGGTCTGTCACGGCGTGAGCGCGAACCTGGGCGGCGCCGAGGACCCCGACCACACCCGCCGCCTGGCCCGCCTGGTGCAGCAGCTCGACCCGCCCTGGGTCAGCGACCACCTCTGCTGGACCCGCGCGGACGGCGTGGCCTCGCACGACCTGCTCCCCCTGCCCTACGTGCCCGAGATCATCGAGCACGTCGCCGACCGCATCAAGGCCCTGCAGGACCGGCTGGGCCGGCCCTTTGCCGTCGAGAACCTCAGCTCCTACGCCACCTTCAAGGCCTCCCAGATGCCCGAGTGGGAGTTCCTGGGGCGCGTGGCCGAGCGCGCGGACTGCGCCATCCTGCTGGACGTGAACAACGTGTTCGTCAGCGCCTGCAACCACGGCTTCGACGGGCAGCGCTACCTGGACAACGTGCCCCTTGAGCGCGTCGTCCAGGTCCACCTGGCCGGGCACAGCGTCACCCCCACGCACCGCCTGGACACCCACGACCACCCCGTGTGCGACGAGGTCTGGGCCCTCTACGAGGCCCTGCTCCAGCGCCGGGGCCCGGTGACCACCCTGATCGAGTGGGACGCCAACATCCCCAGCTTCGAGCGCCTGCAGCAGGAGGCCGCCCAGGCCCGGGACCGCATCGCCGCCCTGGAGCCCCAGGATGTCTGAGCTCCCCGCCGACTGGCAGCGCGCCCTGGTCCACATGATCCGCGGCGCCGCCCCCGCCGACGGCGCCCTCTTCGCCGGCAGCGACAGCCTCAGCGGCGACGACCAGCTCGCCATCTACCGCGAGCAGTTCCAGCTCCGCGTGCCCGAAGCCCTCCGCCAGGACGCCCCCGGCCTCCACCACCTGCTGGGCGCCCAGGCCGATCTGACCTTCGGCCGCTACCTGCTGGAGTGCCCCCCCGACTCCTGGTCCCTGGACCACCTGGGCCGCCGCCTGGAGGCCTGGCTTCTGGCCCAGCAGGCGCCCATCGAGCAGGTGGAGATGGCCCGCGTGGACGAGGCCGTCCAGCGCATCTTCTTCGCCCGGGAGCCCGTCCCTCTGCGCCCTGATGACCTCGCTGGCATGCCAAGGCTCAAGCGGTCTTCGGGGCTGGAGATGCTGCGCCTGACCCGGTCGGTTCACCGATACCGGGCCCAGGCGCTGGGTGGTGAGCCCCCCGACCCCATAGAGCCCGGGGACTTCTTCCTCCTCCTGCACAGAAAGCAGCGGCGCGTACGCCACCTGGAGGTCCACCCCGCCTGCTACCACCTGCTGCAGCACATCGAAGCCGGCATCCAGCCCGCCGTCGAGGACACACTGGCGTCCGGCCTGATCGACGCTGACACCCTCGGGGCGCAGATCTCCGCTTGGTTCCGCGTGTTCGCCGAGCGGGGCCTGGTGGAGCTGGACACCGGGGGAGCGCGCGCCGGTTAAGCGGGGGGCGACTCGGAGACCTCCATGGCCGAACGTGACGCCCTCATCGCCGCTCTGCAGCCCATCCTGGCCACCCTGAGCACCCTGGACCCCCAGGACCCCCAGGCCGCCATGGCCACCCTCAACGAGCGCCACCCCATCGCCTCCCTGGGCGAGCTGGCCGCCTTCGTCCGCCTGGGCGTCGAAGAGGGCTGGCTCTGCGATCGCGAGGCCAACGGCGTCAAGTTCTCCCGCGTCGCCAAGCCCGCCGACCCCATGGCCGCCGGCATGAGCATCGACGCCGTCCACATGTGCGCCGCCGGCCCCGGACACACCCACCCCAAGGGCGAGTTCGACCTCTGCTTCGCGGTCTCCGGCGACCCCCGCTTTGACGGCAAGCCCCCCGGCTGGACGGTGTACCCTCCCGGCTCCTGGCATGAGCCCACCGTCTCCGGCGGCGTCATGGACATCCTCTACTTCCTCCCCGACGGCGCCATGCGCTTCGAGGCCAAGCCCCAGCCATGAGCGAGCGCCCGCAGCCCAGCCCCCCGGAGCGCACCCCCTTGCAGCGCGCCGGGGCCCACCTGCGGGCCGCCTTCATCCTCTTCCACTGCGTCGCCATCTTCCTGATGGCCTTCCCCTCGCCCGGCTCCGCCATGAAGAAGTCGGCGTGGCGGGATCCCACCGTCCAGGCCGAGTTCGCCGCCTGGACCGAGCGCATCAACGGCTGGGGCGCGGACATCACCCAGCAGGAGCTCGAGGACGAGCTCTGGGAGCTCGCGCTGGTCTACACCGAGGGCCGCAACACCCTGCTCAAGCCCCTGCGCCCCTACTACAAGTACACCTGCACCCCGCAGTCCTGGCGCATGTTCGTGGCGCCCCACCGCTACCCCGCCAAGCTCGAGATCCACGTCAAGATCGACGGACAGTGGGTCCCCGCCTACATCGCCCGCGACCCCGAGCACAACTGGCAGGGCCGCGCCCTGGACCACGACCGCTTCCGCTCGGCCATCTTCCGCTTCTCCTGGTCCGCCTACGCGAAGACCTACAAGAGCTTCCAGACCTGGGTCGGGGTGCGCGCCGCCGCGGACTTCCCTGAGGCCACCCACGTCCGCACCCAGTTCCAGAAGTACAAGACCCCCTCCCCCGAGCAGGTCAAGAGCGGCAAGCGCCCCAAGCCCAAGGTCATCCTCACCCGGGTGCAGGACCTGGAGGACTACCGATGAAGGCCTGGTCCCGACTCGTCGCCCTGCTCTCCACCAAGGAGCACCCGCGCGTCCTGGCCCTCTTCCGCATCGCCCTGGGCCTGTGCGCGGTCTACACCATCGGCACCGTCATGCTCCACGGCGTGGTCGACGACGTCTGGATGGACGTGGCCGACGGCGGCTACAGGCACCTCACCCGCGGCAACTTCCTGGTGCAGTGGCTGGGCGGCACCAGCCCCCAGATGGTGTGGGGCATGAGCATCACCGCGCTGGTCGCCTCCATCGCCATGACCCTGGGCCTGGGGGGCCGCTTCACGGTCTTCTTGACCCTCTGGACCGTCACCGCCGCCACCGACTTCAACTCCCAGGCCTCCGGCAGCTACGACGAGCTGCTCTCCTCGGCCATCTTCCTGCTCCTGCTGGGCCGCCCCACCCAGACCTTCTCGCTGGACAGCCGCATCCGGCGCGGCCGCTTCATCGACCACACCCCCATCTACGCCTTCCCCCGCTGGATGGCGCTGTTCCAGCTCGTCCTGGTCTACTGGGCCACCGGCATGCAGAAGCTCTCCTTCTACTGGGTCCCTGGCGGCGAGTGGAGCGCGCTCTACTACATCCTCCAGCAGCCCTCCTGGCAGCGCTGGGACATGAGCTGGGTCGCGTACATCTACCCCCTCACCCAGGTCATGACCGGCCTCACCTGGTTCTGGGAGGTCGGCGCCCCCCTGCTCCTGCTCGCCTTCTGGTACCGCCACACCCGGCAGCGCCCCGGCCGCCTGCGCCGCGCCTTCAACCGCATCGACTTCCGCGGCATCTACGCCCTCATCGGCATCGGCCTGCACCTCTCCGTGTTCGCCACCATGGAGGTCGGCCCCTTCTCCTGGGTCAGCCTCTCCTACTACCTCTGCTTCTTCTCCCCCGACGAATATCACCGCGCCTGGCAGCGCCTGATGCGCGCACTGGGCCGCGCCCCTGACACGGATGTCGCGGTTGTTGAGCCCGCCAAAGAGGCAGTAGATCCTCCTCACTGAGACGGAGGACCCATGCCCTTTCTGACCCTGCTGCTCGCCTGTGAGCAGCCCCTGGTGCAGGCCCCCGACCCGGGCTCCTGGACGGACCTGGACCTCGAGGTCGGCGTCGCCGGTCAGCCCGTCGGGCCCCACTCCACGCTCTACAGCGACGGAGATTGGAGCATCCGAGGCCCGGCTGGTGGCACCCAGGAGATCCTCACCGGCCCCTGGCAGCCCGAGCTCCTGGACGCCAGCGGCCAGCCCGTCGCCCTGGTCAACAGCCCCTTCACCTCCCACTGGGAGCCCTACGTCCAGGACACCGACCACAACGACTGGGCCCCCCGCTGGATCGCCCCCGCCGGCCTCACCCCCGGCGAGACCTACAGCTTCTCCAGCCTGTTCTTGGACGGCGACCCGGCCCAGCCCTACCCGCTGGACGGCGAGCTCTCCTTCACCGTCGCCGAGCTGGCCCCCGACACCTTCTCTCTGGAGGAGGGAGATGTCTTCCGCGTCGAGGGATACCGGCTCAACGTCCTGGACTCCATCCTGCAGGCCTACGGCACAAGCTGGCTGCGCATCGGCCAGGTCACCGAGTCGCAGGTCCGCATGGAGCTGATCATCGAGTCCGACTTCCGCTGCCGGGCCGTCAACGCCTGGGTGGATCGGGATGGCGACAGCCTCCGCTGGCAGACCCAGGAGATCCGCCTCCCCTACAGCCAAGACATCGAGCTTGTCGGCCAGGGCATCTTCGTGGATCTGCCCCTGAGCGCCGACGGCGACTTCATCGCCGGCCAGGCCAGCATGACCGTCCAGGCCGCCGGCTTCGATGCGCTCATGGCCGCGTCCAACGACGACTGGCAGGACGGCGAGCTCTGCGATCTCATCGCCGGCTTTGGGGCCTCCTGCTTCCCCTGCCTGGAGGGCGAGGGCGAGTGCCGACACTTCTACGTGTCCGATCTGCATGCGGTTGCCCTCGCTGACGCCGAGGCTGCTGCGTTTGATGAGGACCTGCCCACCTGCGGGGTGGACGCGAGCAGCCTCGAGCTCCCCGTCATCGACCTCTCCGGCCTGGACCTGGACTGCGGCTGCACCACCGCCGCGGGCTTCTCCTCCGCCTCCCTGGGCTGGCTCGCTCTGGCCCTGGTGCGGACGCGACGGCGCAAGAAGCGCAAGGGCGGGGAGGACGGGAAGCAGGCATGAGCGTCCTGCTCCTGGCCCTCGCCTGCGGGGAGGAGCTGGCTGACAGCGGGCAGCTCCTGTCCTCGGAGGTGGCGGAGCTTCGGCCCGCCCAGCGAGCCGCTCCCCACAGCACGCTCGCGGCCGACGTGCTCACCATCCGAATGGCCCCCACCGGCGAGGAGCTCGACCTCAGCGAGCGCTGGGCCCCCGCCGTCCAGGACCCGCACGGCGTCCAGGTGGTCTTGGCGCCCTACCCCTCGGAGGACGCCTTCATCGAGCACCTGTACCCACTCCCTGAGGGGCTTCGGCCTCCGGTGCTGAGCTGGCAGGCCGCCGATGGGCTCACTCCGGGCGCCTACCAAGTCCTGGGCGTGACGGCTCCGGGCGGCCAGCTCCATGGCTTCTCGTCCCCCATGGAGTTTGAGGTGCAGGCCCTCGCCGTGAATCTAGACGGCCTGGAGGCAGGGCAGGTCTGGGAGGTTGAGCACTGGATCGGAGAGGAGTGGTCCAGACTGGCGCTGTCCCACTTGCGGTTCTTCATCCGCATCGCAGCGGCGCGAAGGGAGCAGGTCGACGTCCAGCTACTGGCATCCTCCGGCGGGCCACCTTGCGGTGTGGTCGCCCTGTCCATGGACCGCGATGGCGGGGAGCTGCGCTGGTCGAGGCGGGCCCTGACCTTGCCGGTGCGGAACAGCGAGCCCATTGCGCTGATGGGCATGGAGCTGCTGCTCCCCATCTCGGAGGGGGGCGAGATCGCAGCAGGCCGGGCGCAGCTCCTCGCCGAAGCTGCCGGTCTCGATGCGGCCATGGGGGTCAACACCCCGGAGTGGGAGGCCGGGGACCTCTGCGCGCTCACCCAGAGCTGCCTCCCCTGCTCCGACCCCGAGCTGGACTGTCTCCCCGTTCACATCAGCGACGTCTGGGCCTCTCCCCTGTCCTCGGATGAGCTCGCGGCCTTCGACGGCCAGGAGATCCAGTCCTGTCAGGCGGACGCCCAGGCCCTCCCCGTCCTGGACTGCGGCTGCACCACCGCCGCGGGCTTCTCCTCCGCCTCCCTCGGCTGGCTCGCTCTGGCCCTGGTGCGGACGCGACGGCGCAAGAAGCAGGCCCAGCGTGCCCAGGACAGCGGGGAGCCGTCGGAGGCCTGAGCACCGGGTTAGACTGGCTGTCCCCTCCCAGGAGACAGACGTGTTCCAGACCGCCATCGTCATCGGCGCCAGCTCCGGCATCGGCGAGCACATCGTCCGCAAGCTCGCCGCCCGCGGCACCACCGTCTGCGCGGTCGCCCGCCGCAAGGAGCGCCTGGAGGCCATCGCCAAGGACTGGCCCGGCCGCATCCACCCCGTCGTCCACGACGTGCGGGACTACGACGCCGCCCCCGATCTCTACGACCAGATGCTGGAGACCCTGGGCGGCAAGCTGGACTGCTTCATCTACAACGCCGGCGTGATGCCCCCGGTCGAAGAGTCCGAGTACAACTGGGACAAGGACCGCCTGATGATGGAGGTCAACCTGATGGGCGCCGTGCGCTGGTTCAACCTGGCCGCCCCCACCATGGAGGCCGCCCGCAGCGGCACCCTGGTCGGCGTCTCCTCCGTCGCCGGAGACCGCGGCCGCCGCGGCTCGCCCATGTACACCGCCTCCAAGGCCGGCCTGACCGCCACCATGGAGGCCCTGCGCAACCGCCTGGACCGCTACGGGGTCAGCGTGGTGACCGCCAAGCCCGGCCCCGTGCGCACCGACATGACCGCCGGCATGCAGCTCCCCCTGATGATCGAGGCCCACGAGGCCGCCGAGGGCATCCTGCAGCTCGCCGAGCGCGGCACCGGCAGCGGCTACGTCCCCAAGACCTGGATGCCCATCATGAACGTCATCAAGGTCGTCCCCAGCTTCATCTTCCGCAAGACCAACATCTGATGTCTGTGCAGCCGGCTCTGGAGCGGCCCCTCAACCAGCTCCCCCGACGCGTCTTCGACGGCTTCGGCATGGCCCACCGGGCCCTCTCCCCCTTCCTGACGCCCACCTCCGCCGACGAGCTCGCCGCCATCTTCCAGCGGGCCGCCGAGCTGGAGACCACCGTGGCCTTCCGCGGCTCCGGGCGCAGCTACGGCGACGCCGCCATCAACGGCCAGGGCATGGTCCTGGACATGCGGTCCATGAACCGCGTGCTCTCCTGGGATCGCGAGACCGGCGTCATCGAGGCCGAGCCCGGCCTGAGCATCCAGCAGCTCTGGCAGCGCACCCTGCCCGACGGCTGGTGGCCCCCCGTGGTGCCCGGCACCAGCTTCCCCACCCTGGGCGGCTGCCTGGCCATGAACATCCACGGAAAGAACCACTACAAGATGGGCGGAATCGGCGACCACGTCCAGGAGATCGACCTGGTCACCCCCGCCGGCGAGATCCACACCCTCTCCCGCGAGCAGCGCCCCGAGCTCTTCCACGCCGCCATCTCCGGCTTCGGCATGCTGGGCGCCATCACCCGCATCAAGCTCCAGCTCAAGCGCGTGCACGGCGGCCGCCTGCGCGTCGCCCAGTGGGCCGTCCCCGACCTGCGCGCCCAGTTCGAGGCCTTCCAGGACGCCTCCCGCTTCGACTACTTCGTGTCCTGGGTCGACTGCATCGGCGGCGGCGCTGCCGGTCGCGGCCAGCTCCACCGGGCCACCTACACCGCCCCGGGCGAAGACCCCATGGGCACCCGCACCCAGAACGTCGCCGGCCAGTCGCTGCCCAAGACCATGATGGGCGTCCCCATGCCTCTGGTGCCCACCGTCCTCAAGATCTTCTACTCCAGCAACCTGGGCGTCCACTTCACCAACGAGGCCAAGTACCGCGCCTCCACTCTGGGCAGCACCGCCGACTACTACCAGTCCCACGCCGCCTTCCACTTCCTGCTGGACCAGATGCCCGGCTTCCGCAACGCCTACGAGCCCGGCGGCTTCCTCCAGTACCAGCCCTTCGTGCCCGCGGAGAACGCCGAGCGCGTGTTCAACGAGATCCTGCGCGTCTCCAAGCAGCGCGGCATCATGAGCTACCTGGGCGTCCTCAAGCGCTACCGCCCCGACGACTTCCTGCTCTCCCACGCCCTCGACGGCTACAGCCTGGCCCTGGACTACCCCATCACCCGCGCCAACCAGGCCCCCCTCTACGCCATGCTCCACGAGCTCACCGAGCTCGTCCTGGACGCCGGCGGCCGCTTCTACCCCGCCAAGGACAGCATCCTGCGGCCCGAGCACTTCCGCCGGGCCTTCGGTCAGGAGGCCATCACCAGGTTCCGCACCCTGCGGGACCAGTGCGACCCCAACCGCATCCTGCGGACCAACTGGGCTGCGCGGGTCGGCGTGGACGAGGGGTGATTGTTCACGGGGGAGCGGCCTGATCCGCTACCCTCCCCCCATGCCCCGCAAAGAACGCTACTGGTCCAAGCGCGCCCCCCAAAGCTCCGGCCCCTGGGACGCCATCGTCATCGGCTCCGGCATGGGGGGCATGACCACCGCGGCCATGCTCGCCAAGATGGGCAAGAAGGTCCTGGTGCTCGAGCAGCACTACGTCCCTGGCGGCTTCACCCACAGCTTTCGCCGCAAGGGCTACGTCTGGGACGTCGGCGTGCACGCCGTCGGCGAGGTCACCCGCCACAGCATGCCCGGCCGCCTGCTCCACCACCTCACGGACGGCCGCCTGCAGTGGGCCTCCCTGGGGCCGGTCTACGACGACTTCGAGTTCCCCGACGGCGTCCACATCGGCTTCCCGGACAGCCCCGACAAGTTCCGGGCCGCCCTCCTGCAGGCCTTCCCCGACGAGCAGCCCGCCATCGACGCCTACCTGGCCGCCGTGCGCGAGGTCAGCGCCGCCATGAAGGGCTACTACTTCTCCCGCGCCCTCCCCAAGTGGATGCTCCCCGCCCGCTGGCTCATGTCCAGCAAGGCCGAGCGCTACCTCTCCCTCAGCGCCCAGGACGAGATCGCAAAGCTCACCGACAACCCCCGACTTCGCACAGTCTTTGCCGCCCAGTGGGGTTACTACGGCGCGCCCCCCAGCCGCGCGTCCTGGGCCATGCAGGCCCTGGTCGTCAAGCACTTCATGCACGGCGGCTACTACCCCGTCGGTGGCTCCGAGCGCATCGCCGTCGAGCTCCTCCGCACCGTCTCCGAGGCCGGCGGCTGGACCCGCATCTGCGCCGACGTCGCACAGATCCTCGTCCAGGGAGGGCGGGCCGTCGGCGTCCGCATGGCCGATGGCGAGGAGATCCACGCCAGGCAGGTCTTCTCCGCCGCCGGCATCCGCGCCACCACCACCCGCCTGCTCCCCCCCGAGTTGCGCACCCAGCCCTGGAGCCAAGAGGTCCAGCGCCTCAAGCCCGCCTCCGCCCACGTCTGCCTCTACATCGGCTTCAAGGGCGACATCCGGGCCGCCGGCGCCGGCAGCGCCAACCGCTGGTTCTGGAGCACCTGGGACACCGAGCACACCGTCTGGGACATCTCGGATCCCGACAACCTGCCCCCCGCCCCCATCCTCTACTGCAGCTTCCCCTCTCTCAAGGACCCGGAGCACGAGGAAGGAGCGGATCTGCGCCACACAGGAGAGGCTGTCACCTTTGTCCCCTGGGAGGCCTTCGAACACTGGAGCGGGACCCCTTGGCGCAAACGAGGTGCGGCCTATGACGCCCTCAAGCAAAAGCTCCAGGCCGGCCTCCTAGCACAGTTTCAGCACAAGATGCCCGCCCTGGCCCCCTTCATCGACCACGTCGAGCTCTCCACCCCGCTGTCCAGCGAGTTCTTCGTGCGGCCCGTCCAGGGCTCCATCTACGGCCTGGAGCCCACCCCCGAGCGCTTCGCCGCCCAGTCCCTGCGCCCCCAGTCCCCCGTCAAGGACCTCTACTTCTCCGGCAGCGAGGTCGCCGCGGTCGGCGTCATCGGCGCGATGATGGGCGGCGTGCTCGGCGCGGTGGCGGCCGAGCCCCGGAAGGCGATGGGCCTCATTCGCAGCATCGGAGGCTGAGGCTTCCGGGGGAGATCTCAGACCGGGGCGCGACACACTTTCCGGCCCACCGCCCAAAACACCGCTCCCACTGACCCCTTGTCGCAACTCCCCCCCAAGCGAGGTCACCCGTAGTAGGCACGGCTCTTGCTGAGCTCCTGGGCATGCGAGACCACACACAGATCCTTGGCGTCCTCCTGGGCACCGCAGTCGGCGACGCCCTGGGCCTCCCCTTCGAGGGCCTCTCCCCCCGACGCATCGCCCGGCTGGCGCACAGGCCCCGTGCCGGGGCAAGACTGCGCCACCAGTTCTTCCTCCGCCGGGGCATGGTCTCCGACGACACCGAGCACAGCGCCCTCCTAGTTCTGCCGGTCCGAAGTCACAACACGGAATAGTCCGGCAGAACGCCGGGCCCGAGTGGGCCCGCGGGGGTGCGCCGGAGGCGCATTCCGGGGGTGTCCCCCGGAGAAGACAATAGTTCTCTGAATCGCAAGTCCCGCCACCAAGGGTGTTGGGACTTGCGATTCAGAGAACTAGCCGCCGCGCTGGCCGCCTCCAGCGACCCCGTGGACTTCCAGCGGCGCTTCGCCCGCCGCCTCCGCGCTTGGTTCTGGACCCTCCCCGCCGGCATCGGCATGGGGACCCTCCGGGCCTGCCCGCGCCTGAGCGTCGGCGTCTCACCGGAGCGCTCCGGCGTCGACTCCGCTGGCAACGGCCCAGCCATGCGCAGCGCGCTGCTCGGCGTGGCCCTCCAGTGGTTCTGCCGGTCCGAAAATGCAGGCAAGGAGAGCGTCCGGCAGAACCCGGGCCCGAGTGGGCCCGCGGGGGTTGCGCCGTCAGGCGCACTTCCGGGGGTGTCCCCCGGAGAAGACAACAGTTCTCTGCAGCACGAGTTCCGACACTCGAAGGGTGTCGGAACTTGTGATTCGGAGAACTGGTACAGATCCCCGCCTACGTCTCCGCGGCGACCACCCTCACCCACACAGACCCCCGTGCGGAGTCCGGCGCCCTGGCCGTGGCCCTCGCGGCCCACCACCTGGCCCGGGGTGTCCACGGCCCCGAGCTCTTGAGCGTGGTCGCCGAGGCCCTGGAGGAGCCGGAACTCCGCGCCCTGATCCACCAGGCCGCCGACCTGGCCCTCCAGCCCGCCCCCGTCCCTGCCCTCATCCAGGCCCTTGGCCTGGAGGCCGGCGTCACCGGCTTCGTCAGCCACACCGTCCCCGTCGCCCTCACCCTGGCAGCGATCGCCCCCGACTTCCCCTCCGCCATCGAGCGGGCCATCGCCCTGGGGGGTGACACAGACACCGTCGCCGCCATCGTGGGCGCCCTGTGCGGGGCGCGCTTCGGGCCCGACGCCATCCCCCCGGAGTGGGTCGCAGGCATCCGTGACTGGCCCCTGTCGGTGCCCAAGCTCAAGGCCCTCGCGGCGGCCCTGGCGGAGGGAACGCCGCCCCCCCGGATCTCCTGGTTCGGCAGCCTGCTGCGCAACCTGGGGGTGTTCATGCCGCTGGTGTTTGGGCACTTGGGGCGGCGGGCGTTGCCGCCGTATTGAGGGTGGGCAGATCGAGCCGACCGGCCACGGCGGGGACGACGGTGGCTCAATCTGATCCCCAGTCCCTCGGTCAGAGCGCCGGCCCCCTGAACACCCCACCCTTGTCCCGGTCCCGATGCCACCGGATAAAGCGCAAGTCCACCGGCCCATAGCCAGGAAGCGGCTCCCGCAGGGGCTTCCCGTGGAACTGGCGCAAGCGGGCCACCGCCTCGCTGGTCCCTGTGAACTCCGCAGACACCAGCACACGGCGCTCGTCACTGAGGGTCCAGGCTCCCTTGTCAAAGAGCATGTGCAGCGTAGGCTCCAGCGCAACACCGTTGTTGCTGAGGTCCGGACCGCCCATGGAGTGCCACTTGACGTGGGCCGCTTCCACACCCAAGAAGCGTCCCCCGAGCGCCGCCCGGAACCCCGTCACCGCGCAGCGGTGCTCATAGCCCCGGAGCACCCGGCGCCGAAACCCAGGATCCCGGCGCCGCCGCAATACCGCCTGAGGGACCAGCTCCGCCACCTCCAATGGCAGCTCCCCTGACACCCCCACGGCCTCCAGGATCTCCTCGTGCAGCGTGTCAGGAAAGTGCCTCTCCAACAGCGCCTGCACCACCTGCGTTCGCAGTACCCCGTCGGCAAGTAGTGCGTCCGCGAGCTCCGCAGGCAGTCCCCCATGGGTCTGCCGGAGGGCCCCCATTCTGGGGAAGCCACCGCGCTGAAGCGGCAGGTGGTCCGCATCTGAGACAGTCCACAGCCCATCACTGCGCAGGTACCAGTAGGGCAGCTCCGGCTGGTGTCTGGACAGCACCGGCGGCGCGTAGCCGTCCAACAAGGGCTCCAGCGCTTCCTCCACCTCCGCGAAAGACAACACGCGGGCCCCTCGCTCCAGCGCTGCTATCGCGACCAGCAGCAACAGGGGCTTGTGCGGCGCCCTGCGCTCCCCGCGCGTGTAGACCTTGAGCGCTTGTACCCGCCCCAGCACCTCCGACCTGCTCATCATGGTCCCACCTCCACCGCCCGCTCCCCACCCCAGATCCACTCCGACCAGCTCCCCACATACAGGCGCCCCGGAATCCCCACCACCGCCGCCGCGAGCAAAATGTGACAGCCAGTCACGCCCGACCCACAGCTCGCCAGCACGGCATCCACATCCCCAAAGCTCTGGGCCAACGCCGACTCCCCCAGGAAGCGCCCATCGACCCCCAGGTTCTCCTGCCAGGGCCTGCTGCGCGCACCCGGGATGTGGCCGCGCACCGGGTCCACCGGGTTGGGCTCCCCCCGAAAGCGCGCGCCGCTGCGGGCGTCCAGCAAAGGAGTGCGCTCGGAAATGCTACGCGTGACCTCGCTGATGGAGACAAAGTGAGAGGCGGGCCAGGGAATGGGCGAGAGGCCAGGCGGTGGAGACGGGGTTGACGCAGCGGTCGAATCCCTTTCCTCCAAGGGCCCCTTCCCGGCCTGCAGGCCGCCATCCAGCACCGCGCAGGGCACCCCGATGGCGCGCAGCATCCACCACAGTCTCGCGGCGATGGCTCCGCCGGCGTCGTCGTAGGCGACCACCGGCCCGAGCAGCCCCAGGCGACCTCGCACAGAACAGAAGCGCTCGGGGCTCGGCAAGGGGTGTCGGCCTCGCGCGCCCGGTGGGTCGGAGAGATCCACGTCCAGATCGGCAAAGACGGCGCCGGGGATGTGCCCGGACAGGTACTCGGCGCGCTTGGGGCCCTGATCCAGCGACCAGCGGCAATCCACCACGCGCACCTGCCCCAGGTGGGCCATGAGCCAGTCGGCGGAGACCAGCGGCTGCGGGAATGAGAATGTCTGCATGGGGTGCAGCGTACAGCAGGCCTGGACACTGTAGAATCCCCCATGCCCCTCGCAAGCGCCCTGCCCTTCGTCCTCTCGCCGTCCACCACGGAGCTGCCCTATGGCGGCCCCGGCAGCCAGGGGCCCGACCGGGACTGGGACCTGCTCGCGCTGCACCTGGATCTGGACCTCCAGCCGGAGCAGGGTCGGGTGGAGGGGTCCGTGACGCTGCGCTTCTCTCGGATCACCCCCCAGCCCGGTCCCATCGTGCTGGATCAGGTGGGCCTGTCCATCAGCGAGGTCACCAGCGCCGAGGGCCTGCCGATGCAGTGGGAGCAGGTCGGCGACCACCTGGTCATCCAGCCGGTCCTGAACATGGAGGGTCAGTCGGTCAAGGTCCACTACAGCGCGGAGCCCCACACGGGCCTGCACTTCCGCCGGCCAGGGCCGGACAGCCCAGACAGCGCGCTGCACCTCTTCTCCCAGGGCGAGGGCGAGGACAACCGGCACTGGATCCCCCTCCCCGACCACCCGGGCGACCGCTTCGCCTACTCGGGGCGCTTCACGGCGCCCGAGGGCCTCAAGGTGCTCTCCAACGGCCAGGGCACCCAACACAAAGACGGGAGCTGGCACTACCAGATGCAGCACGATCTGGTGGCCTACCTGGTCATGGTCGCCGCGGGTCCGTATCAGGTCTACGAGTACCCCACGGACGGCGTGCTCACCCAGCAGTGGGTGCTCCCCGCCTACAGCGAACAGAGCGCGCGCAACGTGGGCCACCGCCTCCCACAGATGTTCGAACACATGGCCCAGCGCACGGGCATGCCCTACCCCTGGCCGGTCTACCGCGAGGTGTACGTTGAGCGCTTTCTGTATTCGGGCATGGAGAACACCACCGCCACCGTGATGTCCTCCGACCGCGTGCTGCTGCCCGATGACCTGGCCGCGACCCGCCGCTGGGGCGAGAACGTGGTGGCCCACGAGCTGGCCCACCAGTGGTTCGGGGACGCCCTGACCTGCGACACCTGGAGCGAGCTGTGGCTGAACGAGGGCTTCGCCACCTTCATCGCCCACGACACCCTGGCCACCCTGAGCTGGCAACCCCAGGACTACGCCTGGTCCACCCACACCTGGGTGCGGCGCTCCCAGAGCTCCGGGCCGCTCTCCGACCGGGGCTGGTCCCCCGGAGACCACGGGCGCCCCAGCAACAACGTCTACAACCACGGCGCGATGGTGCTTCAGATGCTGCGCGTGATGCTGGGCGAAGAGCTCTTCTGGGCCGGCATCCGCCGCTACGTTGCCGACAACCGCATGGGCCTGGTGGAGACCGCCGACCTGCGCGCCGCCATGGAGGAGGTCAGCGGCATGCACCTGCGCTGGTTCTTCGACCAGTGGGTGCACGAGCGCGGCGCCCCCAAGGTCAGCGTGCGACACCGCTATGACGCACAGTCCGGGACCCTGGTCGTGGACATGCGACAGGAGGCCCCCAAGCAGAGCCCGCTGCGCACCCTGATGGTGGAGCTGGAGATCCCGGGCAGGGGCATCGAGCGGCTCTGGCTCAGCGAGGCCCAGAGCACCGTCCGCATCCCGGTGGACGGCCGCCCCAAGTATGTGTCCGTGGACCCCCAAGGCGGGCTGCTGGCCGACCTGGACGTCACCCAGAACGAGCTCCAGTGGGTCGCGCAGCTCGAGAGCCCCCACCCCTACGCGCAGCTCCAGGCCATCCTGGCGCTGCAGGACTTCGGCGGCCCCCAGACCCTGGTCGCGCTGGAGGCGCTTGTCCGGGACCCCAAGCAGTCCCAGCGCTTCCGCGCCCAGGCCATCGAGGCCCTGGACACCCACCCCGCCGCCCTGTCGCTGCTACAGCAATATGCGACAGACGCCGATCCGGTGCTTCAGCAGGCCGCCATCGCCGCGCTGGGCCGCCGACCGGAGCCTCAAGCCCTGGGGACCCTGCTGGGGCTGTCTCAGCTCCTCCCCGACGTGCAGGCCACCTGGATCCGGGCCGTCGCTGGTCACAGCCCCGACAAGGCCGTGCGCCTGGCCCGAGGCATGGTCAGCGGTCGCCCCGGCGCCCCCGCGAGCCCCCAGGAGTCCGCCGCGCTGCAGGTGCTGGGCGAGCACGGCGACGACAGCGATCTGCGCCGCATCCTCAAGCGCATCAGCCTGTCCTCGCCGGAGTCCATGTTGCCGAGCGCGATGAACGCCGCGGCGAGCCGGGTGTTGGACCCCGACCGTCCCGAGGGCCACCAAGCCCTCTCCTCCAGCTTCACCCGAGCCGTCGTGCCGCTGCTGGGCTCAGACGCGCTCCGCACCCGCCAGCGCGCCATCTACGGGCTGCAGCAGGCCGGAGACACCCAGGCCATCCCGGCGCTGCAGGTCCTGGCCCGGAGCAGCCGCGTCCCGGGGACCGCCGACTCCTGCGCCGACGCCATCGAGGCCATCCGCGCCCGCCAGCAGGCCCCCGAGCTCCAGGACGACAACGCCCTGCGCGCTCAGCTCGAGGGGCTGCAGGAGCAGCTCGACGCCCTGGAGGAGACGGTCCAGGCGCTCCAGGAGCGATACTGAGCGGCCGTGCGAGAGACCCTCACCACCATCGGCCGCTACCGCATCCTGGGCCTGCTGGGCGAGGGTGGGATGGGCCTTGTGTATCGCTGCCAGGCGCTGGACCCAGAGGTCTTCGAGGCCCAAGGCGGCCCCGTCGCGGTCAAGCTGCTTCATCGACACCTGGCGTTGAACGCCGGGGTTCGTGAGCGCTTCGAGGCCGAGGCGCAGCTCGGGATGGCGCTGGACCACCCGGGCATCGTCAAGGTCCACGCGCTGATCCAGGAGGCCGACAGCCCCGCCCTGGTGATGGAGCTGGTGGAGGGCGCCCCGCTCTCGAAGCTCCCCCTCCCCCTCCCGCTGGCCGAGGTCTGGGCCGTGCTTCAGCAGGTGGGTGACGCCCTCGCGGCGGTCCACGCGGCCGGCATCGTGCACCGGGACCTCAAGCCAGCGAACATCATGCGCACGCCCCAGGGACGCGTGGTGCTGCTGGACTTCGGCATCGCCAAGCAGGGCATCGGTGGCGCCACCCGCACGGGCCTCGCGCTGGGCACCGTGCAGAACATGGCGCCCGAGCAATACACAAACGCCAAAGCGGTGGACGCCCGAGCCGACGTTTATGCGACAGCCCTACTGGCCTTTGAGCTGCTCGCGGGCGCGCCCCCCTGGCCGGCGGAGCTCTCCGAGTTCGAGATCCTCACCCGCAAAGCCCAGGGCGATCTGCTCCCCCTGGCCAGCTTCCGCCCCGAGCTGCCCGCCGCCCTCTCGCAGGTGCTGGCGCTGGGCCTGCAGCCCGATCCCGCGCAGCGCTTCCAGTCCGTGTCCGCGCTGATCGGTGCAATGGAAGCTGCCGGTCTCGCCGCTCTGGCTCAGCAGTCCCCCCAGCCTCCGGCTCCGGAAGAGGAAGCCAGTCCTCGCCGGGACCCGGATCCGGGCCCACCGCCCGAGCCCCCGGGTGTACCGACGGTGGACCCAGATCCTCCCGCCGCCGAGGTCACCGGTCCCCTGTCGCAAGAACCCCCAGACAGCCCTCCGGTCCCAAGACGCAGAAACCGCTGGCTGTGGCTGGTCCCCACCCTGGGTCCGCTGCTGCTGCTCGGGGGCGCCTGGGTGGGCATGCGCGCGATGCGTGGGCCGCTGCTGGGCAAGCACGGAACCCGCCTGGTCGAGGTGCGCCCGGGGACCGCGCTGGTCGGCCCCAAGCAGACTCCGGCCGTGCTCACCTACAGCTACCGGATCGCCACCACCGAGGTGACCCAGGCCCTCTATTCGGAGCTGATGGACGGCCCCGGCTGCGTGGACGACTGCGCGCCCGAGCTGCCGGTGCACGGGGTCACCTGGATGGATGCGGTGGTGTTCTGCAACCGGCTCAGCCTGCGGGAGGGCCTGACGCCGGTCTACTACGTGAGCCCCGAGGGCGCGGTCTGGGACACCCGCGCGGACGGCTACCGGCTGCCCACCGAGGCGGAGTGGACCCGGGCGGCGCAGGCGGAGCAGCTCGACCCCTTCGCCGGCAGCAGCGACCCCGCCCAGGTGGCCTGGTTCGGAGACAAGGTCTGGGCGGACGACGCCCCCGCGCTGCTCCCCGCCAACAGCCAGGGCCAGGTGCACGCGGCCGCCTCCCTGGCGCCCAACGCTTGGGGTCTGTACGACATGAGCGGAAACGTCGCCGAGTGGGTCTGGGACTGGGAGGGCGCCCCCGACGCGCTGCTCCCCGACCCCACCGGCCCCGCCCAGGGCAGCCGCAAGCTGGTCAAGGGCGGTAGCTACCTGATGGCCGCCCACTACGCACAGGTGGACGCCCGCGCCTCCCGCGCGCCCCTGGACCCCACGCCGGGTGTGGGCTTCCGCATCGCCCGCGGGCCCCTGCCATGACCCGGCGAACCTGGCTCTTGGGGACCGGTCTGGTCCTGGCTCTGGGGCTCTTCGTGGGCTTCGGCCTGGATCCTCTGCGGCGCAGCGCCATCCTGCTCTTCGACGTTGGCTACGCGGTGACCACCGACTCGCTGCAGCCGGACTTCTCGGGAAAGGACGCCGAGCGCCAGCGCGTCGACATCGCGCTCACCCCCGTTCTGGACGGTCTGCACCAGCTCACCGACCTGCAGCCCATCCCGGGCACCGACCACCAGGCCTTCGTGCTCCAGAAGACCGGCGAGCTGCTCTGGGCGGACCTGGAGACCGGCGCCACCCACACCCTGCTGGAGCTGGAGGTCGTCACGGACTCCGAGCAGGGCCTGCTGGGCATCGCGGTCACGCCCGACTTCACACAGTCTCGGCGGGTCATCCTGGACTACGTGGTGCGCAATGGCGGCGACTTCACCGTCATCCGGGAGTTCACCCTGGAGGGCCCGCCCGACAGCGGCCGCCTGGTGCCCGGCGAGATCCTGCTCTCGGTCCCCCAGCCCTACCAGAACCACAACGCCGGTCAGATGCACTTCGGCCCCGACGGCATGCTCTACATCTCCATGGGCGACGGCGGCTTCCGCTTCGATCCCCAGGGCAACGGGCAGAAGCTGGAGAGCCTGCTGGGGACCCTGCTCCGGGTGGATGTGTCCACCCCCGGGACCCTGACGGTGCCCTCGGACAACCCCTTCGTGGGACGCGCGGGCGCCCGCGAGGAGATCTGGGCCTACGGCCTGCGCAACCCCTGGCGCTTCTCCTTTGACCCCCAGGGTCGCGTGGTGCTGGCCGACGTGGGCCAGGATCTGTGGGAGGAGATCGATCTGGTCCAGGCCGGCGACAACCTGGGCTGGGATCTGATGGAGGCCACCCACTGTGTGGAGTCCGGCTGCACGGCGCCCCCAGGCCACGTCCCCCCCGTCTACGAGTACGGCCACGACGAGGGCCAGTCCATCACCGGCGGCTACGTCTACACCGGAGACCGGGTGCCCGAGCTGCGGGGTCTGTATGTGTTCGGGGACTTCGTGCGCGGCCGGATCTGGGCGCTGGAGCTGCCCCAGGACCGCACGCAGCCGGTGCAGGAGCCCAAGGCGCTGGGGCGCTGGCCGGTGCTGCTCTCCAGCTTCGGCGTCGACGGCGCGGGGGATCTGTATGTGCTCGACTACGGCCAGGGCCGGGTGCTGCGGGTGGACGCCCCGGCAGCGAGCCCACCGACTCCCGCCCCTTGAGCCGCGTCAGTCGCGCAGCTTGAAGCGCTGGATCTTGCCCGTGCTGGTGCGCGGCAGGTCGGGCACAAAGTGCACCACGTGGGGGTACTGGTAGCGCTGCAGGCCCTCCTTGCACCAGGCCTGGAGCTCCTGGGTCAGCGCCTCGCCCGGCTGGGCCCCCTCACACAGAATCAGGTGCGCGGAGATGCGGGAGCGCTGCTCGACCTCCACCCCCACGACGGCGACCTCGTGCACCGCAGGGTGCTCCATCAAGCGCGCCTCGATGGCCACGGGGCTCACCCACAGACCGCCGATCTTGAGCATGTCGTCGACGCGCCCCTCGTAGCGGTAGCAGCCGGCGGCGTCCCGGGTGTAGCGGTCCCCCGTGGCGAAGCGCTCCCCCTGCAACTTGGCGGCGGTGCGCTCGGGCAGCTTGTGGTAGCGGACCAGGTGCGAGGGGCCCTCCACCCACAGCTCCCCGGAGCCCGCGCCCTCCACGGCTTCGCCGGCGTCATCGACCAGGCTCAGCGTGTAGCCCGGGACCGGCGTGCCCGAGGTCCCCGGCGCCACCGCCCCGCCCCGGTTGCAGCAGTAGATGTGCAGCATCTCGGTGGACCCGATGCCGTCCAGGATCTGAACCCCAGTGGTCTCCAGGAAGCGGCGGTAGGTCTCCGGGGGCAGCGCCTCGGCGGCCGAGACCCCAAAGCGCACGCTGCTCCAGTCCACCTGGGCGCTCGCCGGATCCGCCAGAACCGCCGCGTACAGCGCCGGCACGGAGAAATAGAGCGTGGGCTTGTGCTTGCGCACCCGGTCCAGCAGCTTGGCGGTCAGCGGCTTGCCCGACGAGAGCACAACCCGCGCCCCCACGGCCAGCGGGAACACCAGGCTGTTACCCAGCCCGTAGGCGTGGAACAGCGGCGTCGTGGAGTAGACGACGTCGTCCTCCTGCATCCCGAGCACGCCCTGCGCGAATGCCGTCACCGTGGCCTGCAGGCTGGCGTGGCGGTGCACCACGCCCTTGGGCTTGCCGGTGGAGCCGGAGCTGTAGAGCCACAGCGCCTCGTCGTCGGGAGCGGCCGCGTGCATCGGGGGGATGGTCTGCGGCAGGGCCAGCCAGTGATCGAGGGAGCGGATCCCGGTGGCCGCGGGGCCATTGGCCACAACGCGGAGCAGCTCCAGCCCCTCCAACTCCGCGAGCACCCTCGGCGCCAGCGAGGCCTCCACGACGATTGCCGCCGCCTCCGAGTCCTGGGCGTAGTACCGGAAGTCCTCGGCCCGCGACAGGAAGTTCAGGGGCACGGGGACTGCGCCGATGCGCATCGCCCCCAGGAAAGCGGCGTAGAAAGCTGGCGTGTCGTCCAGCACGAGCAGGACCCGGTCTCCAGGCCCCACGCCCCCAAAGCGCAGCCCCGCCGAGGTCCGCTCGATGGCTTCCAGCAGGCGCCCGCGGGACCAGACCCGGTCCTCATGGGTGATCAGGGCGGGGGTGTCGGGCTTGTCGGTGAGGCGATGCAGCAGATCCATGCCTCAGCCTACCCCAGCCCAGAGGCCCCGCCAGCGACACAGACTGTCCAGCGGGCGGGACGCCCTGCGCTACTGGGGCAGCCGGATCTCCGGCTCCTTCTCGCGGGCCTTGTAGAGCAGCACCGTGCGGCCCAGGACCTGCACCAACTCGGCGCCGGAGGCCTCGGCCAGCTCGGGGGCGACCTCCTTGGGGGCCAGGGTGTCCTGACCGACCTTGAGCTTGATGAGTTCGTGGAGCTCCAGCTCCTCCTGGATCTTGGCGACCAGGCCAGGGGTGACGCCGCGGCCACCGAGCTGCACGGTGGGAGAGAGGTGGTGGCCCAGGCCGCGCAGGTAGCGGCGCTGCTTTCCAGTGAGGGACATGCTGACTGACTCCAGAGGGACGCCCCCCTAACCGACCGACGCGCTGCGGTCCTCGTCGGCATGGCACGGAGCCCTTCGGCCCTCTGGGTGGCGCCCCCGAATGCCGGGTTAGGCTGGGGTGTCCTGTGCTGAAAGGAGGTGCTGGTGCTTGCCCTGCTGCTCACGCTGCTCGCAGCGACTCCGTGGCCCGACCCCTGGGCCGCTCGGGGCTCGGGCGACGTGGAGATCCTGTCCACCGGCGAGGTCATCCCGACCCAGGACGAGATCCTGACCGACGGGAAGTACACCGTGCTGGACGTGGGCGCGCCCTGGTGCGCCCCCTGCCACGACGCTGCCCGCGCGCTCCGGGGCTACGCCGAGGGGCACCCCGACACCGCGATCCGGGTGGTCACCCTGGACGGCACCCCGGCCCAGTCGATGGCCGCGCCGGCGGCTGTGCTGGCGGAGCGCGGGAGCCTCCCGTGGCTGGTGGTCTACGCGCCGGATGGCGAGCGGGTCTACGCCGGGAACAGCCCCGCGAAGGCGCTCAAGAAGCTCGATCGGGCGCGCCGGAAGGATCAGCGCAGCGATTGAGCCCAGCCTGTCCTCGCCGGCGGATTGGGGCCCCTGAAACGCCCGCAGAGCAAGGGGTTTCAGGGTTATAGTCGCGGCATGATTCTGCTCCTGTCCTCCCTGGCCTCCGCCCAGCCCCCCGCCCCCCCGGACGCCGGCCTGCTGCCCCCGGGGGCGGAGATCGAGCGCGCGCTGGCGATCCACGTCTCGAACGCTGGATTGCGCCACCTGGGCGACGGGATCGAGGGCCTGGTGCCGGACGGGATCCCGGTGACCAACCTGGCCGGCGAGTTCGAGTGCGACTCCGAGGGCACCACGCCCCTGAGCTACGCGCTGGACGCCACGGACCTGGTCCTGGTGGCCGAGAACGTGGACCTGCGCACCCAGGACGGGGCGCTGGACATCACCATCTACATGACCCTGGCCAGCACCCCCGCGCAGCTCACGGTGCAGGGCGACTGCAGCTTCCTCCAGGACCTGGACGAGGTCTGTGACGTCGAGATCCCCACCACCCTGGTGGTGCTGGACATGTCCATGGCCCTGGAGCTGGTCGAGGGAGAGGACGGCCTCCCCCACGTCGAGGCCACGGTGAGCGACCCGACCTTCGAGGTCTCCCCCATCGGCAACCCGCTGGACAACTGCGTGCTGGCCAACGCCATCGGCACGCTGCTCAACACGGACGAGGCCATCCTCTCCAACCTGGTGACCAGCCTGGTCGAGCCCGAGCTCGCCGGCATCGGCGCGGACCTGGAGACCACGGTCGAGGACGCGCTGGACTCCCTGGTCGTGGACACCAGCTTCGCCCTGGGCGCCGCGGAGCTGGACCTGATGCTCTACCCCACCCTGCTGGAGCTGGGCGACGCGGGCCTGGTCCTGGGTCTGGGCGGCAGCGCGCTGCCCAGCCAGACCTCCGACTGCGTGGAGGACCCGGGCGGCTCGGAGTTCAGTGATGCCCCCTGGCCGGACTTCAACGACACGGCCTGGGAGACCAACCTGGAGTACGACGCGGGGCTGTACCTGTCCAAGGACTTCGTCGACCACGTGCTCTACAACGTCTACGTCTCCGGCGGGCTTTGCCTGGAGGTGTCGGACCTGGGCGGCGCGCCGCTGAGCACGGACATCTTCGGCCCCATCTTCGGCGAGAGCTTCGAGGCCCTCTACCCCGAGAGCCAGGCTATGGCGCTGGCCACCAACCCCTCGGTCGCGCCCACCATGCGCTTCGAGGCGGACGGCGCCCCCCTGCGCCTGGATCTGGACGGCTTCGGGCTGAACATCGCCACCCAGATCGACGACCGGCAGCACCGCCTGACCCGCGTGGACCTGGTCGCCGAGATCGGCATCGACCCCGGCCTGAGCAGCACCGCCCTGGAGCCGGAGCTGATCATCGACCCCGAGGCCATCGTGTTCGAGGAGACGGTCAACGAGTTCCTGGAGCCCGGCTACAGCGACGGCCTGGTGGACTTCGTGCCCACCGTGCTGGGGACCTTCCTGCCCGAAGACCTGCTGCCCAGCATGGCCATCCCCAGCCTCTACGGCATCGGCCTGGACGGCGTGTACTGGCAGCCGGACGACGCGGGCCAGTGGCAGGGCGGCTTCGTCCTGCTGGACGTGGACTCCGTGGACCCCATCGACGCCCCTGGCTGTGACGGCGGCTCCCTGGGCTGTGACGGCGGCGAGGGCCTGGACATCGAGGCCGCGCTGGGTTGTGACCAGGGCCTGGGCTGCGAGGCCGACGCTGGCTGCGAGGACGCCTCCTGCGCCACCCCGACCGCTCGCGGGGGCCTCAAGGACTCCAACCGCCGCTTCCTGGTGCCCAACCGCCTCATCCTGGTCGGTCTGCTGGGCTTCTCGGTGCTGCTGCGCCGCCGGGAAGAGGACGACGAGTAGCGGGACAGGGAGCGAGGGGCTCTGGTCCCCTCAGAGCCAAAGAGGCCCACCTCCTGAGCGGGGGTGGGCCTCTTCGCCTCTGTGCACCCGGCGCCCAAGAGCCCCGGGCCAGCCAGCGAGGACTACCTGGACGCGACCGGGGTGCCCATCTTGGCGTCCATGTCGTTGACCAGGGCGCTGAGCTCCCCCATCGCGGAGTCCGGCAGGTGGCGCCGCAGGGTCCCGTGGTAGTCGACGGGGTCCAGCACCTTGCCGGCCTTGTCCATCTCATAGTGCAGGTGCGGCGCGGTGGAGCGACCGGTGTTCCCAGAGGCCGCGAGGACCTGGCCAGCCTGCACGTACTGCCCCTCGCGCACCTGCAGCGCGTCCAGGTGCAGGAAGCGCGCGGTGGTGCCGTCGGGGTAGCGGACCTCGATGCAGTTGCCGTTGTACTTGTGGTTCCAGTTCACGCGGGTGACGGTGCCGGCCTTGGGCGCCACGACGTCGGTCCCCACCGGCGCCCGGAAGTCCATGCCCTTGTGGGTGGGCCGGTCCTTGAGCAGGGAGGTGATGATGTCGTAGCCCTCGATGGGCCCCCCCTGCAGCCGCAGGGAGGCCTCGCTGCCGTCGGGGCGCCAATACGACGCGAAGCTGTCACCGGGGGCCTGGAAGCGGTAGGCCTGCAGGGTACGCCCCAGCTTCTGGCTCTTGTACCAGGCGGCGGCGATCTCGGGCTCCTGGCCCTCGACCGGGCGCCAGAGCAGCCAGACCTCGTCGCCCTTCTGGACGTCCCGGCGCAGGTCCAGGTCCCACATGAACAGGCGGCTGTAGACCGCCGCGAGGGCGTCCGCGTCGGTGTCCACCTCGTTCGAGATGGTCCGGGCCAGGGAGTGCTCGACCTTGGCGTTGGCGACCTGCCAGCCCTCGGCGCGCGCGCTGGGGCTGAGCTCCGCGGCCTGCTGCTCCACGACGGGGGCGGCGACCTCGGCCACCACGGGGTCGGCGGAGGGGGCCTGCTGCAGGGTGGGCGCGGGCTGGGCCGCGGGCGCCTCGACGCTCTGCACCACCGCGGCCGGAGCGTCGGCGGGGGTCCGGTCATCGAGCTTGATGACCATGATGACGTTGAGGACCAAGGAGGCGCCCAGCAGGGCGTAGAGGGCGTACGGGGGTACGTCGGGCTGGTAGCGATCAGAGCGCATGACGGGGACCTGGGCAGCGAAGGACAGCGGGGAGCGACAGCGAGGGGGGGATCCGCATGGGTTCGGACGTGCCGACCGGAGGGATCTGCGCGATCGAAGGATCACCCCCTACCCTGGACACGTCAAGAGCTTTCTTGAGAAAGTCGTTGAAGTCCCGATGAGGCGCTGCTTGGGGTAGGCTTGCCCCATGATGAGCGATGCACTTCCCGCGGCGCTGCTGGTCGGCCCCATGCTGGAGGGCCTGGACCTGCTCTCCCGCAAGGCCTTCTTCGAGTCCCTCCCCTCGCGGCGCCTGATCGACGGCGAGACCCTCTTCCAGGAGGGCGCCAGCGGCGATGTCCTGTACATCGTCGCCGACGGCTGCGTGGTGACCGCCAAGACTCTGGCCGACGGCCGCTCCCTGGAGTTGGACCGCGCTGCCCCTGGAGACGTGGTCGGCGCGATGGCTGTCATCAGCCCCGCGTCCAGGACGGGGACAGCGACCTCGCATGGCTACACGCGCGTACTGAGGCTCAGCCGGGAGCGGTTCCGGGCGTTGCTCTCCGAGCGTGACCCCGCAGCCGAAGCCCTCCTCCGCTACACCACCGGCAGGATCTGCCGCCGACTGCGCCAGCTCGACGCCCGGATCGCGCTGGCACACGACATCCACGCGCGCGTGGGCCAGGCCGACCTCTTGCGCCGAGTGAACCAGATCCAGGCCCTGGGGAAGGTCAGCCAATGATGGAGCTCAGGGACGTCTCGCTCTTCAACAAGCTCAGCCCCGAGGTCAGCGAGGCCGTGGGCGCGCGCTTTGTGCGCAGTCAGGTCGAGGAGGGCCAGGTGGTCTTCCGCGAGGGCGAGCAGGGCCACAGCCTGGTCGTGATCCTGGACGGGCTCTTTGAGCTGCTCCGGGAGGGCCCGGCCGGCGACATCCACCTGGCCGATGTCGGTGAGGGCCGGGTGCTGGGGCTGGTCTCGCTGATCGACCCCGGCCCCCGCACCGCCACGCTGCGCGCCATGTCGGATGGTGAGATCGCGGTGCTCGACCAGCTCACCTTCAACAAGCTCTGGGAGGCCGAGGGGGACGCCGCCGCCGCGATGCACCAGCAGATGGCCGTCGCGTCCATCGGAGAGCTGCGCTCCGCGGAGCGCCGCCTGGCCGAGCAGCTCCGGGAGCCTCTGGCCATCGACGAGCCGGTGCTCACCTCCCTGCTGGAGATGGCGGTGTTCAAGGCCTCGGACCGGGTGGGCTGAGGCGCGGCCGCAGAGGACTTGGGGGCGCTGAGGGCGGAGGCGTCAGCCGGCGTGTGCGGGCTCCAGGGGCTTCTGGTCCGCAGGCAGCGCATCGGCCATGGCCTGATGGAGCTCGGCCAGGTGCTGGTCCATGGTGTCCAGGCTCCAGTCGCTGGTCTCGATGGGCTCGAGCACCGTGATGGGGAGCTCCGTCTTGTTGAAGGTGGTCATCTCCTTGAGGGGCCAGTTCTCGTGGGCCTTGGCCACGACGATCGGCACGATGGGCAGCCCCGTCGCGATGGCCAGGTGGACCACGCCCTTCTTGAGGGGCTTGAGGCGGCCGTCCTTGGAGCGGGTGCCCTCGGGCCACATCCAGATGGACATGTCCAGCTCCCGCACGGTGTCGCCGATCTCCTTCATGCCCGCGATGGCCTTGTCCCGGTTCTGGCGGTCGATCAGCAGGTGGCCGCTCAGGCGGTAGGCCCAGCCAAAGAAGGGGACCTTGGCGACCTCCTTCTTGGCGATCCCCGCCCCGCCGATGGGCAGCAGCCACATGCCCAGGAAGATGTCCGTCATCGAGGTGTGGTTGGAGATGTAGATGGCCGGCTTTGCCCGGTCGATGATCTCGCGGTTCTGGATCTGCGGCTTGGCGCGCACCATCCACAGCAGCACCGGAGACATCCAGTGGCCGTAGTAGTTGCAGGCCTTGATGCGCGCGCCGCGCCAGGGCAGGAGCAGAACGAGCACCACCAGCAGCAAGGCCGCGGTGCCCAGGACCCAGCTCAGCCCCAGGCCGAGCCGCAGGATGCCGTCAATCTTCTTCACGCGCCCTCCCTAACCCGCTGAGGGGGCCGCGCCCCCGCTGAGAATCTCCAGATACAGCGCCTCCAGCCGGGCAGCCTGTGCGTCCCAGGTGCAGCTCCGCGCCACACCCGCCCGCGCCTGCTCCCCCAGCTCCCTGCGTCGCTCGGCGTCCTGGGCGAGGGCCACCAGCGCCGCAGCGAAGGCCTGCGGGTCGTGATTGGGCACCGAGACCACCCCCGGCAGCGCCTGCGCGCTCCCCTCCGAGGCCACCGTCGGCAGCCCCAGGCCCAGGTAGTTCAGCAGCTTGATCGGGTAGCCCGAGCAGACCGTGCGAGGCAGCGCCGCGATGTCAGCCGCGGCGATGATGTCCCGCACCTGGGCCCAGTCCTCTCGGAGGAGGAAGCGCTTCCGGGCGGCCGGGAGCTCTGCGGCCAACCGCTCCCACTCTGTCAGCGGTGACGCCGAGACCATGACCAGCCCAAGCGAGGACACCGAGAGCATGGCCTCGATCAGGATCTCGAGGTCCTGGTAGGCGTCCGGGTTCCCCGCGTAGACCACCCAGACCCGATCCCCGAACCCGTGCTCGGCCCGCGCCCGCGCGCCATCGGCGCCCTCGAAGTCCTCCAGGTCCACCCCTGGCGGGATCTGCTCCACGCGCCTGCACCCCAGCCCCTCCAGGATCGGCAGGGCGCTCTGGGAGATGGCCACGCTGGCGTCCGCTCGCCGCGGGATCTGCAGGTCCAGGACCCGGCCCAGCCGCCGCGCTGCCCGCTGCGCCAGGGGGTGCTCGAAGTAGCGGTGCAGCTCCTCGCCCATGGTGTTGTGGTTGTTGTAGACCACAGGCACCCCAGTGAAGCGCCGGGCGATGTAGGCCGCCAGGGGGGCCTCGTAGTTGTGGGCGTGGAGGATGTCGGGGGGGCGGCCGCCGGTGCGGCGGTGCAGCGTGCTGAGCTGCAGGGCCATCGCGAGGTCCAGCCCGGGCTTCACCCAGTCGGGGCCGGCCCGCATGTTGTTGTAGCCCGGGACCCGCGGGGTCCTGAGCACCTCGATGCCCTCGGGGAGCTCCCCCTGACCGTGGTGGTAGCAGGCCACCGTGACCCGGTGCCCCCGCCTAGCCAGCGCGCGGGCCATGCCCGCCACATAGACCTGCGAGCCCTGGGGGCTCGGGAAGGGAAACGCAGCGGCCTGGACGATGTGGAGTGGCATCCAGCCGCCTTCTACCCAGCCGGAGCGTCTCGATCCACGCGCGGTGGGTATATACTCCTGGCAATTGGAGAGGAGTCGAGATGACCACCCTGACCCTTGGGCTCTTGAGCGCGCTGCTTGGCTGTGAGGCCGACTGCGCCGCTGGATTTGGCCGCGCTTCGGACGGCAACTGCTACCCCCTGGAGGACACCGCTGGGGAGGAGGGCGACGCTGACACCGACGCGGACGCGGACGCCGATGCAGACGCGGACGCGGACGCCGACTCGGACTCCGATGCGGACGCCGACGCCGACGCGGATGCGGACGCCGACTCGGACTCCGACGCGGACGCCGATCCCGAGAACTGCCCCTCGGACCTCACCGCCATCTGCGGCACCCTCTCCGGCACCAACCCCAACGCCGCGCTCTCCGTGGTCGCGCTGACCAGCGCCGAAGCGGAGTCCCCCTCCGGCGTGTACTTCGTCACCCCCGAAGACGCGGAGCTGTGGGCCTGGCCGGCCAGCTACAGCATCTTCACCCAGTTCGACGAGTCCAACCCCGAAGACGACAGCACGCCCCTGCCCCCGGGTGAGTACGTGGTGGGCTTCGCGGTGGACGAGAACGGCGACGGCCAGCCCAACCCGGACGACGGGATCAGCCTGTACGACGGCGGGAACACGATCACGGTCGAGTCGAACGTGCCCACCACGGGCATCGACTTCACCTACCCCTTCTGAGGCGACTCAGAGCTCAGGCGGGGACAGCCTGTCCTCGTCTGCACCGGCGCCGGCCCTTGGGTCGGCGCTCTCTTGTTTGGGGTGCGCTCAGGGAGCCGGGGGGTGGGCCAGACAAGGCTCGACGGGCATCAGCCTCCCCTCCTCCCCGTCGATCCAGGGCATGAACTCCCCAGCGGTGACCGGACCGGCGATGGCCAGCAGGGGCTCCGCGCTGACCCCAGCCAGGGAGCAGGACTCCGAGACGGTCCAGGCCATGTCGCCGCGCAGCTTGACCTGTGCACCCTTGCCCGGACGGAGGCCGACCCTGACGCTCCGGGGCTCCTGGGCGGCGCCTCCCTCCAGCGAGAGGCGGGCCTGCGAGAAGCCAGCGCGCTCGGCGCTCCCCAGCACGATCAGCAGGTCGGAGAACGCAGCGTCCGGAGAGAGCTCGACGTAGAGTTCCCCGACAAAGCGCTGGTCGGAGGCGGCTTGTCGGCCCTCTTTGGTCTTGTCCTCCAACTCCGCGACCAGGGGGGCGTAGTACCCAGCCTCGGGCACCGCCTGCCAGCGAGGAAAGGCTTGGCCGTCCAGGTGCAGGCTCGTGGGTGAGAGCCCGACGCCAACCCGGCCCACCCACTGACCGGCGGGATCCGGGAGGCCCTTGAGCTCAGCGGGGACCTCGCCCAGGGGGAGGCCCATCGGCAAGCCGATCGGCGAGCCCAGCGTCAGGAGCAGGGCCCACATGGCTCAGAGGCCCGTGCGCTCGGAGCTGGCGAAGCGGGAGCCGCCCTCCCAGAGCAGGTCCGCGCAGGTGTCGCGCAGGCAGACGTTGGGGTCCCGAGTGGAGAAGCCCAGCTCAGCGCGGGCGCGCGTGTCGTCCACGTACCAGAAGTGGGTGGCCTGGAGCATCGCCACGCGGTCGATGGTGAAGCCGAAGCCCAGCCCGTCCTTGCCCAGCCCGGGGAAGGTCTCGAACACGCGCTTGGTGAGCAGGCGCGGCGCGGTGATGGGGGGCGCGGGCTTGTCCAGGATCTGCGCCAGGCGGTTGTAGAAGACCTCGAAGGTCATGTTGCCGCCGCCGAGCAGGTAGCGCTGGCCTCCCCTGCCCTTCTCGAAGGCCGCGGGGACCACCTTGGCCACGTCGCGCACGTCGACGAAGCTGAGGCCACCCGGGGGCGAGGCCGGGACCTTGTCCTCCAGGAAGAGGCGCACGGCCTTGGTGCTCTCGCCGGTGATGTCCCCGGGCCCCAGCAGCAGCGAGGGGTTCAGGGAGACGATGGGCATCTCGTCCGAGGAGAGCTTGAGCGCGGACTCCTCGGCGAAGAGCTTGGAGCGGTAGTACGGCCACTTCTGGATGAGGTCGTAGGGCGGCGAGGCGTCCTCGTCGCGGGCCTCGGGCTTGGCGGTGACCGCGACTGTGCCCGAGGTCGAGAGGTACACGACCTTCTTGACGCCGGCCTCGCGGGCGGCCTCCAGGGTGCGCTCGCTGCCCAGGACGTGCAGGTCGTAGAGCTTGCGGGCGTCCTCGGGGTCGTGGGAGACGAGGCCAGCGCCGTGCACCAGCCAGTCGCAGCCCTCGAGGTGCTCGGCGAAGGTGGACGGGTCGGTGACATCGCCGGAGACCATCTCGGCGCCGGGCACGTGGGTGCCGGAGCGGGAGAGCCCGATGACGCTGTGGCCCTGCTCGCTGAGCTCGCGGACGATGTGGCGGCCCAGGTAGCCGGAGGCGCCGGTGACGAAGACCTTCATGCCTGCACCTCCGTGAGGCCAAAGACGCGGGAGAGTTCGATCAGCAGGGGGATGTCGTTGGTCTTGATGGCCCCGGAGAAGAACTCGGGGGGCTCCGGCGTGTAGCCGTCCACCAGGATCTTGCGCATCATCTCCTCGCTGGTCTTGACCACGCAGTCCGCGGCGCCGCCGGGCGGCTTGCCCTTGGCGACGGTCGCGCCCTCATCGTTGACGATGACGTGGTAGCGGGCGCCCTCCTTCCCACCCAGGGAGAAGTACCAGGACACGGGCTTCTTGACGCGGTCGGCGATGAGCCGGGCGGCGAGGCCACCGAAGGCCTCCTCCACCGGGTTCACCCGCTTCTGGCCGAGATCCTCCAGGTCCTGGGGCTCGAGCTGCCGCAGGTCCAGGACATCGCCGTCACGCAGGGCCTCGACCGCGCGCTGGGAGAGGCGGGCGGCGTGGCGGGCGGCCATGGCGGGCTTCATGCCCTTGGTGAGGCGCTTGACCTCTCGGACCTCCAGGGCGGGGCCGATGCGCACGCTCAGGTCGCGCCCGCGGGGGAGCACGGCGCCCTTGGGCATGGCGTCGAAGGTGCCGTCCAGGTGCATGGGCAGGATGTCGACGTTGGTCTCCATGGAGAGCCAGCCCACCAGGGGGCGGAACTCGCCGATGGTGCCGTCGGTGCGGCGGGTGCCCTCGGGGAAGAGGAGCACCACGTTGCCGGCGCGGACCACGTCGATGGCTTGGCGCAGGGAGGCCCGGAAGCCCCGCTTGCGGTCGATGGGTTGCAGGTTCGTGAGGCGCTCGAAGTAGGCCACCACGTACTTGTTGCCCTCGAAGAAGTAGTCCTGCGCGGCCAGGGCCACCAGCTTGTAGCCGTACTGGCCCAGGGCGTACTTGACCAACCCCATGTCCAGGTGGCTGCAGTGGTTGGAGACCACGATGGTCTGGCGGTTCTGGGGGATGTAGGCGCGGCCGTAGATCTTGCAGTTCAGGGCGGTCTGGTAGAGCTCGCGCTGCAGGAAGCCAAGGCCAGCCTTGAGGGGCTCGGCCACCACGTCGGGCAGCTCGACCTTCTCGCGCACGTCCTCTTCGATCTCGACGGTCGTCCTGGGGGCCTTGGCCATGCGGAGCACGTCGGCGACGGTCTCGGCGTGCTGCAGGTCGTCCGCGTCCACGCTGCCGGCGCCCATGGCGTCCAGCGCGGAGGCCAGCTCCACCCACATCAGGGAGTCGAAGGCCAGCTCCTCGACCATGTGGGTCGTGGTGGTGACCTTGTCGGGGGACACGCCGGCGACGGAGGCGATGGCCTCTGCGACGGGGCCCGCCAGGGACTCGCCCTTGCGCACGGTGATGGTGGCGGCCTGGATCTTCTCCAGGACCTTCTTCACCTCCTTGCGCTGCACCTTGCGGGTCTTGGTGCGGGGCAGGTCGGCATCGACCAGGTGGATGACGGCCGGGCGCTGGTTGCCGGGCAGCTCCTTGATCGCCTTCTGCAGGCTCTCCTTGGCCTTGGCGTGCACCGTGGCGCGGTCCAGGTCCTTGTGGGACTCCAGGTCCGCCACCGCGAGCATGCCCAGGCGCTCCCCGCCGCGGGGGTCGGGGATGCCCACCAGGCCGTACTCCTTGACGTAGTCATGGTCGGGGCCCAGGGTGTTCTCGACGTCGTCCAGGTAGATGTTCTCGCCCGAGGCCGTGACGACGACCTCCTTGGCGCGGCCCATGATGCTCAGGTTGCCGCGGTGGTCGATCTTGCCCAGGTCGCCGGTGTGCAGCCAGCCGTCCTGGATGGCCTGGCCGGTGGCCTCTTCGTTGTTGAAGTAGCCCTGCATGACGTTGGGGCCGCGGGCGACGATCTCGCCGATGCCGTCCTTGTCCGGGTTGAGGATCTTCACCTCGACCCCGGGGACCGGCTTGCCCACGTGCCCCGCCTTGGCGCCGGGCTTGCCCTTGGCGACGGTGAGCACGGGTGCAGCCTCGGTCAGGCCGTAGCCCTCCGCCAGGTGCAGGCCCAGGCCCTGGAAGAGCTCCTGGGTCTGCTTGGGCAGCGCCGCGGCGCCGGAGATCAGGAAGCGGATGTTGCCACCCAGGCGGTCGTGCACCTGGCCGAACATCACGCGGCCCAGGTCCAGGCCGGTCTGCTTTCCGATGATGCGGTTGAGCTCCAGGCTCGCGTCGAACGCGGTCTCGAAAACCTTGCCCTTCTCGCTGACCTGGCCCCGGATGCGTCGCTCCAGGAGCTGCCACAGCGCGGGCACACCCACCATGGCCGTGACCTTGCCCTCCTTGAGGCCGTAGGTCAGGCGTTCGCCGGTGAGCTCGTCCAGGTAGTAGACCCGGGCGCCGCGGGAGAGCGGCAGCAGCAGGCCACAGGTGAACTCGAAGGTGTGGTGCATGGGCAGCACCGACAAGAGCCGGTCGCTGTCCTTGAGGGGGAAGGTGGCGGCGAGGGAGCCGATGAGCTCGGTGAAGTTGCCGTGGCTCAACATCACACCCTTGGGCACGCCCGTGGTCCCGGAGGTGTACAGGATGCTGGCGAGGTCATCCTTGGTGAAGCCGAGCTCCGGCAGCCCATCGATGGCGCCGTCCTCACACAGGGCGTGGATGTCCTGGACGGGGATGCTCAGGACCTCGGCGAAGGCCTCCCGGCTGGTCTCATCCAGGATGGCGAGCACCGCCCCGGAGGCCTGCTGGATGTTGGCGGCCGGCAGCGGCGCCATGCCTGCCTCCACCGGGACCGCGATGGCCCCAGCGCGCAGGATGCCGAAGAAGGACACCGCCCAGTCGGGGTGGTTGTCCGCGGAGAGCATCACCTTGTCGCCGGGCTTGACGCCGGAGTCGATGAGCCGGCGGGCGGCCGCCATGGACCGGTTGCGGAACTCCGCGAAGCTGAGGGCCTGGAAGCCGTCCTCGTGGGTGACCAGCAGCGCGGGGCGCAGGTCGTGGCGCTCGGCGATCTCGTCCTGCAGGTCCAGCAGGCTGTCGTAGGCACGCAGGGCCCGGAGGGGCTTCTTGAGCTTCTCCTCCAGCTCGGGGGCCACGTTCTCCTGGAGGCCGGGGCCGTGGACGTTCAGGATGTAGTCCCGCCAGTCGATGGTCTCGGGCTTCCAGGGGATCAGCGCCTGCTCATCCTGGGTGCAGCGGGCCAGGGCCGCGCGCGTGTTCTGGCAGGAGAAGCGGTAGCTGTGGGTGGCCGTGAAGGGCACGAAGATGTCCAGGATGCGGCCCTGGATGTTCATGCTCTTGGAGAAGCCAGCGAGCTGCTTGGAGGCGGGCTTGGTGAGGGGGGCCAGGGGCCCGCCGAAGCGCTTGAGCAGGTCGCTGGCGCTCTTGGCGACCTTGGAGATGGGCTCGGGGCCGATGCTCCGGTAGCGGTCCACGGTCGTGGGGTGGGCCTCGAGGCGGGCCTCGATCTGCCCCATCAGGGGGTTGTCCGAGTGCTCCAGCTTCCACTGGCGCTTGTGCAGGCCCACCAGCTCGATGAGCCGGTACATCCCCAGGGGGGAGGAGTCCGAGCTGCCGTACTGGTAGACCACCTCGTGGGTGCCCTCGCAGAGCTCGGCCAGGGACAGCACCATTCCCGCGGCGACCATGTCCACCGGGATGATGTCCAGCACGGATTCCTTGTTGGCCGGCACGCCGATGGGCGACTTCATGGCCAGCAGGATCAGGGGCGCGGAGGTGTTGATGCCCTCGCACCAGCCCACCCGGGGGAACTCCACGGCGGACTCGATGACCGCGGGCCGGACGATGCAGAACTCCAGGCCCGCGTGGCAGAGGAGCTGCTCGCCGATGGACTTGGTGTAGGTGTAGGTGTTGTGCCAGCCCCAGAACTTGGCGCGCTCCATGCCGTCATCGCGCAGCCGGTTGTCGATGAAGCGCCGGCGCACCTTCTCCAGCTCACCCTTGAGCACGGAGCCGCGGGTGGGTTCGCCCTTCTTCTTGAGGTTGGCCTTGGCCTGGTCCAGGAAGTCGGACTGCCGGAAGGCGTCGTTGGCGCGGTGCCGCACGTGCTCGACCATGTCGACGCACTCGGCAATCTCGCGGGCCGGGTCCCAGTGGGAGGGGTCCAGCTCGTCGGCCTTGGGGAAGGGGTAGATCTTTGGGTCCACCTCGTCCACCTGGCCGGTGCGGTCGCCGGCCACGTAGCAGGTGGAGGTGTGCATCATCTTGCAGCCCGGACCCAGGTCCTTGCACAGCGCGATGAGGTTCTGCATGCCGAAGGCGTTGGCGTTCAGCGCGTAGTCCAGCGGGGGCGTGAAGTCGACGATGCCGGCCACGTTGACCAGCACGTCGATCTTGCCGCGGATCTGGTCCCGGATCTCCTGGGGGACGCCCGCGAAGTCCTCGCTCACGTCGCCCGGGATGGGGGTGATCTTCTGCTTGAGGAAGTCGTCGTAGCCGTCACCGTGGGTGTCCCGCAGCGGGTCGAAGACCTCGGAGCTGGCCACCTGCTCCCAGAAGCGGTCGTGGGAGCTCAGCTTGATGCTGCCGTCCTTGCGCTTGCGCTGACGGACCACCATGTAGATGTGCTCGACCTCGGGGAAGCGGTCCAGCAGCAGGCACAGCCAGACCTTGCCCAAGAAGCCGGTGCCGCCCATCACGAACAGGGTCTTGCCCGTGAGCTGCTCGCGCACGGACAGAGGGCCCTTGACCCGCCCGGAGAAGGGCAGGAGCTGGGGGGTGTCAGGGGTGCCAACGCTGGACATGGATCAGCCCTCCTCGGCGGGGCTCACATCGGCCATCAGCATGGGGGCGATGCGGAAGCAGGTGATGGAGGGATCGGAGCCGTGCTCCTCCCGGGCCATGCGCAGGGCCTCCTCCATCGTGGGGGCGGTCTCGTAGCCCAGGATGCCGGGCACGTACTCGTTGTCGGCGCCGACCACGATGACGCGGCCGTAGTGCTGCCGACCGTTCTCGCCCCAGTACCACATGTAGAAGGGGTGAGCGGGGTGGTAGGCGTGGCCCGAGCGGTACATCTGGATGTACCCGGGGTGCTTGACGTACTCGCCCTCGTACTTCTTGTGGAGCTGCATCGCGTCGCGGGTCCGCGGCAGGATCTTGTGGAAGAACTCGGTGTACGCGGGGTGCTGCTCGCGGTCGAAGATGTCCGAGCAGGGGTGCAGCACGATGCAGGTGCCGCCCTTCTTGACCAGGGGCACGCCCTTGTAGAGGTTGAAGAGGTAGCCCTGCGCCATGACCGCCACGAGCAGCGGGTTCAGGAAGGCGTTGACGTTGTAGGGGCTGATGTAGGGCACCGGGAAGATGCCGATGTCCGCCTGGCCCTCGATCGGCACCAGGAGCTGCTCGTAGCACTTCTCCAGGCAGGCATCGTGCACGGGGGTGCAGGCGCCGGCCCAGACACCGATGACGCCGTAGGGCGCGGGCACCTTCTCGAAGATGGCCTGACGGGCGGGCTGCGGCAGCCACTCCAGGGAGCGGATCAGCGCCTTGAGGGCCCGGGACTCGTTCGCGCTCAGCTCGTCCTCGTTCTTGGACAGGAACTCGAGCGGTGTGTCGAACATCCGGTTGTTGACGGTGGACTCGATATGGAAAACGTTGACCTTCTCCTCGATCAGCTTCCCCACCTCGGTGAGCTTGTCCGAGAGCGCGGAGGCCTCGGGGACCATGTAGGTCTTGGAGGCCCGGATGGTGGCCGGGTTGTGGTGCTTCTTGAGGGTGGTGTAGCCCACGAGCCCCGTCGCCAGGGACTTGTACCCGCCGTTCATGGGGACGAAGGTCAGGTTGCAGTAGACGACCAGGTCGGACTCGGCCGCGCGGCGGTTGATCTCGACGTCGATGCCGGCCTCGGTGGTGCCCAGGTACTTGAGCCCACCGGGCTTCTCGGCGTCGTGGTTGTAGAGCCGGTCCGGGTAGTAGCGGTCCACGATCTCATCGCCGAGCTGATGCCGGATCTCCTTCTCGGTCATGGGCCGGTGGAAGGCGGTCGCGATGATGAGGTGGATGTCGGTGATCCCGTAGTCCCGCAGCAGCTCCAGCACGACCTCGACCTGGTGCTGACGCACGTCGGGGCGCTTCATGGGGGGCAGAGGCATGGAGAGGTCATCGATGGCGATGGTGACCTTCATGCCGGGGCGCAGCATGGCGTAGAGCGGCTCGCTGCCCAGGGGATGGTTGATGGCGTAGCGCACCGCCGCCTTGACGTCGTTCAGGGGCGTCATGGGGGGCTTGGGGTACATCACCCGGGAGCCCACCGGCAGGTTGTACTCCTTGATCCGCGTGCCGTGGAAGAGGGCGCGGGGCTTGGAGCGGTGGTCGATGGTGACGACGCAGGGGTGCGGGGTCTTGGCCATGGTGGGTGCTTCCGGTCTCAGAAGGGGGGGCGCGGTCAGTCGCGGATGATGTCGACGCGGGAGGGAGTCTCGATGTCCAGGACGGGCCAGTCGTAGGCCACGGCCAGGCGCCGGAGCTTGGGGTCCGGGTTGATGCAGTGGGGGTGGCCCACCACCGAGAGCATCGGGACGTCCGAGTAGGAGTCCGAGTAGGCGTGCGAGGTGCTCAGGTCGTGGCCGTGCTTCTTGGCGTCCGCGACCATCAGGCGGGCCTTGGTGGGGCCAGCGACCACGGGCCGCAGGAGCTTGCCGGTGGCGATGCCATCCTTGAACTCCAGGCGGTTGGTCAGGATGTCGTCTGGGTTGACGCCCAGCTCCCGCGCCAGCGGCCGGATGGTGAAGTCCAGCGAGCCCGTGATCAGGACAACGCGGAGCCCGGCGTCCTTGCACTTCTGGATGAGGTCGCGCGTGCCCGGGAAGATGCGGGGAGCGACGGTCTTGTCGTAGGCCTCCTCCGCCAGCACGTGCATGCGGTCCTCGGTCATCCCGCGGAAGTTGTGGAAGAGGAGCTCGTTGAAGAGCCGCCGGTCACGAAGCTCCGCCAAGGCCATCTGCGGGCCGTTCAAGAGGGCTTGGCCGATACGGCGAGCCGACTTGAGGGGCGAGGCCTGGTTGGCGAGGAACCACACCGTGGGGTGGATGAGGTTGGTGCCTACCAGGGTGCCGTCTACGTCGAAGTACGCAGCGCTGCTCACGTCCATGCCTCCTGGGCTGACGGGCGCAGGTAATGGTTTGACGATGGCCCTGCCACCCCCCTGGGATCGGTGCGAATCTGCCTTCGCAGCGCGTCCATCGCTGCGCAGTTGACCCCCGGTCAGCTATCCGAGCCCCGCGCGAACGCAGCGCCACGCCCTTGGACCCAGGCGCCGCCCCGGCTCGTCCTCCCGCCGGCGCCCCCCGGCCAGAGCCCCCGCGGGCCCGCTTTGTCACGGATTAGCCACCGAGCGCTACTCGGGACCGACGGCCTTCTGCAGCGGGAGTCGGTAGCCGGCCTGGTAGCCCGCGGCGTCCCAGGAGTAGCCGAAGGGCACCTCGCGCTTGAGGCTGTGTCCGTGGGCCTGCATCCAGGCGTAGAGGCCGCGCCGGGACTGCCGGACCAGGGCGGTGGACAAGCCCACCCCTTCCTCGTCGCGGAGCTCAGCGAGCCGGAGCTCGAGGGCCAACAGAGCGGACATGGTGAAGTCGTTGGCTCTGCGGGCCAGCTCCACCTCTCCCTCCCCCTGGTGGCTCCCCAGCAGCAGCGCGCGCTCCAAGGTCATCGTCCGGGACAGCACCATGAACAGGTGCTCGGCGACCTGCACGTTCGAGCGGCGGCCGTAGAGGCTCCCCCTCCCCTGCCCGCTCCGGTACGCCCCCACACACTCGCAGTGCCGCGAGACCAGGGTCAGCAGGCGGCAGCGCCACATCCGGGGGCCCCCGAGCAGGATCTCCTGGCGGACGAAGGGGTCGGCGGCGTCCAGGGCCTCCCGGTCCAGGCCAGCGAGGTTCAGGCTCTGCTCCCGGAGGAGCTGTCGGGCGAAGCGCGCGGCGGCCTCCCCCTCCGGCGTCCCCTGTTGATCCCGCGCCAGGGCGAAGAGCTTGCGCGCCCGCTCCTGGTGCCGCTGGGGGTCCACTGCGCGCTGGGTCATCCACACCTCCGAGGCTGGCTCACGGCCTCCCCCCTGAGAGTGCCTCGCGCGCGCCCGGGTTCGTCAGGAAGGTGCCAAGGAACCCCGGCTGCAATAGCTGGCAGCCATGCTCGCCTTCTTCAAGCGCCTCCGTGACCGCCTCAAGCAGCTCTTTGACGACTACGGCTACGTCGCGCTGTCGATCTACTGGGCCATCTTCTTTGGCTCCATCGGGCTGTTCTACCTGGCCATCAGCCGCGGCGTGGACGTGCCCGCCCTGTTCGCCCGCGTGGGACTGGACGGCTCCGAGCTCGCCGAGAAGGCCGGCACCGTCACGGTCGCCTACGCCGCCACCAAGGTGATCCAGCCCTTCCGGATCCTGCTCACCCTGGCCCTGGTGCCCCCCATCGGGAACTGGTGGAAGAGGCGAAAGGGCGCTGAGCTGCCCGACAACGCTGCGCCCACCTCCCCCACCGAGCCCCCCTCCTCCACCTGACGGAGATCTGTAGTTCGGCGAGGTCACCGGCAGGCGGATTGACGCTGAAAAGGACTATCATTAGTAACAGGGCCTCCAAGGCACGGCCCATGCTCCCTGTCCTCGCGCTGCTCCTCCAGTCCTCGCCCGTGTGGGCCCAAGCCCCCTCCCCCCCGGTGGGAGCGCAGGACTCCAAGCCTGGCGAGCCCGACCTCGGCGAGGTGGACACAGAAGACTCGGACACCGAGGATTCGGAGGCCTCGGATCAGGAGCCTGCAGATCAAGACACCGCGCTGGATCTCGACGAGCCCGGCCTCCGCATGATCGTGCGGGGGGAGCGCGGGACGCCCCGGGTGGCTGGCTCGGCCCAGTCCCTGAGCGAGGAGGACCTGGAGCTCTTCGAGTACGACGACATCACCCGCGTGCTCAACGCGCAGGTGCCCGGCGTCAGCACGCGCACCGAGGACGGCTACGGCCTGCGCCCCAACATCGGCATCCGCGGGGTCAACTCCGAGCGCAGCTCCAAGGTGTCCCTGATGGAGGACGGCGTGCTGCTCGCGCCGGGCCCTTACGCCGCGCCGGCGGCCTACTACTTCCCCATGAGCACGCGCATGGTGGGCATGGAGGTCTTCAAGGGCCCCGCCGCCGTGCGCTACGGACCGAACACCGTGGGCGGCGCGCTGAACCTCATCACCCGGCCGGTGCCCACGGACGGCTTCGACGGCCAGCTCGACCTGGCGGGCGGGCTCTACCAGACCGGCAAGGTCCACGCCTGGGCCGGCTACGGAGGCGAGCGCTGGGGTGTCCTGGGCGAGGTGGCCCACCTCCAGAGCGGCGGCTTCAAGGAGCTGGACAACGGGGGCCCGACGGGCTTCTCCCACACCGAGGCCATGGCCAAGGTGGCCTTCCGCCCCGACCCCAAGCAGCAGTGGCAGCTCAAGCTGGGCTACACCCACGAGACCAGCTTCGAGACCTACACGGGGCTGAACGCGGCGGACTTCGCGGAGACGCCCTACCGGCGCTACCTGGCGACGGCCAACGACCGCATGGACTTCCAGCGGGGTCAGGCCGAGCTCTCCCACAGCCTGCGGCGGGGCCAGTGGGAGCTGCGCAGCGTCGCGGCCGTCCACGCCCTGGACCGGAGCTGGGGCAAGCTCAACGGCTTCGAAGACGGGCCCACCTTCTACGACGTGCTCAAGGCCCCCGAGGGCGACGACGAGTACGGCGTCTACATGGACGTGCTGCGCGGCGACGCGGACAGCGGGGACCTGGTGCTGGAGTACGGCACGCGGGACCGCCAGTACCTGAGCTCCAGCGTCCAGAGCACCGCCCGGTGGAGCACGCACGGCGAGCACCTCTCCCAGCAGCTTGAGCTGGGGGCGCGCGTGCACGTGGACCAGGTCTGGCGCACCCACACCGCGGACTTCATGGGCGTGGAGGGCGGCGCGCTGGTGGACCTGGACCGCGAGACCCGACTGGATCAGGACAGCTACGCCCAGGCCCGCGCCCTGTCGGTGTACGCCACGGACGACCTGCGCTTTGGGCGCCTGCACGTGCTCCCCGGCCTGCGCCTGGAGGCCATCCAGAGCTTCAAGCACGAGCTGACGGAGGCCCGGCCGGATCCCGTGCTGCGGGTCACTCCCCTCCCCGGTCTGGCCGTGCTCCACGAGCACAACAGTTGGTGGAGCAGCTTCGCGGGCGTGCACCGCGGCTTCACCCCGGTGGCCCCGGGCCAGGAGGCCGAGGTCGACCCGGAGGTGAGCTGGAACTACGAGGCCGGCGTGCGCTTTCACCAGGGGCCCACCCAGCTCGAGGTGGTGGGCTTCTTCAACGACTACAGCAACCTGACGGGGCAGTGCAGCGTCAGCGGCGGCTGCGTGGGCGAGCAGGTGGACCTGCAGTACAACGGCGGCGCGGTGTTCGTGGAGGGCGGCGAGCTGGCGGCTCGACACACCATCTTCCTGCCCGCCCAGGTTCAGCTCCCGGTGGAGGCGACCTACACCTTCACCCACACGCGCTTCCGCACGGCCTTCGTCTCCGAGTTCCCCCAGTTCGGCAGCGTCCAGATCGGCGACTCCCTGCCCTACCTGCCGCGACACCAGGCAAGCGCCCGGGTGGGCCTGCAGCGGGAGCGGCTGCACCTGGCGGCGGGGGTGATGTACCGCGGGGCGATGCTGGACGAGGCCGGGGCCTGGCCGCCCAGCGACAGCGCGGATGTGCCTGCGCAGGTCCTCGTCGATGCCACGATCCACGTGCAGGCGAGCGAGCGGCTGGAGGTCTATGCGGTGGGGACGAACCTGCTGAACGACCAGAGCCACACCTCCTGGAGACCGGTGGGGCTGAGGCCGTCCGCGCCCAGGCAGGTCATGCTGGGCGTCAAGGTCACGCCGGGGAGCCCCGCCACAAGCACGGATTGAACTTGGTTCAGGAGAACGCAAGGGTTAAGGTCGACGGCGGACCAGCCAGAGACCCAAAATGCCCCAGACACGCCTCCAGCGGCCGGCAACCGGCACCGAGACCACCAGCACCGGCACCGAGACCACCGAGCTCGGCACCGACAACAGCGCGCTGCAGATCGCCACGTACACCGTGGTCTCTGGCGACAGCCTCTGGAAGATCGCGCAGCGGCTGCTGGGCAACGGCAACCGCTACATGGAGATCTACGAGGCCAACCGGGACTCCCTGAGCAGCCCCGGGTCCATCCGCGTGGGACAGGTCCTGCAGATCCCCGGCGCGACCCCGGCGGTCGAGGAGACCCCCACCCGCGAGGAGGAGGTCGAGTCCGGGATCGAGGCCGGCAGCGACGCCAACGAGGCGGTGCTCAGCGGGCAGGACCCCACCAGCTCCGTCCAGGAGACGCCCCCCGACAACCTGACGGAGTTCCGCGCGGGCTCAGCGGGGACCGAGGGCATCACCTTGGCGGCGGGCGCCTGGCTGACCCTGACCACGGACCACATGTCCGGCGGTGCGTACCAGGTCTGGGAGAACGTGGCCAAGGACCACGGCATGTCCGAGAAGCACCTGGTGGCCTTCAACCAGCACGTCGAGAGCGTGTCGGTGGGCGGCGACCAGGAGACCGGAGAGGTCGTGACCCCCGACCTCGCCGTGGGCGTGCGCATCTACATCCCCTCTGCGGCTGAGATCCTGCTGGCCCAGTGCCGGGAGCGTACCCAGTCGCTGAACGAGGCGACCGCGCTCTACACGGAGCTGTCGGGCACCCACAACCTGTCCATGCTGACCACCGCGCGCGAGCGGGCCAGCGGGACCGTCGGCGTGGGCTACGGCACCTCGGGTGACGGGGGCGTGTTCTACAGCCAGAACCCCGAGCTGGCCGGCGCAAGCAGCCGCCGCACCAGCGAGATCAACGGCCAGACCGAGTACCGGGTCAACTGGGGCGCCGACTTCTGGAAGTGCAGCGTGTTCCTGAACGACGTGGCCTTCTCGTCGGGCTACCGGCCGGACATGACCGACAACAACCACTACCGGTTGGCCGGGCAGCTCCACCAGTCCAACGAGTGGGAAGAGGTCTCCGTGAAGGACGCGCGACCGGGCGACGGCTGGCAGCGCTTTGGCGGCACCCGCTCCAACGAGAGCCACAACGCGGTGCTCTCCAGCTTCGTGACGGTGAACCCCGTCAGCGACACCCACGAAGAGTGGGAGTTCTCCATCATCGGCGCGGAGTCGGAGCGGGCCGCTGAGTCCGACCGCTCGCACACGATGCTCAAGGGCACCAACGAGAACACCCAGGGCAAGAAGATCCGCTTCTTCCGCCCCAAGTACAGCCGATGAGCATGGCCAGTCTGCTGCTGGGGGCCACCCTGGGCCCGGCTCCCGCGACCATCGCCGAGATCTCGCTGGACTTCGAGGAGTCCGAGCCCCAGAGCTGGGTGCTCGTGGAGACGCAGCGTTGGGAGGGCAAGTCCCTCGCTGGCGCCGCAGAGCAGCAGGATCCCATCACCACCCAGCTCACCCCGAAGGTGAAGCGGGATGCGGGGGTGGAGACGATCCAGCTCTCCGGCTACCACCTCTCCGAGCACGAGCAGCCCGGGGACACGCGCGTCACGGGGGTCCTGCTCCTGACCGTGTCCGGCGACTCCGTGAGCGGCTTCTGGTACGAGGACCACCAGGAGGTGCCGACCATGCTGTGGAGCGTGACGGGCACCTGGGAGCGCTCGGGCAAGGGCGGCGCGCTCAAGCTGGCGCTGGCGCCAGTGGATGGTGGGCCGACGGGCAGCGCGACGGGGCTGATGCGCCAGGACTGAGTGGCCGGGGATCCCTCAGAAGTAGATGCGGCTCTGGAGGAAGAGCTGGCTGGGGTAGAAGCCCAGCTCTGAGTTCACCCCCAGGTGCTCGTAGAGCGCGTCCCCTTCGTAGAGGGCTCCCGTGTCGGGGTCGAGGAGATCGGTGAGCTCGAGCTCGTCGGGGCGCGCACCCAGCCCGTAGAAGCCGCCGGCGCTGACGACCACGTTGTCGCTCACAGACCACGAGATGCCGGGGACCAACAGGGCGCTGGGGTCGGTCAGGTTGCCGATGACGGCGAGGTTGGCGTGGACCAGGGGGGTGATCTCCTGGGAGACGGACATCGAGCCGTAGAGCACGCCCGCCAGCCAGAGCTCGCCGCGGGCGTAGCGGTCCCCGGTGAGCTGGCCCAGGTACTCGTCGGGGTCGGTGGTGCCCAGGGTCTGCAGGTAGAGCTCGCCGGTGAGGGTGGTCTTGGCGCCGGGCCGCCACAGGGCGCTGGTGGCCACGCGGAAGAAGGGGTCCTCGGCGTCGCGATCGGCGGGCAGGGTGTAGGTGGCGTCGGCGGTGAGGCCCACGGGGCCGGCGTAGGTCGCCAGGGTGGCGCCGAAGACCTCGTCGCCTCGGATCTCGCCGAACATCAGGCCGACGTCGTTCCGGAAGAAGGTGCGCTGGGCGTAGAGGGCGTAGACCATGTCCTGGGTCCCCCAGTCGCCGGGGTCGTCCTGGTCCAGAGTGGCCGGGAGGAAGTCGCTGCCTGCCCAGGCGGCGACGGCGGTGATCTGGGTGGAGAAGCCAAAGAAGAGGTCCACGCGGGCGGCGTCGACGCCGGGCTTGTACTCCTGGTCGATGGTGGTCGGGAAGAAGGGCGCGACCAGGTCCAGGGGGGCGAAGCCGAGGCCGTTGCCCAGGGTCACGGGTTGGCGGCCCACGGTGACGCGCGCCGGGCCCCCCTGCCAGCGCAGCCAGAGCCGGTCGGTGCGGCCCTGAAGGGTGAGGGCATCGTCGCCGCGGGCGGGGTCCCGGTTCTCCCAGGCGACCCAGGTGGCGTCCAGCAGCTCAGGGGCTTGGAGGCCCACACCGGCGGAGGCCAGGCCGCTGGCGGCGCTGGGGGTGCGGAGGGTGACGGCGTGGTGGGCCTCGGCGGAGAGGGGCCCCCAGTCGGCGCTGAGCTTGAGGCGGGCGTCGTGGATGCCGGAGGCGGTGGGGTCGGCGGGCAGCACGCCGAAGCTCTGGAGCAGCGCGTTCTCATAGGGCGCGCTGACCACCAGAAAGCTCTTGAGGTCGCCGTGGATCTCCCCCGTCGGGCGGCCCCAGCCGGACTCGGGGGGCTCCTGCGCCAGGGCAGCGCCCAGCAGCCACCAGCTCACTTGCGGATGTCCTCGACGATCTGCCCGTCCACCAGCTTGAGCACGCGCTTGGCAGCGTGCATGACCTTGGGGTCGTGGGTGGCGAAGATGAAGGTGACCCCCTCGTCCTCGTTCAGGCGGCGCATCAGCTCGATGAGCTCCTCGCCGGTGTGGGAGTCCAGGTTGGCGGTGGGCTCGTCGGCGAGCACGATGGCGGGGTCCCCGGCGATGGCCCGGGCGACGGCGACGCGCTGCTGCTGGCCACCGGAGAGCTGGTGGGGGCGCCGGTCCTCCATGCCCTTGAGGCCGACCTGCTCCAGCACGTGGTGGGCCTTCTGGCGGCGCTCGCTGGTGGGCACGCCCCGCAGCTCCAGCACGAACTCGGTGTTCTCGGCGGCGGAGAGCACGGGGATGAGGTTGTAGGCCTGGAAGATGAAGCCCAGGCGGTTCCGGCGCATGTCCGAGCGCTGGGCCTCGCTCATGCTGGCCAGGTCCTGGCCGTCCACCACCACGCTGCCGCCGGTGGGCTCGTCCAGGCCGCCGATAAGGTTGAGCAGGGTGGACTTGCCCGAGCCAGAGGGGCCCATCAGAGCGACGAACTCACCGGGCTCGATGTCCAGGTCCACGCCCTGCAGCGCCTTCACGACAAAGTCGCCCTGGTGGTAGTGCCGGGTCAGTCCCCGGATCTCGACGATGGAGGCCATGGGGGCTCCCTAGAGGTGGTGGATGGCTTCGAGGGGGCGCAAGCGGGTGACCCGCCAGGCCGGCCAGGCAGCCGCCAGGGTGGTGAGGACGACGGTGGCGAGGGCGTACTTGGCGAGCTTCGGCGGGTCGAAGCGGGCCTTGATGACCATGTCCATGGCGACCCCGCCCATCTCCATGGAGTCCCCGAGCGCGGCGGTCATGTCGACGCCGTGGGTGGTCAGGGGCCAGGTGATGAGGCAGCCGATGATGAGGCCGAGCACGGACGCGATGACGCCGATCAGGAAGCCCTCGGTGAGCACCAGGGTGGCCAGCTTGGCGGGCCGCATGCCCACCGCGAGCATCACGCCGAACTCCCGCACCCGCTCCAGCACGCTCATCAGGATGGTGTTCACAACGCCCAGCACAACGATGAGGCCGATGATGAAGAAGAAGGCGTCGTTGGTCTGGGTGTCGACCTCGATGAAGGACTGCAGGTCGGGGACGGCCTGGCGCCAGTGCAGCACCTGCCCGTAGTCCCCCACCAGCCCGCGGACCTTCTCGGTGGCGGCCTCGGAGCCCTTGTCGGAGGGCAGGATCAGCGCGACCTGGTGCGCCGGGTCCTCCCCCTTGAGCAGCGGCTGCGCGCCCTGGATGGTGGTCACGACCAGGAAGGCGTCCATCGACGGCACGCCGATCTTGTAGAGCCCGCGCACCCGGAACAGCACGCTGGTGCTCTGGGTGGGGTCCTGGGGGTCAGGCGCCATGAGCACCACCTTGTCCCCGACCTCGACGTCCAGGCGCTTGGCCAGGGTCTCGCCCATCAACAGGCCGCGCTTGTCGTCCCCCTCAAGCCAGGCGGAGCCCTCCAGCAGGCCGTCGTCGAACTTGGTCAGCTCCTTGGCGTCCTCGGGCTCCACCCCCATCACCCCGATGGGGACGCTGTTGGTGGGTGAGGTGATGAGTCCACCAGCCAGAATGCGCCGCGTGACGATGGCCTCCGGGAAGGCCTCGCTGAGGATGGCCTCGGCCTCCCCGCTGCGCTCGACCACGAACTCAGGGTCCGGGTCGTCCTGCCACTTGGGGTTCTGCAGCACGGCGTGGCCCGCGTTCTGCTCGATGCCCTTGGCCAGCATGGCCTCGTAGTTGCCGTGGTTCGCGCTGTAGCTCAGCACGATCATGGCCAGGCCCATGGCGATGGCGGCGACGGTGATGCCGGTCCGCACGGTGTTCCGCCAGATGTTCCGGGCGGCCATCTTGAGGATGCGTCCCATGGCTCAGTCCCTCCTCATCGCTTCGATGGGCTTGAGCTGCGAGGCCCGCCACGCCGGGAAGAGGCTCGCCCCCAGCGCGACCACCACCATGGTCACCAGGGTCGCGATGACCCGGTCCACGCGGAACTGCCCCTTGATCGTGTCGGGGAACTGGATGCCGGCCATGTCCAGGTCGCCGTAGCCCAGGTCGATGCCGTACTGGACGACCAGGAAGTCCAGCACGCCGCCCAGCGCGCCGCCGATGAGCATGCCCACCAGCGCCAGCACCAGGCTCTCGCTCAGCACCAGGCGCACTAGGCGTCCGCGGCCCATGCCCAGCGCCCGCATCACGCCGAACTCCCGCGTGCGCTCGAACACCGACATCAGCATCGTGTTCAGCACGCCGAAGCCGGCCAGGAAGAAGATGATCGAGAGCAGGATCCAGCTCGAGACGTCACCCATGTCCAACATGCTGGCCATGTTCGGATCTGCCTCGCGCCAGGTGCGAACGAGGACACCGTCCCCACCAACCGCCGCGACCGCCGCGTCCTTGAGCCCGTCCACCGCGTCCTCCCCGCCCTCGGCCAGCAGCACGATCTCGTGGACCTGGTCCTCCAGGTAGAGCAGCTCCTGCAGGTCGCCCAGGGTCAGCCACGCCCCCTGCTTGTCCCGGGCCGTCGAGCCGGTCTTGGCGATGCCCACGACCGTGTACTCCGCCGCGCCGATGGACCCGTCGGAGGCCTGCGTCATCGCGACCAGCTCCGTTCCCAGCCCGGCGTCCAGCTCCTCGGCCAGGCCCACGCCGATGACCACCTCGCCGGGGGCCTCCAGGTAGCGGCCCTCCACCAGCAGGGAGTCCGGGTCGCCCACCTTCCGCTCCAGCGCGGGGTCCACGCCGATGAGCTCCACGCCCACCGTCTTCTGCTCACCGCCCAGCAGCGCCCCACCGAAGGCCCGCCAGGTCGCCGACTGCACCTCGGGCAGCGCCTGCAGCGTCTCCAGCTTCTCCTGGGCGTCCGGCAGGCTGTCGAACATCGAGCGCGTCTCGACGTAGGCCGGATTCTCCACCCGCACGTGGCCCGAGGTCTGGGTCACCGCCACGTCGAACATGGTCGCGAACATGCCGTCGGTGAAGGCCATCATCACCATGCAGATGGCGGCCCCCAGGCTCATCGCCGCGACGGTGATGGCGCTCCGACGGCTGTGCCGCCAGATGTTGCGCCAGGCCAGCGCGAACATGGCCTACTCCTTGAGCGCTTGCAGCGTGAAGGTCTTGGGGTCGATCTCGACGTCGAAGTCGATCTGCCTGGTGACGATGCGCGTGTACTCCTCGGGCTTGTCCGCCGGGATCAGCGTCATGGTCACCGGCATCTTGCGGCCGTCCATGTCCTGCACGTCCGTGAAGGTCATCGTGCGGGCCAGGGTCCCGTCCTCGTCGAAGTACGCCACGCTCACCGGGATCAGGTCCTCGCGCACCTGGACCACCACCTTGCCCCAGACCACCGCCGCGTCCGGCTTCACGGTGCACGTGATGGTGTAGACGCCGTCCTTCTTCTCGCTCAGCTCGTAGGTGTACTCGTCGGCCAGGCGGTTGGACTTGACCAGGTCGTCGTTCGAGAAGTGGCTGCCCATCCAGCTCCCGCCCATCATCCCGGGGGGCACCTTCATCGTGCGGTCCACCTTGGGCAGGTAGTTCCACATGTCATCGTCGACCTTCAGCGTGACCGTCCCGGCGTCTTTTGCCGGCTCCAGGATGCGGATCAGGCTCTTCTCCTCGCCCTGCGACCAGGCCTCCATCTTCATGGAGCGCTCGTAGCGGGCGGTCTTCACCTGCATCTCGACCACCGAGTAGCTGCTCTCCCCGCGGTTCACATCGTCCGTCGCGTTGAGCAGCTCCTCGAGCGTGGGCTCCGCCGCCGCCTGGGACACCGGGGACTGGGTCGCCAGGTAGAAGGAGCCTGCGCCAAGCAGGCTGAGCAGCACCGCTGCGGCGAGGGTTCGACGGGACTTCATGGGGGCCTCCAGTCGCGGATTCTACAGGAGGCAAGGAGAGGTGCTTCTGCAGAATGCCGTCTATACCCAGAACCATATGACCACCCAGTCACACAGGCAAGGCCCTGCGGCGCAAGCGAGGACAGGGTGAGGTGATCTGGATCAGGGCGGCGGCCGAGGGCCGGAGGGGTATCAGGGGTCAGGTATCGGGTGTCAGGGGGGATGCGGCGACCGGGGACCGGGGACCGGCAACCGCCGATGACGCCCTGCTCAGCTCAAACGCCAGGGCAGCCGACTTGGGGGGCGCCTCGCGGAGGGCCCGGCACTGCGTGCGGGCCACGGCGACAGCCCGGCCCCGGGTGGAGTCCCTCGTTCGGCCCAGAGTGAGCAACCGTCTTCTTCAAGTTGTTTGAACGGCCGGCGCAGTCGGCTGCGCAAGGTAGCTCCTCATCGTGCTGTTGAGGTGGATGAGGAGCTTCCGCATGCAGGCCACGATCGCGACCTTGGCTGGCTTTCCCTTGGCGCACAAGCGCTCGTAGAGCGCGTGGAGGGGCGGGCTCTTGTGCCGGATGGCTGACAGGGCCGCC
>JAZAMN010000049.1:0-150446 GCA_036229005.1 Myxococcota bacterium
CCCCGCCCGCTGACTTCCCCCCTCCCATGCCGCCCCCGCCCCCCACGGGGCTGGAGGCTGCGCCTGCGGCTCCGCCGCCTCCGCCGACGCTCCCCTCGCTGGAGCCGTCGATGGACGACTGGGACGACGTCCCGACCCGCATCGAGACCATGGCGGCCATCGAGGCGCAGGAGGCCGCTGCTTCCGCGCCGCCCGCCTTCGGAGGGGCCCCGGCCGCTCCCCTCGGCGCGACGCCGCCGCCGCCGGCTCTCGACCACGACGCAGCGACCCAGGTCTTCGGGGCTCCGGAAGAGAAGCTGGATGCCACGATGCTGCGTGGGGGCGCGACCCCGGGCGCAGCGACCGAGGTCGGCGTGGTCGATGACTCCGGAGAGCTCGAAGATCCCTACGAGGACGAGGCTGCGACCCGCATCCTGGGCAAGGCGCCGCCGGCGCCCCCCACGCTCGGCCCGCCCAGTGCGCCCCCCGCTGTGCCGCCTGCGCCCCCGACGGCCCCGCCTCCCGGACCGCCTGCGCCCCCCGCGCCGCCTGCGCCCCCCGCACCGCCTGCGCCGCCCAGCGCCCCATTGGCGCAGAAGCCGCCCCCGCCGGTCCCGGCCGCGGTGGTCGAAGAGGATGCGTCCGAGCGCAGCATGGGCCCCACGCCCCCGCCCCCCCCGGCGGAGGAGCCCAAGAAGAAGTCCAAGCTGCCCATGCTCGCGGGCATCGGCTGCGGCGTCATCCTGGCCCTGGCGGTCTGTGGTGGCGGCGGCACATACCTGGCTGCCAAGCTCCTGGGCGAAGGCGGGAGCCTGCCCGTGGACCTGCCCAGCGTCGAGCTGGACCCGGCCGAGATCGAGCCCAGCGAGCCGGTGGAGCCCTCCGAGCCCTCCGAGCCCTCTGAGCCGGCCCCCCCCGAGGCTGCGCCGCCTGAGGCTGCGCCTCCCGCCGGTGGGATGACCTTCACCTCGCTGGATCCCGAGACCAAGAAGCTGACCGTCACCTGCACCGGCGAGAAGGCCAAGGGCGAGAGCTCGGCCACCGTCTCCCTCAGCTCCGACGACAAGTGCCTGGTGGTCGCCATCCTGAACGACCGATCGCGCCGTCAGGTCAGCGTCGAGAACCCCAGCGAGGGCAGCTACCAGTGCTTCGCGCCGGGCGGAAAGGATGAGTGTGTCCGCTGAACGCTCGGTGGTCGTCACCGGAGTCGGTGTGCTCTCCGCCTTCGGGCGCGGCATGGCTGAGCTGGCCACCGGGCTCCGGGAAGGGCGCTCCGCTCTGGCGGCGCCCCGGGCCTTTGACCCCGGGGGCCTGGAGTTCACCGTCGCCGCCGAGGTCCGCACGCCTCTGAGCGTACCGCCCGGCTTCGAAGACGACCGCAAGGCCGCGATGGCTCTGCTCGCTGCGCGGGACGCGGTCGGTACGGTCGACATGAGCGGCGCGGGCGTCTACCTGGGCACCGGCCTGTCCTCGGTGACGCCCCGGGAGCTTGAGCAGGACGCGGCACCCTACAGGCGAGACGGTGGGTTCGACCGGGCCGCGCTCCACCGGGATCTGGCCTCAGACCGGGTCGCCCCCAACCGACACCTCCCCGAGCGCACGACCGCCCTGTTGGCGGATTCCCTGGGCGCGCGGGGGCCGCAGCTCACCTCCTTCTCGGCCTGCGCAGCCGGGGCCCTGGGCATCGCACACGCCTTCCGGGCCATTCGCCGCGGGGAGCTGGATCGGGCGCTGGCCGGGGGCATGGACGCGATGATCCACCCCCTGGGCGTGCTCTCCTTCCTGGTCCTGGGCGCGCTGTCTCCGGGGACCTGCCGGCCCTTCGACCGCAACCGCTCGGGCTTCGTGATCGGAGAGGGCGCGGCCATGCTGCTCCTGGAGGAGGAGTCGGTCGCGCGGGCGCGGGGCGCGCACATCCTGGCGCGGGTGCTGGGCGCTGGCTCCAGCGTGGACGCCTACAACGTCACGGCGCCTCACCCCGAGGGCAAAGGGGCCGAGCTGTCCATGCGGCGGGCCCTCAAGGATGCGGGGCTGGATCGCGTGGATCATGTCAACGCCCACGGGACCGGCACACCGCTCGGGGACAAGGCTGAAGCCGCCGCCATCTCCCGGTTGCTCGGCAGCGAGGTCAACGTGTCGTCGATCAAGGGGGCCGTCGGCCACTGCATCGCCGCCGCCGGGGCTGTAGAGGCCGCCGCGTGCATCGCAGGGCTCGCCGAGGGCTGGTCCCCGGGGACTGCGCTCTGCGAGAGCGTGGACGATCTGGGCGTGCGTGTACAGCAGGAGCCGGCCTTCGACGCGCCGCAGACCATGCTGAGCAACAGCTTTGGCTTCGGGGGGCAGAACACCACCCTCATCTTCGGGAGGGCCTGAATGCCCGCCGTCTCTGTGGTCGCTGTCGGTCTGCTCTGCCCTGCGGGCATCGGTGAACAGGGGGCCTCCGGTGGCCGCCCCGGCGAGGTCCCGGGCTTCCGGGCGCGCGCCTACGTGGACAACCGCAAGAACCTCAAGCTCATGTCCCGAGCCGTCAAGCTCGGAGTCAGCGGCATCCGCCTGGCGCTGAGTGGGGCAGGGGACTGGGAGTCCGTTCCGCCGGAGCGGCGGGGCATGTTCGTGGGCTCCACGCCGCTGGGGGGCGAGATCGGCGATCTGACCCCCGCCCTGGAGCTCTGCTCCGACGAAGACGGGCACGTGGACCTGGGCAAGTTCGCCCGCGAGGGCATCGATCGCATCCACCCGCTGTGGCTGGTCAAGGGCTTGAGCAACAACGTGCTGGGCTTCGCGAGCGCCACCCACAACTTCCAGGGCGCCAACGGCAACTACTGCGACGGCGCGCTGTCGGGCGCCAACGCCCTCCGAGAGGGCTGGGCCGCCATCGCCGAGGGGCGGGCCGATGTGGTCGTCGCGGGGGCGGCTGACTCTCTGGTGGGGCTGGAGGCCCTGTTCCCTGGCGACAAGGCCTCGGAGGGCGCCGCGTTCTTTGCGCTGGTGCCCGGAGAGCTCCCCGGGTGCGCGCGCCTGGTGGAGGGGAAGGGGACCCTGCCCGACGAGTACAGCGAGCTGGGCAACATCGGCGCCGCCACCGAGCTGGTTGGGCTGGCACGAGGGCTGCTGCGCGGCGAGTCCGGTCTGGGGCTGCCCGCCGTCGGGCTGCGCCTTGAGATTCCCTGAACCCCTATAGACCCGGGCCCATAGCCAACCCTGGGTCAGTAGGGTAACTAAGGGCCCACGCACCGAGTGAGAGACATGAGCGGCATCATCACCGACCCCGCAATCTACGCCAAGGTCCAGAACGCCATCGCCGAGGCCTTGGGCCTGGACGATGACGAGGTCGAGGCAGACGCACTGTTGATGGAGGACCTGGGCGCTGAGTCCCTGGACTTCCTGGACATCGTGTTCCGGCTGGAGCGGGCCTTCGACATCAAGATCCCCCGAGGCGGCATCGAGGCCCAGGCCAAGGACGAGCTGGGTGACACCGGCGAGTACGAGGTCGACGGCGTCTTGACCGAGCTGGGCCTCAAGCGCCTGGCCGAGGCCATGCCCGAGGTCCCCGCAGAGGACTTCAAGCCCGGCCTCAAGAGCTCCGAGATCCCCACCCTCTTCCGCGTCGCGACCTTCTACCGTCTGGTCGTGAACCTGCTGGAAGAGAAGGGCGCCTGAGCTGACCCCGCGCTTCTGCTTCCTGGTCCACCCGCTGTCCGCCGGGCAGCGCATGGTGGTGGGGTTCAGGCGCGGGAACGTGCGGATGGCCCTTGGCCGCCGCGCCGTCGGAGAGCCCGGCCGCATCGCGCGGGTCGGGATCCGCGGCGTCTGCGAGGGCGAGGTCATCTCCGTCCCGCTGGTCCCCCAGGAGCTGCTGGAGGACCAGGAGCGCGCGCTGGACGGAATGACCCAGGCCGTGCGCGTGGCCGGGCCTGTGCAGGCCGTGGGGCTGGGCTCGCTGCTCAGCGTCGTGGCGGGCCGCGGCGTGGCTCTGGGCCAGCGCGTCTCCGTCCCCGTGACCACGGGCAACGCGGCGACCGCTTGGGCGGCCTGGCGCAACGTCCACCAGGTCCTCGCGGAGACCGGACATCGGCGGGTGGCCCTGCTGGGCTTCTCCGGTGGTGTGGGGCGCGTGCTGGCGGAGCTGCTGGCTGAGGACGGCGTCGAGCTCGTGCTGGGAGGCAAGGGCAGGGCCCTGGAGAAGCGGGCGTCAAAGCTCGGCTTCTCACTGCTCCCAGAGGCGGAGGCGGCGGCGTCGGCGCCGGTGGTCGTGGGCGCCGCGACGACCGGAGGCACCCTGGATCCCCAGGCGCTCCAGGAGGACGCCGTGGTGTTGGACGTGGCCCTGCCCCCGACACTCCAAGCCGGTCCTCGCCCGACCGGGGTGCGCGTGCTGGCTGGAGAAGCGGTCTCCCTGCCCAAGGGGTGGGCCCGGGATGGCTGGGGGCAGCTCTACCACCTCTTCGCCGGCTATGGCCCCTGGCAGCTCTTTGCCTGCCTCGCGGAGCCATTGGTTCTGGCCCACACCGGCCGGGATCGCCCCTTCGCGCAAGGGGCCCGGGTGCACGCCCAGGACGTCCGGGACTTCGGCACAGAGGCGGTCAAGCTGGGCTTCTCCCCGCGCTTGGCCCGAGGATGGATGCAGGCCCCGGCTTGATCCCCTGCCCGCTGAGGGCCTCCAGGTCGTAGACTGCGGGCATGTTCGTCTGCCCCGAGACCCGCACCTCGCTGGAGGCTTGGTACTCCAACGCCGCCGACACGCTCTACCCCCACCTGGAGGGTGTGCCCGTGTTGGTCCCAGACCCCAAGGCCTTCCTCCGGCGGCACGGCCCCTGGAACCCGCGCGACGGCGTGGTGGGGCAGGTCCAGGAGCCCCTGGGGGTGAGCGAGCCCGATGCGGTGACGCCCTTCCTGGCGCCTGGAGAGCTGGGGGTCAGCGGGGTGTTCGGCGACGCGCTCCTGGACCTGGGGCAGCTCACTCCGGACGCCTGGCTGGCCGCCTTCGTGGCGCAGCATGGGCACCCCGGACCGGCCTGTGACGTGGGCTGCGGTCTGGGCAACATGGCCCGACTGATGGCCAAGCAGGACCGGCCCGTGGTGGCCTTCGACCGCTCTCCGGCGGCGGTGCTGACGGCCAAGGACCTGCTCACCGGGCAGCTCACCGAGAGCCTGATGCCGACCCACTCCCGGGGGGCCCGCAGCGTCCGGGTGCCGCCGGTGGCGATCGACACGCCGCTGCGTATGGCCATCGCGGACGCGCGCTTTCCGCCCCTGCCCAAGGACTCGATGACCTGGGTGCACCTGGGCATGCTGATCGACGTGCTCGAGGGCGATGACCTGGTCAAGGCCCTGGTGGAGTCGGTGCAGCTCCTCGTCCGCGGGGGCCTGCTGACGGTGAGCACGGCCTACAACTCGGCGGGGCCCTTCATCGAGAACGAGCCCAGCCCGGTGGACGACCTGCGCGAGGTCTTCGAGGAGCTGGGGCTGCGGCTGGTCGAGGAGCGCGACCTGGTGCCCAAGGTGACCCGGCACTACGACCGCAGGTTCACCGTCGAGCTGGTCCACTGCCTGGTGTTCCAGCGCGGGTGAGGGGGCTCAGAGGGCGGCCTCGGCGGCGGCCTTGGCGGCGTCCCAGTCCCCGGTGACCTCGACGATCGCGGAGTCCCGGTCGAGCACCACGTAGAAGGGCAGGGTCACGTCGTGGCCGGCCAGGTACAGGCGCGCGTAGAAGGCGTTGATGTCCTGGCCGTCGGAGCTGTAGCTCTCGTTCCAGGTGACCGGGAAGCTCAGGGACTCCTGCTCGGCCCAGGCGGCGCAGTCTTCCGTGCTGGCGTTCTGGTCCTTGGTCTCGCCCTCGACCAGGGACTGGACGACCCAGAGGCCCTGCTCCACGTTGGCGTCGTGGAAGGCCTGGAGATCGGGGTTGGCCACCGAGCAGGGGCCGCACCAGGCGGCGGTGACGTTCAGGACGACCACCGTGCTGTAGAACTGGCGCATGGTGAGCGCAGCGCCGGTGGCGTCGGTCATGCCGGGGTCGGGGATGACCTGGCCGAGCTCCCAGCCCTGGCCGACGACCTCGTCCTGCTCGGCCTGCCAGTCGCACTGGGGCAGGCCCTCGGGGACGGACCAGCACAGGGTGCCGTCGGTGCCCGCGTCGTACTCGACGCCGTCGTCGAAGCCATCTCCGTCGCTGTCGCGGACGAAGGGGTCGGTGCCCAGCTCGTCCTCGATGTGGTCGAGGACTCCATCGCCGTCGAAGTCCTTGACCTCGGGCTCACAGGCGCTCAGGAGCAGCAGGAACATGCGGGGCCTCCTTGTGAGGGCCTCATACTCCGGGGCGGGCAGAGCCTCAATGTCGAGAACCTGCCCTGCTGCGGGCTACTCGTTGGCGAGCAGCTCGGCGACCTTGGCCTTGGCGCCCTCTTCGTCGGTGGCGGCGAACACGACGCGGTGGTCGCGGTCCAGCACGATGAAGGTGGGGATGTAGCCCTCGTAGGTGCCGGCGATCGAGAACTCCGCGTAGGCGGTGTTGTAGTAGTCGCCGTTGTACTCGTAGCTGGCGTCCCAGGTCACGGGGGAGGTCACGTTGTAGGTCTCGGACCAGTTCAGGACGTCCTCGGTGTCCGGGGTCTGGTAGGAGGCGTCCTCGATGAAGATGGTCACCGCCATCACGCCGTCGGGCTCGTTCTCGCGGGCCCACTCGGCGAACCCGGGGGCCGCCGCCTGGCAGGGGCCGCACCAGCCGGCGCTGATGTCGAGCACGGTGATCATGCCGTAGAAGTCCCAGCTCCCAAGCTCGTTGCCGTACTGGTCGTTGAGGGGGAAGTCCGGCACGATCTGGTTCATCGCGTAGCCCTCGCCGGTCACGCCCTCGGAGAGGGTGCGGCAGTTGGCCCAGCCCTCCGGCACGTCCCAGCACAGGTTGCCGTCGGTGCCGGCCTCGTACTCGCTCAGGTCGTCGAAGCCGTCGCCGTCGCTGTCGGCGTTGTCGGGATCGGTCCCGAGCTCAGCCTCCTCGGCGTCGGTCAGGCCGTCGCCGTCGGCGTCGGCGGCCACGCTGTCTTCGGCTTCGCCGGTGCAGGCCAGGGCGAGCCCGGCGAAGAGGACGATGGGGAGGGAGAGGAATCGGGCGCGCATGGGGGGCTCCTGTCTGTGGTCGGACGTGGCAGGGTACACGTCGTCCCAGAGGATGTCGCGCCTGTGGACGGGGTTTTGCAAAAAGCGGTCCGGTCGCCTACCAGCTTGACCCGGCTCCACCTCCGCCTGAGCGCCCGCCGCCGAAGCTCCCACCGCCGCCGCCGCCGCCCGAGAACCCACCCCCCGAGCCTCCGAAGCCGCCCGACGACGAGTTGGTCGTGCTCCGCTGCTTCCGGGGCAGGGTCACCATGCGGCTGCCCTGGTAGTCGCAGTGCATGCAGTCCGTCTCGATCTCCGCCAGCCCGCTGGAGGTGTAGGTGGGGGCCTCCAGCACCGTCCGCACGCTCGAGGCCGTCCGGTGCGCGCACTGGGGGCACCTCTCGTAGCCGGAGAACAGGATGCTCCGGGAGAAGCGCTTGATCGCCTGGCACTCCGGGCAGATGTAGACGTCGTGCTGGACGGATCCCAGCTCCTCCTCCAGGACCTCGCCCTCGGTCAGGTGCTCGTCGTCGTCGACCTCGTTGATGAGCTCCATGAGCACGGGGGTCTCGTGCTCAAAGCAGGTGCGCCTCCTCCTCCGGATCCAGAAGCCGCCGCCGCCCAGCAGCACCAGGCCCGCGCCACCTGCCAGCGCCAGCCCCAGGGTCTCGGTGCTCTGGGAGCCCTGGTGTTCCTGGTGGCCGTGGGCGTCCTCCGCCACGAACGCTGGCGCCGCAGCACCCGCCTTCACCGCCTCTGGATCCCGCCGGAGCTGGGTGTCCACCGCATCCACACCCGCGACCAGCCCCGCGGCGAAGTCCCCCGACTTGAAGTGGGGCACCATCTCCCGCTGCTGCATGGCCCCCAGCCAGCCGTCCGTCAGGATGGCCTCGAGCCCGTACCCGGTCTCCATCTCCAGCCGCCGGTCCCCCAGGGAGAGGAGGATGAGCAGACCGTTGTTCGCCTCAGCATCGCCCACACCCCAGCCATTGGCCAGGGCGGTCGCCAACTCCTTGGGGCTCCCGTCCACCGTCGAGGACACCGTCACCACGACCACCTCCGCGTCGGTGTCCTGGTGCAGGGCCTCCAGCCTGGCGTCCAGGGCGGCCTCGGACTCGGCGTCCAGCAGGTGCGCCTGGTCGCTGATCCAGCGGTTGTGGGGGCGGGGGTTTTCGATCTCCTGCCACTGGGCGGCCAGGGAGAGGGAGCAGAGGAGGTAGAGCATGGGGAGCCTGCGGGGACACGCGCGATCGCGCCGTTCTATCGGGTGTTCAGCCTATCAGTGCCTGCCCCTTCTCTGGCCGTGGCTGTAGCCAATGGGCATGTAGGGGCGCTGGTCGGTGTTCTCGTAGCCGCAGTGGCGGCAGCTTGTGTGGACCTTCATGGTGCCGGGGCGCCCATTGGAGGGCTGCGAGAGGACCTTGCGCTGCTCGGTCGAGGTGTAGTGCTTGCAGACGCCGCAGAACTTGTAGCGGGAGAAGGGCTGGCGCAGCGCGAAGGTCTTGACCTCCTGGCACTCCGGGCAGACGTAGACCTGGTGGAACACGGCGCCGAGGTCCTCCTCCAGCTCCTGGCCGTCGGTGAGCCAGACGTCCTCGTCCGCCTCCCGGACCTTGGACATGCGCACTGGCTTGGGGTGGGCGCGGCAGATCCGCCGGGCCCGATAGCGCAGGGCCTCCCAGGCGAGCACGCCCAAGAGGATCAGGACCACCGGCGCCCACGCCAGCTGCTCGGTCGGAATCGCTGCGATGCCCATGCTTGCTCCCCCAGGCCCTCTGGGGCCGTCCTTTCCGCTACTCTACCCCCATGGAACTGCGCGAGAAGCTCCTGAGGAACCCCAAGGTGCCTGACGCCTTGGTCGACGACGTGATCCACCGGGCCCAGGCGCTCAAGGACGCCGAAACCCAGCGGGGGGAGGGTGCCTCTCTCCAGGAGATCCAGGCCGTCGCGGCGGAGCTGGGGATCGAGCCCGAACACGTGGCCGACGCCCTGGGACAGCTCCGGGGCGAGGCCCAGGACGCCAAGGAGCAGGAGGCCGCCGAGGCCGCGCTGGAGGCCGAGAAGGCCCGGGTCCGTCAAGCGCAGATCAAGCGCTTCGGTGCGATCGGGCTCGCGGTGTTTTTGGCCTTCGGGGCGCTCTTTGGCGGGACTGCGATGGTGGGCCGCAGCCAGGTATTGGACGCGCAGGCCACCCTGGGGCAGGCCCAGGCGGCGCTGGAGGTGCAGCTCGATCGGCAGGCGGCGCTGGTTCCGCAGCTCGTTGTCCTCGCCGGTGGTCAGAGTGCAGAGTTGCGCGAGGCCCAGGATGCGCTGGGTGAGGCACAGACCCTCGAGCAGCGACTCGCCGCTTCCCAGGAGCTTTCGGTGTCGGCGGCCCAGGCACTCAGCGGGGTGGAGACGGATGAGGGGACGGCCCTGAACCTGCAGTACGAGCTGACCGGGGCCACCAACCGCATCACGACGGAGCAGCGGCGCTACGCGGAGGCGGAGGCGGCCTACCAGTCGGCGACCAGCGGTGCGGCGGCCCAGCTTGCGATCGGGCTTGGCCTCGCACCCTGAGCCGGGTCCCTGATTCCCGTCAGGGACGCAGTGATCAGGTCAGCAGCGCGTCCAGGGGGCCCGTGGCGATGCGCGTCTCTCCTTCGCCGCCGAAGTCGTCCAGGGGCACCCCTGCGGCGTAGCCCAGGGTGTTGAAGAGGTTGGAGAGCTGCCGGTTCTCGGCCTGCTCCACGCCCGGGTAGTGCAGGGTGCGGCCGCCGGTGTTCAGCCCCAGCGCGCCGCCGCCCAGGAGCAGGGTGGGCCACTCCGAGCCGGTGCTGTGGTGCTGCTCGCCGTTGTCGGAGAGGTAGAGGATGGCGGTGTGGTCGAGCATGGTGCCGTCGCCTTCGGGGACCGCGTCCAGGGTGCGGGCGAGCCTGGCGATCAGGGAGACGTGCTCGCGGGTGACCTGGTGGATGGCGTCGGCGTAGACGTTGCTCTCGCTGGCCCCGCCGGAGAGGTGGTGGAGGTCATGTCGGCCCAGGTCGGGCTCGATCCCGCTCACCTCCTGGAGCACGCGGGTGTACCGCATGTAGCCGAACTCGCCGCCCGTCCCCGAGGTCACCACGGCGACGTTCGTGAGCCCCCCGAGCAGCGCGGCGGCGACGTTGTCCATCTGGGCCTCCAGCACGTCGAAGTGGTCTCCGGTCGCGTAGAGCGGGTTGGTGCTGGGGTCTTCGGGGGCGGGGAAGGGGGTGCCGGCCTCGGAGAGCGCGGTGGCCATCTCCTGGAGGCGCTGCTGGCGCGTCTTCACGGCCTCCAGGCTGCTGAGGTAGGCCTCGAGCTTGGCGCGCTCCCGGCTGTTCCCCGGGAAGGTGGCCAGGGCCGCGTTGACGTCGTCGATGGCGAAGTCGAGCTGCAGGCTCTTGCGGTAGAAGTCGCCCGCCCCGGAGCTGCCCGGGACGAAGCCGAAGAGGTTGCCGTAGGACAGCCCCGGGTCCAGGCTGACTGGGGCGGAGCGGCCCTCGCCGAAGGCGCAGGTGGCGTTGGAGAGGATGGCCCCGCTGGAGCCTACGCCAACGCGCACGCAGTCAAAGGGCGTGCTGCCGCGCACGGTGGACTGGGCGGCGAGCCAGGCGTCGATGGTGGGTCCGGCCGGTCGGCTGGAGCTGGAGCGGGTGGAGGAGAGGGCGCCGAAGTGGGAGCTGTGCCCACCGTTCGTGATTCGGGAGCTCAACCCCAGCAGCACCGCGGCCTTCTCACTCAGGTCGGACTGGTCGGCCCCAGCGAGGAGAGGGTCAAGCGCCAGCGCGGTCCCCAGATCGCCCTGGGTCTCCAGCATGGCGCTGTGGCCCACGCGGTTGTAGGCCCAGCGCAGGGTCCCCAGGTCGTAGCCGCTGCTGGCGCTGGCCTGGGCCGCGTCCTGGGCGCTCTCGCTCAGGAAGCTGATGGGCTCGATGCAGTTGCCTTCGACCACGATGACGAAGCGGCGGGCGCTGGGTTCGGCGGCGGTGGCGGCGCGCATGAAGGGGTGGAAGAAGCCGGCGCCGGCGCCCAGGGCGCCCAGTCCGGCCAGAAGCTGTCGGCGGGTGGGGCGGGGCATCAGTTCTCGCCCTCCTCTTCGGTGTGGCGCATGAGCAGGGCGTCGTGGGTGGCCATGACCTCGAGCATGGAGACGAAGGAGCCGCCGCTGTCGTCGTAGGCGAGCTCCATCTCGGAGAGCACGCAGGCGTCGGCCATCGTCTCGTCCCGCCCGGCGAAGTAGCGGAAGGTCTGGCGCACGAAGCAGCGCTTGACGTAGTCGGAGCCGGCCAGGGCCTCGGTGAGCTCGATGGCGTCAACATAGCTGCCGTTGAGCGCGGGGTCGGGGGCGTTGTCCAGGTAGGTGGACCCGTCGGGGGCGTAGCCGTGGTCGTCGGCTCGCAGCATCCCGGCGTGGTTGTAGATCTCGAAGGCCATGCCCAGGCTGTTCATGTCCTGGTGGCAGACCATGCACTCGGCCTGGCCCTCGATGCTCTCGTCGATGCGGTCGCGGGCGCGCAGGGTGCCGTCGCTCTCGATGAGCTGGGCGGGCACGTTGACGAACTCCAGGGGCAGCACGGACTGGCAGAAGAGGTGCTCGCGGATCCAGTGGCCGCGGGAGACCGCGCTGGGGCCGTCCTCGAAGGCGTCGCCGTGGGTGGCCAGCCAGGCGGGGTGGGTGAGCATGCCGGCGCGCTCGTAGCTGGGCAGGTCGGCCCAGCGGTGGGCGGGGCTCTCGTCGCCGATGTCGCCTTCGACGTCGAAGATGCGGTTGGTGTAGTCGGTGGACGCGGAGATGGAGCTGCCGGCGTAGCGGGTGGTGCTCGCCAGGTACCAGGTGCGGGTGGTGAGCAGCTCCGCGAGCACATCGTGGTCCTGCACGACGATGCGCGCGATGGTGTCCTCGAAGAGCTGCAGCATCGTGGGCTCGTGGCCGTAGTACCCGCTCTGGAGGTTGGAGAAGCTGTTGTCGATGTACCCCTCGACCTCGCTGCCCTCGTAGAAGGTGGTGGCCTCGGGCGTGTCCTTGAAGAGGGTGGGGAAGTCTTCGACGTCGAAGAACTCCAGGAAGAAGTGGTCGATGCGGTTGGCGAGCCACTCTTCGGCCCGGGCCTGGCTGCGGCGGCTGTCTCCCCAGTCCAGGTAGGTGTCGGTGCGGTCGGGGTCGGTGCCCATCGCGTAGAGGCGCAGCAGCGCGCTGGCGACCTCGGGGTCGGAGATGCTGCCGTCGGCGGCTGCGGCCTGGAGCTCGGGCATGTTTCCTTCGATGACCAGGTCGTAGCTGTTGTGGGCGCCGAGGCCCCAGCGGAACACGCCCTGGGCGCCGATGGCCCGGTCGTCCAGCATGTGGCCCATCATCCGGGCCTGCTCCCAGGGGCCCAGGCGGCGCAGCCCATCGCTGTCGGGGTCCCCGCCGAGCTCACTGCGGAAGAGGGCGCCGGTGCTAAGCCAGGCGGCCGAGTTGATGTGCACCAGGGTCTCCTGGCGGGTCCAGCCCTCGCTGGCCTCCAGCTCGAAGGCCTGGTCGGCGAAGGCGCGGAGGCGGGTGAGCTCGTCGTCTGTCGGGGGGCGGTAGTAGGCGCCGCCCTCCAGGTAGGCCCGCAGGTAGGTGTCGATGCAGGCGCTGTCGGGCTCGGCGTCCTGGTAGATGCAGCGGAAGCTGCTGTCCTTCTGGGGCTGGTGCTGCCGCGAGTAGTCGGGCTCCGGGTAGATGTCGCTCCACCCGCCCCCGCCGTAGTGGGCCAGGTTCAGGTAGAGGTCCAGGGTGGCCTCGTCCATGCCGACGTCCTCGGCGTAGGTGGAGAAGCGCGCGGACGCGGGGACGGCCAGGGGGTTGGAGGCCGCCGGGCTCGTGGCCTTGTGCCCGATGGTGCTGCGCCACTCCACGTCGTTGAGGCGGCGGATGCGCGCGGGGGAGCTGGAGACGGTGCCCGGCTCGCAGGTGAACAGCGCGTCTTGGTCCAGGTCGTTGGGGTCGTAGGTCGTCTGCACGTCCTCGCCCTCCTCGCAGCTCGCGCCGGCGTCGATCCACTCCCCGAGCAGCGCCAGATCGGCGGCGTCCAGCTTCCCGCTGGGGGGCATCAGTTGCCCCGTCCCGCCCACGCTGGCGTGGCTGTCCTGGACCTTGTGCCAGAAGTACGACGCCTCCCGGTCCCCGGGCTCCAGCAGCGCCATCTCGGGCACCTGCGTGGCGGGCTGTCCGGCCAGATCCCGCAGGTCCCGCAGGTCCAGGCCCCCCGGCGCCGACGCGGCGTGGCAGCCCGTGCAGTGGGTGGACATCAGCGCCTGCACCTCGGCGCAGGGCCCCTCCGCGATGGGGGCGGTGTCTTGGGTGGTTTGGGTGTCGTCCGTCCCGCCGCTGATGCCGCCGCGATCGCGGCAGGCCAGCAAGGCCAGCAGAGTCAGGCTCATTTGGGGCTCCCAGGCGGGAGCAGGCTACCAAGCGTCCCTGGGTTGGGGGAGGGCGAAAGGGTGACAGGGCGGGGCTCGGGTATCAGGTATCGGGTATCGGGTATCGGGCCTGAAGTTGCTCCAGGTCGAGGCGCTGTCTTTGGGGCGGACCCGGAAGCGCAGTCGGGGTTCGGACCTGTGGCGCGGACGGAGTTCCAGGCCCTCCCCGAGGCGCTTCCACAAGTCGGCTGCCACCAACGCGGGGAGCCCGGCCGAGCGTCATCGGCGGTTGCCGGTCCCCGGTCGCCTGTCGCCGCGGGGAGGGGCCGGGTATCGGGTATCGGGTATCGGGCCTGAGGTTGCTCCAGGTCGAGGCGCTGTCTTTTGGGCGGACCCGGAAGCGCAGTCGGGGCTCGGACCTGTGGCCCGGACGGAGTTCCGGGCCCTCCCCGAGGCGCTTCCACAAGTCGGCTGGCATGCACGAGGGAGCTGGCCGAGCGTCATCGGCGGTAGCCGGTTGCCGGTCGCCTGTCGCCGCGCGGAGTCAAGCCGATGGGGGGGCTCTACGCCTTCCGGTCCAGCTCCAACTCCCACCGATCCAGGCGCCTCTGCGCGTAGCCGGCGACAACGGGGCGCGCGTCGCGGACGAGGTCTCCCAGGGCTGCTCTGGCCTCCTGGGTGCCGGTGTCCGCCAGGGCCCAGCAGCACTTGCGGGCGAGGGCGTCGCTGTAGTCGTAGGGTGTGTAGGGCACGTCGGAGCGGGCGGTCTCGAACAAGGCTGCGACGGCACCCGGAGCGCGCAGCTCCTGCAAGGCCAGGGCGATGTCCTCGTGCCGGGCGTGCCAGCGGGCCTGCAGGGCCTTGCAGAGGGTCGGGACCACCTCGGGGCCGAGGCCTTGGGACCAGGCCTCGTCCAGGTGGTCTTCCAGGTCGTCGGCGTCGCGGCGTCGGACAGCGTCGGCCAGGAGCTCGGCGGGGGAGGGCATTGGAGGCTCCGGAGGGTGGAGGGGCAGGTCTCAGATGGGGATGAGTATGCTCAGTCCCTGGGCTGCCTGGGCACCCCAGTCGCTTGGGTTGTCTTCAGAGTAGGCCTTGGAGTAGTAGAGATGCTCCGGTCATCTGGGGAGGCGAACCATGGCCCTGCTTGTTCTACAGTTCATTCTTGGATGTGGCCGTGCTGGAGATTCTGGGCTCTCTGACTCGGAAGACCCCGGACCCGATGAGATCCGGATTGTGGAGTTCAGCTCCACGGACGTGCCCTTCTGCTATGCAGATTGGGGACGAGTTCAGTTGCTGGGCCATGGACAACCAGCAGAATGAGTATGAGTTGACGGGGGACTACCCGGACTTCCCGGTGCGGGAGTTCTGGCCTTGGGAAAGCCGAGAGCAGGATCGCCAGATCGACTGGTGGGCCCTGGGCGAAGACGGAGAGTTTCACTCTCTGAACGGTGACTTGCCGCAGCACTTGGAATTCCCCACGGGAACCGATGGAAACGACTATCTGGAGCTCACCCCCCCAGGTAACGGCATGTGCATGATAGGCATGGATGGGGTGGTGGACTGCATCCTTGGCGCTGCGGATGCAGGCGGTACTGTCGCGGCTCGTGAGTTGGTCATGTTCGACAGCAACAACGAGAGGGGTCAGTGTGCGCTCGACGCTGATGGCCAACTCGCGTGTGGGTCGGCCTCCTACGGGGGGGTGCCACGGTTCTGGGAGCCCGTAGGTGGGCTCGAGGCGCTCGCGAGCGTCAAGAACTTTGTCTGCGGGGTCTCTACGAGTGGCTCTTTGCAGTGCGCCAACATGAGTTATGAGGAGCCCATCGTCCTGCTTGAGGAGCCTATGGGGGGAGACTATGTCGGCGTTTCCATGTCGCCGTATGACGGGACTACCTGTCTGACCTCCCCCGACGACTCCGTTCACTGCTTCGAGTTTGGGGACCTGCCGGTCGTCTTCAGCCCTATCTGGGACTCTTCTCCAGGCCTTCGAATCGGCCAAGCCCGAGCCGCGCCAAGGGAGCCTTGGGTGGTCTGCGGCGTCGATCTGGACGCGAACATTCCCCAGTGCTGGGACCTGGACGGCAATACACGATTCTAAGGACTTGAGTGACTCCTCGGGGAAGCCCCATAGGAGTGGGGATTGATCCTTGGGGAGTTGCCGGCGGGGGAGGCCATTGGAGGCTCCGGGGGAGGAGATGAGGGCGGGCTGGGGCTCAGGTCCCGGGTATCAGGTCTCGGTCATGACGCCGATGGTGGGCCGAGGCGCTGTCTTGGGGGAGGACCCGGAAGCGCAGTCGGGCTCGGACCTGTGGCGCGGACGGAGTTCCGGGCCCTCCCCGAGGCGTCCCCGCAAGTCGGCTGCCACCAACGTTGGAGCCTGGCCGAGCGTCATCAACGGCGGTTGCCGGTCGCCTGTCGCCGCGGGGAGGGTCAGGTATCAGGTATCGGTCATGACGCCGATGGTGGGCCGAGGCGCCGTCTTGGGGGCGGCCCTGGAGCTTCATCCGGGGGCGAAACTGTGGCCCGGACGCAGGACCGGGCCCTCCCCGAGGCGTCCCACAAGTCGCTGCCACCAAGGCCGAAGCCCGACCGAGCGTCATCGGCGGTCCCCGGTCCCCGGTCGCCTGTCGCCGCGCCCTACCCCGAACCCTGACCCCCGATACCCGATACCTGATACCCGATCCCTACGTACCGCAGAAGGTCTGATACCCCTCGGTAAACCCCGAATCCGCCGGCTCAGAGAAGGAACGGTTGTCCTCGCTGGCGGTGAAGGGCTTGGAGAGCACGGACATCAAGCGGTCGGAGACGGTGAGGTCCCCGGTCTCGGCCGCTGCGAGGGCCTCTTCGACCCGGTGGTTGCGGGGGATGTACTCGGGGTTGACGAGGTCCATGGCGGCGGCCTGATCTGCGGCCTGCCCCTCGACCGCCAAGCGCGCACGCCAGCGTCTGGACCAGAGCCCCAAGGCGAGGCCATCGGGGTACAGACCGGGTACAGCGGCGTCGCCTTCCCGGAGCAGGGTGGACAGGCGGCGGAAGCCCAGGGTGAAGTCGACCTGGCCCTTCTCCAGCAGCTCCAGGAAGTCGCTGATGAGCTTGCGGTCGGCCTCGGCGGGCTTCTGGATGCCCAGCTTGGCGGCCATGCGGCGCAGGTAGGCCTGCTCGAAGCGCTCGCCGTAGCTGCCGCGCAGGATGTCGGTGGCGGCCTCGGCGGCCTCCTTGCCCTCGCCGGGGATGATGGGGAGCAGGGCCTCGGCGAGGCGGGCGAGGTTCCACATGCCGATGCCGGGCTGCTGCCCGTAGGCGTAGCGGCCGTGGTGGTCGATGGAGGAGAAGACCGCGGCGGGGTCGGTGGCCTCCATGAAGGCGCAGGGGCCGTAGTCGATGGTCTCGCCGCTGATGGTCATGTTGTCGGTGTTCATGACCCCGTGGATGAAGCCCAGGGACATCCAGCGGGCGATGAGCTCGGCCTGGGCCTCGCAGGTGGCGGCGAGCAGGCCCAGCGCGGGGATGGGGGCCTCCGCGGCCTGGGGGGCGTGGCGGGCGATGGCGTGGTCGCAGAGGGCCTGGAGGTTGGGCAGATCGCGCCGGGCGCCGAAGAAGGCGAAGCTCCCGACGCGGATGTGGGAGGCGGCGCTGCGGACCAGGATGGCGCCGGGCTCCTCGCGCTCGCGCCAGACGGGCTCGCCGGTGGTCAGGACGGCCAGGCTGCGGGTGGTGGGCACTCCCAGGTGGCGCATGGCGTGGGCCATGATGTACTCGCGCATCATGGGCCCCAGGGTGGCCTTGCCGTCGCCGCCCCGGGAGTAGACGGTGCGCCCGGAGCCCTTGAGGCTCAGGTCGTGGAGGGCGCCGCTGGGTGTCTCGACCTCGCCCAGGAGCGCGGCCCGGCCGTCGCCGAGCTGGGGGTTGAAGTGCCCGAACTGGTGCCCGGCGTAGGCCTGGGCGATGGGCTGCGCGCCCTGGGGGAGGCTGCGGCCAGCCAGGAAGTCCAGGCCCGCGGGGGTGGAGAGCCAGTCGACGTCCAGGCCCAGGTCCTTGGCGAGACCGGTGTTCAGGCGGAGCAGGGCCAGGCGCGGGAAGGAGGTGGGCTCCCAGGGGGCCCCGGGGTCGGGGAGGGCGTCGGCGTAGCGGTGGTGGAGCGTGGGGGCGGGCATTGGGAACCTGGCTGTGGGGAGAATGGGTCAGTGGGCCAGGTTCTGTGCACGGTGGCCGCGTCGGGCCAACTGGCACTGCTTGGGGGTCACGCCGAAGTGGCGGCGGAAGGCGCGGATGAAGCTGGAGACGTCGGCGTAGCCACACTCCCAGCAGGCCTCGGTGACGTTGCAGGCGTCGTGCTCCAGCAGGGCGCGGGCGCGACCCAGGCGCTGCTCGCTCAGCCAGCGGCCGGGGGAGCTCTGGAAGATCCGGTGGAAGTCGCGCTTGAAGCTGCTCAGGCTCCGCCCGGTGAGGTCGGCCAGGTCCTGCAGTCCGACGGGGGTGAAGCAGTGCGCGGTGACGATGTCGCGGAAGCGGGCGTCGCCTTCGGTCACGGCGGAGGACATCGCGCCCGCCCAGAAGGCCCGCGCCGACGGCGAGTCGCTGGCCAACATCAGCTCCTGCACCTTGAGGCCCAGCAGGCGGGGATCCAGGGGCTCGTGGACGAGGCGGGCCAGCGCCTCCAGCAGGCCGGTCACGTAGGGGGTCGGGGTCTGCACCACGGGGACCGGAGCGGCGGGCGAGGCGGGCCAGTCGGCCAGGTATTGGTGGGCCAGTCCCTGGAGCAGGGGTTGCCGGAGGACCAGCAGGGTGGAGGCGTAGGGCCCAGCGGCGGGCAGGGTCTCGGTCATCACGTGGACGCCGGCGGGGAGCAGCACCATCTGGCCCGCCTGGACGCTGAGCGTGTCGCCGGGGACGGTCAGGAGCTTCTGGCCGGCCCGGACGAACACCACCATCGGGGTGCTGACCAGCACGCGCTGGCGCTGGACGCCGTGATGGTTGCGGTAGGCCAGGACGGCGCCGACGGGGAGCTCGACCCGCTCAGCGTCGGGCGGCAGATCTTGGGGGACGTGCAGGGTGCGCATGCCCCCAGAGAGCACGCGGGACGCGGTCGCGGCAAGCGCGCCGGTGCGGTTGAGCCGAATTGTCGACTTTCTGGGCTGTGGGGGCGAGCCGCTGGGTGGGGTCGGGGGCCAGACTGTCTCCGAACCCAGGAGGTCCCCATGGCGCATCTCGCGCTCTTTGCTCTGCTCGCTTGTGCCCACACCCCGCAGGAGGCCGCCGCGGCCCCAGCCCAGGTCGATGAGGTGAGCGGTCAGCCCTTCACCCTGCAGGTCCGCTCGGACACGCTGCAGGCCGGCCAGCCCATGCCGCTGGAGACGGTGTTCGACGGCTTTGGCTGCACTGGAGGCAACGTCAGCCCACAGCTCTCCTGGTCTGCCGGACCAGAGGGCACGGCGTCCTACGCGGTGATGATGTACGACCCCGACGCGCCCACTGGGGTCGGCTTCCACCACTGGTGGGTCGCGAACCTGTCCCCGGAGACCCTGTCCCTGGCCGAAGGCGCCGCGGGCTCGGGCCTGCCGGAGGGCGCCGTCGAGGGCCGGAACGACTACAGCACCAGCACCTACGGAGGGCCCTGCCCGCCAGAGGGGCGCACCCACCGCTACCAGTTCACCGTCTGGGCCCTGGACAGCGAGCTCCCCGTGGACGAGAACACCTCCGCCGCGGTGGTCCGCTTCCTGGTGCGGAACAAGACCCTGGCAGCGGGGCGATTGGAGGCCACCTACGCCCGGTAGCTACCCGACGAGCTCGCCCAGCTCTTCCCAGCGCTCCATGGCGGCCTCCAGCGCCGCCTCCTTCTCGCGCACCTGGGCGTCCAGCTCCTGGACCTTGGCGATGTCGGTCGCGCACTCGGCCATCTGGCTGTGGAGCGCCTCGATCGCGGCCTCGGTGTCCTCGATGGTGGACTCGAGCTTCGAGAGTTCCCGCTGGGCCCGCTCCTTCTCGCGTTGGGCCCGCTGGCGCTCCTTGTAGGACAGAGCCGCCTCCTCCTTCTCCTGCGAGATCTCCTGGGCCTTGCCGTCCTGGAGCTGGTCGGGGGGGAGCAGGTCGCGGGGCTCCAGGCCCTCGTGGATGTCCAGGCCGTCCACCGAGAAGCGCACCACGTCCGTCGCGCAGTTCTCGATCAGATATCGGTCGTGCGTGACGATGACGACGGTGCCCTCGAAGTCGTTGATCGCCTGCACCAGGGCCCCGACGCTGATGACGTCCAGGTGGTTGGTGGGCTCGTCGAGCAGCAGGACGTCCAGCTCTTTTGCCGTGAGACCCGCCAGGGCGACGCGCGCCTTCTGACCGCCGGAGAGGGTGCCGATGGGCTGCAGGGCCTTGTCCCCGGAGAGCCCGAGCGCGCCCAGAGCGGTGCGTGCCTGGGTCTCGGTGACCAGGGGGGCCATCTCGCCGACGGCGTCGACGGGCCGCAGCTCGGGGTCCAAAGCCAGGGCCTGATCCTGGTGGAAGATGCCGACGCGCACGCCCTTTGCGAGCACCCTGCGGCCGGAGAGGGGGGCGAGCTGACCGCCCAGGATCTTGAGGAGCGTGGACTTGCCGCAGCCGTTCTCGCCCAGCAGCATCCACTTCTGACCGCGGCGAAGATCCAGGTTCAAGCCGGAGAAGAGGGGCTTGTTGTAGCCGCCATCGATCTCCCTCAACTCCAGGACCTCGGCGTGTCGGGCTTCTCGGGACCGGAAGCGCAGGCGAGGACCGGCTTCCCTCTCTGGCGCGCTCACCTGCTCGGCCTGCAGCTTCTCCAGGCGCTTTGCGCGGGACTGGGCCTGCTTGGCCTTGGTGGCCTTGGCGCCGAATCGCTCGACGAAGCGCTGGAGCTTGGCGGCCTCGGTGGCCTGCTTCTCGGCGGTCGCGGCCTGCAGGCGGTCCCGCTCGTCGCGCTGGCGCAGGTAGGACGTGAAGTTGCCCGAGTAGAAGTCCAGGGCCTTGGCCCGCAGCTCCACGATGCCGTTCACGCAGCGGTCGAGCACGTAGCGGTCGTGGCTGACCAACAGCAGGGCGCCGGGGTGCTGGGCCAGGTGGTCGGCGAGCCAGGCGCGGGCGTGGAGATCCAGGTGGTTGGTGGGCTCGTCCAGCAGCAGGATCTCGGGCTCGGAGAGCAGCAGGCGGGCCAGGGCGATGCGCATGCGCCAGCCGCCGGAGAAGAGGCGACAGGGGCGCTCCCAGTCGTCCTTGGAGAAGCCCAGGCCGTGGAGCACGGAGCCGATCTTGGCGTCCTTCTCGTAGCCACCCGCCGCGGAGAAGGCGGCCTCGGCGCGGGCGTGGCGCTCGATGGACTCGGGGCTGCCGTCCAGCTCGGAGATGCGCAGGTCCAGGGTGGCCTGGAGCTTGTCCAGGTGCTCCATCCCGCTGGCGGCCTCGTCCCACAGGCTGCGCTCGCTGCCCTCGACGCCGGCCTGTGGCAGGTAGCCCAGGCGGCCGCGGGTGTGGATCTGCCCGCTGTCCTGCAGGTGCTGACCCATCAGGGTCTTGAGCAGGGTGGACTTGCCGGCGCCGTTGTGGCCGACCAGGCCGACGCGGTCTCCGGGGCGCAGGTGCCAATCCGCCTCGATCAGCAGCTCCTTGCCGCCGGCAGAGAGGGTCAGGTGCTCCAGGCGGATCACGCCCCGGCCTCCACCAGCTCGCCGCGCAGGCTGTTGGTGAAGCCGCGCAGGATGCGGACGGGCACGGTCTGGCCGACAAGGTCAGCGGAGCCCTCGAAGTTCACCGTCTTGAAGGTGCCGGTGCGCCCGGCCATCACCTTCTCCTCCCACTTGGAGGGGCCCTCGACCAGCACGTCGTGGACCTGGCCGATCATGCCGTGGTGCACGTCGAGCTGGATCTCCTGCTGCCGCTTCTGGAAGCGCATCAGGCGCTCCTGGGCCACGGCCGGGTCGACCTCGGGGTCCTTGAGGCGCAGGGCCGGGGTCCCGGGACGGGGGCTGTACTTGAAGGAGAAGCTGCCTTCAAAGCGGACTTCTTCGAGCAGGGTCATGGTGTGCTCGAAGTCCTCATCGCTCTCGCCGGGGAAGGCCACGATGATGTCCGTGGTCAGCGAGATGTCGGGCCGCGCGTCGCGGAGCTGGGCCACCACGTCCATAAAGCGCTCGCGGTTGTAGAAGCGCTTCATGCGGCGGAGGATGCGGTCGCTGCCGGACTGCACGGGCAGGTGCAGGTGCGAGGTGAGCTGCGGCAGGTCCCGGTAGGCCTGGACCACATCGGGGCCCATGTCGCGGGGGTGGCTGGTGGTGTAGCGGATGCGCTCGACGCCGGGCACGTCGGCCACCGCGTAGAGGAGCTGCGCGAAGTTCAGCTCCCCGGGCACCTTGAGGCCGTAGGAGTTCACGTTCTGGCCGATCAGCGTGATCTCACGGGCGCCGCCGGCGACGACGTTGCGCACCTCCTCGATGATCTCGGCGCTGGGCCGGGAGAGCTCGACGCCGCGGGTCGCGGGCACGATGCAGAAGGTGCACTTGTTGTCGCAGCCCTTCTGGATGGTCACGAAGGCGCCGACCTTGCCGGCGTGGGTGACCTCGCGCACGAACGCGTATTTCTCGTTGTCGAGGAAGGAGTTGGCCAGCACCCGGCGACCTTGGTTCACCTCCTCCACCACCTGGCGCACGTTGGGCACGTGGTCGGGTCCGAGAACGAGGTCAACCTTGCCGCGATACTGCTTGAAGAGCTGCTCACCGGCGTGCTGGGCCATGCAGCCCGTGATGCCGATCTTGGTGCCGCCCTCGCGCAGCCTGGCGACCTCGCCGATGTAGGAGCGCAGCTTCTGCTCGGGCTTCTCGCGCACCGAGCAGGTGTTCACCAGGATGAGGTCGGCGTCCTGTTCGGACTCGGCGGGCTCGTAGCCATCCTTGCCGAGCAGGGCCTCCATCTTCTCGGAGTCGTAGACGTTCATCTGGCAGCCGAAGGTCTTGATGAAGACCTTCTTGGGGGCGCTGTCGGTGGACATGGGGGCTCCGCGGTGGGCGAGTGGGCCGGTCTAATCGCCTCTGGGGGAGGGGACCACGCGGGCAGGGCCGGGTATCGGGTATCGGAGGTCAGGTCTCCGGGGGGCGCGGGGCGAGAGGCGACCGGGGACCGGGGACCGCCGATGACGCTTCTGCGGGCTCCGGCGTTGGTGGCAGCCGAGTGGTTCGGGCGTCTCGGGGAGGGGCCGGGCGGGCCCGGAGACGGCTGGGGGTATCAGGTATCAGGAGTCAGGTATCGGGGGGCTCGCGGCGACAAGCGACCGGGGACCGGCAACCGCCGATGACGCTTCTCTGGGCTCCGGCGTCGTGGCAGCCGACTGGTTCGGGCGTCTCGGGGAGGGGCCGGGCGGGCTCGGAGACGGCTGGGGGTTTCAGGTATCGGGTATCAGGTATCGGGGGGCGCGGGGCGACAGGCGACCGGGGACCGGCAACCGCCGATGACGCTTCTCCGGGCTCCTGCGTTGGTGGCAGCCGACTGGTTCGGACGTCTCGGGGAGGAGCCGGTCCTGCGTCCGGCCCACAGTTCGGTCTGTGGACGGCATTCTGGGATCGCCCCGCAGGCAGCGTCTCGCCCTTCCCGGCAGCGCCCATGTGCTCGCACGAGGTCGCGGCCCTCCCCCCAACGCCCAACTCGTCAGCTGCCACCAACGCACCGAGCCACCCCAACCGCCATCGCCGGTCCCCGGTCGCCGGTCGCCGGTCGCCGCCGCGCCCCAACCCCGTCCCTGATACCTGATACCCGATACCTGACCTCTGACACCCGCCCTCCCGGAGTGGACGCCGCCCTCCCAACGCGCCATCCTCTCCCAAACAGAGAGCCCCCATGTCGACCGCCCGCCCCCTCCTCGCGGCCAGCTTGCTGGCTGGTGTCCTCGCTTGCGCCCCCAAGCCCCAACAGTGGAGTCCGCCCACGGCCGAGGTCGGTGAGGACGCGTTCATGGTCGACGCCGACTTCACCTGCTTCCAGAACTGGCCCCAGGTCGGCAACTCCTACTTCGGGATGCTCAGCGGCAGCCACGGGCCCGCGTACGCCGCCGCCGATCAGGGGCAACTCCCCTACCCGGTCGGCACCATCGTCCAGATGTTCCCCGGCGAGGCCATGGTGAAGCGCCACGCCGGCTTCTCCCCCGAGACCGACGACTGGGAGTTCTTCAAGCTCAAGACGGTCGACGGCCAGACGGTCATCGTCGAGCGGGGCACCACCGAGATCAAGAACATCGCCGGGGGCTGCGCCGAGTGCCACGCGGCCGCGGCTGAGACCCACGACTGGGTATGCGGCGCCGAGGGCGGCTGCGAGCCTCTGCCCGACTTTGTGGTCAAGCGCGCACACCGGGCGGTGGAGAAGGACAGCCGCTGCGAGAAGCGCGACTAGCCTCGCCCCCAGACCGGCCCCCCCGACAACGGCGGAGCGCTACCCGCACCAGGTCGACAATTCCTGGGCCAGGGCGTCAAAGACCACGCGCACCCGCGCCGCCGTCCGCAGCTCCCGCCGGGCGGTCAGGTGCAGCGGGACCGGGAACCCCGGCGCCACCCCGGGGAGGATGCGCCGCAGCGTCGGCTCCCCCTCGCCCACCGGCTCCATGAGCATGGCCAGCCCAGCGCCAGCGCGCGCGAGCCCCAGGTGGCTCCACTGACTGGCCGAGCTCAGCCGCAGGTTCTCCAGGGTCACAGGGAAACCCGCAGCCTGCAGGCCCTGCAGGTACACCGCCTTGGGCTCGAAGGCGATGAAGTCCGCGCCCGCCAGATCCTCGATCCGGCGAGGTCGCCCGTGGCGCGTCAGCCACCCCACGCTGCCGTAGAGCCAGGCCTGCAGGCTGCCCACCTTGCGCGAGATGAGCTCCGGGTCCTGGGGCGGCACGTTCCGCACCGCGATCTCCGCAGCCCCTCGCGACAGGTCGCTGAGCTGGTTGTCCGCCACCAGCTCCAGCTCCAGCTCCGGGTGCTCGGCCCGCAGACGCCCCAGGACGCCGGGCAGCAGGAAGCCGCAGATGGCCTCGCTCGCCGAGATCCGCACGCTCCCCCGCAGCTCCTGCGCCCGCCCCGCCGCCGTGAAGGAGACGCGCGCGGCGGCCTGCTCCATCCGGCGCAGCTCGGCCTCCAGCTCGCGGGCCAGCGGGGTGGGCAGCAGCGCACCGCCCGCCCGGGTGAAGAGCACCGCCCCGAGCTGAGACTCCAGCGCCGCGACGTGCCGACCGACCGTGGGCTGGGAGCTGCCCAGGGCCTCGGCGGCGGCGGTCAGCGAGCCCGTCTCCAGCACGGCCAGCAGGGTGCGGGCGTGGTTCCAGTCAAAGTCCATCAGCGCGGTCCATTCATTCTTGAATAGCACACCCCCACCATTGGCCGTTGGGCACACACACTTGAATCCATAGACTCCAGACACCCCACAAGCTGGAGCAACACATGGACATCCGCATCGGCCGCGGCGTCGGATTCGCCGCCCTCTCCCTGGTCTTCATCGCCCCCTTCTCCCTGCTCTACGTGCCCGAGCAGACCCTGCGGACGGGTGACCTCGCTGGCACGGCAGAGCTTCAGGTGGTGGAGCAGGCCCTGGTGCGCTGGGGGTTGGCCGGAGAGCTCGCGGTGGTCGGGATCGAGCTCTTCCTGTTGAGCCTGCTCTGGCTGCTGCTGCGGAGAGAGAGCCCGGTGGGCGGCGCGATCCTGCTGAGCAGCCGACTGGCGATGACGGTCCTGCAGAGCGCCGGGGTCATCGCGGGCTGGGCGGCTCTGCAGAGCTTCACGCAGGGGTGGCTGGAGGTGGGCGGCGGCCTGCTGGCTCTCAAGTCCAGCGGCATGCTGGTGTGGCAGGGCATCTTCGCGCTCCACTGCGCGGTCCTGGCGGTGGTCCTGTGGCGACGCGCAGACAGTCCCCGCTGGATGGCCGTGGGCATGGGCATCACCGCGCTGGCCTACCTCGCGATCGGCGTCGGCCCCCTGCTGGCGGACTCCCCCCTCTGGACGCACTCCGCCCTGAGCGGCCTGGCCATGGGCGAGCTGCCCTTCTACCTGTGGCTCGCCTTCCGCCGCGCCCCCAAGTCCCCCGCGCAGGTGTAGATTGGGCGCATGTTCGCACTCCTGCTCGCCTGCACCGCCGACCCCACCGCCACCCTGCCCTTCGAGGCCGACGTCGCCTTCACGGTCGAGCGCGGCGCCCTGGGCCCCGAAGAGGTGGGCATCACCACCGGCGGCGTGCTCTCCGAGCCCGAGCGGGGCGTGCTCTACGCGGCCTCCGGCGACGGCCTCTACGACCTGGTCCTGCTCACCGGCCCCCTGATCCCCGGCGAGGTCGAGGTCAGCGCCATCCGCTACCGCAAGGGCCAGCAGTTCATCAGCGACCGCGACGCCGACTGCAGCCTCAGCCTGACCACCCTGGAGGACATGGCCACCGTCGCCGGCTTCTCCTGCACCGGCCTGCTCCCGGAAGAGGACCTGGACGACCCCGAGGCCGAGCCCTGGAGCCTCTCCGGGACCTGGAACGGCGGCGTGTTGACCGAGCAGGACGCCCCCAGCGCCACCATCCAGACCGGCGTGTACCGCAGCCGCTTCCGCTGGGAGGGAGAGGAGCAGTCGCTGACCGTGGATCAGGGCGCACCGCGTCTCCCCTGGATCTCCGGCCAGTGGTGGACCCTCTTTGGCACCAGCGAGGACACACTACTGGACTTGCTCGTCAAGCAGACCCCGGAGACCGGCGCCATCACCCTGGAGCGCTCGGCCTCCACGCTGTCGGTTGGCGCCGTGGTGCTGGAGCTCGACGCCGACGAGGAGCTGGAGATCACCCTGGGCGACTGGAGCGAGACCGGCACCAGCTTCGAGGTCCCCCTCTGGGAGGATCTGCAGGCCGGAGACGACGCGCTGACGCTGACCCTGCGCTGAGCTGAGCCTCAGCCCCGCTCAGGCTCCGGGATGGAGTCATGGACGGCCACCCGGTCCTGCGGGAGCATGCGGCGGGCCTCCCAGGTGACGCCCTCCTGCTCCAGCAGCTCGGCCCACGCGCGGAAGTAGAGGATGACGTCCTCCCGCTGGTTGTGGCGCAGGCTGGATCGGCCAGGGATGCGCGCGAGCACGTCGGGGTGGCTGAGGTACTCGATGTGGCGGATGTCCTCGAGCTGCAGGCCCTTGGAGAGCATCACGTCGATGACCTGGTCGATGGGCAGGCCGCTGTTCTCGCAGTAAGACCGCGCGGTCTCGGTCCAGTCGCCGTCCCGCTCCAGGGCCCAGCGGTGCAGGTCGGCCTTGTGGTGGCCGGTCATGACCTGCGCGAGGTGCCCGCAGTTGCAGGCGCCGGAGTTGCCCCACTCGTAGTGCGGGGAGCTCTCCAGCAGGGTGACGGTGTCCTTGAGGTAGCCGACAAGCTGCGCTCTGTGGATGCCCATGGTGCACTCTCCGAAGCTCTCAGGCCTCTGGAGTAGTCGAGCTCAGCTCACAGCTTGCAGGGCATCCAGGGTGTCGGCGTCCACGATGCCGGTCTGGGAGAGGCCCCGCCCGGACTGGAAGGCCTTGAGGGCGCGCTCGGTCCCGGGGCCGAAGTCGCCGTCGATGCCCAGGCTCTGGCCCGAGGTTTTGAGCAGCCCCTGGAGGGTGGTGACGGCCAGCTCCGCGGCCTTCCCGCTGACCCCGCGCTCGAGCACCAGGGTGCCGGCCTCCACCCGCTTCCAGGCCACCTGCTCGGTGAGCTCCTCCAGCGCGATGTCCATGCCGCCGACCGCGCCCATCATGGTGATGACCCCGAGCTGCTTGTCCACGGTGCGGCTGGAGAAGCGCCCGTCGCTGACGTACTTGCCGGAGCTGTAGGCGTCGGTCCCGCTGTAGACGTAGGGGCTCACCCGCCCGCGGTTGTGGTAGCCCAGCCCGTTGTAGGCCTCGGCGAAGGTGGCCAGGGTGGCCGGGTCGCGGGTGTCCTCGGTGATGCCGAGGTTGTCGCGGTGTGCGGCCTTGTCGCTCATGGTCAGGGCGTGGACGGCGGCCTCGTGCCAGTCGTGGAAGACCGGGATGTCGGTGGGGTGGTTGACCGCCGGCTTGCCCAGGGGGTCGCCCTGGTGGAGGTACTTGTTGAAGCTGCCCGAGCACTCCCGCCAGTGGATCGCGGCGATGAGCTCGGCGGGAAACCCGGTCTCGGCGGCCACGGCCTCGTAGCGCGCTTTGTGCTGGGCCCAGTGCTCCTTGAAGGAGGCCAGCTCGCTCTTGAGCCCGGCGCTCAGGGTGAGGCTGAGCCCGCCCTGCACCCGTTCACTGTGGGCCTCCTTGACCTGCGCCACCTTGCCGGTGGGCTCGCTGTTGCGCTCCACCTGGACGTCCTGCAGCCCGCCGCTGGTGGCCTGGGCCAGCAGCTCGGTGGCGGTGGCCTCGTCGGTCTCCCGGCCGCTGATCAGCTCCAGGATGGCGGCGTTCCCGGCCCGCCCGACGTAGGACATCCAGTCCGGCTGGTTCGACGCGGCAGCGGTCTCCCCGGCTGCAGCAGAGGTGGAGGTGCTGGACGAACGGTGGGACTGAGCAGGCATGGGCGCTCTCGGTGCGGCCCCATGCTAGCGGAGGCGGACCGGATCCCAAAGCGCTGCGCGGCCGGCTTCGGGCCCGCGCAAGCTCCTGCCTCAGTTTCGGTTCTCGAAGAAGTCCAGATCCACGCTGATGGCGCAGGCCAGGCAGATCGCCTTGAGCTCCGGGCTGCCGCTGGGGAACTCCACTCCGAAGGTGTCCGCGTCCGAGAAGGCCTCCTTGAACAGGCCCCCCCACTTCTTCTGGATGCTGCCGATCTGGGCGCCGCCGGCGTCCAGGATCGGGAAGGTCCACAGCTTCCAGATGGGCGCCTGGATCTGCGCGACGACGGAGCCCGCAGCGTCCAGCAGCTCGTAGCGCTTGTGCAGGAAGGCCCAGCGGCGCTCGACGCTGCCCAGCTTGCGCCCCCCCGAGGCGATCTGCAGGCTGGAGAACATGAAGAAGAAGGGCCGCTCCAGGGTGAGCAGCTCCTGCCCCTGGTTGTCCAGCACCTTGACCGTCATGGGGCGGTGGGCCCGCAGGAGCTGCCGCTTGACCACGTCCATGAAGCCGCCGCTCTGCTCGCCCATCATGGCCAGGCGCTGGCCCCGGTCATCCAGCAGCTCGTACTTGTTGGCGGACTCGAAGCCCATCACGATCTCGCCCCACTCCTTGATCTGGCGGATCATCACCTTGGAGGTGCTTTGAAGCAGGGTGCTCAGCTCAGCCTTCATGTGCGCGTCTCTCCTCAGAGCTCCAGGTCCACCCAGACCAGCCGGTGGTCGCTGCCTTCGATGCTGCGGTCGCCCTCGGGCCACCACACGCCGCTGGCCACGGGGTCCAGATCGGCGCTGGGCAGAACGTAGTCCACGCGCTGGCCCCAGCCCGCCGTGTCGTGTGCGGGGTCGCCCTGATCGTCCGGCCGGGAGTCCGCGGCCACCGCCCCATCCGAGCTGGGGACCAGCGCCCCCGTCGCGGTGTCGGCGTGCACCCGCGGGTGCTCCAGGAGCTGCTGGATGGCGCCATCGACGCTGTCTCCGTCCACCGGGTCGGCGTTCATGTCGCCGAACACCACGAAGGCGTCATCCTCGCTCAGGCCCCCGCTGCCGCCCTGGTCGTCGCGCAGCCAGTCCGCGCCCTCGATGATCTCGGCCAGCAGGCGGATCTCGTCGGCGTTGCGCAGGCCATTGCGGTCCTCGTCGCCATCAAAGACGGGGGGCGTGGGGTGGGCCGACAGCAGGTGCAGGGTGGTGGACCCCACGGTGACGGGCACATCCACGTGGTTCTTCGACGACAGCCGCAGCAGGGCAAGGTCCTCCTCGCTGTACCAGGGCGCGTCCCCGTCGCTGGGCAGCCGGGCGTCGGGCATGTCCTGCCAGAGCAGGGTCTGCCAGGTGCGCAGGCTGTCCTGGTCCAGGGGGTAGCGGGAGAGCACCGCGAAGGCGTACTGGCCAGGGTGCGTGCCGTAGCCCTGTGCGTCCCCCGGCCCGTCGGTGGCGCCGTCGTGGTCCAGATCCCGGCCGGTGGGGACCCCGGTGTTGGACGGGGCGTGCCAGGTGTAGGGGTAGGGCTCGGCCAGCAGGGCGTTGAAGGCGGCCAGCAGCGCGCCGTCCTCGTCGTGGTCCAGCTCCTGGAGGATCAGGATGTCCGCGCCAGCGGCGTCCACCACCCCGGCCACGCGCTCGCCCTGCGTATCGCTGCCATCCTGCAGCCGGTCGAGGACATCGGTGGGCGTGTCCCCAAAGAGCGACGCGTTGTAGGTCGCGACGCGGATCCGCTGGGTGGAGGGGGTGTCCGCGGGCGGCGTGGACTTGGGGATGCAGGCCAGCAGGGTCAACAACATGGTCACCTCGTTGGCGGACTAACGTGGACAGAGGCGCGGGGGCTGCGGGGGGCCAGAGGGTGAACCCCAGATCCAGCGCAGGCTCCGGTGCCCTCCTCTGCACAAAAGGACCCCTGTCTCCCCATATACTTGGAGACCCGACCGGCATAAAGGACCATGGACAAGGCCACCTTCCAAGCCCGCCTCAAGGAGCTGCGCACCGAGCAGAGCAACCAGTCCCTGCCGGGGCTGATCGCGACCTGGATCGCGCTGCCGGTGGTGCTCGCGACCCCCGTGCTGCTGGGGGCGCCCTGGTGGACGATGCTGCTGCTCTGGCCGCTGATCGGCTGGCTCCAGTACCGCATCGTGATCTCCGGCCACGAGGCGGTCCACAAGACCCTCTGCTACCCGGAGGCCCTCAACGAGTTCTTTGGGGTGGCCGGGCAGGCGCTGGTGGGCGTGAACTTCGCGGCCTACCGCCTGCAGCACATGGACCACCACCGGGCCCCCACCGAGAACGAGGACCCGGACGCGCACATCTACATGGGCATCATCAACACGCCCAAGGGGATCCGGCGCACCCTGTGGTGGACCCTGGGCACGGCGGTGGAGATCCTGATCAAGATCCGCCAGAAGGGCACCGGCGGCTACGGCACCAAGCGGGAGATCTCGGCCAAGGTCGCCCGCGACAAGAAGCTGCACACGCTGCTGGTGTTCGCCTTCCAGCTCGCCATCCTGGTCGCCTCGGGCTTTGGCCTGGCGCACATGGTGGACGTGGATCTGGTGGAGATGGTGGGCAAGGGCTGGATCGGCTGGGCCCACATCCTCATCGGCCTGCCCGCCGGCTACTTGTTGTTCTGGTTCGGCCCCCTGAGCCTGTTCGCGGTGTTCCTGAACCGCTGCCGCATCCTGATCGAGCACGGCCTGCCCATCGCGATGGCCCGAGAGATGCCCGAGGGCTGGGGCGGGCGGCGCATCCCGACGGTGGACATCGTGCCGGGGCGCCTGGAGCAGGAGCTGTTCGCGCCCTTTGCGTTCAACTACCACTGCGTCCACCACCTCTACATGGCGATCCCGCACTACAACCTGGCCAAGGCGCGCCAGCTCTGCCGCGAGTACGGGGTCGACGGCTACCACGAGCTGGAGGGCAGCTACCTGACCGCTCTGGTGCGCACGATGCAGGCTTGATAGAGCGCGCGGCATGTCTGAACAGAAGCCCCAGCTCGAAGAGCTCATCGACTTCCCCTCCCTGTTCACCTTCCGGGCGGTCGCCAGCGCGCGCGTGACCCTGGCCGAGGAGGTGCGGACTCTCGTCGAGTCCGGCGTGGGCCGGACCGCCAAGAGCGTGGAGATCCAGGCGTCCAAGAAGGGCGCGTTCTCGTCGGTGCGCGTGACCACGATGGTCCACAGCGCCGACGAGGTGCGCGGCGGCTACGCGGCCCTCAAGGGGCTGGACGGGCTCAAGCTGCTGCTCTGACTCGCCTCAGACCTGGCAGACCAGGATCTTGAGCGGTCCCTGCCCGTCCGGGCTGGGGAAGTCGGCCTCGACCTCCAGCCAGTGGTGGGAGACGATGGGTCGGCCACACTTTTCGCCCGTGCGCAGCATCTGGGCCAGCCACTGCTCGCGGGTGACGTGGGCGTGGTGGTTGGTGGCCAGCAGGCGGCCGCCCGGGGCCAGCGCCATCAGGCAGGGCTTGGCGAGCGCGGGGTAGTCGCGCAGGATGTCCACGGCGCCCAGGGCGCCCTTCGCGAAGGTCGGGGGGTCCAGGATGACGAGGTCGAACTGGCGTTTGTCGAGCTTGATCCCCACCTTTCTACGCCCCCGCCCCTTGAGCGCGAGGCCAGCGAACTGGCGGGTGGCGGCGAAGAAATCGGCCCGCAGGAACTCCATCTCCAGCCCGTTGGCGGCGGCGTTCTGCTGGCCGGCCTCCAGACACCAGGCGCCGTGGTCCACGTTGAGGACGCTGCGCGCCCCGCCCTTTGCGGCGGCGAGCCCCGCCCCGCAGGTGTAGGCGAAGGTGTTGAGCACCCGGGCCCCCTGGGCGTTGTCGAGCAGCCAGCGCCGGGCGACGCGGAAGTCCAGGAAGAGCCAGGGATCCAGGCCCTTGTGGTGGATGCGGCCGGTGTAGCGCAGGCCCAGCTCCTGGAAGGTGAAGGGCGGGCTCTGGGGCTGCTTTTCGCCGCGGTGTCGCCACTGGATGGGGCCCAGGGTCTCCTCGACGGTGGCGCGATCGGCCTCCGAGAGGGGGGTGCCCCAGCTCTGGGCCAGAAGGTGGGGGCCATAGCGATCGATGGCCAGGTTCTCCCTCCCCTCGTTGCGGCCATGGAAGACGCGCCAGGTGTCGCAGCCTTCGGACCGCAGGGCCTCGATCAAGGGGGCGCGGCGGGCCAGGGCCTGCTGCAGGCTGTGGGCCAGTTCGGTGGACATGGGCGCTCCGAGGGGCCCCCGGCGCTGACTCAGAAGGGGCAGCTCGGGGACAGGGAGAGGGCCGAATAGGCCTCCGCCGGCAGAAAGTCCAGGCCGGTCTCGGACTGGGTGGCCAGGGACCAGCCGGGCTGCGCGCCGACGCCCAGGTAGGAGACGGCGGCCAACGCGCTGGTGGCGGGGGGGATCCAGACGCTCAGGGCCATCTGGCCCTCGTAGCAGGCGGGGAGCGCGGGGGTGTCCTGGCCGATGCTGAAGCGGCCGTTGCCGTTGTTGTCCAGGTAGAAGAAGGCCAGCTCGATGGCGCCGCCGGGGAGCAGCGCGTCGGTCGCGGGGAGGCGGTGCTCGGCGGGGGGCGCGCCGTCCAGGGTGATGCTCCAGGCGGAGGCGACGATGTCCTGGTCGGCCAGGGGCTCGAGCACCGAGGGCGCGCTGAACCAGGAGGCGGGCAGCATGGCGACGCGGCCGGGGCCGTAGTCCTCGGAGTAGCTGCCGGAGAGCGCCAGGGTGTCGACGGGCTCCAGGCTCAGGCTGAGGGGGAGGTTGTCCAGATCGGTGACCTGGGTGGTGGTGGGCAGGCTGCGGAAGGCGTTCCAGCCGCCGCGGAAGCCCAGGAACTCCATGACGGAGGTAGGCTGGTCGATGTAGAGCAGCGAGAAGTCGGCGCTGCCCAGGAAGCGCTCGTCGCTGTCCAGGCTCGCGTCGCCGTCGAGATCCTCGAAGACCAGGAGCATGCCGTAGCGGCCCTGGGGCCCATCGGCGCTGTCCAGGGGCCAGAGCGCGCTGGCGCCCGGGTCGTCCAGGGTGAAGCTGGCGGCGCCGTCGACCAAGGCGGCGGTGGAGACGGTCTCCAGATCCTCGACGCCGGAGAGCCCGACCTGGAAGCTGACCAGCATGACGGCGTAGTCCCCGTCCAGTTCGCCCACGACGCTGACGCTTTGCGGACCGGGGTCCACGGGGCCGCTGTCGTGGGTGTCGGTGGGCACCACGTAGGGCCCGGTGTCCTGGGGGAGCGGCTCGACGCAGGCCAGGCCGCTTTGGAGGAGGATGGGGAGGAGCTGCATGGGCAAAGTGTAGCAGTCCCCTCCCCTATTGGCGCCGGGGGCCTACTCCTCGGGGAAGCTGCAGCTCCCGTCGAAGGCGAGGCGATTGAGGTCCTCTTGGGGGACGGGCGTGACGCCCTCGCCGGCGATGGTGATCAGGTTCCAGCCCCCGCGGAAGCCCTCCTCCAGGTAGAAGCCGGCCAGCTCATAGCTGGTGGCCATCTCCAGCCAGGCGGCGGCGCTGATCTGCCCGTCCAGGCACATGGTGTGGGCGCTGCCGAACTCGCTGCTCTGGTCCAGGCTGCCGGAGAGGTTGGTGTCGTAGTAGGCGATGGGCACCTCGATGAGCCCGTCTTCGTTGGCGTGGTCGGCGGGGGGCGCGTCGCTGAGCTCCAGGGAGAAGCTGTCGGAGACCAGCGCGTCGTAGAGCGGCGTGACGCTGGTGTCCCCGTCGAGCTGGGCGCCGGAGAACAGGCCCAGCCGCCACTGCCCGTCCTCGTCCGGCAGGGGCAGGTCCGTGGTGCCGGAGAAGGCCAGCGCCTGGGGCGCGAGGTTGGTGGCCAGGGGGATGTTGGACTTGACGTGGATGGTGGGCAGGTCGGCGCCCTCGTCCTCGAAGCCCTGCCAGCCGTCGGACACGATGAAGCCGAGCTCCCCCTCGACGCCCTCCAGGTAGAGGACGGAGGCGGGGCCCACGCCCCAGATCTCCTCGCCGGCCTCGTAGGCGCCGCTGGCGTCGGCGTCGTCGAAGATGGATACCAGGTAGAACGCGCCGACGGTGTCGTAGCCGTCGATGAAGGCGTCCAGGCTGTCGGAGGCGGGGTTCTCCACGGTCACGGAGGCCTTCCCGCCGGCGATCACGCCCGTGCCCGCCATGCCCAGGAAGGCGCCGTCCCCGGCGAAGTCCACGCGCTGGACCTCCACGGTCAGGCCGTCGGCCTCGCCGTCGATGGTGAAGCCCAGGGTCTCGGTGACCGGGTCGGTGTCGGCGTCGGAGTCCGAGTCGGAGTCCGCGTCGGTGTCGGAGTCGGAGTCCGCGTCGGTGTCGGCGTCGGCTTCGGTGCTGGTGTCGTCGAGCTCGAGCTCTCCGTCGGTGCAGGCCAGCGGACCGAGGGCGAGAAGGGCGAGAAGTGTGTGCATGGGGATCCTCCAGGGCAGAGCTTGCCTCACAAGCGCTCAGCTCTGCTTGGACCCGCCAGCCCCCGGGACCTGAAAGGCGGGGCGCCCATTTCTCTGCAGGCTGGCCAGGCGCTCGGGGTCGAAGGCCCAGCGGCCGCGCACCGTGGGCTCCTGGATGCGCTCGTCCAGCAGCTCCAGGTAGCGCACGCGCGGGATCTCCCGCGCGCCGAAGCGGGCCAGGTGGTCGGTGTAGACCTGGGAGTCCACCAGGTCCACGCCCCAGCCGGCGAGCTGATCCACCAGGGCGACGAAGGCGATCTTGGAGGCATCCGGGGCCAGCGCGAACATGCTCTCGCCGAAGAAGATGCGGCCCAGGCAGACGCCGTAGAGGCCCCCGACCAGCTCCCCCTCCGGGCTCCAGGCCTCGACGCTGTGGGCGAACCCGGCCTCGTGGAGCTGCGTGTACCCGGTGAGCATGTCCTGGGTGATCCAGGTGCCAGCCTGTCCTCGCCGGGGGACCTGACCGCAGGCCTCCATGACGGACCGGAAGGCAGTGTCGAGGGTGAGCCTGTAGGGTGCCTTCTTGAGGGTCTTCCTCAGAGACCGCCCCACCCGCAGCTCGTCCACGTAGAGCACAAAGCGCGGGTCGGGGGAGAACCACAGGATGGGCTGATCTTCGCTGTACCAGGGGAAGATCCCGGTGGCGTAGGCGGTGAGCAGGCGGCGAGGGTCCAGGTCCCCACCCCAGGCCAGCAGCCCGTCGGGGCGGGCCAGGTTCGGGTCCGGGAACACGTGCTCCGGAGGCAGCGAGAAGACAGGCACCCCAGGCACCTAACCCCGGGACGGTCGCCGGGATAGGGGCCGGACATGGACCAACTTCAAGACCTCTTCATCGGGATCGCCGGCATGATCGGCGCCGGCAAGTCCACCCTGGCCACGGCTCTGGGGCAGCACCTGAACCTGCCCGTCTACTACGAGCCCGTCGCGGACAACGACTACCTGGAGGACTTCTACCGGGACACGGCGCGCTACGCGTTCCAGACGCAGATCTACCTGCTCAACCGGCGCTTCCAGCAGCACCAGGAGATCATCTGGCGCGGCGGCGGCGGCGTACAGGACCGCACCATCTACGAGGACGCGGTGTTCGCCAAGATGCTGGTGGACGCGGACCTGATGGACGAGCGGGACTACCAGACCTACCTGAGCCTGTTCCGCCACATGTCCAACTTCATGTGTCGCCCCAACGTCATCGTCTACCTGGACGTGAGCCCGGAGCGCAGCCTGGAGCGCGTGCGCATGCGCAACCGCGGCGTCGAGAGCGGCATCACCCTGGAGTACCTGGCGGGGCTGCACCGGGAGTACGAGAACTTCGTGCAGAACATCTCGCGCACGGTGCCGGTCATCCGCGTGGACTGGGACCAGTTCCGCGACACCGAGGAGATGGCCGCCGTGATCGAGCGCGAGTACCTGACCAGCAGCTTCCTGCGGCAGGTCACCTGGCAGCCCACCCGGGCCAACTGATGGCCGGGCTGGTCGACGAGATCGCCGAGATGCTGGCCCTCCCCCGGGGGCTGCAGCTCGAGCGCGCTCAGGCCATCCGCGACCGGCACGCGGCGGACGCCCACCCCGAGGAGTGGAACACCCGCTTTGGCCCGGACTCGCTGTTCTCGGCGTGGACGGACTGCCCGCTGATGCGGCCGCTCTACGCCAGCAACCGGGCGCTGATCACGGCGCACCTGGCCGACCGCTCCGACTGGCGGGCGGTGGAGATTGGTGGCGGTGATGGGCGCCTCTGGGACCAGCTCCCCATCGAGACCCCGGGCACCCTGGTGGTCGTGGATCCCGTCGCCGAGGTCCACGCGCAGGTCGCCGCCCGGCTTCCCTCGAACATCCGCCTGGAGTCCTTCGTCGGTCTGGCCCAGGACTTCCAGGGCTGGGACGAGGTGGACCTGTTTGTCTGCAGCCTGACTCTGCACCACGTCGCTGGCCTGTCCGCCCCCCACCGGGAGACACACGGGCTCGCCGGCGAGGGCAAGCTGGAGATCCTGGAGCGGGCGGCTGCCGCCTTGGCTGCACGGCAGGGCCTGGGCATCCTCAACGAGGCCGACGTCTACTGCGAGATCGACCTGGCCCCTGGGCACCCGCAGCTCTTGGACCACCTGCTGGACTCCTACCTGCGCCGCTGCGGCAAGGCGCTGGTCGACGCGGTGCAGCGCCAACCGGACCACCCCCTGGCGCCGCGCTGGGCGACCATCCTGCACCGCTGGTGCCTGGATCAGCTCGCGGTGGGGGAGCTGCCCCTGGAGCAGCGGGACGTGTACGAGCTGAGCGTCGAGCGCTGGGTGGCGCTGCTGGAGTCGGCCGGGCTGAAGGTGACCTCGCTGGCGTTCACGGATCCCTACCGCTTGTTCTGTCAGTACCAGTTGCGGGCGTAGCCCGCGGGGTGAGCCCGCCGGGTGAGCCGGGCAGGTGGCGGACCAGCCCGCCCCTCTTCCCAGAAGGACGGGCCGAGAGACGGGCGAAGTCAGGCGTCCGTCGCTGACCTGATCGCAGAAGGCCCAGAATGGGTCCCCTCCGCTGGGATCGATCCAGTAGGGCCGCTGGTGGTGACGCCGCTGTCGAGCAGGTCCAGGCAGCTCTTGCCAGGACAGCTCTCCCCTGTTCCCTCGACCCCCTAGTCCGTGAGCTCGTCGCAATCGCTGTCCAGGCCATCACAGAGTTCTTCGGCGCCGGGGTGGATGGCGGCGTTGTCGTCGTCGCAGTCCTGATCGACGGGGTAGCCGTCCTGGTCCACGTCGACGGGCGCGGTGTCGACAGGGTCGGTGTCCGCGGTGTCCTCCAGAGCGGGTGTTCCCCACCAAGGCCCTATGCACCGGCGCGCGTGTGCTTCTGGACGAGTCGTTCAGGGACTGGCCCCCGTCACCCTTTGCGCCGTCGACTGAAACCGAGAAGCCCCGCCCCTCCGGAGGGAGAGACGGGGCCGGTTGGCTATTGGCTACCCAGGATCTCGGTGACCACGCCAGCGCCCACGGTGCGGGAGCCCTCGCGGACCGCGAAGCGGGTGCCGGCCTCCATGGGCACCGCCCGCTGGAGGGTGACCTGGAGGGAGGCGCGCTCACCAGGCTGCATGACCCCGCGCTCTCCGAGGTCCAGCGCCCCGGTGACGTCCGTGGTGCCGAAGAAGAACTGTGGCATGTAGCCGGAGGTGAAGGCCTTGTGGCGGCCGCCCTCCTCCTTGGGGATGGCGTAGAAGTCCACCTGCGCGCGGCGGTGGGAGGCGATGGAGCGGGGAGCCGCAATGACCTGCCCGCGCTCGACCTCCTCCCGACGCACACCCCGGAGCAAGCAGCCCACGTTCATGCCGGCCTCGCCGATCACGTCCTTGTGGAACTGCTGCACGCCGGTGCAGGTCACCACGCGCTCACGACCCTCCAGGGAGAGGCCGACGATCTCGACCTCATCGCCGGGGCGGATGACGCCCTGATCGATGCGGCCGGTCACGACGGTCCCGCGCCCGGGGATGGTGTGCACGCCCTCGATCGCCATGCGGAAGGGACCGTCCAGGTTCCGGACGGGGTCCGGGATCTCCTGGTCCAGCGCCTCCAGCAGCTCGACGATGCACGCGACGGCGGGGTCCTGGCTGCGGCCGGCCTGCACGGCCTCGAGGGCCTTGAGGGCAGAGCCGTAGACAAAACGGACGTCCGCGTAGCCCTGGGCCTCCAGCTCCTCCGCGGTCTCCATCTCCACCAGCTCCAGGAGCTCGGGATCGGCGATGTCCGTCTTGTTGACGAAGACCACCAGGTGATCGATGTCGGCGGTGGTGCGGGCCAGCAGGATGTGCTCCTTGGTCTGCACCTGGGGGCCCTGGGAGCCGTCGACCAAGAGGATCGCGCCGTCCATCTGGGAGGCGCCGGTGATCATGTTCTTGATGTAGTCGGCGTGGCCGGGGCAGTCGATGTGGGCGTAGTGGCGGGTAGGGGTCTCGTACTCCACGTGGGCGGTGTTGATGGTGATGCCGCGGGCCCGCTCCTCCGGCGCCCGGTCGATCTGGTCGAAGGCGACGGCGGCGCCCCCGTGGATGGCGGCGGCGACGTGGGTGAGCGCGGCGGTGAGGGTGGTCTTGCCGTGGTCGACGTGACCGATGGTCCCGACATTCACGTGCAGCTTCTTGTTGTGCATGGGTGCCTTCCTCCCTTGCGGGTGTTGGCGGTTGAAGGGGGCCGGGCGGATCCCGACCCCGAAACGAAGAACGCCCCCTCGGGCGCAGAGGCCGGAGGGGGCGAGCAGGGCGAGCTTCAGCTTGGGGTGGCTGTGTCTACCTGAGGTCCCTCCGGGCGCACGACGACGACGACGCGCTGGACGAATCCAGCGAGCGGCCAAGGTCGGCGAGGGGGGGGATGAAGCTCATGCGGGCCAAGTTAGGACCCGGTTCTGGAGCGGCAAGGGGGCGGGTGCGATTTGCGGGAGAGTACGCCCCAAGGCGCTCAGTCGAGCTCGCTGAGCCAGCGCATCCAGTCGGCGGTCACGCCCTCGGGGACCTCGCCGGCGGACAGCCTGCGGTGCAGTTCGGTGCGCAGCAGGATCTTCTCACGGTGGGGATCCGGTGGGAGGGAGCCCCCAGCCCGATATCCCCCCAGGAAGGCCTCGCGGGTGCCAGGGAGCTGGCGGAAGACGCTCAGGTGCAGCTCCACGAAGTCCAACTCGCGGGGGCCCCAGCAGCAGTTGACCCAGTCCACCACGCCGCCGATGGTCCAGCCCTTGCGCGGGTCCCGCACGACCTGGACGTTGCCCAGGTGGTAGTCGCCGTGTACCAATCGGGGGGTGGCGCCGAGAAGCTCCGGGCGCTCGGGGATGGCGCCCTGGTAGTCGGCCGGCTTCCGGCAGCGGTGGATGGCCGAGAGCTGGCGGCCCATCTCGAAGCAGAGGTCCGGGAGGCCGTCGAGGGAGAGCCGCCCCTGCTTGTACAGGAACCAGGCGGACTGGCCGGGGACGTGGGCCATGATCGCCCCGCCATCCAGCAGCAGGTAGGGCTCAGGGAGCTTGACCCCGCGCAGGCGGGAGATGGCCTCGGCCTCGGCGGCGAGGCCTTGCTGGGCGCTGCGGTCCTCCAGGTTCTCCCGGCGGGGGATCTTGAGCAGGCGCTGCTCCGCGCCGGGCTCGGTGAGCTTGAAGAGAAGGTGCTGCGCCCCGCCCGCCTGTGGCTGGAGACCCTCCACCTGGATGCCGGCCTGGCCGAGCAGCGCCTCTGCCCGCTCCCGCGCCTGCAAGGCGTCGATGCTCTCGCTCACAAACTCTCCGCTGGGGTCTGGTCCCGCGCCCCGGTGTCCTCGCTCGGGCCACGGCGCGCAGCGATTGTAGCGGGGGGCTTGTCGCTGGCGCGGGTGAGCGCAGATTTGGGGCATGGAAAACAACCGCTCCTCCCTGCTCCGTCCCTTCGGAATCCCCATCCGCCTCCACAGCTCCTTTCTGCTGCTGGGCGGCGGCTACATCCTCTGGCAGGCCCTCTCGGGGGGCGCCTCGGCGGCGGCATCAGCGCTGCTGCTGGGCGGCATGCTCTTTGGATCGGTCGCCCTGCACGAGCTGGGGCACGCGCTCACGGCGCGGGCTTTCGGGCTGCGGACGCGGGACATCACGCTCTACCCCTTCGGCGGCGTCGCGGCGCTGGAGGGCGAGCCCAAGCCGGGGCGCCAGGAGGCGCTGATCGCCCTCGCGGGCCCAGCGGTCAACCTGGTCCTGGCGGCGATCGCCCTGCCCTTCGCCCTGAGCGGGAGCGCGCTGGCCCTGAGCTTCGTGGGGCTGAACGCCATCATGGGCGTTTTCAACCTGCTGCCCGCCTTTCCCATGGACGGCGGCCGCGTGCTGCGGAGCTGGATGGCGCGCCGCTCGGGCGACCCGCTGCAGGCCACTGAGCGCGCCCTGGGCATCAGCCGCTGGCTGTCCTGGGGGATGCTCGCCATCGGCGTGTTCCAGGGGGGCAGCCTCGTGCTCGTGGGCCTGGCCCTGCTGTGGATGAACCGCCAGGAGCGCCGCCGGCTGGAGATGCAGCGGCTGGAGATGCAGCGCCGCGCCCAGGTCCGCGCGCGCCGAGAGACCAAGGTGGTCGCCCACGACCACTGGCAGGGGCCGCCGATGTGGAGCCACCCCGCGGTCTGAGCGGCCTCCCAGAGACAAAGCGCCCCGCCCGTGCTCCAGGAGAGCGGGGCGGGGCGCCTGCTTTGGGGACCCAAGGCTCAGTCGTCGAGGCCCTTGAGCTCCAGGTGCACGGTGACGTCCTCGTCCAGGACCAGGAGCTTCTCGAACATCAGCGCCTGGCCGTCCACCGGCATGGAGATCTCCACCGGGCTGACGCCGGCCTGGGTGGCGCCGGTCTGGGCCTGGTAGCTCATCTCCATGGCCGCCTGGCCCGCGGAGCCCAGGTACTCACCCTCGGGCGTGACCGGGGTGTTGAACCACTCCACCTGACGCAGGCTGCTCTCGGTGGCGCGCTTGCGGACCTTGGCCTCCCAGGGGACGTAGACGCTCCAGCGGTAGTAGGTCACGGGCACGTCGGTCTTGGGCAGCTCCAGATCCACCATGGCCTGGCCCTTCTCGTCGGGGGCCTGTCCGCCCTCGACGTAGACCAGCTCGACCGTGAACGCCGCCAGCGAGCCGCCGCTGGCCTGGCTGCGGACCAGGGGCACCAGCACCATGCCGCTCTCATCCACCGCGGGCTTCACGGCCTTGCCGGCGACCTTGGCGCTCCAGATCTCGGAGCCCTCGGGCATCTCCAGGCGCAGGAACTGGCGGCGGTTGTTGCGCACGTGCCAGGTCACCCGGTTCATGACGCGGCCGTCCGCGGTGACCATGGTCACGGCCTCGGCGGTGTCGGCGATGGTCACCAGGACGTCGACGTCCTCGTGCTGGGAGACCGAGAGGGGCACCTTGTAGTCGGCGTCGCGGTACTTGTAGCCCAGGAGCACGGGCTGGTCGGTGCGGCCCAGGATGGAGGCCGGCAGCTCACGCACGTCGATGCGGCGGGCGCCGCTGACCTCGCCCGAGGTGACCTCGATGGTGGACAGAGCCGCCACCCCGACGAAGCCCTTCACGCGCTCCACGTCTTGAACCATCAGGGTGGGGACATCCAGATCCTCTCCCCCCTCGGCCAGCGCGCGCTCGTAGTCGAGCATCAGGCGGTAGCTGCCCAGCGCCTCGAAGTTCAGGTCCACCGTGACGAGCTGCTGCTCACCCTGGGCGGCGACCTTCCACTCGCGGATGCCGGAGCCGGACACATCCAGCAGGGTCACGTCGCCGGGGATCATCACGGCGAGCTGCTCAACGCCCTGGTGGACGATGGTGTAGTTGACGTCGCTGTGGCCCATGACCACGCCCTCGGACACGCCGACCAGGGAATGGACCTCGGCGTAGACGCGGCCCTCCTGGGTCTCGCCCTCTACCTCCTCGATCTCCCGCTGCCAGGACACGGAGAGGTTGCCGGTGGCCGGGAGGATGGCCTCCATGTGGCGGAAGTCCCCCTGCCGCTCATCGCGCACGAGCTGGGCGCCGCCGACGGTGAAGGACAGGTCCTCTCCCCCGGGGACATCCAACTCCACGGTGGTGCCGCCGCTGGGCGCCATCTGGAAGCTCATGGACGAAGAGCCGTCCGTCTCGAACACCGAGGTCGCCAGCTCCAGGTTCACCGTGAAGGTGTCGTGGCGGTCGGTCACCAGGGTGTACCAGCCCCCCTGGATGAACACGGGGGCGTTCTCCCGCCCGATGGTCGCGGACTTGAGGCCCACGGAGGCCGGAGCGATGGGGATGGTGACCCAGCCCTCGGCCTTGTGGACCTGCACCTGGAGGTCCACGTCCCAGAGGGCGGCGCTGCCGTCGTCGGTGACCTCGCCGCTGTAGGTGGCGGCGTTGATGGACCAGTGGCGCGGCGCGACCTCAGGGACCTTCTCCGGGGCCTTGCCCTGCTCGTAGAGGGTCTTGAACTCGCTCCAAGGCATCACGACCTTGGCGTCCGGCAGGTCACCGGGTGCCGCCAGGCTGAGGGTGGAGAGCAGCAACATGGGGCTCATTTCGTCTCCCGATAACGAAGGGTCAAGGTGGGGGATTGTCCTGGTTCGAGCAGGCGCTGGGTCACCACCAGGGGCTGGCCATGCTCCGGAACCGGGATGGCAAGGGTGGTGGCGGCGAGGTCAGGCTGGTTGCGCAGGCTGGGGACCGCGGGCGCGGCGTTCCCTGCCGGAGGGGGCGGCGCAGGCGGGGGTGGCGCGCTGCTTCGATCCGCCCGGGGGCGCGCGGGCTGGGCAGGAGCAGCAGCTCCGTAGGCCCCGCCCCCGAGGGCGTTGGTGGTGGTGACGCTGACGGAGCCGACGACCACGGACTCCAGCTCCACTGGCTCTGCGGCAGGCACGTCGAGGCGCTCCTCGGAGTAGACGACGCTGGGCTCCTCGGGCACCTCGAAGTCGTCTTCGTCGACGATGAACACGTCCTCGGGGCTGAGCAGCTCGCCTTCGATCTGACCTTCGTCCCAGGCGTATGTGGCGTCTGCTGAGTCGACCACTCCGGCCACTCGGTCAAGCATCAGGCTCTCGGTCTGGGCCTGCTCCGCGGGCGCCTCCTTGTAGTCGAGCACCGCGTCTCGCGACTTTGCGCGCTTGCGGGCCTCGGCCAGGCCGCTGCTGGAGCTCCCCCGGTAGTAGTCCTGCTTCTTGGACTCGGCGTGCTCGTAGCGGGCCAGCTCGTCGGACATGCGCTGGACCTGTTCGTAGGTCTCGATGGCCTCCTCGTAGCGGCCCTCGTTCATCAGGCGCTCGGCCTCCTTGAGGCTCTCCTCCTGCTCGACCTCTTCGTCGGCGACCTTGGCCTTGGCCATCTCCTTGACCCGGCGGCTCATGGCCTCATCGGCCTCCGAGCCGGTGGCATCCCGGCCCCCCACATCCCCGCTGAGCACGTCCAGGTTGGTCTGCAGGCGCTGAGCGTTGGCGTTGTCCGCGTCCAGGCTCAGGGTCTGGTCCACGTAGCTCTGGGCCTTGTCGAAGTCGTTGTCCTGGTAGGCCTCCAGGGCCAGGTTCCAGGTCTCCCGGGCGGCGAGCTCCTGGCTGCTGGTGGTCGTGGCGTAGACCAGCTCCGTGCTGGACTCCGCGGCCACCCGCGCGCTGCCGCCCTCGATCTTGCCGCGGTAGCCAGGGGGCAGCCGGGCCACCCACTCCAGGCGCGCGACCGGCGCGTCGTACGCGGGCAAGGTGAGCTCTCGCTCGCCCTTGTGGCCCCACTCGGCCTCCTTGGCCAGGAAGGTGAGCTCCACCTGGATGGCGGTCAGCCCGGCCAGGGTCTCCACGGAGCGCTCCAGCGGGACCCCCATTCGGCCATCCTCCCAGCGAACGGGCGCCACGCCGTCTCCGTTGACCCGCGCCGCCCAGAGCTCGAAGCCGGGGGGCAGGCTCACCCCCAGGAACTGCCGGGACGCGTTCCGCACGTCCAGGCTGCAGCGCATCAGGGTGCGGCCCTCCACCGACTGGGCGGCCGTGCAGCGGGCGAGATCGACCACCAGCTCCGGACCGTCCAGCGAAGAGAGCCTGAGGGCCTGGAGCTGCAGGCTTCCGGCGCCCGTCCAGGCCGCAGCAGGGGCGGCGTCCCCCAGGGAGCGGGCCTTTGGGGGGAGCTGTTCGAGGGCGACGGTCCGCATCCCCTGGGCGCTGGGCTGGAGCAGGGTCTCCGAGTCCCCGGCGAGGGTCAGGCTGTAGGTGGTGCCGCCCGACTCCGTGGGCTCCGGGTGCTGCACGGTGGCCTGCTTGCCGCTGAAGGTCTGGCGCCACTCCACCTGCACTTCGAAGGCGCCCTCCACCTCGGCCAGGGGCTCGATGGTGAGGGTCTGGCCGCTCTGCTCCCAGCGGGCGACGGCGGAGCCACTCAGCATGACCTCGCTGGCACCAGGGGGCAGCCTCAAGTGGAGGGTGGACAGGCTGCCCTGACGGAGCTCCCACCGAACCCGGCTGCGCTGCCGGATCGCTCCCTCCTCCAACCACGCGGCCGACTGGACCTCGGCCCGGACGACGCGGCGATGCTCGACCACCTGCTCCCGAGCGGGCTCCCAGCGCAGGGTGACCTTGGAGCGGGGGGCGATGGTCCCCTGGGGCTGGCCATCCACCCAGGCGTCCAACTGCTCGCCCCGGACGTGGACCTGCTGGCGCGGCGCCTGGGCGACGTAGAGCTGGGAGAGCCCCCCGGCGCTGCCCTGCCCCGGGAGCGTGCCCTGGACGCGGATCTCCTGGTCGGCCTGCAGGAAGCCGGTGAACCACCAGTTCCCGTCCGGGCCCTGGTGCAGCGGCAGGTTGTGCTCCCGGAGGAACACGCGGCCGTCCAGTACGGGAAGGCTGACCCAGGCCGGGCGCAGAGGGTGGATCAACACGCGGATCTCCACACCCACCTGCTCAGCACCCGGCGTGATCTCCAGCGCCGACTCCGTGGCGAGCCAGGCCACGGGCGCCTGCTCCTGGACCACGGGCTCCGGCTGATCCCAGATCTGGTCGATGGGCGCGACGACGTGGGCCGACTGGGCGAGGGCGCTCAAGCTGTACAGGATGGAGAGCTTCATGGGTTCGCTCCGACAACGCGTGACGCTTGGGGGTCCTTACACCGCTTCTTGAAACCCCCCGGTGAAAGGCAGGCCGGGTGCTCCGTCACTGTGTTACCCGCTGGGCTTTGAGATCGCTTCCGGGAGCAGGAATGTCCAAGGCCAACATCACCCCCCCCTACCCCACTGGAGAGGCCGCTGCGGTCGCACGCAAGGCGGCTCTGAGCCCCCTCGCCGCAGGCATGGGCGGTTCCCGGATCCTGGCGATCGCGGCGGAGGTCCGGACGATGCTGGCCCAGGGCCACACCGTCTGCAACCTGACCGTCGGTGACTTCTCCCCAGAGCACTTCAAGGCGCCCGAGGTCTTCCGGCAGAACCTGGTCGAAGAGGTCCAGGCCGGACACACCAACTACCCGCCCAGCGACGGCACCCCCGAGCTCAAGCAGGCCATCGTCGACATGTACAAGCGGCGGCTGGGCATCGAGTTCCCCATCGAGTCGGTGTTCATCGGCTCCGGCGCCCGCCCGCCCCTGTTCTCGGCCTACGCCAGCTTCCTGGATCCCGGCGACGTGCTGCTCTACGCCGCGCCGAGCTGGAACAACCACTACTACACCTACCTGAACCAGGCCGAGGCCGTGGTGATCCAGACCCGCTCCGAGGATGGCTTCATGCCCACTCTGGAGCAGATCCGCCCCCACCTGTCCACCGCCCGTCTGCTGCACTTGAACTCTCCGCTGAACCCCACCGGGACCTGCATCGGCCAGCAGCAGATCCGCGAGATCGCCCAGGCCATCGTGGATGAGAACCGCCGCCGGGAGGCCGCGGGTGAGAAGTCGCTGCTGATGATCTACGACATGGTGTACTGGATGCTCACCTACGGGGACACCGAGCACCACGACCCCATCCGCGAGGTCCCCGAGGTCGCCCCCTACGTGGTCTACGTGGACGCCATCTCCAAGAACCTGGCCGCCACCGGCCTGCGCGTCGGCTGGGGCATGTGCCCCCCCTACCTGCAGACCGCCTTCAAGGCCCTGGTGGGTCACACCGGCGCCTGGGCTCCCCGCCCCGAGCAGCTCGCCACCGCGTCCTTCTTCAACGACGACGACGCGCTGCAGGCCTGGCTGGACAGCTTCCGCGGCGCGCTGCAGGCCCGCCTGGACCTGATCCACAGCCGCTTCGAGGCCATGGCCGCCGATGGACTGCCCGTGGAGGCCATCCACCCCCAGGGCGCCATCTACCTGAGCGTCCGCGTCGACCTGCTCGGCCGCACCCTGGCCAACGGCAGCACCATCCACTCCAGCGAGGACATCCGAAGCTTCCTGCTGCAGGAGGCGGGTGTCGCCGTGGTGCCCTTCGAGGCCTTTGGCCTGGAGGACGCCCAGGGCTGGCTGCGCATGAGCGTCGGCGCCGTGGGCATGGAGGAGCTGGCCGCTGGCCTGGACCGCCTGGAGCAGGCGATCCGCAAGGCGCTGGGCAAGTAGCCCGAGCAGGCAGCGTGGTTCACGGAGGCGCTCTGGCTGCCTCCAGCGCGTGGCCCTCGGTGAAGAAGGCCACGTGTTGCACCAATCCCGCTTCCATATCGATGAGCAGCAGCCCGTCTGGCTCGAACACGAACCAGTATTCGAGGAGCTGCCTGCGCGTAGGCGCGTAGCCCACGTCCGGTGCCAGATCCCCGGTCTTGACCTCGGCGATGTAGCGCAGCCCATCCCGCTCCACGAGCAGGTCCGCGCGCACACCGACCTCGATCACCTCGCCGTCGACCACAAGCTCCCAGGAGCCGCGTAGCTGCCGTTCCAGGACGGTGAACCCCTCCTGTTCGAGCAAGTCCTCCGCCTCCTCCTCCCCAGAGAGGGCGCGTCCATTGCGGGCCCGGCTGCGACGCGAGCCCCGAGTGCTGGCCCGCCACCACATCAGCGCCGCCAACCCAAAGAGGCCGGCGAGCAGCAACAGCAGCAGTTCCTGAATGCTCATGCATCCAATGGAACACGGGCAGAGACCAAAAATTGTCCGGGGGATCCCGCCGCGGCCAAAAAAGATAGGAGCGCCCCATGTCGTTGATCCTCCGCCGCGAGACCGACTGGCTATGGCTGCTCAAGCCCGCCGGGCTCCCGGTCTTCCCGCTGCACCGTGACCCCGGGTCGGACTGCGTCCTCAAGCGCCTGCTGGCCGAGCTCCCGGAGCAGGGGGAGTGCGCGTGGCCCGAGGGCTTTGAAGGGGGCCTGGCCCACCGCCTGGACATCCCGACCTCCGGGCTCGTGTTGGCCGCTCGGTCCGGCGAGGCACTGCTGTCCGCACGCGCTGCGTTCAGCGCCAAGGCCCTGACCAAGACCTACCGCTTCCTCAGCGGCGGGGAGCTGGACCACGACCAACTCAGCGCGGACGGGCGCTGCACACTCCCCATCGCCCACCACCCCAAGAGCCGCCGAAAGATGGTGGTCCAGCGCCACGCGCGCACCCGCTGCCGGGGCAAGTGGTACCCGGCGGACACGCGCTTCCGACACCTGGGCGGGCGGCGCTATGAGGCGGTGATCGTCACCGGGGTCATGCACCAGATCCGCGTCCACGCCGCCCACTGTGGCGTCCCGCTGCTGGGAGACACCCTCTACGGAGGACAGGCCCTGCCAGCGGAGTCCGCCGGTTCAGGGCCTGCCTTCTACCTGCACCACGCCCACCTGGCGGGGCTGGGGTCCTGCCCCTTCACCCCACCGCCGGTGGACTGGCCAGCCTGAGCGCTGCGCCGCGGACTACTCGGCGTCGAGCTCCTCGAGGCGGTGGTCGACGGCCGCGAGCACGGTCTTGCGGTTCTTGTTGGCCAGCTCCCAGCGCTGCACGCAGAGGACGCCGACGCGGTCGAGCTCCTTGACGGCGGCGATGGCGCTTTTGGCGTTGAGCTCCTCGTAGCCCTCCACCGGGATGGCGGTCACCAGCTCCAGGCGGCTGTGGACCAGGCGCTCGGCGTTGTCGGCGACGCTGCTGATGACGGGCAGCTCCTCGGCCTTCTCGAGCAGCTCTTCCGCGCGCTCCAGGGTCTTGATCTGACCGCGCCACAGGCGCTCACGGCCCTCGCTCTCCAGGCGCTTGGCGCGGCCCTGCAGCTCGGCACGGACCTGCTCTCCGCGGGTGCGGAGGCGCTCAGGGGCATCCTTGAGGCGCTCGGGCGCCTGGCGCAGACGCTCGGGGGCACTCCTGACGGCCTCGGTCACTGCTTCCAACATGCTTCCTCCACGGAAATGAACGACCATTCAGTCGGGGTTCGCCCTGTAGGTACTCACGGATCCCCCCAAGGTCAAGCGCCATTTGACGGGCACTATCTGCGAGCGGCTTGCACTCCAGCCCTGGCTGTGGCATCGCGAGAGGCGTGCCGACCTCACCGCCCCCCTTGCCCAGCCGCTACACCTGCCTCCACCGCCTGGGGACGGGCACGACCGCCCAGGTCTACCTGGCCCGCGACGAGGTGAACCAGCAGCAGGTCGCCTTCAAGGTCGTACGGCAGAACCTGGCCCTGCACCGCCGCTTCCGCGCCCGCTTCGCCCGCGAGGTCTCCCTCAGCGCGCGCCTGGTCCACCCCCACCTGGTGCCCGTCCATGACGCGGGCACCCTCAGCGATGGCCGCCCCTTCGTCGCGATGGCCTACGCGGATCAAGGCAACCTCAGCGACCTGCTGCGCCAGGGCCTGCGCACCACCCGCCTGCTCAAGCTCTGCGAGCAGGTCTGCCGTGCCCTCGCCGCCCTGCACAGCCGGGGCTTCCTGCACCTGGATCTCAAACCCGAGAACGTGCTGGTCCACACCGACTCCGAGGGTCAGCCCGCCGCCTGGCTCTCCGACCTGGGCATCGCCGACGAGGTCAGCGACCTGCTGCGATCCGCCCAGCGCAGCGCCGGCACCCCCACCTTCATGGCCCCCGAGCAGCTCCGTGGACACACCCAGGAGCTGGGCCCCTGGACCGATCTCTTCGCGGTGGGCCTGATCCTCCACGAGGCCCTGGGCGGCGTACGCGAAGACAGCATGCTCCCCGCCGAGCTCCTGGACCTGCGCCTGCGCGGCATGCCTGAGCTGGAGCCCCAGAGGGGCATCCCCGAAGAGCTCATCGTCCTGGTGCGCAACCTGCTGGATCCCGAGCCGCGCCAGCGCTACGACCGCGCCGCCGATGTCCGCCGACTGATCCGCGCCATCCGCAAGTCCATGGCCGAGGACGACCCGGAGCTGCGCCTGGACCTCTCCGACGGTGAGTGGTCGATGATGGACCAGACCGGCCCCCTCCCCGGTGAGGCCTTCGTCGAGGAGGAGCCCGAGGCCCCCGTCGCTCTGCGCTGGAACCGCGTGCCCCCCGGCCGCCTTCCCAAGACCCCGCCCCTGCGCCCCCCCGCCGCGCCTCCCCCCGCATCCCTGGCCCTGCTGGCCCTGCGCGAGCGCCCCCTGGAGGAGCGCGACGCCGAGGTGCTCGAGGTCTGGTCCCAGGCCCACGAGGTCGTGGACACCCAGTCCGCCCGGGTGGTGCTGCTGACCGGTGGCGCGGGCTCGGGAAAGACCGCCTTCGCCAGGAACATCGGCCGGGTCCTGGAGGAGGGCGGCTGGATGGACGTGGTCACCCTGCGCTACCACGAGCCCCCCAGCGCCGACGACGGGAGCACCGGCGCGGTCAGCGGCCTGCTGCTGCCCTGGCAGGACACCACCCAGGACCTCCAGGATCGCCTCTGTCGCTGGATCGCCCGCGACCGCGAGACCACCCTGGACCGCGTGAAGAACGAGGCCCGCGTGCTCACCCGCTGGTGCGGTCACAGCGGCGAGGGTCCCCCACCTGATGCCGCCGTGGGGCTTCACTACCTGGTCCGCCACCTGGACCGCCGGGCCTGGCGCGGCGGGTCCTGCCTGATCCTGGATGACGCCCACCTGGCCCAGGAGCTCGGCGAGGGCCTCTCCCTGGCCGAGGCCATCCTGGAGGGCGCCATGGGCCGCCGCCCTCTGTTGGTCGTGGTGACCCTGGACAGCGAGGCCCTGGAGGGAAGCCTGGCCGAGCGCGTGGACAGCCTCGTTTCCCGCGGCGCCACCCGCATCGAGCTGCAACCCCTGGGGGCCGAGGCCGCCCAGCGCATGCTGGAGAAGAGCTACCAGGTCGCCCCCGAGCTGGCCGAGCGCCTGGCGCACTACATGCCCAACCACCCCTTCTATGCCGGGGCCTTGCTGCGGGATCTCGCCGCCCGCGGACACCTCGACACCACAGAAGCGGGGGAGCTGGTGTTGAAGGAGGGGAAGCAGCTCGCGAACCTGATCCCCCCATCGCTGGAGAAGCTGTTCTCTTCGCGCCTCCAGGCAGCTCTGTATGCAGCCGAGGACAACGAGGCCGCGAACCTGGCCCTGGCCGCCATCGCCCTGGCCGGCCCCCGGCCCCCCGTGGCTGTCATCAAGCACATCTCCGAGGGCGGCGTGGACTCCCTGATGGCCAGCGGCCTGGTCCTCCAGGAGGCCGGGATGCTGCGCTTCGAGGAGCAGCGCCTGCGCGCGGTGGCCATCGACCACGCCCACAAGCACGCCAACGTTCCCGCCATCCACGCCTCCCTGGCGCAGGGGTGGGCCGCCCTGGGCGAGCGCACGGGCGCGATCGTCGACCTGCCGCTCGGGCGCCACCGCCTCCGCGCCGGTCAGCACCGCCGGGCCGTCCCCCTGCTCCTGCGCAGCGCCCGCCACCTGCTCGCCTCCAACCGCTACGCCGCCGCCGGGCGGGCCGCTGGGCTCGCCGGAGAGGCCGCCGATGCACTGGACACCCTCTCCCAACGCCAGGAAGCCCGCCGGCTCCAGGCCGAGGCCCTGCTGGGACTGGAGCGCACCGACGAGGCCCTGGAGAAGGTCCGCGAGGCCCGGCAGCTCGGCAAGGGCGAGCGCCTCGTGCGCGCCCGCATGGTCTCCCTGGAGGCCCGCATCAACCTGGAGCTGGGCCGCAGCGAGCGGGCCGCCGAGCTCGCCGAGAGCGCCTTCCAGGGCTTCTGGGCGCTGCGCGATCGCGAGGGCCAGGCCGAGGTCGCGCTGCTCCGCGGACAGCTCGCCCGCGCCGAGAACCGCCTCAAGGACGCCGTCGAGCAGTTCGAGCTGGTCCTGAGCCACCGCCCCGTCTGGCACCCCAGCACCGTGGCCGCGCTCTCCGCCCTGGCCGAGCTCTGCCTTCACCAGGGCCAGCCCAAGCGCGCCCGCCGGGCCGTACACCACCTGGCAGACGCCGCGCGCCGCACCGGCAACACCCGCATCTCCTCGGCCGCCAACTTCGCCGCCGGGCGCGTCATGCTCGCCGAGGGCCACTACGAAGAAGCCGACCGCCTCTTCCAGTCCTCCCGGGCCAACGCCGCCGCCGCCGGCGAGGTGCGCATGCAGCTCAACGCCCTCAACGGCCGAGGCGAGGTCGCCCGGCTGCGCGGACAGGTGGAGCGCGCGCGACAGATCTACGAGACCTACGGCTCCCTGGCCCACGCCAAGGGCTTCTTCCTGCTGGAGGCCGTCTCGATCATCAACCGCGCCCTGCTGGCCCTCAACGGCAGCGATCTGCACCAGGCGGAGACCCTCGCCATCCAAGCCGCCCAGGTCATGGCCACCCGCCCCCGCTCCTGGCTGTGGCTGCACATCGCCATGATCCGCGCCGCCGCCGCCGCGCAGGCCGGTGACCTCGACCGCACCACCCAGTGGTGGGAGCTCGCGCGGGAACGGGGCCTGGAGGATGTGCGCACCAGCGACCTCTACGGCCCCCTCCGCCTCGTCTCCCAGAGCGCGGAGCGGCACGGCTGGGCAGATCTCCAGGCCAGCGCCAGCCGGATCCTGGCGCGGATCGCCCGCTGACATCAGCCCGTCGCTTCTCGGCGGCAGACAGGTGGTTAATCCACCTCCATGAACGACATCCTGCAGACCGCGAGCGCCCTCGAGCTGGGCGATATCCGCCGCCACATCCCCCTGGACGGCAACCTGCCCTACCCCGCTGGCGGGAGCGCCAAGGCCCACCTGGTCCAGAGCGGCAGCGGCGTCTGGCTCATCGCGCAGGCCCCCGGCCGCGATCCCATCCAGCGCAGCGTGGCCGGCAACCCGACCCTGCGTCTGGAGACGCGCATGCTCGGCGACCGCCTCCACCTGGACGGTCAGAGCTTCGGCATCCCCTTCGGCCGCAGCCAGGACGTCCGCTTGGCGATCGGCGCCGGTCGCGTCTTCGCGGAGCGCCCCGTCAGCGGCCCCATCACCCCGGTGGAGGGCGTGTTCTGTGACCCCGCCGAGGAGACCGCCCAGGCCTGGCTGCGCGCCAACCTCGAGCCCGAAGAGCGCGTGCTGGCCTGGCTCTCCAGCAGCGAGTCCCGCGCCCTCGGCTCCGAGATCATCGACAGCGACGTCGCGCCCGTCCGCTACCTGCTGACCTCCGAGCGCGCCCTGCTCGTCATCATCAACGAGGTCGCCGACCGCCTCATCCTCCCTCTCCCCCGCGAGCCCCTGGGCGTCGAAGAGGGCGGCGGCCGCCGGGAGATCCGCAGCGGCCACCAGCGCTGGACCTCCACCCGCACCAACGTGGCCCTCTACCGCGGCGTGGCCGAGCTCCAGGGCAAGCAGCGCTCCGGGCGTCTGCGCAGCGCGGCCCAGGCCAACCACGGCGCGCACCCCCAGATCGCCGCCCACCTGCTGGGGGCCATCGGGAGCGACGCCACCCCCGTCGACGGCCTGATCACCGCCCTCTTCCGCGGCCAGATCGGCGACCAGGACGCCCCCAAGGACCGCGTCCTGCTCAAGCTGATCCGGCAGGTCCGCAGCACCCACGAAGACTCCTTCGAGCTCCTGGATCTGCTCCAGCGCTGGTCCCTCGGCGGCCCCGAGCTCATGCGCATCGTCAAGCTGGGCGTGGACGACGCCCCCGAGTCCGCCGAGTGGTTCCTGGCGCTGCACCGCGCCGCCCACCAGGCCGCCACCGGAGAGGGCGCCGAGGCCGCCGCCGCCGATCTCGCCCTCGCCGAGCACCTGCTGTTGGCCGGCCGCCAGGACGAGGCCCTGGTCCTCCTCGAAGACCGCTTCGCCTCCCTGCCCGACGAGCAGCTCTCCGACCTGCTGCCCCCCCTGGACGCCGACCTCACCGAGGGCCAGGCCGGTCAGGCCCTGCGCATCCGCACCCTGGAGCTGCTGGCCGCCGCCCGCGGCGACACCCGCCCGGATCTCCCCACCGTCGCCGAGCTGGCGCGCCTCCAGCCTCTGGTCAGCGAGCGCCTGCAGCTCCTGGTCGAAGAGAGCGCCGACCGCCTCGACATGGAGGAGCTCAACCTCCGGGCCACCCAGTGCCTCGCGCTCTTCAAGGATCTCTCCGCCGGCGAGGACAGACTGGAGCCGACCGCACCCCCGCCCGCGTTCGACGGCACCCAGCTTGAGATGCTGCGGCACCCCGCGGCCCGCAGCGAGGGCACGCTGTCCTGGCTCCAGGGCTGGCTGGCCCGCCAGAAGCGCCCGGACGCCGTCACCATCAAGAACTATTGCGAGCGCCTCAGCCCGCAGCGCCACAAGCCCGCCGTGCGGGCCCTCACCCAGTCCGTCTCGGCGCTGGGGCTCCCTGGGGTCGAGGCCTACATCAGCCACGGCGAGCTGGCCCACGGCCTGCGCGCCTACCACGACGACCCCCACTACCTGCTGATCGGTGGTGCCCACCTCTACGACGAGGACGCCGACTACATGCGCCCCGCCGAGCTGCGCTTCGCGGTCGGCGCGGAGATGGCGCACATCCGCTTCGAGCACACCCGCGTGACCAGCGGCGAGGTCTGGGACGGCACCGTGGACAAGCTCAGCTCCGCGCTGGACATCGCCGCGACCGCCCTGACCCTGGGCTCCTACGCCCCCGTGGGCAAGGTCCTGGAGTCCAAGACCACCCACAAGCTGCTCTCCTCGCTGTTCTCGCCGACCACGCTCCAGCGCATCTACAAGGGCACGGACGGCGCCAAGGCCATCACCACGGTGGGCGGCGACTTCACCCAGGCCCTCAAGAAGGGCGCGGACGGCGCCGGCCGGGCCCAGACCCTGAGCATCGCCGCCAAGGGCGCCATGGAGCGCGTGCGCGGCGTGGGTGTGGCCGCCCCCGCGGGCGGGCGCTCCAGCCTGGGGGTGGACGAGCAGAAGCTCATCGTGGCCCACCGCGTCATGCAGCTCACCGCCGATCGCGTCGGCCTGGTGCTGTGCGGGGACATCCGCTCCGCTGTGCGCGCGCTCTTCCTGAGCTCCGCCCGCTACCTGCCCGAGCTGGCCATCGCGGAGGAGCACGGGCTGGACCACGCCCTGCAGCGCCGGGACAGCGAGGGCCGCATCCTGCACCAGGACCTGGCCATCCGGGTGGGCGCCCTGATCTCCTTCTACCTGAGCGCTGAGTACGAAGCCCTCCGCACCTCACTGGCGCCCAAGCGTGCACAGCTTGGGTCTTCGGACCTGGCGACGGCGCAGCCGTTGCCGGCCGGAGCCGGCGAGGAGTAGCTCAGGCGGTGGGGGCAGCGGTGGTGTCCGCCTCGGTTCCCTCTCCTCCCTCTGGAGCCTTCCGGGCGCGGAAGCGGGCGATGTCCACCTGCAGGGACTCCCAGTTGAGCCACAGGATCATCACGCCGGTGTAGAGCATCAGGCCCCAGGCCATCCAGCCGATGTGCACCACGCGCCAGTGGGAGTGGTTCTGCTGCACCCAGTTGATGGCGGACTCCAGCGCGAAGAGCCCAGCCAGCCCGACGGCGTTGCGGCCCTTGGAGAGATCGCCCGCGTGCATGGCGACCAGGGTCCCGCGGATGACGTAGTAGTAGTAGCTGGCGGTGGCCATCAGGAAGAAGGGCACCACGCCAAAGGCGAAGGCCTCGTCGTCGTCCTTGCGGCGCAGACCCAGGCCCAGGAGCAGGACCAGCAGGATGGCCACGGGCTGACGCCAGGACTTCTGCATGGCGATGCGCGTGCGGCGGCCGGCGTTCATGCGGTTGTTGAAGCTGGGCTTGGGGCGGCCCTGGGTCACGTAGGTCAGGGACTGGCCCATCTCCTCGGGCAGGAACGCGGCGCCGATGGCGAAGCCCTGGCGCATGGAGGAGAGGTTCTCTTCGGTCGTGTGCTCGAAGAGGTTCTCGAAGTGCTTCTCGATGGGCTGCGCGGAGCCGAAGGTGGCCACGACCCCGCCCCACAGGGCCAGGTGCACCGCGAAGAACAGGCCGCCCAGCTTGAGCAGGGGCATCGGGAAGGGCCGCGGCGAGGACACCTTGCGGGCCTTGTCCCAGGCCCACTCCCCCAGCTCGATGGCGCCCTTGACCGCGGGGCCGAAGAGCCAGACGGCGGGGAAGACGCGGAAGGCGGTGGACAGGGCGGTGGCGGCGCCGGCCCAGCCGTGCTTGAGCTTCTTGAGCAGGGCCGTGGCGATGATCAGCAGCGAGACGTAGTCGTAGCGGCCGAAGGCCCAGGTCAGGGTCGGCCAGCGCATGCTGTAGGTGGTCATCAGGAAGAGCAGCAGCCAGGCGGCGGCCTCGAAGCCGTAGGCCCAGGCCACGAAGCCCACGGCCACCAGCAGCCAGGCCAGGTCGGTGTAGCCCAGCAGCTTGACCCACTCGACGGGGACGGCCTGCGCCATGGGCTTGGCGATCATCACCCAGGTGGGCGCGCCGTTGAAGCCGTGGTCCCAGACCATCTGCTCCCAGGTGCTCTGGGTGAAGCCCACGACGTTGCGCTGCAGGTACACAAAGTCGTGCTTGAACTGCTCCCACTGCTCGGGGGAGTCGAAGAGCGCGCGGATGCGCTCGTGCTCGGCCTTGTCGCGGGCGAAGGCGCCGTACTCGACGAAGTAGTAGCCCTGCTCCTCGGTCTGGAACTGCACCGTGGGGGGCATGCGGAAGTGGGGGCCGCCCTCCTCCAGGTCCGCGAGCAGCACCGCCGGGTAGAGCTCGAAGTAGCCGAGCTGATCGTAGTAGCGGGCGTTGAGGTAGTAGTGGGTGAGGTCGTAGGCGTCGACGCGCCCCGCCTTCACGTCGCCCAGGCCGTAGACATAGGTCCAGTCGTGGCGGGCGTAGTTCTCCACGGACATCAGGGTCAGGCCGCCCAGCAGCGCGAGCAGGCCGATGCGGCTGCCCTTGGCGAGCTTGTCCTGACGGGGCTTGAGCCAGCGATTCCAGGCCCAGAAGAGCAGGACGAGCACGGCGGCGGCGCCGGCCAGCCACACCTTCATCTCTTCGGTCTGGTTTCGGGACAGGCGGGTGAAGGCCCACCACTGGTTGAGGATGTCCATGAGCCCGGAGATACACCGGCAACCCCCGACCGGCCACCGCATCCTTGCGCATCTTGCGCTGCATCCCGCCCCCCGGGCTTGCAGTCGGCCCCTCAACGGGTGAGGTGCCGCACTCGGAGGTGACCGTGTTTCTCGCATTGCTCGCGACCCTTTCCTGCACCGGCTCCAGCCCCGCGGAGCTCACCGGCCAGGGAATCGTGGTGTCCGCGCCCACCCGAGAGGCGCGGGTCGAGCAGGCCCTGGAGCGCGCCGGCGCTGCCCGCCTGAACGAGGGACTGGTGGCTGCGCTCGTCGGTCACGAGGCCAAGATCTGGGCCGACGCCCCCGAGAAGATCAAGGACATGCCCCCCGGCATCGAGGTCAGCGACGCCTTCGGCAGCGCCGAGCGCAGCGCGCTGTTCTGGGGCACCGACGAGCAGGCCCTGCACCAGGCCATGCTGGACGACGGCGCCTCGCTGCTCTTCCTTCGCTGGGACATCAGCGGCAGCGTCGATCGGGGCAAGTGGGTGGCCAGCCGGCTGTACCACGACGACTACCGCCAGTTCTTCACCCTGGTGGCCCTGGACGACCACTACCGCGTCTACCAGGTCAACCCCCAGCCCAAGCAGTTCCCCCCCCAGCTCGCCCAGCTCACGGCGGAGGCGGTGCGCGCCGGGCTGCGCGGCGAGGAGATCCCTCCCCTGCCCAACCTCCCCACCGAGGACGGCAAGAAGTGGAACCTGCTCGCCACCATCCGCCTGGAGGGCGGCCGGGAGTTGGCCACCGGGATGTGCTTCCGCGACACCTACGACGCCTGCGTGCGTGAGCTGGCCCGCGACCTGGAGCGCGAGCACCGCCGCTACGTGGAGTGGTACGGCGGCCCCAAGATCAAGGACCAGGCGGACGACTTCCTGATCCACGTCCACCGCGTCACCGAGCGGGCCCCCCTCTACGCCACCCAGCGCGAGCAGCTCGAGGTGCTCTTCGAGCGCGGCATCGACGGCGCCGTCATCCTGGAGCCCGAGAACGCCAAGGCCGCCATCATCCCCGGCAGCGTGGCCTACACCCGCAGCTACATCAGCGTGGACCGCATGCTGCGCCACGGCGCCCAGGAGTTCCACCTGGGGTCCCTGCGTCCCTGGCGCGAGCCCGAGAACCGCCTGGAGAAGATGCGGACCATCGAATACCTCCAGCTCCCCCCCAGCCCAGAGTACCCCCAGGCCCGCCTGGTGCCCCTGTTCCGCGGCGTCCCCCCGGTGCCCATGGAGAGCGTGGACATCCAGCGCCTGGAGGAGTCCGTCGTGGCCGCGGGCGACTGGTACATCCGCAACCTGCACCCCAACGACCAGCCCCTGAACTACGCGCCTGGGCAGGTCACCTACAAGATGTGGCCCTCGGAGAACCGCTACTCCAACGAGTACAACCTGGTGCGCCACACCCTCTCGACCTGGAACCTGGTCCTGGCCTGGAACATCGAGCCCAAGCCTGAGTTCATCGAGGGCGCCCGCCGCTCCCTGGACTGGACCCTGAGCTGGGCCAAGACCGAGACCCTGCCCGACGGCACCAAGATGACCTTCATCGAGTACCCCCAGCTCGATGAGAACGGCCACAAGCGCCTGGTCGGCGACCCCAGCACGCCCCCCGCGGCCCTGGACGACCTCAACCCGGCCCACAACCGCAAGCTGGGCTCCGTGGTCGTCGGCCTGATGGGCATGATCGACCTCGCCCGCGCCACGGACGACCACCAGTGGGACGACCTGATGGTCGAGATGGGCAACTTCGTGCTGCACATGCAGGAGGACGACGGGCGCTTCAACCCCTACTACGTCCCCCCCACGCACCCGTACTACGGCGAGCGCAACGACATCGTCCCCGGCGAGGCCGCCCTGGCCCTGGTCATGCTCTACGAGTACACCGGCGACGAGAAGTGGATCGAGCCCATCCCCCGCTACTTCCAGTTCTACGAGGGCTGGTGGGACGAGCGCGTCGACCGCAACAACACCTCGCTGGCGTGGCCCGAGAACTACTACCCCAACGACCAGGACCGCCTGGATCTGGTGCAGTTCGGCCCCTGGAGCGTGATGGCCGCCAACGCCTACCACCGCGCCACCGGCGACGACTCCGGCACCGACTTCGCCATGCGCGTGGGCGAGTGGATGATCGACAGCTACCAGTGGGACGAAGAGCGCGCCCCCTGGCCCGACTACGTGGGCGGCTACTACAAGAACCCCGCCGAGCTGCCCGCCATGCAGGCCTTCTGCTACGCCGAGGGCACCGCCGCCGCCTACCAGCTCGCCCTGCGCGCCCGCCCCGAGAAGCGCGAGTACTTCGAGCGCCACACCCGCGAGACCGCCCGCATCGCCCTGCAGATGCAGTACGACGACCTGAGCGTCTACCCCTTCTCCCGCGGCGACGAGGTCTGGGGCTCCACCCGCTACACCCTGACCCAGACCAAGACCCGCATCGACTACGTGCACCACGCCCTGTCCGCGGTCTACCAGTACATCGAGGCCGCCAAGGTGGACCCCGACCTGCCCGCCAGCGTCAAGGTCTCCCCCCTGCGCCAGCAGATGGAGGCGATGGAGGCCCAGGCCCGCGGTGAGACCCCCGAGAGCGGAGCCCCGACCGCCCCCGTGCCCCCCAAGCAGGACCAGGCCGGGCAGGAGTAGACTGGGCGCCCCGGGGGTCCTGGCCCCCTCCCTTCACCCGGACGGTCCATGCTCCTGCCCCTCATCGCCGCCGCCACCGCGGCCGAGCCTGCCCACTACCACCCCGAGAACATCGCCGCGCAGAGCCAGACCTTCGCGCGCTTTGCCCAGGTGGCCGGCCCCCGCTTCGAGGAGCTCCAGCAGCAGCTCGCCGGATCCGCGCGCGCCATCGACCTGCTCGATACCTCGGTCAACCTGCTGGGGGACCGCGCCCCCGCGGAGCTCGTGGCCTACCGCGACGGCCTGCGCTCCGAGCTCGCCCGCGGCTACCTGGAGGCCCAGTCCCACGTCTCCTGGTTCGAGGAGGCCAGCTCCTCCGTCTTCCTCCAGGCCCTGGACCTGCAGCTCAAGTCCCTGGAGTCGGAGTACACCCTCACCCGCTGCAAGGCCCGCTCCGGCATCGGGGCCATCACCGGGCCCGGTGCCAGCCTCAAGTCCTGCGAGGGCACCGACCTGAACGCCCAGATCGCCGGCGCGCTCGACAGCTCACAGCAGCTCAGCGAGGTGGTGGATCAGCTCGTCGCAGAGCCTTGGCCCACCGTCGCAGTCCAGGGCACCGAGCAGCCCGTCGTGCCTTGGCTCGCCAGCGAGGACTACGTTCAGTTGGCCGTGCTCGAGCGCAAGCTGGCCGGCAAGGTCCAGCGCCTGAACGAGGCCCTGGACGATGACCTGGCCCCTCTGGAGGAGGCCCTGGCCGACACCAGCAGCGAAGCCGGCCAGCAGGCCCTCGCCGATGCCGAGGAGCTCCGAGGTGCCTACGAGGCCGAGGTGGCCCAGTGGGGAGCCACCCTGCTCGCGGCGCTCGAGAAGCCCCTCAAGAAGAAGAAGCTGCTGGTCGGCCTCTGCGCGAACCCCGAGGCCCTGGGTGGGTGTGTGGGCACGGACCGGACGGCCGATGTGATCGAGGCGGTCAAAGGCGACAAGAAGGTGCAGAAGGCGCTGCAGTAGGGTCCAGAGGGAGTGGTAGCCTCCTGAAAATCGGGAGCTCACCATGATTCACGTCCTCTTCGCGGCCGGCTTGGCCTGCACTGCCCCCACCAGCGAGGACACCGAGCTCCCCTCCACCACGCAGGACAGCGACACCGGCGAAGACCAGGTCGGCTTCCCGTTGCCCTGTCAGGACGACGACCCCGCGGCACCCTACGGCACCCTCTGCCCCAAGGGCTTCGCAGCCGAGGACGCGCTCGTGCTCTCAGTGTTCTCCGACGAGCCGTTGCAGGACGCCCGCTTCGACATCCAGCTCAGCGACTACCGGGGCGAATGGACCGCCAGCCTGGGCTCCGAGAGCATCGAGTCGGGGGACGGGATCCACACCGCGGGCTTCTGGATGCCGAACGCCATCCACACCGGAGGGACCCTGGACGTCGACATCGCGCTGGAGCTGCCCTCGGGTCCGGCCGACCTCTGCGACGCGGAGGCCTTCTACTGGAAGGTCGTGTGGCTGGACCAGCAGGAGATCCCGCACACGGAGTCCGCGGACTGTGCGCACTGGAGCGTCACCTGGACCAACTCAGGCGCTTGAGGTTCACCCCAACAGATCCCGCGCCGCCCCCACCGTGAACAAACTCCCCGCGACCACCACCAGCCCCGGCTCGCTCAGGGCCAGGGGCAGGGCCTCTTCGATGGGGCCCGCGGGCATCACGGGGATGTCCAGGTCCACAAGGTCCTGGGCCAGCTCGCCGGCCTTGCGGGCGCGGTCGTGGGCGCAGTGGGTGGTCAGGATGCGGCCGAACTGAGGGGCCAGGATGCTGGCGATGGCCCGCACATCCTTGTCGTCGCTCGCGCCCAGCAGCAGGGTGCGCGGCTGATCCCAGTCCATGGCGTCCAGGGCCGCGGCCAGGGCGGTCGCGCCAGCCGGGTTGTGCGCGCCGTCCACCAGCACGCGCTCCCCCAGCCACTCCAGCCGGCCAGCGTGGCGCACCTGAGCCATGCCCTCGCGGATCGCGCCATCAGGCACCCGCAGCAAGGGCGGGAGCAGGGACAGCGCCCGGATGGCGACCGCCGCGTTGTCGAGCTGGTGGGCCCCCGCCAGGCCAACGGTGACCTCGCTGATGCCGCCGTCTGCCCAACCCACGACGAAGTCCCCGTGGCTGCCCGAGGGGTGAAAGTCCTCCCCCAGGACATGCAGAGGCGCCCCTCGCTCCAGGGCCGTCAGCCGGATCACGCGCAGGGCCTCCTGGGGGAGACGCCCCACGACCACGGGCACGCCGGGCTGGATGATGCCCGCCTTCTCCCCCGCGATGGAGCCCAGATCGGGGCCCAGCCGGTCCTGGTGATCCAGGGCCACGGTGGTGATGACGGAGACCTGCGGGGTCATCACGTTGGTCGCGTCCAGGCGGCCGCCCAGCCCGACCTCGACCACGGAGAGATCCAGCTTGTTCCTGGCGAACGCCACAAAGCCCGCGACGGTGAGCAGCTCGAAGTAGGTGAGCGGCTGGCCCTCGGGCAGCTCGGGGCAGTGCTCGGCGGCCCAGCGCGTGGCGTCGGCGTGGATCTCCTCGAGCAGCTCGGTGAGCTCGGCGTCGGGGAGCGGCTGACCGGCCACGCGGATGCGCTCGTTGACCTCTTGCAGGTGCGGCGAGGTGAACAGCCCCACCCGCTTGTCCGCGGCGCTCTGGCAGGCGGCGATCATCGACCCCACGCTGCCCTTGCCGTTGGTCCCCCCCACGTGCACCGAAGGCACCGCGTCCTGGGGGCTGCCCAGGTGCGTGAGCAGGTCCCGGACCCGCTCGATGCCCAACCTCACGCCAGCCTGGGCGGCGCGGTTCAGCAGGGGGTGGCTCCTCACGCGGGGGCCGACTCGGCTTCTGGGGCCTGAGCGGGGGCCTGGCCCAGCATCCAGCGCAGGGTCAGGGCCAGCTCGCCGCGGAGCTGGTCGCGGGGCACGATGCGGTCGATCATGCCGTGGTCCAGCAGGTACTCGGCGGTCTGGAAGCCCTCGGGCAGGGTCTCGCCGATGGTCTGCTCGATCACGCGCTTGCCGGCGAAGCCGATCAGGGCCCGGGGCTCGCTGATGATCACATCGCCCAGCATCGCGAAGCTGGCCGCGACGCCGCCGGTGGTGGGATCGGCGATGACGGAGATGTAGGGCATCCCGGCGTCATCCCGCAGCTTTGCGAGCGCGGCGCAGGTCTTGGCCATCTGCATCAGGGAGAGGATGCCCTCCTGCATGCGGGCGCCACCAGACGAGCTGATCACGATGGCCGGCACCTTGCGCTCGGCGGCCCGCTCGTAGATGCGGGTGATGCGCTCGCCCACGACGGAGCCCATGGAGCCGCCCATGAACGAGAAGTTGAACACGCCGATCTCGACGTCGATCCCCTCGATCTTTCCGGAGCCGCCGATGAAGGCGTCCAGCTCGCCGGTCTTGCGGCGGGAGGCGTCCAGGCGCTTGGGGTAGCTCTTGGAGTCCACAAAGCCCAGGGCGTCGGTGGCCTCCAGCCCGCCGTCCTGCTCGGTGAACGAGCCGGCGTCCAGCAGCAGATCCAGGCGCGCGCGGGCGCCCAGGCGGAAGTGGTGTCCACAGTGCAGGCAGGTGCTCAGGCGCTCAGCCAGCGCGGGCTTGTAGAGGACCTCGCCGCAGCCAGGGCAGCGCACCCAGAGGTCCTTGACCTCGCGCTTGCGTTGGCTGGGCTGCAGATCCTTGGGACCCTGCTCGAACCACTTGGTGTCGCTCATACCTTCCTCTCGGACGCGGACCCGCCCCCTAACGCGGACAAGCGCAGGCTGTCCCCCTCCAGCGTCGCCGGCTGCCCCCAGACGAACGCGTGGTTGGCCGCCCCATGCCCCACCGGGAGCCCCGACAGCACAGGCACATCCAGGGGTTCCAGCAGCTCGGTCAACAGCTCGCGCAGGGTCCAGTGCTCCGGGGTGCGGGTCCCCACGAACTCCCCCAGCGCGACGCCGACGATGCCGTCCAGGGTGCCGCTCGCGGCGAGCTGGTGGAGCATGCGGTCCAGCTTGTAGGGGGGCTCGGCGATCTCCTCCAGCAGCAGGATGCAGCCCCGCAGGTCCGGCTGCAGGGGCGTCCCGGCGATGGAGGCCAGCATGCACAGGTTGCCGCCCACCAGGGGGCCCTGGGCGCTGCCGGGGATCCAGGACTCCCCGGTCCAGTCGGCCTCAGTCTGTCCTCGCAGGCACCGCAGAGCGCGATCGCGGGAGGCCTGGTCGGCGTGATCGGCGGTGGAGTGCAGCACTGGACCGTGCACACCTCCCCTCCCCTCCTTCCAGAGCGCCGCGTGCAGGGCGGTCCCGTCGGAGAAGCCGATCACCGGTCGATCGTCCAGCGGGGAAGGGAGCGGCTGGCAGATGCGCGCCAATCCATACCCACCGCGGGCCATCCAGGCGGCGTCCACATCCGGAGACTGGAGCGCCCAAGCGAGGTCTTCCTGGCGCTGACGGTCCGTGCCCGCCAGGTAGCGGTGGGTGCGGCCCAGGTTGGGAGCCCGCACCACGCGGTAGCCAGCGCCCTCCAGCCAGGCGATGCCGGCCTCCAGGCGCTGGGGATCGTAGGCCCCCGAGGGGGAGAACACGCCGACGCGGGCGCCGGGCTGGAGCGGCCGAGGGGGGATGATGGCAGGCATGGCGGGATGCTAACTTGGGGCCATGAAGCGCTACCTGACCTCCCTGTCCGGAAACTCCCAGAAGCTCGACGGGGGTGCGATGTTCGGCAACGCGCCCAAGGCCCTGTGGACCCGCTGGGCCCGCGCGGACGAGCTCAACCGCATCGACCTGGCCTGCCGCTGCCTGCTCATCACCGAGCAGCCCGAGCAGGGGCCTCCGCGCCACATCCTGCTGGAGACCGGCATCGGGGCCTTCTTCGAGCCCAAGCTGGCCGAGCGTTTTGGCGTCCAGGAGAGCGAGCATGTGCTGCTCGGGGAGCTGGAGCGGGTGGGCCTCAGCCACCAGGACATCGACGTGGTCGTGCTCTCCCACCTGCACTTCGACCACGCCGGCGGCCTGCTGACGCCCTTCCAGGAGGGCCAGGAGTCCGAGCTGCTGTTCCCCAAGGCCACCTTTGTGGTCGGGCAGACCGCCTGGGAGCGCTCGCAGCACCCCCACCCGCGGGACCGCGCCAGCTTCATCCCCCGCATCCAGGCCCTGCTGGAGCAGAGCGGGCGCCTGGAGCTGGTGGACGGCGAGCACAGCCCCACCCTGGGCCCGGACTACCGCCTGCGGCGCTCCGATGGACACACCCCCGGTCTGGTGCTGGTGGAGATCCCCAGCGCGCAGGGCCCCATCCTCTTCGGCGCGGATCTCATCCCGGGCGTTCCCTGGGTTCGAGGCTCGATCACCATGGGGTACGACCGCTTCCCCGAGCTGCTGATCGACGAGAAGCGCGCCGTGCTGGACGAGCTGGAGCCGCAGGGTGGCCGGATCTTCTTCACGCACGACCCGGACACGGCGATGGCCCGGGTGACGCGGGATGCGCGGGGCCGCTTCGCCGCGGACAACGCTCAGGGCGCGCTGGAAGGCCTGGAGGCCTGAACTCCAAGGCGCGCTGTGCTAGGCTCGCCGCCAAGGAACGCTGATGCACTCGCTCTTGCTCGCCCTGGCCACCCTGAGCCAGGCGCAGGCCTTCGACAGCCACGGCCAGACCTTCAACCCCGGCCAGACCGGGGCGCACTCGGGCGTGGTCACCTGGAATCCCTGGCAGCTCGACCAGGGCTCCTGGGGCGCCATGGTGGGCTTCGAGCTGGCCTCCAGCCCCCTGCAGTACCAGATCGTCGGCGAGCCCGGCATCCAACCCGCCGTGGACGGCCTGGTCCTGGCCAACCTGGGCGGCAGCTACGCCCTGACCGATCGCTTCGGGATCGCCGCGGGCCTTCCCGTCTACCTGGCCCACCAGAGCAGCCTGGGGGCCGACTACAGCCTGGGCACCGACCTTCAGCCGGCCGGCGCCGCCCTGGGCAACCTGCGGCTCTGGGTGCCCATCAGCCTGGTCCGGCCCAGCAACGACGGCACCGGCTTCGGCCTCAGCCTCCAGCCCTTCCTGGATGCCCCCACCGCCACCTCCGCCATCACCGGCGACCCCATGGGCGGCGGCGCGCTCCTGGCCCTGGGCTACGGCCTGCCGGCGATGCAGTTCTCGCTGAACCTGGGCTTCAAGGGACACAACACCCGGGATCCCGAGCTGCCCGCGCCCCTGGGTGACCTCGAAGAGGCCGGCGAGCTCAGCGGCATCCTCAACGCCGCCGCCACCGTCCAGGTGCGCCCGGATCTGGCCCTCACCACCGAGCTGCTCCTCTCCCCCACCCTCCGTGGCCGCGACAGCCAGCACCAGGCCGACACCGCCGAGCTCATGGTCTCCGGCTCCTGGATGGCCACCGAGCGCAGCACCCTCATCATCGGTGGCGCCACCAGCCTCAACAGCGGCGCCGGTGTCCCCCGGGCCCGCGTCTTCCTGGGCACCCGCATCGGCAAGCGCACCGGCCCCTTCCCCGAGGAGAGCAGCACCCCCACCCTCAGCGCGGCGCAGACCCCCTACGACCTGATCGTGGAGGTGGTGGACGATCGGGGGCGCGGCTTGCCTGCGGAGATCACCGTCTTGGGTGGGCCTCAGCCCCTGCAGGCCGAAGCCTCCCGCCGCGGCGAGGTCATCCTCCCGCTGTCCGAGGGCGCCTGGAGCGTGCAGGTCAGCCACCCCGGCTACGGCACCCAGCTCCGCACCCTGGAGCTGGAGGACGGTCGCACCTGGCCCCCCTCCGTGCGGGTCGTCCTCCACCCCGAGGCCGGCGACGCCGCCATGTCCCTGTCCCTCCGCGACGAAGAGGACCGCGGCATCGAAGGCGCCAGCCTCAGCATCGACGGCCAGGACTACGGCAGCAGCGGCCCCGGCGGCGGCATGCAGATCGGCGGACTCACGGGCGGCGACCACGACATCCAGGCCACCGCCCCCGGCTTCGAGCCCGGCGAGATCCGCGTCATCGTGGCCGCCCCCGAGCTGAGCGACCCCACCCCCATCTACCTGGAGCGCCCCCCCGGCTCGGTCCAGGTCCGGGTCCGGGACAGCGCCGGCGCCCCCGTCACCGACGCCCAGGTTCGCTTCATGGGCCCCGAGGCCCGCCGCCCCGTCGGACTGGACGCCCGCGGTGAGCTGCTCACCCAGCTCGACGACGGCGAGTGGACCGTGGTCATCAGCTCCGAGCGCTACGGCCTGCAGGAGCGCAGCGTGGTGGTCGACACCGACCGCAAGGTGCTCCAGACGGTCGACGTCGTGCTCGCCGAGACCGCCGGCGCCGCCACCCTGGACCTCACCGTCCTGGATCCCGACGGCAACCCCGTGCAGGGCGTTCAGGTCAGCCTGGGCGGCGTCTCCATCGGCCAGACCGGAAACGGCGGCACCCTCAGCGTCTCCGGCCTCGCCCCCGGGGACAGCACCTTGGCGCTGGAGGGCGACCGCATGCGCCCCGAGCCCACCGTCCCCCTGGAGCTGGTCGAAGGCACCCGCGAGCTGCTCGTCACCATGGACTGGAAGCCCGGCACCCTCCAGGTCGTCACCCGCGGCAAGGGCCAGGCCCCCATCGACGCCCAGGTGCGCTTCATGGGCGACACGCCCGTCCCCAGCGACTCCGTGGGCCCCGACGGCGAGGCCTGGTACGCCCTCCCCCCCGGCGAGTGGATCGTCGGCGTCAGCGCCCCCGCCTTCGGACTCCAGACCCGCGAGGTCCGCATCGAGGCCGACGAGACCAGCCTCATCCTCATCGAGGCCATCCTCCGCGAGGACTCTGGCGACGCCGCCCTGAGCCTGCGCGTGGTCGACCCCAAGGGCCAGCCGGTCGAGGGCGTGCGCGTTGCCGTGGATGGCGAGCCCGTGGGCGCCACCTCCACCGGGGGAAGCCTGCACATCGAGGGCCTCAAGCCCGGCCCCTCCAGCGTCGAGGCCGCCGGCGGCATGTTCCACTACGAGAGCGTGGATCCCCTGGAGCTGGCCCAAGGCGACAACCCCGTCACCCTCAACATGCGCTGGCTCGACGGCACCGTCACCGTCCGCACCTCGGGCCCCGGCGGCGCCCCCGTCGACGCCCTCATCCGCGCCTACGGCCCCGTCGTCCTCCCCCCCGTCCAGATCGGCGACAGCGGCGAGCGCGTGCTCTACCTGGAGCCCGGCGGCTGGACCGTCGTGGCGAGCTCCGAGCGCATGGGCATCGAGGAGGCCGATGTTCAGGTGGAAGCGGGTCAGCAGGCCCTCTTGCCTGTCACCTTCACCCTCTCCGACGCCGTGGCCGGTCAGAACTCCCTGCTGCTCGTGCTCGCCGACGAGGACGGGGTTGGCATCTCGGGCGCGACCATCCACCTGGGCGACGCCGAGTACACCACCCCCCCGGGCGGCAGCCTCATCATCGAGGGCGTCACCCCCGGCCCCGTGCTGCTCTCCGCCACCGCCCCCGGCTACGCGCCCCTGGAGTCGGAGGCCCTGACCCTCGTGAGCGGCGAACAGAACCGCAGCTTCACCCTGGACTTCGTCCCCCAGCCCGTCCAGGTCCAGGTCCAGGACAGCGCCGGGAACCCGCTGCAGGCCCAGCTCACCTGGGTCGGCCCCGCGCGCATCCCCGCCCAGTCCACCGACGCCCAGGGGCAGGCCGACTTCCAGATGCGCCCGGGTCAGTGGACCCTGGTGGCCCAGGCCCCCGAGTTCGGCGCCGCCCGGGCCGAGCTGGTCCTGGAGCCCGGCGTCACCCCCGACCCCGTGGTGCTCACGCTGCAGTCCTCCAAGGTCGAGGTCACCTCGGAGTCCGTGGTCATCAAGGAGCAGGTCTTCTTCGACACCGGCAAGGCCACCATCAAGGCCGAGTCCCTGCCCCTTCTGGACGAGGTCGCCAACGTCCTGCTCCTGCACCCCGAGATCACCCGCGTGGAGATCCAGGGCCACACCGACAACGTCGGCAGCGCGGAGACCAACCAGCGCCTCTCCATGCGCCGGGCCCAGGCCGTGCGCGACTACCTGGTCTCCAAGGGCGTGGACCGCAAGCGCCTGGAGGCCACCGGCTACGGCGCCTCCCAGCCCATCGAGTCCAACGACACCGCGCAGGGCCGCGCGGCAAACCGGCGCGTGCAGTTCGAGATCGTCGAGCAGGAGGAGTAGCCAGAGAAAAAAGGGCCCCCAGCGGGGACCCTCTCTCTTGCGGACTCGAGCGCGCTTTGGGCTACTCGTCCACGTCCCGCGCCAGGCGGAAGCCCAGAGCCGCCAGGCGAGCGCCGGCCTCCTCCAGCGCGCGGGCCTTGGCCCAGCTCGCCATCGAGGTCTGCTCCCAGCTCCCCGGGTGCACCACGCGCTCATCGCCCACGCGGTCGGCGGTCCACTCGGCCACGTTGCCGGCCAGGTCGGCGATCCCCTCGGGGGTCTGATCGCGCACGAACAGGCCGACGGCGCAGGGCTTGCCCAGCACCTCCTCGCGGGTGTTGGAGTTGCCGCGCCCGAAGGGCTCGCCCCAGGGGTAGGGCCGCTTGGCGGCGCCGCGGGCGACCTGCATGCGCTCGTTGAAGCCCAGCAGGCGGGCGCCGTGCTTGCGGGCGTAGGCCATGGCCTCGTGCCAGGAGATCCCGACCACGGGCTGGTTGGCCACCACCAGGTGCTTCACGGAGTCGCGGGAGGCGAGCTCCGGCCAGAGGCGGTGGACGCCGTCGCGCCAGGCCTTGCCGTCCTCGTCCCAGAGGCTGTCGTCCTCGTAGCCGCCCTCGGCCACGAAGCGCTGCCACTCGGCGATGGTCACAGGGAAGCGCCCCACCTGCACCGGACCCAGATCCGTGTCGGCGGTGACCCAGTAGCCGGCCTCCCCAGGTGCGCTCAGGCGCGGGTCGCCCAGGCGGCCGAGGGCCTCGCCGATTCCCAGGCGCAGCTTGGGGCTGCCCTCGCCGCTGGAGACGACCTCCAGCAGGGCCTTCACGGTGGCGTCGACCACAGCGGGATCGGCCTCCTGGCCGGCGTCGGCGGACTGGGCGAGCTCATCGGCGAAGGCCGTGAGCCTCTCGAGGCGCACGCCTGCGGGCTGCGCGAGGGCTTCTTCCAGGGCGCTCAGGCTGATCTCGGACACGGGGCTCTCCTGTTCAGGGGGCCTAACGTGCCTCGCGCTACCCTGTCAGGGTGAGAGCCCTCCAGCCCCCCACTCTGGCCCAGCTCGTCCTGTGGAGCCTCATCGCCATCGGCGGCCTGTGGACGCTGAGCCGGCCGGTGGCCACAAACGATCTGCACATCTTCCTCGCGACCGGCCGCTGGATGGCTGACCACGGGGAGATCCTGCGCAGCGAGGTGTTCACCTGGAGCGCCTTTGGCGTGCCCTACGACAACCCCACATGGGGCTTCTCCTGGGCATCCTGGGCGGTGTACCAGGGCGCCGGGCTGCAGGGGATCCGCCTCGTCCACGCCGCCCTGACGACCCTCACCCTGGCCCTCACCGGCCTCGCGATCCGCGCCGAGGGCCGCAGCCACCTGGCCGCCGCCGTGGGGGTCTTCTGGACCTTCGCCCTCCTCTTCGGGAACCTCGCCGTGCGCGGTCAGAGCTGGGCCTTTCCCCTCTTCCCCGCCGCGATCCTTGTCGCCGCGATCCCCGGACGCGCCGGGCTCAAGCTCCTCGGTGGCCTCGCGCTCGGAGCCCTGTGGTCCAACCTGCACGGCAGCTTCATCGTTGGGGTGGTGTGGATGGCCATCGCGGGGGCCGCCCACTCCCTCACCCAGCGCAGCCTGCGGGCCGGCCTCCCGCACTGGAGCCTGGGCCTGGGCCTCGCGGCCGGGAGCCTGCTCAACCCCGAAGGCCTCGCCGCCTGGGGCTTCGTCCTCGACAACTCCGCCACCCCCGTCGAGCGCGGCTTCAGCGAGTGGTTCCCGCCCACCCTGCGCGACTTCCAGGGGCAGCGCTTCTACGGCAGCCTCGCGCTCTGGGCCGCCGCGTGCCTGTTCCGACGCCCCGATCTCCGCAGCATCGGGCTCCTGCTGGCCTTCGGTGTCCTCGCCTGCACCGGGACGCGCTTTGTGGCGTTCTATGGGCTCGCTTTGGCCCCGGCGGTGGGCCACTGGGTGGACCGGGCCAGCCAACCCTCCTCTCCCCAGCCGATCCTGGGACGAAGGGGAATGTGGGCCCTCGGAGCCGCCCTCTGCACCCTCTACGCCGGCCTGGCCCTCCGCACCCTCCGCGAGCCCCCCAGCCTGCACGAGGACACCCCGGTGGCCCTCGCCGACGCGCTCCAGGCGCACTGCGGGACCTGCACCGGCCAGCGCATCTTCAACCCGCCGGAGTACGGGGGCTACCTCAGCTTTCGCTTCCCCGGGCTGCTCACCTCCGGCGACATCCGGGCCTGGGTCTTCCCCGACTCCGCGTGGTCCCTCTACACCGGGATCTCCGAGGCCCCAGAGGGCTGGGAGGAGCAGCTCAGGGCCCACGGAGTCGGGCTGGTCCACCTCCACGCACCCTTCCACGCCGACACCCTCATGCCCGCCATCCGTGCAAGCGAGGACTGGCTGGTGCTCTACGAAGATGAAATGGCCCTGCTCGCGGTGCGTAGCCCGGGCGAATAGATTGGATCCCGATGGCTTCTACTCCCCTCTCCCAGATCAAGGACCTCGTCCAGGACCGCCTGGATCAGGACCTCCTCCCCAGCCTCTACGCGGCCTGCAGCTTGCGGACGCGGGAGATCACGGCGGACCTCCAGGCCCGCGGGGTGGTGTGGTCGGACTGGCGGAAGCCCCTGCGGCCCGCCCTGGGTGAGCTGGACGAGAGCGCCCAGCTCCTGATCGACCAGGCCAAGGTTCGGGCGGGTGTCATCGGCGCAGCGGGGGGAGTCGGCGGCGCGGTCGGCGTGGCCCCCGAGGTGCTGGCGAGCCTGGTGCACACCCTGCGGCTGGCCCAGCGGCTGGCGGTGGTCTACGGCTTCGATCCGGAGACGGACAAGGGCCGGGTGATGCTCTGGCGGGCCCTCGCTGCGGCCTACGACGTCGACCTGCCCGACCAGGCGCAGCTCAACCTCCGGGTCCGGGACCTGCCCGGCGCGGCGGCCAAGCAGGTGCCCAAGGGCGGCGCGGCGGCGGCGATGGTGGTCCGGCGGGTGGTGCAGACCGCCACGAGCCGGGTGATCGGTCGAGGGATCCGCCTGGTGCCGGGGCTGACCATCGGCTTGGCGGCCTCTCGGGCCCTGGACAGCACGCGGGCCAAGGGGGAGCGCATGAAGGCGGTGTACCGCGCGGCCTTCGAGGAGCCTCCCGCCGACCTCGTGGACGTGATCGACGTGGTCGAGGTGCACTGACGCCCCCGCCGCGTCACATGGGGTGATGCGGTGTTAGGGCCAGTTGAGCAGGTGTTAGGGCCAGTTGAGCAAGCGAGGCAAGCCATGTCGGTCGTTCGGGATTTGATGCGTCTCTCCCCCATCAAGGTGGGGACCGAGGCTCCTCCGCTGTCCCTGACCGCGGACGAGGGCACCTGGGTCAAGCTGCGCGACTTCCGCGGCCAGATGGCCGTCATCCTGCTCTTCTTCAAGAGCGAGGACGAGAGCAGCGTGGCCTGGCTCAAGGCCTGGAGCGCCGCGAACGAGAGCGCTGGCGCCGTGGACGCGGTGGTCTTTGGGGTGCACACCGCCGCGACCGACCGCCTGCGCGACCTGCGCGCCCACCTGCGCGGTGAGTTCTTCTTCCTCTACGACCCCCTCGCCCTCACCGCCCGCGCCTTCGGCATGAGCAGCCGCGTGCTGCCCCAGTGCAAGGACGGTGTGGTCGTCGTGGACCAGGACCAGCAGGTCATCTTCTCCGAGCGCGGGCTCCACGGGCCCGACGAGATCCTGCCCCTGGTCGCCCAGTCCACCGGCAAGGCCCTCCCCGGTCAGGAGGCCGCGGCCGGCCCCCAGACCGCCTCCAAGGCCCGCGTGCCCGGTCAGGCCCAGAAGGCGGTCGAGGACATCGACGGCGACCGCGCCGAGCAGATGCTGGCCGAGAGCGACAGCCCCTACATCCTGGTCGACGTGCGCACCAAGTCCGAGTTCGACGCGGACCACAGCGTGCACGCCATCCACGTCCCCGTGGACGAGCTCCCCCACCGCTACCAGGACCTGGGGCAGACCACCCACATCATCTTTGTGTGCCAGGGCGGCGACCGCTCCGCCGCCGCCGCCGAGTTCATGGCGTCGCTGGGCGCCCACGAGATCTACAACGCCGTCGAGGGCATGAGCTCCTGGACCGGCCCCCGCGAGCGCACGCGGATCGAGGACCAGTAGTGGACAACGTCGTCACCGCATACCTGGCGGCCGTGGCCGTCCCCGCCGCCGCTGAGCCCAGCGCCCTGGACCTGGTGCTGGACGCCGACCTCATCGTTCAGTTCGTGCTGCTCAGCTTGGTCGCCATGTCCGTCATCGGCTGGGTCATCATCGTGAACAAGGGCCTCCTGCTGCGTCAGGCCGCCCGCCAGTCCGCCGAGTTCCAGGAGCTCTTCTGGAACTCCCGGCGCCTGGATCAGGTCTACGAGAAGGTGGGCAGCTACCCCCAATCCCCCTTGGCCCAGACCTTCAAGGCCGGGTACGTCGAGCTCCACAAGCTCACCCAGCAGGACGGCGACAGCGTCGGCCAGATGGACCTGGGCGGCATCGACAACCTGACCCGCGCCCTGCGCCGCGCCTCCAGCACCGAGCTCACCAACCTGGAGCGCCTGATCCCCTTCCTGGCGACCACCGGCTCCACCGCGCCCTTCATCGGGCTCTTCGGCACCGTCTGGGGCATCCTCCGCGCCTTCCAGAAGATCGGCGCGAGCGGCTCGGCCTCCATCGCGGTCGTCGGCCCGGACATCGCCCACGCGCTCATCGCCACCGCGGTCGGCCTCGCAGCCGCCATCCCCGCGGTCATGGCCTACAACTTCTTCAACAGCCGCATCCGGGTGCTCGCCACCGAGATGGACAACTTCTCGGCCGACTTCCTGAACATCGTCAAGCGGCACTTCTCCAAGGGCCGGGGCCGTAGCTGATGGGCATGGGTGGCGGCAGCGACCGCTCCGGGATGGTCTCAGAGATCAACGTCACGCCCTTCGTGGACGTGATGCTGGTGTTGCTCATCATCTTCATGGTGACCGCGCCCATGATGGTGCAAGGCGTGGACGTGCAGCTCCCCCGCAGCGACACGCCCCCCCTCCAGGCCGACAGCGAGGACCAGCTCGTCCTCAGCATCGACGCCCAGGGCCGCACCTACATCAACGAGCGCGAGATGAAGTGGGAGGAGCTGCCCAACAAGCTGGCGGCCATCCACACCGCGAACCCTGACCAGGCCGTGTTCGTCAAGGCCGACGGCAGCCTGCCCTATGAGAAGGTCATGCAGCTCATGGGCATCGCCAAGTCCGCCGGCATCGGCAAGGTCGGCCTCGTCACCCAGCCGGGGCAGGAGCCGTGACCCACAGCTCGCTGCTCAGCCCCCGCCCCTTCAAGCCCGGCATCGCTGTGCCCATCTCCCTGGGCATGCACGGGCTGGTGGCCCTGGGGATCCTGATCGGCGCCAAGCTGGGCGGCCCGCCCGAGCCCCTCATCAACCCCGACGACGTGTTGATGGAGGTCTCCATGATGGCCATGCCCAAGCAGACCACCGCGATGCCTCAGAAGGCCTCCAGGGCACCGGAGCCCGTAGCAGGCACCCCCGAGCCCGTCGTGGAGACGCCCCCCGTCAAGACCAACGCCGACCTCGTGGACCCCACCGTCCCCCCCGAGCCTCCCAAGGGGAAGGAGGAGGTGAAGCCGGATCCGGATCGCGAGAAGGCCCTGCGGGAGATGCGCCGCCAAGCCGCCTTGGCCAACCTGCAACCTGACGCACCGACCGGCAGCGAGGACAGGCTGAGGACCTCGGCAGACGGCGTCGAGGGGGCCACCGGCTCCAGCCTGGGCAGCGCCGGCGACCCGGTGCTGGCGGCCTACCACGAGGCCATCAAGCGCGCGGTCTTCCCCAACTTCAAGCCCATCCAGACGGATCCCACGCTCGAGGTGATCCTCTTGGTCACCATCGACAGCGCCGGGACCATCCAGGGAATGAAGCTACGAAACGGGAGCGGGGACGCCAGCTTTGACGCCGCAGCACGGCGCGCACTGGAGAAGACCGGGGCGGTCCCGCCGGTGCCCCCGGAGCTGATGAAGGGGAAGAAAACAGTGACCCTGCCCCTTGCTTTCACACCAAAGGATGCACGGTGAAGCGACTGCTGGCCCTGACGGGCGTGATCGGAGCCCTCGGTGTCCTCGCTTGGGCCCAGGTGCCCGACGCGGTGGCGCAGGAGACCGACATCGAGAACGTTGTGGTGCGGATCTCGGCCCCTGGGGGCCAGGACCTCCCCATCGCCCTCCCTCCCCCCAAGGGCGACGGCAGCGTCTCCGACACCGTCTGGGAGGTGGTCCGGCGGGACCTGGAGATGTCCGGGTTCTTCACCGTGATCGACCCCAACGCCTACATCGAGCCCGGGTCCGCCGGCCTGCGCGAGGGCGAGTTCCAGTGGAGCGACTGGGACGTCCCTGGGGCCGTGGTCCTGGCCAAGACCTCCCTCGCCAGCGTCAGCGCTGATCAGGTCTCCGCGGAGCTCTGGGTCTACGACGTGCCCGGCCGCGAGCGCCTGGGGGCCAAGCGCTTCACCGCCAACTCCAGCAACGCCCGCTACGTCGGCCACCGCATCGCCGACGAGATCATCCTCCTGGTCTCCGGCAAGCCCGGCATCTTCACCACGCGCATCGCGGCGGTGTCCAAGGCCAGCGGCAACAAGGAGATCAAGCTCCTGGACGTGGACGGCCACAACATCCGCTCGGTCACCCGGAACGGGAGCATCAACCTGCAGCCCGCCTGGGACTCGACCGGCGGCAAGATCGCCTGGACCAGCTACCGCTCCGGCAACCCCGACCTGTATGTGGCCGACCTGGCCAACGGGACGGTGCGCAGGGTCTCCTCGCGCTCGGGCGTCAACATCGGAGCCGCCTTCGCCCCCGGCCAGGACCTGCTGGCCCTGACCCTCTCCAGCGGCGCCCGGGGGGACACCGACATCTTCGGCATCCGGGCCTCGGACGGCAAGCTCGTCGCCCAGCTCACCAAGGCGCCCGGCATCGACGTCTCGCCGAGCTTCTCCCCTGACGGCAGCCAGATCGTGTTCGCCAGCGAGCGCAGCGGCGGCCTCCAGCTCTACGTGATGCCCACCAGCGGTGGAGACGCCCGCCGCATCACCTTCCAGGGCAACCACAACACGGACCCCTCGTGGTCACCGGACGGCCAGCGCATCGCGTTCGTGGGCCGAGACGGTCAGTTCGACGTGTTCACCGTACGACCGGACGGCAGCGACATGACCCGAATCACCCAGGGCGAGGGAAGCAACGAGGACCCCACCTGGTCCCCCGACTCCCGCTACATCGCCTTCTCCAGCACCCGCTCCGGGGGCGCGCACATCTGGATGAGCACGGCGGATGGCCGGCACCAGGTGCAGCTCACCCAGAGCCAGGGTCCCTGGAGCAACCCCGCCTGGTCCCCCGGGAGCTGAGCCCATGCCCTACGCCGCGATCGACCTGGGCTCCAACAGCCTGCTGCTGGCCATCGAAGCCGACGACGGGAGCGTCCTCCACGACGAGGCCCACGTGGTCGGCCTGGGCAAGGGCCTGGGCGACATGGGGCGCTTCGACCCCGCGCGCATGGCCCACGCGGAGAAGGTGCTGACCCGCTTCGTCGAGATCGCCGCCTCCCACGGCGTCCCCCCCCACCGGGTCCGGGCCTGCGCCACCAGCGGGGCCCGACGCGCGACCAACGCCGGCGAGTTCTTCGACCGCATCCGCGCGGAGCTGGGCCTGGACATCCAGACCATCTCCGGAGAGCAGGAGGCCGTCTACGCCTACCTGGGCGCCCTCAGCGACCTCGGCGAGCACCCAAAGCCAGTGCTGGTCATCGACTTGGGCGGTGGGAGCACGGAGCTGATCATCGGCTCCGGGAGCACCATGCACTTCCGCATCAGCCTGGAGGTGGGCGCGGTTCGGCTGACCGAGGCCTTCGGGTTGGACGGTCCAGAGCCTGACCTGGAGGGTGCCCGTCGCCACCTCGACGACCTCCTGGGGGCGGTGGCCTTCCCCCAGCTCCCGGCCCACGCCGTGGCCGTCGCGGGGACCGCCACAACTTTGGCTGCAATGACCCTGGGCCTCCAGTCCTATGACGGGGCGAAGGTCCACGGGAGTCGGCTGAACCTGGACGACCTTCTGCACTGGAGGGACACCCTACTGAGCGCATCCCCTGAGCGTCGCCGGGAGCTGGCGGCGGTCTCCATCGAGCGCGCCCCCTACCTGGCTGCGGGGGCCTGCGTGATCGCGGCAGTGCTGGACTATTCCGGGCTTTCGGCCTGTCAGGTATCCAACCGGGGCCTGCGCTTCGGCGTCGTTGAGATGCTTCGAAACCCGGATCAGGGCGGCAACCTCACCTGAACCTGAGTGCGGTCAGGGACTTTAGGTCTCTCTCGCAATCTCACAAGGTGCTTGCAAAAAAGACACGCCTCGCTAAACTCGGGCCCAGCCGACTTTCCGTCTTTGGAGCCCGAAATGAGCGCATCCAGCCTGTTGCTTGTCCTGTCCCTCTTCGCCTGCAAGGACGGCGGGGACACCACCGGTACCCCTCTGGAGACCGACACCGGCTCCGTGGAGCTCCAGGACGCCGACGGCGACGGCTTCACCGCCGAGGATGACTGCGACGACAACAACGCCGGCATCTACCCGGGCGCGGTCGAGATCTGCGACGGCAACGACAACAACTGCAACGACCAGATCGATGAGGACGTCACCACGACGTACTACCAGGACTCGGACAACGACGGCTTCGGCGATGACGCTGTATCCACCGAGGCCTGCGAGAAGCCCCCCGGCTATGTCCCTGTCGGCGGCGACTGTGACGACGGCGAGGCCGCGGCCAACCCGGGCATGACCGAGGTCTGCGACTACATCGACAACAACTGCGATGGCAGCGTCGACGAGGGCACCACCGCGACCTACTACGCCGACGCCGATCTGGACGGCTTCGGCGACCCCACCGTGAGCCTGGACGAGTGCCGCCAGCCCAAGGGCTACGTCACCAACAAGCTCGACTGTGACGACACCAACGCCTACGCCTGGCCCGGCAACGCCGAGGTCTGTGACGAGGCCGACAACGACTGCGACAGCAGCGTCGACGAGGGCGTCACCACCACCTACTACGCCGACTTCGACTCCGACAGCTACGGCGACGACGCCCTCACCGCCGAAGCCTGCAGCCTCCCCACCGGCTACGCCGAGGTCGGCGGTGACTGCGACGACAGCGAGCCTCTGGCCAACCCGGCCGAGACCGAGGTCTGCGACACCATCGACAACAACTGCGATGGCACGGTGGACGAGGACAGCGCGGCTGACGCGGCGACCTGGTACGCCGACTCCGACTCCGACGCCTACGGCGACGCCTCGGTGACCACCACCTCCTGCAGCCAGCCCAGCGGCTACGTCGCCGACGCCACCGACTGTGATGACACCGACGGCACCGAGTACCCGGGCGCTGACGAGTACTGCGACGGCGACGACGACGACTGCGACGGCGACATCGACGAGGACGACGCCATCGACGCGGCGACCTGGTACTACGACGCCGACAGCGACGGCTACGGCGACAGCACCAACACCGACCTCTCCTGCAGCCAGCCCAGCGGCTACGTCGCCGACAGCACCGACTGTGACGACCTGGACGCCACCAGCTACCCCGGTGGCACCGAGGTCTGTGACTCCGCCGACAACGACTGCAACGGCACGGTCGACGACAACCCCACGGACGGCGACACCTACTACGCCGACACCGACTCCGACGGCTTTGGCGACCCCGCCAGCACCGTCATCGCCTGCTCGGTGCCCTCCGGCTACTCCGACAACACCTACGACTGCGACGACGCGGACTCCTTGGAGCCCATGGTGGTCGACACCGCCACCGGCTCCTCCTCCGGCGACGGCAGTTCCTCCGCTCCCTTCGACGCCATCCAGGACGGCATCGACAGCGCCACCGAGTGCGTGGTGGTCTACGGCGGCACCTACTACGAGGCCATCGACTTCGGCGGCCGTGACCTGGCCGTGACCGGCGTCGAAGGCTCGGGCCGCACCACCATCGACGCCTCTGGCCTCGGTGAGCCGGTCGTCACCTTCGACAGCGGCGAGACCGCCGCTGCGGAGCTCAGCGGCTTCACCCTGACCGGCGGCGAGGGCTACTACTACTACTACGAGGAGTCCCGCTCCTGCTCCTCGGTGACCACCTGCACCGACAAGTACTACACCTACTGGGGCGGTGGCATCTACGTCGAGAACTCCGACCCGACCCTCTACGACCTGGAGATCACCCGCAACGATCTCGAGGACTACGACTTCGTCGACGGTCAGTCGGTCTCCGCCACGGGCGACAGCTACACCTTCTCCTACGGTGGCGGCATCGCCCTGGTCGGCAGCAACAGCGCCATGTACAACCTCAGCATCGACAACAACGATGCGGTCGAGGGCGGCGGCGTCTACATCGACTCCACCTCGACGGTGAGCCTGGACACCAGCTTCGTCATCGACAACACCGCCCTGGATGGGGCCGGCATCGAGATCGACGGCGGCAGCCTCAGCGAGACCAACGTGGTCAACGCCGACAACGAGGCCACCGAAGATGGCGGCGGCGTCCTGGTCCTCAGCGGCACCCTCTCCACCCAGAACGTGACCTACGCCGACAACGACGCGGGCACCTACGGCGCAGCCATCTACTACAACGGTAGCTCCTCGGGCACCCTGGCCAGCTCGATCGTCTACGTCGACAGCACCGCCAACGCGGTCCAGGCCGACGCCACCGCCAGCTTCGCCGGCAGCTACACCAACGTGTACAACGTCAGCGGCGGCTCCTATGGCGGCCTCTCCGACCCCACCGGCACCTCCGGCAACATCAGCAGCGATCCGCTGTTCGTGGACGCCGCTGGCGACGACTGGACCCTGGACACCGGCTCCCCCTCCATCGACGCGGGTGACCCCTCCAGCTCCGACGCGGACGGCTCCGTCCCCGATCAGGGCGCCTTCGGTGGTCCCAGCTCCGACTGGAACGACTGAGAGCCCTCGGCTTGAGTCTGCATCGGGGCCCTCTCGGGGGCCCCGATTTGCTCTGTGGCCCCGTGTTCGCTCTGCCCACATTCAGTGGGAGACACAGACGCAGACACGAAAAAACCCGCCCCCGTGGGGGCGGGCATTCGATGGAGCGGGCGACGGGATTCGAACCCGCGACAACAAGCTTGGGAAGCTTGGACTCTACCAACTGAGCTACACCCGCGTAACAAGCTGACCCCGAGAATCTAAGCCAGCGCTCCGAGTCCGGCAAGGCCCAAGCGCGTCAACGCCCGAGCTTCTTGCGCAGGACCCGCACCCTGGCGGCGACATCCTTGGCCCGCCAGGTGCGGTCGAGATCGTGGATCTGCTTGAGGCTGCGCAGCGCGAGCTTGGCCTTGCCCGCCCGGCCCGCCAGATCCGCGAGCTCGAAGGTTGCCTCCATCCAGCCCGGCTCCGACTCGTCGGCCTCGTCCAGCTCGTCCCGGAGCTCCCCCAGGGCGCCGCTCAGATCCCCCAGCTCCCGCTGACAGCGAGCGCGCAGCGCCGCGGCCTCCAGCCCAGAGACACCCTCCAGCGCCTGACGTGCATCGGCGAACTCTCCCATGCCCATCAGCCCCCGCGCCTCGTCCATCTGGGCCTGGGGGTCCACCGCCGGTTCGTCGTCGTCCAGATCGTCCAGGCCCGCGAAGGGATCCATGTCGTCCGGGTCGATCTCCGCCAGCGTGCCGTCCCCTACCCCCGCGAAGGGGTCACCCGGGTCACCGAAGGGGTCACTGAGCCCCCCAGCATCCCCGAAGGGGTCCAGCTCGTCCTGGGAGGGAGGAGGAGGCGCGTAGGCCCTCTCAGTGCGCTTCTGCACCGCCTGAGCTGGGGCCGCCGCCATGGGCGGCTCGGTGTCCTCGTCATCGATCAACTCGTCTTCATCGTCGAGGTCAGGCTCTGCCTGGGCGACAGGCGCCGCGATGCCCAGACGGTGTAGGCAGATCTCCGCGCGCTCCCGGTCCTCTTGAGGACAGCCCTCGAAGAAGCGCATGCCCAGACGCTGCGCCGTCTTGTCGTCGCCCTCGAGCAGCGCGACCTCGGCACGCCAAGCCAGCAGCGCGAGATCCTGGGGGTGCTCGGTGCGCGCCTGGTCCAGCACGGAGGCCGCGCGGTCCACAAAGCCGTAGCGCACGAACACCTCTGCCTGGACGCAGGGGCGCCCCACCTCGTTGTCGGCGGGCTTGGCGCTCTCCAGGTCGTACAGACGCAGCTCAGCGCGCTCCAGGGCCTGCTGTGCCCGCCCCAGCGCCTGCCCCACGTCCCCACCCGCCCGCTGGGCGCGCTCAAGGGTCGCCACCCAAGCCCGGGGGTCATCCTGCTGCTCATGGACCGCAGCGAGCGCCGTCAGCACACGCAGGGCCTTGGGGTGGTCCCCCACGTGCTCAAAGCAGCGCGCCATCAGGTCCAGCACCACCGGGTCGCTGGGATTCTCGGCGAAAGCAGGCTGCAGGTGCTGCAGCGCCGTCTGCACATCGTCGATGGCCAAGGAGGCCTCGGCGGCGGCTTGAAGCAGCTCGGAGTCCCCGGGCTTGAGCTCCAGCGCGCGCACCGCGAGCCTGCCCATCTCCTCCATCTGGCCGCGCTGCCGGTAGAAGCGCATCCCGCGCTCGTAATAGCTGTAGGCCCGCTTGATCATGTTCTGGGCCACCAGGCCCTCGGCGATCTCCTGGATGAAGGGGATGTCCGACGGGTCCATGGCAAGGCGCATGTCGGCGAAGCTCAGGGCGGTCTCGATGTCCTGCCGCTGCAGCGTTCGCCAGGCCTTCTCCAGCAGCGGCCGCGCCTCCTTGAGGCGGCCCAGGTTCCGGTACGCCTCGCCGAGACGGCCGGTCACCTCGCTGTCATCCGGCGCCAGACGCTTGACCTGCAACAGCACGGCCACCAGCGCGCGGTGGTTGCCGTCGTGGCGGTAGACCTTGACGAGTTGGCGGTACTGTTTCTCGGCGTCGCGCTCGCGGCCATCCTTGAGCAGCACCTCGGCCAGCTTCTGGCGGATGCGCCGATCCCGCGGGTCGAGCCGCAGGATCTGGGTGTAGGTGCGCGTCGCACGGTCAAACTGGTTGCGGGAGAGCTCGCGCAGGGCGCGTTGCTCCAGCTCGTTGCGATCCAGGTCTGCCAACTGCAGCCTCCGTGCCCGGGGAAAGTGCCCTCACCGGGGAGGCGATCATGCCACAACCTGGGGGCCGGCGAACCGGCCCCGCAGGGCTCAGCCTTCCTCGCGCCGGCGCGCCAGGTAGGCGTCGAGGGTCTTTGTGGTCATGGTGCCGGCCACGAAGTCCGGGTGGTTCAGCAGCTCCTTGTGCAGCGGGATCGTGGTGCGGATCCCCTCCACCACCGACTCCGCGAGCGCGCCCCGGAGCTTGGCCAAGGCCTGCTCGCGGGTGGGGGCCCAGGCGATCAGCTTGGCCACCATGGAGTCGTAGTAGGGCTGCACCATTGCGTGCTCGTGCACTGCGGAGTCGATCCGGATGCCGGGCCCACCAGGGAGGAACAGGGCCGTCACCAGGCCCGGGCTGGGCACGTGGGTGAAGGGATCCTCCGCGTTGATCCGCGCCTCGATGGCGTGGCCACGGACGACCACGTCCTCCTGCTTGACGGGCATGTGCTCGCCGGCGGCGACCTTGAGCTGGAGCTGGATGAGGTCGATGCCGGTGACCAGCTCGGTGACCGGGTGCTCCACCTGGATGCGGGGGTTGACCTCCAGGAAGAAGAACTCGTCCCCATCCACCAGGAACTCGACGGTCCCGACGGTGTGATAGCCGACACTCTGCACCAGGTTCACGGCGGCCTCGCGGATCCGCTCCACGAGCCCATCGGGCAGCGCGGGCGCGGGCGCCTCCTCCAGCACCTTCTGGTGGCGCCGCTGCATGGAGCAGTCGCGCTCAGCGAGGTGGATCGCGTTCCCGTGCATGTCACCGGCCACCTGCACCTCGATGTGGCGCGGACGGCGCAGGAAGCGCTCGATGAACACCTCGCCGTTGCCGAAGGCCGCCAGGGCCTCGGTGCTGGTGAGGGTGAACACCCGGTGCAGCATCTCCTCGCTCTCGACCACGCGCATGCCCTTGCCGCCGCCACCAGCGGCCGCCTTGAGCATCACGGGGTAGCCGACCTTGGCGGCGACCTCAGCGGCCTCCTCAGCGGTGGCCACCGAGCCGGTGGAGCCAGGGATCAGGGGCAACCCGGCCTCTCGGGCTGCGGCCTTGGCGCTCAGCTTGTCGCCGAAGGTCTTGAGCAGCTCCGGGCGGGGCCCCACAAAGGTCATGCCGTGGCTCTCGACCACCCGGGCGAACTGGGCGTTCTCAGCCAGGAAGCCGTAGCCGGGGTGCACGGCGTCAGCCCCGGTGATGTCGGCCGCGGAGATGACGTTGGAGACCTTGAGGTAGCTCTCGGTCGCCTGGGGCGGGCCGATGCACACGGACTCGTCAGCGAAGCGGACGTGCAGCGCGTTGGCGTCACACTGGGAGTACACCGCGACGGTGCGGATGCCGAGCTCACGGCAAGCGCGGATCACGCGCAGGGCGATTTCGCCCCGGTTCGCGATGAGGACCTTCTCGAAAGGCGCGCTCACGGGATCAGGCCGGGTCGATGATGAAGAGCGCCTGACCGAACTGCACGGGCTGCGCGTTCTCGACCAGGATGGCCTTCACGGTTCCCGAGACCTCGGCCTCGATCTCGTTCATCAGCTTCATGGCCTCGACGATGCACAGGGGCTGGCCCTTGGTCACCTTGTCGCCGACGTTGGCGAACGCGGGCGAGTCCGGGCTGGGGGAGCGGTAGAAGGTGCCCACCATGGGGGACTCCACCTTGACGCCAGCGGGCTCGTCATTGGCTGCGGGTGCCGCGGCAGCGGCGGGAGCCGGCGCGGGAGCGGCGGCGACGGGAGCGGCAGCGACCATCGGAGCGGCGACACCCTGAACCACGGTCGCGCCGAAATCGACGGACATGGACAGAGCCTCGGTCTCGTAGGTGAAGGTGTTGACCTCCTGCTCCTTGAGAATTTCGAGCAGCTGCTTGATCTGATCCAGATCCATGTAGGGCCTCCAGGGAGCGGAAGCTATCGGGTCCGCTCCCCAAGCTCAAGCCCGGGGAGCCCCCAGGCTTCGGACCAGGCCCTCGAGCCCCAGGCGGTAGCTGTCCAGGCCAAAGCCCAGCACCTGCCCAGACGCCAGATCCGCCAGCAGGCTGCGGTGCCTGAAGGACTCCCGCGCGTGGACGTTGGAGATGTGGACCTCGACGAAGGGCAGATCGCTGCCGGCGAGGGCATCCCTCAGAGCGACGGAGGTGTGGGTGAAGCCCCCGGGGTTGATCAAGATCCCCGCGATCCCCTCATCCATCGCCTGGTGGATGCGGTCTATCAGCCCCCCCTCGTGGTTGGATTGGAAGTGCGACAGACGCACCCCCAGCGCCTGGGCCTGCACGTCGAGCTGGGCCTGGAGCTCCCCGAGCGTCGTGTGCCCGTAGGTCTCCGGCTCCCGACGCCCCAGAAGGTTCAGGTTGGGGCCCTGGAGCACCAGGATGTGCAGGGACTCAGGCCCCATTGTCATCCGGGCTGAACGTCACCACCGCGGTGCTGTAGGTGATGGAGGTGGTCAGGAAGACCGCCGTGAACCCGGTGTCGGTGGTGGGGAAGGCGTCCACGTAGACCCAGACGCGGGCGATGCCGTGCCGGTCGGTCTTGCCGATCCCGTAGTTCGGCTTGTACTCCCCGACGTAGCTGGGGGAGAGCTCGAAGTACATCTCGGAGTCCAGGTCGTACCAGGCGCAGAGCTCGGCGTCGTAGCTCTCGGACGACAGGTCGCAGTCGGCCCCTTCTGCGTCGGGGTCCGGAGCGTCGACCTCGCGGATGGCGGCCTCGGGGAGCAGGTACATGCCGCCCCACTCCGAGGTGAACTCCACCTCGATGTCGCTCATGGGGATGCCCTCGTTGTCGAGGACCATGGCGTCGATGGCGAGCAGATAGCCGACACCATCGTTCAGGATCCCCGCAGAGCCCGCGACCAGGTTGTACTCGTCCGGCGTGGGATCGATGGTGGCGTCTGCGGGCGCAGGGTGCCCGGTCTCAGGCACGCAGGCCAGCGCGGAGAGGAGCAGGATGGACATCAGACCTCCAAGGGCAGCACCGCGCGGGCGCCAATCAGAAGCTCAGCAGGGGTAACAGCGGTCAGCGAGACCTTGCCTGGCGCGCAGGGAAGGGCGGCTGTCAAGATACCACGCGCGCGCTTCTTGTCGTGCTGCGTGGCCTGGACGAGCGCCTGGGCAGGGACGGAATCCGGGGAGCGGAGCGGCAGACCGAGGGCCACACAGAGGGCCTCGATGCGCTCCGGAAAGCCCGCCTCCGCGAGCCCCATCGCCACCGCCATGTGCGCCTCGGCGACCATCCCCACCGCGACGGCCTCGCCGTGCCGCAGCCTGCCGTACCCCAGCTCCCGCTCCAGCGCGTGCCCGAGGGTGTGCCCACAGTTCAGGATGGCCCGCAGCCCCCCCTCGCGCTCATCCCGACGCACGATGTCCGCCTTGTAGGCGCAGCACCTTGCGACAGCATGCGCGAGCGCGTCCGGGTCCCGGCCAACCAGCTCCGCGGCCTTGCTCTCCAGCCAGCCCAGGAAGCCTTCACCCTCCAGGACCGCGTGCTTGAGGACCTCGCCCAGACCGCAGCGCAGCTCGGCGGGCTCCAGGGTCCCCAGGGTGTCCAGCGCCGCGTGCACCAGGATGGGCTGGTAGAAGGCCCCCACCAGGTTCTTGCCCCGCTCGGTGTTCACGCCGGTCTTGCCGCCGACGGAGGCATCGACCATCGCCAGCAGCGTGGTCGGCACCTGCACAAAGGGGACGCCGCGCATGGTGCTGGCCGCAGCGAACCCGACGATGTCCCCCGTCACGCCGCCGCCCAGCGAGATCACGGGCGTCTTGCGGTCCACCCCGAGCGCCAGCAGACGGTGCACCAGGTCCTGCCAGGTGGCCAGCGTCTTGTTGACCTCGCCGTCGGGGATGATCTCCAGGGAAGCCTGAAAGCCCGCCTGCTCCAGAGAGGTGAGGGCGGCCCGTGCGTACAGCGGCCCCACCACCTCGTTGCTGACCAGAACACAGGGACCGGGCGCCGTGACGGCAGCGAGCTTGCCCCCGAGCTCCGAGAGGGCCCCCATCTCCAGGGGGTAGCTGCGCGCTCCAAGCTCGACGGTCAGGCCCATTTGTGCTCCAGCACCGCCTGCACGAGCGCCGCGGTGTCCTGGCGGGCGTCCAATCGCAGATCCGCCTGCGCGTACGCCGCCTGCCGTCGCTCATAGCGCGCCCGGAGCTGAGGATCCGCCGCCAAGGGCCGACCGCTCCCCTCCCCCATCCGCTCCAGGGAGAGGGAGAAGGGCAGGTCCAGCCAGACCACGTGGCCCCACCGCTTGAGCAACTGGAGGTTCTCAGGCCGCTCAACCACACCCCCGCCGCAAGCGAGGACATGCGCGCCCCGACCCAAGACCTGCCCGAGCACCCGGGACTCCAGGTCACGGAACCCGGGCTCACCGTGCTGGGCGAAGATCTCGGGGATGCTGCACCCGGCGGCCGACTCGATCTCGGCGTCCAGATCCACAAACCCCAGGCCGAGGACCTGGGCCAGCGGAGGCCCCAGCGTCGACTTTCCAGCCGCCATGAAGCCAATGAGGGCGAGCGCCTCCGCGTGTGCGGGGACGCCGGACATCACTCGGAGCGACGGACGATGCTGGGGGTCACGAAGACCAGCATCTCCTGCCGGGCGGTGGAGGTGTTCTTGTTGCGGAACAGGACCCCCAGCACCGGGATGCGGCCGAAGAAGGGGATGCGCGTGGTGGAGAAGCTCTCCTCGGACGCGAACACGCCGCCGATGACCATGGTGTCGCTGTCCGCGACCAGGAGCTGGGTCTGGGCCTCCTTGATCACGATGGCCGGCTGACCCTGCACCGCCTGGGAGAAGTCCGGGCGGTTGTTGGACACGTCGATGTCCATGAAGATCTTGCCGTCCGAGGTGATGTGCGGACGCACCGTCAGCACCAGGGCGGCCTCGATGAACTGCACCTGCGTGCCGCCCGCCGAGGTCGACAGGAAGGGCACGCGGGCGCCCTGCCGGATGGTGGCTTCGACGTTGTCCAGGGTGGTGACCCGGGGGGCGGAGATGATCTCACCCCAGCCCTCGGCCTCCATGGCGCTCAGGCGCGCGTCGATGTCGATGAGACCGGGGATGCTGCCCAGGCTCAGGGCCAGCGAGCCGGCCTCACTGTCGGAGGCCAGGTCCACCGCCAGGTTGTCCTGGTCGGGTGAGTAGAACAGCGCGGTGTTCTGGCCGGTGTTCTGCTGGACGGAGCCGCCGGAGATCCCGATGTTGTTCGGGAAGAAGAGGCCGGTGCCGTAGCCGGTCATGCCGCTGGCATCGAGCTCACCGCCCCACTGGACACCCAAGCCCTGGGTGTAGCTGGAGGTGGCCTCGACGATGCGGGCCTCGATCAGCACCTGGGGGGTCTGGCGGTCGATGTGCCGGATCAGCTCGCGGATCTGGGCGAGGCGGTCTTCGGTCTCCTTCACGATGAGCTGGTTGGAGCGGGAGTCGATCTCCACGCTGCCCCGGGTGCTCAGCATGGACTCGACCTGACCGGTGACCTCGCCGGCCTGGGCGTAGTTCAGGGGCACCACCAGGACCTTGAGGGGCGTCAGATCCTCCCGGGCCTTCTGGGCCTCGAGGGCGGCCTGCTGCTCGGCCTTGATGACCTCGATCGGCGCGACGCGGACGATGTTCCCGAAGCGCTGCGCGCCCAGGGACTTGGACTGGAGGATGGCCGCGAAGGCCTGGTCCCAGGGGACGTCCTCCAGGGTCATGGTCACGGTGCCCTGGACGTCATCGCCGGCGACGATGTTGAGGCCGGAGACGTGGTGGATCAGGCGGAAGACGGAGTGGATGTCCGCCTCGACCAGGTCCAGGTTGATGCGCCGGCCGTTGTACATGGACGCCGACGCGCTGGTCGAGTCGAACATGAAGCCGTTCGAGGTGCCCTGGAAGGCCCCAGGCGCGCTGGAGCCCCCGCCGCTGCCCCACACCTGCGAGGGGTTGGCGGTCTGGCCGCTCTCGCCGATGAGGGTCTCGGAGGTCGAGTAGCCAGTGACGCCCTGATCGCCGGTCTGGCCGGGGGTCGCGGGGCTGACGCTCAGGCCGGACTGCATGGCGAGCGCCCGGTCCTGCTGCATCTCGGCGGGGATCGCGACGTCCAGGTAGACCAGGTTGTCCGGGCCGTTGGAGACGGTCCAGTCAGCGCTCGAGGTGTTCAGGCTGATGGCCACGCGCACCATGCCCGCGCGGGGGGAGTACGCGCGCACCATCTGCACGGGGGAGATGAACTGAGAGGTGTCCAGCACCCGCCCCAGCGAGGACGGCAAGCGCGCGCTGGGGAAGTCGACGACCAGCAGGTTGGGCTCGGGCTGGCTGGTGGTGTAGTCCATGCCAGGAGCGGTGCCGATGACCACGCGGGCCATGGTGTCGGTGTGCTCGTAGTCCAGGGAGCGGAGCGCGTTGCTCTGGGCGTCGATGGGGCCGGAGACCGCGCCGGGGGCCTGCCCGCGGTTGAGGTCGTCGTCCAGGGAGCTGTCGCTGCTGGAGGAGGCGAGGAGCGGATCCACGCTGTCCGACGCGATGGGGGTCAACCGAACCGCCACGTCGCCGCCGACCATCTCGACGAACACGTCCACCTGCGAGGCCTGGGTGTTCAGCGCGATGATCGCCTTGACGCCGTCCGCGCCGAAGGCCTCGAAGGAGACGCCCTGCACGAGGCCGCTGCCAGAGACCGGCGCGAGGCTCTGCATGGAGACGCCGGTGATCTCGACGACGACCTTGTTCCCATCCTTGAAGTGGGAGTGGGTCGCGGCGTCGAGGTCCTCCTCGAAGCTCACCAGGACCTCGCTGGCGTCACCGCTGACCGAGATCTCGGCGGCGCTCAGGTTGGGAGCCTGTTGGGCGAGCAGAGGGGTCGCCAGCAGCGCGAGGGTGCTGAGGGTTGCCCCGAGGGCCAAGCGGTTGGCGGTTCTGCGGAATGCGGACATGGGTGCTCCACGCGGGCTTTTGCTAGAGCTCGAGCTCGTCGACCGGAAGGTCCAGGGTCAGCTGGTTGGTCACCAGCTCCCCGTCGATGTTCTGGAACTCCTCGGTGATGACCACCGAGGTGCTGGTGATGGCGGTGACCTTGCCCCAGTTCTTGCCGATGTAGGTGCCGTTCTGGACGACGTGCCCGGTGCCTTCCGGGTCCTCCAGCATGGCCTTGGGCTGGCTCACACCCCAGACGATCGCGGTCACGACGTACTGGTCGACCTCGAAGCGCTGGAGCGGGGTGGGGTTGGTGATGCCCCCATCGTCGGCGCCCTGGAAGAAGCTGCGGAAGGGATCCCGCTTGCCGATGGGGTTGTAGGTGTACGCGGGGGCGTCCATGTCCGCGAGGGGGTCCGCCCCGCCGGCATCCGCGCCACCACCGACCGCGTTTCCTGCAGCCCGCCGAGGTCCGGGGGGCTGGGGCGCGGTGATGTTGCCTCCGGAGCCGGAGCTGTCGGACTCGCAGGCGATGAGGCCCAGGAGCAGGGAGAGGGAGATCAGGGTTCGCATCAGCCGCTCCCCTCCTTGCCGCCCTTGCCCTTCTGCCCGCTCTGGCGAGCGATCTCGTCGTCGGAGAGGAAGCGGAAGGTGACGGCGGTACCGGTGACCTTGACGTAGACCTTCCCGCCGCGCTCGTCCGGGTCGGCGAGCTCGACGTTCTGGACGTAGACAATGCGGTCCAGCTTGGCGAGGCGGTCGAAGAACATCGCCACCTCGTGGAAGGACCCGTAGACCTCGAGCTCGACGGGGACCTCCGCGTAGTACTGGCGGGGGACCTCGGCCATGGTCTTGAACTTGCGAATCTCCAGGCCGCTGCGGCGTCCCTCGTTGGAGATGCGGCGCACGAGCTCCGGGATCTCCTTCTGGTCGGGGAGCTGACGCAGGGCCTGGCTGAGCTCGTTGTTGAGCTCGAGCAGCTCGGCCTCGAAGGCGTCGCGGTTCTCCGCGCGAGCCTTGACCTTGGCCTTCTCATCCTCCAACTGGACCTGCCGGTCCTGGAGCTGGGCGATGTCGTCGCGCTTGGGCGAATAGAGCAGGAACCAGTAGCCGGCCAGGATGCCGATGATCAGCAGCGCGTAGAGCGCCAGACGCTGAGATCGCGGCGTGGCCGCCAGCTTGTCGAGGAGGTCGGTCGCGTTCACAGGCCTTCCTCCTGCTGCTCGTCACTGAGGGCCGGCACGACCACGCGGGTGGTCGCGACGAAGCGCTTGAGCTTGTACCCGTCCTGGTCGACCTGATCGATCCCGTCGAGCTCGACGTCCTTGAACCACGCGGAGCGCTCCAGGTTGGTCAGGAACTGCGCGACGACCTCGTAGGAGACCGCCAGGCCGGACAGCTCGATGTTGCCGCCGCGCTCCTTGAGGCCCGTGATGGTGAGCTTCTCGGGGGTCGCGAGGCTGAGCTCATCCAGCATGTGGACGGGGCCTTCCTGGCCGGCCTTGAGGCGGCGGATGACGTCCAGCTTGCGGTTGTACTCTTCCTTCTTGCGCTCGAACTCGTCGACCTCGACCACGATGGCCTTGAGGTTGTCGATCTCCGTCTGGAGCTGCTGGTTCTCAGCGCTGAGGGTGGAGGCCTGGGAGCCCACCACAACATAGAGCCCGCCCAGCGCCAGCACCACGACACCCAGCGCGAGGCCGGCCAGAGCCAGCTCCTGCTTGACGGCGTCCAGGCGCGCGGTCGCGCGAACGGGGAGGAGGTTGATGCGAATCATTGGTCGCCGATCCTCCGCATCGCCAGTCCCACCGCGACGGCCGCCTGCAGCGACTTGTCGTGGAGGTAGCGAGGGCTGAACTCCCGCTCGTCGATGACGATCTTGCGGAAGGGGTCCACGATCTCGATGGGCGAGCCGGTCGCCGCCCCGATGGCCCGAGCCAGCCCCGGCGTGCGGGCCGCGCCGCCGCTCAGGTAGACCCGGGAGAGGGGCACTCCGGGGGTCGCGCTCAGGTGGAAGTCCAGGCTGCGGTGCACTTCCGTGGCCAGGGAGTCCGAGACCGAGGACAGGATGTTCTCGATCTCCTCCGGGATGACGGCGTCCTGGTCATCCTCGGAGCCACCGACCTTGAGCATCTCCGCCTCTTCGTAGGAGATCCCCAGGGCGCGCTGGATCTCCTCGGTGAACTGGCGGCCGCCCATCTGCACGTCGCGGGTGAACGCCGTCACGCCGTTGTGCAGGATGTTCAGGTTCACCGTGCTGGCGCCGATGTTGACCAGGGCGACCAGCTCCTTGGGCGCGTCGTAGTTCATGCTGAACATGTTCTCGACCGCGAAGGCGTCCACATCCACGATGCGGGGCTTGAGCCCGGCCTCCTGGATCAGGGACTGGTACTCGCTGACCAGCTCCTTGCGCGCCGCGACGAGCAGCACCTCCATCTGGCCAGCCTCGTCGCCCTCGGCGTCCAGGATCTGGAAGGAGATGTTCACGTCGTTGATGTCAAAGGGGATGTACTGCTCAGCTTCCCACTGGATGGACTCCTCCAGCTCCTCGAAGCTCATCTGGGGCAGGTTGATGCGCTTGATGATCACGCTGTGCCCGCTGATGGCAGCCGTCGTCTCCTTGGTCTTGATTTTGCAACGATCGACCAGCTCCCGGATAGCGTCTACGACGACATTCGGGTTCATGACAGCCCCATCCACGACGGCCTCGGGCGGGAGGTCCACCATGCCGAAGGTCTTGAGCCGCCAACTGCCGCCCTTCTTGTCCTGGTGGAGCTCCATGACCTTCACAGAGCTCGAGCCGATGTCGAGTCCGATGGTCTGGGTGCTCCGGGAGAAGAGGCCCATGAGATCTCCGGGTGGGTTCGCCGTCAGGGAAGGCGTCCGTTTTAGCACGGACAGAATCCTGACGAGCGTAGCGCAGGACAGGGGTGAGGGGGGCTTGGGCAGACAGAGGTCTTGACGTGACAAGAGTACCAGATGCGGCGTCGAGCTATCCTCTGGCCGTGTCCACCCCACCGAATCCCGCCGCCAAGATCGCCACCTTCCTGCCCGCCGCCCTCCTCAGCGGGGTGGGCGCGCTCCTGGCCTGGCGCGCTCAGATCCTGGGCGCGAGCCCATGGCACCTGCAGACCCTCCCAGCGCTGCTCGGTGCGGGTGCGTTCGGGGCCGCGCTGCTACCGATTCGGGTGCCTCGCTGGGCTGTGATCTCTGCGGGAGCAGTGGGCGCGAGCCTGCTCCTGGCACACGCGTTCCTACCGCCAACAGCCGTGGCGCTCGGGACCCTGTTGAGCTTGTGGGCGCTGGCGAGGACAGGCTGCAGCGCACCCGCTCCCCACCCCGCGGCCTGGTTGCTCGCGCCGCTGGGGCTGGCCGCTGGGGCGCTGCTCCCAGCCGGCGGGCTGGTGCTGGGCGCCGGCGCGCTGCTCCTGAGCGCAGACGCGGCGCCCTCCCCTGCCCTGCCTCGGCGGGTCTGGATCGCTCTGCCCATGGCCCTGGGCGCAGGCGGCGCGCTGGCCGCAGCCCTGGGCGCGGCGCGGGCCCTGGATCCCACCCCTGCGAGCACCGCGCTCTTTCTGGGATCGGCGCTCCTCGCTGGCGCCATGGCGGCGCAGTTCACCCGAAAGCGGGACCCCCGGCCCTTGTGGTTGGCCACGATCGTCCTGGCCGCCTGGGTCCTCCTCCTCTCGCTCCCCTATCGCTTCCAGGTCTGGGTGGAGCCGCTGGCGGGCGCCCGGGACCCCAGGTGGATCCTCGCGGGGCTCGTGGCAGCTCCAGGCGCGGTGCTGGGTCTGGGGGCCGGTGCGGCGATGGGCCCGCTGCAGCGCCACCCGGGGGGCTCGGCACTGGGGGTTGGGGCGCTCGCGCTCGGCCTGGGCTTGGGCAGCCTGATCCCGGAGCAGCTCCCCGGTGTGCTGGTGGGCGTGGGGGGCCTCGCTGTCCTCGCTGGGGTCCTGATGCCCGCCCCTGTGAGCCTGCGGGTGGCGGCTCCGGTGGTGGGCACGGGGCTCTTGTTGGTCTGGTTCCTCCTCCCCTGGAATCCCGCGGACTGGACGCGCTTGGGGGTGGATCACCTGCGCGACAGCCCGGGGCCTGAGCGAGAGCACGCCCGGATGGAGAAGGGCCAGGTGGGCGCGCAGGGCTGGGATCCGAACGGCGCCTGGGCGCTGGAGGTCGAGGACGGGGCCCCCACGCGGCTGGTGGTGGAGGGGGCGCGGATCCCCCGGGGCGGGCGAGGGGCGGACACCCGGCTGCTCATGCCGCACCTGGCGGCTGGGCTGGCTCGGCGGGCGGACAGCGCAGTGGTGCTGGGGGAGAGCTTTGGAGAGCTGAGCGCGGGGCTGCTGGCGCAGGAGTGCTCCAGGGTGGTGGTCGCGGTGCCGCAGCCGCTCCGTACGCGCGCTGTGGCTGGTGAGCTCCCGGGGGTGGAGAGCGCCTGGCTGCATCCAGCGCTTCGGCTCGAGCGAGGGAGCGCGGAGGAGGTGCTGCGGGCACAGGACCCGGTGGATGTGATCGTGGAGGTGGCGGAGCGCCCGTGGAGAGACGCGGCTGGTGGCCTCCCGACCCCTGCGGGCCTGCGGCTTCGGCGGCAGCACCTGACCGAAGGGGGGGTGTACCTGCTGAGCGTTCCGGTGACCTGGATGACGGAGCCCGAGCTGCGGGGACTGCTCGGGGAGTTCGCGGAGCACTTTGAAGCCAGCCGGGCCTTCCTGCCGGCCCAAGGCGCCGACCAACTGATCGTGGCCGGGTTCGCGGACGGGGCGCCGCGGAGCTGGGATCGGATGGTGGAGGCCAGCGTCCGGGGCGGGGCGCTGCTCGGGACCCTGGACATCCAGTCCCCGGTAGACCTGGCGGACCGCAGCCTCGCTTCGGCGGAGGCCCTGGCCACGGGTGGAACGCCGCCCTCCCGCCTGCATCTGGGCGCCACGCTGCATCGGAAGCCGTCGATGCTGCTGCCGCTGTTCGCGGAGCACCTGGACGGCAGCGACTGGCTGGACACCCGCTCTCAAGCGCAGGCGGCAGAGGCCCTGGACGCCCGGCAGGAGACCAACAAGGTGTTCCTCGAGTGCTTGGACTCTGCGGCCCGAGGGGAGCTGCAGGACTCCTTTCAGAGCTGCCGCTCGCTGTCCCGTTCGGAGGGGGGTGAGCAGCGGCTGGATCCCTTGATCGGCCCCCAGCTTGAGCGCGGACGCAAGGCCGCAGCAGCGGGTGACGGGCAGGCCTGCATGGCGCAGGTGGAGCAAGCCCGCCTGATCAACCCCCGGAGTGCGGAGACCTACGCACTCGCTGGGCGCTGCCGCATGATCCTGGGGGACCCCCGGAGCGCGCGCGAGGAGTTCGACAAGGCGCTGGAGCTGGACGCCGGCAACCTGGACGCGCTGCTGGGCCTGGCGCAGCTCTCCGTCCGGCGCGGAGAGGACCGTGCGGCGCTCGACCTGATGGCGCAGGCGGCCCACCGGAACCCTCGGAGCTGGCGGCCCCCCTACTACCGCGGGATGTTGCTGATGGACCTGGGTGAGTTGGAGGATGCCGAGGCGCAGCTCGCGAACGCTCGGGGCCTGGCCGGAGACCAGAGCACGGCACCACTCGCCGCGCTGGCACACCTGGCGCTGCTGCAGGGGCAGGCGCAGCAAGCCCTCCCCCAAGCCCGCCTGGCTGCAGACCGCGAGCCGAACGCCCGCAACCTGCACCTGGTGGGCTGGGCCTATCTGGAGCTGGGGAGCCCCGACGCGGCGCGGCCTTTCCTGGAGCGCGCGATCCTGGCAGACCCGGAGTTTCTCCCGGCCCACGGCGACCTGGGCCGGGTGCTGGCGGCGCAGGGGCAGTACGGTATGGCGGTGCAGTCCTTTGACCGGGTGCTGGCCCTGGAGCCGAGCAACGCCGGCGCGATCCTGAACCGGCAGCGGGCGATCGCCCTGCTGGAGCAGGAGCAGCAACAGGCCGGAGCCCCCACCGCGCAGTAGGCCCAACGCGCACCGAGAAGGAGCTCGCAGCGCAAAGGAGCCCCCAGCGCTCAAGTCGCAGCGCACGCCCAGGCCCCCGAAGCGGGAGGGGCCGGGGCGCCCCGCTCAGAAGACCTCGCGCAGGCCCATGGTCCGGGTGGACAGGTAGGGGTCCGAGGTGACGTTCATCTCGCCGACCGTGCTGCTGTTGGTCGTGGGCTCGGAGGTCCCGTAGTAGATGCCGTGCTCGCCGATCGCGACGGAGCTGGGGTAGCCGTCCACGGTCAGGGAGTCGGAGTCCGCGACGCCATCACCGTCGGTGTCGACGTTGCCGCTGCAGTCCTCGAAGTCCAGGCCGTAGATGCGACCCGTGCCGTCGGAGCAGCGGTCGGAGGCGGGCTCGTAGGTCGGGAAGTAGACCGTTCCGGCGTAGATCACGGGATCACCGGTGAGGCCCTCGCCGGCGTTCAGGGTGTAGGCCCCGCCCGTCCCGCAGTCCGTGATGGCGGTCGCGGAGGCGCAGGTCAGCGGGGTCTCGTCCTTGACCGCGAAGAAGTAGCCGTAGTCGGTGCTGTCCCGGTCATAGGGCGTGCCCGAGCCCCAGTAGACGCCCAGGGAGCCGTCGCCATGCCAGGAGGTCGTGGGGGCGTAGTAGACCTCGGGGCGCTCGCCCACCGTGTCCAGCGGGTCGTAGAACTCACACCAGGTGGGGTCGTCCAGGTCCGAGGTGTCGATGATGGCCTTGTACAGCCAAGTGTACCCGGGGTCGGCCATGTCGTTGAGGCCGGCGAGGCCGTCACCGTCGGGGTCACCCATGTCCGCGGGCTCGTAGGAGGAGGACACGGGGAAGTAGACGACGTCCACGTCACCGTCGGAGTCCACGTCCACCGCAGCCACGGAGCCCGAGATGTAGCCGAACTCGTCGTTGCCATCGAGGTCGGCGTCGAGGGCGCTGAGGATGGAGCCCTCGGGGTGGCCGTTGGAGCCCTCCTCGGACAGACCGACGCTGCTGCTTCCCCAGTAGTCGTCCCCGATGGCCCAGAGGTAGAGGTTGGGCTCGGTGTAGTCTTCCGTGTCGCCCGTGACACCCAGCGGGACCTGGCGACCACCACCCCACATGGCCACCCAGGTGTCCTTGGGGTCGGCGGAGTCCTCGTTGTTGTAGAGGTTGGCGATGACCGGCGTGGAGACCGTGTAGCCCATCGCCGCGACGTCGCTGTCGTTGGTCTGCTCCCAAAGGAACTTGGGGTGCTGGGTGTCGGTGATGTCCAGCGCCAGCGTGACCGGGCCGCCCTTGCCCTGCTGGACGACCAGCACGCGCTTCCACTCGCCGCCGTCCATGGCCTTGGCGCCGTCGGGGCTGCTGCCGTCGCTGCCGTCGATCCAGACGTCTTCCACCACCGGTGAGCCGTCGAACAGGAAGGTGCGGCCGTACCACATCATGTCGATGAGGTTGCCCGACCACTCCTCGTCCTTCTCGGCGTAGAGGGTGTTCGCGGGGATCCAGGCCCAGAGCTCCTCGCCTTCCTCGTTGCAGTCCCAGGAGAGGGAGCCGGTCGGAGAGCAGGAGGTGGTGGAGTCGTCCTTGAGGCGGAATGCGTGCAGCATTCCGTCGTTGGCCGCCACGAAGACCGCCTCGGGCACGTCATCGGAGACAAGGTCCTCCAGGAAGTTCCGGTAGGTGGGATCGATCGCGTAGACGTTGTTGCGAGGCTGCACGACCACGGGGCGGCTGTGGGGGGAGTCGCCCAGCTTCCAGTAGCCGTGGGTCTCGTCCAGGTAGCGGTACTCGGCGGTGGGGAGACCACGCGTGAAGTCGACAAGGGCCTGGAGGTCGTCGGTGTCCACCGTGCAGTCGGTGTCGTAGCCGTCCAGGTTGTAGGCCTGGTTGTCCGGGCACCCGTCCGCGTCCAGGTCGTCGGTGAGCAGGAAGTGGTCCAGGAAGCTGGGATCCGAGCCGGACATGATGGTGTCCACCGAGTCCACGAACTCAAGGTCGAAGCCCATGCGGTGGTAGGTGTTGGCCTCGGAGTACAGCGAGGTGCTGGAGTGGCTCATGAACTCCGGCACGAAGGTGTAGATGTCGCGCTGGCCCAGACCGTCGCGGTCATCGGGGTTGGACTCGGAGGCGACGACCGGGCGGGAGACCAGCAGGTCGCCGGCGTCCCAGACCGCCCCACCGAACTGGGTCTTGGAGCTGTCGTACTCCACCGCGCCGTAGGTGGTGGACGTGGGGTCGGTGTCGATGGTGTAGGCCCGGACGTGGCCCTCGGCCAAGGGGTTGTCGCCGGTGATCTCGTAGAAGGAGAAGATGATGTACTCGCCGTCCGCGCTGACCACCGGGGCGGAGCGGCTGTAGTAGCCCTGGCGGATGTACCCCATGATGGTCATCACGCCGGAGATGATCTCCTCGCCGGAGTCCGCGACCGTGTAGACGCCCTCCCCGCCCGTCTCGTTCATCGCGTTGCCGTACAGGTTCTCCGCGACGCTGGCGCCGTCGATCTTCACGCCGACGGTGTGGACGGTCACCGACTGGTCCCCGCTCAGGTCACTGCGGGCGTCGCCGTTGAACATGTAGTGCGCCGTGTTGTCGTACAGGCAGTCCTGGTCCGTGCCCGATGTGATGCCCGCGCTGTAGGTGCACTTGATGTCGGTGCCCAGGCTGGAGCCGCTGGACTTGTTGCTGGCGTTCTTGTCGTCCCGCGGCAGGTCCGCGGTGATGACGATGATGTGGGTCTCCTGGCAGGCCCAGGTGATGGCCGCGTCGCAGAAGTCCGTGCTGGCGTCCACGAAGGAGTCGGACAGGTAGCCAGGGCAGCTCCCCGAACCGGTGCGCTGGAGGTAGTCCCAAGAGGTCGACAGGACCTCGGCCAGGTTGCGCGTGGTGGTGCCGGTCTGGGCGCTGGCGCCCCAAGAGGTCGTGGTGGTGCCGCCCGCGTGGATCCCGGAGACGCTGGCGAAGTTGTCCAGGGCGGTGGAGATCTGCGAGTGGGTGGAGCCCAAGGGGGCGATGGGCACGAAGTAGTTGTCGTTGTGCCGGTCCGTGGTCCCCACCACCCCGAAGTAGGCCCAGTCGTAGTGCTGGCTGAGCTGCTCGATGGAGTCGATGGCGTACTCGAGGCAGGAGCTGCCCGCCAGGGTCCCCGCCGTGTCCCCAGTGTCGCCCACATCCGGGGTCTCGCCGCAGTCGTTCAACATCTCGTCGGAGAGGTCGAGGACGAAGAGGATGTTGGGCGGGGCGGCTTCAGCGTTGGACAGGAACTCCTCTCCAGCAGCGGAGGAGGCGGCCTGCGCAGGCGATGACACCAGGGTGGCCAGCGAACAGACGCCCAGGAACAGGCCCAGGCCAGCGATGACGCGTGAGGGTGCTTGCTGCTTCATGGGGTCACCGAACCTTGCAGGCGCCCGGCATCACCTTTCGGATGGTGGCGACGGACGTGGCCTGGGTGTTGTTGATGGACGAGAAGGTGCTGTCGGTCATGCGCGCGGTGGCGGACATGCTCCAGTAGTCGGAGCGGTAGCCGTTGCGGCCTTGCTCCGTGGAGTAGCCAGGGGGCGGGTTGCCGCAGCGCTCGAAGACGGCCTCGACCCAGTACACGCCCAGGTTCTGCGCGTAGCTGGTGCCGCCGTACTTGGTGTCGCCGGAGCTCATGGACACCCAGTCGCCCGAGTCGGGGGCGGAGGAGTCGACGTTCTCGGCGTAGGGGTTGTCCGTGGAGAGCTTGATGCGGGCGTGCTCGGTGCCGGCCACGCTGGTGTTGAACACCATCATGTGCTTGGCGTTGTGCTGCGCGATGCGCTGGTCCGCGCCGGCGATCTTGAGGCTGGTCGTGCCGACGACGCCGATGAGCGCCAGGAGCACCAGCGCCACGAGCATCACGTAGCCGCGACGCTGCAGGCGGAGGGGGGGACGGCGGTGGGAGGTCATGGGCATCAGAAGTCGTGCAGCAGGCGGAGGTTGCGGAACATCACCTTGGAGGTGTGCGAGGTGCGCGAGTACCCGTCCTTGGTCCCGGTGGGCGCGTGGTTCTCCAGGCTCTGGGGCGCGGTGACCTCGGTCTCGGTGCGAGAGACCCGCGAGGAGCGCGACACCAGGGAGTAGCGCATCATCCAGGCCTCCAGGCTCTGGTCGCGGGTCAGGGTGTTGACCCAGTCCGAGCTGCCGTCCGTGCAGGTCCCTTCGGCCGGGCAGTAGGCGAGCTGGAGGTCCTCGATGTCGTCGACCAGGGGGATGTCGTCGCCGTCGGGGGTCCCGTCCACGAAGTCGAAGTCCAGGTCCATCATCAGCACCGGGTGGTCCTGGCTGCCCGGGCCCACGCCGTCGGCCTCGTTGTCGTCGATGTAGAAGGTCACCACCTGCGCGCGGCTGCAGTGCATGACCGGCGGCAGGTTGGCCCCGACCGCGCTGGAGTAGTCCAGCAGGCTGCTGGCATCCAGGACAGTGACCACCCCGCTGGCGTGCCCGTCGGCGGCGATCTCCCAGATGAAGGAGTTGATGCCCGAGACGTTGGCGTAGTCCCAGCAGATCATCAGGTCACCCGCCGACAAGGCCGAGAGCTTGGTGCTGTAGCCGGGCCGCTGGTAGGGGAAGGTGATGGTGGTCGTGGACGCCGTCTCGATGGTCAGGGGGCTGGTCATCATCTCCATGGAGGGGTCCGCGTAGATGAAGGTCACGGCGTCGTGGCTGCCACTCCAGGCGTCCCAGGTGATGATCGGAGGCAGCCCGTAGCTGTTGTCCGCGCTGCTGCCGTCCCAGCCCATGACCCCGTAGACCTCGCCGCCGGTGCCGTAGCCGGCCATGCGCCCGGAGCGGGAGAGGATGTCCGAGGCGAAGCGCAGGTTCTGGTGCATGTTCATCGCCTGGTCCTGCTTGAGGAACTGCCGGGACTGCTGCGAGAACAGGCTGTAGAGCCCCGCGACCACGATGACCGAGATGCTCACGGCGATGAGCATCTCCAGCATGGTGAAGCCATCCCGGCGCTGGCGACTCAGGGTGCTCACGAGGCCCCCTGGCCGTCGTCGACGAACTTGTAGGAGCTGATGGTCATGCCGTGGCGCTTGCTGGCGCCGGTGCCCAGGAAGAGGCGGTCGTCCCAGGCGCAGCGCACCCAGATCTGCACCCACTCGCCGTTGGTGGAGTTGTCCTCGACCTCCCAGGTGATGAAGTAGGTCGCCTCCGGGCGGCCGGCGCTCTCGCTCCCCTTCTGCTCCCAGGTGGAGTTGACCGCGGTGGGGTCAGAGCCCCCACTGGGGTGGTAGAGCGAGCCGTAGCGCGTGCCCACGCCCGAGGTCCCGCTGGCCAGGTCGGTCCCGCTGCGGCCGCCGGTGCTGGTCCACTCCGTGGCGAGCAGCTCCTCCATCTTGGACTGGGACAGGTAGGTGCAGTCGGTCACCTTGCGCGCCGTGACGTTCGAGCGCACGGACTGGTTGTGGAGCCCGAACATCACCACCAGGGCGAAGCCCAGCAGGGCCGTGGCGATGAGCACCTCGACCAGGGTGAAGCCAGAGCGGCGGGAGCGGAGAAGCATCAAGAACCTTCGGAAGCTGCTGCAGCGCCCACGGTACCAGCATCGCGGCTGCCGAGGGAGGTGGTCATGGTCACGTTGCCCGAGCGCGAGAGCTTGAGGTCGATGTGGTCATCCACCCCGCTGCGCCAGGCCTCCTTGTTCACCACCGTCAGGGTGATGTAGCCATCGCTCCCGAAGTCGTCCGAGGGGTTGGACACCCAGCCCCGGGGAGAGAACACGATGGCGCTGCTGTTGCCGGTCCAGGGCCCGCTCAGGGGCTCCCACTCGTCCAACGAGACCCCCCGGCTGTAGTGCCGCCCGTCCTGGGACAGGTCCACCACCCCGCGCCCGGCGTCGCCCAGGTCCGTCCAGGTGCGGGAGTCCATGGCCTTGTCGCCCACCTGCAGCCGCCAGCTCCCCGCGTTGGCGCTGTCGGGGTCGTCCGAGGCGCTGTCCGCCTCGACCAGCAGAAGGCGCGTCTCCAGGCCCTGCTCCACCGCAGTGTTGCGGAGCGACATCACGTCCTGGCGGAGGTCCTTGGCCACCTGCACCGAGCGGAAGCGGGGGAGCTGCTCCCGGGTGGAGCCCACGCCCAGCACAACGATGATCCCGATGATGGAGATCACCACCAGAAGCTCGATCAGCGTGAAGCCCCGGCGGGGGCGGCGTTGAGGACTCAAGGGCAAGACGGACTCCGACTCCAGAATGTACTGCAAGATCCGATCCAGGGCGGGTCCCCGACCCCATCGGCCTCCACGTCCCTCAGAGTCAGGAAAACTTTTCCCATCTGGGAAATCTTTTCCTACTGACCCTGCGGGCAGTCCTCCGTGACCTTGGAGCGGCGGCGGTGCACCTGCCGGCGCGCAGCGGGCAGGTTCGGGAGCTGCGCACCGGTGGCCTCGGCGGCGTCCAGATCCTTGTCCGCGGCGTCGAGCCACTGCAGGACCGCAGGGGTTGTGCCCGCGCAGTCCTGAACATCCACGCGCCCGCTCGTCATCCGCACCAGGACCAGGGCCCGGAGCTCCAGCAGCAGCCCCTGGAAGCGCTTCTCGGTGCTCCCCTTCTCCAGGGAGGCGTCGATGGTGTCCAGCGCGCGCTGGTACTCGCCCATGCGGAAGAGCGCCTCGGCCAGGTTGTAGCCGTGCTCGCCCCGCTCGGGCTCCAACTCGGCGGCCTGCTCCAGGTAGGGAAGCGCCCCCTGCGGGTCCCCCTGGGAGAGCAGCAGGAGCCCCAGACTGCCCAGCACGCGCGGGTCCTTGGGGTCCAGGGCCAGCGCCTGCTCGTAGTGGGTGCGCGCCTGCGCCGGGTTGCCCTCGGCCATCGCCGCGGAGCCCAGCCCCCGGATGCAGCGCACCTCTTCCGGAGAGGCCCGCAGACAGCGCTTGAAGAACTCCCGCGCGCGGTCGGGCTCGCCGCTGAGGTGGTAGAGCCAGCCCAGACCATAGAGGGCCCCCACGTGGTCGGCGTCGCGGTCCAGCGCCTTGCGGTAGCGGGCCTCGGCCTCGACGAGCTCACCGGCGCGCAGAGCCTTGTCCCCGCGCTTGGTGCGCGCGTCCGCGGAGCAGGCCAGCAGGAGCAGCAGCAGGGTCATTCGAGCCCATAGTCGCGGATCTTGTAGACCAGCGCCTTGTAGGAGATCTCCAGCAGCCGCGCGGCCTGGCTGCGGTTGCCCCCCGTCTGCTCCAGGGCCGCGGCGATCAGGCGGCGCTCCAGGCGGGCCGTCTCCAGCTTGATGGACAGGCTGCCGGTGTCCTCGCTGGCACCAGGGGGCTTGGGGGTGTCCAGCGCCGGGAGGTCCCGGAGTTGCAGTCGCGCGCCCTCGGCCAGCAGCATGGCCCGCTCGATCACATTCTCCAGCTCCCGCACGTTCCCGGGCCAGGAGTGGCTCAGCAGCGCCCGCAAGGCATCGGGGTCCACCCCCTGCACCCGCTTGTCGAAGCGCGCGTTGAAGCGGCTGATGAAGTGATCGGCGAGGTCCGGCAGGTCCCCCAACCGCTCGCGCAACGGGGGCGTACGCAAGTGAACGACGTTGAGGCGGTAGTAGAGGTCATCGCGGAAGCGACCGGCGGCGACCTCCTGCTGCAGGTCCCTGGCGGTGGCCGCGACCAGGCGCACGTCGACCTGGATGTCCTTGCTGCCGCCGATGCGTCGCAGGGTCTGCTCCTGGAGCACCCGCAGCAGCTTGACCTGGAGGGCGCGGGGCATCTCCCCGACCTCGTCCAGCAGCAGGGTGCCGCCGTCGGCCTGCTCGAAGAGCCCCGCCCGCTCGCGCACCGCCCCGGTGAAGGCCCCACGCACGTGCCCAAAGAGCTCCGACTCCAACAGGTTCTCCGGGATGGCCCCGCAGTTGACCGCCACAAAGGGCGCCTGCGCCCGGTCCGAGAGCTGGTGCACGCAGCGCGCGACGAGCTCCTTTCCGCTGCCCGACTCGCCGGTGATCAACACGGTGCTGGGGTAGCCGGCGACCTTGTGCAGGGTGTCGACCAGGGCCTGCATGGGCTTGCTGCGGCCGACCAGCCCCTCCACGCCGCGCTCCCGCATCTCGGCGCGCAGGCGGGCGTTCTCCAGGGTCAGGCGCTCCCGCTCTTCGACCTTGCCGAGCACCAGCAGGATCTCGTCGGGCTTGAAGGGCTTGCCGATGTAGTCGGTGGCCCCGCGCTTCATGGCCTCCAGCGCCAGCTCCATCGAGCCGTAGGCGCTCATGACCACCGTGTGCACGCGGCGCTCCCGCTCGGCCAGCGCGTCCAGGAACCCCAGGCCGTCCAGGCGGGGCATGCGCACATCGCAGAGCACCAAGGAGAGCTCGGGCTGCGCGTCCAGTACGGCCAGGGCCTCGATCCCATCGGAGGCGGTGATCACCTCATAGCCGGCGCGCTCGAGCACCAGGCGCGTCATGTGGCGCAGGCTCTCTTCGTCGTCGACGACCAGGATGCGGCGGGGGCGCTCGGACACCCCCCCAGTGTAGCCTGCGCCCATGCCTGCCTTGTTGCTGCTGGCCCACGGCTTCCCCCCGCAGGAGCTCGGAGGCACCGAGCGCTACACCCAGCGCGTGGCCCAGGGGATGGCCGCCCGCGGCTGGTCCGTCCAGGCCATCGTCGCCACCCGCTCCCCCGGTCACGCCCAGGCCCAGGTGCTCGTCGAACAGCGCCCCTGGGGCCGCCTGCACCGCGTGGTCAACAACATCCCCTGGCCGCCCCTGAGTCAGGGCGGACACCACCCCCTGGTCGCCGGCCGCGTGCGCCGCTTGATGGAGTCCATCGAACACGATCTGGTCCACATCAACCACCTGCTCTTCTTGAGCCCGCGCCTGCCCTTCCGCGCGCCCACAGTGTTCACCCTCCACGACGCCTGGGGCTGGTGTCCCCGCGCCGGCAGCCTCCTGCACATGGGACAGGCCCCCTGCCCCGGCCCCCAGGACCAGCGCTGCGCCGCCTGCTACGCCCAGTTCGCCCAGGGCACCCCCCGCCAGGCCGCCCTCGCCCAGGCCGCCTCCGTTGTGGGCAAGGTCGTGGACCCCCAGCGCCTCCAGTCGCTCTGGCGCCGCCTCCCCAGCGGACTGCGTGCCCGAGCCAACCAGGGCGCCCCCGAGCCCCCCAACCCCCGCCACGCCGCCGAGCGCCGGGCCACCCACCTGCGCTGCCTGCAGGCCATGGATCTGCGGCTCTCGCCCAGCCGCTTTCTGGGGGAGGAGGCGGAGCTGCAGTCCCTGGGCCCCGTGGCCCACCACCCCCACGGCGTGGACCTCCCCCACCCCGGGGATCTGGACGCCAGCGAGGTGCGGCGGGGCCTGCTCTTTGTCGGTGCCCTGGCGGCGCACAAGGGCCCAGCGCTGGTTCACGCGGCCTGGGACAGCCTGTCCTCGTCGGTGCCATTGGCTTTCGTGGGGCCCGAGACGGACCCGAGCGCGGTGGTGGGGATCCCGGCTTCGATGCGGGAGGGTCCCCTCCCCCCCCAGGAGATCCTGTCGCGCATGGCCCGCGCCCAGGCCCTGGTGATGGGCTCGATCTGGCCGGAGAACAGCCCGCTGGTGATCCTGGAGGCGCGCGCGGCGGGCACCCCGGTCATCGCGCCCCGCATCGGGGGGATCCCGGAGCTGGTCCAAGAGGGGGTGGACGGCCTGCTCTACACCCCGGGGGACGTGCAGGACTGCGCCCGCGCGATGGCCCAGGTGCTGGAGCGGGCCGACTGGAGCCCCCGACCGCCCCCCAGCTTCGACGCCCACCTGGACACCCTGGAGGCCCACTACCGCTCCCTCTTGGGGTAGCTTGCGCGCCCAGCCGGAGACCCCATGGCCGCCCAGCCCGTGACCGACCTGCACGCCCTCATCGACGCCTACCTGGAGCGCATGGAGCTCGAGCCCCACGCGAGCGAAGACGGGCTCTACATGCTTCGCTACGGCTCCACCGCGGTCGTGATCCGCACCCTCAGGGACAGCGAGACGGGCAAGCGCTTTGTGCGCTTCTCGGCCGCGACGCTGATCGACTTCGAGCCCAGCGAGCTGCTCCTGGAGGAGGTCCTGCGCCTGAACAACGAGGTGCTGTTCGGCAGCTTCAAGGTCTTCCCGGACAACACCCTGAGCTTCTCGGCCACCATCTACGGCGACCACATGGACTTCGAGGAGTTCGAGACCGCGCTGACCTACGTGATCCGCATCTCCGACGAGTACGACGACATCCTCCAGGCCCTGGCCGGTGGGGACCGCGCCTCGGACCTGTTGGGCCGCTGATTGCGGGTCCTGCACCTGGCGCACGCCTCCCCGCTGCTGGGGGATCGCGGGGGGACGGAGCTCTACGCTGACGCCTTGGTGCGGGCTCAAGGGAGCACACTGCTGGTGCCGGATCTGCGCCCCGATGCTCCCCAGGGCCTGCGCCAGCTCGATGACCACGTCTGGGCCGTCGGGATGGCCCCGCCCACCGACTTCCGACACACCTGGGCCCGCCCGGAGCTCGCCGCCGCCCTGCGCCAGCTCTCCGCCGACCTGCTCCACGTCCACCACCTGGCCCACGGGGATCTGCAGCTCCCCGCCACCTGCGGCGTGCCCAGCGTGATCACGCTCCACGACTACCACCTGGTCTGCGCCCGGGGTCAGCTCGTCGACGCCCAGCTCCAGCCCTGCCCCGGCCCCGAGCTCGAGCGCTGCGCCCGCTGCATGGGCCCCCACCTGCGCCTGCGCCCCGGCCTGAGCGCCCTGAGCGCCCTGAGTCGTCGCCTGGGTCTGCACGAGCGCGCCCGCTCCCAGGCCGCCCGCCTGCCCGTGGATGCCGCCATGAAAGAGCGGATGAAAGCCCGGCTGCAGGCAGGGAGGGCGGCTCTGGAGTCCGCGCGCATCCGGCTCTCACCCAGCCGGGATCTCGCCCGCCGCGTCACCTCGCTCACCGGTCTGCCCGTCGAGGTCATCGGGTTGCCGCTCGTGGCCCCCGTACACCCTGCCCCCGACCCGGGCCAGGGCCCCCTGCGCGTGCTCTACCTGGGCGCCCTGCTGCCCACCAAGGGTGTGCACCTGCTCCGGCAGGCCATGGAGGGCCTGGACGCCACCCTGGAGGTCTGGGGGCCCGCGCCCGTACACGACGCCGACCCAGAATATGGGCAGCGGGAGATCCAGGCGCTGGGGCCGGCCTACCGAGGAGTCTTCGACGCGGCGCGCCGCCAGGAGATCCTGGACCGCCACGACCTGCTGGTGGTCCCCTCGACCTGGGAGGAGAACAGCCCCCTGGTGGTGCGTGAGGCCCTGGCCGCCGGGCTGCGGGTGCTGGCCTCCGACCGGGGCGGGATCCACGAGATCGACCCCCGGATCCAAGGCTTCCCTGCCGGCGAGCTGCCCGCCCTCCGCGAGGCTCTGCGCCGCGAAGTGCGCACCGGACGGGGCCGCTGGACCCCGCGGGACTTCGGCATGGACGCGCACCTGGAGGCCCTGCAGGCCCACTACCAGCGAGCGCTCAGCGGCCCTGCGGTAGAGTAGGACAACGAGGTGAGGATGGCCGAGACCCTTCAGATCCCCTCCGGGGCCCAGCTCTCCGTCGAGGACGGCAAGGTCGCCCTGGTGGCGGAAGGAGACATCGTGCTCGAGGGGCCGATCCGCGGCTCCCTGGCGCGCCTGGAGAGCAAGGGAGGCAGCGTGCTGCTGCGCGGCCCCCTGCAGATCGATCACGTGACCGGCGACTCGGTGCGCATCGAGGGCCACCTGGTCTGCAAGAGCGTCACCGCGCGCGGGGGCTCCCTGCAGATGCGCGGGCGCCTGGACGCAGAAGAGGCGGAGGCCATCCAGGGCGACGTGGTCGTGCGCGGCCCCACCCAGGTCGGCACCCTCCGAGCCGGCGCCACCTTGCGCGTGGACGGCCCCCGGGTCGAGGCCCAGCTCATGACCGCCCCCCTGATCCGCTTCCGCGGCGGCACGGTCAAGGCCCGCGGCGTGGAAGCCCGCGAGCGCGTCTCCCTGGGCCCCTGCGCGTTCACCATCGAGGTCTGCATCGCCCCCCACGCCGACGTCGACCCCAAGGCGGCCGGGCGGGTCAACGTGCTGGAGTCCTTCAACGAGCTGGCCAGCAACGCCCTCAAGGGCCGCTTCCGGCTGCAGGAGTACGCCGAGTTCACCGGCATCGACCCCGAGAGCTTCCTGCGCGAGCGCCACGTGCGCCCCCTGGCCGAGCTGGGTGGCGCCAAGGCCGTGGCCGCCGACGGGGACAACGCGGGTCTGGACGAGGCCGCCCTGCGCGAGGCCGACGAGCCCACCCACAAGGAGAGCGCCCCCACCCTGGTCGACCAGAACAGCGCGCGCGGCCTGCTGGCCCCGGCCGACGAGGAGATCGAGGAGTTCGATCCCCTCCCCCAGATCGCCCAGGCCCAGCCCGTCGAGCAGCCCGAGGTCCTGGAGCTGAGCGACGAGAGCTCCCTGGACGAGCCCACCGCGCCCGACCACGTCGTCTCCTTCCACCGCCAGCCGGACGCCCCGGAGCCCGCGCGCGAGGAGATCGAGCCCTTCGACGACTTCGACGCGGGCGACACCCTGGACGGCGAGAGCAACGCGACCCTGGCCCCGCCGGACGCCCCCACCCTGAACCTGGACGGCAGCCAGCAGGCCATGCTGGACACCACCGTGGCGCGGCTGGTCAAGCGCTACCAGGGCGGCGAGCCCCCCGCGATCACCCGCCTGCGCGCCCTGGTCAACAACCAGGAGTACGGCGTGGTCCGCGAGGAGCTCAAGGACCTGTTCAACTCGGTGGTGCGCGGCCACATCGCTTCGGGCACGCGCCCCCACCCCGAGGTGCTGTCCAGCTTCAACGCCATCCACGAAATGATGAAGCACGCGTGAGCTGGCTGCTGCTGGCGTGGCTCTCCGCGGCCTCCCTGCAGGACCCGGATCCCCGCGCCCGTGTCCTGGCCTACCGCGAGCTCGCCGAGGCCCAGGACAGCGCCGCTGCCGTCGAGCAGATCGCCGCAGCGCTCTCCACCGAGTCCGACCCCCAGGTCCGGGCAGCCGGTCAGGACGCCCTCTCCCGCCTGGACCTCAACGTCGACCAGCTCGCCGCTCTGCTGGGGGAGAGCGAGGAACCCATCGCCCGCGCTTGGGCAGCCCACTCTCTGGGGCGCCATGGCCCCCTCGGCGTGGATGCACTGCTGGCCGCAGTCGAGGACACCAGCCCGCAGGTCCGCGGCGAAGTCTACGACGCGCTGGCCCGCAGCGGGGACCCCAGGGCCCTCCAGGCGCTGCGCCGCGCGGCGGTGAAGGACCCCTCGGCCCTGCTGCGCGAGCGCGCCAGCCAGGCCGCCCTCCAGGTGGTCGGACGCCAGGAGGTGCAGATCAACGCCGAGCTCGCGCGCCTGGGGCACCCGGATCCCGGAGAGCGCGTGCTGGCCTGCAAGCGCCTGGGACAGGCTGGTGACTGGCGGGCCCTCCAGCCTCTGCTGGACGCCGCCAAGGCCGGGGACCCCATGGTCCGCGAGGCCGCCATCCTGGCGCTTGGCCAGCTCGGCGACCACCGGGCCGTCCCGGAGCTGGAGGTGCTGGCCACCCAGACCAGCGGCAAGCTGCGCTACTCCGCGATCGCCGCCCTGGCCCACCTGGCGGACGAATCCGCCGTGCCCACCCTGACCTCGCTGATGCAGGATCCCGACCCGGCGACACGACAGCTCGCGGTCCGGGCGGTGAGCTGGACCGATCCCGCGGGGTCAGCAGCCCTCTTCCTCCCCCTGCTGGCGGATCCCGAAGAGGCCGTGCGCCTGGAGGTCATCGGCGCCCTGGGGCAGAGCAGCGATCCCGAGCGGGCGGCGGCGCTGATCACGGCGCTGGCGGACCCAAGCCCCTTCGCGCGGGCGGAGGCAGCCCGGCTTCTGGCCCGAGCCGATCACCCCCGCAGCATCGAGGCGCTCACGCCCCTGCTCAAGGATCGGGATCCCTTGGTGCGCCTCTCGGCGGCAGCGTCTCTGCAGACTCTGGGGGCGACCCAGGCTGCGCCGGCGATCCGGAAGGCGGCGGAGAAGGCCCCGACCGCCGAAGAGAAGGCCACCCTGGAGGCGGCTGCGGCTGCGCTGGGGGGCTGATTCGGCTCAGGCGGCCTCGCTGCTCTCCACGGGCAGATCCCCGGACTCCCAGGCGGCGAGCAGACGGTGCACCGCGCGTAGATCCGTGGGGGAGAGGCTGTCGAACTGCACGCCCATGCCCGGGATCAGGGGACCGGACTCTTCGGGCGGCACGCACCAGCGGACCACGCCGACCGTGTCGATGGGCCGATTGCGGGTGGGGATGGACAGGCGCAGCTTGAAGGTGGTGCCGATGGGGAGGGGCTCATCGGTCTGGATGAAGATGCCTCCCAGCGACACGTTCGCCGTGTAGTCGATCAGGAAGTCTTCGACCGCTTCGTACTCCACCATGACCCGGATGGGCATGCGGGCGGCGATGCGGCGCTCTGAGAGCTTGAGGGCTGCGCTCATTGGGGAGCCTCCGTTGGATACCTCCTCGGCTCAAGAGGCCGCCTCGTTGAGGGGTGGACAAAAGGCCGTAAGGGGCTGGACCGGGCCTTGCAGACAGAGAGGGGGTCCCCTACACTGCGCCGGTATCCTTGGCAGACGTGCCCCCGATCGAGGCCCCTCCTATGCGCCCAAATCGCTGCGTCAGCGCAGCCCTCCCCCTGCTCGCTGGCAGCCTGCTCCTCACGAGCTGCAACAGCTACGAGATGTTCCGCCTGGCGGGCTACGAGCAGGCCAGCTTCTCCAACGACGCCGACATCGTCTTCATCATCGACAACTCGCCGTCCATGGAGGAGGAGGCCACCGCCCTGGCCCAGAACTTCCAGGTGTTCATCGACACCCTGACGACGGAAGGGGCGCTGCCTGAGGGCAGCTCCAGCGATGCGGTGGACGCCTACATCCAGTACACCTCCGCGCGCGGGGCCTACCTGGACTACGGGCTGTCGGTGACCACCACCTCGGTCGAGGACCCCGGCGGCACGCCGCCGGGTGTGGCCGGCGCATTGGTTGGGGATCCCTCCGTCGTCGAGGACACCGACGAGGACGTCGCGGGCGCCTTCCAGCGCAACCTGCTCTGCGAGGCCACCTGCTGGAACGAGGCCACGCTGCCCAACGACTTCGAGCTGACCTGCCCGGAGGACGGCTCGGCGCCGGAGACCCCGGAGTTCATCTCCAAGGAGTACCTGGACTGCCTCTGCGGCGGCATCGACGCCTGGACCGACCACTGCGGCTCCGGCAACGAGGAGCCCCTGGAGGCCGCCTTCGAGGCGACCTGCCGCGCGGTGGACCCCGAGACCGCTCCCGACGAGTGCGTGGGCGGTGAGTCCGCCCTGGAGAGCGCGGACATCAACACGTCCAACTTCCTGCGCCCCGACTCCACCGTGATCTTCGTGGTGGTCACCGACGAGGGCGACTTCTCCCGGCGCCTCAGCATCGGCGACGAGGACCCCAGCACCTACCTGGGTCTGATGGATCGCTTCGGCGCCCGCTACCGCTTCGCCATCATCGGCCCCAACCCGGACACCTGCCAGGGTGGCGCCTCCCAGGGCGTCGAGCGCCTGCAGGCCATGGCCGAGGAGACCGAGGGCTTCTACCGCGTCATCGCGGAGCCCGGCGCCGGCGGCGACTGTGAGGTCGCGGACTTCGCCACCTACCTGGAGGACCTGGGCGCGCTGCTGAACCAGCTCCTGCTCTCCTTCCCCCTGCAGTCCGTCCCCGACGTGGCCACCCTGCTGGTCTACGTGGACGGCGAGCAGATCCGCATCGCCACGGACGCCGACTACGCCGACGGCGAAGACGAGCCCTCCTGCGACTGCTGGGAGTACGACGCCTCCGAGAACGCCATCCGCTTCTACGGCAGCGCCGTCCCTGACTACGGCGACGACGTCGACATCTTCTACAAGCCCCTCGAGGGCCAGCCCCGCACCCTGCCCTTCTGAGACGCAAAATGAACCTGCTGCTCGCTGCTGCGCTTTCGGCTTCCCCTGCCCTGGCCCAAGACACCGTGGACCTCGGGACCCTCAAGAACGAGGAGATCTCCGTCGTCCAGAAGATCCTCTACCCCAAGACCGACCGCTCGGAGATGAGCGTGTCCTTGGGCGTGATCGCCTTCGACCCCTTCCTCTACGCCCCCAAGCTCCAGGGCACCTACGGCAAGCACATGTCGGAGACCATGAGCTGGGAGGCCCAGCTTGGTGTGGGCTACGGCCTGCCCAACGCCGCCTACCGCGAGGTCACCAGCGTGGCCTACGGCCTGAGCCCCGAGACCTACAGGTACCTGGGCAGCCTGACCGCGGGCATCACCTGGTCGCCCATCTACGCCAAGATGAACTGGCAGGGTGAGCGCATCTACCACCACGACGTCTACATCCCCATCGTGGGCGGCGTGACGGTGGAGCAGCTCACCTGGGGTGAGAAGTACCTGGCCGTGGCCCCCACCGTGGGCATCGGCATCGGCATGCGCGTCTTCCGCGGGGACGACACCGCCATCCGCATCGAGATCCGCGACGACATCATGGCCCAGAGCCGGCAGCAGTCGGGCACCTGGGCCCTCAAGCAGAACGTGGGTATCCACGTGGGCTTCTCCCGCCTCGGGGAGGCCCAGTGACCAGTCGGCGCACCATCGGCCTGGGCCTGGTGCTCCTGGCCCTGCCCTCGCTGGCCCTCGCGCAGGGACGCTCCTCCCGCCGGGGTCAGGACAAGGCAGAGACGGAAGAGGCCGCCCTCTGTGAGAACAGCGAGGAGGTCTTCGCTCCCTTCGTGACCGAGGTCGCCGCTGGCAACGTGGGCCCCGCCATGGACACCCTGGCGGTGGTCCTCAACAACGGCGAGCTCGCTGGCTGTCACGGCCAGGCCTGGATCCGCCTGGGTGGCCTGCTGGAGAAGGAGGGCTTCGGCTACGCCGGCGCTCTGGCCTGGTCCGAGGGCATGAAGCTCGACCCCGAGGCCAGCTCCAAGCAGGTCGTCACCCGCTTCCTGGAGCTCGGCACCGAGGTCGGGGACCAGGCGCTGCTTGAGGAGACCTTCGCCGGGAACGTCGGCTTCGACGCCGACAAGGAGACCCGCTCCCACATCGCCTACCTGGGCGCGCGCGGGGCCTACGTGCAGGGCAACTACTCCACCGCCCTGGGCATCCTGGCGCTGGTGGACATGAAGGGCCCCGACGCCGAGAAGGCCCTGGCCCTCAAGGGCGTCGTGCTCGCCCAGCAGAACCGCTACAACGACGCCCTGGTCGCCCTGCTCACCGCGCAGGCGCAGATCAAGGACCCCGAGCTGCTCGACACGGTGAACCTGAACATCGGGCGCACCTACTACGCCTCGGGCAACTACCCCCGGGCCATCGAGTACTACGCCAAGGTCCGGCGGGAGAGCCACTTCTGGCCCGAGGCCCAGTTCGAGCGCGGGTGGGCCCACTTCCGCATCCAGGACGTCAACGGCGCCCTGGGCATCCTGCACACGCACACCACCGAGTTCTACGGGGAGTGGTACTTCCCGGAAGCGGAGCTGCTGCGCACCTACAGCCTCTTCCTGATCTGCAAGTTCCCGGAGGCCAGCTCCGAGATCGACAAGTTCCAGGCCCGGTGGACCCCCTTCCGGGACGACCTGGAGCCCCAGATCGCGGGGATGAGCGCGCAGGACGTGTGGGCCGACGGCCGCAGCTTCGTGGAGAGCGGCGAGTCCGAGCTGCCCGCCATGGTCATCCGCGACCTGCCCTTCGACAAGACCTTCACCGAGGCCATGTCCAGCGTGGACGCCGCCGACAAGGAGCTCTCCCTGCTGGAGGGCCGCTCCGGTGAGTGGGTCAGCTTCGCGCAGGGCATGCTCAAGGAGCGCCGCGACAGCCTGATCCAGTCCAACGGCCAGCGGGTCAAGGACAGCGTGGAGGCCGACGTGCGCGAGCTCTCGTCCATGCTGACCGACACCGAGATCGCCAAGCTGGACATGCTGCGCCTGGAGACCAAGCTCTACGAGCAGGCCGCTGAGATCGGGCAGATCCCCGACGCCCAGCGCAAGGCCGAGCGCAAGGAGCGCGTGCGTCGCGGCTACCAGTCCTGGCCCTACGAGGGCGAGATCTGGGCCGACGAGCTGGGCTACTACCGGGTCAACGCCAAGATGGAGTGCCCCCCGGGCCTGATGCAGTCGGGCAAGTAGCCGACAGCGCTTCTCTCAAAGGAGCCGGCCCCTCGGGGCTGGCTTCTTTCGCTCTGGGCTCACTCGCAGAGCAGCCACTGCTCCAGCCTCAGCCTGTCCTCGCTGGTGACTCCCCCCATTGGGGGCATGTCGGGGGCGTCCCCGGTGGAGCGGGTGAGGATGCGATCGGCGTGCTGCCACACAGCCTCCTCGTCATCAAAGTGAACCGCCTCTGGGGCCCCGTTGCGCTCGAGGCTCTCCGAGGCGTGGCACGACTGGCAGTGCTGGAGCATGAAGCCCTGGCCAAAGTTGTCGTAGGTGGTGAGCGGCGCGTCCTGGCAGAGCTCGGAGGCGCTGTCCTGGGGGGCGTCCTTTGCGCAGCCAAAGAGCAGGATCAAGGCGATCACTTGAGCATCCCCAGGATGGGACTCACGCCCTGCACGTAGGGGCCCGGATCGACGCCGGCGAGGGCCATCAGGGTGGCACCCAGGGCCTCCGCGGAGAAGATCTGCTCGCCCCCGATGTCCCCGCTGACCGGGTCGATGTTGCGCCCGTAGACGTTGTCGTCCAGCCCGCCGTAGACGCGGCCCCCGTTGAGCCCGGGGCCCACCAGCATGGCCGAGGTGTAGGGCCAGTGGTCCTTGCCCAGAAAGCCGTTGAGCTGCGGGGTGCGCGCCATCTCGGAGAGCACGACCACGACGGTCTCCTCGGCCAGGGTGGGCGCCAGGGTGCCGGGGGTGGTCTGCAGCACGCTCATGAGCTGGTTCAGCCCGTCGAAGAGGCTCTCCCAGAGCGGCGACTGCAGCGCGTCGTTGTCCGCGTGGGTGTCCCAGTTCGCGGCCTGGCGCAGGGTCACGCAGCGGGAGACGCCCAGGGTGAGGAGATCCGCGGCGACCTGTGCCTGGGAGCCCAGGGTGCTGCCGGCGGAGAAGTCCATCACGTAGCGCAGGTCCTTGAGGCTGCGGGCCTGCTCCATCGCGTGGTGCAGGTCGCTGGTCAGGGAGGCCTCCAGGGCGGACTGGGTCCCCTCGGCGCGCGCGCCCGCCCGGCGCAGCATGTAGCTGTCCAGGATGCCCTCGGCGGGGTGTGAGGGGCCGCCGGCGGCCATCGTCGACAGGTCCAGGGCCGAGCCGTCGATCAGCGCGTCGAGCTGCCCTCCCCCGCCCGCGCGGGCCACGGCCACGCCCAGGTCTCCGGGGAAGGAGGGGCCATCCAGCACCACGTGGGGGATGGTGAAGTCCGCGCGCTGTGCGTTGGCCAGGATGGCCGGCCAGTCCGGACGCAGACCCGAGGAGTCGCCGGTCATGGCCAGTACGGTGCAGATCTCGTGGGCGATGGAGCGCACCAGCATCCCGTTGACCACCAGGCTCTGCGCGCCCCAGGCCTCGAAGAAGGCGTCCACGCTGGGCCGGGAGGCGTGGGCCACGTAGTCGATGCCCCCCGCGCTGCCCCGCTCGGCGTCGGACTCCATGTCGATGGCCGCGTGGTCGAAGCCGTCCACGAACACCCGCGTGGGGTCCCAGCCGCCGGAGTTGAACACAAAGATGAACTTGAGCTGGGAGTCCGTCAGGGGGTTGGCCCGCGCCACCCCAAAGGGGCTCGGGGCGCCCATCGCCAGCAGGCCTGCGCCCAGGCCGCCCAGCATCGTGCGTCGCTTGATCATGGGTGCCTCTCAGTACAGCAGGAAGTCAGGGTCACGGAGGAGGACGGAGAGGAGGCCGGCCCAGGCGGCCACCGGATCCTGGTCCACCGCATACAGCGCTGACCACAGCTCCAGGTTGGCGGCGACCTCGGGCCCATCCGAGGACACGCTGGCCCCGAAGATCCGGAAGTGCAGGGCCTGGATCTGCGCCGTCATGGCCTCCAGGTCACTCTCCGGGGTCGCGGAGGCGGAGACCGTGAACAGCCCCGGGCCCTCGCTGCCCTCGAAGTCCTGCTCGGCGGCGTACCAGGCAGCGGCCTCGGCCAGGCGCTCCTGCACCAGCACGATGGTCGCGTTGGGGGCCGACGCGGTCTCGGTCACGTTGGAGCCGTCCGCGCCGCCGGCCAGCAGGCGGTAGCCCACCCGGTCGCTGCGCATCAGGTCGTAGTCCTGGTAGGTCCAGGCGAAGCCGGTCAGGTCCTCGATCTGGCTAGCCAGCAGGTCCGGGGTGGCCATCTTGCGGCCCACCGCGCCCTCCTGGTCACCGGACTGGGCGTAGACCGGGTCCAGCACCACCGAGCGCATCAGGGAGCGCCAGGTCAGCCCGCCGGCCAGGAAGGCCTCGCGGTGGGCGGTCAGGCGGTCCGCGTCGGACTCCACGGCGTCCCGCCGCATTGTGGTCGTCCAGGCGGTCTCCACCGCACACTCCACAAAGCGCGGGTCGCCAGCGATCTGCTGGCCCAGGTCCGTCAGGTTGTAGCCGGGGCTGCCGTACCAGCTCGGCCCCACGCCGATGTAGTCCTTCCAGAGCAGCTCACGCTCGGCGTGGTACTCGGTGACCTCCAGGGGGTTGCCGGGGTCGTAGGTGAAGAAGCCGAACAGGTAGCTGGCGATGGGGTCCAGGCCGCTGTGGCAGTTCACGCAGCTCGGGTCGTTCTGGAGCGCGTCCGCGACCGCCCCCTCGTCCAGCAGGTTGATGTTGCGGTCGAAGTCGATGGGCCGGGTCAGGTAGTCATTGCACAGGAAGATCCGGCTGATGTTGTTGGCCCGCTTGCGGTTGGCGTTGGAGGTGGTGGTCGTGTAGCGCCACCACATCGCGTTGGTGCTCAGCACGCCCACGTGGGGCCGCCCGTCGTCGTAGTGGGCCTGCTGCCAGCCGGGCCCCGCGTAGTCCCCGATGGGCCAGATCGTGGCCAGCATCTCGTTGGACATGGTCCAGTCGGCGGTCACCACCTCGGTCCAGGGCAGGTCCTGCTCGACCACCTGGCCGACGATGCGCAGGGGCTCCTCGCCGATGCTGCGCTCGTACTCGGCGCGCTCGGCGTCCCCCATCCCGTAGGACTCGGGGCCGATGGCGAAGGCCTCGCTGCGGGTCAGGAAGATCTCCGCCCACACGTCCCGGCTGCGCTCGGCGAAGCGGGGGTCCACCAGGAAGGCGTCGACGGCCTCCTCGTAGGAGAGCGCCCCCGACTGGTACTCGGCCAGCTCCTGGGTGCTGGGGCGCACACCCCGCAGGTCCAGGCTGGCGCGGATCAGGCGCTGGGTGTCGCTGAGCTCCGGGCCGGTCTGCGCCGAGGTGACCTCGCCGGTGGAGCAGGCCAGCAGGAGCATCACCATGGCGACACCTCCCAGGCGGTGAGCACAGATGTGTCCACGCAAGCCTCGCCCGCTGCCTCCCCCTGGACATAGATGGTGCCGCAGCCATCGCAGAGGTCGGGGTCCATGGTCTCGCCCTCCTCGGTGGTGTTGTCGAACAGGATGTCGTACCAGACGCCCTCGGTGTCGCGGACGGAGAGCATCCCGGCGGGCTCCACGGGGCACGCGGTCAGGGGGCTGGTCATGACCGTGAAGCTGTCCAGGACGGCCGCGCTGACCTCTCCCACGAACCCGCCGACGCCGCCGTTGGCCTGCATCACCGTGCCGTAGTAGCCGGGGTAGATCTCGTTCTCGGGGATGCGGTAGCTGTAGAGCGTCAGGTCGGGGGTCAGCGCGCTCTCCAGCCAGGTCCCGGCCGCGCTGGGCCCGTCGTAGGCGAACGCTCCGGAGACCACGCTGCTGTAGATGGTGTGCGGGACCGCGTGGGCGCCGCTCTCCATGTCGGCGGTCGCGACGAGCGCCTGGGCGTTGCCTCCGCCGGAGAAGGTGTAGCCCTGGGAGGTGGTGACCTCGGCCACGGTGTAGACCGCGCCGCCGTTGTAGAGGTAGCCGTCGGCGGCCGTGTCCTCGTACAGGTAGCCGAAGCCGTAGCCGGAGAAGTAGCTGCCATCGTCGGCATAGCAGTAGTCGTACCAGTACACGTTGCCGTCGTTCTGGTAGTAGTCCGGGCAGTCCCCCTGCTGACCTGCCATCGCCAGGAAGTAGGCGTCCACGATGGGCGCGGCGTTGAGCTCCAGCAGGCTGGCGAGCACCTCGGTGGCGGCGAGCTCGACCTCCGCGGGGCTCAAGGCGGGCGCGACGGGCTCGTCCTGCTCGTAGATGTAGGGCGTGACGGTGGCCTCGGGGGCGGTGTCCAGGGTCTCACCGCCGCCGGTGCAGGCGCTCAAGCCCACCAAGAGGGTCCAGGTCATGGGAACTCCAGGGTCAATCTGCGATCAGGGTGCCGCAGTCCGGGCGCGCCGCAAAGGCCACGCTCAGAGATTGGACCCCCCACAGCCCGCGGATCGAAAGCGCGGCCCGAGTTTTCTGGGCTACTCGCCCTTCTTGCGCCGGCCCATGCGCATCCGGCCCTCGCCGCCGCCCATCCCGAAGAGATCGTCCAGGCCCACGTCTCCCCGCGGGGCGCTGCGCTCCACCGGTTTCTTGGGGGGAGGAGGTGGCTGGGTGGCCTCCGGAGTGCTCGTCTCCACCACCGGGGCTGGCTGGGCCTTCTCCACCTTGCGGACCTTGGGTCCCGAAGTCGAGGTGCGGCGCATGCGGAAGCGCCCCTTGGGCTTTGGGGCCTTGGGGGGCAGGCCCAGGCGCGGCGGCTCACCCTCGGCGACCTCGGGCGGCGCAGTGGGCTGGGCTTGCGCAGGAGGCGGCTTGGTCCCCGGGCGACGCGGCACCCGGCTGGCGGGCACGTTGCTGGGCTTGGGCGGCGCCTGCTTGGGCCGCGGCTTGGGCTTGGGCTTGGCCTTGGGGATCCCCTTGGGGTTCCACTGGGGGCGCTCGCCGGCGGCGCTGGCCTTGCCCCCCGGGCGGCCCTTGGGCTTCCTGGGCTCCTTCACCCGGGCGTGGGGCGCGGGCTGGCGCTTCTTGTCCAGCTTGAGGCCCACCGACCCGATCTGCAGCGGACGCTCCTTGGCGTCGGGATCGTAGGGGTCCGCGAGGCCCATGCGGGCGAAGAGCTTGGAGCGGCGCTCGCTGCCCGGCCCCTGCTTGCGCCGCCTGCCGACGCGGTCCAGCATCCGCGAGCCGATGGGCTCCCGGGCACGCATGCCCCCGCGCAGCAGATCCTTGGCCTTGGTGTCGTCGGACATGCCGTCAGCTTAGCAGGCGGATCAGCGAGACCGGCGCAGAGTCACCTGCCGCCGCATCTGGGACACCGTGGTCTCCAGGCCCATGTCCGCGGCGTACTTGTGGACGCGCTCCGGCAGCCACCACGCCGTCTCCACCTGCACCTGGTAGACCACCAGGGTCTTGGTGGGGTCCGCCGGCCAGGGCTCCACCCGCCACCAGCCGCGGCTGGCCGCCAGCGGGGAGTAGCCGGTGGGGCGCATCTCCCAGACCATGTAGTCCTGCTCGTCGTAGAGCAGGCAGTCGATGCGGTAGCGGGTGACCACGCCCTTGGTGGTCAGCTCCATGCCCCAGCGCAGCGCGTTGCTGGGGGAGCCCGGGGCGGGGTCGTCCGTCCAGCTCTGGGTCACGTAGGGCAGGAAGCGCACGTAGCTGTCGAAGTCCAGGACCACGTCCCAGAACTCCTGCGGCGTGCCGTCCACCAGGGCGGCCGAGGACCCGGTGCTGCCCCGCTCTTCGTGGGCCTGCCGGACGATGACCTCTCCCGACTCGAGCGCGGAGATCTCCGCGGCGCTCAGATCCAGCGCCGGGGGGGGCTCGTTCCAGGACTGGGCCTGGGCAGCGCCAGCGAGCAGAGAGAGGAACTTCAACGCAGGCCTCCAGCGAAGACCACCGCCTGGGGGCCCTCCAGGATCTCCCCTATCGTGTCCCGCACCTGCGCCACAGTGCAGGCCCGGATCGCCGCCTCGTCCTGCTCCCAGACGGTCGCGGGGTCCTTCCCGTAGAGCGCGCCCAGGCACAGGTCCAGGGCCCGCGACGCCGAGCGCTGCCGCCCCATGGCCCGGCCCCCCAGCATGCCGCGGCGGGCCTTCTCCAGCTCTTCGGCGGTGGGCCCGTCCTGGGCAAAGCTGCGCAACACTTCCTCCAGCCCGACGCGGGCCTTGTCGGCCAGCTCCGGCGCGACGGCGATGTGCGCAGTGAACACCCCGAGCTCCAGCCCTTGTTCCGTGGAGGCCGACACCGAGTAGGCCCACCCCCGCTTCTCGCGGAGCTCCATGAACAGCCGCCCGCCCTGCCCGTTCAGGCAGGTCACCGCCAGCGCCAGGGCCGGCCCCTTGGGGTCGCCGTGACAGAGGCCGGGCCAGCCGAGCAGCACGTGGGCCTGCTCCCGCTTGATGGGGATACGGCGCTCGCCGGCCTGGGCCAGCGGCTTCACCGACTCCATGGGGGCGCCGGCGCCGCTCATGCGGCCGAACAGGGCCTCTACGCGCTCCAGGGTGCGCTCCGGGTCCACCGCGCCGGACAGGGCCAGGACCATGCCCTCGGGGGCGATGCGCTGCCGGTGCAAGCGCTTGAGGCTGCTCACGCCCATCCGGGCCAGACTCGCCGGCTTTCCCCCCCGCGGCATGGCGTTGGGGTGCGGGCCCAGGAGCTGCTCGCGCAGGGCGCGCTCCGCCAGGGTCCCCGGGTCGTCCTGGCTCACGAACCAGTCATGGCGCAGCTCGGCCCGGCCCCGCTTGACCTCGTCCGCCGGGAAGTGCGGGCGCGTGAGCATGCCGCTGGCGATCTCCAGGCCCAGGTCCATGCGCTCGCCGGGCAGCTCCCAGCGCAGGCCCATGGACTGCCGGCCGCCAAAGCCCGCGAGCACGCCGCCCGCCAGATCCAGGCGCTCCGCGAGCTCCCGCGGCCCGAGCCCAGGTGCGCCCACACAGCTCGCCCAGAGCTGCGAGATGCCGGCGGTCCCCGGCGTCTCCGCGAGCTGCCCCCCCAAGACGGCCAGGCGCGCGGCCACGAGTGGCACCGGGCGCGGCTCCAGCACCACCCGCAGTCCGTTGGAGAGGGTGAACTGCTCGATCGCCGGGCGCGCCTTCCGGGCCGGAGGCGCGGGCACCTGCAGGGCCGCCCGCAGCTTGGGCTCCGGCAGCTCCTTGGGGCTGAGCACCCCCAGCACCGCCTGGTCCAGATCCAGGTAGCGCGCCGCCTTGCGCAGGCTGTCCAGGTCCACCGCCTGCACCTGGGCCCGGTAGAGCTCCGCGGCCCCCGGGTCCCCACGCAGCGCCGCGTACCAGACCATGTCGTGGGCCCGGCCGTCGACCGTCTCCTGCAGGAAGACCTTCTCGGACAGGATCTGCGCCTGGGCCCGGTGCAACCCCGCCAGGCCCAGCAGCTCGGGCAGCTCCGCCAGCGCCTGGCCCAGCGCCTGCAGACAGGCCAGCTCCTGGCCCTCCAGCGGCGCGCAGCCCACGGTCAGCATGCCCGGGTCCCGCTCGGTCTCCGACCACGCCCAGGTCTCCGTCGCCAGCCCGGTGAGCTGCAGGCGCTCCCCCAGGATGCTCGCCGGACTCCCGGCCAGGAGCAGCATCAGACAGTCCAGCGCAGCCGACTCGGTGTCCTCGACGGAGACCCCGCGGAACGAGAGCTCCAGCAGGGGCTCCTCGAAGCGGCCGGGGATCTGCAGCACCCGCAGCCCCTGCTGCCGGGGTTCGGTGGGACGCGGTGGGCGCTCCCGCTTGGGGGCGGACGGCACCAGCTCCTCGACCTTCTTCACGACCGCTTCCGGGGCCATGGGACCGGAGACCCCCACCACGAGCTGGTCGGCCCGGTAGTGCTCCCGGTGGAACGCCATCAGCGCCTCCCGGGTCATGCCGCGCACGCTCTCGCTGCTGCCGATCACCGGGCGGCCGTAGGGGTGGACGTGGAAGAGGGTGCGGGCGACCTCCTCGGCCAGGGTGCCCATGGGGTCGTCCTGACCGCCGCGGATCTCCTCCAGGATCACCTCGCGCTCGCGCTCCAGCTCCGTGGGGTCGAAGCGGGGGTTCAGTGCCATGTCGACCAGGATCTCCAGGGTCTGCTCCCAGTGCTCGGCGGGGACCGTCGCGTGCAGCACCGTGCGCTCGTAGGAGGTGTAGGCGTTGATCTCCCCGCCCATGCCCTCCACGAAGCCCGCGAGCTCCTCCAGGGAGCGCCGCTCGGTGCCCTTGAAGAGCATGTGCTCCACAAAGTGCGCGGCCCCGTGCTGATCGGGCCCCTCTTCGACCGAGCCGGCGTCGATCCACAGGTAGACCGCCGCCACCGGCGCGCCCTCGAAGTGATCCACCAGCACCCGGGGAGACTGACGCGTCATCGACGCTCCTTCAACATGCAAGACCCCCGGCTATAACCGCTCCATGACCAGCCGAAAGCCCACCCAGGGCGCCTACGTGCACCTGCCCTGGTGCCGGCACCGCTGCCACTACTGCTCCTTCAACGTCCACGTGGACCGCGCCCCCCCGCAGGTGGCCTACACCCAGGCGCTCCTGTCCCAGTGGGGGGCCATGCAGCCGCTCTTTGGGGAGGTGGACAGCCTGTACTTTGGTGGAGGGACCCCCAGCCTGCACCCCCCGGATCAGCTCGCCCGGGTCATCTCTGCACTCTCGCCCCAAAGCGAGGTCACCCTGGAGGCCAACCCCAGCAGCACCTCGCTGGCGTCCATCGGCGCGTGGCAGAGCGCGGGCATCACGCGATTGTCACTGGGTGTGCAGACCTTTGACGAGCACCACACACGCTTCCTCCACCGGGCCCACAGCGCAGCCGAGGCCATCACCCTGCTGGAGACGGTAGCCGCCGCCGGATTCCGCAGCTTCTCGGCCGATCTCATCTTCGCCCTCCCCGGGCAGACCCTGGCCCAGCTCGACCGCGATCTGGACCGCCTGCTGAGCGTGGAGGTGCCGCACGTGAGCCTCTACGGCTTGACGGCTCACCCCGGGACCTGGCTGGGGCGCGCCGTGGACTCGGGTCGGGTCGCGCTCCCCGACGAGGACACCTGGGAGGCCATGTACCTGCACATCGTGGCCCGCCTCCAGGACGCCGGGCTGGAGCGCTACGAGGTCTCCAACTTCGCCCGGCCGGGGCACCGCAGCCAGCACAACGAGGCCACCTGGCGCGGGCTCCCCTACGTGGGCCTGGGCGCGGGGGCCCACGGCTTCACCCCCCAAGGCGTACGCACCCTCGGGACCGCCGATCCCGCCGCATTCATCGCCGACCCGCTGAGCTGGGAGGAGGAGTCGGCCGCCCCCGAACAGCTCGCCCTGGACCTGCTCCTGAGCACGCTCCGCCACGTGGACGGCGTGCCCCTGGATCGCCTGCGCGCCACCGGGTTCACCCTGGACGTGAACGCGATTCGCCCCCACCTGGACCGGGGCACCCTCCGGCTGGAGGATGGGCACCTCCGGCTGGGCCCTGGAGGCTGGACCCTGGCCGATGGACTCACTCTGGCAGCGGCTTCGGCGCTCCACGCCGCGGTGACTTGACCACCGCTTTCAAAACTCCGACAATCTCCCCCCACTCAGGTGCGCCGTGTCAGGTCCGAAATCGAGCGAGGGCGAGTTCAGCCTCCAGATGGACGACGACCTCCTCAAGGAGGCGGTCGCCGCAGTCGACAAGCGCTTCGGCGGCGCGAAGCGCTCCAAGGTCGTGACCCTGGACGAGGAGGTCGGGACCGAGGAGATCATGGCCGAGATCGCGGCCACCTTCTCCGAGGCCGAGCAGTCCCTGAGCCGTCCAGCGACCGGTCCCCTCCCCCCCGTGGAGATGGCCGAGGACGAGCTCTCCGTGGAGCTGGACGAGGAGGGCCTGGACCTCTCCGTGGAGATCGACGCCTCCGCCCTGGAGGGCGCCAACGACTCCGTCACCCTGGAGGCCGAGGCGCTCCCCAGTGACACCGGCGACCTGGAGCGCCTTCTGGAGGCCGGCGAGGGCAGCCGGTCGGAGCTGGAGGCCGAGCTGGCCACCCTCCGCGACCAGGTCTCCCTCCAGCAGCAGCAGCTCGTGACCCTGAACGAGCAGCTCGTCGAGGTGCAGGCCGAGGCGGACAAGCACAAACTCCGCGCCCGCAAGCTCTCCGTGCTCCGGCGCCGTCAACAGGACGCCTACGACGCCATGTCCCTGCGCCTGGAGGACCAGCGGGTCCAGCTCCAGGAGTGGGAGGGCCTGCTCAGCGAGGGCCGGGCCGAGCTCGCCCGCATGGAGACGGAGCGGGAGCGGCTCAAGAACCGGCACCACAAGGAGCTGGCCGAGCGCACCCAGTACGGCCAGGACAAGCTCTTCCGGGAGCTGCTGCCGGTGCTGGACAACCTGGACCTGACCCTCCAGCACGCGGACACCACCCCGCCCGAGAAGATGGTCGAGGGCGTCGAGATGGTGCTCCGGCACTTCCAGTCCACCCTGGACCGCATGGGCCTGACGCGGGTCGGCGCCGAGGGCGAGCGCTTCGATCCCACCCGGCACGAGGCCATCCGTTACACCGCGGATGCGGCCAGCGCCGGCACCATCATCGAGCTGCATCAGGCAGGCTACATGCTGCATGACCGCCTGGTCAGGGCTGCGCGGGTGACCGTCAGCAGCGGACCGGAGGCCCTGGAGGCCCCCGTCCCAGCCGAAAATGAGGTAGAACAGCAGTCGGCTTCCGCTGGAAGCGAAGAGTAAGCCCACCGGGCCGCAGGAGCAGCACACACATGTCGAAGGTCATCGGGATCGACCTCGGGACTACCAACAGCTGCGTCTCCATCATGGAGGACGGCGAGCCCGTGGTCATCCCCAACGAGGAAGGCAGCCGCACCACCCCCTCGGTGGTCGCCTTCTCCAAGTCAGGTGAGCGCCTCGTCGGCCAGGTGGCCCGTCGTCAGGCCGTCACCAACCCCGAGCGGACCTTCTACGCCGTCAAGCGCCTGATCGGGCGTCGCTTCGACGACGACTCCATCGCCCACACGGCCTCGCTGGTGCCCTACCGCATCCTCCCCAGTGAGAAGGGGGACGCGTGGGTCAGCGATGGGGACAAGAACCTCTCACCGCCCCAGATCTCGGCCATCGTGCTCAGCAAGATGAAGCAGACCGCCGAGGCCTACCTGGGCGAGCCGGTGGAGCGGGCCATCATCACCGTGCCCGCGTACTTCAACGACTCGCAGCGTCAGGCCACCAAGGACGCCGGGCGCATCGCCGGGCTCGAGGTCGAGCGCATCATCAACGAGCCCACGGCCGCCGCGCTGGCCTACGGGCAGGAGCGCAAGGGCAACGGCCGGGTGGCCGTGTTCGACCTGGGCGGCGGCACCTTCGACGTCTCCATCCTCCAGATCGACGGCGGCGTGTTCGAGGTGCGCAGCACCAACGGCGACACCTTCCTGGGCGGCGAGGACTTCGACAACCGCATCGTGGAGCTGCTGCTCGAGCACTTCGAGGAGCACGCCGGCATGGACCTGTCCGACGACGTGGTCGCCATGCAGCGCCTCAAGGAGGCCGCCGAGAAGGCCAAGCACGAGCTCTCCTCCACCCGCCAGACCGACATCAACCTGCCCTTCATCGCCACCGGCGACGCCGGCCCCATGCACCTGCAGTACTCCCTGAGCCGCGAGAAGCTCGAGGAGTGCGTCGAGGACCTGGTCGACCGCCTGGAGGCGCCCTGCGTCAACGCGATGATGGACGCCGGGCTGCGCAACGCGGACCTGGACGCGGTCATCATGGTGGGCGGCATGACCCGCATGCCCCGCATCCGCGAGAAGGTCGAGGAGATCTTCGGTCAGTCCCCCGACACCGGGGTCAACCCCGACGAGGTCGTGGCCATTGGCGCCGCCATCCAGGGCTCCGTGCTCACCGGCGACGTCAAGGACATCCTGCTGCTGGACGTCACCCCGCTGTCCATGGGCATCGAGGTCGCCCGCGGCCTGGTCGAGCCCATCATCGACCGCAACACCACCATCCCCTGCCGCAAGTCCAAGGTCTTCACGACCGCCCTGGACAACCAGGACATGGTGCGCGTGCACGTGGTCCAGGGTGAGCGCGAGATGGCCGAGGACAACAAGTCCCTGGGCCGCCTGGAGCTCCACGGCATCCCCCCTGCCCCCCGCGGCCTGCCCGAGATCGAGGTCACCTTCGAGCTCGACGCCAACGGCATCCTGAACGTCTCCGCCAAGGACCTGGGCACCGGCAAGAACCAGTCCATGCGCGTGGTGAGCTCCTCGGGCCTCTCCGACGGCGAGATCGAGCAGATGCTGGCCGACGCCGAGCAGTACGCCGACCAGGATGGCCGCCGCAAGGAGGCCGCCGAGGCAAAGAACCGCCTGGACGGGCTGATCTACACCTCCCGCCGCTCCCTGCAGGAGTACGGCAGCGCGCTTGGCGACGCCCAGCGTGAGGAGATCGCGGAGGCCATCCGCCGGGCCGAGAAGGCCCTGGACGCCACCGACCCCGCGTTCATCCAGCAGACCCACGACGAGCTGGCCAAGGCCTCCCAGGCGCTGGCTGAGTCCATCTACGCCGCCGCCGCGGACGAGCTCGATGACCTCGACGACCTGGACGACGACGAGGAGTGGGATGACGACGAGGAGTGGGACGACGACGACGACCTGGTCGACGACGAGGACCTGGGCGTCTGAGGCACCCTGCCGGCGAAATGGCCCGGTGCCATCGCGTGTATTAGGGGTGCATGCCCCAGGAGCGACGATTGGCGCGCCTTGACTACTACAACGTGCTGGGCGTCAAGCGCAGCGCAAGCCAGGACGACATCAAGCGCGCCTTCCGTGCGCTCGCCCTCAAGTACCACCCGGACCGCAACCCGGAGGACGTCGAGGCCGAGCAGCGCTTTCGGGAGATCGCGGAGGCCTGGGAGGTCCTGGGGGATCCCGAGAAGCGGTCCATGTACGACCGGCTGGGCCCCTTCTACAAGCCCGATGGCAAGCCCCCCAGCCCCGACGAGCTCAAGGAGTTCGTCTCCGACACGATCGGCAGCCTGCTGGGCCGCAACCCCCGGAACATGCCCGGCGAGGACATCAAGATCAGCGTCCGGGTGACCCTGCCCGAGGTCGCCTCCGGCACCGAGAAGGTGGTCGAGGTCGCCCGTCAGGTGCGCTGCGGTCGCTGTGACGGCTCCGGCGCCGCCGCGGACGGCGGCAAGAAGACCTGCGAGGCCTGTCAGGGCAGCGGCAAGGGCCAGGGCCGCTTCCTCAAGGGGCGCTGCACGCGCTGCAACGGCCAGGGCTACGTGGTCGTCAAGAAGTGCGGGACCTGCGACGGCGAGGGCCGCCACGGCAGCAGCGACCGCCTCAAGGTCAAGGTGCCCAAGGGCGTGGCCACCGGCCAGAAGCTCAAGCTGCGCGGCAAGGGCAACGACGGCCTGGGCGACGGCGTCCCCGGCGACCTGCTCGTGCTGGTCAATGTGGACGACCACCCCCTCTTCCGCCGCCGCGGCGAGGACCTGATCTGCGCGCTCCCCCTGAGCTACGACCAGGCGGTCCTGGGCTGCACGGTGGACGTCCCCACGCTGGACGGGCGCACCAAGATCCAGGTCCCCCCAGGCACCGCCCCCGGCAAGACCCTGCGCGTCTCGGGCCGAGGCCTCCCCGCCGCCAAGGGGCGCCGCGTGGGCGATCTGCACCTCAAGGTGGGGCTGGAGCTGCCCCAGGACCTGGACGCCGCCCAGACCGCCGCCCTCAAGGCCTTCGCCGACACCCTCCGCCCCGGCCAGCACCCCGAGCGCGCGCACTTCGAGCTGCGCGTGCTGGAGCACGCCTCCACGCTGGAAGCCGCCCCCTCTTCGCCTCCCGACCCCACCTGACGCCATGACCCGCCCTCTGCTCGCCCTCCTCCTGGCCCTCTCTCCCGCCCTCGCCGCCCCCGGCATCCTCAAGGGGAGCGATCCAGAGCTCAGCTCTCCCACCATCGTCACCAACGCCCGGGCTCTGGGCGCGCAAGACCGGATGGAGGCCATCGCCACCCTCGAGGACTACCTGGCGACCGGCAGCGACACCGCGCTGATGCCCCTGGTGGCCCTGGAGGCCGGAGAGCAGCGGCGCTTGCTGGGCGACACCGAGACCGCCGCCAACCACTTCCAGTCGGTGGCCCGCAAGTACCCGGAGTCCCCCGCCAAGGAGGCCGCGCTGCTGGGCATGGCCCTGGTGGCCTTCGACTCCGGCAAGGCCTCGGGGAACTCCCTGGCGACCCTGCGGATGGTCCCGGACAACCTGGCCACCGACACCATGAACGCCGACCGCTACCGCCTGCTGGCCCTCCAGGCCAAGAAGGAGGAGGCCCCCCAGAAGGAGGTCAAGGCGCTCGCCGAGCAGGCCGTGGAGTACGCCGACCAGAGCGGCGACGGCAGCGTGCAGCGCCGGGTGCAGACGGATCTCGGTGACCTCGTTCCGGCCGAGATCACAACCCAGGTCCCGGTGGAGCCGCTGTCCGACGCTGCAGACGAGGCTGCCCTGCTGGGCGCACAGTCCGCCCTCCGCTCCGGAGACCACGCCGCCGCGCGCGCTCAGGCGCAGGAGCTGCTCGCCACCTACCCCGACTCCGAGTACGTCCGGGCGGCCGAGTGGGTGGTGATGCGGGCCGACGCCGGCGACCCCTACTCCAGCCGCAAGGTGGGCGTCCTGCTCCCCCTCTCGGGCAAGTTCGCGCCCCCTGGCAAGCAGATCCGGGACACCCTGGAGCTGGCCTTCGAGGGAAGCGGCACCGAGCTGGTTTTCTACGACACCGTGGGCGAGCCCGACAAGGCCGTCCAGGGCTTCCAGGAGCTGGTCCTCAAGCAGGGCGTGGCCGCCGTGATCGGCCCGCTGCTGCAGTCCGAGGCCTTCCCCGTCGCCGCCGAGGCCCAGGCCGCGCAGGTCCCCCTGGTCACCCTCTCCCAGGCCATCGACCTGAGCGAGACTGGCGAGTGGGTCTTCCAGACCGCGATGACCCCGGAGCACCAGATCGCCGGCCTGCTGGACGAGCTCATGGGCAACCAGGGCCTCAGCAAGTTCGCCATCATGGCGCCGGAGACCCCCTACGGCCTGGCCGCCAAGGAGAGCTTCGTCGAGCAGGTCATGAAGCGGGGCGGCACCGTCACCGAGATCGTGACCTACGACCCCGCCGGCAAGGACTACCGGGCCGACGCCCGCGCGCTGGGCAAGAAGAACTACGAGGACCGCAAGAACGAGCTCTACCGCCTGCGCAAGGCGGCCGAGGAGCGCGGAGAGGACCCCAGCAAGGTCGTGCTCCCGCCCGCGCAGGACTTCGACGCCATCTTCATCCCCGACAGCCACGGCCGCGTGGCCATGCTCGCCTCCGCCCTGGCCTACGAGGAGTTCGCCATCGGCACCTTCTCCCCCGGCCGCGGCGCCACCCCCGTGCCCCTGGTGGGCCTGAACGGCTGGCACAACGAGTCGCTGGTCAAGGGCGGCGGCAAGTACATCGAGGACTGCGTGTTCGTGGACGCGTTCAACGCCGAGGACCCCGCCGTGGGCGCCTTCGTGCGCACCTACCAGAGCGAGTTCGGGCGCACGCCCTCGGTGGTCGACGCCACCGCCTGGGACACCGCCAAGCTCGTGGCCGTGGCCGTGGGCACCCAGGCCGCCGACCGCAAGGAGTTCCGCCTGGCCCTGGCCGGCGCGAGCCTGGGGACCCCGGCGTCCTCGGGGAGCAGCTTCGCCGCAGATGGCAGCGTGGAGCGGGACTTCTACTACTTCACCATCAGCGAGGGGGAGATGCACTTGCTCGGTGACGATCCCGGCCCCGTCGAGTAGAGTGCAGAGCAGCCCCTGATCATGCCCGACGACCCTGGCGAACAGTTCGTACTCCGCTCCCTGTTGAGCGCCGCTGGTCCCCGACCGGACGCGGCCTTGCGCGTGCCTCCTGGTGATGACTGCGCCGTCCTGGACGGCGGTCTGGTCCTCACCCAGGACAGCTTCGTGCAGGGCGTGCACTGGGACGAGCGCTTCTCCCCTGCCGACGTGGGCTTCCGCCTGGCGATGGCCAACCTCAGCGATCTCGCCGCGATGGGCGCCACCGGCCTGTGGGCCATGCTGGGCTGCTCGCTGCCCGCCCCCGTGGACCGCGACTGGGTGCGCGGCTTCTCCAGAGGACTGGCCCAAGGGCTGGGCGGCGTGCCCCTGGTGGGCGGCGACACCACCCGCAGCCCCGGCCCCGCGATGCTCAGCCTCTGCCTGGGCGGCCAGCTCGTGGCGGAGCCCGTCACCCGCAGCGGGTCCTCGCCGGCGGACGAGATCTGGGTCAGTGGTGTGCTGGGCGCGGCGGCCGGAGGGTATGCCGGGATCCCCGAGCTGCTCCCCCACTTCCTCCGCCCCAGCCCTCCCCTGGAGCTTGGCCCCGCGCTGGCCAGAGAGCGCCTCGTGAGCGCGGCGATGGACCTGTCCGACGGCCTCGCCCAGGACCTGCCCAAGCTCTGCGCGGCCTCCGGTGTGGGGGCCCGGATCTCGGCGGACGCACTCCCGTTGCCCACCGCTCTGGCCTCTCGGCCCTCCCCACTGGACGACGCTCTGGGCTTCGGCGAGGACTTCGGTCTGCTGTTCACCGCCGCCCCCGAGCACCACGCCGCCATCTCGGCTCTGGGAGCGCGCCTGGGCGTGAAGCTGACCTGCATCGGGCACACCACCGCGGACCCCAGCGTCACCCTGATCGGCGCGGACTGGCCCACCGGCTGGACCCACTTTGGGGAGCCCGCATGAGCGAGACCCTCATCGCGCTGCTGCCCAAGGGCCTGCTGCTGGTGGTGCTGATCTTCCTGTCGGGCTTCTTCTCGGGCTCGGAGACCGGCCTGTTCTCCCTGCAGGCCATCGACCGCGAGCGCCTGCGCGAGGAAGGCAGCAGCGTACTCCGCCTGCTGGAGAGCCCCCGCCGCACCCTGGCGTCTGTGCTCATGGGCAACGAGCTGGTCAACATCAGCCTGTCCAGCGTCTGCGCGGCCATCATCCTGGAGCTGGCCCCCGACATGGGCTGGCTGAACCTGCTGGTGGCCACCCCGCTGCTGATCCTCTTCGGCGAGGTCACGCCCAAGACCCTGGCCCTGCGCAACCCCCGCCGCTTCGCCAACCTGGTCGCCAAGCCCCTCACGCTCTGGGCGACCCTGATCACCCCCGTGCGCGCCCTGCTGACGGGCATCGCCAACCTGGCCATCCGCATCCTGGGGGCCAGCTCCGAGGCCACCCCCCGCGTGCTGGAGGAGGCCCAGGTGCGGCGCCTGGTGGACGAGGGCCTGGCCGCCGGCTCCATCAAGACCGTCGAGCACGAGCTGATCCACCGCGTGTTCTCCTTCTCCGATGTGACCGTCGGCGAGCTGATGACCCCGCGGCCGGACATCGTCGCCCTGCCCCTGACCGCGCCCTACGCGCGCGTGGTCGACACCCTGCGCCAGACCGGGTTCTCCCGCGTGCCCATCTACCGGGGCGGCCAGGACGACATCCGCGGCATCCTGCTGTCCAAGGACCTGCTGCGCTTCAAGGACGGCCCGCCCCCCACCAAGCGCGAGCTGGTCGACCTGCTGCAGCCCCCGCTGTTCGTGCCTACCACCAAGAAGGCCGACGACATGCTGCGCGAGCTCAAGCTGCAGCGCATGCACATGGCCATCGTGGTCGACGAGCACGGCACCGTCACGGGCCTGATCACCCTCGATGACCTCCTCGTGGAGCTCATGGGCGCCGAGCTGGACGAGGACGACGACACTGGCGAGGTGAGCCACATCCGTCCGGGCATGTTCAGCGTCTCCGCCTCCATGGACCTGGACGACTTCTGCGAGAGCCAGGGGGTGAGCCTGGAGCAGGGCCCCTACCGCACCATCGGCGGCTACGTGTTCTCCGCGCTGGGTCACCTGCCGGCCAAGGGCGAGGAGCTGGAGTCCGAGGGGCTGCGCTTCATCGTCACGGGCATGGAGGGCCGGCGCATCACCGAGCTCACCGTCATCCTGCCGGAGGTGGAGTCATGAGCCCCGTGCTCGCCGCCTCCATCGTGGGCGTGTGTCTGCTGACCGAGGGCTTCTTCTCGGGCTCCGAGATCGCCGTGGTGTCCGCGGACCGCCTCAAGCTCAAGACCCAGGCCGAGGCCGGCCACAAGGGCTCCCAGCTCGCCCTCAAGCTGCTGGAGCGGCCCGAGCGGCTGCTGGGCACTTGCCTCATCGGGACCAACCTCTCGACGGTCACGGCCTCCACCGCCGCGACGGCGGCCCTTGTGACGGCGCTCCCGGACGCCTTCGAGGCCATCACGGTCGCCATCTTGTTCCCATTGATCCTGCTCTTTGGCGAACTGATCCCCAAGAGCATCTACCAGCACTACGCCGACCGGCTCGCGCCGGTGATCTCCCTGCCCCTGAGCGTCGCGAGCACCGCCCTGTTCCCCGCGCTGGTGGTCCTGGAGTGGCTGACCCGGTTGATGACCGGGGGACAGGAGAACACCACCCGGCCGGTGACCCGCGAAGACATCGTGCTCTTGCTGGAGGGCTCCGACGAGGTCCGGATCGACCAGGAGGACCGGGAGCTGATCCAGCGGGTGTTCGAGTTCGGGGAGGCCGTGGTGGAGGACGCCATGAAGCCCCTGATCGAGGTCTCCGCGCTCCCCGAGACCGCCACGGCGCGGGACGCAGTGGAGATGATGGTCAGCCGCGGGCACAGCCGCATCCCCGTCTTTGACGAGCGCATCGACCGGGTCACCGGGATCGTCCACCACAGCGACCTGCTGCACAACAGCAGCCTGGACCAGCCCCTGCGCGAGCTGGCCCGGCCCCCCTTCTTTGTCCCCGAGTCCAAGGACCTGGAGGCGCTGTTCGTGGAGTTCAACAACCGCCGCCAGCGCATCGCCATCCCGGTGGACGAGTACGGCGGCGCGGTCGGCCTGATCACCATGGAGGACATCCTGGAGGAGATCGTGGGCGACATCGGCGACGAGACGGACAAGAAGGTCCGCGCGGTGCGCCAGATCGGCCCCCATAGCTGGCTGGCCCGCGGCCGCGTGGAGACCGAGCTGCTGCTGGAGCGCACCGGCTTCGAGATCCCCGAGGGCTACTACGAGACCCTGGCGGGCTTCATCTTGAGCCGCCTGGGCCATGTCCCGGTGGTCGGCGAGACCCTCCAGGAGGGCGAGTTCACCCTGGAGGTGACCCGCGCGAGCGACCGGGCCATCCTCCAGGTGAAGCTACAGCGCAGGTAGCGGCGAGAGCGCCCCTCGCCCGCTACTCCACGTAGACCGCGCGCTGGCCGCCCACGGGGTTCTGGGGCTTGCCCTCACGCTGGAACCAGCGCAGCTCCGACTGGGGGTCCATGGCGGGCCCGATGGGCCGCGCCCCGCCGCCGTGGTTGTCCACGAGCTGGGCCATGGGCTTGTAGAGCTCCGAGAACAGCGCCTGCTGCTGCTTGAGCTCCTGGCTCCCGGCGCCCTCGGCCGCCTTGGCGATGGCCTGCACGGCGGCCAGGCTGGAGGCCTCCAGGGCCCCCTCCTTCTCGGCGTCCAGCGCGGTGGAGTGGAGCTTGTCCCAGGCGGCCTCGGTGTCCTTTCCGGAGACCATGGCCTCCTGCAGGTCCAGGTAGCGGTCGAGCAGGCGGTTGACCCGGCCGTTGGTGCAGCAGGTCCGCTTCACCTGCTGGAAGCGGGAGCCGCTGCCGGGGCCCTTGGCGCCAGGGCCCAGCTTGGGTCCCCGCACGCCCAGCGGGCCGCCCGCCATGGGGGCCATGCGCCCCGGGTTCAGCTTCTGGCCCTTGAGGTCCTTGGGGGGGTCGACGGCCTTGGTGGCCTCGGCGACGGGCTCGGGGGTCGGCTCCAGTGTGTCCTCGCCGGCGGAACAAGCCAGTGAGAGGGCGGCGAAGGCCAACAGGGTCCAGGCGGTGGGAGACTTCATGGGGTGGGCTCCAGAGCAGCACACCCCCAGGGAGCGGACTCCGAGGGGGCGTGGTGGTTGAAGGGTGCGGACGCCTTACTCGGCGGCGCACTCCTCGGAGAAGGACATGCCCTCGGGCAGCTCCTGATCGATGGGGGCCTCGAGGCCGACGACTGCGTCACCGTCCATGGTGGCCCGGTAGGCGGAGCCGTCCACGCAGTACACGTGGATCATGCTGGGGGCGTAGATCACGCCGACCACCTGGGTGATCAGGCCGGTGATGATGTCGCGCTCGGTGTGGATCTTGGCCACGCCGGAGGGGCAGACCTCGTTCAGGGCGAGGGTCTCGTCCAGCTCGATGATCCCGAAGACCACGCGGTTGCGCCAGATCTCCTCGGTGGGGTTGGCGGCCGACTTGGCACCGGTGGTGTAGTCGATCTTGTAGCAGCCGGTCAGAGCGGCGATGGCCAGGGCGGCGGTGAGGAGCTTCTTCACTGGGACACCTCCATGGGGGTGACGCTGGCCAGGCCGGTGCTGGGGTCGGACTCCATCAGGTAGGCGGAGCCGCTCGCGCAGGTGACCTTGACGTGGATGGGGGTGTAGAGGGAGCAGGTGACGCAGGTCAGCAGAGCCTCGGTGACCTCCATGCTCTCCTCGATGGAGCTGACGCCGGAGGGGCACAGCGCATCGAGGTCGTAGGAGTTGTCACCCACCAGGCCCCATGCAAAGAACTTGGCCTGGGACTCGTGCACCTCGCCCGCGGGGGCGCCAGTGCTCATGGTGTTCTTGTAGCAGCCACCCAACAGGGTGAGCGCCAGTCCTGCGAATACAACTTTCTTCACGGTGTCTCCGTGTGATTGGACGGTCGCCGGCGTTTTAGCACGCGCGGCGCTCGGGAGTCATTCACCAAAGTACGCAATCCTGCGTGCTCAGTACTCGGCGATGCGCACAGCGCCGGAGGTCTTCACGTCGTCGACGCTGGGGTCGAAGTAGCCCCACCAGATCCCCACGGGGAAGCAGCAGATGATGGCCCCGACCACGGCGCCCATCTTGCGGGCCTCGGGGAAGGAGATGGTGCCGCCATCTTCGCCCACCTCGACCGTCACGGAGAGCGCGATGTGGCCGGACTGGCTGGCGTTGAAGGTGTACATGCCGGCGGGCAGATCCACCGTGCAGGGCGACACGCAGAGGTTGTCGGTCGCGACCGCGGAGCCCTCGCTGGTGGCCACCGTGGCGGTCACGACGCTGATGCCCGCGGGCTTGCCGTTCAGGGTGTCGAAGGAGACCTGGGCGGCGCTGGCGTCCGTGGTGGCCAGGAGGGAGAGCAGTCCGAGCATTGAAGCACCTCTATTGCGTGGTGCGCGCGGACTAACGCCCTCCCCCTGGCGTCGCATTTCACCGGGTTTCACGCCGGCGGGTGGGGCCTCAGATGCCGGGCTCGGCGCACTCCTGGGCGGGCTCACCCAGGTGCTCGGGGACCTGCTGGTCCACGGGGGCCTCCAGCGCCAGGATCATGTCGTTGTCGCCCACGGTGGCGCGGTAGGCGGTCCCGTCCTCGCACCAGACGTAGATCATGCTGGGCGTGTAGACGTTCACCACGTTCAGCCCGACCACACCCGTGGCGATGTAGGTCCCCGCCCAGGCCAGGAAGGTGATGACGTCCGTCTCGGTGTGGATCTTGGCGAACTCCCCATTGTCGCAGAGCTCTTCGACCTGCAAGGGACCGTCCATCTCGATGATCCCGTAGACCAGGCGATGCCGCCAGACCTCGTGGTCTGCATTGTTCGCCACGGAGTCGGACTTGCTGGTGGTGTAGTCGACCTTGTAGCAAGCGGTGGACAGCGCCAGGGCGCCGGCGGCGAGCAGGGGGAGGCTCTTGCGAAGCATCACTCCACCTCCATCGCGACGACGGTGCTCATGCCGGTCTCGGCGTTCTCCTGCAGGTTGTAGGCCCGGCCATCCGCGCAGGTGATGGTGATGGTGCGGGGGGAGTAGATGCTGCAGGTGACACAGTTCAGCACCGCGTCCACGGGGCCCATCTCCTCTTCGATGCGCGCGACGCCCTGGGGGCAGATCTTGTCGACGTCGAAGGAGGCATCGCCGACCAGGCCCCAGAGCAGGAAGGCCACGGTCTCGGTGTGGGACTCGCCGGCGCGGGCGCCGGTCTCGATGGTGTTCTTGTAGCAGCCACCCATCAGGGCAGCGACCAGCGGGAGCAGGGTCAGCATGGGGTCCTCAACAGAAGGGGGAAGGGCGGGGCTTTTACTCCAGCTCGGTGGAGCAGGCCTCCTCAAAAGTGCCGATGCGCGCTGGGATCTCCTGGCCCAGAGGGGCCTCCATCGCCAGCACGGTCCCGGAGTCGACGGAGGCGCGGTAGTTGCTGCCGTCGGCGCACCAGACGTAGATCATGTTCGGGCTGTAGAGGAAGCCGCCGACCGGGGTGCCGTTGACCAGGTAGGAGATCAGCCCGGAGATCACGTCCGTCTCGACGTGGATGCGCGAGAACTGGCCGTCCTCGCAGATCTCCTGAACCTGCAGGGGCCCCTCCAGCTCGATGATCCCGTAGATCATTCGGTGGTTCCAGACCTCTTTGTCCGGGGGCCGCGACGCGTAGACCGGGGGCTGCGGCCCCGCGAGGTAGTCGGTCTTGTAGCAGGCAAGACCAAGCAAGAGCGTCAACATTCGAGCCTCCCAGCACGGGCTATCCTTGTGCCCCCAGCGAAGGCAAAAGATGCGCTCCCTCCCCCTGATCCCCCTCCTGGTCACCCTGGCCTGCACCGGAGACAGCGAAGACACCGCGGTCCCCCACCAGCCGGACGACCCCTCGGCGATGCCTGCGCTGCGGGGCCCCGGCGGACCGACCGCGACCTTCACCCAAGAGCAGCTCTGGGAGCACTGCGCCTACCTCTCCGGCTGGGAGGAGGAGGAGGCCTGGCACCACAACGAGGTGATGCCCTACCGCGGCCACCTGGTGCTGCCCTGGGCCCCCGAGTACGGGCGCGGCGGCCTGAGCTTCTTCGAGATGGAGGACCCCTGCGCGCCGGTCAAGGTCGGCGAGGGCTTTGATCCCTACATGCGCGAGACCCACTCCACCGGGTTCGTGCACCTGCGCGAGGGCGATCCGCACGCCGGCGACTACGCCGTGGTGACCGGCAACCTGGGCGTGCTGATCTGGGACATCACCGACGTCGAGAGCCCCACGGTCGCCTCCTACACGAAGCTGGAGGGCGTGTTCTACCCGGACGCCTACGCCCGCCCGGTGCTCTCCGTGTTCTGGCAGTACCCGCTGCTCTACGTGGCCGGCGCCGACAACGGCATCTACATCCTGGACGCCACCGATCCCACCGCCCCCGAGCTGCTCTCGCAGTACACCTGGGACCCCGTCCTGCGCGCGGCCGGCGTGTTCGTGATGGGCAACACCCTGCTGGTCCACAGCGCCGAGAACTCCCGCGTGGCGCTCATGGACGTGTCCGACCCCACGGCCCCCCAGCCCATCGGCGGCGGCGACTTCGACATCGTCGACAGCGACGGCCAGCCCCGCGAGGCCTACCACGCCAACGTCTCCGGCGATCTGGCCTTCTTCGCCCGCAAGGAGGGCGGCGGCGGGCTCTTTGTCTACGACTGGAGCGATCCGAGCGCCCCCACCAAGGTCGGCGACGTGTTCTCCGAGGGAGGCAACGGCGGCTACGTGTTCTACGACGAGGGCTACGCCTTCGTGGGCGAGTCGCACTGGGCCAAGGTCTACGACCTGCGCGATCTGGACAACATCGTCGAGGTGGGCACCGGGAACCTGACCGGCGACCTGGACACCCTCACCCCCTGGGGAAACGTGGCCATCCTGAGCGTGGACGCCGACGCCGTGGCCGGCCAGGCCAGCGCGGTCATGCCCTGGACCCTGGAGCCCGACACCGCCGCCCCCCAGGTCCTGCGCATCGAGCCCGCGGATGGCGCCACCGGCCAGTCCACCGGCACCCGCGTGGGCGTCGGGTTCAACGAGATGATCGAGCCCTCCAGCGTGTTCTCCGGCTCCATCACCCTCCAGGCCGAGGGCGGCGACTTCGTGGACGGCTGGGGCTCGGTCACCGAGAACATCGCCAGCTTCCACCCCAAGGAGCCCCTGGCCCCGGGCACCACCTACGTGGTCACCGTCCACGAAGGCGGCATCGAGGACATCAACGGCAACAAGGTAGCCCTCCAGACCACCAGCACCTTCACCACCGCCGGGGCCCGCTGATGCTCCTGCTGCTGCTGGCCTGCCAGGGCACGCCCCAGGACTCCGGGTCCCCCACCCTGTCGCCGCCCCAGGTGGTGCTCGGGGACGCCCTCTACGTGGAGCTGGGCCAGCCTGTGACCCTGGACGGCAGCACCTCGACTGGGGTGGCCTTTGTCTGGTACCCGGGCGATGGCACCCAGCAGGCCGGAGCGGTGGTCCAACACAGCTATGAGCACCCAGGCCTCTACACCGCCGTCCTCAGCGTTACCGGACAGGACGGGAGCACGCGCAGCGACTCGATCCGCGTCAGCGTGCACCTGCCTCTGGCCCAGACCGCGCCCACCCGCTCGGGCATGATGCAGGTCCAGGACGGCCTGGCCTACGTCGTCATCCCCGAGGCCGACCAGCTCTCGATCGTGGACCTGGAGAGCGGGCAGGTGCAGGAGGAGGAGGTCTGTGAGCACCCCAACTCCGTGGCCCACCACCAGGGCTCCACAGCGGTCGCCTGCGAGTCCGAACTCTGGGTCGACGGCGAGGTCACCCTGCTGCCGACCGGCGCCCACGCCAAGGCGGTGCTCGCCTACCAAGGCGGCTGGCTCATCGCCGCGCAGGGCCTGAACCAGGTGCTGTTCTTCGACGGCGGGCTCTCGGTGTTCGCGGAGGTTCCGGACCCTGGTGGCCTCGCTTGGGCCGGGGATCGTGTCGTGGTGGGCCGGTTCCGGGCGGCCCAGGACCGCGGGAGTCTGTGGGTGATCCAGGAGGGGGAGGCCACCGAGATCCCCCTCCCCCTGGACGACGAACCGGACTCGGACACCACGACCGGCGGGGTCCCCAACCTGATCGAGCAGCTCTGCCCCAGCCCCGATGGCGACTGGGTGTACGTGCCTGCGCTTCACTCGAACAGCCGGCGGGGGCCCTACCTGAGCGGGGAGTCCCTCACCCACGAGACCGCCGTGGTGGCCGTGCTGGGAATGGTGGATCTGGGCGCCGGCGAGGACACCGAGCGCCGCAAGCAGTTCGACGACAAGGGGCGCTCCATCGCGGCGGCGAGCTCCTGGGACGGCAACCTGCTCTACGTGCTGCACCCGGGCACCCAGTCGGTGAGCGTGCTGGACGTGTGGTCGGGCAACCAGGCGGGCAGCATCCAGGACATCGGGCGCGGCGCACGGGATCTGTGGGTGGCCGGCGAGCGCCTCTACGTCTACGCCTGGCTGGACCGGGAGCTGCGGGTCTACGACCTCTCGGTGAGCGGGCAGCCTCCCTTGGTGGCGCAGCACGCGGTGCTCAGCCAGGAGCCTCTGGACGCCACCGTGCTGGCGGGCAAGCGCCTGTTCTGGGACAGCCGGGACACGCGGATCACGCGCAGTGGGTATCTGGCCTGCACGCACTGTCATCCAGACGGGCGGGAGGATGGACGCACATGGGACTTCACCGACCGGGGCGAGGGCCTGCGCAACACCACCAGCCTGGAGGGGCGCGCCGGCGAGGCCATGGGTCCGATGCACTGGACAGGCAACTTTGACGAGGTCCAGGACTTCGAGAACGACATGCGCCTGCACTTTGGGGGCACCGGGCTGCTCTCCGAGGAGGACTGGGCCGAGTGCTCAGACGCGCTGGGCGAGCCCAAGGAGGGCCGCAGCGAGGACCTGGATGCGCTGGCGGCCTACGTGCGCAGCTTGGATGCCACGCCGGAGAGCCCCTTTGGGCAGCCCGAGGGTGGGGAGGCGCTGTTTGAGGCCTCGGGGTGTGCGAGCTGCCACCCGGCCCCGCTCTACACCGACTCCGCGCTGGATGTGCGCCACGATGTGGGCACCCTGAGCGAGGGCAGCGGCATGCGGCGGGACGGGCCCATTGACGGGCTGGACACCCCCACGCTGCTGGGCGCCTGGGACACCGCTCCGTATCTGCACGATGGGTCGGCGGAGACCGTGGATGCGGCGATCGCGGTGCACAATCCGGGACTGGATGCCGAGACGGTGGCGGAGCTGGCGGGGTTCGTGCGGGGGCTGTGAGGGTCAGTCTGCCGGGGGCCAGTCGGAATCAGGGCCACCGAGGGTGCGGGTCTTGAAGTGGATCTGCAGCGGGCCGGAGTACTGGGCGGCCCTCCAGCTTGAGACCTTGCCCTGCGCGCAGTCGGCGAGCTCGGGGTGGGAGCTCTCCAGGAGCTCGACCTGGGTGACGCGGCCATCCTGGAGCGTGGCCGCGAGGTGAATGGACGCCTCGGCCCCGGGGGGCAGCTGGAGCAAGCCGCAGTAGCGGAGCTGCCCCTGGTACTTGTGGAGCGATGGGACGTCGGGCTCGAGGGTGAGCGTGGAGTCACCCAGTTCGGTGCGGGGGGCGACCGGTGGGCATCCTGGGGCGTTCTGGACGGCGCCCTGCAGGTGGGGCCTCGCAAGGCCCTCGCAGCGCCCGCGGGTGTCCGGGTCGGCGATGGCCGCGCAGAGCTGAGTGGACTCTGGGCAGCGTTCGCGGACCAGGGCGTGGACATGGGCGTCTGCGGACTCGGAGCCGGGCACCTGGGGAGGCGTCGACTCCGAGCCACAGGCGGCCAGGAGGAAGGGAGGCCAGAGCATCAGTCCGCGCAGATCGACGCGCCCCAGGAGACGGTGTTGTTGGTCTCGACGCACTCGTCCAGGACACCGTCGCCGCCGTCGAAGGAGCTGCCTCCGTCGATGAGGACCTCCAGGTCCAGGAGCTCCAGATCGCCCAGGTCCTTCAGGACGATGCGCCGGCTGGCCGTCCGCTCTCCGGCGGGCAGGGACTCCACGGGCTCGCGCGCCAGGAGGATGTTGCCGGTGGGCGTGACGCCGTAGATCAGCAGCTCGGTCGCTTTGGGGAGGTCCGCGTGGCCGTGGTTGGTCGCCGCGACCCAGAGCTCGATGCGGCCCTGCTCACACTCGACCTCACACAGATCGTCGATCACAATGCTCAGGTCGGGTTTCGCGGGGATGGCGAGGGCCAGCGTCGAGGTCGTGCTCTGCCCGCGGAAGGTGTTGCTGTCCAGCCAAGGCCGGTGGGCGGCGGTGGGGATGCTGCCGTCGGGGTTGACCCCGCTCTCGGAGAACGCGTGCTGGTTCCAGATGCGGCCGCCCGCGGCCCAGTTGTCGTTCTTGGCCTCCACGACCGTGATCCCCGACTGGAAGCCAGCGCCCACGCCGATGTCGTGGTTGGTGTAGACGATCTCGATCTGTCCGTCCCCGTCCACATCCGCGACCACCGGCTGCAGGATGCTGCTGCCCGACTTGTGCGGGAAGCCGCGCATCTCCGTGGCGCCGTCAGGGCCCGCGAACACGTGCAGGTCCACAAAGTCCGCGACCACGACCTCGAACACCCCGTCCCCTGCGAAGTCGGTCGCTGCCGCGCTCGCGGTCCCGGGGCAGTAGTCGTAGACGGCGCTGCTCCAGAGCTGGGAGCAGTCCGATTCATAGACGCCGAAGAGGTTGGTGAATGTGACCCCAACCTCGGGCACACCGTCTCCATCGAAGTCCGCGATCACAGGGGGACCACCTGCGCCGTAAGCCGAGGGCAGGCTGGCGGTGCACAGCACGTTCCCGCCGTGATCCTGGATGCGGAGCTCGTTGATGGCGGAGACCGCCATCTCCCCATCACCGTCCAGATCGAAGTCCGCGACCGCGACGTAGCCGTCGTCCTCGCCGTTGCTCCAGAGGGTGTCCCCGTCGATGTCGTAGGCGGCGTTTCCGACCAGGACCTCCTCGGTCCCGTCACCGTTCAGGTCGGCCACCACGGAGGCCGTTGCGGCGTAGCGCATGAGCCCGCCCCCCCAGTCGAGGTTCTTGCCCCCCAGCCCCTCCTCTCCGAGGCCGAGGATGTTCCCTTCTGCGTCCAGGATGGCGGCACCGACGACGACCTCGGGGCTGCCGTCTCCGTCCATGTCGGAGATGGAGACGCTGTTGGCCCGCATGGACATGTAGTCGTCCAGCTCGTCGTTCTCCCACTTGAAGGTTCCGTCGTGCTCGACGCAGGCCACCCCCAGGGCGCTGGGGCCGCAGATCTCCACCCAGCCGTCCCCGTCGATGTCCGCGGCGGCGAGGTTCCCGTTGTACTCGAAGGCGTCCCAGGACGCGGTCCAGATCTCGGCGCCGGTGTCGCCCCGGACGGCCCGGAGCTTTCCGCTCTCGGTGAGGCCGGTCCCATCGAGGCGGGCGTCGGTGGTCACCGCCACGATCGCCGGGACATCCCGCTCGTCGGCGACCCCGTCCCCGTTGTCATCGACCAGGGGCACCACGATGGGGCTGGAGGAGACCCTGCTGAAGTCCGAGTCGGTGGTCCACAAGGCGCGGCTCCAGAGGACCTGGCCGTCGTAGTCGAAGGCGTCAGCGGGGACCAGGGCGCAGCTCTCGTCGAGCTCCACGGCCCCAGCGAGGGGTCCCTCCTCCGCGCACAAGGGCTCCGGCGCCGTCAGCTCCGGCACCGTCGGGTCCTGGCCCGTGAGGCCGGGACCCTGGTCCTGCAACCCCGTGTCGTCTGCGCCCCCGATGGTCTCGGCGGCGCCTGATATCCCTGTCTCCAGGCACCCACTCAACATGATGAGCATCATCATGGTCCTCTCCTTGCTGGTCGGGACCAATGTAGCTGATGCTGCGGGATCTGCTGGGTTGAACCGAGATTCTGTATGGGATGGGTAGGATCGGGGGGCAGGGCCGAGTTGCCCACCGGCCCGACGCGCGCCCGGAGGCCAAAGCCTGCGACCAAAGGAGCGTCGGGCCCTGCCCGGCGCGACGACGTGCAGGCTTTGGTCTCCGCGGCTGTGCGCGCCAAAGGGCCGCGCAAGGGGGGTGGTGGATTCCCGGAATCCACCAGGGGGAACGCGAGTTCCCCCCAAAAACAAAGCGAGTTCCCCCCAACTAATGCACCGTGGGTGTATTTCTCCGCACGTTCAGCGCGAGCTGCTCTACCCGCCCGCGACTCCACCAGCCGCCCAGCCCGCCGGGCCGCGGCCACCCCTCCTCGGCGGAGCGCAGGCGGGCCGGAAGCTCGGGGACGAGCTGCTGCTCCCGCAGGATGCGCTGCGCGCTCCACCAGCGACAGTCCGGCCACTCCACGAACACCACCAGCGCGGGGACGCTCTTCTCGGCTCGGGGGCTCAAGCGCAGCCCCAGCACGCCCACGAGCGCGATGGCCTCGACGTCGGGCTCAAGCCTTGTGCAGGCAGCAAGGAAACGGTGGGTGTCGGCGGTGGACCGCTGAACCGGGAGCAGATCGATCTGCAGGACCTCCTGGGGACGAAGGACCAGAGCCGCCGGGCGCGGGAGCTTGCCGTCCTGCACCCGGTCGCTGACCAGGGAGAGCAGCGACTGCCCCAAGGGCTCTCCCTCGCTGGGAAAGCGCGTGAAGTCTCGGGGGCCGGCGTTGATGCGGGTGCGCAGGGTGAAGGGCATGGGGCCTGTGACGAGAGGGCCTATGACGAGAGGGCCTGTGACTAAGAGGCCGAGGGCTGACGCGCCGCCAACAGCTCGCGGACACGCTCAGCCTGCGCGCCGGCTCGGAGGATGACCCCCGCGTCCCAGTCCACCAGGGTGCTGGGGGGGCGCTCGGGGAGCACGCCCTGATCGATGACCGCGTCCACCGGGAAGGGGCAGGCCCCGGGGTCCCGCAGCGGAGGCTCGCCGTGCAGGTTGGCGGAGGTAGAAGTGATGGGGCCCACAGCCGCGATCAGCGCCTGCGCGTCGGGGTCCGGGTCCCAGCGAACGGCCACGCGGCCATCGGGCCCCAGGTTCGCGCTCGATACCGGAACATCCAGGACATCGGGGGAAACGAGCACGGTCACGGGGCCGGGCCACACAGCCTCCAGCCCCTTGCCAGCGAGCCCCGCGGGCATGCGGTCCACCAACACAATGAGCGGCCCCACCGGACGCTGCTTGATGCGCGCGATCCGGTGGTTGCTCTCGGTGTCAGCGGCCCGCCCACTCAGGCCGTACAGCGTGCTGGTCGGGACCAGCGCCACACCGGCCGGAGCGCGCAGGGCTGCGATGGCCTGCTCCAGGCTCACCGGCTGCGCACGGCCTCGTCGTCGGCGAGCACCTTGTCGTGCATGGCCTGCTTGGCGGTGGCCATGCGCGCGCGCAGAGCGTCATCACTCAGGGCCAGCATGCGGCCGGCCAGCCAGGCGGCGTTCTTGGCGCCAGCCTTGCCGACAGCAACGGTGGCAACGGGCACTCCGGGGGGCATCTGGACGGTGGACAGCAGGGCGTCCAGGCCCATGAAGGAAGCGCCCACGGGCACGCCGATGACGGGCAGCTCGGAGAGCGCAGCCATCACGCCGGCCAGGTGGGCGGCCATGCCGGCGCCGGCGATGATCACGCCAAAGCCCCACTCGCGGGCGTTCTTGGCCAGCTCAGCGGCCTCGTCGGGGGTGCGGTGGGCAGACAGGACGCGGGTCTCGTAGCCGATGCCCAGCTCGGCGAGCACCTGCTCGGCGCCCTCCATCACGGGGAGATCGTTCTTGGAGCCCATCAGAATCAGTACGCGCATGTGGAAATCCTCTTTGCTGGCTGCTGGCTCGGGAGCCAGACGGTGGGGAATCGAAAGGTGGGGCCTGCGCCCCTCAGAGGGCACGGTATGCGATGTCCGTGCGGAAAGATGCGCCTTGGAACGAGATTGACTCAATGGCCCCATAGGCAGCGTCGCGAGCGGAGCGGATGTCAGCCCCCAGCGCGGTCACGCCGAGCACCCGCCCGCCGTTTGTGACGACGGCATCGCCCTCCTGACGGGTCCCCGCCTGGAAGACAACCACCCCGTCCTGCTGGGCCTCAAGCCCCTGGATGGGCAGCCCCTTGGGGTAGCTGCCCGGGTAGCCGTCGCTGACCATCACCACGCAGCAGGCCGCGCCGCTGTGCACCTTGAGCGGGCGCACCTCCAGGCCCCCCAGGGCGCAAGAGAGCAGCAGCTCGCCCAGGTCCTCGTCCAGCAGCACCATCAGCGGCTGGCACTCAGGGTCGCCAAAGCGCACGTTGAACTCCAGCACCTTTGGGCCCTGCTCGGTGAGCATCAGCCCGGCGTAGAGCGTGCCCTGGAAGGGCGTCCCAGCGGCCTTCATGCCGGCCAGCACGGGCGCGATGACCTCGCGGGAGACCTGCTCCAGCAGCTCCGGAGTGCCCCGCGGGGCGGGCGCGTAGGCCCCCATTCCGCCAGTGTTCGGGCCCTCGTCGCGGTCAAAGCGGCGCTTGTGGTCCTGAGCGGGGGGCAGCAGCACGAAGCGCTCTCCGTCACAGAGCGCGAGCACCGAGAGCTCCTCGCCAAGCAGCAGCTCCTCGACGACAACAGCAGCGCCGTCTTGCGTGGCGCCCATCCCAGTCCCGAAGATGTGGTCGACCGCCTCGTGCGCCTTGGAAGCCTCCTCGCACACAAAGACCCCCTTCCCCGCAGCCAGGCCGTCCGCCTTGACCACGCAGGGCCCCTGGATCGCCGCGTGCGCAGCCTCCGCGTCGGTGAAGTGCCCGTAGTCCGCCGTCGGGATTCCGTGGGCCTTCATGAAGTCCTTGGCGAAGGCCTTGGAGGCCTCGAGCTGCGCCGCCGCCGCCACGGGACCGAACACCGGCACGCCGCGCTCGATGCAGCGGTCCGCCAGCCCCTCGGCCAACGGCGCCTCTGGACCCACGACCACCAGCCCCACGCCAGCCAGATCCGCCTGCTCAGCGACGTCTCCCGCAGGCAGCTTGCGCGCGCCCTCCGGGAACCCCGGGTTGTCGTGGGTGACCCACAGGCCGCTCACGGTGGGGCTCTGACTCAGCTTCCAGGCCAGGGCCGCCTCGCGACCACCACCACCAACAACCAGGACCTCCATGACGCCTCCAATCGGGAGGCTGGGCTAGCCCCCCGCCCTGCCCAGATCAAGCAGTGTCTGCCGGGCCAGCAGATCGGCACTCTCCTGTTGCAGAGCCTTCTGCGCGGTCGCCCTCGCGGCGTCGAGCTCCCCCGCCGCCAGAAGCGCCGCCGCAGCGTGTCCCCGCAAGCCCTGACCGCCCGGCGCCAGCGCGATCGCCCGCTCCAGATCCGCCCGCGCCCCCGCGGCATCCCGCAAGCGCGCCAGCGTCGTCCCGCGAGCCAGCAGCAGAGAGGCCACCGCCGCCTGCTGCCCCACGGCCTGATCCAGCAGCCCCCGCGCGCTCGAAGGCCGCCCCATCTCCAGGTAGACCCGCGCCTGCCAATACAGCGCTCCGATGCGGCTGTTGTCCTGCTTGAGCTGCTCCCCCAGCGCCGCCGTTGCCCGGTCGCAGCCCCCCTTTCCGCTCACGCACGCCTGCGCCAGGACCACCCCCAGCCCCTGCTGTGCCGCCTGCTGCCGCGGATCCCCGATGGGCACGCGCTCAAGGTCCGCCGCCAGCGTCGCGCTCTGGGCCAGCGCCGCCGGATAGCGTAGATCCCGCACCCGCTCGGCCTCCGGGAGCGCCTTCCAGAGCCCGTCCAGCAGCTCCAGCGCCGCCGGGAGGTTCCCCGCCTCCACCTGCACGCCCGCCAGCGCGACCTGCGCCTCGATCCACTGCGGACGGCTCTCCAGGGCCCCCTTCAGCGAGTCCTCGGCTTCCCGCAGCCTGCCCATCCGGCGCTGCAGATCCGCCAGGTGGAAGTGGAGGATCGCCCGCTCCGAGGCTGGGATCCCCACCTCCTCGACCTGGGAGAGCGCCCCCACCGCATTCGACACCTCTCCATCGGCGAGGTGCGACTGGGCCAGCGCCAGCGCGGCCGCCGGGCTCCCTGGGACCAGCTCCAGCGCCCGCTCCGCGTGGCCCTGGGCGACCGAGGCCTTGCCCCCCTCCAGCGCCGCCCGGGCGCCCAGGATCCGGGCCTCCGCCTCCTGCTCACTCCCCGCCTCCAGCAGCGGCGCGAGCGTCTTGAGGGCCTCCGCGTTGCGGCCGGCCCCAAGCTGCAGGCGCGCGCTGTCCAGCCGGAGCGCCGCGTCTCCCGGCGTGGCCGCCAGCGCCCTCCGTGCCGGGCCCAGGCCCTCCTTGTAGCGACCGCAGGCCAGGTAGGTCCGGGCCAGCGAGCCCTGCGCGCCGGCGTGCTTGGGGTGGGCGCGGGTGTAGGCCAGCAGCAGCGGCAGCGCCTGATCGTAGCGCTGGGCCTCCAGGGCCGCGATGGCCATCCCAAGCTTCACCGCCGGCGCGTCCCCCAGCAGCTCCTGGGCCCGCTCCAGTGCCGCCTGCGCTTGCGCGTGCTCCCCCAGCCGCGACTGCGCGCGGCCCAACATCCAGTGGCAGATGCCGTCCTCTGCATCCAGCTCCAGACACGCCTGCGCGTGCTCCTGGGCCTCCTGGAAGGCGCCGGCGTCCAGGGCCATGCCCGCCTTGACCCGCCGGATGGACGCACTGTCCGAGCCCAGCGCGGCCGCGCGGTCCAACATCTGGGGGGCCCGCCCCCGGGCCTCGGCGCTGGGGGAGCCGGCGTAGGCCAGCGCCAGCGCAGAGACCGCCTCGGGAGACTCCGGCGCCTGGGAGACCGCCTGCTCAAGGCTGCTCTGAGCCTGGGCCAGCCCCTCCTCGCTGCCATCCAGGATGCCCTCCCAGCCGGCCACGAGTTGGTCCTGGAGCGAGTCGGTGGGGACCGGCCAGCGCGCGTGGATCTCCTCCACCAGCTCCTGCGCCGGGAGCCCCTGAGCCTCCGCCAGCGCCGCCGCGGCGACCTCTTCGTCCAGCGCCATGCGCGTGGTCAGCACCGCGTCGGCGGCGACCCCCTGCCCGGCGGCGCCCAGGTCGCTGACGTCCTGCCAGCGCAGGTAGAGCACCCCCGAGGCGCCGGCGACCACGAACACGCTCAAGGCCCCCAGCATGAAGCGACTGACGTAGCGGACCCGCTCCGAGCGCGTCCGGGCCGCCTGCTCCTGCGCCCGCTTGTCCAGCGCCGCCTGGAGCTTCTGGTTGCGGGGATCCCCAGGCACGAAGAACCCGGAGAACCAGGGGTGTTGGTCCAGGCGCTTCCAGGGCCCGTCTTCCTCTCGGACCCGGTCCTCAGCGCCCAGCAGGCCGCGCTCGAGCTGCTCCTCCAGCGCCTCCCGACTGAGCGGCCCCTGCTCGGAGGCCCCCACGCGGCGGACATAGAGCTGCGAGGTCGCGGCGGTGTCGTGGCGGGCCCTGCAGCGGCCGCAGATCGCCATCTCACCGGGCTCGACGGGAGAGTCGACCTCACGGCCACAGGAGAAACAGTAGACCTCATCCATCGCAGCGCCTCTCAACTGTGACCATTGTACGACCTTCCCGGCTGCGCGGACCTGAACCCCCGGCATCCTGTCGCAGCGCAGCCCCCCGGGGGAGAGGATCGGTTAGCCTGGGCGATGGAGCCCTTGACAGGGCAACAAACCGGAGAAAGCACCATGCGCAAGATTTTGATTGGAGCGGCCGCCATCGCCAGCCTCGTGGCTTGCAGCGGTGGCGAGCCCGCCGAGAAGCCCGAGCCCGCAGCCGCCGAGGAGAAGGCTCCCGCAGCCGCCGAGGCCCCCGCGGTCGAGGAGAAGCCCGCAGAGGAGGCCGCCGCCTTCGACGCCAAGGCCGAGTTCGAGAAGACCTGCTCCACCTGCCACGGCACCGAGGGCAAGGGTGACGGCCCCGCAGGCGGCGCTCTGAACCCCAAGCCCGCCGCCTTCGCCGACGCCGCCTTCTGGGCCGACCGCGACGACGCCAGCATCAACAAGGCGATCAAGGAGGGCGGCGCCGCTGTCGGCAAGTCCCCCCTGATGGCGCCCTACGGTGGCATGTACAACGACGAGCAGATCGCCGAGATCTCCAAGTACATCATCGAGACCTGGAAGCCCAAGTCCTGAGCCCAGGTCCTTGTTTCCACAGACACCCCGGCCCCGCGCCGGGGTGCTCTGCTCTGGGGGTGTAGACTGGCCCCCATGCTGATTCTTCTCTCCCTCGGCTGCCTGTTCGCTCGGCAGGAGCAGTGCGACAAGGCCACCGCCCAGACCCTCCACGACTGGGAGGAGGTCGCCGGCTACTACACCCGCATGGGCGCCCTCAAGGAGCAGCGGGTGACCGAAGCCCAGGCCCAGCTCGACGCCGCCACCGCCCAGCGCGAGCAGGCCGAGCGCCGCCGCCGCAGCGTCTCCAGCAAGCGCAGCACGGGGCTGGTGGACCTCCGGGACGGCACCGAGCGCGTGGACGCCAGCGTCAGCAAGGAGCTCGCCCCCCTCCAGGCCCGCGCCCGCCGCGCTCGGGAAGAGGGCGCCGACGCCGAGGCCGAGGCTGCGCTCGAGCTGCTGGAGGTGCAGACCGAGCACCAGACGCTGAGCACCAACGCCGCCTTGGCCGAGGCCGTGGTTCAGGCCCTCCGCAGCGGTCCCCTGTCCGAGGCCTTGACCCTGGCCAACAGCACCGCCCCAAAGCTCAGCGACACCGAGCTCACCGGCATCGCGCTCCAGTCCCAGGCCCTCGCCCAGGAGGCCTGCGAGGGTCTCTGAGCCCCCTCACAGCAGCCAGAGCACCTGCTCCACCAGCGTGACCTCTGTGGCGAGGGCCGAGTCTGTCCTCGCTTGGGCCTGCCAGTCGCGCAGGGCCTGGTGGGCCCCGGGGTCCAGGGGGTGTTCCAAGGCGTGCGAGAGCAGCAGCACCTCCTCGACCAGCAGCCGTCCCCGGACCAGCCCCGGACTGACCCGCTCGGGGGACTGCACGGGCAGCGTGATCTCCTGAGCCCGCACCGGCCCCTCCACCGGCTCGTAGCTCAGCCCGACGGTCCCCAGGGCGCTCCCCACCTGCAGCTCCGCCGGCGGGCCCCAGCTCAGGGTCTCCCGCGCAAAGCCCAGGTAGATCGCACCACCCTCCCGACTCGGAAAGAGGGTCGGCACCTGCATGCGCGCGATCCCCTGCTGGTCCCAGGTCAGCGCCGCGCCGGGCACCCCGTAGACGCCCGCCAGCCGCCAGCCGCTCGCCGGCCGGATCTCCAGGCTCAGGTCGTAGGCCAGGGGCGTGATCAAGAAGTCCAGCTCTTCGCCCAGGCGGTCGACCAGCTCGGTCGGGTCCCGCACGTGCAGGCTGTTTCCCCCCCGCACCGCGGAGACCTGGGCGGCCAGCTCGGGCGCGCCCTCCCCCACCCCCAGCCAGGTCAGCCCGACCTCCCCCCCGGCGGCGATCTCGGCCAGGTGCACGAAGGCCTCCGCCTGAACCGGTCCCTGGCTGGGCCGCTGGTCGGAGACCACCACCACCCGGCTCATCCGCCCCGGACGGCGCCCCTTGGACGCGTGCACCAGCGCCGCCTCCACCCCTTGATGCAGCGGCGTCCAGCCCCCCGCCCCCGGGATCTGATCCAGCGCCGCATGCCACGCCGCATCGTCCCCCGGCGCCAGGTCCTGCCCCACCAGCTCCGCGCCCCCCGGCCTGAGCACCAGCACGCTCACCCGGTCCTCCGGCTGCAGGCGCACCGCCAGCGCGATGACCGCCAGCCGCGCCATCTCCAGCGGCAGGCCCGCCATGGACCCGCTCGCGTCCAGCAGCACCACCAGGTCCACCGGAGGCCGCTGGAAGGCGTCCGCTCGGATGTTCGTCGCGAACCCGAGCTGCGCGAAGGCCTCCACGTCCGGCGCCCCCGCCACCGCCATCTCCGCCGTCTCCCCGATCACGCAGAGCAGCTCGGGGCAAGGTGCCGTCTGTCTCGGGGGCAGGTCGTGCTCCGACAGCAACCCCTCCATCAGCAACGCCTCGGCGCTGGGCAGCACCCCCGAGGACACCTGTGCGCGGAAGGCCCCCATGTCCTGCGCCCCACCGGCGGTCGCGGACAGCATCTCCCCGGCCTGGGCCCGCATCTTGGGCGCCGGCGCCGCGTTGCCGATGTAGCCCAGCGACTCCAGCCCCATCTCGAAGTCCATCTCCTCCTCGTCGTCGTCGCTCTGGGCAAAGAGCAGCGGCAGCATCCAGATCACCACAACCTCCGGGGCTTCTCCCCCACAACGTGCCCCAGGCCGACCGGCTTGCACCCCTTCAAGTTCGTGCAGGGTTACCCTCCCTTCCGTGAAAGACCTCCTCCACGCCGCATTCCACCGCCCCCAGACCCGGGCCTACCGCGTCACCGAGGCGGTCATCGGCGTGCTGATCGTGCTCTCCGTCGCCCTCTTCGGCGTGGACCTGTGGCTGGGCCTGCCCGACTGGCAGCTCCTGACCTGGCTGGACCGCCTGCTGCTCTCCATCTTCGGGCTGGAGATCCTGCTGCGCGTGGCCACCTACCGCCACCCCGAGCTGGGCGTCTTCAAGCACAGCCCCGCCCAGCGCCTGCGCCTGCACTTCTGGGGCCGCGTCCAGTACTGCCTGCGCCCCATGACCCTGATCGACATCCTGACGGTCATGGCCTTCTTCCCGGCCCTGCGCGGCCTGCGCGCCCTCCGCCTGCTGCGCCTGCTGCGCCTGCCCCGCCTGGTCAACGCCCCCCTCAAGGGCGCCATCCGCGCCTTCGAAGACAACCTCCTCCTCTTCACCGGCGTCTTCACCGTCCTCTTCTCGCTGGTGGGCCTGGGCGGCCTGTCCCTGTGGCTGGTCGAGAAGGACCTCAACGACGGCATCAACACCCTGGCCGACGGCCTGTGGTGGGCCCTGGTGACCATCACCACCGTCGGCTACGGCGACATCTCCCCCGAGACCCTCACCGGACGCGCCGTCGCGGGCGTCCTCATGGTGGGCGGCATGGTGACCGCCGCGCTGTTCGCCGGTGTGGTCGTCAACAGCCTCATGAACGCCGTGCTCTCCATCCGCGAGGAGCAGTTCCGCATGTCCAAGAACGTCTCCCACATCGTCGTCTGCGGCTACGAGCAGGGCAGCGCCATGCTGCTCGAGGCCCTGCTCGCCGAGATCGACCCCCACGAGCACGAGATGGTGCTCTTTGGCCGCGGCGAGCGCCCCGCGGACGTGCCCCCCGAGTTCGCCTGGGTGCAGGGCGACCCCTCCAAGGAGTCCGAGCTCGACAAGGCGCGCATCACCCACGCCCACGCCGTCATCGTCGCTGGAACGAGGAGGAGCAGCCCGCAGGAAGCGGATGCGATCACCATCCTCACCATCTTCACCATCCGCCGCTTCATGAAGGCGGCCCGGCTCGAGCGCACCCAGCCGCTCTATGTCGTCGCCGAGATCCTGGACTCCGAGAACGTCGAGCACGCCCGGGCCGCTGGCGCAGACGAGGTCATCGAGTCCACGCGCGTGGGCTACTCCCTGCTGACCCACGCCGTCTCCGTCCCCGGCACCGCGCACCTGCTCTCGGAGGTCGTCGCCACCGGCTCCCACTCCATGTTCGTGGGCCGCGTGCCCACCGACCTGGAGCTGCCCACGACCTACGGCAAGGTCGCCACCACCGCCAAGGCGCGCACCGGCGTCCTGGTCGTCGGTCTGCGCGACACCCGCAGCGGCAGCGACCGCATCAACCCCCCGGACGACTTCAAGGTGGAGCGCCACCACGCCCTGATCTACCTGGGCGAGAGCGAGGCTCTGGACCCCGTCTAGTAGCTGTTCACAGGGAAAGTGACCGACCTCAATCGGCTCGAATGATGGGACATGGAGGAAGCTCGCTCAGATCTGGGTAGTGCCTGGCGAACTTCTCGCGAGCCATCTCGACGTTGAACATCCAGCGAACGGTGGCG
>JAZAMN010000050.1:0-106997 GCA_036229005.1 Myxococcota bacterium
GGGCCGCGGGGGGCTGCTCGTCAAGCTGGGGGCGGGTGGCCTGGGGCACCTCGGGGGCGGGGGCTTCTCGGCGCACTCGCCGAATGAAGGTGCTCGCCCCCATGCCGTGGTACGCCAGGACCGGGCGTTGACGCTGCGCAGGCTGACGAGGTGCAAAGCGAGGGCCGGCCGAGCTGCCTCGCTCACCCGTCGACGGGGCATCCAGCGGCTTTGGGGCGCGGAGCCCAGCGGCTTGGGTGGTCTGCGCAGGAGCGCTCACCGGGGGCGCAGCGAGCGGTGGAGCGACCACGCGGGCAGCAGAGAACAACGCCTGCGCCGTCGGGCTGCGCAGCGGGTTTCCCTCTGGGGTGCGTTGGCGGGCCAGTGGCAGGCGCGTCAGCGCTGGGTCCGCCTGAGGGGCGGGCGGCTTGAGAGGCGGGGGACGGAGGGGGCTTGAGGGAGGGCTCGGGCGCCTGTCCTCACCGCCTGGAACCGGGGCAGTCGCCTCAGATGGTCCACCGATGGGCGTCGGCGAGGTCGACGGAAGGGTGACCTCGCTTGCGGGCTTCCGCTTCCTGGAGATCTCCGTCTGGTCGGGGGGCCTGAGCGGTGCACGCTGTGGCTGGGCTGGAACAGAGCTTCCTCCTCTCCCCAAAGGAGGCGGACTCTGACGTGGCCTGGGCGCCAGGGGCGGGGGGACCGGGGGGGCGTGGGGGGCCACACCCGGGAGCCCTCCGCCACGCCAGGGGGCACGCATCCCCACTGCGCGTGCTGCCTTGTTGACCGCGCGCTGCTCGGCAGGGGCGTAGACCGGCGTCGAACCCCATGGGAAGGGCATCGCAGCCGGGGCGCTGCGCAGACCGATCCAGTCCATACCGGGGTCCATTCCCCACCAGGCCATGTGCCCGCCCCAGGGGATCGCGTTGCGCCAGAGCAGACCGCTGAGCCAGCTCCAAGGGGTCAGGAGCCCGGTCCGCCATCCCAGGGAGCTGCGCTTGAGGGAGTCTGGCCTCACCGCATCCGGTCCCGAAGACGACGACGATGCTCGTCTTCCGCCTCGCGCTCAGAGATCAGCTCCGCCAAGGCCTGGATCAGGTGTTGGCGTGCGCTTCCGGTGGGGATGGCGTCCTCGCGCTTGGGGCCATCACCCTTCTTGGCCTTCTGCTGGCTCACTCCGCAGGCGGCGCCTCCATGCCCTCGGCACCCTCACCGTCGGCCTCCTTGCCGGCGTCCTTGCCCGGCCAGTAGGCGACGCGCTCTTCTGGGAGGCGGGCCCACAGATGGTTCAGGCGCAGCAGGCCACCGACCAGGAGGATGAACAGGCCGGTGATGGCCGCCATGAAGACGCCCTGGTGGGGGGCGCGCTGACCCATGGAGGCTTGCATGAAGGTGGGGGCGTCCGGGCTGACCAGCGCGATGGGCTTGCGACCGGAGAGCAGACCTGTGGTGTAGCCCCAGGCGCGGGTCTGCCCGTCGTGGCCCGCGAGCGAGGTGCTCAGGTTGGGCCAGGCGGCGTCTTCTCCCGCGGCGGCTCCCTGGGGGGCGACCTGGATGAACAGGGCTTCGGGGTGGTCCATCACCCAACCCACACCGTCAAAGGTTCCGTCCAGGGTGGTGCGCATCGAAGTCGCCAGGATCTCCTGTTCGTGGCCCTGGTTCTCGGCCTTCTCGGCGTCCTCGATACGGCGGATGGCCTCCACGAGCTGCCAGTTGGGAATCAGCAGGACCGTGTAGCGGCTGCTGTCTCCGCGGGGGCCCACCTGGGGGTATGTGTGGGGCACCATGGCCAGGACGTCCTTGAGGCCGTACTCCTGACCGAGGTTGGCGTCCGCGTCGGGGCCCGGCTCGATGGGGTCGTAGAGCTTGCCGGAGAAGAGGTTCTCCTCGCCGTAGTTGACCTCCAGGCCGATCTCCTCGTCCAGCTCGCCCTCGCCGATGGTCACCCGCAGGATGTTCCAGGTGGCCTTGAGCGGGGTGGGGGCGTCCCAGGGCAGCTCGGAGGACAGGCGCAGCGGGATCAGCTTGTGGAAGCCGCGTACGTCGTCGCCGATCGCACGCTCGGGCGGGCAGATCCGAAGCCCGGCCCCCCACACATCCGCGGGCACCAGGCCCAGGGAGCTCTCGCCCTTTCCGGAGCCTTCGCCGGTGAGCTTGCGCCAGCCGTTGACCTCTTCGGGGGTGGAGGGCACAAAGCAGGCGTCAGGCGGACCGACCAACGCGGGCACGGGGTGGCCCTGACCCGCGAAGAACTTCCGGTCTCGGGGGACCTTGGCGCTCTCGCTGCGGTCATCCAGGAGGAAGGCCTGGCGGAGGTCGGGCCCGGAGCCGCCGGTCCAGCCTCGCCCGGTCTTGTGCTCCATGCACAGCTCCATGGCGAGCTGGGTGCGCACGAGCTGCTGGTAGCGCTCCTCACCGCCCTCGACCAGGGCGGCCATGTAGCGGGGCATCACGGCGGGCTGGAGCTTGACGGGAGCGTACTCGCCGTAGCCCAGGCCGACAGACAGTTGGTCGTCCCGCAGGGGAGCTTCGCTGCCGGCGGTGTTCTCCAGCACGATGGCCAGAGTGGGGGTGAGCCGGTTGGCCACTGCGGTGGCCTCGAACACACCCAGGCCGTCCGGGCGCTTGGCCGGGCCGCAGCTCTTGGTCATGCCGCTGGCGGCCTGCCAGGCGTAGTCGGCGGCGGTGTCAGGGACCATTCCGGTGACGGCGGTGGCGTCGTAGACACCGACCAGGGTCCAGCCGGCGTCGGCGGGGTCAGCGGCCAGGGCCGCTCCGATGAGGGCGAGAAGCATGGTCTACACCTTCACGTAGTCTTCGAGCTGCGGGGGCCGGAACGCCTCCGCGTCGTAGCGGCTGTAGATGGGGGCGCCGATCTCCACCTCGTAGGCGCGGGCGACGCCCTCGCTGCTGGAGATCAGGATGTCGCCGTCGCGCAGGGTGGCGGTGTCGACGGTGCCGTCCAGCACCTGCAGCGTCCCCTCCGGGACCTTCTGGTCCCAGCGGTAGGTCGCCTTGCGCTTGCGACGGGAGAGATTGGGGGGCACGTAGGCGCGGAGGATCACCAGGCGCCGGGTCTGCACGTCACCGGCGTCGAGCTGCTGCACGTCCTGGCCGGACTGCAGGCGGATGGTGATCTCTTCGTCCTGCACCTCCAGGGTGAGGGGATCCGGCTCGAAGGCCGCCTCTCCGAGCACGTGCTGGGGGACGAAGGGGGGGCGCTTGGGCCACAGATCCCGGATGGGATCGTCCAGGTCCCCGATGCGGGCCTCACGGACCGGCACCACCCAGGCGTGCACCAGGTTGATGCGCCGGGTCTTGTTGGGGTTGAAGCGCAGGGCGCCCTCGGTGGGCTTCTCGAAGCCGACCGCCTCGCCATCAGTGGTGTTGTCCTTGCCGCCGGTGGGGACGACCTCCCACAGCATGCAGGCGCGCGCGACCGCGATCGGCTTGGGCCAGATCACCGCGGCCCAGACGCAGATGTGCGCGACGCCGATGAAGGCCTGGGTGAAGTCCAGGGGACGGACCGCATCGCCGAGGACCTTGAAGACCAGCATGAGCAGCGCCATGCCGATCCCGGGGCCCAAGGAGGCGAGCAGGAAGGGGAAGCGGTCGGGGGTCCAGGCCTTGCCATCCTTGCGCCCGGCCGCGCGACGCTGCCGGTTGTCCTGGGGACGGCGGGCGATGGTGGCGGTGACCAGGAAGCTCAGCCCCAGCATCACGCTGGAGACCACGACGTCGCTGACGATGGGCATGCCCAGGCGACGGACAAAGCCCATTCCGAGGCAGAAGAGGGGGAGGAGGATCAAAAAGCTGACCCACTTGACCACACCCTTGGGACCGGGAGGCGTCCAAGCCGTGCGTCCCTCATGCCGACCCAAGGCGAGGAAGATGGGGGTCACCAGCGTGAGCACGGAGCCGACGATCAGGTAGGCCGGCTCCTTGACCGCGGTCGCATCGTGCCAGAACAGGCAGGTCAGGGGCACCACCGACATCGCGATGGTCCGGTAGATCCGTCCGGTCTTGGTGTGCTGGACCGTGAGCTGCGGGTGCGGACCGTTGCCGATGGGGTAGCCGCGGAGCGCTGTGGCGATGGCCAGGGTGAGCATCATCCAGGGCATCAGGTCGTCGCGCCCCAGCGGGTTGCCGACAGGGACCAGGGTCTGGGCGCCCGTCAGAAGCATGAAGAGCACCAGCAAGCCGATGTTCTCCAGGACTCCGCGGCGAGCCCGGCGGAAGATGGCGCGGAGCGTGCTCATTGGCCCTCCTCCTCTCCAGCGCGTTCGTACTCGGCCAGGGTGGCCTCAACCGTGCGAAGCGCCTCGTCAACGCCCATGGCGCAGGGGTAGTCGATCTGGCCCTCGGGCAGGTTTCCGCCTGGGCTCATGTAGGGGTGCACCACTGCGCACCAGGGACCATACTCCTGGGCGACCTGCCGCAGCGGAGTCGCGGCCAGGTCGTCGATGCTCAGGCTCCAGGCCTCCCGCCACTCGTAGCGGGCGGAGCCCTCGCGACCCATCGTCTGCAGCATCATGCCGGTGAAGCACTGGACAGCAGCGTGTCCACAGGTGTTCTTGGAGCGGGAGCGGCCGTAGCTGCTCAGGTTGTCGGCAGCGGTGGAGGCCAGGCCTCGGCCAGGGTAACCACCGGCGATCTGGCTGCTCGTGCTCGTCTCACCGGCCCAGCTACGGGGGCTGCGGGAGCCGACCAGGTAGCCGGCCTCGCCGGGGGGCATGTAGTTCTGGGCGATGAGGTTGAAGGCACAGACCTGCGCTGCGGTCGGACAGATCCAGACCTCGTCGTTGCCGGCTCCGCGAGCGCCCTCCGAGTAGGGGTAGGGCATCCAGGCGCCGGGCTTGTTGCCTGCACAGCGCTCCACCTTGGGGTTGTCCTCGGTGTCGGCCATCCAGCGTCCGCGGCTCTGGTTCCAGGGCAGCAACAGTCTGTCCGTACTCCCACGCCGGCTACGAGGAGCGGCGCCAGGGTCGGTAGGGTCGCGGCGAAGGCAAGCGCCAAGGTCTCCGTCACGGGTGACCCAGGAGTCCTGGGACTCGCTGCTCTTGACGTTGTATCGGGCTGCACAGACCTGGGCGCAGAGCTGCTGCTCGGAGCTCACCCAGGCCGAATCGTCCAGCTCCGCCAGGAGCGGGTGGACCGGCTGGTAGGCCACGGCGCGCTTTTCGATGAGCTCCCAGCACACCCCGGGGCCAGCCGCCTGGTTCTCGTCGATGTCGCGGTACACAGCGTCGAAAGCGAGCTGGGTCTTGACCGCCCGCCGGCCGCTGGGGTCGTAGCCGCTGCCGGTGATGACGGGCGCGTACTGGTCCCAGAGGCTGAGCTCGGACTGGTAGGAGGGCTCACCGGTGGTCAGCTTCTCGTGACACTGCCAGACCTCGGGGGCCCCGCCCATGCCATCCTCGCCGAAGCGGGCGGTGGCGTAGCGGCTCACGAGATCGCGCTCCTGGTCGGGGTCTCCCGCCAGGGCCTGCCAGGCCTTGAGCCCGTTGAAGTAGCTGTCCCGGAGGTCGACCTCGCCGCAGAGCTCCTCGTAGCGCTGACCACTGACGCCTTCGCTGGCGCCGTAGCGGAAACAGCTCGCCATCTTCTCAGGCAGGTCAGCGGTGGAGGCTGTGACGATTGCTCGCCGGAGGGCGGCCGACTCGGACTCCTTTGCCTCGGGGTCCTCGGCCATCGGGGACCCCACATGGGTTGCGACCGCGGCGCCCTCGATGGTGAACTCGACGCGGCTCCGGTAGGTCTCGCAGGCCTGGTCCAGGTCCTTCATCAGCGCCATCAGAGGCTGAATGCCCAGGGCCTTGTCCTTGAGGAAGCGGTCCGGGTCAGCGACGGGGGACTCCAGCGCCAGGTCGTAGTCCCACTTCTGCTCGTAGGCGAAGGGCTTGTCGAGCACGTTGAAGCACGCCTGCGCCGCAGCGAGCTGGGCGTAGTTGTACTTGCGGTCCGCGTCGTTGGGCGGCAGCCAGGGGTAGTTCCCTGCCTGACCGTCCTGCTGTCGGTCCAGGAGGCCGCAGTAGCTGGCTTGCAGATCGTCAAAGCTGGGCCCTGCGCTGGGACCGGAGTCTCCGCAGTCGGGGTCGCTCGGGTCCGCGCCGTCGGCCATGCGGCGGATCTGGCAGCGGAACTCATTGACGAAGGCCGCGTGATCGGCCGAGCACAGCGACAGCGCTGGCTGGGGTGCCAACGCGGGAGGAGGCGTCGTGGCCTGAGGTGTGGGCTCAGCGAGCCAGGCAACGGTCACGGCCAGGAGCAGGATGAGGAGGAGGTTGCCGGCTGTCAGGGACAGGGCAAGCATCACCTTCTGCCTCACGGGGTTCGAGACATCTCGCTCCGTCAGGGTGCCAGCGAGGACATCTTCAGGCAGGGGAGGCCAGATCCCGAGATCACGGGTCAGCCAACCGGTGATGGGAAACGCCACCCGGCCGCCAGGGAGATCCAGGGGGGAACCCCAGCCGTGGGCGCTGGGGCCCTCGTCGAGGCCCTCGTCATCCATCCAGGCGCTCATCGCTACCGGGGTGCGGGGGCCACCCTCCTGCCAGAGGGACCAGCGAACGACCTCGAAGGCGCCGTGGTGTGCCTTGGAGTCGTAGGTCAGCTTGCCCTTGACCACGCACACCAGCGAGCGCTGCAGCGGGAGCCCCGCCCAGGGGTCCTCGAGCTCAGCGACGGTCTTCGTGGCGTTCGTGGGGGTCTCGTTCTCCTCGGAGACATCGTCCTCGGGCTGGACCTCCTCTCCCCAGAAGTCGCCTGCGTCACCGGTCTGGTCGTCGCCGTAGAAACCGCCGGTCTCGCCGTAGAAGCCACCGACCTCCTCCTCCATGAAGGAGACGGGGTCCATCCAGCCCTCGGCCTCGCCCGCCTGGGCATCTTCGTCCGAGATGGTCTTGGTGGGGACACCGGGAGGGGGCAGCACCGAGCGCGATGCCAGGAAGCCTGGCCACTCAAGTACAACTCGGGGCGTCCAGGTGTCGCCCACGCGCCCAGCCACGAGCAGGTTCTTCCACCAGACCTCTTCGGTGGCGGCGTCCAGCAGGTGGTTGACCAGGGGAGGGGTCTTGTCCGGTGGGCCAGCGGGGCCGACCTCCAGGTAGTTCGCTCCGTGGACGAGCCAGAAACCTGCGATGCCAGGCTCGTCGCGCACGTCGACGATGACGTAGATGCCTGCCTCGGCACCGGTCGACGGCTGATCCAGGACGCCACGGCCCTCCCGCTCCTTGAGGGAGATGTTCACTTCGGCGAGGGCGTTCCGCGCGCTCGAGGTCGCGTTCTGCTCGTCGAAGGGGAAGGGGCCGGCCAGGATGAAGTCGGACATCAGCGCTCCACCGGGGTCTCGACGAGGACCAGGGCTTGCTGCCGGAGCAGCTCGATCTGTTGCCACTCAAGCCAGGCCCACTCGGAGATGGAGTCGCCTACACCGCGATCCATGATGGGCTCGGCGCCGGCCTTGTTCATGGGCAGGCGGACGAGGTCCAGCGAGCCCTCGACCGGAGTCATCTCCTCGGGGGGAGTCAGATCCTCCCGGGCGGCCTGACGGCTGGCATAGGCCAGAGGGATGGTGCCTGCTGCTTCCTCGTCCTCCTTCTTGAGGCGGTCCGTGGAGAGCCATGCCCGCAAGGCATCGCCCTCGACGCGCGGGACCCAGAGGCCCTGCCGCTTCTTCTCTGACTTGGGGGGAGAGACGGGGATCCACATGGTGAAGTGGCTGTTCTGCAGGACGGGGGGCCGGTTCTCGGCAAAGCTCATCTTGGAGCCGGTCCAGAGGTCCAGAGGGAGGAGGCCGATGTCCAACTGCAAGGTCAGATCCTCACCAATGTGCGGGACGATGTCCTTGAGCCTCATGGGACCGATCGCCAACGAGGCCCGGCGGGTGGGCGTTGCGTAGGTCAGCAGGTGGTTCACGCGGCCGAACCAGACCCAAGCGGAGATGCGGGAGGCCCGGGTCATTGCCAGTTTGGCGGCGTCCTTGGCCTCACCGTTGGCTGCAGACTCCCAGTCCTTGAGCTTGTCGTGGATCAAGGAGAGAGCCTGGGCCACGGTGATCACGGCGGGAAGGGTGATGCGACCCAGGGTGACCCAGCGCTCCTGGCCTGAGATGCGGCCGTCAGGGGGGATCGGGCCGCCGCGGACCCAGGCGTTGGTGTCCATGCGCTCAAGCCCATTGAGCACGTCAACGTCGCCGGAGAACAAGGTCACCACCGTGAAGGTCAGTTCGTCCTTGGCCTTGGCGAAGGGCTGGTGGCAGCGAACGCATCGCTCGCCGGGGAGCCACTTCTTGTCGCCCGAGTAGAGCTGCCCACAGGTCTCGCCCCAGAAGGTGGGGTTGCCGCAGGCCACGACGTTGTCGGGCTCGGCCTTGGGCTTGCCTGCGGAGGACTTGATGCCCTGGGAGGGGGCCAGGCGCAGGCTGTCGAAGAGCCGGGAGGGCAGGGTGCTCGCCCGGATCTTCTTGTCTCGGAATCCGAGCACAGAGATCGCTGCGATCAGGGCCAGGAAGACCCAAAGGGCCGGGGAGAGGTCATCCGGGAATGGAGGGCGGAAGATGACACCCGGCAGGTAGGGGTTGCCCGGAACACCGCCGACCTGACAGACCGTGTTGGCAGCAGCCTCGGTCACCATGTCGGTGGCCTGGACCACCGCACCGCCGAGCTCGACGCACTTCTCTTCGAAGCCCGCGGCGATCCGCCTGGGCAGGGCAAAGAGGATGATGGCGTTGAAGATCACCGACACCAGGATCATTGACCAGGGGTTCCGCCTGCGCAGCAGGAAGAACTGTCTGGAGATCATCCACCCGGTCAACGCGACAGCGACGCCGAGCACCACCGCGAGCTCCACGCCTGTCGGAGGACGGACGGGGGAAGGGGTGGTGAAGAGCTTCGACAGAGCGAACCACGCACCGCCAGCCGCGAGGAGGGGAAGCCCTGCCTCGTAGCCGGCCTCGACGGCCCGCCAGGTGCCGAGCGCCTTGACCGGATCCGGACCGCTCACTTGCCGTCCCCGTCCTTGCCTCCGGTGAGCGCGGCATAGGGGCTCGCCTCTTCGGTGGCCCCCACGAACTGCAGGAGCTCGTTCGCTGCGCGCTCAACGGAGCGGTTGAGCTGGTCGTACAGGGCGGAGAGCAGGCGAACGCGCTCCAAGGTGGTGGACGGGCGCATCTGGATCTGCAGCCGGGCAGACTGGAGCGCCGCGGCAGCGACAGTCTGGTAGCGCACCCAGTTCCGGCCCAGGACCTGCCGATCCCAGACCGAGCCCTCGGGCTCAGCCCGCCAGATGGTCTGCTCAAGCTGTTCGAACTGCTTGAGCAGGTTCCGGATGGCGGTGTGGTCGGGGGCCCAGACGCGTCGGAGGTCCGTGATCCAGTCCTTGCCATTCCCCAAGGAGATCGCGAGGGGCAGCAGGTGTGCGTCGTCCATCCGGTCGGGCTTCACGAAGCCCAGCCGTGCAGAGACCACCTCATGGGCGACAGCAAGCTGCGCGCCCTCACCGGCGTCGATCTGGGGGACCAGGGCCAAAACGCCACGCACTGCAGAGCCGGCAGCCGTAGGCCACTTGACCTTCAGGGGCTTCTCGACTCGCAGCAGGTATCGGCGACCTGCGCGGCTGCTCACGATCGCCGTGCCCGGGCTGACCACTGCGGAGTCTGCGCGAGAGTCCGGACGGACAGTGCCCGGAGGGCCTCCGGCGGTCCACTCTCCGTCGAGCTCCAGACCATCCATGATCAGACCGCTGGAGCCGGGCCAGGCCCACTCCAGGAAGGTCGACATCAGCCGGTTCTCACCAGTGGAGATGGCCTGCAGGGATTCGAGATCGAGGAGGGCGCCCTCGGCGGGGCGGAAGACGGCGTTCTGTCTCACGGGCGACTCTCAGAAGGAATGACCAGGCGAAGGGCGACCCAGGTCGGAAGCAATCGCAGTAGCTGTCGGGGGAGCGGGCGCTCGCCGTCCCAGCGAAGGAGGATGTCCTCTCGCCGCAGAGGGTACTGGTGCTCAGCTTTCTCAGCTTGGAACTTGAGAACCCCCCCAGAGATGCGGTAGGCCGGAGCGCTGGCCTTCTCGGAGCGCTCCTCCCACCACTGGCTGGAGTGGCAGACGAAGGCTTCGTTCAGGATGCCATCGGGGTTTGTGCCGTCTCGATCGGCGGTCGCGACCCCCTCCAATTGGTGGAGGTCTTCGGTGCTCTCCAGCACCTCGCGCGCCCTCTCGACGGTCCCCCGCGACGGGTACCACTGAGGAAGTTGTGCCGCCAGACGTGCGAGGATCTCCGGATCATCCCGGTGCAGGTCTTGATCCACACCGAATGCTTCCACCAGGGTTGCCAGCAGGTGGGGGAGCGGGGTCAGGGGGCTCCAGAGCCGCTCCCGGTTGGCGATCAGCCACTCGGAGCGGGCCATCAGCAGGAGCAGGGCCTCCTGCAGGGTGACCTCGCCGTCGGCCTGAGCCTGAATGACTGCATTGGTCATCAGGCTGGGGAGGAATGCCGCGTAGGGGAGGTGGGAAAACTGTCGCTTCCCCTCCTCGTCCTGAATCTGGGTGTACGGCGCGATCTGGGTGTCCAGAGAGCTGTCGACCCAATCCAGCGCCTCCAGGGTTCCGGCTGCGCTGCGATGGGCCCACTCCAGGCCTGCGGTTCGCGCCGCGAGGTCCTGACTCACGAGATCCCCCGGAGGCTCTGCCGCTCAACGACGCCGGCGTTGAGCATCAACAGCGCCTTGGGAACGGGAGCGCTCCGGCCGGTGGAATCCACCAACTGGCCGGACATCTCCGAGGTGACGAAGGAGGGGAAGTGCAGCGCCTGGTTCTCCGGGCCCTGGAGGGTCAGGGGCCAGAAGCGGGTCACGATGGCCCCCCGGATCGTGGGCAACCGCCTGGCCTGACGCCGGATCTCCTGCTGGATAGCCTGGCGCGCCCAGTCGAGGTCCTCGTCAGCGAGCAGGCCATCTTTCGGCCCAAGGACAACCAGGAGCTGCTCCGGACCGGCGCTGTCGAGCTGACGTCGCAGAGACACAGTCTCCCTGTCCTCGTCCTCGCCGGGGCCTGCAGAAGGCCAGAGTGCGGTGGAGGCCAGAGCCCGCTCGGAGTAGGTCCAGATCCGGACCACCCAATCCTGGCCTCGTCGGCCAATCGCGGTGCGGCACATCGCCTCGAAGTCCGCAGGGAGGACGGCGGTCCCACCCCCAGGCGTGAACAGCCGGCTGGTGGCGCTCTCCTCCGTCTCTCGATCCATGCCGAGGAAGGTGCTGGTCGGGTTGGTGCAGGCGAAGATGCGGGGGTTGGCCATCATCTCCTGCTCGACCAGGCGGATGCTGCCCGCAGGGACCTCACCACCGGCGCCGTCGGTGCGGCGGTACCACTCCAGGTTGATGGCGGTGCCTGGCCGGAAGGGGCGGCGGATGCCCTGCTCATCAGGTGCGTTCAGGGTCATCTCGCCAGCGGTGGGGTCCACGCTGACTCCAGCGAAGTCCTCCAGCGGCTCCCGTCCGTCCACGTCGAAGCTGGACAGGGCGAAACCACGGAGGATGCGGGCTGCGTCCCGGGGGAGGGGACCATCCACCATACGCGCCATGACCTGACCGGTCACCAGATCCTCGGAGAGCAGCGAGACACCCTCGGGCACGTTCCGCTCGACCAGGATGGTTCGGCCGTCCATCACGGGGGGCGCGTTGATGACCATCGTCACGTTGGCGAAGAGACCACGGGGGCGCCCCTCGATCGAGAACAGCAGCCCCACGAGCTCCTGCGGCGTGGTGATGTCCAGGGCGACCATGAGCTCCATGCGAGAGCCGCGGCGGGGAGGGGGCGAGGGCAATCGCCAAGCGACCCGGACCTTGAGGGGCTCGCGGGTCATGCTCCCGTCCTCCAGCAGCCCGTAGGCACGGAAAATGGGCAGGTCGTCGGGCTTGGAGCCGTCCTCCAGGAGCAGGCCCAGGCGGAGGGTCCCCAGCTCCCGGTTGCTGCTGGAGAGGTCGATGTGGGCGATGGTGGTCTGGTCGCCACGGCGGAGCTGGCTGTAGATGCCAGCCTCGAGCGCGGCGCCCACCCAGGTAGGCTGGGGGACTCCGGTCTCCTCGGCGTGGCCGAAGTACCTGCGGATCGCAGGCTTCATCGGGGCGAGCCGGGTGTCCATGTTGGTCAGCGTGGTCCAGATCGCGTCCACGACCGGTGCGGGGAGGGGCTGCGCGCGGCGGACGAGGATGTCCTTGGTGTCCAGGTTCTCCGGCATGTCCGGGAGCAGGAAGGTCCCCTCCTCCGGGCCGGGCAGCGGACGACGGCCTCGCATGGTCGCGGGGATGAGCGGGTGGCTGCTGCAGACCACGGGCGGGGACCAGGTGCTCCCGTCCAGGGTGCCCCAGTTGCCGATGAGATCGCCGAAGGGGGTCAGGCCTGCGGGGGCGACTTCGTCGAACGCCGCGGAGACATCCGGGACCGCCTTGACGATGATCCGGTCCTTGCCCGAGCGCTCAGCGCTCAGACGCAGCCAGCCGAGCTTCTTCTCCTCGAAGCGCTCGATGACCCGCTCCAGAGTCTCCATCAGCTTGTCGACGTTGTTGGTGACGAGCACGTACTCGACGCGCTCGTGGTCGAAGACGCGGGCGGGCTGCCGCTCACCAGGGATGACCTGGAGCGCGTCGATCCCGTTGTCACCCTTGGGCTGGCCTGCGGTCTGCAGGACATCCTGCGCGATCTCAGCCAAGGAGAGGAACTTGGCGCGTCGCAGGGTGGCGCCGGACTCCGCGGGAACGAAGGCGACGATGTCGGTCTCTTCGGTCTGCTTGGTGAAGAAGCGGTACTTCTTGGGGAGCTTGCGGCTGACCTCGAGGACACCCTCGATGGAGGGCTCCAGAATCAGGGTGCCGAGCGCAGGCTGTGCAGGGAGCAGATGCCCCCCCATCATGTGCACGAAGTGCTGGACCACCGAGAAGGGGTAGCTGTCCAACTGCTCGGACATCATCTCCAGCATCCAGGCGGCCTGCTCCAGCATCAGCCAGGCGGGATCGGTGGGGTCGTGGCTGGACTCAGCGAGAGCAGGGTTGATCTGGCTCAAGCGATCGCGGACGTCACGCAAGAGCTCGTCGGCGTCAACCTTCAGCTGTCCGGGAGGGGGTACGCGCACTGCTTACCTCAGTTGTCGACGAGGGCCTGGATCGTCAGGATCCCGGCGTCGGTTTGGATGTCTACGTCCACCTGGAGCACTGCCGCGGCGCCAGTGCCGACCAGGGCGCGCTCGGCGACAGGGATCTCGGGAAGGTGGAAGCGGTCTCGGCTGCCGCTCTGAGGGACCGCGTTCACCCGCACTCCCGCGACCTCTACATCAGGGAGGAAGCGGGAGAGGGCTCGCTGAACCTCATACCGGGCCTGGACGACGCTGGCCTTGGACGCCTGGGCGCCCAGCATGCCTTCCAGGTTGCACCCGAACTCAGGGCGCCAAGGGATCTGTCCTGGACGGGTCTGTAGCACCATCCGGATGCGGTCCACCAGAGCCTCTTCCTCGGACTGGTGGGGCCGCAGGACCCCCAGCGGGACGCTGTTCTGCAGACGTGGCATCAGGGACCCGTGGGGAGGCTGTCGGAAACGATGTCCAAGGTGGTCTTGAAGCCAGCGCCAGGGGCGATGGAGTGGTTCACCTGGTTGACAAAGAAGTCTCCGGAGAGGGGCCAGTGGCCGTCCTTGACGGTGACCTTGGAGCCAGCGTGGATGTCCGGCCGCCCATAGAGGGTGACCTTCCCCTTGATGAAGCTCATGTTGGATTCCTTGAGCTTGCCCTCGGCCTCCTGCTTGAGCTCCGAGCTGCTCCTGTCCACTTGGGCGGGCAGGAACATCATCCGGTCGGTCTTCCAGGCGCTGGAGACGAATTCAGCGCCGGTCTTCCCGCCCGAGTAGGCTTTGAGGGCGCCCTTGTCTGCCTCGGCCTTGATGTCTTCGACGGCCTTGCTGTCGTAGGCCACCGTCATCACCTTGGAGTAGACCCCGGAGATGTCGGCGGTGAGGTTCATCGACACCACGTCCTTCTTCCAGGAGACCGAAGCGCTGGACTTGGCCGCATGGTCAGCGACCGTGGGCATGAAGTGGAGCTTTCCGTCGAGCTCGCGGACGGCGAAGCCCACCTTCTTTGCGAACTCTGAGAGGAAGGCCAGGTCTTCCTTCTCGTTCTGCTGGAGCTCCTTGTCCGTCGGCTGGTACTCAAGGATGTCGCCTGCTGAGAGGCCGACCTCAGATGCCATCGTGCTGATGGCGTCCTTGAGGCTCTGCCAGTTGGCCTCGTTCGGGACGCGTCCCCTCCGAAGCTTGGCGAGCTGGTCGACGCCGGTGAGGGTGATCTTCCAGGTGGCGTCTCGCCCAAAGTCATGGGTCATCCCCATGAGCATGCCCTTGTACTGCTTGGACTTGACTCCTCCGGAGACACACTCGAAGCAGTACTCGGCGCCGATCCACTTCTCGCTGGCCTTGATCAAGGTGTAGCGGTCTGCGGTCATCGGGACGGAGAACTCGATTGTGATTGCATCGAGCGCCGAGACGGACTCGGACATCTCAATGCGGATCATGTGCTCCATGAGCTCCTTGTCCAGCTCCGCGTCGGCGATCTTCAGCGTGAACGCGGGAGGGAGTGCGGATGCAGGCATCGGCTCCCCCTACTTGAGCAGTGACGCAAGGATATCCTTGCGCGATGCGGAGGTCTTTGAGCCTGCGTTGCCCGAGGCCGACTGCTTTCCGGGGGTGTAGTCACCGTCCAGGAGAGAGTCGACGTCAGAGGCTGCGCCCATCGCGCGGCCCTGGAGCTTGAGGCTGCTCTGGACCCGACGAACGCCGCCTTCCTCGTCGAAGAGGAGGAACTCGTTGGTCAGGCTGGTGATGAAGCCCTGGAACTCGAAGGGCCCCCAGACGAATGCCACAGCGGGCGGACGGATCTGGGGCTCGGAGTCCGAGCCGAAGTTGAAGGGCAGGGTCAGCCGGTGGAGTTGGGTCACCTTGTCGAGCGCCGTGCGGTCCGACGGCGTGGGCTGCATCGACTCGGGGAGCTGGCTCTGCAGGCCTGATCGGACCAGGTTGGCCGGGGAGGGCATGAAGTCGGCTGCCTTGGTCTCGCTGCGGTCCTCGCTCTCGTCAAAGAGGAGAGTGACCTCGAGCTCGTCGACCTTGCCGGTCTTGAAGGCCATGCGCTGCCAGGCGTGGCCCATCGCGATGCTCTGCTCCAAGGCCCACTCGGTCGCCCGGGTGTACTTGAAGGAGGTCGGGTTGAAGTCCGCGACGACGTTCCAGTCGGCGTTGTCCAGGCAGTAGATGGAGGCCTTGGGCTTGTCGCTGCCACCACCGAAGAGGCTGGAGAAGTTCATGATGGCCTCCTAGAAGAACGCCGCAACGGGCGGCACGGGGACGGTGGAGAGGGACTCGAAGGCGAAGGTCAGCTCGTCGACGGAGACCGCGCTGGACATGGAGTCCATGTTCGGGGCCTTCCAGCTCACTGGCACGCAGCCGCCCATCCGGTACATCCGGATTGGGGAGTGGTTCCGGTCCAGGTGGATGATGGTGACGGACTTCTTGAACTTGGTCCCGGCGATGAGCGAGTTCATCCACATGGAGAACTGGACATCCCAGATGAGGCCAGACTTGAGCGTGACCTTGCCGTACCCGGTCTTGTCGAAGAGCAGGTGAGGACCGTCGTTCTTGCCGCCTTCCTGGTACTCCATCGGGGTGTGGGTCACCTCGATGCCGGAGACCGCCGCGAACTCACCGATGGGGTTGATTCCCAGGAGGACGTGAAAGTTGTAGCCGGGATGGATCGGGAAGAGCTTGGAGAGGTGGTCGGTGACGCCCACCGAGCCGATTGCCCGGGGAGTGATGGGGGTCGCCTCCGCCTCCGGGATGTTCTGCTCTTCTGCGATGGTCTGGAGTTCGGTGTCGATCGCGCCCCAGTTGGCCTGACCGATGGCCCGGGCCTCAAGCTGGGCAGCCTCCTGCTCCTCGATGACGCCCAGGATTGCGCTGGTCTCGAGGTCCTTGGCGGTCGGATCCATCGCCTGGATGATCTGAAGGACCCGGTCTTTCTCCGAGTCCTCCATGGGTCTTGGTTCGGCTCCAATCTGGTCTGACACCAGGGCTTCGATCAGAGCGGCTGTAGAGTTGGACATTTCGGCCATCAGGACACCTCAACATCGGGCGAATCGCCCGGTTTCAGGGAGACCCTCACCTTGACATCTCGCTGCCAGGGCACCAACTGCAGGGTGACCTGCGCATTCAGGTTTGGTGCGATGGGGTTGGCGTCTGCCGCGGTTTGGATCTCGGGGGGACCGCCACCCGGTCCAGGCTCGATGATGCTGTTGCGAACGAACGGCATCATGGCCTCCTGGAGGGCGGTCTGGAGGGCGATGGCGTGGGTAGCGTCCGCGTTGCGGAAGAGCAGTTGCTCCGAGGCCTGCTGTAGACGCTGGTGAATGGTCTTGACGGTCCGTAGACAGGGGAGGGGCCACTCACCGAGAGGTCGACGGAAGCTGCCCTCGCTCTCGATGCTCACGTGGTCGCTGCCCCGGCGAATCGCCAGGCGGACCTGGAACTCCTCGAGAGGGTCAGGCTCAGGCCTGGTTCGGGTCAATTGGAGCTCGGCCATCCGAGTCGCCATCAGGGTTCGACGACCTCCGGGCAGTGGGAGGCGTCGCCCCACCAACGGAAGGCTCATCTCGTTTCGGCTGCCCGCGAGCGCGGAGGCGACCAGGGTTGCGCCACTCCGCCATGCGTGGGCTTCCATGCGATGTGGTGCACCTGTCCAGCGGACGAGGGCCGCATCGATCCCGATAAGGCGGGTCATCGCCGCCCTGAGCTCGGGGGCCGGACCCTCAGGGAGGTCGATACAGGCCACCTGGTAGCGCTCTGCCCAAGGAGCGGAGAGCTTCCTGGTTGCGACCACCATGCGCTTGAGCCTGCTGACGATGCCCGGGTCCGTGCCGGGACCGACAGGGATGGGCCCGCCAAGGTCAGGGAATACCAGCACCGCACCGGGCTGGTGGAAGAGCATCGAGTCCACAACGGAGATGAAGTCCGCGTTGTCGAGCTCCCAGGGCTTCACGCCTGGAATCCTGGCCAGGACGATGTCTACGGAGGACGCACCACCGGCGAGCGCGAGCTGGACCGAGTCCTTCATGCGCGAGGGCAGGGAGGACTGGAGGCCGGGCAGCCACCGGGCGGAGCTGGCGGTTCCGAGCCGGATGTGCTCGGCGCCCATGCTGGTTCCACCCTTGGTCGCTCGGATGAGGTTCTCAGGGTAGAGCTGCGCCAAGAGGGGGTGGTCGGGCGGAGCGATCCCTACGAGCAACAATGGGGCGCTCCCGGCGCGGTCGCGTCCTGTGTGGACGCTTCCGACCTGGACCTGGACCCGTTGAGGCACTGCTGGCAGCTGTGGGTTCACGCTCTCTTACTTCTCCGAGTTCAGTACTCGCCGGTTGATCTGACTGACCTGGCCTACCCAAGCGACGCGTTCCTGGTGTGAAAGATCCAGGATCTCCGCCAGGCTCCAGTGGAGGTGGTAGGCGATGAATGCCACCTCACTACGGACCTGGTCGATCGGGTAGGCCACAGTCACCCCGATGGCTCGGAGTCGTCAGGCTCCGGGATGGCATCTTGGCCATAGGTGATTCGATAGATGGCGTACTCAAGTGCGCGGACATCCTGGGCGTGAAGCCGGGTGATGTCGTCGACAGTGACCAATCCCCGAGGCCCAAGCTTGGTGACACAGCGGGCCAGGAGCAGGGTCTTGTAGATGAGGTCGTTGGGGTTCTTGTTGTACTCCGGCGACATGCCGATGTAGAGCTCGTCCCCGCCGGTGACCGGACGGACCTCGGCTTCCTTGAACAACTCGTTGCTGATGGGGTCCTCGTATCCAACGGGGAGGCTGACCTTCTCCCGGTACGAGGTGACCTTCTTGCTCATCCGGTCTCTCCACTTGTGTGCCGTCACAGCGCTGCCCGTCAGGGCATGTTCTGAGACATCAAGGTGGCCGAACCTCTACCTGAGCGGTGAGTCCCGACCACCTGGATGTCCCGCGGGGCCCGGAGGCCCCGAAGGATGAAGGGGGAGGCGACCGAAGCCGCCCAACCCCGCCTGTTACTCGAGCTGCAGGACGTTCTCGAGGGACAGGGTGATGACCTCGGTCGCGGCCTGGCTGCCGGACGCGTCCATGGCGGGCAGCTCCCACTTGGAGGGGTAGGCGTTCAGCAGCACGTAGCGACGCATGGTGGTGTGATCGCTGCGCAGGAACTCGATGGAGACGGTGCGGCGGTCGATGTTGCCGGCCTCGATGGCCTGGCGCCAGGCGTAGAACTCGTCCAGGCCGGAGTACACGCGCTCGAGGGTGATGTCGTCGTAGGTCGTGCGGCCCGGAGCCTTACGAACAGCGGAGTCCAAGCCGTGCTTGAAGTCCATGTTCTCGGTGGTGGACGTGATCTTGCTCACCTTGAGGAAGCCGTCGAGGGGGTCGTTGATGCCCTCGATGGTGACCCGGAAGTGGAAAGAACCGATGTAGTTGTTGGTAGGGTTGGACATGGTACGCCTCTTTTCAGTTTGAGGGTTGCTTGGGGAAGATGGGGCGCCCCGAATAGGGGCGCCGAGGGCTCAGGCCGCCATCAGGCAGCCTGATTCAAGACTAACCGGCCTCGGTCTGCATCGGAGCCTGGGAGAAGCGGATCCGGATGAACTCGGCGGGGTAGAGGGGGCGGATCTGCACGTCGACAGTCAGGATGCCGGAGCGAACGTCCACATCCGGGTTGTTCTGACGGTCACACTGCACGGAGAAGGCCTCGTCCCAGGTCTGACCGTCCAGCATCCCCTGGTTCCACAGGCTGTAGAGGAAGGAGCTGATGGTGGTCTTGAGGTCGGAACGGGTGGAGTCGCTGTTGGGGAGGAAGACCGCCCACTGGACCGCATCCCGGACGGAGCGCTCGACGAAGAGGAAGAGGCGACGAACGTTGATGTACATCCACAGAGCATCGGCCGCGGTGGTGCGAGCACCCCAGATGCGGATGCCAGCGCCGGGGCGGTGGCGGATGATGTTGATGCCCTTCATGTTCAGGGCGCCCTGCTCCTTGTCGGAGATGTTCGTGGTCAGCTCAGCGACCGCGACCATCTGCTCGTTGGCGGGAGCCTTGTGCACGCCACCGCCGGCCTTGAGGTCGGTCGCAGCGATGACACCAGCGACGTGACCCGAGGGGGGCACGATGATGTACTTGTCGTGGGGGCCGGTGGCGGAGGGGTTGTCCACGACCAGCCAGGGTGCGTAGGCGGCGCCGTAGCCAGCGTCGTCGCGGGGCACGCAGCGGTCGAGCAGGGCGTCAGCGGAGTAGCCGTTGAAGCGCAGCTCGGTCATCGCGGGGGAAGCGACGGTCTCGAGGACACCAACCTCGTAGGGGCTGTCACCCTCGGTCCAGCGGAACTGGTCCAGCTTGGTGCCGAAGGGCTCCTTGGTGAGGAGGTAGCGAGGGGTCTCGAGGACGGCGAAGAGATCGCCGCGGCCACGGGGACCGGCGTACTCGTGGATGGCCTGCTGCCAGCCGAACTCCAGACCGGGAGCGGCGAGCATCGCGACTGCGGAGGCGCCGTCGAAGGAGTCCTCCAGGAAGCGACGCTTGTCGGGGCCGGCGGCGCCGTGCTGCTGGATGGCGACTGCCAGGTAGGCGGTCTTGCCGCCGTTGGCGAAGAAGCCGTTGACGGACAGCTCGTAGCGCTTCATGCCGGGGTGGTTGCGCAGCCAGCCGATCCAGGCCTTCTTGGCCTCGGTGCCCAGGGTGCGCCAGACCAGCTCGGCCTTGGTGGGGGTCATGCCCTTCTGCGCGTCAACCAGGATCTCCTTGAAGAGCTGGTTGGCGAAGTCGTTCAGCCATGCGTCGAATCCGTCCATGCCGGTGATGGCGGGAGCGGTGCCCTGCATGCGCTTCTGGATCGCGCCGATGTCGATGGACTGGGGCTTGGCGGCGGGGTCCACGGCGGCGATGGTGCCGGTGTGGCCGATGCCCTGCTCGACGGCGTTGCCGGCGATCAGCTCCAGGATGTGCTGCTGGTTGGCGCCGAAGGCGAGGTCCCACTTGGTGGCACCCTTCTCGTCCACAGCGACGCTCAGCAGGCTCTTGCGTGCGGGGATGCGCAGCATGTTGCCCTTGTCGTCACGGAGAACGACGGCGCCGGTGTCGGAGGGGGAGTCGGCCTTCCAGTTGCCGGGGAGCACCTCGGAGACGAGCTGCTCGAAGTCGTTGCCGGCTGCGGGCTTGCCCTTGGCCTTGGGGTCCTTGCCTGCGTCGTCGCCACCGTCAGTCAGCAGCGGACGGAAGGCGAGTGCGCGGTTCCAAGCCAGCATGGCCTTCTCTTCCGTCGCGGGAAGGAACATGCCAGCGGCGGGGCCGCGACCAGCGAGGAAGTTCGCCGGCAGGGTGATGACGCCGACAAAGCCGGTGTCCGTGGTGGAGGAGGCTGCGACCGGACGGGGTCCGGTGGAGATCTCCTCGATGTAAACGCCTGGTGTCCTGTACTCCGGCATCGACTGCTCCGATCAGGGGGTTGTTGCGAAAGCTTAGTTGCTTTCTGACTTTTGTTGGCTCCCGGGGAGCCGTCCAAAGGGGGGGAACACTACCATCTCGCCGCTCACGACGATCTGGCTCAGGGCGTGGCGCGCCGGGCCCAGGTCCATCTGGGTCCGCAGCGCCACCATTGGATACTTGATGCTGTGGTTGCTTCCGTAGAGGACGTCTTTCCGGCCAGCCATCTTGGTCAGGCGGCAAGACTCCCGGCCCATGTTCGTGGACTGGCGGTGCATCTCGGAGAGCAACTTGGTCTTCAGCATCAGTTGATCTTCACCATGGAGCCCTTGATCACGACTCCACCGGCGTCGATCACGACCTTGTTGCCGCCGACCTTGGCGACGATCTCGGTCCCAGCCTTCACCAGCGCCTTGTCGGTGTTGACGGTAGCCGACTTCGACGCGTTGACGGTGGCCTCGTCGCAATCCACCGTGACGACCTTGGTCGTGACCTGGACGGTCTCGGCGGACTCGATGGTGATGATCGACTTCTCCTCTTCGATCTTGATGAAGTTCTTCTCATCACCACTGATGATGTGGATCCAGCCCTTTCCCTTCTTGTCGTAGAACTGGACAAGGTGGTTGGTGGGCGTGCGGATCTGCTTGTAGAGGTTCTTGTCTGTGGCCTCGGGCACGTTCACCGGCATGTTCTTGCCGTTGTAGACCGCGCCCAGGATCATGAGCTCGGAGCCACCTCGGAGCACGACGACCTCGTCATCGACCTCGGGCAGCCAGGTGAAGCCGCTCTCCTTGGATGCGTGTGGCTGAACCATCCTGATCCAAGGGAACTTGGTCTGGGAGGTGAAGCCGTGCATGCTCACCTGAACGCGGCCCAGCTTGTCTGGGTCGGCGGTATCGACGACTTTCCCGACGAGGAGAATTTGGTCACCCACGGGGTGCCTCCGGGAGTGGGTTGTTCAGGGTTGCCGCGTGCATTCTCACTCTCTTGGATGGGGACCTGTCAACCAAGACTGGCGGATCTGTCGGCTCCTGACACCCTTCATTCAACCCACGCTCCCCGCAGCCCATGCGAGGAAGCCCTCAGGGTCGGCCTGTACGCGGTCCAGGAGATTTGTGGGGATCACCCCTGCTCTCAGGAAAAGCTGGTCAGGATCCTTCCCCCAGTGGTGCGCGAGCCGGCGCAAAAGATCCTGGGAGGGAGCTCGGGAGCCGTTCTCAATGCGGGAAAGCACCGATGGCGACATGTTCAAGGCTGCGGCGAGGCTTCGCTGTGACTCGCGGCGCGACTCGCGACAGGTGCGGATCCAGTCGCCGAAGGGAGGCGCCTCCTGTTCGGTCCTTTGAAGGGAGGAGGGGGGGAGCTCGGTCGAAGACTCTTCGATCACCGCCCAGGCCGAGTGCTTGTGGATGGACTCCAGGTTCTCGACCTCGACCCGGACCGAGGACACGCCCGGTAGGGCCCGGAGGGCGAGCGTGGCGTCTCGCGCCAGGTCCTCGACGAAGCGGGGGTTCTCGTAGGCCCGCTCCGTCACCCACTTCTCGTCCTCGCGCTTGAGGAGGGCAAACAGAGGGGCGCTGCCGCAGGCCTCCAAGGTGTCCACGACATCCTCGATCCAGACCATGTCATTCAGGAGGATCTGCGCTCGGACGTGACCTCGTTGGTTGTGGGCTCCGTACTCTGAGATCGCCTTGGAGCACGGGCAGAGGGTCTTGACGGCCACGTCGACGAGCAGCTCGAAGCGGAGTGCGTCACCGATCATGCTGGCCTTGAATCCGCATGCGTACTCCATCAAGCTCCGGGCTCCCGAGACCGGGGCGGCGCGCTCCAGGAAGTAGGGGAAGTGGGCCTCGAAGTAGGCGGCCTGGGTGTCGAGTCGGCGCTGGATCTCGCGCAGGATCTCAGGGACCGTGGACAGGCTGATCTCCCCGCGGTGGCTCTCCAGGATCTCGATGAAGCGGGACATGTGGGTGCCCTTCTGGTCCGCTGGGAGGTGCACTGACAGGGCGAGCTCCGCGACCGTGGGTTGGGAGCTCCGGTGCTTGTCCCAGACGGTGATCGGGTAGCGCAGATCGCGAATGCCGACCTGGCTTATCGCGAGATCGCGCCGGTCTTCGTGGGAGGCGTGGTCAGGGAGGCTCTCTCGAATGCGGGTCATCGCGGACTCCTGCTTGTGACCCGGCTTCAATAGGGTGGGTTGCGGTTGTTGGCAATGGAGTGTTTCCGGGTTGCCGCGCCCTGGTGCGTGTGCAGGGTTGTGCAGCGGTCTGTCGCCGCATTAGAAGGGACGCCTATGCGCTACGAGAAGGTCTGCATTGAAGCCCTCCGGTACGAGCTGCCCCGGCAGTCGCTGGAGACCCGTGCGATCGAGGGGGCTCTGTCGCCGCTCTACACGCGCATGGGCATCAGGCCGGGCTGGCTGGAAGCAGTCACCGGGGTGAAGGCCCGGCGCGTTTGGGGGCATGGGGAGGATCCTGAGGCGGCTGCTGCGCGTGCAGCCCAGGAGGCGCTTGACCACGCGGGCATCGCCCGGTCCCAGGTCGATGTCCTCGTCAGCACCTCTGTCTACAAGGCGGAGTTGGAGCCGTCCGTAGCGTGTGCGGTGCACGACCACCTTGGGCTGAGGGATAGCTGCCTCAACTTCGACGTCGGCAACGCTTGCCTGGGCTTCATGTCGGGGATGGGCGTCGTGGCGAACATGATCGAGCTCGGTCAGGCTCGGGTGGGCATCGTCGTAGCAGGGGAGAGCAGTCGGGAGGTGACCGAGAGCACCCTTGCCAGGCTTGGAGCGCCCAGCGCCGACATGACGACCTACAAGGACAACCTTGCGACGCTGACGCTGGGGTCCGCAGCGGTCGCGATGGTGCTGGTGCACAGGGACCTGTCCACCAACCAGCACCGGTTCAACGGCGGCGTGCAGCGGTCGGCGAGTCGGCATAGGACCCTGTGTCACGGCGGCCTGGACGGTATGACCACCGACCCAGCGCGGCTCCTGTCGGAGGGGGTGAAGCTTGCCAAGCGCACCTTCGAGGACTTTCGGGGTGAGCGTGGCCGAGGCGCGCGACCGATCGCCGGGTATGCGCTCCACCAGGTTGGGCGGGCGAATCATGAGTCCGTCCTCAAGGCGCTGCAGTTGCCTGCGGATCGCGCGCTGGCGATCTACCCTGAGTTTGGAAACGTCGGAGCAGCCGCGGTGCCGCTGGCGCTTGCGCGGACCCTGGAGCTTGGCCGCGCAGGTCAGGGAGACACTGTGGCGATGATGGGTATTGGGAGCGGCTTGAACGTGGCCATGATGAGTGTGGACTGGTGAGCCCTCTTCCTCCAAGTGCAAAGGCGCTCTACCCCTGGAGCGGCCACCAGTTGGCCGTAGATGGCGGGCAGCTTCACTACCTCGACGAGGGGCCTCGAGATGCGCCGGTGATGTTGGCGGTGCATGGCAACCCGACCTGGTCGTTCTATTGGAGGGCGCTCGTTGAGCGCTTCTCGGACCGTTTCCGGGTCGTGGTTCCTGACCACATTGGCTGCGGGATGTCGGACAAGCCGCAGGACTGGACCTACCGTCTGGGGGACCACATCGGGAACCTCCAGAGCCTGGTCGAGCACCTGGATCTCAAGGACATCACCCTGGTGGTGCACGACTGGGGCGGGGCCATCGGCATGGGGGTCGCGGGGCGCCTCCCGGAGCGCTTCACACGGCTCGTGGTGACCAACACGGCGGCCTTCCGTTCTCTGGAGATCCCGCCGTCCATCGCGAGCTGTCGGATTCCCGGCTTCGGACCGGTCGCTGTCCGTGGCTTCAACGGATTTGCATGGGCTGCGAGCTGGCGGACCACGGTTCGCCCGCTCGAGCCTTCGGTGAAGGCAGGGCTTCTCGCTCCCTACGACTCCTGGGCCAATCGCATCGCCACGCTGCGCTTTGTGGAGGACATCCCCCTCAAGCCCGAGCACCCCAGCTACCAGACCCTCACTGAGGTCGAGCAGGGGCTCTCCAAGCTGAGTGGGCTCCCCATGCTCATCTGCTGGGGGGAGCAGGATTGGTGCTTCACGCCGAACTTCCGCCGGGAGTGGGAGCGTCGCTTTCCGAGCGCTGAGGTCGAGGCGTGGGAGGACGCGAGCCACTACCTGATAGAGGATGTCCCGGAGCGCCTGCTGGGCAGGATCGAACGCTTCGTCGGAGAGCACTGAAGCTCGCAGCGAGGACGAGGCATGGCCGCTCCTGAGATGAACTTTGCGGCGCTGTTTCAAGAGCAGGCCCGGCTGGCTCCCTACAGAAGGGCGCTGATCATCCCGGGCCCCATCGACCCGGAGAGTGGCCAGCGCGCATGGACGCATCGCCGCTTCGGTCAACTCGCCGAGCAGGTGGATGCCTGTGCGTGGGGACTCCGCGAGCAGGTGGGGCTGAGCCCAGGAGAGCGCGTGATGATGCTCGTCCCTGCCGGCTTCCCCTTCTTCGAGATCGCCTTGGCGCTCTGGAAGCTTGGGTGTGTTCCCGTCCTCATCGACCCCGGGATGGGGCTCGAGGGGTTCCTGAGCTGCATCGAGCAGGTCAAACCCACGGCGCTGGTCGCGATCGAGAAGGGGATGCTCCTCTCCAAGGTCAAGGGGAGGGCCTTCGCGAGCGTGACGAAGCGCGTCACCGTCGGGAAGGGGACCTGGTTCTGGGGGGGGCATCTGCACCAGCGACTGCACATGCCGGAGCGGGGGGCGATGTCGCCACATCCGGTAGAGGTGGACACGCTCGCTGCAATCCTGTTCACCTCGGGGAGCACTGGGCCGGCGAAGGGGGTGGAATACACCCACGGCATGTTCCAGACGCAGGCCTCTCGAATCGCGGCGATGTACGGGATTCAAGCGGGACAGGTCGAGGTGAGCTGTTTCTTGCCCTTCTCGATGTTCAGCATGTCGATGGGGGTGAGTTGCGTGTTGCCCGACATGGACTTCGCCGCGCCCGCGAGCGCGGAGCCGGACAAGATCTTCGAGGCCGTCGAGGAGCAAGGAGCCAGCCAGCTCGTCGCGAGCCCGGCCGTGCTCAAGAAGATGGCGCGCACGCTGCCGGAGCGCGGGCTGCGGCTCCCCAGTCTTGACCGCGTTCTGACCTTCGGTGCCCCGATCCCGAGGACGCTGCATCAGGACTTCAAGCGCATCCTGCGAGAGGGGGCGGAGGTCCACACGCCCTACGGGGCGACCGAGTCCCTCCCAGTGGCCACAATCGCCTCCGATGAGATCCTGGAGGAGACGGGGGGCAGAGCCGCCCAAGGGGAGGGGACCTGTGTGGGCAGCGTGGACCCGTCCGTGACGGTCGCCATCATCCCCATCACGGACGCTGCGATCGAGGCCTGGCGAGAGGAGGAGCGCCTGGGGGCGGGACAGATCGGCGAGATCTGCGTGAAGGGACCTCAGGTCTCCGCGGCCTATTTCCAGCGGGAGGATGCCAACCAGGTAGCGAAGATCCCGGACCCGGACGGCGGGGGCTTCTGGCATCGGATGGGAGACGTTGGCTATCTGGATGGGCGGGGGCGTCTCTGGTTCTGCGGCCGGAAGGGACATCGAGTAGGTACTGAGGACCCGCTGTTTCCTGTGCGACTTGAGGGCGTCTACAACGAGCACCCCCGGGTGATCCGGAGCGCGGTGGTCGAGAGCGACGGCGTCCCGACCCTGATCCTGGAGGTCGACGGGGCAATCACCGTTCCAGAACGGCTGGCCTCCGAGGTGCTTGCATTGGGGCAGGGGAACACTGAGTGTGAGCGGATTCGGAAGGTCCTGTTCCACCCGGGTTTCCCCGTCGACCGGCGTCACAACGCCAAGATCCATCGGCCGGAACTCGCTGGCTGGGCAGAGGGCCGAAAGGGCGTGGAGGTCTGAGTGCGTGCATTGGTCACTGGCGGGGGCGGATTCCTGGGATCCCACATCGCGAGGCTCCTGTTGGAGGCGGGCTACGAGGTCCGGGTGCTCGGGCGGAACCGCTACCCTGAGATGGAAGCGCTGGGCTGTGAGGGCGTGGTGTGTGACCTCAGCGCCCCAGCCGGCCTCGTGGAGGCGCTGGATGGCGTGGACGTGGTGTTCCATGTTGCCGCGTTGGCCGGGATGTGGGGACCTCGTGAACGCTACGTCGCTGCGAATGTCACCGCCACGGAGGTCCTGGTAGAAGCGTGCAAGGAGGCGGGTGTGAAGCGCCTCGTCTACACATCCTCGCCGAGTGTCACGTTCCATGGCCGAGATGAAGAGGGGGTGAGCGAGGAGGACTGCAGCTACCCTGAGAGCTTCCTCTTCCACTACTCGGAGACCAAGGCCATCGCGGAGCGCTTTGTGTTGGAGGCGAATGGCCCCTCGCTGGCCACGACGGCGCTGCGGCCCCACCTGATCTACGGCCCGGGCGACCCGCACCTGCTGCCCAGGCTGCTCCAGAGGCAGCGGGCCGGTCGCCTCCGGGTGATCGGGGACGGCCTGAACAAAGTGGCGCTGACCTACGTGGAGAATGCGGCACAAGCCCATCTCCAAGCGGGGGAGGTCCTGGCTCCTGGGAGCGCAAACGCGGGCAAGGCGTACTTCATCACCGATGCTGAGCCGGTGTTGGTGTGGAAGTGGCTCGAGGACGCCTTCGTTGCTGTCGGGGCCGGGCCCATCAGGGGCAAGATCAGCGCCACTCTGGCTCTTCGGCTCGCGGGGGTTGCGGAGTGGGTCTGGCGGAGCTTCAACTTGAGCGGTGAGCCGCCGATCACGCGCTTCACGGTCGCGCAGACCAGTACCAGCCACTGGTACGACCTGGGCGCGGCGGAGCGGGACTTTGGCTACACCCCAAGGGTCTCGGGAGAAGAGGGGTTCAAGCGCATGGTCGACGCGCTGCGGAGTTCCTGAACGGACTCTGCCTGGGAGCGCCTCGGAGGCCGATTCGCGGGCCGCTTGGGTTGACCCCTGGGTCAGAAAACAAACCCTTGGGTTTTTTTGCCCCCCAAGCCCCCGTTTTTCCGGCGCAATGGGCCAACTGCGACGGGAGGGTGTCGGCAGAAGTGGCCGGAATCCCATAGCTTGCCGGCTGCTCAATGGGCGAGCTGTGCCCAAGGAGAGTGTGTGTCCCTGCCTTCTGTTGCTTCCTGGTCTCCGACTGACCGTCCCCCTGTGTTCTCCGCCGATGGGTTGGCCCAGGCCGTCCACCGTGTCCGTGAGCCGGCCTTTGTGGTTCAGGCCGCCAATGGCTCGGTGGGACTCGCGTTCGGGGGCCAGCTTGAGGCGCAGGGGCAGTGGCCGGTTCTGGCGACGCTGCCGGCTCTCTACCCGGAGTGGCTGGGAGACCGGAGCTTCTGTGAGGTCCATGGGACGCGCTACCCGTACTGCAGCGGCGCGATGGCCAACGGCATCGCCACGACCCGGCTGGTGAAGGCGATGGCCTCGGCAGGATGCATGGGCTTCTTTGGCTCTGCGGGGTTGCCCTACGGCCAGGTGGTGGACGCCGTCGCGGAGCTCAAGCGGGACCTGGGGGAGGGGGCGCCCTGGGGAGTCAACCTCATCCACAGCCCCAATGAGCCGGATCTGGAGCAGCAGCTCGCTGATCTCTACCTGCGGGAGGGGGTCCGCAGAGTGAGCGCTGCTGCCTACATGGCGCTGACGCCGATGATTGTGCAGTACGCGGTCACAGGGTTGACTCAGGATTCCGAGGGGCGGATCCACCGGAAGAACTACGTGTTCGCGAAGATCAGCCGCCCTGAGGTCGCTGCGCATTTCATGTCGCCCGCTCCCAAGGCGATGCTTGACAAGCTGGTCGCGCAGGGCCGGATCAGCGCCGATGAGGCCCGGCTGGCTGCGAAGGTGCCTGTGGCCGAGGACTACACGGTGGAGGCCGACTCCGGTGGGCACACCGACAACCGCTCGCTGACCGCGCTCTTTCCCATCATCCTGGCGCTCCGGGACCGCCTGGCGAGGGAGCATGGGTTCACCCGGCCCATCCGGGTCGGGGCTGCCGGTGGTCTGGGCACTCCGAGTGCCGCCGCTGCAGCATTCGCGTTGGGCGCCGCCTACATCCTCACCGGCTCGGTCAACCAGGGTGCCGTCGAGTCGGGCCTCTGCGCGGAGGGCCGCAAGATGCTGGCCCAGGCTGGCATGGCCGACGTGGTGATGGCGCCTGCCGCCGACATGTTCGAGCTCGGCGTCGAGGTCCAGGTCCTCCGTCGGGGGACCATGTTCGGCGTGCGGGCCAAGAAGCTCTACGAGCTGTACCTGGCCCATGGGAGCATCGACGAGATCCCCGCCGACGAGCGCCTCCGGCTTGAGAAGACGGTGTTCCAGCGCAGCCTGGTTGAGGTCTGGGAGGACTGCGTGTCCTTCTTCAGTCAGCGCGACCCCAAGGAACTCGAGCGCGCGGCGCGCGACCCCAAGCACAAGATGGCCCTGATCTTCCGCTGGTACCTGGGGCAGTCGAGCCGCTGGGCAATCCGCGGGGTGGAGGGCCGCCGCCTGGACTACCAGATCTGGTGTGGTCCGGCGATGGGCTCGTTCAATGATTGGGTCAAGGGGTCCTTCATGGAGGATCCCGAGGCTCGCCAGGCCATCCAGATCGCCAGAAATCTCCTGGAGGGCGCCGCTGTCATCACGCGAGCACAGCAGCTCCGCAGCTACGGCGCCCCCATCCCCGCATCCGCATTCTCCTACTCCCCCCGGCCCCTGGCCTGAGCGAGGACCGTCATGAGCATCAAGCCCTCTCCCATCGCCGTTGTCGGTGTCTCTGCCCTCTTCCCGGGGTCCCAGGACGGGACCGGATTCTGGAAGGACATCCTGGCCGGTAGCGACCTGGTCAAGGAGATCCCGGCCAGCCACTGGCTGCGCGACGACTACCACCATCCTGAGCTCAACACGCAGGACATGACCTACGCGACGCGGGGTGCGTTCCTGGATGACATCGCGTTTGACGCGATGAGCTGGGGCGTCCCTCCCAAGATCGTGCCGGCCACGGACAGCGCGCAGCTCTTGGCGCTGATCCTGGCACAGCGGGTCCTCGACGATGCCACTCGTGGGCAGTTCAAGGACATGGACAAGTCCCGCACTTCGGTGATCCTGGGTGTGACGTCGGCCCAGGAGCTGCTCGGGACCATGGTCAGCCGCCTGCAGCACCCTGTGTGGCGGAAGGCGCTGCGGGATGCCGGGCTCCCCGAGTCCAAGGTGGAGGAGGCCGTGCAGCGTATCTCCGACCACTACGTGCCTTGGCAGGAGAGCACCTTCCCCGGACTGCTCGGCAACGTGGTCGCTGGGCGCATCGCAAACCGGCTGGACCTCGGTGGCACCAACTGTGTGACCGACGCGGCCTGCGCCTCCGCATTTGCGGCGGTGTCGATGGCGGTGAACGAGCTCTACCTGGGCCAGTCGGACCTGGTGATCACCGGCGGTGTGGACACCATGAACGACATCTTCATGTACATGTGCTTTGCGCAGACCACCGCGCTCAGCCGCAGCGGCGATGTGAAGCCCTTCTCGGATGAGGCGGATGGCACCCTGCTGGGCGAGGGGCTCGGCATGGTGGCGCTCAAGCGCCTTGAGGACGCCGAGCGTGATGGCGACCGGATCTACGCGCTGATCCAGGGGGTTGGCAGCTCCTCCGACGGGCGCTCCAAGTCGGTCTACGCGCCCGTGAGCGAGGGACAGGCCAAGGCGCTGAACCGGGCCCATGATGCTGCCGGGTTCGAGCGGAACACCGTGGAGCTGATCGAGGCCCACGGCACCGGCACCAAGGCTGGTGATGCGGCCGAGTTCAACGGGCTGAAGCTGGCGTTCGACCGGGGACAGTCGGAGCGACAGTGGTGTGCGCTCGGGAGCGTGAAGTCGCAGATCGGTCACGCCAAGGCTGCTGCTGGCGCAGCGGGCCTCTTCAAGGCGGTGATGGCGCTGCACCACAAGGTGCTGCCCCCGACCATCAAGGTCGACCGGCCCAACCCGAAGCTCAACCTGGAGCAGACGCCGTTCTACCTGAACCTGCGGCCTCGCCCTTGGGTTCGCGGTGCTGACCATCCGCGGCGGGCAGGCGTGTCGAGCTTTGGCTTCGGCGGCTCGAACTTCCACCTGGCGCTCGAGGAGTACACCGGGGAAGGGGAGCAGGCGCTCCGACTCGAGGTGGGCAAGCACCACCTGTTCGTGATGGGGGCGCAGAGCGCTGAGGCCTTGGCGACGGCGCTTGGGGCGGTCAGCTTCCCGGCTGAGGATGGCAAGCGAGAGGGCCTGCTGGCCTGGCTCGCCAAGGACAGCCAACTGAACTTCGACGCGAGCGCAGCCGCTCGGGTCGCGATCGTCGCGGAGTCGTTGGAGGACCTGGAGGCCAAGCTGAAGCTTGCTGCGGACAGCATCCGGAGCAAGGGCAAGGCATTCTCCAGCCCCAAGGGGATCTACTTTGGGCTGGGCAAGGTCGAGGGCAAGCTGGCGTTCCTGTTCCCCGGGCAGGGGAGCCAATACCTGGACATGGGGGCGGAGCTGGCCATGGCTTGGCCGCAGGCGCTCAGTGCTTGGGACCAGGCCGCCGATGTCCAGATGGGCGAGAAGGGGCTCCATCAGGTCGTCTTCCCCATCGATGTGTTCGACAAGGCGGACAAGGATGCCCAGCTCGCCGAGCTGACGGCCACCCAGTGGGCCCAGCCGGCGATCGGTGCCTGTTCGCTGGCGCAGCTCCGGCTTCTGGAGGCGGTCGGCCTCAAGCCGGACGCCGTCGCGGGGCACTCCTACGGTGAGGTCACCGCGCTGCACGCTGCAGGTGTGTTCGACGCAGCGACCATGCTGCGTGTTGCGCGCAAGCGCGGCGAGCTGATGAACGAGGCCGCCGCTCAGCCGGGCTCCATGACGGCCGTTTCGGCGGACATCGATGAGGTGAAGGCAGCCCTGGAAGGCAGCGGCATCGCAGTGGTCGTCGCGAACCACAACAGCCCGCGCCAGGTGGTGCTGTCCGGGCGGACCGAGGCCCTCGAGGAGGCTGAGGCGCTGCTGACCAAGAAGGAGCTCGCCTTCCAGCGGCTGGCTGTCGCGACCGCGTTCCATTCGGAGGTGGTGTCCGGATCCGTCGCGCCCTTCGCCGAGTTCCTGGCCGGGCTGGAGATGGCTGGCCCGCAGATCCCGGTCTACGCGAACTCCGAGGCTGCTCCGTACCCTTCGGACGTGTCGGAGATGAAGCGCCTGCTCAGCGGGCAGATCGCGTCGTCCGTTCGATTCGTGGAGCAGATCGAGGCCATGTACGAGGCGGGGGTGCGGACCTTCGTCGAGGTGGGCCCCCACTCGGTGCTCACCGGCCTGACAGGCCGGATCCTCAAGGGCAAGGAGGGCGCTGCAGCGATCTTCACGGATCGGAAGCGCCGCTCCGGTGTGCACAGCTTCCTCAGTGCGCTGGGGGAGCTGGTCGCCCTCGGACACGCGGTCGACTTCAGCGCCCTCTGGGAGGGGCTGCGGGTCGGTGATGACCCGCGCGAGCGCACCCTCCCGAAGTTCACGATTCCCGTGAACGGAACCAACGTCGGCAAGCCCTACCCGCCCCCGGGGGGGAGCGCGGCGCTGCCGGGGCCCAACCCTGAGGTCGAGCCTGAGGTGATCGTGAAGGAAGTGGTGAAGGAAGTCATCAAGGAGGTTGAGGTGATCAAGGAGGTCCCTGTCGAGGTGCATGTTCCCGTTGCGGGCTCCGCTCAGGCGGTGCACACGGCTGCTCCGACGATGCACACCTCGGCCCAGGCTCCTGCCGTCGCCGCAGCACCGCTGGACAGCGGCGTGCTCGGTGCGTTCCAGGATGCGCAGCGTCAGACCATGGAGGCGCATGCAAGCTGGCAGAAGGCGATGGCGGACACGCACATGGCTTTCCTGCAGAGCGTTGAGCAGTCGTTTGCTGGGCTGAACCAGCTCATGGGAGCCGCTCCGGTGCGTGCGGCCGCCCTGGCACCGGTCGCGATGTCCCCGGCGCAGCCGGTGGCCGCTGCACCTCGGCCGATGCCTACGCCTGCACCTGTCCAGGCTCGGATGCCCGAAGCGCAGCCGGTCGCCACACCGGCTCCGAGCGCTGCTCCCCGGCCTCAAGTGTCGAACACCTCGGCCACTCCTCGCCTGGACAACCTGCTCAGCCCAGCGGCGGAGGCCAAGCCTGCTCCTGCGGTGAAGCCTGCAGTGGTGAAGGCTGTTCCCGCTGCTCCTTCCCTTGACCTGGCCGCGCTGCTGCTCAAGGTGGTCGCGGCGAAGACTGGCTACCCCGAGGAGATGCTGTCTTCCGAGATGGACCTGGAGGCGGACCTGGGCGTGGACTCGATCAAGCGGGTGGAGATCCTGAGCGCGATGCGCGAGGAGGCGCCCGAGCTGCCCGAGGTGGACGCCGGTGAGATGTCGGCGCTCCGTACCCTGGGTCAGATCGCGGAGTACATGGGGGCTGCCGCTGGCGCGAGCGTCTCTGCAGCGCCTGCTGCTGCTGCCCTGCCTGCAGGTCTGGACCTGAACGCGCTGCTGCTCAAGGTGGTCGCGGAGAAGACCGGGTACCCCGAGGAGATGCTGTCCTCCGAGATGGATCTGGAGGCGGACCTGGGCGTGGACTCGATCAAGCGGGTGGAGATCCTGAGCGCGATGCGTGAGGAGGCTCCCGAGCTCCCCGAGGTGGACGCCGGTGAGATGGCCGCGCTCCGTACCTTGGGGCAGATCGCTGAGTACATGGGGGCTGCCGCTGGTGCGGGCGTCTCCGCAGCGCCTGCTGCTGCTGCTGCCCTGCCTGCAGGTCTGGACCTGAACGCGCTGCTGCTCAAGGTGGTCGCGGAGAAGACTGGCTACCCCGTCGAGATGCTGTCTTCGGAGATGGACCTGGAGGCGGACCTGGGCGTGGACTCGATCAAGCGTGTCGAGATCCTGAGCGCGATGCGCGAGGAGGCCCCTGAGCTTCCCGAGGTGGACGCCGGTGAGATGGCCGCGCTCCGGACCCTGGGTCAGATCGCTGAGTACATGGGGGCTGCTGCTGGTGTCGCCGCTCCCGCTGCTCCGGCGCCCGCAGTGGCGGCTCCTGCCGGTCCGAGCCTGGACCTGAACGCGCTGCTGATGAAGGTCGTGGCGGAGAAGACCGGGTACCCCGCGGAGATGCTGTCTTCGGGGATGGACCTGGAGGCGGACTTGGGGATCGACTCCATCAAGCGGGTGGAGATCCTGAGCGCGATGCGCGAGGAGGCTCCTGAGCTTCCCGAGGTGGACGCCGGCGAGATGGCCGCCCTCCGTACCCTGGGGCAGATCGTGGAGTACATGGGCCAGGCCGGTGGTGGGGCTACGGCTCCCAAGGCAGCTCCTGTGTCCGGCCCGACCGCCGCAGAGGCCGGTGTGTCCCGCTACGTGTTGGACGCTGAGGAGGCGGAGGCCGCCGGTCTGACGCTGCCTGGCTTGGGCCAGGGGGTCTGGCTGCTTCCGGATGACCAGGGCGTGGCCGAGGCGCTCGCCGCGGTCCTGTCGAACGCTGGGATTCAGGTCCGGGTGGGAGATTCGCCTGGGAGCGAGAAGGCGCTGGTTGCGCTCAAGGGCCTCAGCGAGCTGGACGGCGTTGCTGCTGATCAGGCTGCGTTGGAGGTCTTCCGGGCAGCGCGGGCGGTCGCGGGAGACTGCGCGGCCTTCGTGACTGTGCAAGACACCGGAGGAGATTTCGGTCTCCGCGGTGCGGGCAACCCCTGGTTGGGCGGCTTCGCGGGGCTGGCCAAGACGGCCGCCCTGGAGTGGCCGGCCGCGGGGGTGAAGGCCATCGACCTGGAGAAGGGGGGCCGCTCCGCACAGGAGCTGGCCCAGGCCATCGCCGGTGAGCTGCTGGCGGGTGGACCCGAGCGCGAGGTCGGCCTGCAGGCGGACGGGACGCGGGTTCGCCTGCTCAGCCGTGAGGCAGAGGTGGAAGGCGGTGCTGCGTCGGTCGATGCGGACAGCGTCCTGCTGGTCTCCGGCGGCGCTCGGGGGGTGACGGCTGCGACGGTCATCGCCCTGGGGCAGGCCACCAAGGCCAGCTTCGTGCTGTTGGGCCGGACCCAGCTCGGGGACGAGCCTGCGGCGGTCGCTGGGCTCAGCTCCGACGCTGAGATGAAGCGCGCGCTGCTGGTCGCGGCCAAGAACAGCGGGCAGGCCATCACGCCGGCCGAGCTCGGAAAGACGGTGAAGAAGGTCATGGCCTGGCGCGAGATCCGCGCCACGCTCAAGGCCCTCGAGGCCGCCGGCTCCAAGGCGCGGTACGTGAGCGTGAGCGTGACGGACGCTCCGGCGCTGGGAGCGCTGGTTCAGGAGGTCGAGTCCCAGTGGGGCCCGGTCACCGGGGTCATCCACGGTGCTGGCGTGCTCGCCGACAAGGCGATCGTCGACAAGACCGACGACCAGTTCCAGTTGGTCTACAACACCAAGATCCAGGGCCTCCGGGCGCTGATGGAGGCGACCAAGCAGAGCCCGATCCGTACCTGGGTCCAGTTCTCCTCCGTCGCGGCTCGCGCGGGGAACACCGGGCAGTGTGACTACGCGATGGCCAACGAGGTGTTGAACAAGACGGCCGGCCAGATGGCGGCTCAGCATCCCGATTGGACGGTGAAGTCCCTGAACTGGGGCCCCTGGGAGGGGGGCATGGTCACGCCGGCCCTCAAGGCGCGCTTCCAGTCCCTGGGGGTGCCGCTGATTCCACTGGAGGTGGGCGCTCGGATGCTCGTGGACGAGCTCCAGGGGAGTGCACGCAGCCGCGTGGAGCTGGTCTTGGGCGGTGAGCCCAAGCCCGAGGCGCTGCTCTCGGAGGGAAATGACGGGGGCGCCGACACCTTCGAGGTCCGTGTCGGCGCCGGATCCCACGCATGGCTGCAGGACCACAGCATCAAGGAGACCCCGGTCGTTCCGGTCGTGCTCGTCCTGGAGTGGTTCGCTCGGGCCGCGAAGGCCGCCCGTCCGGATCTGCGCCTGGTCGCCTGCGAGGACCTGCGGGTGCTCAAGGGCATCAACCTGGAGCGCTTCAAGGAGGAGGGCCACGGCTTCCGCATCCAGGTGCGTCAGCTCTCCAACGGCCAGGGCGTCGTCTTGGGCATGGAGCTGCTCGGTGCCGAGGATCGCCGTCACTACAGCGCACGGGCCGTGATGGCACAGCGCACGGACGCCTTGAGCGCGGCTGACACCCTCTCCAGTCTTGAAGACTGGAAGGGCGAGGTCTATGGCGATGTGCTCTTCCATGGTCCGGAGCTCCAGGTCATCACCGACCTTGAAGGGGTCTCCGATGAGGGCCTCGCCGCGCGACTGAGCGGTACGGCGGAGCGAAGCTGGCAGCCGGAGCCCTGGAAGACCGACGTGGCCGCAATGGACGGTGGGCTCCAGATGGCGCTCCTGTGGGCCAAGCGGATGCTGGGTGGCGCGAGCCTCCCGACCGCGGTCGGTCGCTACGAAGGCACCGGTGAGCTCCCCAGCGGGCCCATCAGCGCTGTGCTGCGGGGCAAGGTCGTCGGAAGCTCCAAGACCGTGTCGGAGATCGTCTTCACCTCGGAGCAGGGGGAGCCCATCGCCCGCCTCTCCGGCGTCGAGACCCACTTGCTGCCCAAGCGGAGCTGAACGTTGTTCGAGCCCATTGCCATCGTCGGGCGGGCCTGTGTCCTGCCCGGCGCTCTCAGCCCAGAGCAGCTCTGGGAGAAGGTCCTCGCGGGCCAGGACCTCGTCTCCAACGCCCCCTCCGGGCGCTGGGGGGTGAGCCGGTCCAAGATCCTCTCCAGCCCTCAAGATCCGCAGGACCACGCGTGGTCGGATCGGGGGGGCTACGTCGAGGGCTTCGAGCAGGTCTTCGACCCGCAGGGTTTTGAGCTGAGTGCCACCGAGATCGGTGGCCTGGACCCGCTGTTCCAGTGGCTCCTGCACACGGGCCGGCAGGCGCTGAGCGAGGTCCGTGGGGCCCCGCGGAGGCGCACCGGCGTGGTGGTGGGCAACCTGGGCTTCCCCTCGTCCTCCATGAGCCGCTACGCCGAGACTGTGTGGCTCGGCGATGCGCAGGCCCAGGCGCTTGGAATCCCGAAGGTGGACGCTCGGAACCGTTTCATGTCTGGGTTGCCGGCGCACCTGCTGGCCCAGGCCCTCGGGCTTGGCGGTCCGGCTTTCGCGTTGGATGCGGCCTGCGCGAGCTCGCTCTACGCGCTCAAGCTGGCCTGCGACCGTCTGCAGGACCGCGAAGCGGATCTGATGTTGGCGGGGGCGGTGAATCGCTCCGACGACCTGTTCATCCACGTGGGCTTCTGCGCCTTGAGCGCGATGTCCAAGACCGGGCGGAGCAGGCCCTTCCACGCGCAGGCGGACGGGCTCGTCCCGGGTGAGGGGGCTGGAATCCTGGCCCTCAAGCGGCTCTCGGATGCCCAGCGGGATGGGGACACCATCCACGGTGTGATCCGAGGGGTCGGCCTGAGCAACGACGGGCGGGGCAGGGGACTGCTTGCGCCCTCCTCGGCAGGTCAGGTCCGGGCGATGGAGTCCGCGTTCACCCAGAGCGGTTGGACTCCGACGGATGTGACGCTGCTGGAGTGTCACGCGACGGGGACCACCGTCGGGGACGGCACGGAGCTGGACTCCATGTCCCAGGTCTATGCGTCTTGTCAGCAGCTCCCCATCGGCTCGCTCAAGTCGAACATGGGGCACCTGATCACGGCCGCTGGCGTGGCTGGCATCATCAAGGTGCTCGAGGCTATGCGCCACGGGCAGCGGCCGCCCACCCTGCATGTGGAGCAGCCCCATCCCAAGCTGTCGGGCGGACCCTTCCGGCTGCTGACTGCGGCCGAGCCCTGGGACGGGCCTCGCCGTGCGGGCGTCAGCGCTTTCGGGTTCGGCGGCAACAACGCCCACGTCCTGCTCGAGCAGAGCCCGTCCCAGGCGCCCAGCGCCGAGCCCTCTCCCAGTGGTCCCATCGCGGTCGTGGGGCTGGGGACCCTGGTCGGTGACACCCAGGGCCTCGCAGGCTTCTCCGAGGCGTTGGAGTCGGGTGTCGTTTCCAGGCGAGGGGAGCAGGTCGCGCTGCCGCTCAAGCGGATGCGCTTTCCTCCCAACGACCTCAAGCAGGCCCTCGGTCAGCAGACCGCGCTGCTTGCTGCGGCGGAGGAGGCAGTCCAGGGGCTCACGCTGCCCCCCGAGAAGACCTCGGTCCTGGTGGGGATGGGGACCGACCCCAACGTGTGTCGCTATGGCGCTCGGTGGCGGTCCGCGGACTGGGCCCCCCAGCTTGGGATGGAGCTCAGTACGCTCCGAGAGGCCTTCGTGCCGGTGCTCGAGGCGGCTGGTGTGCTGGGGACGATGCCCAACATCCCGGCCAACCGCCTGAACAGCCAGCTCGACCTGGGCGGCCCCAGCATGGTGGTCTGCTCCGAGGAGCTCTCGGGTCTGCGTGCCCTGAATCTGGCGGCGCGCGCCCTGCGCAAGGGGGAGACCGACGCTGCGGTGGTCGGCGCCGTGGACCTGTGCTCTGACCCCGTCCACACCCGCGCAGCTCTCAGCCTGGGCCAGCGAGAGCCAGGGGGAGACGCCGCGGTGGTCGTGGTCCTCAAGCGCCTGGAGGATGCGCAGGCAGCGGGAGACAAGGTGCTCGCGGTGCTCGATGAGGCCGATGCCCCACCGCTCAGCCCCGATGGCCTCCGACGCCTGGTAGGACACACGCACGCAGCCGAGGGCCTGTTGTTGGCCGCGGCCGCCATCCTGGATTGCATGGAGGGCCGCCGCGAGGGCGCCCTCCTGGACCTTGAAGCCCTGGGAGGACAGCGCGAGAGCAGCGTGATCCTCTCCGCGGGCACCCAGCCCATCCCCGAGTACCAGCCCGAGGGGCCGCTGCTGCGGCTCCCGCTGCACTTGCCCGAGATTCAGCTTCCCAAGGCCGCTGCGGCCATGGAGCCCCAACCGATGTCCGAGTCCGCGCTCTCTCCCTCCGGTGTCCAGACCATGGCGCCGGCGCCCGTCCTTCCCTCGGTGATGTCCGCCGGGGCGGAGCCTCCGCGCCCCCCTGTGCAGAAGACGGCGGTGCAGAAGGCCGCTGCGCTCCCGCCGGCTGCCCCGATGCCACAGCCCATCGCGCCCCAGCAGCCCGTTGTGCCCCAGGTGCAGGCTCCGGTCGGGGGGGCATTCACTCACCCCCAGGCGGCGCAACTGGCTCAGCAGCTCGCGGCGCAGCAGCGCATGCTCACCCAGGTCCACCAGCAGTTCTTGGCCCAACAGGCCGAGGTCCAGCAGCGCTTCCTGGGGATGCGTCAGCGTGCCCTACAGACCCTGGTCGGGGCTGCCGGATCTCCGCTGATGCAGGCGGCCCAGGTGGCAGCCCCCACCCAGGCCCAGAGCGTGCCGACCCCCGCGCTCCACGCTCCCCGGAGCCCCGCGACCCCGAGCGCCCCCGCCGCTCCTCGCGTGCAGGCTCCCGTGCCGAGCCCGGTCGTGGGGCAGGTGGCCAAGGCGGTGAACCCACCCGCTCCGAAGGCCCAGGTCCCGCTCGCTCCCGTCCCCGCGAAGGCCCCCGCGCCCAAGCCGGCGCCCAAGGCTGCCGCCAAGGCCGAGCCTGCTGGGTTCAAGGACCCCAAGCACCCCTGGCGTACCGATCCGATGGCTCCCCCCGTGCCCTTCCGGGCGCGCCCCAAGGCCGAGGAGCTCCCCGGCCTCAAGCTGGACCGGGACGGGCTCATGGTCCACGCCGGCGGCAAGATCTCCGAGATCTACGGGGAGCAGTTCAAGCCCCAGGACGACTACGTCCGCCAGTGCCGGATGCCGCTGCCTCCGCTGCTGTTGGCTGACCGCCTGCTGGGCATCGACGCTGAGGCGGGTTCCATGGGGCGGGGCACCCTGTGGACCGAGACCGATGTGACCGAGGACGCCTGGTACCTGCACCAGGGACGCATGCCCGCGGGCATCATGATCGAGTCCGGTCAGGCCGACCTGATGCTGATCTCCTACCTGGGCATCGACTTGCAGCACCAGGGCGACCGCATCTACCGCCTGCTGGGCTGCACCCTGACCTACCACGACTCGCTCCCGCAGCCGGGCGAGACGCTGACCTACGACATCCACGTGGACGGGCACGCCAAGCACGGCGACAAGCGCCTGTTCTTCTTCCACTACGACTGCCGGGTCGAGGGCAAGCCCCGCCTGACGGTCCGCCAGGGCCAGGCCGGGTTCTTCACGGACGCCGAGCTGCTGGAGTCCGGCGGCATCCTGTGGACCGCAGAAGAGGGCGAGTGCGTCGAGAACCCGCGCATGGACGAGCCGGACCTGCTCACCACCAAGCGCTCGCTGAGCAACGCCGAGCTGGTGGCCTTCTCGGAGGGGCGCACCTCGGACTGCTTCGGGCCCGAGTTCTATCTGTCTGACGCCCACACCCGCACCCCCCGCATCAGCGGCGGCAAGATGCTCTACCTGGACGAGGTCACCGACTTTGTCCCCAAGGGCGGCCCCTGGGGGCGTGGCTACCTGCGCGCGATCGACAAGGTGCACCCCACCCACTGGTTCTTCGAGGGGCACTTCCACAACGACCCCTGCATGCCCGGCAACCTGATGTTCGAGGGCTGCCTGCAGGCCATGGCCGTCTACATGGCGGGCCTGGGCTTCACGGTGGATCGCGACGGCTGGCGCTTCGAGCCCGTGCCCGAGGAGCCCTACAAGCTGCTCTGCCGCGGTCAGGTCGACCCCAGCTCCCAGGAGCTGGTCTACGAGATCTTCGTCGAGGAGATCATCGCCGGCCCCGAGCCCACCATCTACGCAGACATGCTCTGCACGGTCGACGGCCTCAAGGCCTTCCACTGTCGCCGGATGGGCCTGCGTCTGGTCCCGAGCTGGCCTCTGGACTCCCGCGAGGACATGCCCGCCGACCACGAGGCCCGCGGGGTGGTCAAGCAGGCCCCCAGCGCCGCGCTGGAGTGGACCGGTGCGCCCCTCAAGAAGTTGGACACGCCCACCGAGCCCTTCCAGTTCGACTACCGCTCCCTGCTGGCCTGCGCCTGGTCTCGCCCGTCCAAGGCCTTCGGCCCCATGTACGAGACCTTCGACAGCACCCGCCGCGTCGCGCGCCTGCCGGGCCCGCCCTACCACTTCATGTCCCGGGTGAGCCAGATCGACGGCACCTTGGGCGGCATGTCCATCGGCGACAAGGTGGTCCTGGACTACGACATCCCCGAGAAGGCCTGGTACTTCTTGGAGAACGGCGCCCCCACCATGCCCTTCTGCGTGCTGCTTGAGGCGGCGCTCCAGCCCTGCGGTTGGCTTGCGAGCTTTGTCGGCTCCGCGCTGACCGTGGAGAACGACCTGTTCTTCCGGAACCTGGACGGCACCGGTGATCTGAAGGTGGAGCTGCTCCCGACCTGCGGGACCCTGCGCACCGAGGTCACCATCACCAACATCTCCCAGTCCGCCGGGATGATCATCGAGTCCTTCAAGGTGGACTGCTTCCTGGAGCACGAGGGCGAGCAGGTCCACGTCTACGACCTCAAGACCGTGTTCGGCTTCTTCCCCAAGGTCGCCCTGGACAACCAGAAGGGCCTGCCCATCCTGCCCGAGCACAAGGCTGTGTTCGACGCGGAGTACGAGGGTGAGGTGGTCGACCTGGACCGCTACAAGCCCGCTGGCGCCCCCCTGGCCCGGCCCTACCTGCGCATGATCGACAAGGTCACCGGTCGCTGGCCCGAGGGTGGGCAGGCCGGTCTGGGTGCGTGGCGCGCCGAGAAGGCCGTGGACACCAAGGAGTGGTTCTTCAAGGCCCACTTCTTCCAGGACCCCGTCCAGCCCGGCTCCCTGGGCATCGAGGCCCTGCTCCAGCTCGCCCAGTTCGCCATGCAGGACCTGGGGATGGACGCCGGCATCGAGCAGCCCCGCTTTGAGCCCGTCGAGCTCGGCCGCCCCATGTCCTGGAAGTACCGCGGCCAGGTTCGCACCTTCAACAAGCTCATCGGCTCCACCATCGAGATCACCGAGAAGGGCACGGACGACGCCGGCAACCCCTTCATTGTCTGCAAGGGCAGCCTGTGGGTCGACGGCATGCGGATCTACGAGACCGAGAACATGGGCATGAAGGTCGTCTCCGGCGCTGCGGTCAAGCAGCCCGGTGGGGTCGGCCCCGCCCAGATGAGCGCCCCCACCCACGACGTGGTGCTGGACCCCGACGGCGAGCACGCCTGGCTGCGGGATCACTGCCCCACCTGGACCGTGCCTGCCGCCCCCATGATGTGGATGGTGGACCGCATCGCCCAGGTGGCGTTCGAGGGCGGGGAGGGCCGCCTGGTCCTGGGCGTCCAGGACGTGGCCGTCAAGCGCTGGCTGGTCGCGGATGCCCCCACCAAGGTCAGCGCCGCGCTCCGCTACGAGAACGACCACATCCACGTCACCCTGAGTGATGAGGACGGCGTGGTCTGCACCGGCCGCGCCCACATGGGCTGGGAGCCGCTGGCCGGAGAGCACGGCTGGCCTGCGCTGGAGGCCGCCGAGGTCCCCAGCCCCTACGCCGCCGGCACCCTGTTCCACGGACCGCTGTTCCAGCTCCAGGAGTCCCTGCGCATGGGCGATGGCGGCAGCTCGGCCGTCCTCCGGGTGACCGGCGCGATCGGCTCCCACTGGGACGTCGCGCTGCTGGACGCCGCCACCCACGGCATCCCCCACGACGACCTGAGCCGCTGGAGCGCCGAGATCCCCGAGGGCATGGTCGCGTACCCCGCGTTCATCCCCGAGCTGCGCATCCACGGCGCCACCCCCAAGCCCGGCTCCGAGATCCGCTGCGAGGTCCGCTTTGACGGCTTCCACGGCTCCAAGCAGCTCCCCCGCTTCAAGGTGCAGCTCGTCCAGGACGGCGGCTGGGTCTGGTGCTCGTTCACCCTGGTGGAGAGCCTCTTCCCCAAGGGCCCCCTGGGCAGCTTCGAGCCAGAAGGCCGGCGTCGCTTCCTGCGGGATCGCAAGTTCGTCCCCGGGCTCTCCTTGAGTGAGGGAGGGGTCCTCAAGGTGGCCGATGTCGATCGGTCCAACTGGCTCCCCGGGACCGTCGAGACCCTCTACGGGACCGCGGATGCAAGCGAGGTCGCCCTGGCCGAGGCCATCGCCGCCGAGGTCCAGGTGCACCCCTACCGGGCCGCCGGCGCGCTGCCCCTGAACCCCATCGAGGCCACCCAGGAGGAGCTGGACGACGGCTGGCGCACCACCGCCCGCATCGGCCCCCTCAAGCTGGACCCCGTGGTGGAGTTCTGGTCCGGCGTGTTCGACCGGGACCCTTGGCCCGTCGAGGACCTGTACTACGGGCTCATCCAGCGCTTTGTGCGCCGGGTGGTCACCCCGGAGCCGGAGGCCCTGGAGGCCGTTCAGGGCCGCAGCCTGCTGTACCTGGGCAACCACCAGACCGGCGTCGAGTCCCTGCTGTTCTCCATCGTGGCCAGCGGGCTCACCGGCGTCCCCACCGTCACCCTGGCCAAGGCGGAGCACCGCCACACCTGGCTGGGCAAGCTGATCGCCCACAACTTCTCGTACCCCGGGGTCACCGACCCCCGCGTCATCCAGTTCTTTGACCGGGACGACAAGGCCAGCCTGCCCAAGATCATCGGCGAGCTGGCAGCGGAGATGGCCGGGCCCGGCAAGTCCGTGATGGTCCACGTGGAGGGCACCCGCTCCCTGAACTGCCGCACCCCCGTGCAGAAGATGAGCGGCGCCTTCATCGACATGGCCCTCAAGGTCAACGCCCCCATCGTGCCCGTGCGCTTTGTGGGCGGTCTGCCCGCGGCGGACCTGGAGGCCCGCGTGGAGTTCCCCGTCGGCTTGAGCGCCGAGGGTCAGGAGCCCCCCAAGGGCCAGCCCTTCGCTCACGGCCTGGGACAGCAGGACATCTGGCTGGGCGCGCCCATCCTGCCCGAGGACATCGCGCACCTGCCCTATGGTGAGCGCAAGCGCATCGTGATCGACGCCATCAACGGCCTCGGTCCCGCCAACGCCGCCGAGGCGCCCTTCTCCGGCGACCTGGAGTTCGGGGAGAAGGTGGAGGCGTGGCGGTCCAGCACCGGCGCGACCCACGAGCACGCCACCTTGCTGCAGGTGCTGCGTGAGGCCGAGTCGGTCTGCCCCGAGACCCAGGCCATCCTGGACGGTCTGGATGGCTCCGGCTTCCAGAGCGAGGACAGCGAGGCCGGCGCTTGGCTGGCGGAACTGGCCCGCCGGCTCTACGGCGAGCAGGGTCCCCCAGTGAAGTAGCAGGCTGCAGAGCAGCAGGTGGCTTTGGATGAGTCGCCTGCTGCGCTGCAGGCATACGTCCCAGGACATGCGTCCCCCCGGCTTCTCCTCAAGCTAAAGGGGGAGGGGACCAGAAATTGTCCGGGGGATCAGTCGTCGAAGCGACCGTGGCGCCCCGCACCCTCCGCGAAGCGCGTCGCCCCCAGCCTGGCCTCGTCGATGACACGGAGTCCGCGATCGAACTCGCGGGCCATCGCGTCCGGGAGGTGGGCCATGCGGGTCGACCACCGATCCGCCCGCAGACAAGCCTGAGGAAAAGCGGCGATCTCCGCCGCAAGTGTGAGGGCCGAGGACAGCGCCTGACCGCTGGGAGCGAGCCGGTTCACCAAGCCGATCCGGTGGGCCTCTTGCGCATCGACGGGCCGCCCGGTGAGGACGAGGTCCATGGCCCGTGATTCACCGATCAGCCTGGGCAGCCGCACCGTCCCTCCGTCGATCAAGGGGACCCCCCAGCGTCGGCAGAACACCCCGAACACGGCATCGTCCGCCGCGACCCGCAGATCCGCCCAGAGCGCCAACTCCAGGCCGCCAGCGACCGCGTGGCCCTCGATCGCGGCGATGACCGGCTTCTGCGTGCGCAGGCGGGTGGGGCCCATGGGGCCGGGGCCGTCTCGCTCCAGGCGGTTGGGCGTCCCCTCGGAGAGCGCCTTGAGGTCGGCTCCGGAGCAGAAGGTGCCGCCCTCTCCATGCAGGACCAGGACGTGGACCTCCGGGTCTGCGTCCGCAGCCTCGACGGCCGCCAACAGCGCGTCTGCCGTGTCCCGGTCCACCGCGTTCCGCCGCTCTGGTCGGCTCAGGTGGATGACCGCCGTCGCCCCGTGTCGGCTCGTCCAGACAGCGCTCACAGCTCGGACTCGCTCAGGCAGGCCCCAGGCTCGGCGATGGACTGCGCGATCTCGGCCAGGCAGCCCCTCAACCAGGCGTGGGCGGGGTCCTGCTGGAAGCGCTGGTGCCACACCTGCCGGATGGTGAACTGAGGCAACTGCACGGGGGGCTCCAGGAGCTGCAGTCCCAGCGCGGCGCCGAAGGCGCAGGCCACGCGGGAGGCGAGGGTGAGCACGTGGTCGGTCTGGGCGACCAGCATCGGCGCGACGGAGAAGTGGGGGACGCTCACCGCGACCCGCCGCTTGAGCCCGCGCTGCGCGAGGACGTGGTCCACGACCCCCTGACCTCGGGCGCGGGGCGCGATCAAGACGTGCGGGTGCCGGGTGTATTGGTCCAGGCTCAGGCTCCCCTGGATGTCGGGGTGATCCGGACGGACCACACACACAAAGCGGTCGCGGAACAGGCCCTGCTGACGGAAGGAGCCAGGCATGTCCTGGAAGGCCCCCACGGCCAGGTCGATCTCCCCGGACTCCAGCGCGCTGCCGGGCAGGTCACCCAGGATCCGCACCCGCAGGTCCACCCCGGGCGCCCGCTGGGCCAGCATCTGCGCCAAGGCTGGCAGCAACACCATCTCCGCGTAGTCGTTGGCGGCCAGCGTGAAGCGCCGCTCCGCCGTGGCCGGGTCAAAGCGCCCGTGGTCCTCCAGCGCCCGCGACAGGGTGGTCAGGGCGTCGCGCACCGGTCCGGCCAGCTCCAGCGCCCTGGGGGTCGGCACCATCCCGGCCTTGGTGCGCACCAGCAGCTCATCCCCGATGGCCTTGCGCAGGCGCCGCAGAGCGTTGGACATCGCGGGCTGGGAGAGCCCCACGCGCTGGGCCGCCTTGGTGACCGAGCCCTCCTCCAGCAGCGCGTCGAAGGCGATCAAGAGGTTCAGGTCGATGGCGTGAAGATTGCTCACGTGAATCCCCAGACAAGGTGTATTCGCCTGGAGGATATCCCCTCAGTCCATGTACCCCAAGGCCCGCAGCGCCTCGACCATCTCGGGGGTCGCCTCGAAGCTCCGGTGAGGCGGAGCGGTCGCGTCCCAGGCGCGGAGCTGCGCCACCATCTGCTCGACCCGCTGAGGGTCCTGGACCACGTGCACGCTGGGCTCCCAGGCGTAGAGCTGCGCCTGCCGCCGGTAGGGCGTGACCACGAGGCTGTAATCCTGGTGGGTGACCGAGCGCTGGAAGGGGAGGTTGTTCCAGCCCTGACCGTTCTCCAGGCTCGCCGGCTGGGTGGCCTCCGCGAAGCTCGGGGGCGCCTGCCAGCTCCGCTCTCCCCGCAGGATCGCCGAGGTGTCCTCGCCGTCGCCCAGGTCGCTCTCCCAGCCCAAGAGGCCCAGCACGCTGGGCCCGACATCCATCAAGCGGATCGGTCGGTGCACCACGCTCGCAGGCAGCGCCAACTCGCCGCTCCCCCAGAAGATCAGCGGCACGTGCACGATCGAAGGGTCCACGTCGGGTCCGTGTCCGAAGGGGCTCCCGCCGTCACTTCCCAGGTGCTCGCCGTGGTCTGAGAAGAGGACGATGAGGGCGGACTCCAGGCGCTCGCGCTCCCGCAGCCCATCGATCAGGGCGCCGATCTGCTGGTCGGTCCACTGGACCTCCGCCTGGTACAGGCACCGGGCCCGAGCGAGGTCATCGGGGCCCAGGCTGCCCGCGAACTCCGGCCGGGTCATCGCGATGGAGGTCTCGATCCCCGGCTGGATGGGTCCCTGGTAGGGCTCCGGGCAGGCCTGGTCCCGCAGCGCGGTGGGCGCCGAGTTCCAGGGGTTGTGGGGGTCGTAGTAGTGGACGAACAGGAAGGTCGGCTGGGCCTCGCCCTGCGCGTCGATGTGCCGGAGCGCCGCCTGGGTGACCTGGTCTGCTCCGACCTCGTGGATGCCGGTCTTGAGCTGCAGCTCGTGGTTGTCGTAGACGCGGAAGCCGCGCGAGAGGCCCATCTCCGGCTGCAGCGCGGTGCTCCCCACCACAGCGATGGTGTCCCAGCCCTTGGCCGCGAAGCGCTCCTGGAGGAGGGCGAGGCCCCCGGGTACCGGGAAGCCGTTGCGCACCACCGTGGACCCGTGGCTCTCGCGCCCGCTGAAGACCCCGGTGTGCGAGGCCAGCGTGGTCGCGCTCTGGGAGAGGCCCCGCTCCACGCGCACGCCCTGGGCGGCGAGAGCGTCCACGTTCGGGGTGCTGGGCGGTCCCCCGTAGGCCCCCAATGCGTCGGCGCGGGTGGTGTCCATGCTCACGAAGAGCACCAGGGGAGGGGGGCTCTGACAGGCCAGCCAGGTGGTGATGAGCAGCATGCCCAGAGGGTACCCTGGGCCATGTCCTTCGACGCCGTCACCACCGCGGAGCTGCCCTCGCGGCAGGTCACCACCCTCCACCTCTTTCGCCACGGTCAGGTGGAGACGGGCGGGCTGCGGCTGGCCTACGGACACTCGGATCTGCCCCTCTCCATGCAAGGTGAGGACCAGCACGCCGCCCTGGAGCGCTTCGCCGCGCGCCTGCCCGCTCCGGACGGGGTGCTCAGCTCGGATCTGCGCCGCTGCATGCACTTGGCCGAGGGGCTGGGCAGGGTGTCCTCGCTGGCGCCCCGCTGCCATCCGGAGCTCCGTGAGCAGGACATGGGGGAGTGGGAGGGCCAGGCGTGGGGGGCGCTCTCCAGCCGCTCCTCCCAGGCCATCCACGACTACTGGGACGACTATGTGGGGGCCCGGCCGCCAGGTGGCGAGAGCCTCCGCGATCTGGACGCGCGCGTATGGGACTGGTGGCAGGGCATGCAGGACGAGCTGGCCGGCGGGACCTGGTGGGTGGCGGCGCACATCGGCGTGATCCGCGTGCTGCTCTGTCGGCTGATGGGGCACCCGCTGGACGAGGCCCTGCGCTTCGCACCCGCCCGCGGCTCCCACACCAAGCTCCTGCTCGCCGAGGCCGGCGCGGTCCTGGAGGTCCTGGGAGAGCAGCCGCTGCCCGTCCCCAAGGCCGAGTCGGGGCCCCTCAAGATCGCCCTGAGCGGTAGCGCGGGGGTGGGAAAGAGCACGCTTGGGCAGGCCCTGTCCAAACGCCTGGGGGTCCCATTCATCCCGGAGGGCATGCGGGCGCGGCTGGAGGGCGGTCTGCAGCTCCACCGGCTGGATCGAGGGCAGCTCCGGGACCTGATCCACAGCCTCTGGGACGAGCAGCTCGAAGCGGAGCGGCGCGCCGTCCGGGACCACGGGGGCTTCGTCGCGGATCGGGGGGCGGCGGACTTCGCGGCCTTCTATCTGCACTACCGCTTCATCGAGGCCCAGGACGGGACCGCCGCGTTCGTCTCCCAGGCGCTCGCCCATGCCCGCGGCTACACCCGGACCGTGGTGCTCCCCTGGGGCGCGATCCCGCTGCGCTCGGACGGGGTGCGCAGCAGCAATCCCTGGCTACAGCGGCACTTCCAGGCGGTGGTCGAGGGCGTGATCCACCGGGAGGTCCAGCGCGAGCGGGTCCTCTGGCTCCCCACCGAGCGGCGCTCCCTGCGCGAGCGGGTGGACTGGGTGTCGAGCTGGCTGCCTGCTGGATTCGCGCTCAAGTCCCGCCCCCGGTGACCGATTCGGGGTCCCCGTGGAGAGACCCGAATGCCCCGACTGAGCCTTTGCCTCATCGCCAAGGATGAAGAGGAGATGCTGGAGGACTGCCTGCGCTCGGTGCGCGGCGTGGTGGACGAGATCATCGTCTGCGACACCGGCTCCAGCGACGGCACCCGCGAGCTCGCCACACTGCTCGGGGCCCAGGTCATCGAGCATGTCTGGGAGGAGGACTTCTCGGCGGCCCGGAACGCTGCCCTCACCGCTTCGACCGGTACCCATGTCCTCATCCTGGACGCCGACGAGCGGCTCACCCCTGGCGCCGGCGAGGTCATCCTGGCGGCGATCCAGGACCCCACGCTGGATCTGGGCATGCTCCCCCTGCACAACGCGGAGCGCCTGGACGCGCCGGTCGACCAGGTGCTCAGCGGGCTCGCTCGGCGCGGCGACCCGGTGGACCTGCCGCGCCTGTTCCGTCGCACCCCCGACCTGCGCTGGGAGGGGGCCATCCACGAGTCGCCGAACACCTGGCTGAGCAGCGCGCCCCGCCGGATCCGGCGCCTGGAGGCGCCCATCCTTCACCTGGGGGCGGTCCCCAGCCTGCGGCAGGCGCGGGGCAAGCGGGAGCGCAACATCAAGCTGCTCCAGGCGCGCGTGGCGCAGGAGCCGGGCAACCCCCAGGTCTACGCCTACCTGGCCGGAGAGCTGCTCCACGAGGGGCGGAGAGAGGAGGCCGAGCGGGTGATCGAGGCCGGCTGGGCCGCCGCGGGCAGGCTGGGGGATGGGCCTCGGCCCGTGCTGGTTCAGCTCGTGACCCTGCGCGCCCACACCTTGCTGGAGCAGGGCCAGGTGACCGAGGCCCTGGCGGCGCTGGGCCAGGCGCGGGAGTGGAGGGTCCAACACCCCAACGTGGACCTTCTGGAGGCGCTGGCGCTGCGCCAGCTCGACCCCCCCGCGCGGTCTCGGGCGGCCCAGCTCCTGGAGCGCTGCCTGAACTGGAAGCAGGGCCTCGCGCAGGAGCCGATCCCCGGCGCTCTGGGCTGGCTCTCGGCTCAGCACCTGGGCGAACTCCGCCTGGAGCTGGGCGAGCTGGACGCGGCCGAGCTGGCTTTCGGCCGGGCGCTGCAGGAGAAGCCGGATCTGGAGGGGCCTGCCCTTGGAATGGCCGAGCTCGCGCTGCGTCGGGGGGATGCTGCGGCGGCCCTGAGGCTGGTCGAGCCTTGGCTCCCGCTGGAGAAGCCCGACCCTTGGGTCCTCGCCGCCGCGAGCTGCGCGGCCCTCGGAGAGCCCGGCGACATGCAGGCGCTGGTCCGTCGCGCCGTGCAGCTCGCGGACAAGGGCTTCGTCGGGCGCCACCGGGCTGACTGGCTCAAGGAGCTGCTGGTCGAGGCGGACCTGTACGCCGGAAAGCCTCACCCCGGGCCCGGAGTCGTCGGCCGCCTGGGCGCGCTGGCCTCCCGGCTGCCCAACCGGGACGAGCGGGCCATCCACCCCGAGGGCGCCGAGCGCGTCGCCGTGAACCTGGTCCGGGCCGGCCACCCCGAGCTGCTGGAGCCCTTCTTCGAGCCGCGGGCCGACTCGCTGCTCCCGGGGCTCGCCATGCGCGTCAAGCTGGCGCTGGCCGAGCAGGGGATCGTCGTCGAAGACGATGGGCAGGCGGAGTTCGTGTTCATCGGAGGCGCGGGCCGCAGCGGCACCACGCTGTTCCGGGCCATGCTCGGCGCCCACGGCGGCATCCACTGTGGGCCGGAGCTCAAGCTGGTCCCCATCATCTCCGGGCTCCGCGAGCAGTGGGTGCGCACCATGGGCAAGGACCTGCAGGAGGCCGGCGTCGGAACCGAGGTCCTGGACGAGGCCGTGCGCTCCTTCATCACCGCGCTGCTGCACGGTGGCGCGCCCGAGGGCATGCGGGTCGCGGAGAAGACCCCCCACAACCTGCTGCACACGGCGCTGCTCGGGCGGCTCTTCCCGCGGGCCCGCTTCATCCACGTGGTCCGAGATGGCCGGGCGGTCGCGGCCTCTCTGGTCCGGCAGCGCTGGGTCGATCCCGCGACGGGGAAGCCCATCTGGTATTGCCAGGATGTCGAGGGGGCTTCTCGATACTGGGTCGAGGTCGTCTCCACCATCCGGCATCAGGCGGCGTCCGTACCGGGTCGCTACCTGGAGGTCCGATACGAGGAGCTGGTGCAGTCTCCCGAGGACACCATGCGCCGGGTGCTCGCGTTCCTGGGGGAGCCCTGGGACGCCGCGGTGCTCGCACACCACGAGGCCGACACCCGCCTGTCCTCGCGTGAGGCCAGCAGCGCTGCGGTGGCGGGGGCGCTCAGCGATGGCGCTCTGCGCAAGTGGCGTACCCAGCTCTCCGACGCGGACCTCAGCCGCTTCGACCAGCGCACACAGAGCGTGCTGGCGGAGCTGGGGTACGCGAGCTGAGGGACCCGGGCCCCGGGATCACTCCTCGGAGTGGCCGGCGTCAAAGGGGATGACCTCGCCTTGCTTGCGGGGACGGACCAGCGCGACCCCCAGCAGCAGCGCCAGGGCTCGGTCGTACTCTGCGCCCAGGGCCTGGTTGGCGGAGAACAGCGCCAGGCCGACGCCGACCGGTGCGGACAGGCGCGCGACCTGCTCGGCGCCCTTGCGCAGTCCCACCAACACGGGGCCGACCTTGGGGATCAAGGGCAGGATGGGCTTGTAGGGAGCGCTCAGGCGAAGGAGCTGCTTGGACACCCAGCCCGAGCCCGCGGCGGCGCCCGCACCCGCAGCGCCGGTCCACGCGACCCACTGGCTGCGGCGGAGGCGGTTCACGTGCTTGTCGTCCAGCTCCTCCAGGGCCTCGACGCCCTCGCAGCGGGAGAGCAGCGCCAGGCTGAGGGCGTCCAGGCGCTCCCAGTCGCCCTGATCCGGGTCGAGCTCGACCTTCAACCGGGAGGCGGTCCGGTCCACGAGCTGCCCGAGGCTGTCGCGCATGGCCAGGACACCGACCGGCGTGTGGGTGCGCCACCAGAGCGCACGGACCAGCTTGTCGGCCAGCTCGGGGGCCGAGAGATCCGCCTTGGGGCTGATTCCACCGGCCTCCAGGACCTCCCGGAGGGCCGCTGGATCCGCCTGGGAGAGGCTGTTTCGCACCATCTGAGCGTCGACCTTCACACCTATCTCCTCAAAACCACGGGCCAAGGGAGGTCCTGGCCTCGATTCTACCCGCCAGCGGCCCCGGATATTTCCCAACATCAAAATGTGGCGCTGGGCCAAAGATGCGCTAATGGTGGGCCGCGGGCCGTTTTTTGGCCCTGAACACCCCATCGTGGAGATGCCATGAACAAGAAGGAAATGGCCGCCGCCCTCGCCAAGCGCTCGGGTCTGAGCCAGGTCAAGGCCCTTGAGATCCTCAACGCTGTCTTCGACGCCAGTGACGGCGTGATCGCAGCCGAGCTCAAGGAAGGCAACAAGGTGACCATCCCCGGCTTCGGTACCTTCGGCGCCAAGATGTCCGCTGCTCGCACGGGCACCAACCCCTCTTCCGGCACCAAGATGGAGATCCCCGCCCGCATGCGCGTGCGCTTCACCGCCGGCAAGACCCTCAAGGAGACCGTCGCCGGCTGAGCCGACCGACGTTCTGTTTGAACTGGACCCGGCCTCGGCCGGGTCTTTTTCGTTTGGGCCCGGTGCGACGCTTGCGTGCGAGCCCGCGGCCTCCTAGAGATCCCGAGAAGGGAGTTCTCCGTGAAGCACCGCATCCCCCACGACCTTGGACAAGAGCTGGCCCGCAAGGCCACCCAGCGCGCACTCGAGACCTACCGGGACGAGTTCCCCGAGGTCGAGCCCGAGGGCCGCTGGCTGTCGCCCGACCGCGCCGAGATCGCCGTGACGCTGGCCGGGAAGCGCCTGCGCGCCAACCTGGATGTCCTCAAGGACGCGGTGGACATCGACATGGACGTCCCCCTGGTCTTCCGCCCCTTCCGAAAGCAGGCCATCGCGGTCATCGAGAAGGAGATCCTGGTCTGGATCGAGAAGGCCCGTCGCGGAGAGTTGGACTAAACTGGCCTTGGAGGCACCGATGTCCCTGCGCTGGACCCCCCTGGCCGCTGCGCCGCTGATGCTCCTGGGCGCCCTGGTTGCGTGCCAGAGCGACGACCCCTTCATCGAGGACTCGGACACCCAGGTGGAAGAAGAGGGGCCGGACACTGGCTACCTGGAGGTGGGCTGGATCGGCACCTGGTCCTCGGAGTTCGAGGGGCAGCACACCTTCTACGCCTACGACCGCATGATCGGGGAGCACCTCTGCCTCTTCCGGTGGACCACCACCCCCATCCTGGACTCCGAGGGCGTGCTCGCGCTGGGCAGCACCTGCGGGGACGACGGGGACGAGGACTGCGGCTTCGAGTTCGTTCAGGAGGTCGAGTACAGCGACGGCACCCTGATGACCGACCCCTACACCGGGGAGGTCACCGACTGCAGCAGCTTCAACCTCAGCGACGGCTCGGCCCTTGGCACGACCCGCAAGTTCGCGTACGAGGAGACCCCCGCCAGCAGCCCGGACCGGGGTGTGTTGATGCAGTACTACGACGATCAGGACGACCTGACCCCTGGCTGGTACGAGGTCGCCTACGCCGACTACAACGCGTCCCTGGACGAGATCACCTACGAGCGGGCCTACGCCTACTATCAGTGGCCCTGAGCGCCGCGGGGGGGAGGGAGCTTGCCCGAGCTGCCTGAAGTCGAGGTGATGACCCGGAACCTGCGCCGCTGGCTGAACGGCCAGGAGCTGCGTTTGGAACTGGTCGACCCGCGCCTGCTCAAGGGGGAGCCCCCCCAGGATCCGCAGCGCGTGGTCCAGGTCCATCGCCGGGGAAAGTACAGCTTCATCGAGCGGGAGGCGGACACCTGGGTGCTGCACTTCCGGATGACCGGAAAGGTCGTCCCGGCCCGGGAGGGGGGAAAGGTGAGGGCCCGTCTGCTGACGGACACCGGGGCCTACCATTTCCTGGATCAGCGCTGCCTGGGGGAGCTCCATGTCTTGCCCCCTGGCGCCAGCGAGGCCTTTGAGGCCGGCTTGAACCTGGGCCCTGAGCCCTACCCGCAGCGGCAGAGCGGGGCCTGGTGGCGAGAGCGCCTGTCGGGGCTGCGGGGCGCCATCAAGCCGGCGCTGATGCGGCAGGACCGGGTCGCGGGCCTGGGGAACATCGCCGCGTCGGAGATCTGCTTCCGGGCCGGGGTGGACCCGCGCCGACCGGTCCCCGATGTCCTCGCTTGGGACGGGATCGCTACAGAGGCGCACGCATTCCTGCACGAAGTGGTGGACCTGGAGGGGCAGGGGGATGAGATCCAGTACATCAACTCGGACCCGGACGCGCGGAACCCCTTCGCGGTCTATGGGCGCGCCGGAGAGCCCTGCCTGCGCTGCGGGGAGGGGATTGAGCGCATCGTCCAGAGCGGTCGGTCCAGCTTCTACTGTCCAAGCTGCCAGGAGGGCTGAGTGATGCTGTGGACTTGGCTCGCGTTGAGCGCCTCAGCCCTCGCGGAGCCCACATCCGCGGTGAGCGTCGATGGCTGGACCTGGCCGCAAGGCACGGTACGCACCTTCCACCTGGAGAGCCTGGAGGTGGTCCCGGGACCCTGGCAGATCCGGCAGCGGGGCGGCCTGCAGTCCGCGCGCACCAACAAGGTCCGCAGCGAGTTTGTGCTCCAGTGCACCCCGGTAGACCAGACCCCGCGCGCCTGGGAGCTGGAGTGCGAGGTGCTGGACGCCGCTTTCATCGGGACCCCGGTGCTGGCGGAGGACCCCCGAGTGCTGGAGACCGTGCTGGGAACCTTCGCGACCCTGGCCGAATCGGGGACCGTCGACATCACCATGGGGCGGGACGGCCGGGTGCTGTCGGTGGACCTGGACGGGCTGAACCAGGAGGACCAGGCGGACAGGGCGATCGTCGAGTGGATCCGCCTGCGCCTCATCCTGGCGCTGTCTGGGCTGGACGTCGGGCTGCCCCCGGCCGGCGTGGATGGGTGGACCCAGCGGGACCACCTCTGGGCGATGTCTCCCTACACCTCCGCCATCCGCGGGGGCATCCGCGTGGAGAACAGCCTCCAGGACGAGGCAGGCCTCACGCTGATCACCAGCAAGGCCCAGGGGACCCTCTCCCTCAGCAACAGCACGGCCGCGCTGGAGCTCAACGGGCTGTGGAAGCTGCAAGGGGGATCGCAGCTCACGCTGGACCGGGAACAGGGGGCTGTGGTCTCCGGGAGCTGGGCGCTCGTCGGGCTGCCCACCGCGTCCGCCGGGGTCATCGAAGGGGACCCCTACCTGCTGGGCGGCAGCATCCGAATGGTCGGGCCGAATGAGCCGGTGCCCACCGCGGGGCCTTCGGGGCTCTGGGGGGACCACTTCGAACCAGGAGAGCCGGAGCGGGCGCTGGTGGCGCTCCAGGTCGAGCTCGACGACAGCTACGACGAGGCCGGCTTCCGCTCAAGGCCCTACCTGTGGGCGCAGGTCGGCCCCACCTACCACTTCAAGGACCTGCGCGAGAACCCGCTTGGCGCCGGTGTGACGGTCGGCTTGCGTCTCCCCCTCGCGATCTCGGTCGGTGTGGGCGCTCAGTGGGACCAGGCCGCCCGCTTCCGCTCCCACACCTGGATCGAAGAGGAGCGGCAGCTCTACGGCGGGCTCTGGTACGAGAGCAACTACCGCATCACGCCGCGGGTGGGGATCGAGGCTGGTGCCAGCCACCGCAGCTTCTCCGAGCCGGGCTTCCCCGAGGTCTGGATGCCCTTCTTCGCGCTGGACCTGGGCCTGCAGTGGCGCCCATTGCCCAGCCACTGGCTCAGCATCCACACCCGCGCGCCCATCGAGCTTGGCTACCTGGAGATCACCGACAGCCGCGGGAACGCCTCGTTCGCCGACAAGACCTCCTGGGTGGTGCAGCTCGCGTGGACCGTGAAGCTGACCGGTCGCAAGGACCAGGAGCCGGTGCCGCGGGGCCACTGAGTCCAGGGCCGCTGGGTCCTTCAGTGCTGGGCGGCCAGCATCCCGCAGGCGCTGTTGCTCTCTGCGCCCACCGAATACCGCCGCACGATGGGGACCCCCAGGGTGGAGAGCCCGTCCCGGAAGCGCTCCAGGGCCTCGGCATCCAGCCGGGAGTAGCCGCCCTCGCGGGGGTCGTTCACGTCGATCAGGTTGATGCGCACCGGCGTGTCTCGGATCAGCGCGCGCAGGGCCTTTAGCTGCTCCGGGGTGTCGTTCACGCCAGCCATCATCACCCAGGCCAGGGTCACCCGGCGCCCCGTTCTGGCGTGGCGCTCGCGCAGCGTGTCCATCAGCTCCTGGACCTTCCACTTTCCGGCCACAGGCATCAGCGCCCGCCGCTCCTCCTGCAGGGCCGAGCTGAGGCTCACGATCAGCCGGTAGGGCTGGTCTTCCTGGGTGTAGCGCCGGATCTGGGGCACCAGACCCACGGTCGAGATGGTGATGGACTTTGCAGGGATGCGGCCGCCATCAGGGGCCGAGAGCCGCTGGGCTGCGCGGATCACCGCGTCGTAGTTGTGGAAGGGCTCGCCCTGTCCCATGAACACCGCGCCCGTGACCCGCCCGGGGGCCTCGTCCCGGATCTGCAGCCAGCAGCCCACCATCTCCCAGGCCTCCAGGCTGCGGGTGAGTCCCAGGCGTCCGGTCGCGCAGAAGTCGCAGCGCATCGCGCAGCCCACCTGGGAGCTCAGGCAGACCGAGAAGTGGCCGGGCTTGGCCAGAGGGATCCGCACCGCCTCCACCACCTGGCCGTCGTGGAGCTCAAAGAGCGTGCGGACGCTCCGGTCCACGGTGTCCTCGACGGTGCGCAGGACCTTGGGGCGCTCCAGGGAGTAGGTGTCCAGGAGGTGGGCCCGCAGTGTCTTGGACAGGGGGCGCTTCATCCCCTCCAGATCCCGATTCCCGTGGGAGATCAGGTGGGAGAGGGCGCGACGGGCCTCGGACAGGGTGCAGCCCACCTCCAGGACGAGTTGCTCGGGGCTTCGATCCAGGAGCGATGGGCGCATGCGAGGTCTCCAGGGCGCCGGCTAACCCGCTGCGCCGTCCACCCAGGCGTCGATCTGTCGGGCCATGCGCAGATCGAGCTCGGAGACGCCCCCGGCGTCGTGGGTGTTCAGCAGGATCTCCAGGCGCCCGTAGCAGTTGCTCCACTCCGGATGGTGGTTCATCTTCTCCGCGAGCATCGCGATTCGGGTCATCAGCGAGAACGCGGCGTAGAAGTCGGGGAGATCGAGATCCCGCTGGATCGCCCGGCCTTGTCGGCAGAGCCGCCAGTGGGGGAGGGTGGCCATCTCGGCCTGCAGGGCGTCGGGGGGGAGGGCTGCGGGCATGGGGGCTCCAAGGGGGTCTTGTCTTCTAGCAGGGCGCCGTGCATTGTGGCTGCATGATCGCGCTGTTGTTGCTCTTGTCCCCGAGCGGGGGCTCGTCCCCGGACCCCGTGACCGTCCACCAGGAGTGGTCGGAGCTACGGCCGGTGCTGGTAGAGCACTCCAAGAGCACCATCCCGGAGCTGAGCCCCGCGCAGGTCAAGGACCTGGTCCAGGGCAAGCGCCTGGGCATCCGCCTGGAGCAGACGGGGGAGGTCGACGGCGCGATGGGCGTGGCCTTCATGCCCCTGGACACCGAGGCGGTCTGGATCGGCGGCCTGGACGACAAGCACGCGCAGCTCGCGGCCGGGCTCACGGAGGTCTGGCTGCCAGGGACGAACCAGGAGCGCAAGATCCTCTACCAACACCTCGACGTGCCGGCCCCCTTCGCGGACCGCCACTGGGTCGTGCACATCCGGAACAACCAGGCGCTCTTTGGCGCCAGCGAGGGCAGGATGTGGGAGCGGTACTGGGAGCTTGACCCGCGCCCCCTGGAGGAGTGCCTGGCCGAGCTCCCGGAAGAGCCCGTCTGGTTGGATGGCGAGACGCTGACCACGCCCGTCAACCGGGGGAGCTGGAGCGTGCTGCCCGTCAGCGGTGGCGTTGTGGTCCTGTACGAGGTGCACACCGACATCGGCGGCCCGGTGCCCGAGGAGCTGATGGTCCGCTTCGCGATGATGAGCCTGGAGTCCTTCATGGACAAGCTGCAGGAGCTCGGCGCGCGCGCCCCCAGCCACTACGCCGAGGACCACTTCATCATCCGGCGGCCGGACCTGAGCCCCATCCAGCCGGGCTCGCTGCAGCAGTAGGCGCTCAGCGCTTGGTGGCGGTGACCAGCAGAGCGCCCTTGTACTTGTGCGCCCAGAGTCCGGGCTCAACGTCCAGGCTGAAGCCCTGGGCCTCCAACAGCGCCTGCGCGCGGGGGAGCCGGAAGGTCAGGTAGTACATGTGGAAGGGGGGTGAGCGCACCGCGTTCCGGGCGTGGATGGCGGCGTTGAAGGCCCGCGCGGCCCACACGCGCCAGGACAGGTTGTCGGGGGCGCCCGAGGTCACGAAGAGGAAGCGGCCGCCAGGCTTGAGGGCGCGGTGCACCTGTCGGACAAAGCGCTCTTCCTGCTCGCCCTCCAGGATGTGCCCGAAGGCCCCAAAGCAGGTGACCACGTCGAAGTGGTCCTGGGGGAGCGGGTGCTCCAGCACGTCGCCCTGCTCCAGGGAGAAGCGGGCGTCTCCAGGGGCGCTCTCCAGGCGCTCGCGTGCCTGCTCCAGCATCCCGGCGCTCAGGTCGACGCCCAGGACCTCCTGGGAGCAGCGCTGCTTGAGGTGGGCCAGCGCCGCCCCGGTCCCGCAGCAGAGGTCCAGACCCCGGGCCACGCCGCCCGGCGGCCCGATGTGCTCGGCGACCACCTGGAGGATGTCTTCGGGGGTGCGGAAGGGGGTGAACTCGAACTTGGGCGCCAGCAGGTCGTAGCCGGCGGTGGTCTCGGAGAGGGCCTGCTCTGCGAGCTCGGCGAGGCTGGGGCCATTGGGATGAAACATGCACAGCTCCTGGGTCTCAGACGGGCTCGGAGGGCAGTCTATTGCGGCGCCGGCAGGAGATGGGGACGGGCGAGATCCCGGGGTGCGTGTTATGCGGCGAGCCCGGCCACGACGGCCCCAAACGCCCCCACACCCGAGAGAGGTTCATGGCCAAGTTCAGGATGGTTTGCCCCAAGTGCGGCTCCCACAACCTGGATCTGGAGCGTGACTACCGCGGCAGCTCCGCGCGTGGTCCGCATCAGGTGCAGCTCCACTGCTTCACCTGCGGCAAGGTCATCTACGGGGAGAAGGCCGTCCAGGCCGAGTTCGACCGTCAGCGTGAAGAGTGGGAGGCCACCTCGCGCACCCCCGCCCTGGTGGAGCGCAGCCGGCCCAAGCCTGTCCCGCTGGTCCGCCCCGTGGTCGACGCCGCCCCCGCAGCTCCCGCAAAGTCCGCGCCCGAGCAGGCGCCGGCGCCCGAGTCCAAGGCGACCCCGGTCGCGCCGGCTGACGGCAGCACCCCCGAGTGGTGGAGCTGGCCCCACAACGAGATCACGGTGGACCACGCGCCGCAGCCTCCGGGCTGGGAGAAGTGTGCCTGGGAGAGCTGCCGCAAGGGGCGCCGTCCCCGCAGCAAGTATTGCTCGCGCAACTGCAGCAACAAGAACGCCCGCGCCCGCCACGCCAAGCGGACCAAGGACTAGGCACGCTCCCCCAGAGTGGGGATGACGAGCTGTGAAGGGGCCTCCTGCAAGGGGCCCCTTTCCTGTTACATTGGACCTCCCAACCCCGGTGTCCAATGACCCTGCTCCCCTTGCTCGTCGGTGCATCCGCCGCCGCCCCTCTGGACCCGGCCTTCGAGGCTGCGGCGAGCGCACACCAGGTGCCCCCCGAGCTACTGGTTGCGCTGGCCTTCGAGGCGAGCCACTTCGACGCCCAGGCGGCGAGCGCTTGGGGCGGCTACGGGCTCTACGACTTCCGGGAGGACGAAGAGAGCTTCGGGCCGGGCATCGAGCGGGTCTCCATCCTCCTGGGGGCGTCCCCGGACGACATCATCGACAGCCCCGAGCTGCAGATCGAGGGCGCCGCGGCGCTGCTGGCCTGGCACGCAGAGGCGCAGCTCGGCGCGCTCCCGGACCCGGACGACCTGGAGGCTTGGGCGCCCGCGGTCGTGGCGTTCTCCGGGCGGCAGGAGCCCAACCTGCAGGGGCTCTTTGTCAGCTACATCTACGAGCTCATCGCGGAGGGCATCTACACCGACAGCGCGCGGCTGACGCCCCATGAGCACGTGCACCCGCAGCAGGCGCTGGCGGAGCTGGATGCGGTGATGACGCCGCCGCCTGCGACCACGGACTACGCGGGCGCGGTGACCTTCACCCAGGCGCACAGCAGCAACTACAGCGACTACAGCCGCGGCGCCTCGGACATCAACTACATCATCATCCACACGGTTCAGGGTAGCTACTCCGGGTGCATCTCCTGGTTCGCGAACTCCGCGGCGAACGTCTCGGCCCACTACGTGGTCCGCAGCTCCGACGGCCAGATCACCCAGACCCTGCTCGAAGAGGACGTCGGCTGGCACGCCGGCAACTGGACCTACAACGAGCAGTCTGTCGGTATCGAGCACGAGGGCTACGTCGACGACCCGGGCAAGTGGTACACCTCCGCCATGTACGAGGGCTCGGCGCAGCTCACCGCTGACATCGCTCGGCGCAACGGCATCCCCCTGGACCGCTCCCACGTCATCGCCCACTACGAGGTCCCCAGCGCGACGCACACGGACCCGGGCAGCGGCTGGGACTGGTCGCTCTACATGGAGCTGGTTGGCGGTGATGCGCCCGTCGCCAGCGCCGAGATGCTGGGTGTGGTCGCGGACGGGGACATCCACTCGGGGGAGCGCCTCGTTGGCGCCAAGGTGACCCTGCAGGAGACCGGAGAGACCGTCACCGTGGACTCCGACGGCTACTACCACTTCGAGGGGCTGACGGCCGGCACCTACACGGCCACTGCCAGCATGGCCGGCTTCACCTCGGGCTCCTGCACCAAGGACGTGGAGACGGGGAGCGGCCAGTGGTGGTGCTCCATCGCGCTGGAGCCCGGAGAGGACCCCCAGGACACCGGGGAGCCGCAGGACACCGGCGGCGCGGATGACACGGGGCTCGAGCCGCAGGACAGCGGGCTCGTTGCGCCTCCGGGCGGCCCAGGTGTGCTCGAGGGCATGCCTACGGGGGCTTGCAGCACCCAGGGCTCCAGCGGCGGGCTCGCGGGCGGACTGCTGGGACTCGGCGGTCTGGCCCTGCTCATGCGTCGGCGTCGTCGCTGATGTGGTTGCTGGTCCTGTCGGCCTGCGCCGGCAAGCGGGAGCCGCAGGTCGAGCCCCCGGTGTCCTCGGGACAGCACGTCAGCGTTGAGCTGCCAGCCGCCGCCGCAGAGCCCGAGGTGGTGAGGATGCGGGCTGTTCTGGACGCCGCGAACCCCTCCTTCCAGGACTGCTATGCGCAGGCGCTGGCGCGGGATCCCAGGCTCTTTGGCGAGGTCACGCTGCGGGTCGTGCTGGACGCGCAGGGCGGGGTCTCGGAGTCCTCGGCGGTGCTCTCCACCCTCTCGGATGCGCAAGCGGTCGCGTGTGTGGAGGGTGTGGTCGCGGATCTGAGCTTCCCGGCACCGAGTCGCACCCCTCTGGCGATGCGGTATCCGGTCGTGTTCACCAGCTCTGCGACTCCACCCGAGGTCCGCAGGGCGCTGATGCTGAACAATGGCCTGTTGACCCTGGAACAAGAAGAGGCCGCCTTGGAGAAGGCGGCCTCGACGGGGGAGCCGGTTGAGGGGGACTGGGTCCAGACCTGGTAGGGCGAGAGACCCCAGGGGGCGCGGAGCTCAGTCCAGGAAGCAGCCCAGGCCTTGCTCGTCCTCTCCCTGACGCAGCTTGCGCAGCGCCTTGATCTCGATCTGGCGGATGCGCTCGCGGGTCAGGTGGAACTGGGCGCCGATCTCCTCCAGGGAGAACGCGGTGGGCTCACCCAGGCCGTAGCGCATGCGCAGGACCTTCTCTTCGCGGGGGGAGAGGGTGCAGAGGACCTGCTCCAGCTCCTCGACCAGGCCCACGCCCTCGATGCGCTCGGAGGGGGCGGCGGTGTTCTTGTTCTCGATGAAGTCGGAGACGGAGGAGTCGGAGTCGTCGGTGACCGGCGCGTCCAGGCTCATGGGCTCGCGGGTCAGGCGCATCAGGGGCTCGAGCTCGTCCAGGGACAGGTCCAGCTCGTCGCCGACCTCCTTGAGGGTGGGCTCGCGTCCCAGGCGCTGGAAGAGCACCTTCTGGGTCTGGTGGACGCGGTTGACGACCTCCAGCTTGTAGATGGGGATGCGGATGGTCCGGATCTGCGACTCGATGGCGCGGATGATGGACTGGCGGATCCACCAGGAGGCGTAGGTGGAGAACTTGAAGCCCCGGTCGGGGTCGAACTTCTCCACGGCCTTCATCAGGCCGATGTTGCCCTCCTGGATGAGGTCGGCCAGGGGCAGTCCGCGGTAGCTGTACTGCTTGGCGATGGAGACCACCAGCCGCAGGTTGGCGTTGATCAGGACGACCTTGGCGATCTCGGCCTCAGGGCCGCCCTCGCGGACGCGGCGAGCGACCTCGACCTCGTCTGCGCGGTTCAGCAGGGGGATGGACCCCATCGTGCGCAGGTACTTGTTCAGAAGCTGGTTGCTGACAGGGTCAGTGGCTCGGCTCTTCCGGCGGGGGCTGGCGACCATTGAACGTCTCCTTCGGGTGGCTCGGGTCCATTGACAGCAAGTCGCGTGCCAGGGTTGGCCCCAGGCGCGCCGCGACGGGCTGTCAATCCCATGTGATGCCTGTTTGGGTCCGATGCTGAGCAGGAGTTGCGACATCCATGTCGTGGTGGTCGTCCAGCTCGCGGCGGCAGCTTTGGCAGGATCTTGAACGGTGTACAAGATTCTTGTACGGCCCTGGGATCGGATCCCCCGGTCCGGAGTTGAGGCCTTTCTGGGTCAGACGGTCCTCGCCGGGACCGGGTCTCGTCAGAGGGCGTCGACCGCAGCTTGGAGGGCGGTGAAGGGCTCGTCTGCGTCCGCCGTGATCTCCTCGATCCTGGCGATGAACGCGAGCAGATCGCCGTCCTGCTCCTCCAGGATGGCGGCGAAGAGGGCCTCGTTGGAGTTGTAGGTCTTGAACTGGACCAGGCGCGCGTTGTTCCACTCGGTCTCGCGGACCATCTTGAGGTAGGCCTCCTGGTTGGTGAGCCCGGCGGCTTCGACCCGGCGCAGGAGCTCGGGGCCCAGCAGATCCTCCTTTCGGGCGAGCTTCTCGGCGTCGCTGAGGGTGGCGTCCTGGTACACGGCGTCCAGGTCTCCGTAGAGCCCATGGAGCAGGTCCCGGAAGCGGTCGCGGTCGGCCTGGCGCTGGATGGTAGCGAGCAGCTCGGGGTCGTGGGCGCCGCGGCGCGTCTGGAGGTAGCGCAGGGCGGAGACCTCACCGACGAAGTTGGCGTAGGACTCGTTGAACTGGACGGAGCCGGGGACCCACAGGGTGGCGTGGGCGAGCTCGTGCAGCACGGTGTCGGCCAGGCGGTAGTCGCTCCAGGCCAGCATGTCCGGGAGGATGGGGTCCTTGAACCAGCCCAGGGTCGAGTAGGCGCCGGCAGTGCGCACGTAGGTGTCCAGCCCCTCGGCCTGCAGCTTGTGCTCCAGCTCGCGCGCGTCCTGTTCGCGGAAGTAGCCCAGGTAGGGGAAGCGGCCGACGACGGGGAACCACCAGGTCTTGGGCGTGAAGGACAGGGGGTCGCAGCCGGTCACGTTCCAGATCGTGCGCTCCCACTTCCAGGCCAGGGTCTCGTAGTTGTCGGTGGCGGAGAGGCCGATCTCGGCGCCGTAGGCCTTGACGTCGGCGATGAGATCCAGGCGCTGGATCTGCGCGGGGCTGAGCACCCCCTGTTCGCGCAGCTCGGACACGGGCTCCCGAGAGGCGAGCAGCTCGGCCTGGTAGTAGCCGGAGGAGATCAGGTACCCGACCTTGCACCCGGGCACGCAGGCCAGCGCGGCGAGGCCCACCGCGAGCGCGACGATGCGCTTTCCGCGTGTGTTCATGTGCGAAGGTCTCCTGTCTTGTCAGCATGCCCCGAGTTGACGGGGGGCCGGTGGGGGGACACCATCCTTGTGGCAGAAGGAGCGCCTTTGTTTGAGCTGTTGCAGAGTGGTGGCGCCGTCATGGTGGTCATCTTCCTATTCTCCCTGGTGGGGATGGCGGCGTTCTTCGAGAGGCTCTTCGCGCTGCGGCGCGGTCGGGTCGCTCCGGAGGCGGTCACGGTCGAGGTGAAGGAGCTGGTGACCCAGGGTCGCATCCCCGACGCTCTGACCTTGTGTCGCAAGCAACCGGGTCCGTTGACGCGTGTCGTCGAGGTCATCCTGATGCAGCCCGACAAGAGCCGCGCCGAGCTCAAGGAGCTGGCGGAGGAGGTCGGGCGCCGGGAGAGCGCGGATCTGGAGCGCTTCACGGGGGTCGTGGGGATCGTCGCGAGCGTCGCGCCGCTGCTGGGCCTGCTGGGCACGGTGTGGGGCATGATCCAGACCTTCGATGTCATCCAGACCCAGGGCATGGGGCAGATCGGCCTGCTGGCCGGGGGCATCTCCACCGCGCTGGTCACGACCTTTGGCGGCCTGAGCGTGGGCATCCCGGCGCTGATCGCCCACCGCTACCTGCTCTCGCTGGTGGATGACCTCACCCTGGAGCTGGAGGAGGCGGCGCTGTCGATCCTGGATCTGGTGACCTCGCATGCGGGCGAAGGTGCACAGGAGTCCGAGTGAACTTCAAGCGCCAGCGGAGGGACGAGACGCGCGTCGACCTCACCCCCCTCATCGACATCATCTTCCAGCTCGTGCTGTTCTTCATGGTGTCGACGACCTTCATCACGGCGCCCGGGATCCAGGTGGATCTCCCCCGCAGCTCCGCGCAGCAGATCCTGCAGGACAGCTCGGACATCAACATCTGGATGGGCAACCAGGGCGAGGTGTTCGTGGACGACCAGCCCGTGGACTGGGAGGCGCTGGATGCACGGCTGCAGACCGCGAGCGCGGACCCGCAGACCCTGGTCATCATCAAGGCGGACACGGACGTGGACCACGGTCGGGTGGTGCGGGTGATGGACCTGGCGCGCTCCAAGGGGCTGTCCCGGCTGGCCATCGCGACGGACCCGGGGACCGGCGGGGGAGGGGAGCCCAGCGGCGGCTCCGACGAGGAATAGTCCCTCAGCAAGGATCCGCATCTTGACGTGACAAGAGGGCTTGCTACGGTAGGGCTGTGAAGCCGCCTGCATCCCTCAACTCCACGCTCGTCCGCCGCCTGCTCCTGGGGGCGGTGCCCTTCACTCTGATGGGCGCGGTGGTGTTGATGACGATCTTCGGGGATCACGGGCTGGTGCGCCGACACGAGCTCCGCCAGGAGAAGCGGGCCGTGGACGCGCGCACCCAGCAGCTCCAGCGGGAGAACCTGGCGCTCAAGCGGGAGATCCAGATCCTGGAGCAGGAGCCCATCGGGGCGCGCCGCCTGGCCGCACAGGAGCTGCTGGTCGCGCAGCCTGGCTCCACCATCTACCGCTTCGAAGAGAGCGAGTAGACGCCAGCCGCGGGGGCGGGAGACAGAGTCCTCACGCCCTGCGAACGCGCCGACGTGGTGGGGACTTACAGCCTTTTCTGCCAAGTGTTCTTTGCAAACCCTGGACGATTTCCATGGTCGCAAGAGGGAGCCAGAAAAGGAGGCTCCCATGCGCTCGATGACTCTCTTTGTACCGCTCTCACTCCTCGCCCTCTCCGCCTGCTCTGAGAACCGCCCCGCCGGCGAGGACATTCCGGCCGCGACCGCGGTGGCGCCGACCGGTGGCCTGGAGTCCCAGGACCCGGCGCAGACCCAGGCAGCCGAGGCAGCCCTCCGCGAGGACGCGGGGGCGGCCGGTCCCGAGGCTCCCGCTTCCGAGGCCCCCGCTCTCAAGGACATCGAGCGGCTGGCAGTGGAGGCGGAGAAGGCCCCCATGGAGCCGGCGGCGCCTGCGCCGGAGATGGATGTGGGCGTCCTGGATGGGCTGGATGCGTCCTCCGATCTGGGTGGCTCCGATCTGGGTGGTATCTCCGGGTTGGTCGGGGCGAAGGGCTCCGGGGCGTCCCTGGGCTCGCGGGGCTCCGGGCTGGGGGGCGGGGGCACGGCAGAGGGGCTGGGCGGGCTGGGAACCTCCGGACGGGGACGGGGGACCGCGAGCTTCGGGGCGAAGTCCGAGGCGGCCAAGGAGAGCCGCACCGCGGCGCCCGCAGACCGGGTCGCCCACAACGTGCAGGTGCCCGCTGAGCAGGCCAAGGCGGGTGAGGGCTACAAGAACTACGGCGTGAACGACATGACCCTGGTCGAGAAGGACCGCTTCTCCACCTTCGCGGTCGACGTGGACACGGCGTCCTACAGCATCACCCGGCGCAAGCTGAACGAGGGGATGCTGCCGCCGCAGGCCTCGGTGCGGGTCGAAGAGTTCGTGAACGCGTTCGACTACGGCTACCGCGCCCCGGAGCAGGGCTCGGATGCGCCCTTCGCGGTGCACATGGAGGCGGCGCCGTCTCCCTTTGAGCCCAACCACCACCTGGTGCGGGTGGGCGTGAAGGGCATGGAGGTGACCGACCGGCAGCCCGTGCACCTGACCTTCCTGGTGGACACCTCGGGGTCGATGCAGAGCGCCGACAAGCTCTACCTGGCGCAGGACGCGATGATGGAGCTCGTGGAGAACCTGGGCCCCCAGGACACCGTCGCGCTCGCGACCTACGCGGGGGACACCCGGCGCGTGCTGGAGCCCACCTCGGCCTCCCGGGCCAGCCGCATCAACTCGGCCATCCGCTCCCTGACCGCTGGGGGCGGGACGGCCATGTCCAACGGCATGGAGGTGGCCTACGAAATGGCCAGCGAGTCCTACGTCCACGGCCACGAGAACCGGGTCATCGTGCTCTCGGACGGCGACGCGAACATCGGGCGCACCAGCCACCAGGAGATCCTGGCGACCGTCCAGCACCACGCCGAGGAGGGCATCACCCTGACCACGGTGGGCCTGGGCATGGGCAACTACCAGGACACCATGATGGAGCAGCTCGCGAACAAGGGCGACGGCAACTACTTCTACGTGGACTCGCGCAAGGAGGCCTCGGAGATCTTCGGGGAGAAGCTCTCCGGCACTCTGGTGACCATCGCCAAGGATGTGAAGATCCAGGTGGAGTTCAACCCCGAGGCGGTCATCGGCTACCGCCTGGTCGGGTACGAGAACCGCGATGTGGCGGACGTGGACTTCCGGAACGACCGGGTGGACGCCGGTGAGATCGGCTCCGGACACTCCGTGACCGCGCTCTACGACGTGATCCTGGCGGACGACGTGGGTGAGGTGGAGCTGGCCACCGTGCGGCTGCGGGCCAAGAAGCCCGGGCCCGACAGCGCCGCGAAGGAGTGGGCGACCGTGTTCTCGCCGGACCTGCTGCACGCGGAGCTGGGGGACGCCAGCGCGAGCTTCCGACTGTCCGTGGCCGTGGCGTCCTTCGCCGAGCTGCTGCGTGGGAGCCCTTACGCCGCCGAGCTGCGCTACAGCGACGTGCTGAGTCTGGCCGAGGGGGCGACTCTGCGCGGGGTCGAGGAGCACGCCGAGCTGCTCGGGCTCATCCGCAAGGCGGCCCGGCTCTCCGGGGACGGCGGAGATCAGGTCCTCGTCACCCGTTGACGGCAGGGGCCACCTGCTGGGATAGGTTTTCCCCAGGAGGTGGCCATGCCCCGCGAGCAACTCAAGAAGGAGCTCTCCGCCCTGCACCAGGAGATGGAGAAGCTGGACGGAATCACCGATGACCGGCGCCAGCAGATCGAGGACGTCGCGCGCGCGGTCGGCGCGGTCAGCAACGGCGCGCAGCCCGGAGAGGCCCTGGTGGCCGAGATCGAGGAGCGGGTGATGGTGTTCGACAACGAGCACCCGCAGCTCTCCGCGGTGCTGCGCCGCCTGGTCTCCGCGCTGTCGGCCATCGGGGCCTGAGAAAAAGTACCTGAACGGATTGACAGGTGAACGGGGTTCCAGTACAAGAAATGCAGCTTGGAACTGGAGGCCCACGTGGAAGACCTTTCGCCCCGTCAGCAGGAGATCATGGAGTACGTCTCGGCGTGCTTCGACCAGCGCGGCATCGCGCCGTCGTACCGGGAGATCGGGGACGCGCTGGGCATCCGCTCCACCAACGGCGTCGCTGACCACGTCAAGGCGCTGATCCGCAAGGGCTACCTGGAGCGCGTCGGTGGCGCCGGGCGGGCGCGCAGTCTGCGCATGACCACCAAGGCCAAGGGCAACCTGCACGAAGAGGCGACGGTCGGTCTCCCGTTGCTGGGCCGGGTGGCCGCGGGCTCTCCGACCCTGGCGGTGGAAGATGCGGAGGAGATCGTGCGCGTGGACCGCAGCCTGGTGCCCGCTGGCAAGGCCTGCTTTGGCCTCCGGGTGCACGGCGAGTCCATGATCGAGGACGGCATCCTGGACGGTGACATCGTGATCGTCCAGAAGCAGCCGGAGCTCCGCAACGGTCAGACCGGCGTGGTGATGGTGGACGGAGACGTCACGGTCAAGCGGGTCTACAAGGAGAAGGGCCTGCTGCGGCTGGTCCCGGCGAACTCCAGCATGGAGGACATCCTGGTGGATCCCGGCCTGAACCCCGAGGTCGTCGGGAAGGTCATCGCCCTGATCCGGCCCAACATCTACTGAGCCCCGGGCCTGGGCATCGCGCGGTCGGGTGTGGTGCTGGCAGGCATCTGGTGGGGGGCACTCCAGAGGCGGGAAGCGGCGGGCGGTAGACTCCCCAGATGGAGCCTGCGCCCATTCCAGAACTCTCCTTGGAGCCCCGGCCGGCCGCGGGTCGTGGGCTGTTGGCGGAGCTCGCGGTGACGATGGGCTTGGGGGCGCTCGCGGTCGTCCTCCTCAACACCACGCTCTTCTGGCTGCTCGGACAGCAGCTGGAGCTGGAGCGCCGCGAGGAGCTGACCCGGGCATCGGCCACCGCGCTGGCCGCCCAGCTCGAGTTGGAGGGGAGCGTGGACCGGCAGGCCGCCATGCTCCAGGCCTTCAACCAACAGGGACTGCAGCTACAGGAGCTTTGGCTCTACCGCCCGCAAGGGACGGACATCGTGGTGCTGGGCATGCCGCCTGGGGCACCGGACGAGGGGCTCAAGCAGGCCCTCAACATGGGGAGGGAACATGTGCGCGCTGCGCGGGGGGAGTCGGTGACCGTCACGGTGCCCGTGGGCATGGCCTCCGGCCAGGGGGCGCTGCGCGTCCAGGTCCGCAACGACGGGCACGGCCTGGTCTCGCCGGGGCTCGGGCTGGTCCTGAGCTTCTCGGTGGGGACGGGGCTGGCGCTCGCGCTGGGAGGCTTCGTGGTGGTGCGCCGGCGACTGCTCGCCCCTGTCCAGGCCCTCACGCGGGCCACGGAGCGCATCGCGGGGGGAGACTTCGGGCACACGACCCAGCTCCGGGCGGTGCGGGAGCTGGGCGACATGGCGGGCGCGCTGAACGTGATGTCGGTGTCCCTGGCGGCCTACCGCAGCCGGACCCGGGAGCAGGTCGCCGATCTGGAGCAGGCCAACGCTGAGCTCAAGTCCGCGCAGGAGGAGCTGATCCGTGCTGCTCGGCTGGCGAGCGTGGGTGGGCTGGCCGCGGGCATCGCGCACGAGGTGGGCAACCCCCTGGCGGCGGTGGTCGGCTACACGGAGCTGCTGCTGGATGGGGTGGGGGACGCACAGGTCGAGCGGGACCTGCTCTTGCGCACGCAGAAGGAGCTCGGGCGCATCCACGCCATCATCCGCCAACTATTGGACTACGCGCGGCCGACCCCGGGCCGGCGGGTCGAGCGGAGCGCGGTGGAGTGCATTCAGGACGCGCTGGCGACCGTGCAGCCCCTCCCTCGCTTTGCCGGGGTGTCTCTACGGAGTCGGGTGGAGCCCAGCCTGCCCGGCTTGGTGGAGGAGGAAGGGCGACTGCACCAGGTCCTCCTCAACCTGCTCCTGAACGCGCGGGATGCGATGGGAGGAGAAGGGACCGTGGTGCTGTACGCCAAGGCCCACCCCCTGGGGCTGGAGTTCGGCTGCCAGGACAGCGGACCCGGTTTCCCCGGCGAGGTCATCGGCAGGGTCTTCGAGCCCTTCGTGAGTACCAAAGAGGCTGGCAAGGGCACCGGGCTTGGGCTTGCGACCTGCCAGCGCATCGTGGAGATGGCTGGAGGAGAGATCCAGGCCAGGAACCTGCCGCAGGGCGGCGCCGAGGTGAGCTTCACGTGGCCCGGCGCCTGAACATCTGGGCCACGTTGGTGGTGCTGCTCGCGCTGGGGCTTCGTCTCTGGCGTGCAGCGCTGCGCTGGGACGAGATCGCGCTGGCCTATGCGGCCTACATCCAGCCGGTGGTGGAGCAGGGCTGGGGCTTCGTGGGGCTGCACCCGCCGCTCTATGCCTGGATCCTGGAGCTGCTGGACAAGGCGTGGGGGGCGCCGGCGGCCTGGCTGATCTGGGGAGCGGTCTGCAGCACCGGAGCGGTAGCGCTGTTGGCCTACCGGGTGCACCCGCTGCCGGCCCTGGTGTTGGCCCTTGATCCCTTCCAACTCGCCTACGCGGCCGAAGTGAACAACTACCCGCTGCTCTGCTTCGCGGTCGCGTGGATCGTGGTGGCCCGGCACCGGCTGGAGCAGGGCGGGCACTGGGTGTGGCTGGTGCTCGCGGGCCTGGTTGCGAGCTGGACGCATCTGCTGGGCGGGTGGATCGCGGGGATCGCGTGGCTCACCCTGGGCCCGCGCCGCTGGCGCCTGGTGCTGCTGGGACTGGGGACGCTCTTGGTTGGAGCGCTGCCTTTCTGGGGGCCGGTGACCGCGCTGATGGGGCTGGAGACCACGCGCTCACAGGGTGGACTGGAGCTGCGCACCCTCTGGGAGCGGCTCTGGCCGGTCGCGGGGCCCACTGTGGGGCTGTTCGTGGTGGCGCTGGGGGCGCTGCGCCGCTGGGAGGGCCAGCTCTTCGCGGGCTGCCTTTTGGGGCTGGTGCTGGCGCTGGTCGGGGGCGCGGCGGCGTCCCATCAGCTTCCCTACTGGGTGGTGCTCGGTGCCCCCGCTGCGGTGGCTGTCTGGCGGGTGCTGCCTTGGGCGACGGTGCTCCTTGCCGGGGTGGGGGCCATGCAGACGCTCCCTGGAGAGCTGGAGCGCACCCAGCGGCTCCGGGCGGATCTCGCGCGGACGCGGGCGATCGACGTGGCCCTGCGCAGCGTCCCGCCGGACTGGCCCCTCTGGCTGGTCTCGCCCGCCTGGCTCACGGACGATGACAAGACCGCCACCAGCGATGTGCTCTGGCGCTTCTCGCCCTTCCGGCCCATGCCGGCGGTGACCAACCTGCACGACTACGTCGATCCCCGGGCCGGCCAGCCGCGGCGGATGCAGGGGCGCATCGTCCACACCAGCGTCAACCTGGAGACCCTGGTGGTGCACCCGGTGATCCGGCAGCACCTGGAGCGCTACGGGGGTGTGGGCATCGTGCTCTACGACCACGGCTACGCGAACGACTACCCGGGGATGGTGAAGTCCGCGCTGCGGCCCTTCGACCCCACCTGCACCTGGATCGGAGACGACGTCGGCATCGGCCAGGACCTCTTCTGCGAGGTGCGGCGATGAGCCCCGACTGGCTGGCCGGCTGGCCGCTGCTGCCCCTGTCCGGGATGCTGCTCGGGGGGCTCTGGCGGCAGCGGGCGCTGATCCGGGACGGGCGCTTCTGGGCGGTGGTGGGGCTCGCGCTCCTGGTGTCCGCTGTGGTGATGCCCCTGGGGCGGCACATCTTCGACGGGCACGAGGCCGAGTATCTGGACATCGCGCTGGGAAGGCAGCCCCTGGACGGGGGCAACACCTACCGGCTGCCGGCGATGCAGTGGCTCTACCGGGGCCTGGGGACCGTGCTGCCCTTCCCATGGGCCCTGCAGGGCTTCGTGCTCCTGTGCACGGCGCTGGGTGTGGGGGCCGCCAGCTCCACCGCTGCGCGGCTGGTCTCCGCTCGGGTGGGGTGGGCGACGGGGATCACCTTGGCGCTGTGGGGGAACCTCGCCGCCTGGTCCAGCTCGATCTACAACGTGGCGTTGCCCTGGGCGCTGGGGAGTGTGGCGCTGTGGGGGCTCTCCCTGGTCCTGGACCCGGAGGAGGACGCGCTCGGGGGAGCCCTGGTCGCTGGGGGCGCGGCCGGGCTGGCGGTCTGCTTCCGTGTCGAGGCCCTGCTGCTCGCGCCGGTGGGGGGGCTGCTGCTGTTGACCCACGGGTGTCCTCGCTGGCGCCACTGGGGGTTGCCCCTGTTTGTGGGGCTGGGCATCGCGGGGGTGAGCACCTGGGTGCTGCTGTCCGCGGGGCTGGCCCCGGGCAGCGGCGAGCGGCCCTTGAGCCTCTACAACAACATGGCCTTGTTCATCTACTTCGAGCCCTTCCAGCGCCCGTGGGTGCTGCCCGGTGTCCTGGTGGGCCTGGGGATCGGGCTCTGGGAGCGCTGGCGTGTCTACCTCCCGCTGGCCCTGGGCGTGGTGCTGCTCCACTGCGTGATGGCCAGCTTCAACGACTACGCCACCCGGCACGTTTTGAACGCGGGGCTGGCCCTGAGCATGTGCCTCGGCGCCCTCTCGCTGCGGCGCTGGGCCTGGCCTCTCTTGTTGGTGGCTGGGGTGGGCCTGCTCGTCTCGCTGGGGGATTTGCGCCACCGTTTCTATGCGGAGGAGGAGCTGCTCGCGCAGGAGCTGGATCCACACCTCCCGGTCATCGGAGTGGACGAACTGGACCCTGGCTGCGCCCTCATCTGCGAGGACACGCGGGTGGTGCCGGAGGGGGAGCAGCGCTCGCATTTCAACCTCTTGGACCCGCAGCAGGTGCGCCAGATGAACGACCAGCAGGGCTGCGTGCTCTGGCTCTACGGGGTGCAGGACCATCGGTGGTCCTCCCGGGCCGTGCGGGACCGCGCGCTGCGCATCGAGCGGCTCTACGAGACGGAGCCGGTGGCCGTGGTGATGGAACCAGAAGGCGGCTACGTTGCTCTGGTGATGCGTGTGGGTCAGCGCAACAAGTGGCCGCGGGCAACCCCGGTGCGCAAGATCCCTTGAGTCCAGAGGCAGATGTCGGACCCGACTCACATCCTTGAAGCTCTGCGGGCGCTCTCTCGGCGAGAGCGGCTCTTTGTGGCTGCGCGCGTGGGGCTCGCTTTGCTGGCGGCGCTGCTCCTGCTCTGGCTGGGGGCGATGGGAGCTGCCGCGGCTGGGCTCTCGCGCTGGGTGACCCGGTTCGCGCTGCTGATTCCTTTGCTGAGCGGGGTCGGGTTGGCCGCGGCCCTGCTGCTACGGCGCTGGCGGCTCGCCGGCGATGTGGTGCACCAGGCCCAGGCGGTCGAGGCGGTGAGGCCCCAACTCCGGGGATTGATCACGCCCCTGGCCGAGCACCCCCTGGGGCCCGAGCCCGGGCAGAGCGCGTCCATCTTCGGGCTGCTGGTCGAGAACGTCCAACAGGGCCTGCGGCAGGTCTCTGTGCGGGCCGTCCACCCGCCAAGGCTGGGGCTCCCCATCGGCGGTCTGGCGCTCGCGCTGCTGGCCTTCGTGGTCGGTGCGGTGCTCTCGCCGCTGAGCCCGGCGCAGACCCTGGCGTGGCTGGCTGGCGGTCGCGTTCAGTGGCTGGCGGAGCAGGATCTGGACGCCCTGCAGGACGCCCAGAAGGTCCGGGTTGGCGATCTGTCGCTGCGCTACGAGTACCCGGCCTACACCCGGCTCCCTCCGCTGGAGGTGCCCAACGCCAGCGGCGAGATCCACGGTCCGCCGGGGACGCGGGTGCAGATCTCAGCGCGCACCGACGAGCGCTACGACAGCGTGCTGGTGCAGTCCTACGATCTGCCGCCCCAGGAGGCGGTACTCACGGACCGCAGCTTCCAGGGGGAGCTGGTGATCCTGGAGGACGGGAGCTGGCGGGCGGTGTTCCAGCGGGGCGCGGAGGTGCAGAGCACTCGGGAGTTCGCCATCGTCTCCGAGTCCGATGACGCGCCCGTGGTCGAGCTGCTGGCCGAGGGCCGCGGGATCGAGGTGGAGCTGGATGACCCCATCGTGGTGGAGTGGAGCGCGCGGGACGACTTCGGCATCAGCCAGGTCTACCTGGAGGGCAACAAGCGTCAGTTGGAGCTGCTCGCGGCCCCAGTGGGGGAGCCCGCCGAGCTCAAGGACCGCGTCGAGACGACCGCCAAGGAGCTGGGGCTGCGGCCCGGTTCGGAGACCGCCCTGCGCGTGGTCGCCGTGGACAACGACGGCGTCGCCCTCCAGAAAGCCGGCTACAGCCGGGTCTTCATGGTCCGGGTCAAGGGGGAGGGGCAGCAGGAGCAGCGGCAGCAGGTGGCCTACCGCAAGGAACTGCGGGACGCCCTGGTGCAGGTGCTGGGCCCCTACAAGCGGGACCCCCGGACCTTGGCGTCTGACCGCGCGGAGCTCGGGAGCTGGGCCCGCGAGGCCTCCGAGCGCTTCGGCCCCCTCAACACCTTGGTCGCCACCCGCTGGGAGGGCGACGACCTGCGCACCCTGGAGGGCCGCATCATCGAGGAGGTCCAGTACGAGGGCCAGGAGCTGCTGCGCTTCGCCATGGAGCTGTCCGTGGGCGAGGGGCCGCTCGACCCTCAGGACCTGGAGTCGGTGCATGCCCGCCACGAGGGGCTGATGGCGGTGATGGAGACCTACGTGCTCATGCTGGACCGCATCGTGCGCTACCAGGGCATGGGGCTGCTCAAGGAGCAGGTCCAGCAGATGGAGCGGACGGCCTTCCAGGCGGCGACCGCGGCGGAGCTGGCAGACGCCGAGGGGCTGACCGCGAGCCGGGAGGCCCTCAGCGCGCAGGTGACCGAGCTCAAGGAGCTCGCGCTGGAGGTTGACAACGGCACCGTGGCCGGCATGGTCCACCAGACCACCGGGGACCTGGAGCAGCTCCTGGAGGCCGCGGAGCGGGCGCAGTCCGCGGGGGACCTGGAGCGGGCAGGGGAGCTGATGGAGTGGGCGCAGCAGGAGCTCGAGCGCTTGCGGCGCAACCTCGAGAGCTGGCAGCAGGCCCTCCAGGAGATGAACGAGGGCGAGAGCGAGGCGCTGCGCAAGCTGATCGAGGAGCTGGAGCGCATCGAGGCTGAGGAGCGCGCCCTGCTGTCCGAGACCCAGGGGCTGCGCGCCGCTCAGGGCGTGGATGACGCGGACTGGAGCGCAACCTGGGACGAGCTGGCCAAGCTGGCGGCCTCCGCCAGGAGGCGGGCGGAGCAGGCCAAGGCGCAGACCAAGAACGCGAGCGGGCATGAGCAGCGCTCCCTGGATGCGGCGATCCAGGCCGCCATTCGGCTGGAGGAGGCCATCGCGGCGCGGGATGTGCGGGGGGCTCAGGTAGCCTCGGCGGCGGCCCGCAGGCAGCTCCAGGACGCCGGCATGTCCATGCGCTTCTACCAGCGGCCGCAGTCGCGGGTCAGCAGCCTGGAGACCGCCTCGGAGGAGGCCTGGGAGGTGCGCCTGCGCCTGGACGCCCTGGACCGGCGCACCCAGCAGGGCAACCCTGGCCTGGCCAAGGCGCTGGGCCAGAAGGTGGCCACCCAGGACGGACTGCGGGAGGACACCGAGAAGACCCAGCCCGTCGCGGCGGAGCTGGCCGGCAAGCTGCCCGGTGGGGCCCCCGGGCTCGAAGAGAACCTGGACGCGGCGGTCCGGGAGATGGCCAAGGCCGAGGACGCGCTGGTGGAGGGCCTGCCCCTGGCCGCGGAGGGCGCCGAGGAGGCCGCGGCCGACCGGATCCGCCTGGCTCTGGAGTCCCTGCAGCAGTCCGCTGCGGCCAGCGCGCAGACGGGCGCCGAGATGGGGGGAAGCTCCGAGGGGCAGGGCGGAGAGCCCGACGGCAGCGGCTCCGGGGAGGCCTTCGGTGGGGAGCCCAACCCCATCATGGAGCTGCCAGAGCCCGAGCGGGATGTGGACATCGCCCGCTACCGGCGGGAGCTGATGCAGGGCATGGAGGGGGACGTCCCCGACGAGTACGAGGCGCTCAAGCGGAGGTACTATGAAGAGCTCGTCCGCCAGTAGGGGGCTGCTGCGCGCTCTGGCCCTCGCCCTGCTCTTTGCGGGCGGTGGGGTCGCCCGCGCAGCGGATCTGGAGAGGGGATTCCAGTGCCTCGCCTGGACCGACCTGCCCTGCGCGGTGGAGGAGGCCAAGGGGGCTGACGGTACAGTGACCGGCACCCTGCTGCAGGCCCGCGTCGCCTTCCACCAAGGAGACTTCGAGCAGGCCGTGGCGCTCTCGGGGAGCGTGCTGGATCGCGCTGCCGAGGTGGACCTGGAGGCGGTGGACCCCGTTGTCCCACCGCGCATCGGCTTGGATCTGGAGAGCCTCTCGGGTGGCCGCCTCGCGCGCTACCGCAGCATCGGGGTGGAGATCCCGCAGGCCGGCGGCGACGAGCCCCCCAAGGTCACCCTCCAGCAGGACCGCAGCCCCGAGGAGGACTTCGAGCTGCTGCGCGCCTGGATGGAGGAGCAGCACGGGCTCTATCTGGCGTCCCTGGAGTCGTCGGATGGGCTTGTGGTCACGCAGTACGGCCCGGTCGAGGTCCTGCACCACCCCGGCATCGAGCGCATCCTGGTGCTCCAGGCGGCCGAGGCCATCACGCTGGCCCGCGAGCGCATCGCCCCGCTGTTGGGAGGCCCCGTCCCCGGGACCGTGCGGGTGGAGATCTACCCGGATCGCTCGGACTTCATCGCTGCGACGGGCATGCCCGCGGGCTCGGTGAACACCACGGGGGTCGTCGCGATCTCCAAGTGGAACCGGCTGTTGCTGCTCTCGCCGCGGGCGCTGGGGGACGGCTACGGCTGGCGCGACACGCTGGTCCACGAGTGGATCCACATGGTGGTCAGCTACCACGCCAAGGACCGCGCCCCGATCTGGCTCCAGGAGGGCCTGGCCAAGGGCACGGAGATGCTCTGGCGGCAGGACGGGTTCTCGCTGGAGATCTCCAAGCAGTCGCTGCTCGCGGGGGCCCTCAAGACCGACCAATGGGTGACCTTCGAGCAGATGCACCCGTCCATGGCCTACCTGCCCTCCGCGGAGATGGCGGGGCTGGCCTACGCCGAGGTCGCGACCATGGTCGAATACCTGCAGCTCCAGACCGACCGGCAGGTACTCACGCGGGTCATCGCGCGGGTGCGCAAGGGGGAGGACGCCCAGGACGCGGTCGCGAACGAGGCCAACGGCGGCGACTTTCAGGCCTTCTGGGAGGGCTGGAAGGGGTGGCTGCGCACCCTGGACCTGGTCGGCGAGAAGGTCGCGCTGAGCGCCGTCGGGGAGCACATGGAGGGTGCGCCGGACGCCATCGGCGGCGAGGGCTCCGAGGACGTGGGCTACGACCCCGTGCTCTCGCGGCGCAAGGACCTGGCCAACCGGGCCCGCCTGGGCGAACTCATGGCCGAGCAGGGGGACCACGCCGCCGCCATCCTGTACTTCCAGGAGGCCATGCCCGAGGGAGAGCCCGCCAGCCCCGCTGTGGTCGCCTCGCTCGCCGAGAGCCTGATCGTCCTGGAGCGGGAGCAGGAGGCGCTGGATCTCTTGCGTGAGAACCTCCGGTACTACCCCGAAGAATCCCGGACCCAGACACTCGCTGGCGATCTGTTGTCCAAGCGAGGACAGACTGAGCAGGCCCTGGCGGCCTACGAGGCTGCGGCCGAAGTGAACCCCTTTGACGTCCACGTGCAGCGCTCCCTGATGGGCCTGTACAAGCAGAGCGGAGCGCGGGAGGACGCCGCGGCGACCGCGCTGGTGCTGGACATCCTGACCTACCGAGAGCTGGATTCCAGCGTGGAGAGCCGTTGATGGAGAGCGCACCTTTGAGCCCCGGGGCCATGGACGACGCGCAGGTGCTGGCCGAGATCAAGGCCACCCGCGAGCGCCTGCTGGAGCAGATCGGCAAGGTCGTCGTGGGGCAGCAGCGCGTGGTGGAGCTGATGCTGACGGCGCTGTTCGCGCAGGGCCACTGCCTGTTCGTGGGCGTGCCCGGCCTGGCCAAGACCCTGCTGGTGTCCACGACCGCGCAGGCGCTGGGGCTGGAGTTCAACCGCATCCAGTTCACCCCGGACCTGATGCCGGCGGACATCACGGGCACCGAGATCCTGGAGGAGGACCGCAGCACCGGGCAGCGCAAGATGCGCTTTCTGCAGGGCCCCGTGTTCACGAACCTGCTGCTGGCCGACGAGATCAACCGAACCCCGCCCAAGACCCAGGCCGCGCTGCTGCAGGCCATGCAGGAGCGCGTGGTCAGCGTCGGCGGGCGGCACCTGCCGCTGGAGGCGCCCTTCCAGGTCTTCGCCACCCAGAACCCCATCGAGCAGGAGGGCACCTACCCCCTGCCCGAGGCCCAGCTCGACCGCTTCATGCTGAGCATCCACGTGGGCTACCCCACGGAGGAGGAGGAGCGCGAGATCGTGCGCCGGACCACGATGGGGGCCATGGCGAGCGTCCAGGCCGTGGTCTCCCAGACCCTGCTGCTGCGCATGCAGGAGGTGGTGCGGAAGGTGGAGGTCGGCTCGCCGGTGATCGATGCGGCCGTGCGTCTGGCGCGCGCCACCCGCCCCGGACCCGAGGCGCCTGCCGCCACCCGCCAGTGGGTGCAGTGGGGGGCGGGGCCGCGGGCCAGCCAGTACCTCGTGCTCGGCGCGAAGGCCTGGGCCGCCATGCAGCGGGGCGCAGGTCCAGAGGGTGGGGCCGCCCGGGTCGAAGACCTCAAGGCCGTCGCGGAGGCCGTGCTGCAGCACCGCGTGCTCCTGAACTTCCAGGCCGAGGCCGCCGGCGTGAAGCCCGCCAAGGTCATCTCCGAGCTGGTGAGCGAGCTGCTGTGAGCCCCAGCGCCGACCAAAGCGCCGTGCTCTGGGACGCAGAGACCCTCGCCCGGATCCGGACCCTGCAGCTCGTCGCCCGCCAGACGGTGGACGGCCTGCTGCTGGGTGACCATCGCAGCCGGCGGGTTGGCGCCAGCGTGGAGTTCGCGGACTACCAGACCTACCAGCCCGGAGACGACCTGCGGCACCTGGACTGGAAGGTCCTGGGGCGCAGCGACCGCCTGGTCACGCGCCGTTACCAGCTCGAGACCGAGTGGCCTTGCATGATCGTGCTGGACGCCTCCGGGGACCTCTCCACCGGCGGGGGGCAGGGGCCTCGGCAGCGCCGCTGGCTCTCGCGTCTGTTCGGCAACGAGCAGCCCAAGCCCCGGCCGGAGCTCGACGGCACCAAGTTCGGGTTCTCCGTGAAGCTCGCCGCGAGCCTCGCGTGGGCGATGGTGCGGCGGAACGAGCCCGTGGGGCTCTGCGTGCTGGGCGGGGAGACCCAGGGCGACCGCCTGCTGCTCCCCAAGCAGGGGCGGAGCCAGCTCGCGCGCATCGTGGGCACCCTGGCCGACCTCCGGCCCGCGGGGGAGGCCGATCTGGCGGAGGGCCTCGCCGCGGTGGGGCCTCGGATACGCAGCCGCTCCCTGGTGGCCTTGGTCTCGGACTTCATGGAGGAGCCCGGGGACTGGGGCCCCTCGCTCCTCGCTCTCGCCAAGAGGCGCTGTGATCTGGCGGCCTTCCACGTGGTGGATCGGCAGGAGATGGAGCTGGACTTTGACCAGCCCGCCCTCTTCTTCTCCCCGGAGGGCGGTGAGCCCCTGCAGATCGACCCCCAAGGGGCGCAGCGGGAGTTCGCCGAGGTCCGGGACGCCTGGCTGCTCGAGGTCGAGCGGAGCCTGCGGGGTCACCGCGCGCGCTACTACCCCTGCCTGACCGAGCGCGGCCTCGACGCCCCGCTGCGCGCCCTCTTCCAGGGCAACCCGGGCCAGCCCTTGAGCCTGGAGCGGCCCGCGTGAGCTTCGCCTTCGCCGCCCCCCTCGCGCTGCTCCTTGGCGCGCTGATCGCGGGCCCCATCCTGGCGCACCTCAGCCAGCGCAGACCGGAGCAGCGGCAGGCCTTCGGGGCCATGCTCCTGCTGCGTAGGCTGGTCAAGCGCCTTGAGAAGCGCCGGCGGATCCGGGAGCTGCTCCTGCTCCTGCTGAGGGTGCTGGCGGTGCTCGCGATGGTCCTGGCGGTGGCGCGCCCCGAGCTGAGGGTGCCCGGCGCGTCTCCGGTGTTCGGGGGCAAGGGGCCGGTGGTGCTGGTGCTGGACGACTCCATGTCCATGGCCCAGACCAGCGGAGGCCGTACGCTGATGGCGCGGGCCCGGAAGGACGCCCTGGATGTGCTGGGCGACCTGCCACCGGGGACGCCGGTGGGGCTGGTGACCTTGGGCGGAAGGGCCCAGTCCCTGAGCGCCGAGATGAGCACCGACCACGCCCAGATCCGCGCCGCCATCGAGGCCACGGACGCCGGCTATGGGCGCACCGATCTGGTGGGCGGGCTGCACCAGGCCCGGGCGCTTCTGGGAGGCCTCCCTGGTGAGGTCCTCGTGTTCACGGATCAGGCGGGTCCCGGGGTCGTGGAGGCCTCCCAGGTGGAGATCCAGGCGCTGGTGGACCGGGGGAGCGCTGTCATCCCGCGCGTGGTGCAGGCAAAGCCGCCGGTCAACGTGGTGCCCCTCTCCGCGACCTACGGAGATGGCTTGGAGGGCGGCTCGGTCCGTGTCGAGCTCGCCAACTTCGGGCCCGAGGAGGTCGAGGTCCCGGTCACCCTGGAGCTTCCAGACCGCTCTGAGATCACGGCCTTCACCACCGTGCCGGCAGAGGGGCGCACCAGCGAGGTCTTCACGGTGCCGCTCACCGTCCCTGGGGGCGTCGCTGCCGTGCAGGTGGATGATCCTGGGCTGGCGCTGGACGACCGGCGCTCCTTCCACCTGCCGCGGGTCGGGGCTTCGCGGGTGCTCGTCGTGGACGGCGATCCCGGCCGCACCCCCTTCGAGTCGGAGGTCTACTTCCTGGAGCGCGCCCTGGCCCCTTGGGGCGGGGTGTCCGGAGGCCTGGTGCCCGAGGTCGTGTCCCCTGCTGGCCTGCGCCGCCTGGAGCAGGACACCCACCAGGTCGTGTTCCTGGCCAACGTCGAGGACGTCGGGCCCTTCGCCGGTACCCTCCAGGAGTTCGTGCAGGAGGGCGGCTCCGTCGTGATCTCCGTGGGCAAGAACGTCAGCGCCCAGCGCTACAACCAGACCCTCTCCGGCCTGCTCCCCGCGCCTCTGCGCAAGCCCGTGGACCTTGCCCAGGCTGACGGCGTGCGTCTGCAGACCCCCGACACCAGCCTGCCCCTCTTCGCGCCCTTCGCCCGGGGCGGGGCCGCTGGTTTCACGCAGATGCGGGCCTTCCGGGTGTTCACCCTGGAGCCCTTCCAGGAGAGCGACACGCTGCGCGTGCTCCTGCGCTGGGAGGACGGCAACCCCGCGCTGGTCGAGCGCCGAGTGGGGCAGGGCAGGGTGCTGCTCTGGACCACCAGCATCGACTACGACGACAACTGGTCCCACGCCGCGGTGGAGGCCGTGTTCATGCCCTTCATCCAGCGGCTGGTGCGCACCCTGGGCGCCAGCGGGGAGGGCGTCGCGCTGCGGGCCGAGGGCTTCGTGGACGAGCCCATCCAGTTGGAGCTGCCCCCGGGCGCGCTGGAGCCCCAGGTCACTGGACCGGACGGTCAGCGGGTGGAGAGTCGCCTGCAGCGGGGGGCCCAGACCCTGCTGTCCTTCACGCCCACCCTGCCGGGCGCCCACGAGATCGGCCAGCCGGAGCAGCCCCCCATCGCCCAGGTGGCGGTCAACGTGGCCCCCGAGGAGTCCGACGTGCGCGTGAGCGGCAGCATCGCCGAGGTGGAGCGCCAGGCCGACCCCGAGTTGCTCACCCGCTCCATCGTGCTGGGGCCATGGATGCTGTGGCTCGCGTTCGCAGCCCTGCTGGGCCAGGCCGCCCTCTCCGCCCGCCCCCAAGCCGATCTGGAGGACGCATGAGCCGCCCCAGCCGCCGCCACTTCCTGCTCCGCGCCGGCGCCGTGGTCGGGGCCACCCTGGTCCTGCCCGGGGCGGCCTTCGCCCTGGGGGATGTGAGCCAGGTCGACGTGGTCGAGCTCCAGCTCCCCAAGGGCACTCTGTCCCGCCCGGGCGCATGGCGCACCATGCTCTACGAGGTCTCCCGCAGCACGTCTGTGGTCACCCAGCCCGACCAGGTCGTCCAGAGCAGCCCCGGGGACCTCGCGCTCTTCGAGCACCCCTTCGCCGTGCTCACCGGGGATGGCGCCTTCGACCCCCTGCCGGAGACCGAGCTCGAGCAGCTCAAGCGCTACCTGACCTACGGCGGCTTCCTCTACATCGACGACACGACCGGCGTGGAGGACTCCGAGTTCTCCCGCTCCGTGCGCCGCCTGCTCAAGCGCATGTTCCCGACCCGGCCGCTGCAGCAGCTCGAGCGCAGCCACTCGCTGTACCGGGCCTTCTTCTTGATCGACCGGCCCGTCGGCCGCGTGCTGGGCCCCGGCTACCTGGAGGGCATCAAGCTGGGCTCCATCTTCCCTGTGGTCTTTGGGCAGATCGACCTCTCCGGCGCCCTGGAGCGCACCGAGAGCGGCCAGTCCCTGCGCCCCGTGCCCGAGCGCCAGCGCCGCGAGGCCGTGAAGCTGGCCGTCAACCTGGTGCTCTACGCGCTGACCTCCAACTACAAGCAGGATCAGGCCCACGTGAAGCAGCTCCTGGAGGACAACCGCCTATGATCCAGTGGCTGTTGGGCGGTCCCCTGAGCACCCAGGGGCATCTGGAGCTGTCGGCCTCCACGCCGGAGCTGGTGGGCATCAGCGTGGGACTGGCGGCGGTGCTCGTGCTCGCCGGGATCTCCGGGCGCAAGGGCCGCGGCACCCCCCTCTGGGAGCTGCTCTCGCTGGCCGCCGGGCTGCTCGCGGTCGGGATGGCCATGGCGCGCCCGACCTGGGTGGAGAGCGCCGGGCGCACCGAGCCCGGGGTGCTCGCCATCCTGATCGACGACTCCCACTCCATGTCCGTTCTGGAGGACGGACAGCCCCGCTCGTCCCAGGTCCAGGCGGCTCTGGACGCCGCGCGGGTGGGCCGCGCCGAGGTCTACACCTTCGGCAGTCAGCTCGGGGTGGGGGAGCTCACCAGCTACCAGCAGGCCGGCACGGATCTCGGGGGCGCGCTGCGGGCGCTCCAGGACCGCTACGCCGGCGAGCGGCTGGCCGGGATCGTCGTCATCACGGACGGCCTGGATCGCGGAGGCCTGCGCCAGAGCGTGATGAGCACCCAGAGTCCGCGCCCGGTTGACCTCGCTGGGCCCCTGACCGTCTACCAGGTGGGGGACGCCCAGGAGCTCAATGATCTGGCCGTCGTTGAGATCGACTCCGGCGGCTATGCCTTCCAGGACGCCCCCTTCACGATCAGCGGGGCCATCCAGGGGGCGGGCTACGCGGGCCGCTCGGTCCCGGTGATCCTGCTGGAGGATGGCCAGGAGCAGGGCGCGCAGATGGTCACCCTGGACGCCCAGGGCCAGGCCCAGGTCAGCTTCGAGCTGGAGCGCGAGCGCCCCGGCCGCCACATCTACGAGCTCAAGGTCCCTCTCTGGGAGGGCGACGCCGTCCCCGGCAACAACAGCCTGCCGGTCGCGGTCAACGTGGTGCGCGACAAGATCCGCGTGCTGCAGGTCTGCGGCGGCCCCAGCTTCGACGAGAAGTTCCTGCGCCTCTTCCTCAAGCAGGACCCCGCGGTCGACCTCGTGTCCTTCTTCATCCTGCGCACCCCGGACGACGTGAACGCGTCGGAGTACCGCAGCCAGGAGCTCTCCCTCATCGAGTTCCCCTACATCACGCTCTTCACCCGCGCGGACCGCGACGGAGAGCTGGACAGCTTCGACCTCGTCGTCTTCCAGGACTTCGACTACGCGCCCTACTTCGCCCGGGAGCAGGCCGATCTGCTGGGGGAGATCGCCGACTACGTGCGCGATGGCGGGGCCTTCGTGATGCTCGGCGGGGAGCGCAGCTTCGACAAGGGCGCCTACGACGGGACCCCCCTGGAGGACATCCTCCCGGTGGAGCTGGGGCTGGACCCAGAGGACTCCACGGACCTCGAACGCTTTCAGCCCACCCTCACCCCAGAAGGGCAGCAGCACCCGGTCACCCGCTTGTTGGGCCAGAGCGAGGACAACAGCCTGCTCTGGCAGCGCCTGCCCCCACTGGACGGCTTGAACCTCTCTGCCGGGCTCGCGCCCGACTCCGCCGCGCTGCTCGTACACCCCACCCAGACCACCGCCGCCGGAGACCCCATGCCCGTGCTGGCCGTGCGCGAGGTGGGCGAGGGCCGCAGCATGGCCCTGATGGGCGACTCCTCCTGGCGCTGGGTCATGTCGGAGGCCGCCGCCGGCAACGGCAACCAGGCCTACCTGCGCTTCTGGAAGAACAGCATGCGCTGGCTGATGCAGGACCGGGATGGTCAGCGCGTCCGGGTCGACGCCACCCGCGACAACCTGGGCATCGGCGAGCCCGTCAGGCTGGTCGCCCGCGTCCGCGACGTCGGCTTCGAGGCCATGGAGGGCATCCCCGTCCGCGGCACCCTCCAGGGACCCGGCGGGATGCAGAGCTTCGAGGCCACCACCAACGCCGCCGGAGAGGCCGTCATCGAACTGGAGACCTCGGGGTCGGGGAGCTTCACCGTGCAGGTGGAGGCGGGCAAGGAGTCCCAGGTGGTGGGCCGCGACAGCACGTCCTTCGCCGTGTCCGCTCGGGACCCCGAGCTCGATGAGATCCTGCCGGACAGCGCCTTCCTCCAGGCCTTCGCTGCGCTGCAGCAGGGCCGCTACTACGGACCGGGGGAGCTCGGCGCGCCCTTGCTGGATCCCGAGGCCGGCCGCGTGGTCGACGAACAGAAGCAGACCCCCCTGTGGAGCGCGCCCATCCTGGCCCTGCTGGCCGGACTCGGGCTCGGTGGGAGCTGGCTGCTGAGGCGTCGCCGCGGGCTGCGCTGAACGCCCTTCACTGTGGTAGAACACCGGCAGGAGGGTCGAAATGGCCGACTACCAGTGTCCAGAGTGTGGAGCGAGCGTCAGCCGTCAGAGCGCGGGGCCTGCAGCCCGGGCTTTCGGCGCGGCCGGCATGTTGATCGGGGCGGCCTTCGCGGACTTCGAGTGCCCGGAGCACGGCGTCATCACCCGCGGTCAGTTCCCGCCCGAGGTGCAGAGCAAGATGCGCAGGGGCTCGATGGGGCTCGTGGCCGGCGCGGTGGTGTTGTTCATTGTGGTCATCGCGCTGCTCATCGCCCTGAACTGAGGGGCTTGGGGGTGGTCGGGCCTGCTGGGCCCACCGCCCAAACGCGTGCGCGCCGGTCACTCCCTGGAGAGGCCGGCGCGCAAGCGAGGACAGGCGACCTGCGAGCAGGCCGCTGGGGGTGGGCTCAGTGGTGAGCCGGCTCCACGGTGCCCTTGTTCGAGGTCAGCAGCGCGACCACGAAGGTCACCAGGGGGACCACGACCACGAGGCCCCAGTACACGGCGGGGAACATGCCGCTGTCGTGGTGCTCGGCGCCGGCGGCCTCGTGGCCACCCTCAGCGCTGGCCAGAGCCACGGAGGGGAGGACGACAGCGGCAGCGGAGGCCAGGAAGGGGAGGGTCTTGCGGATCATGAGGGTCCTCACGGATCGAAGGCTTGGGCGGGCGCAGGCCCGCCGCATCAGGTCGGCGCAGAGTAGCGCATTGAGGGGGCCGGGGCCACAGCGGGGACCCTAGGCCACGTCGAAGCGGTCGAACACCATGGAGAAGCCACCGCGCCCACGGGTCATGGAGCGGATGGTCGTGGTGTAGCCCAGCAGCTTGTCCAGGGGGCAGTCGCACTTGATCGTGCTGGGCTCGCCGGGATCGGTCTCCTGGATCATCGCACCGCGGGCCTGCAGATCGCCGAGCACGGCGCCCAGGTTCTCGCTGGGGACGACCACCTCGGTCTTCATGATGGGCCGGAGCACCTGGCCGCCGCCCTTCACCATCGCGTTGCGCACGGCCTCGGCCACCGCGACGCGGATCGCCTGGGGGGTGGAGATCTCACCAAAGACCTCGATGGCGTCGACCTGGACGCGCACGTCCTGGAGCGTGGAGCCCTGCACGGGGCCCGCGATGCTCGCGTCCTTGGCGCCAGCGGTGACCGCCTCGGCCAGGGTGGGGGAGAGCTGGGTGGCGGTGCCGGTGACCTTGACGTTGGAGGTGTCGACCTCGATGCCGGCGCCGCGCTCGCGGGGAGACACGGTGGCGGAGGCCCAGGCCTTCATCTCGATGGTCTTGGTCTCCTGCTCGATGACCCGGTGGAACAGGGCCTCAGCGCTGCCCTTTCCGCCGATGGTCTCCCGCATGACCACGTCCGGCTTGCCGGCGCGCACCTTGACCCCGGCCTCGCGCTTGATGCGCTCGAAGTAGATCTGCAGGTGCAGCTCGCCCATGCCGCGGAGCACGCGCTGGCCGGTCTCCTTGTCCTCCTCCAGGCGGAGGGTGGGGTCCTCGGCGACCAGCTTGTTGAGGGTCTCCATGAGCTTGGCCTCGTCCTTGGCGGACTCGGGCTCGATGGCCAGGCCCAGCACGGGCTCGCGGGCCTCGATGCGCTCCAGGAGGACGGGGTGGTCCTGGGCGCAGAGGGTGTCGCCGGTGCTGGCCTTCTTGAGGCCGGCGATGGCGATGATCTGCCCGGCGACGGCCTTGTCGATGCGCTTGGCCTTGTCGGCGTCGATGTCGAACACGCGGGCCACGCGCTCGGTCTGCACGCCGCCCTCGCCGTCCGGGATGGCCACAATGTCGCCGGGGCTCAGGGTCCCGCGGTACACGCGGCAGAACATCCGGCGGCGGCCGTCAAAGTGCTGGACCTTGAAGACCAGAGCCGCCATGGGACCGTTCTCGTCCATCTCGACGATCTCTTCGTTGCCGTCGGCGTCCACGGCGGTGGAGGGGGGGCCCTCACCGGGGGCGGGGAGCACCTTGATCACGCCGTCCAGCAGGGGCTGCACGCCCTGGTACTTGAGGGCGGAGCCGCCAAAGCAGGGGAAGGCCTTGCCGCTGAGGCAGGCCTTGCGCAGGGCGGCCCAGAGCTGCTCGGGGGGGATGGGCTCGTCCATGAGCACCAGCTCCTCGAGCTCCTCGTCGAACTCGGCGGCGCCCAGCAGCATGGTCTCGCGCAGGTCGGCCAGGGACTCCCAGGTGTCGTCGTCCACCCGCTCGGTGTGCACGGTCTCGCCCATCTCACCCTCGAAGGTGTAGGCGATGCGCTCGACCAGGTTCACCACCTTCTTCTCGTCGGGCAGGGGCACGCAGACGGGGAGTGGCTCGCCGCCCAGCTTGGTGCGGATGGTCTCCAGGCTGCGGCGGAAGTCCGAGCCGGGGCGGTCCATCTTGTTCACGAAGAAGCAGGCGGGGACCTGGTACTTGGAGCGCTGACGCCACACCGTCTCGGTCTGGGGCTCCACGCCGCGCACGCCGTCCATGACGACCACGCAGCCGTCCAGCACGCGCATGGAGCGCTCGACCTCGATCGTGAAGTCCACGTGTCCGGGGGTGTCGACGATCTGGATCAGGTGATCCGCCCAGTCGGCCTTGGTCACGGCGGCCATGATGGTGATGCCGTGCTCCTGCTCCTCCGGGATGTAGTCGGTGTGCGCCTCACCATCGTGCACTTCGCCGATCTTGCGGAGCGCGCCGGTGTAATAGAGGATGCGCTCGGTGAGGGTGGTCTTCCCGGCGTCCACGTGAGCGGCGATGCCGATGTTTCGAACCCTGCTGAGGTCGTTCTGGGCCATGGTGTCCTCGCTGGCGGGCGGTCCTATCGCAGTGTGTGGGGGCCAGCACGTCTATGCACGGTGAGCCACCTCGCTCATGTGACACCTGGGAAACCCACCTCGACAGGGCCGCGCTGACCCCGTACCAAGGCGGGAACCCGAGGTGAACATGGGCGGCATCCTGCTTCTGGAAGACGGACGCTCTTTTGAGGGGGAGGCGTTCGGCGCCACCACCTCCCTGGTCGGGGAGATCGTGTTCAACACGGCCATGACCGGGTACCAAGAGGTCCTCACCGACCCCAGCTACCGCGAGCAGATCGTCGCCATGACGACGCCGCACATCGGCAACTATGGGGTGAACGACGAAGACGTCGAGTCCGGCCGCGTGCAGGTCTCCGGCTTCATCGCGCGCAGCTTCTCCAAGCGCTGGTCGAACCACCGCGCGGAGGGCGGTCTGGACCACTACCTGCGCAAGGCGGGGGTCCCCGGACTCCACGGCGTCGACACGCGCGCGCTGGTGCGGCACATCCGCGAGAAGGGGGCCATGAAGGCCGTGATCTCGACGGACGGCAAGCCCTTGGCCCAACTCCAGGAGCTGATGGACGCCTGGCCAGGGATGGAGGGACGCGCGCTCGCCTACGAGGTCAGTGTGTCCGAGTCCTACGTCTACAACGACCCCGAGGCGCCCACCCTGCGGGTCTCGGTGCTGGACGGCGGCTGCAAGACCAACATCCTGCGCAAGTTCGCGGAGGCTGGCGCCCGCGTCGAGGTCTTCCCGGCCACCACCAAGGCCGAGGTGCTGCGCAAGGACGCCGACTGCGTGTTCCTGAGCAACGGCCCCGGCGACCCCGCGGCGCTCCCCGAGATGTACGCCGAGGTCTCCAAGCTGGTCGGCGAGCTGCCGCTGCTGGGCATCTGCCTGGGCCATCAGCTCCTGGCCCTGGCCCTGGGCGCCAAGACCTACAAGCTGCCCTTCGGGCACCGCGGCGGCAACCACCCGGTCAAGGACCTGGTCACCGGCAAGGTGGAGATCACCTCGCAGAACCACGGCTTCTGCGTGGATGAGGAGAGCCTGCTCGCGACGGGGGCGGAGGTGAGCCACCTCAACCTCAACGACAAGACGGTCGCTGGCTTCGTCCACCCCGGAAAGCGGGTCATGGGCATCCAGTACCACCCCGAGGCCGCGCCCGGCCCCCACGACGCCCAGCACCTGCTGGTGGAACGCTTCATCCGTTTCGGCAAGACCGGAGAGCTCTGATGCCCAAGCGCACGGACATTGAGTCCATCCTCATCATCGGCAGCGGGCCCATCGTCATCGGGCAGGCCTGCGAGTTCGACTACTCCGGCAGCCAGGCCTGCAAGGCCCTGCGGGCGCTGGGGTACCGGGTGGTGCTGATCAACTCCAACCCCGCCACCATCATGACGGACCCGTCCGTGGCCGACGCGACCTACGTCGAGCCCCTGACCCCCGAGTTCGTCGAGCAGGTCATCGCCCGCGAGCGCCCCGACGCCGTGCTCCCCACCGTTGGCGGCCAGACCGCGCTGAACCTGGCGATGGACCTGGACAAGGCCGGCGTGCTGGACAAGTACGGCTGCGAGCTGATCGGCGCCAAGCCGGAGGCCATCTTCGTCGGTGAGGACCGCGCGGCCTTCAAGAAGGCGATGGAGGAGATTGGCCTTGAGTGCCCGCGCGCCAAGACGGTCAACACCCTCGCGGAGGCCGAGGAGGCCCTGGAGGACGTGGGCCTGCCGGCCATCATCCGCCCCAGCTTCACCATGGGTGGCCTGGGCGGCGGCGTCGCCTACAACATCGACGAGTTCCGCGACATCGTCTCCCAGGGCCTGGACCTGTCCCCGGTCACCGAGGTGCTGGTCGAGGAGAGCATCATCGGCTGGAAGGAGTTCGAGCTCGAGGTGATGCGGGATCTGGCGGACAACGTCATCATCATCTGCTCCATCGAGAACCTGGACCCCATGGGCGTGCACACCGGTGACTCCATCACCGTGGCGCCGGCCATGACCCTGACCGACCGCGAGTACCAGCGCCTGCGCGACTACTCCCAGCGCATCATCCGGCGCATCGGCGTCGAGACCGGCGGGTCCAACATCCAGTACGCCATCAACCCGGACAACGGGGACGTGCGCGTCATCGAGATGAACCCGCGCGTCTCGCGCAGCTCCGCGCTGGCGTCCAAGGCCACGGGCTTCCCCATCGCCAAGATCGCCGCGCAGCTCGCCGTGGGCCTGACCCTGGACGAGATCGACAACGACATCACCCAGAAGACCCCGGCCTGCTTCGAGCCGACCCTGGACTACGTGATCGTCAAGATCCCCCGCTGGAACTTCGAGAAGTTCGCCCAGGCGACCAAGGTGCTGGGCACCTCGATGAAGTCCGTCGGCGAGGTCATGGGCATCGGGCGCACCTTCGACGAGGCGCTGCTCAAGGCCATCTCCTCCCTGGAGGGCGGCTACGGCGACGCCAGCGACATCAGCGACCAGCTCCTGCGCGAGCGCCTGGCCATCGCCACCCCCGATCGCCTGCCGGCCCTCTTCGAGGCCCTGCGGCGCGGCATGGATCCCACCGAGATCCACCGGCTCACCGGCATCGACAAGTGGTTCCTGGGCCGCATGCAGGACATCGTGGCCCTGGAGAACACCCTGCGCGGCCGCTTCCTGAGCGGGGTGAGCGCCGAGGAGCTCAAGCGCGCCAAGCAGGCGGGCATGCCCGACGAGCACCTGGCCGGCCTGCTGGCCTGCGACGAGAAGGCCGTGCGCACCAAGCTGCGCAGCGAGGGCATCGGCCCGGTCTTCAAGCGCGTGGACACCTGCGCGGCCGAGTTCGAGAGCTTCACGCCCTACCTGTACTCGACCTTCGAGGAGGAGGATGAGGCCGGCGAGTCCCAGACCGACCGCGTCATCATCCTGGGCAACGGCCCCAACCGTATCGGCCAGGGCCTGGAGTTCGACTACGCCTGCTGTCATGCGGCCTTCGCCGTGCGCGACGCCGGGCTGACCAGCGTGATGGTGAACTGCAACCCCGAGACCGTGTCCACCGACTACGACACCTCGGACAAGCTCTACTTCGAGCCCATCACCGTCGAGCACGTGGGCGCGGTCATCGAGCGCGAGAAGCCCCGCGGCGTCATCCTGCAGTTCGGCGGGCAGACCCCCCTCAAGCTGGCCCACAAGATCGGCCCGGTGCTGGGCACCAGCCCTGACGCCATCGACCTCTGCGAGGACCGCGACCGCTTCAACGCCCTGATGCGTGAGCTGGACATCCCCCAGCCCGAGGGCGCCATCGCCCGCACGGCCGCGGAGGCCCAGATCGCCGCAGGCCGCATCGGCTTCCCGCTGCTGACCCGCCCCTCCTACGTGTTGGGCGGTCGGGCGATGTTCATCTGCTACGACGAGAAGGACTTCCAGGACGCCATGGCCGAGGCGCTGGCCGCGTCCGAGAACAACACCCTGCTCATCGACCGCTACCTGGAGGGCGCCGTCGAGTACGACGTGGACGCCCTCTGCGACGGGGAGGAGGTCTACATCGCGGGCATCATGGAGCACGTGGAGGCCGCCGGCGTCCACTCCGGTGACAGCACCGCCATCCTGCCCCCGGTCCAGCTCAGCGAGGTCAACCGCCGCCGCATCATCGAGTACGTGACCCGCATCGCCCTGCGCCTGCAGGTGGTCGGCATGGTCAACGTGCAGCTCGCCATCCAGAACGAGCAGATCTACGTCATCGAGGTCAACCCGCGCGCCTCCCGCACGGTGCCCTTCGTCGCCAAGGCCACCGGGGTGGCCGTCGCAGCCGTGGCCACCCGCCTGCTGCTCGGCGAGAAGCTCAAGGACATGAAGTTGCAGCCCAAGGGTGAGGGCCTCTACTTTGTGAAGGCGCCCGTGTTCCCCTGGGGCCGCTTCCCCGGCTCCGACGTGGTCCTGGGCCCCGAGATGCGCTCCACCGGTGAGGTCATGGGCGTGGGCTGGTCCTTCGGCGAGGCCTATGCCAAGGCCCTCATCGCGGCCGGCATGACCCTGCCCGTGCAGGGCGGCGTGTTCCTGAGCGTGACCGACCGCCACAAGCCCGGCCTGCCCGCGGTGGCTGGCGCCCTGGCGCACCTGGGCTTCACCCTCTACGCGACCGCTGGGACCCACAAGTTCCTGGCCGAGCGCGGCGTCGAGAGCACCATGGTGTTCAAGGTGCGCGAGGGCCGCCCGGACGTGGTCGACCACATCAAGAACGGCAAGATCCAGCTCATCATCAACACGCCCATGGGCAAGAAGTCGGTGATGGACGAGCGCGCGATGCGCCTGGCGGGTCTGCGGCACGGTGTGCCCACCATCACCACGATGGAGGCCGCCCAGGCGGTCGTCTCGGCCATCCGCAGCCTCAAGGCCGGGGAGCTCCGGGCCATCAAGCTGCAGGAGATCGTCTGAGTCGGGAGCTGCAGGGCTCACCGCCTGGCCCGGGACGCACCCTCTTTGTCGGGGACGTCCACGGCTGCAGCGAGGAGCTCTCGGCGCTCATCGAGCTCGCCCGAGCGGACCGCGTGTTCCTGTGTGGGGATCTCTTCACCAAGGGGCCAGACCCGCTGGGGGTCTGGGCCCTGATCCGCCAGCATGACCTCGCCTGCGTCAAGGGCAACCACGATGACCACGTGGCCACCAAGCCCACGAAGTTTGGCCACTGGTTGACGCCTGAGATCCAGTCCTTCCTCTCCCGGCTCCCCCTGACCCGGCGCGTGGGCCGTTGCATCCTGGTTCACGCCGGCATCCACCCCATCAAGGGGCTGGCCGGGACCACCCGCCGCATCGCGCTCTACCAGCGCCGCTTCCCCGACGACAAGGACCCCGCCAACCCCTTCTGGTACGACGCGGGCTGGCAGGGGCCGGAGTGCGTGGTGTTCGGTCACGACGCCATGCGCGGGCTGGTCCGGCGCGAGAAGGGCGGCGTCCCCATCGCCATCGGTCTGGACACGGGCTGTGTCTACGGCGGCAAGCTGTCGGGCTGGCTGATGGAGGAGGACCGGGTGCTGCAGGTGCCGGCGCGGCGGGTGTACAAGCCGGTGGGGTAGTCAGGGGGCGTCCCAACACTTGAGTGTCCTGTCTGGACCGACCTCAGGGAGGCCGGTTCGGAACACCGCCAGCGGCCGGGAGAGATCCAGGGTCCATGCAGGTGGGGGCGGAGTCGGAGACTCCAGGACGATGGGCCCCTCGGCCCTTGCGCCCCCTGCCAGTTGGTGGTTGGGGGCCCCGAGTGCGGCGAGCTGGTCCAGATACTGCACCTGGGTCCCATGGGGGACGTCCGAGGTCGGGGCCACAAAGATGCAGCTTGGCGTCCTGGGCAGGAGGCTGCGGCTGGCTTCCTCCAGGAACTCCGGGGCTTCGACGGTGGTCCTATCCCCGCCATAGCCGTGACCTTCGTGCAGTGTCGCCGACGCACTGGTGAGCTCCAGCCAGGCGGCGCCTCGGCCTGGGAGCGGAGGGATCGGCGGGGTGGGCTTGGGGTCGTCCACCAGGTAGGCGAAGGTGGAGACCCCCGCAGTGCCGATGCTGTAGATCGCCCGCTGGAGCATGACAGACGGCACGGCCTCGTCCACGACCAGGAGCGCGGTTGCAGGGGGGCGCTCCTCAGCCTCGGGAGACACCCCCAGCATCTCGCTCCAGCGGGCGTATTGCTGGTGTGTGGCGTCGTGGAGTCGCACCAGCAGCGGGCCCTTGGTCTCATCCTTCGCGAGGCGGAGCCCCTCATGGAACTCCAACACATCCTCCCCATTCAGCCGCATCCCCCCCACGTGGATCTCCAGCACCAGCGGCTGCACCACGCCCCGCTCCAGCATGTCGGCGGGGTGTGAGCTCATCTGACAGACCTGCCAGCTCCGCAGGCACTTGAGGTCCTCCTCCGTCGGCTCGGTCGGGCCGGGCCAGAAGAGCTCCTCGACGTTCAGGGTGCTCGCGTTCTCCGCCGCAGGCAGTCGCGCCGTGAAGGTCAGCGCCGAGTCCGACTGCGCCGACTGTGTCGTCTCGCTGGGCGGCGTCTCCTCCGTCGGCTCCAGCGCGGGCGTCCCCCCAAACCACAGGCTCCCCAACATCATCCCCAGCATGCGATCTCCCAGCTCACGAGCAGTCTACAGCCCGCTGCGATCCGGATCATGTGGCTCATCGGAGTCCTCCAAGGCCAGCATGTCGGTCGGGGATGGGGACGGTGCGCGGATCTGAGGGATCAGCTCAGCTCGCGCAGCAGCTCCAGGGCCACGCGGGCGTAGGGGCGGTTGCCGATGTCCGCGGCGCGGGAGCGCAGGCTGCGGAGGCGCTTGATGGCCTCGTCGTGCTCGCCGTGGGCCATCAGGTAGCGGGCGTCGAACTCCAGCACGCCCAGGAAGAGCTCCACCCAGGTGCTGGAGAGGGCGCGGGCGCAGCGGTTGCCCCAGTCGTGGACCTCGTCCGGGAAGAGCACGCCCTCCAGCAGCAAGCCGTAGAGCTCGAGCTCCTCCAGGCCCTCGGCGCGGGCGATCTGCAGGCCCTGCTGCAGGAGCACGGTGGCGGTGGGGCGGCTGCCGTCGTCCAGGTGGATGCGGGCGACCTCCATGCGGCCCAGGGCGCCGGAGTAGCCGCGGGTGGGGAGGGTGGTGGCCTCGACGGTGGCGGCCTCGATGTCCCCCTGGGCGCGCAGCCAGCGCAGGTTGGCCAGGCGCCATCCCCAGGAGCTCCGCTGAGCACCCACGCGCTCGGTCGCCTTGCGGGACATGATGGGGTCACCGGTCTGTACTCCCAGATCGAGCTCCACCGTCGCGGCCAGGGGCTCCAGTCGAGCCAGCTTGAGCTTTCGGGCGACGGCGAGGCCATCGGTGAGCCAACGCTCGGCGATCGCGGGCTCTCCCCGGCCGATCGCGAGGGCCGCGAGCTGCAGGGAGGTGGTCGCGGCCCCCGCCAGGTCGGAGTTGCGGACGTAGAGCTCGCGGGCGCTGGCCAGCATGTCCTCGCTGGCGCGCCGCCGTCCCGACCGCATCCAGGCCACCCCGAGGTTCCGGAGGTGCCAGGCCTCAGCCCCAGCGTGCTCCAGCCGCCTCGCCGCCCGGAGACCGGCTCGGGAGCGCTGCGCCAGTCCAGTCAGCTCGCCCTGGACGAGCAGGGACTCCACGCAGGCAGCCTCGGCCTCCACCCGGAGCAGGGGGGCGGTGTCGGCGAGCTCCCCGGCGGCCTCGGCGCACCAGCGGGCCTTGTCCCAGGCGCCCACCTCCATCCAGGCCTGGGCGCAGCAGAGCCAGAGGGCGGCGGCGGCCTCGGGGTGGTCGAGCTGGGCGGCGCGGGCGGTGTCGTGAGCGAGGGAGAGGGCCTCGTTGGGCAGGCCGTTGCGCAGGTGAAGCTCGGCCTGGAGCAGGGTGCTCAGGTGGAGCTGCTCGGCGTTGATCGCGCGGGCGCGGGCGGCGTCCACGAGGTCCTGGCGGGGGCGCTCGGCGTCGGTGCGGGCGGCGACCCGGGCCCGGGAGAACGCCAGGTCGAAGCGGAAGCGCCGGTAGGTCTCGGAGTTGCGGTCCTGCTTGAGGGTGTCCAGGACCAGCAGGAGCTGGCGGGCCTGGGTGTAGCGACCCAGGCGCTGGGCGGCGTCGGCGCCCCGAACGCAGGCCTCCCAGGCTTTGGGGCTGCCGGCGGCGAGGCGGTGGTGCGCGATCTCGATCCAGCGGTTCCGGGAGCGGCCCTCGGTCTCCCAGGCGTGGGCGAGGTCCCGGTGGGCGGCGGCGGCGTCCTGCAGGGCGGCGTTGGTGGCGGTCTGGAAGTTGCCCTCGGGGAGGCGGAGCTTGCCCACAAGGGTCTCCACCACAAAGCCCTTGGAGATGAAGGGGCCGGCGTCGCCCAGCCAGGCCTCCAGGACGTCGCGGGGGAGGGGGCGGCGGGCAACGGCCAGGGGCGCGGCTTGGGGGGGCAGCTCGTAGAAGGGCTCGGCGCGGAGCTCGGCCAGAGCGCGCAGCGCGGCCTGGGTGGCCTGGAGCGGGGTGGCGGCGCCGGGGGAGACGCCAGGGGCGCCCTCGGGGAGCAGGCTGGCGCAGAGGGCCTTGGTCTCGCGGGGGGGCAGGGGGGCCATGCGCAGGATCTGGCCCTGCTCCAGCCCCTCGACGTGCTCCAGCATCCGCTCGGCGCGTGCGCCCATGCGGCGGGGATCGGCCAAGGCGAGCAGGTGGATGCGGGGGTCTCCGCGGCGCAGCAGGCGGCGCAGGAACTTGGAGCTGAGGGGGTCCAGGTGGTGGGCGTCGTGGAGCACCAGCACCAAGGGGGTGTGGGCGGCGGCGCGGGCGAAGCTGCCCAGGGCGGCCTGGAGGACATCGCGCTCACTGGCCTCGCCGGCGGGACGATCCGACAACATGTGCAGGGGGAGGTGTGGCCAGAGTTGCAGCAAGGCGCCGCTGCCATCACCGACCAGCTCTTCCCTCCAGGGGGTCTTGTTGGGGGCGGAGAGGAGCTGGGAGAGCCACATGCCCAGGGGGTGACCGGGGGCCTCCGGCAGGCAGCGTCCGACCAGGGTGCGGGTGCCGCGCAGGAGGGCTCTGCGGCAGGCCTGCTCCTGGAGGCGGCGCTTGCCACTCCCGGCGTCGCCCAGGAGCACGGAGATGCGGGCGCTCTTGCCCTGCAGGGCGGTCTCCAGGAGCTGGAGCTCGACGCGGCGGCCGGCGAACACGGGGGGATTGGGCCACTCGGCGGGGCTGGAGCCGTCCAGGCAGCCGCGCAGGAGCTCGGCGAGGGCCCGGGCGGTGGGGCGCGCGCTGGGGTCGAAGCGCAGGCAGTGGTCGATGACGGTGCTCAGGTCCCGGGGGCAGCGGGGATCGACGCTCGCGGCGGGGGGGACGCGCTGGAGGACCTGTCGGGCGAGCCAGCCGGCGGCCTGCTTGGGGCGCTCGCGCCTGCCGACGAGCCCCTCGTAGAGCATCAGGCCCAGAGCGAAGACGTCCGCCGCGCCGGTCACGGGCAGGCCACCGATGGCCTCGGGGCTCATGAAGGAGGGGGTCCCGACGAGCCCGCCGGAGCCGGTGAGCGACTCGGAGACGGCCCACCACTGGACCACGCCGAAGTCCAGGATGCGGACCTCGCCGCTGTCGGTGACCATCACGTTGGAGGGCTTGAGGTCGCGGTGGACGAACCCGGCCTGGTGCATGGACGCCAGGGCGTCGGCGAGCTGGGTGCCGGCCTCGCAGGCGCGGAGGGTGCGCTCGGCCATGGACGCGGCGCTCTGGATGTAGCGGCGGAGGGTCTGTCCGCGCACGATCTCCATGGAGTACCAGGTGAACTGCGGGCTCTGGCCGGCGTCGACCACCCGGACCACGTTCTCCAGGCGCAGGCGCCGGATGGACTCGAACTCGCGCAGGAAGCGCTTGTCCATGCCTGGATCCCCGGCGCGCCGCAGCTTGAGCGCGACCTGTTCGCCGGTGGGGGCGCGGGCCCGGAACACGGTGGCGCTGGCCCCACGACCGAGCACCTCCAGCAGCTCGTGTCCGACGACCTGCTGGCCAGGGCTCAGGTTCTGTACACCGCCGCCTGCCATGGGCGCCGATTCTACCCCTGCAGCCCCTCGAGCACGCGCAGCACGGCCTTGTAGGAGCCAAAGGGCGGGTAGATGTAGGCGCCGCTGACCCGGGGATGCTGGTGGGCCTCGCGCAGGGTCTGCTGGGCGATCTCGATGCCGATCTCCCGCTGGGCCTGCCGGTCGGGGGCGGCGTGCAGGCGCTCCCGGATCTCGGCGGGGACCTGCATCCCGGGCACCTCGTTGTGCAGGAAGTCGGCGTTCTTGGCGCTGGCCAGGGGCAGGATGCCCACCAGGAAGGGGACCTTGGGGAAGCGCTCGGTGAGCGCGAAGAAGCGCTCCAGGACCTCCCGGTCGTAGACGGGCTGGGAGAAGAAGAACTCGGCGCCCGCGGCGATCTTCTGGCCGTAGCGCTCGACCTCCCGCTCCAGCTCAGGGTGCGCGGGGTTGCAGCCGGCGCCCACAAAGAACGACGTCTGCCCGCCGATGGGCCGGCCGGAGAAGTCGACCCCGCGGTTGAGGTTCTGGAGGAAGTGGATCAGCCCGATGGAGTCGATGTCGAACACCGCCGTCGCGTCGGGGTACGCGCCCATCTTGGGGGGATCCCCGGTGACGGCGAGGACATTGCGGAGCCCCAGGGCGTGGTAGCTGAGCAGGTCCATCTGCAGACCCAGCAGGTTCCGGTCCCGGCAGCACACGTGCACCACGGACTCGATGCCGCAGCGCTCCCGGGTGAGCTGGGCCATCGCAGCCGGACCCATTCGGGCCGTCGCGCGCGGGCCATCCGCGATGTTGATGACGTCGATCTCGTGGTCCTTGAGGAAGGCGGCCCCCTCCAGCGCCCGGGTCAGGTCCAAGCCCCGGGGCGGGTCCAGCTCCACGGAGACGCAGAAGCGGCCCTCGCTGAGCTTGCGGGCCAGGGGGCTGCGCTCGGCCAGGGGGACGGGCTCCATCAGGGTGCTCTCGTCGGCGGGCGGCTCCTCGAGCTCGGCGCTGGTCACGTTGCGCATCGGTGCGACGCTGCGCACGAAGCTCCGCATCTCGTGGACCATCTCGGGGGTGGTCCCGCAGCAGCCGCCGACGACCTGAACGCCCTTGTTCACGAAGCGGCGGGCGAACTCCGCCATGTACTCGGGGCTGGCCAGGTACAGGCGCCGGCCCTCGACCATCTGGGGGATGCCGGCGTTGGGGTAGGCGATCAGCGGGAGGTCCGTGGCGCTGGCCATGGCCTCGATGGCGTCCAGCACGACCTGGGGGCCGGTGCTGCAGTTGGCGCCCAGGGCGTCCACGCCCCACTGGGTCATGGTCCGGGCGGCGCGCACGGGGTCTTCGCCGACCAGGCGTTCGCCGCTTCGGCTGCTCTTGAAGCTCAGGCAGGCCAGGATGGGGTGCTCGGGCGCCACGTCCTTCGCGGCGCGGACCGCCTGCCAGAGCTCCTGCAGGTTGGTGAAGGTCTCAAAGAGCAAGGCGTCCGCGCCGCCCTCCACCAGGGCCTCGATCTGCTCGCGGAAGGCGTGGTAGGCCTGCCCGGGGGACAGGCGCCCAGCGGGAGAGAGGGAGGCTCCCGTCGGCCCCACGGAGCCCAGCACCCAGGCCCGGTCACCGGCGACCTGACGGGCCAGGCTGGCGGCCTTGCGGTTCATCTCGCCCAGGCGGTCCTCAAGGCCGAAGGCCTGCAGGCGCACCCGGTTGGCCCCGAAGGTGTTGGTGGTCAGCAGGTCGGCGCCGGCCTCCAGGTAGTCGTGGTGTACCTGTCGGACCAGCGCGGGCTGGGAGAGGGTCAGCTCGTCGTAGCAGCGGTTGATGAACACGCCGCGGCGGTAGAACTCCGTGCCCAGCGCCCCGTCGAGCATCAGCACCCGGGAGTTGAGGGCGTCTCGCAGGCCTGGCTTGGGCGACATGGCCGGCTCCTTGGGGCAGGGGGGCTCTACCGCACACTAAGCCGGGCGATGAGCGCCGTTGCGTTGTCGCCGCCGCCGCCGCGGTTCGCTGCGGTCACCAGGGACAGCGCGGCCTCTTCCGGGGTCTGCTCCTGCAGCAGCCGGGTCATCAGCTTGAGCAGGTCCAGGTGCGAGGGGGTGGCGTAGTCCACGATGCCGTCGGTCATCAGGACCAGGCTGTCCCCGGAGAGCAGGCGGATGCGGCGCTGGAAGGGGGGCAGCAGGCTGGGGGCGCCGTGCTCGTCGAAGTGGCCCAGGTAGCCGATCAGCGCCTGCGCCAGGGAGTCCTGGTCGGCGTCTCGGGAGCGGTGGCCCTGCATCCACTCCAGCTCGACGTTCTGGTCGGGGGTGAGCTGCGCGGCCCCGGTGTGGCACACCGCGTAGATGCGGCTGTCGCCCAGGCTGGCCATGTCGACGACGCTGCCCTGGAGGCGCGCGACGACGATCGTTGTGCCCATGGGGATGCGGCCCGTCAGGTCGCCATCGGCGGCCTCCAGCGCGGCCTCGCAGATCTGTCGGTTGGCCTCGGCCAGGCGCTCGCGCAGCCAGGCGGCGACCTCCAGCTCGGTGGCGTCCGCGGGCGGGCGCTGCTCCCAGGCCTTGGAGAAGACCGAGCAGGCGATCTGGCTGGCCATGTCGCCGCTGCCCGCGTCGCTGGTGGAGATGCCATCGCAGACGACCAGCAGGGCCTCATCGGCCTCGCTCCCGAACCAGAAGGCGTCCTGGTTGGTCTGGTGGGCCCGCATCTTGTAGCGCCCGATGTGGGTGTCGGCCCCGATGTCGAGGTGGCTGCGGTTTGGCAGCAGCGCATGCTCCCGCACCTCTTCGACAGCGGCGGCGGCCGACCAGTCCGCATAGGCCTCGACCGCCGAGCGAGGACGCTGTGCCTGACTCGGCGCGACCAGAGACTCCAGCAAGGGGAGGGCGGTCACGGGCAGGCCGGGGGCCAGCTCGGCCAGGAATGGCATCAAGCGGTGCGCGGGGACCCCGCGGGGGAGGTCCTTGCCCAGGCAGCGCTGGAGCAGCAGGCGGCCCGTCGCGTGGACGTCGCCTGCGATGGGGCCCGAGCTGGGGCCGAGCTCGAGCTGCCCGTCCTCGTCGGCCCACACAGAGCCCTCATCCAGGCCCACACCTTGCCCGCGGGCGTGGTGGTGAGCCAAGAGCCCCAGCAGCTCCATTCCCGTGTGCAGGAGCTCGAGCCCCTCCAGGCGGTGCAGCGTGCTCCAGGGGCGGAACAGCCCCTCCTGGGTGGGGATGGGCGCGGTGATGTCGCCGCCGCTGGGGTCGGTGGGCTCCAGCTCCTTGCAGCGGCTCAGGCGGCCCCCCTGGTGGTCGAAGCGGGGGTCCTGGTCCAGCTTGGCGCGGCGCAGCACGGCGTCCACGTCTGCGCTTGAGACCGCGCCCACTCGGCTGAGCCACTGTCCGAGCACGACCGGCTCCTCCGGGTGGTTCAGCTCATCCAGGAGCAGCAGGAGCGCGCCGCCAGGGTCCCGCTCCAGCATCTCCCGCATGCCCTCCGGGTCGCACACCGCCAGGGAGAAGAAGCCGCCGGGCAGGCAGAGCTGGTAGCCCTTCTCGGCCGCTGCCCGGGAGACGCGGCGGGGGAGTCGCTCTCCGACCTGGTGCCACGCGAGCTGCAGGCCCTGGTCGTCCAGGCCGGTGACGGCCGCGAAGCCCAGAGCGGGGTTGTACAGGACGTCCCCGGGGGAGAGATTGAGCTTGGGCGTGATGGGTCGCATGTCCCACGGTGTTAACCAACTGGCGCCCCATTCGCCTGGGAGGTGGGTTCATGGAGGTGCGCGACCCCATTCACGGTGCGATCCACGTCAGCGATGCCGAACGTCTGGTGCTGGATCACCCCTTCTTCCAGCGCCTTCGCTCCATCAAGCAGGTGGGCTTCACGGAGCTGGCGTTCCCGGGCGCGACCCACTCCCGCTACCTCCACAGCGTCGGCGTGATGCACCTCTCCGGGCAGGCCTTCGACGCCGCGTTCCGGGGCTGGGACTTCTCCTCCCAGGCGCGCCGAGAGGCCCTTCGCCAGACCGTCCGCCTGGCCGCGCTGCTCCACGACATCGGGCATGCGCCCTTCTCGCACTGCACCGAGTTCGCCATGCCCGACCTGTCGGCGCTTGAGCTCGAGGTCTACCGGGCGGACGTGCTCCAAGCCCGCGGAGACCAGCAGGCCAGCCACGAGGACTACACCATCGGCATCCTCACCAAGACCTCTCTCGCGGAGGTCCTGGACCGCCACTTTGCCTGCGGAGCGCTGCACGTGGCCGCCCTGATCTCCCGCGAGGTCGCCGTGGACACCGAGTTCTTTGTGGACCAGGGGGTGGATCTGCGCGTGGTCCTGTCCCAGATCATCTCCTCGGAGCTGGACGTGGATCGCCTGGACTACCTGGGCCGGGACTCCTTCTTCACCGGGGCCCGCTACGGCCACGTCGATGTGGACTGGATCCTCTCCAACCTGCGCGTCCACCGGGACCCCCGTGACCAGGTCTGCCTGGCCCTGGACCGCAAGGGCCTGTACGCCTTCGACCACTTCATCCTCGCCCGCTACCACATGTTCGTGATGGTCTACTTCCACCACAAGTCGGTGGTGTTCGAGGAGATGCTGCGGCGCTACTTCACCGCGCCCGACTGCCCCTACCACCTGCCGGCCAGCTTCGAGGACTACCTGAGCGTGGACGACGCCCAGCTCTCGGTCCACCTGCGCCAGAGCTCCGACCCGTGGGCCAAGGCGGTGGGCTGGCGGCGCCCCTGGAAGCGCGTGCTCGAGCTCCACGGTGACGCCAGCGAGGTCGACACGGACTGGGCCGTGCAGCGCCTCGAGGAGTCCGGGATCCCCACGCTCACCGCCTCCAGCACCGGGCGCCTGAGCCGCTACACGGTCTACGGCAAGAAGAAGGCCGCCGCGCCCAACATCTACGTGATCGAGGACACCCTCAAGCCCGGCGGGCGCGAGACCCCGCTGCACGAGGCCACCGCCATCTTCGCCCGCTACCGGGATGCCCGCCGCATCGGCAGGATCTACGTGGCGCCCGAGCGGCGTTCGGAGGCCCGGGAGGTCCTCGCTCGCAGTGAGCGCATGCCGGAGCTCTTTGGCTGAACCCCAACCCAGGCGGTGGGCCTACTCGGCGCCGCCAAAGAACAGCCCCACCTCTCCTGCATCCGACCCGTCAAAGGGCGAGCCGACGGCCAGGTCGTCGGTCCCGTCGTCGTTGAGGTCCGGGCCGCAGAGCAGCGAGTAGCTGGCCTCGTCGTCTCCATCGCCGGCGAAGCTCGCGTCCGCATCGTCCACGTCCAGGTTCCCGGTCGCGAGGTCCCCGTGGAAGAGGTAGGCCGCGCCTTCTCCGCCGTCCTCGGGCGCACCCAGCAGAAGGTCGTGGCTGCCGTCCCCGTTGACGTCGCATGCGCTGGCGAGCGTCTGGCCCGCGTAGGTGTAGTTGCTCGTGCCAGCGATGCGCGTGCTGTACTGGCCGCCGACGCTTCCGTTGCTGAGGTCGCCGCTGGAGATGATGTAGGCCCGGCCGGTGTAGGTGCTCCGCCAGGGGGCCCCCAACACCAGATCATCGGTGCCGTCTCCGTCCAGGTCGGCGGCTGCGATCGCTGAGCCCAGCCCTTCGCTGTTGCTGCCGGTGATCTGGTAGTCCGCCGCGCTCCCGGACATGTTGGAGGTCACGGGGCCCAGGAAGACGTAGGCCTCGCCCTTGTAGGAGTCCCGGTTCGGGGCGCCGATGATCAGGTCGTCCACGCCGTCACCGTTCAGGTCCCCGGCGGCGGAGCCGAGGCCGAAGTTGTCGCTCCCGCCCTCGCCGTAGAGCTCGACGTCGTCGCTGGCGCCCGAGGTGGAGTAGCTCGTGAGCGGCCCGTTGAAGATGAAGGCGCTGCCGGAGTCGGTTCCGTTGGTGTCCCCCCGGTACTCGGAGGCCACAAGGTCGTCCTGCCCGTCGTTGTCCAGGTCAGCGACGGTGAACACGCGGCCCATTCGATCGGAGCCTCGACCCAGGGCCCACCAGTCGGCGTTGGTGCCGTCGTCGGCTGCGTCGAGGTCTGCTGTGATGGGGCCGAGGTAGAGGTAGGCGGCGCCGTCGCCAGTGCCCAGCCCACCGTTTGGGCCGTCGTATGCGCCCACCACCAGGTCATCGATCCCGTCACCGTCGAGGTCACCGGAGGCCAGCGACCACCCGAAGTACGAGTTGTCGGTTCTGGAGCGGAGGCGCACGTCCTCATCGCCGGAGACGGTGGCGTCTGCGGTGATCGGGCCGTTGAACAAGAAGGCTGCCCCGGAGTCGTAGTTGCTCCCGGCGTCGTAGTCCATGGCGGCGACGACCAGATCGGTGGTGCCGTCGTTGTCAAAGTCGCCGGCGGTCATCGCGTTGCCGAACCACATGTTGTTGCTGGAGCTGTCGAGCACCACATCGCCGCTGGAGACATCGTAGCTGCCGTCCAGCACGCACTCGTCCCAGTCCCCGCTGCAGTCGTTGTCGATGCCGTCATTGCAGATCTCGGTCTCGCCGGGGCTCACGCTGCTGTCGCCATCGTCGCAGTCGCTGCCGATGGAGACCGAGCCGCTGACGCTGTCGGAGCCGTAGCCGTCGCCGTCGGCGTCGGTCATGCACTCCTTGGAGTCCTCGTTGTAGGCCGCGCCCGGGTAGGTGTTCGCGTCGGCGTCGTCGCAGTCGTCGGCGTCCTCGAACTCCCCGCTGTCGGTGCAGTCGGTGTCCGCGCTGCTGACGGTGCTGGTCTCGCCGGCGAAGCCGTCGCCGTCGCTGTCGGCGTAGCAGAGTTCGTAGGTGTCGCAGTCGTCGTCGCTGCCGTTCGCGGGGACCTCGCTTGCGCCAGGATTGATACCGGAGTCTCCGTCGTCACAGTCGGTGTTGACGGTGGACTCCTTGCCGTCCGTGCAGTCCAGATCCGAGCTGCTCTTGGTGCTGGTGCTGCCGTAGCCGTCCCCGTCGGAGTCCAGGTAGCAGGTGTCGCCGCCGTCACAGTCCTGGTCGATGCCGTCGGCCGTGGTCTCGGAGGCGCCGGGGTAGACGGTCGCGTCGCTGTCGTCGCAGTCGTCGCTGCTGCTGTCTTCGCCGGCGTCGCTGCAGTCGGTGTCGGCTGAGCTCAGGGTGGCGGTGCCGCCGTAGCCGTCCAGGTCCACGTCCGCGTAGCAGGTCTCGCCCCCGTCGCAGTCCTGGTCGGTCCCGTCGCCGACGATCTCCGCCTCGTCGGGGTTGATGTCCTTGTCGCCGTCATTGCAGTCGTCGCTGTTGTCGGCCTCGCCGCTGTCGCTGCAGTCCAGGTCGCTGGAGGCCACGGTCGAGGTGCTGCCGAAGTCGTCCCCGTCCGAGTCGACATAGCAGGTGTCGCCGCCATCACAGTCCTGGTCGATGCCGTCGGCCGTGGTCTCCGAGGCGCCCGGGTAGGCGGTCGCGTCGCTGTCGTCGCAGTCCTCGGCGACCGAGAACTCGCCGCTGTCGCTGCAGTCGCTGTCGCTGCTGGTGGTGGTGCTGTCTTCGCCGGCGTAGCCGTCCCCGTCGGCGTCGTCGTAGCAGAGCTCGTAGCCGTCGCAGTCGTCGTCGCTGCCGTTGGCGATGGCCTCGGAGGCGTCGGGGTTGATCTCGTCGTCGCCGTCGTTGCAGTCGTCGGCGTTGTCGGCCTCGCCGCTGTCGCTGCAGTCCAGGTCGCTGGAGACCACGGTGGAGGTGCTGCCGAAGTCGTCTCCGTCGGAGTCGACGTAGCAGGTGTCGCCACCGCTGCAATCCTGGTCGATGCCGTCGGCCGTGGTCTCGGAGGCGCCGGGGTAGATGGCAGCGTCGTCGTCGTTGCAGTCGGTGCCGGCGCTGATGGGCGTGGTGGCGCCGGAGTCACCCCAGTCGTCTCCATCCAGGTCGGCCATGCAGGCGGTGGTGGAGTCGTTGGGGGCCGCGCCGGGGAAGGTGAGCGCGGAGCGGTCGTCGCAGTCGTCGTTGGTGGTGGCGAGGTTTGAGCCCGAGCAGGTCAGGTCGGTGCTGCCCGCGGTCAGGGCGCCGCCAAAGCCATCCGCGTCGTCGTCTCGGTAGCAGACCTCCTCTCCGTCACAGTCGCTGTCCACGCCGTCGGCGGGGGACTCGGGGGCGCCGCCGTAGGTGCTGGGCTCGGTGTCGTCACAGTCCGCGCCCGAGGCGACGCCCGTGGGCGGGGAGCTGTCGCCATAGCCGTCGCCATCCACGTCCTGCATGCAGGCCACGTCCGACTCGTTCTCTGCGGCGCCGGGGAAGGCCTGGGCCTCTCCGTCGTTGCAGTCCTGGCTGTCGGTGACGTGGTCGCTGGGTTGCTCACAGGCCACCAGCAGGCTGGCGGGATCCCCGAAGCCGTCGCCGTCCCGGTCGGCGTAGTAGGGGTCTCCGTCGATCGCGTCCAGGTCGACGCTGCCGTCGCAGTCGTTGTCGACGCCGTCGCAGACCTCGTCCCCGTTGGGGTTGACCTGAGGGTCGCTGTCCAGGCAGTCCCCGGGGTCCGCGGTCCAGGTCGTGTCGGGTGGCTCGCAGGCCAGGGTCAGGGTGTCGTCTGCGCCGAAGCCGTCGCCGTCTGCGTCCTCGTACCAGCTCAGGGCGTCGCTGGCGTCCTGGTCGATGCTGCCGTCGCAGTCGTTGTCCAGGCCGTCGCACACCTCGACCCCGCCGGGGAGGGCGGCGGCGCTGCTGTCGTCGCAGTCGCTGTTGTCGAGGCTGTAGCCCTCGCCCAGGGCGCAGTCTTCGATGCCGGGGTCGCTGGCGTCGCCGAAGCCATCACCGTCGCTGTCCACGTAGAAGGTGGACAGGCCGTCCTCATCGATCTGACCGTCACAGTCGTTGTCGATGCCGTCGCAGATCTCCTCTGCGCCGGGGTAGATGTTCGGGTCCTGGTCGTCGCAGTCCTCGTCCGCGAAGAGACCATCCTGGTCCAGGTCGGCGAGGACCTCCGTGGGCAAGGGCGAGAGGCATGCACTGAGGAGGAGAAGGAACATTCCGCGAGTGTAGCGCGGATTGTCTTACACCTGAATGACGCCCTTGATGTCGGGGAACTCCTCGACCAGCAAGCGCTCGATGCCGAAGGCCAGGGTCGCGGTGGAGCTGGGGCAGGAGCTGCAGGCACCGATGAGCCGGACCTGCACGACCTTGTCGTCGGTCAACCCCACGAACTGGCAGTCGCCGCCGTCCTGGGCCAGTGCCGGGCGGACCTCGTCGTCGATCAGCTCGATGATCTGGCGGGCCATCTCGGAGGTGGTGTCCAGGGAGCTGAGCTCGGGCTGGTCGGAGACCGCCTCCTCGCCGCTCTCCAGGTGTGCGCGCAGGGCGGCCTTGATCTCGGGGACCAGGTCGTGCCAGGGCTGCGCGCCGGCCTTGTTGATGGTCACAAAGCGGCTGGTCACCAGGACCTGCTGGACCCCACTGACCGCGAACAGGCGCTTGGGCAGCGCGCTGTCTCCGGCCGTCTCGGGGGCGTTGAACTCGAAGGTTCCCCGCGTCACCAGGGGCTCCTCCACCTTGAACATCATGGCGTCGGGGTTGGGAGTGGGCAGGGTGTCGATGCGCACGGGGGGCATGAGGGGGCTCCTGGGGGCGGCCGTTCTAAGGGGCGAGATAGGCACCCGCCAGCGGGGGACAAGCAGCCGCCTGCAGAGGGGTTAGGGGAGCAGATGCCAAGCGTTGTGCAGCTCCGCGGCGGACACGTCGACAGCGTCCATCCCTTCACCGCAGTCTGGGTGGGGCCCAAGGGCCTGCGTCGCTGGGGGGAGCCCTTCCGCACGCCCTTCCGCAGCGCCGCCAAGCCCATCCAGCTCCGGGCCTCGCTCCACGCCCTGGGGGATCCCGAGCTGCCCCTGAGCTGGCTCGCGCTGGGAACGGCCAGCCACTCCGCGGAGCCGGAGCACATACGGATCGTCCAGGAGATCCTGGCGCACTTTGGCCTGGAGGACGGCGATCTGCTCTGTGGCCCCCACGCTCCGATGCACGCGCCCAGTCACCACGCGCTGATTCAGGCGGGCGCCCCCCTCCAGAACCTCCACAACAACTGCTCCGGCAAGCACGCATTCATGGCGGCCGCCTGCAAGGCCCAGGGCTGGGACCCGGAGTACCGGGACGCCGGGCACCCCCTGCAGCGAGACATCCGCGAGCGCGTCGCCCAGTGCGGCACCCGACCCGAGCACGGCGTGGACGGCTGCGGCCTGCCAAGCTGGGTGCTCGAGGTGGGGGAGATGGCCACCCTCTGGCAGCTCATGGTCCTGGACCGGGACCCGGTGATGGGGCGGATCCGGGCGGCCCTGAGAGAGCACCCCCACCTCACCAGCGGGACGGGTCGCCTGGACGAGCTGGTCATGGCGGGTGCAGACGAGGCCATGCTGGTGAAGATCGGCGCCCAGGCGCTGTTCCTGATGGGTTTCCCCCGGCGCCGCGGCGCGCTGGCGGTCAAGGTGCACAGCGGAGTGGTCGACGCGCTCGGTCCCGCGGTACAGGCCAGCCTGGCGCGCATGGTTCCGGGCGCCTGGACGCGTCCGCCAGGCTGGAATCTGGAAGTCTTCCGCAACGCCGTGGGTCGGGTGGTGGGAAACTACGAAGTGCAGGAGTGAGCAACCGTCTTCTTCAAGTTGTTTGAACGGCCGGCGCAGTCGGCTGCGAAAGGTAGCTTCTCATCGTGCTGTTGAGGTGGATGAGGAGCTTCCGCATGCAGGCCACGATCGCGACCTTGGCTGGCTTTCCCTTGGCGCACAAGCGCTCGTAGAGCGCGTGGAGGGGCGGGCTCTTGTGCCGGATGGCTGACAGGGCCGCC
>JAZAMN010000051.1:0-34491 GCA_036229005.1 Myxococcota bacterium
ATGTTAATCTGAATCGGCTGGGGGTGACGGCCGCCGGGACTCAGAAGAGTCGGCCCCGCTTCGCTTTGAGGGGCCGCCTCTTCTGAATCCCGGCGGCCTGGAGGATCCCCAGATGCCGCTGACGATTGAGAATCTCGACGCCTACAAGCTCGCCATCCAACTGAACCGACTCATCGCCTCCCTCGACTTCCCAAAGCACCGCACTCACCTCCGCGACCAAGGGCTCCGCGCCGCCGACTCCGTGGTCCTGAACATCGCCGAAGGCATGGGCAGGGGCATGAGAACCAACGCAGGCCGGAACCACTTTCGAATCGCCCGCGGCTCCCTGCTGGAGGTCTACGCAGTGCTCGACATGCTGGGCCACGCCGACACCCACCGGGAACGCATCCGGACGCTGGACAAGCTGCTCTACGGGCTCCAGCGCTGACGCCCGCTCAGAGGCCCGCCAGGACGGCCTCCACCGCCCGGGCTCGCTCGATCCAGTAGCTGCGGGCCTCGCTGGGAGAACGCCAGCGGTGCTTGCGCCTGCCGCTGTCCTGTTCCTCCCAGATGCCAGGGGTGTGGGTATCCAGCGGGCGCTCGGCGTTGCGGGTGTACTCCTGCAATCGCAGCTCCAGGAAGCTCCGCAGCGCTCGCGGATCCCGGGGCCGATACCCGGGCCCCGAGCAGCCGCAGGAGTGGAAGGTCTGCCCGGCCTCGTAGAGCGACTCCAGGGTGCGCCAGGCCTTGACGGCGCGCATCTTGGGCGGCGCGAAGTCCTGGCCCATGTCGGCCATGGGGCCTTGGCATTGGGGGCAGCGGAAGGGTTTGTCCTCCTGAGGCGGCAGATCGCCCAGCAGCCGCCGCTTGTAGGCCTTGCGGCACAGAAAGCAGGCGTAGTGGGGCATGTAGGGGAGCGCGTATCGACACATGGGGAGGGCCTTCAGGGCAAAAGCGCGACCAGCTTCTCGGGATCCGCGGCGAGCTGCTCGAAGCGCTCGGGGGAGACCTGCAGGGGCTCCGCGTCACCGTCCTTGATGCAGGCGGCGCTGTCGTCCTGCTGAACGTAGACACAGCCGCGCCAGGTGTCTCCCTCAACTGTCGAAAACCAAGGGTCCCCCAGGTCAGCGGGGAGCGCGCACGCCTCCAGCGCACAGCCGCGCAGGGGCTGCTGCGCGAGTTCCTGGACCCTCACGCTCCGGACGGTGGACGAAGCCGCGCTTGGAGGCGGGGTCAGACACGCGAGAAGAAGCCAGATCATCACACCTCCACCACCGACCTACTGCCACGCGCCCAACCCCGGATCCACTGTCCCACCCGAGAGCGCCATCCACTCCGCCGCGACGTCGGCCCAGAGCTGCTCCGCTTCTCCGGGCAACGCGGCACCGCCGGGCTCCACCCGGAGCTCGATCACGGCGGCCGGCTGCTCCTCGCAGAAGAGAAACTCAAGGTTGGTCAGCACTGTGGCACGGTCCTGGTCGGTGCACTCCAAGAGCGCCGCCAACCCCATCGCCGAAGGTGAAGGCACGGGCACTCCGCTGGCCTGCGCTCCGTCGATCACCGAGCGAAGGTCGGCGGCCAGTGGGCACTGGACTGGCCACTTCATGGCCTCCCCCTCCGAGAGGCCCTGGCCATAGGCGCGGTCGGTCCAGTCGGGCGGCCCCCCCTCTGAGCTACGGACGACAAGTTGCACCGTCGGAAAGGACTGCGCAGCCAGCACCCGCATGGCTTCGTGGACCCGCTGCACAGGCACATCCGACTCCACCACCAGGTTGACCTTGAGGCGCGCAGGCATGTCTCCGCTCTGGCGCTTTCGCTCCGCGGAGAGGGTCTCGACCAGCGACTCCCACAGGGTGGGGATCTGCAGCTCTGGAGGCGGAGCTGCCTTGCTCCCCAGCATGAAGGACACCGAGCGCCCCTCAAGACCCGGATCCGAGCTCTCCGCGCTCCAGCCCTGAGCGCTCAGGCGCAGGGTGAAGGCGACCGGAACGGCAGCGGCGGGGTGCTCCAGGGCGGGAGCAGCAGCGAGGTCCAACACATGGGTGCGGGGCGCCGGGCAGCGCACAGTGGGGGTCACCGGCTCAGGCGCGGAGCGGAGGAAGCAGGAAAGGAGCAGGACAAGGCCAGGCACATCACCCCCGATTTGTCGGCCGCCGCAGTGTACTTCACCAAAATCATGGCACTCAATGCCAATTGGCACTAAGTGCCAGCCATGACCCGCGTCACCAAACGCCAAGCCACCCGAGAGCGCATCGCGCAGGCCGCCTTCACGCTCTTCCTGAAGCGCGGCTTCGACGCCGTGACAATGGACGAGATCGCGGAGCTGGCGGGGGTCTCCCGGCGAACGCTGTTTCGCTACTTCCCCACCAAGGTCGAGCTCGTGTTCCCCGAGCACGAGCGGCGGCTGGGTCTGTTCCAGTCTGTCCTCGCCGATGCCCAGGAGCTGCCTGCGCGGTTGCGGGTGCAGCGGGCGCTCTTGGGGTTGGTCCAAGACTGTCAGGACAGCAGCGAGCACCTCCTCTCCCAGGCACAGATCATCGGCGAGCACCCCGTCCTGGTGGCGGCCGAGCTGTCCCGAGATGCCCAGTGGGAAGCCGCGATGGCCCAGACCCTGGCCGCCGAGATGCCGACGCTGCGCGCGCAGATGCTGGCGGGCGCCCTGGGAGGCCTGATGCGGGCGGTGATCCGCGCGTGGGTGGCCTCCGACTGCAGCCTTCCCCTCTCTGAGTTGGCCGAACAGGCCCAAGCCCTCATCGACCTGGAGTCCCAGCCATGAAGACCCTCCCCGCCCAAGGCCAGAAGGCCGCCGACATCCTGCAGCAGCTCCAAGACGCCAAGGCCCAGGACCTGGACTGGCAGTCCGGCCGGGCCATGGGCTTTGTGTACGTGCCCGACCCCGAGACCCAGCGGGTGGCCAAGGAGGCCTTCATGGCCTTCCTGACCGAGAACGGCCTGGACCCCACCAGCTTCCAGTCGCTGCTCCGCCTGGAGAACGACCTGGTCGCCATGGGCGCAGCACACCTGCGCGGGGACGAGCACACGGTCGGGAACTTCACCAGCGGGGGCACGGAGTCCTGCATGCTGGCGGTCAAGTCGGCCCGGGACTACGCCGCCGACCGCAAGGGCATCACGGCCCCCGAGATGGTGCTGCCGGTGACCGCGCACGCCGCCTTCCACAAGGCCGCCCACTACTTCGGCATCAAGAAGGTGCTGGTGCCGGTGGACCCGGAGACCTTCAAGGCTGACCTGGACGCCGTCCGCGCGGCCATCAACGAGAACACCGTCCTGATCGTCGGCTCCGCGCCCGCCTACGCCCACGGGGTGGCCGATCCCATCCGCGAGATGGGCCGGATCGCCCTTGAGCGCGACGTGCTCTTCCACGTGGACGGCTGCATCGGCGGCTGGCTGCTGCCGTACATGCGGCGGCTGGGCGTGGACACCCCGGACTTCGACTTCTCGGTGCCGGGCGTGACCTCCATCTCCATGGACCTGCACAAGTACGCCTACACCCCCAAGGGCGCGTCGCTGGTTCTCTACAAGTCCAAGGAGATCCGGCGCTATCAGATCTTCACCTGCCCCGACTGGACCGGGTACACCATCATCAACCCGACCATCCAGAGCTCCAAGTCCGGGGGCCCCCTCGCCGCCGCCTGGGCCGTGCTCCACCACATCGGCGACGAGGGCTACCTGCGCATGGCCAAGGGTGTGCACGAGGCCACCCAGCGCTTCGTCCAGGGCGTCCGCGCGATCCCCGGCCTGCGCGTGATGGGCGAGCCCGAGATGTGCCTGGTCGCGGTGACCAGCGACGAGCTCGACATCTTCCACGTCATCGACGAGATGAAGGTGCGCGGCTGGTACATCCAGCCCCAGCTGGCCTTTGGCGAGTACAAGGAGAACTTCCACGTCTCCATGCAGCACTCCAGCGTCGGTCTGGTCGACGACATGCTCGCCGCCCTGCGCGAGTCGGTCGAGGCCGCCCGCAAGATCCCCGCCACCGGCGTGGGCAAGAACATCGCCCAGATGGCCCAGGGCATCGACCCCAGCACTCTGACCGACGAGATGCTGGAGAACCTGCTCAAGCTGGCCGGCATCGGAGGGAGCGCCCAGCAGGGACTGCCCGACCGCCTGCAGCAGGTCAACGAGATCCTGAACAACCTGCCGGTGGAGCTCAACGGCGCGCTGCTGACCGCGTACTTCAACCAGATGTTCACCCCCACCCAGGACTGAGCGCACAGGGGTTAGGCTCCCCGTCAAAGGAGCCCCCCAATGCAGCCTCTGGGCACCCCCTGCTGGCTCGACATGCAGACCGATCTGGACCGCGCCGTCCCCTTCTACGCCGCGGTCCTGGGCTGGGAGCTGGTCCCCGTCGGCGAGCACCGCATGGCCTTCGCCGGCGGCGCCCCGGTCGCACTGCTCAGCCCCTCGGACAGCCCGGGCCCCTGGCGGGTCTACCTGGCCTGCCAGGACATCGACCTGATCTGCGGAAGGGCCCAGGACCTGGGCGCGCGGGTGGTGCTCGCCGGCGGCCGCCTCGGTGACCTCGGGCGCATGGCCAGCTTCCAGGATCCCGGGGGGACCCTGACCATGCTGTGGCAGGCCGACAAGCACCAGGGCTTCCAGATCCGCGCCTCCCCCGGCTTCCCCGTCTGGTTCGAGAACTGGAGCGCCGACCGCGCCCGCACCCGCGACTTCTACGCGCAGCTCTTTGGCCTGCAGGCCCAGCCCATGCCCGGGATGGACTACGGCACGCTGCACAGCCCCGATGGCGCCCCCAGGTTCGGGGTCGGGCAGAGGGAGGAGGACGGTGGCCCCCCCGCTTGGATGGTCTACCTCCACACCCCCGACTGCGACGCCGCCTCTGCGCAGGTCTCCGCCAGCGAGGGCACCGTCAGCCAGCCCCCAACCGACACGCCCTTCGGCCGCATCGCGGTGTGCGCGGACCCGCTGGGGGCGCGGTTCACGCTGATCACCCCCGCGGGCTGAGCGCAACGGGGGGCGAACGCAACACGGGCCCGCGCAAGTCGGGTCGAACGCAACAAGGCCCAGCGCAACCCTGCCCGAACGCAACAATGCGGCGGGCCGACGCGCCGTTCCGACCGGGCCCCTACGCGATTTCAATACCTTGCGCAACCGCCCTGGCCGCGCTGCCCTCGCAGCAGCCCGGATTTGTCGCACTCAGGCCCACTTGCGCAGCCCGCTGTTGCGTTCAGGCCCACTTGCGCAGCCCGCCGTTGCGTTCAGGCCCACTTGCGCAGCCTATTTGGAGCGGTTCTGCATGAACTGCTCCACCGCCGCGTTGTTCTCGGCGCGGTAGACGTGGTACGGCCCGCTGCGGATGGGGTTCCCGTCGGTCTTGCCCTCGGCGTCGCTGTGTCGGAAGGTCTTTCCGTCCCAGATGTACCAGCGTCGGGCGACCCCGCTGTTGCCTGAGCTCTCCATGCAGTCCATCAGCGGGCGGTTGCCCTTGTCGGTGTCCACGAACTGCACGTCGTAGATCACGATGATGTGCCCGTCGGACACGATGCAGTCCATGGTCCGCCAGTCCTTGGGGTCGTCCAGCCGCAGCGCCGACTTGTTGAAGCCCGCGCAGGCAAAGGTCATCATTCGGCTGTTGCGCCCAGTCTTGGGGGTCGCCTCGGACGTGCCCAGCTTGTAGACCGGCGTGAAGTCGTCGTACATGCCGGAGCCGTTGATCACGTTCCAGGCAAAGCCGATGCAGTCCAACCCCAGCTTGAGGTGCAGCCACTGCTGCAGGTGCGCCTGGGCCTTGTCGGGGTCGTCAAAGGCAGCCAGCTCGTCGCCCAGGCTGGGGTCGGTGGCGATGGCCTCCTGGATGGCTGCCTGCAGCTCTTCGGGGGTCCCCTTGCCCTGCCAGGCCTTGAGGAAGGACGCGCTGTGGGCCACCCCGTCGTCCGTGTCCCCGTTCAGGATGGCCGCCGAGTAGGTGCTCACCTTGTAGCCGGCCGTGGTGCCCTCCAACTGGTCGATGAGCCCCAGGTAGTCGTTGTTGTGCTTCTTGTTGTGCTCGGCGCCGAAGTTCCTGTATTCGCAGGAGATCTGCACCTTGGCCTGCACGCCCCCTGCCAGCGTCAGGGTGACGGGCACCTGCGTGTACGCCTCAAAGAGCTCCTCCATCCACTGCTTGGCCAGGGCCTCGTCGTACTCGCGCGTGCCGTAGGCGCTGGCCGGGCCGTCCACCTTGGCGCGCTCATGCCCTGCCTGCTTCTCCAGGTCGATGAGGTAGCGGTCCACCTCGTCGGCGACCCGCCCCAGGCCGACCAGGTCCAGCAGCCGCTTGCGCTCCCAGAGGCCCGCCAGCCCCTCGGAGAGATCGGGCAGCAGCGGGAGCAGGTCGGGGGCCTGCTCGAGCCCCTTGAGGATGGCCATGTGGATCCCCGCCTCCCGGCCAAGGTCCCGGCTCTGGGCCATGCGCTGGCGGAGCTCCGGCCCGTAGACCGCCCCAATGGGCACCCCCCTGGCTTCCGCCAGCACCCCCCGGGGATCGGCCACACAGATGCTCTGCTCAGGCTCCGCCTTGGCCAGGCCAGTCTCCCGGCTGTCCCGCCCGGTCCCCAGATCCGGCACACCGCGCAGCATCAGCGGCCTGAGATCCTGGCCCAGCTCCGGCAGCCCCAGGCTGAAGCCGCCCCACCCGGCTCCCGCGCCCACGTCCTTGTCGTTGGCCGGCACCGGCTGCCCGACCGCCTGGGCCAGGTGGGTCCCGCCCTGCACGTTCCCAGCGATGTCGGACAGCCGCGTCCCGGACTGCCCCTGGAAGGTCGTCCCAAAGACCACGCCCTTCTCCTCCAGCTCGTCCGCCGCGTCGAGCCAGTCCTGCGCGCGGTGCAGCTCCACGCTCTTGTCCTTCTCCACTCTATAGGCGGCCTCGGCGACCACGATGGCGTCCTCCAGCGCGCTGTTGTAGGTCGCCGCCTGGTTCCCCCAGCTCGTCTCCTTGGCGTCGGGGTGTGCAGCCACAAGCTGCGCGAACGCCCGCCGCGCGATGTCCTTCCCGCCCTTGCTCCCCAGCGAGTTGCTCAGCTTGCCGATCACCCCCGCGACTCGCTCCGAGATCGGGTAGTCCGTCAGCGCGCGTCCCTGGACCTTCACGCCCTTCACGTCGCCCAGCTTGGACCTGGCCCAGCTCACCGCGCAGGCCGCCTGGATCCGCGGGTCCGCATAGATCGCCGAGAGCACCCCCAGGCGCTCCGGGCTGGTCCGCACCGCGAAGGCCGCCAGGTTCTGCTTGTCGTGGCTGAGCCCCGCCACCACCTGCTCAAAGGCCGCCTGTCCCGGCTCCGCGCTGCGGGAGAGCATCACGCGGTCCGCCTCGTACAGATCCCGCACGTGGGTCCACTTGATCGGCTCCTGGATGCCCACGGGACCCAGGACCTCGTCGGCGGTCACCACCAGCCCGTAGTGCTTTGTGCCAATGGGCTCCAGGGCCAGGCCCACCATGCTGAGCGCAGCCTCGATGTCCTCCATCCCCTCGCGGAGCTTGCCGTCCTCCCCGTACATCACGCCGCCCAGCATCTCGGACACGTTGGAGTAGCCCTCCCCAGACTCGTCCACGAGCGTGTTCTGGTTCAGCCCAAAGGAGGCATAGACCGCGTCGTACCCGTTGACGTCCGACCCGATCCCGTCCTCCATCTGCGCCCGCACCCGCACCAGCCGGATCTCCGTCTCGTTGAGCCCGACCGCCGCCAGCGCCTCGTCCGAGGGCAGGTTCGCGAAGGTCTCCCCGTTGATCGTCGCGGCCTCTCCCCCCGCGTGCCAGCCGTAGTTCTCCTTGAACATGTCCCCGTCGAACTGCACGGAGAACCCACCCACCGACACCCGGAGCAAGTCCCCGTAGAGCGGCTTGTCCCCGTCGCTCGACTTCCCCCGATCCGCCTTGCCGTGCTGCAGCTCCCCGACCTGGACGCCGGGCCCCGAGGCCTGGAGAGGAGCGGACTTCTGGGTGGCCTTGGAGTTGCCGCCCCCATCCTTGGGCTCCTGGGTCTTTGCAGACTTCTGCGACACCTTCTGCGCAGGCGAGGCCACCACGAGTTGGGCCTTGAGCACGTCCCGCAGGTACTCGCCGCCCAGCGGCTCCCCCATCACCGTCAGCCCCTCGGCCTGGTCGATGAACGCCACCGCGGCCCCCAGGTCTCCCCGCGCCAGGGCGGCCATTCGCCGGCCCAGCGCCCCCTTGAGCTCGGCGATCAACGCCTGCACCAGCTCCTCTCGACCGCTCTGCGCGTAGCCCCACTCCTGGACCCACTCGCGCCCGGCCTCGAAGGCGTCGTCGACCCCCTTGGACCCCGCCAGGTGCCGCTGCAGCACCTCCATGACCTTGTCGTCCGGGCTGCTGACGAAGGCACAGACGTCCTCCGCTGTGGGCAGCCAGCCCCCCAGCGCCTCGCCCTGCTCCGCCAAGGCCTCGTCCGCCCCGAGCTGCGCCAGGTACCAGGCCGACTGCCCGCTCGTGGTCTCCGCATAGAGGGTCTGCCAGCGCTCCCCCCGCTCCTGGGGCGTGGCCTGGACCTCCGCCTGCAGCGCCGCCAGCGCCTGCGCGCGCCCCTCGCTCTCCAAGGGGACCCCCAAGGCCCACGCGGTCCCCAGCTTGTCCGCGTCCACGGTCTTCTGTCCCTTGGGACCGTCCAGCAGCACGCGCCCCTGCGCATCGACCCCCACAGCCCGGAGCACCTGCCCGCCCTGCTCGACCAGCACGCTGCGCCCCTGCCCCATGCTGGCCAGCGCATCCGGCGCCGCCTCCATCGAGGCCCCCGCCGCCACCGCCAGCGCCCGCGTGTCCCCCACCGCGATGCCCTTCTCCATGCGCACCATCTCCAGCGCGTCGGCGTAGCCGTGCCCCGGGTACGGGTTCGGCAGGCCCAGGTGGTGCAGCGCGTCCGCCAGCGCGTTGAGCTCCCCCCGGTTCGCCGATCGCGAGCTGCTCTCTCCCTCCGCCACCGGCGAGATGGCCAGCAGCCGCAGGTGGTAGTCCGCCCGCCGCTGGGGCTCCGCCTGCAAGTCCGCGTCGTGAGCCAGCGCGTCCCGGGCCGCCAGGAGCTGCGCCTCGTCCAGCGCCGCCGTGTTCATCAGCAGGTCGACCTCCTTGGCCTCCCGCACCCCACTGCGCGGCACGTAGCGCGGAGCGCCATTCACCAGCAGCTCCGCGCGCGCCGACGACCCCGGCCCCGTCTCCCCGTGCAGGGTCCAGCTCTGCGCGGGCAGCTCCCCCTCGGCCCCCTTGGCGTACACATCCGGGAACACCGGCAGGCTGCCGGGCGCCCGGCTCACCATGAAGCGCCGCACGCTCAGTCCCGGGGGAGGGTCGAAGAGGGCGGCGGGGTCCCGCTTCTCAGGGGCCACGTCCACCAACTGGGCCTCATCGAGCCCCGCGCTGGGATCGACCTCCTGCCCCCGCGAGGTCACCTCGGCCGACACCGGCCCGCCGTTGGTGTAGCGCGCCTCCACCCAGCCCAGGCCTTCGCCCACCCGCACCTGCAGCCAGGCCACCCCGCCCTCCTCCTGCAGCCGCCCGGTCCACGCCAGGCGGTCGCCCAGGTGAACGGAGCCGATCACCTCGCTGGCGCCCAGATCGCCAAAGATGGGCATGTCGAGCTCCAGCAGGTTCGGTAGGCCCTCGACTGTGAGCCACCCAGCGACCTCTCCCTCCTCCCCTTGGGACTCCCAGCCCTCCGTCCAGTCTGTGGACCGGCCCAGCGCCTGCTCCGCCTCCCCCTTGAGGGTCTGCTCCTGGGGCATCTCCTCCAGCGCCGAGCGCACCACCTTGTTCACCGTCAGCTCGTGCTTGGGGGCCAGCTTACGCTTCCGGGTCTCGCTCTCCACCACCAGCGGGGGCGCCCCCAGCACCTGCATGTGCTCGCTGAGCACCGCCTTCCAGCCCTCCGCCGTCTGGATCTGACCGGGCGCCGGCAGCGGCGTCACCCCTCCCCCCTGGATGCCCCCCGCGTGCCCCAGATCCAGGCTCAGGGCCTGCTCCAACCCCGCCTCAATGGCCGACTGGACGGCGTCGTGGCCCTCTACCAGCCAGGTGATCTCGTCCAGCGCCGGGCCCTCGGGGGGCGCCATCTTGAGCAGCCCGCGCACCCACTTGACCGCCGGCAGCTCGTTGGCCTTGCGCTGGTTCTTGCGCAGGGTCTTCCAGTCCTGGTTCTTCTTCTTGAACAGCGCCTTGAGGCCCTTGTAGTCCTGGCCGTCCTCGAACTTCACCAGCATCGGCTTCCAGTGGTCCCGCACCTGGTCCACGTGCTTGAGCAGGTACTGACCGGCTGCGTAGCGCTCCAGCATGCGGTCCTGCACCGCGCTGAGATGCCCGAGCTCGACCGACTCCCCAGTGCTCTGTCCCATCGGCGAGGAGAACACGGCCTTGTTCGCCTTCTCCCGCACGCCGCCGCGGATGATGTCCCGCACGCCCTTGTCCTGCGCGAAGGGCTTGTAGGGCTCGGCCAGGCCCCCCGGACTGAGCTCGCTGTCCATCAGCGTGTTGGGGGCGCTCCCCCCATCCAGGGCGGCGCCGCGACGGTCCCGTAGCGCCCGGATCTGCTGGTCCTGCGCCGGGGAGCCGGGGTCGCCGAGTTCGCCGTTCAGATCCTCCAGGGTCCGACCACGCACGTTGCCGTGCAGCGCCGCGAGCTTCTCGGCCTTGAGCTGCTCCACGCGGCTCTGGGGGAGCGCGGCTTCGCCCTCCAGGTTGGACGCCGCGGTGTACACGTGCACGCCGGCGCCGGCCTGGGTGTAGCGGAGCTCCGCCAGCATCTGCTTGCCCTTCTTCTCCAGGGACAGCAGCTCACAGAAGGTGCCGTCGGGCACCCGGGCCCCGGTCGTCTTTCCGTCTGCGTCCCGGGTCAAGGCGTTGCTGTCGGTGACCAGCGCGTACCCGATGGCGGCGTGGTCGGGTGCGCCCCCGGGGTCGGGGTTGGGGAGCTCCGCTCCGACGCTGGGGTCGGAGCCTGCGGTGAGCGCGAACTCCACGTCGTCCTCGACCGGGCAGGTGGCCTGCTCGACCTCCTCGATCAGCGCGGGCTGGCTGGGGAGCCACATCGCGCCGGCCAGCGGGTCGGAGAGCGGGTTGCTCAGGTAGTCCGTCGCCGCCGGGCCCTGGAGGCTCCCCATGGGGAGCGCCTGGTCCTGCGAATGTGCCGTTTCGTCCAAGGTCAGGGGGCCGCCCATTCTCTCCTCCGAGCCACAGCAGTGTGCCGGAGGGGGGCGGGGCTTTCATCCCACGCGGATCCTAGTCGGAGCCCCCGTCAGAAGCACCAATCGTTGCTCGAACCCGGGTTCCCGTAGTCCCCGTTGCTCAGGAAGCCGCCCTGCTCGCACCAGTTGTCCAGGTCGTCGTTCTTGGTGGCGCTGACCTTGCCGCCGTCGACCCCCATGGACGCGCCCTGGGCGGCCCAGCCGCTGGGGTAGCGCACGCGGTCTACGCCGACGCTGCCGCAGACCAGCAGGACCTCGTCCGCGCCGCTGCCCATGCTGAACTTGCTGGGGTCGAAGCGGCCCTCGCAGTCCACGTTGCCGTTGTCCCAGGTGTCGTCGTTGGCGCAGAGCACCACCCGGGCGCCGGGCTTGAGGCGCAGGCCGTCGCTGACCGAAGCGCTCAGGGTGCTCTTGTCCGAGCCCTCATCGCGGAGGGTGCAGCCGGACAGGGTCAGCCAGTCCTCGCTGGTGGACTCCAGCTCCACCCACTCTCCGTCCGCGTCGCTGGACTCCAGGGGGTGGACCATGATCTCGGTGATCACCACCTCCCCCACCTCCGGGACCTTGGGATTGTCCTTGCTGCCGACGGGGGGGCCGGGGTCGCCCGTGTCCTGGGGCTCCTCGGTGTCGCCGGTGTCGTCTCCAGCCTGCCCGGAGTCGCTGTCCTGGGGCTCGTCGCTGTCTTCCGGGAACCAGGGGTTGTCGCCCGTGTCTTCGGCGCCGATGCCCTGCCCGGGCCCCCAATCGGGCAGGAAGCTCCCGTCCTCCGAGCTGCCGGAGCAGCCCAGGAACAGGAACAGACCACCAAAGAGAACCGGACCGCGCAGCCTCACTCGCCCTCCGTGGTCCCCAGAGTGCCCAGGTTCACCTCCTGCCGCAAGAGGGGGGGCGCCGGATCGACGCTGGGCAGGGGGATTCGGGCCGAGAAGCGGTCGACCTGGACCAGCTTGTCCCCCTCTGGGGCGAAGCTGGAGAGCAGCAGCAAGCTCACGTACTGCTCCTTCTGCCCGGTGGCGTCCACGATCAGGTCGAGCTGGCCGTCGCCGTCCAGGTCCCCGGCGAAGCGCAGGCTGGGGGTGCCCTGGGTGCTGGAGAGCTCGAGCACGGGCTGGGCCAGGCCATGCTCCGAGAGCATCAGGCGGTAGCCATCCTGGCCGTCCGCGACCAGGCGCAGGCCGGAGCCCAGCTTGATGCTGGTGTAGCGCGGCAGGGGCTGGGGGGTGGTGTGCGCGGCGGAGACCTCGCCGGGCTGGAGGTTCTGGAGCAGCGCCAGCGCGGGCTCGCCCTCGACCGAGACGATGCTGCCGGAGCCGACGGAGGCCACGATGACGTTGGCGGGCTCGAGCGTGCAGGTGGACGCCCCGGTGCAGCGCAGCGCCAGCCACTCCCCGGGGGCCTTGACCGACTCGGCGTAGTGGCCGGTCAGCAGGATCCGCGGGGTGGCGGCGACCTCTGCGGTCTCCTGGGCAGCGACCCCGGGGAGCAGGCTGGAGAGGAGCAGGACGGACAGGGGCGACATGGGGGACTCCAGTTGCCCGAAACCACGACGGGTCCCCGGCATCCGCCAGCCTATCCGACCAGCCCGGAGCCATCCCATGATTCTCCTCGCCCTCGCTCTGCTCGCCTGCGACAAGGACCAGCCCGCGGACGACACCAGCCCGCCCGACACCAGCCCCGCGCTCGCGGACCGGGACGGCGACGGCGCCACCGAGGACGTGGACTGCGACGACAGCGATCCCTCCGCCTACCCCGGCAACGTCGAGGCCTGCGACGGCGTGGACAATGACTGCGACGGCCTGGTGGACAACGGCGCGACCGACGCCCCGACCTGGTTCCCCGACCTGGACAGCGACGGCTACGGCGACGACAGCGGCGCCCTCCAGGCCTGCGAGGCCCCCAGCGGCTACGTCTCGACGGGGGGCGACTGCGACGACAAGCAGGCCCTGTTCCACCCCGGCGCGGCCGAGACCTGCACCGACCCCTACGACTACAACTGCGACGGCAGCGTGGGGCTGGTCGACAGCGACAAGGACGGGTTCGCCGCCTGCGAGGAGTGTGACGACGGCAACGCCCTGATCTTCCCCGGCGCCGACGAGTTCTGCGACGGCGTGGACAGCGACTGCAACGGTGTGCTGGACGACGAATACGCCCTGGACGCGCAGACCTGGCATGTCGACGACGACGGCGACGGCTACGGCACCAGCGACACCCTCCAGGCCTGCGCGCAGCCCGCCGGCACCGCGGACAACGACGCGGACTGCGATGACAGCGACGCCAGCATCTCCCCCGCCGCCAGCGAGATCGACCTGGACGACATCGACCAGGACTGCGACGGCTACGACGGCGGCGTGGACACGGACGGCGACGGCCTCGAAGACGCCGACGAGGTCAACACCTACGGCAGCGACCCCACCAAGACCGACAGCGATGGGGACGGTCTGGCGGACGGAGATGAGGTCCTCACCCACGGGACCGATCCGGCGGCCGCGGACACCGATGGGGACGGCTGGGATGACGGCGAGGAGATCGACGCCTACACCGACCCCGACGACAGCAGCGACCACCCCTACACCGGCGGTTGGGAGATCGACTCCTGCCGCAGCTCCATCACCGCGACCGGCAGCAGCGTCGGCGACGTGGCCGCCAACTTCTCCCTGAGCGACCAGTACGGCGACACCGTCAAGCTCCACGACTTCTGTGGAAAGGCCGTGCTGCTGGACCTCTCCAGCATGTGGTGCGGCGTCTGCCAGGCCAAGGCCCCCACCATCGCAAGCTGGCAGAGCACCTACGGCAGCTACGGCTTCATCGTCATCAGCGTGCACGACCAGAACACCTCGCGGGGGACCCCCACGACCTCTGAGCTGCTCGCCTGGGACAGCGCCTACGGCCTGGGCGCGCCCGTGGTCTCCGACGGGAGCGCCAGCGTCGACTCCCTCTACGACCCCACCGGCAAGTCCCGTCCCACGCTGGTGCTCATCGAGCCCGGCGGGGTGATCCACTCCATCGGCAGCGGCAGCAGCGTCACCGCCTCGGACATCGAGGGCATCCTGCCCACCGCCTACCCCTGAGCCGGCTCTCGGCGCAGGGACTCCCAGAGCGGGCCGCCCCGGTGGTAGGCTCCGGCGACGAAAAGCCGGAGACCTCCATGCGCCCCATCGCCCTGATGCCCCTGCTCCTCCTTGGCCTGGTCGCCTGCAATGGCCAGGGGGACGGCGAGATCGACCCCGAGCGCCCCGAGCGCAACTGCAGCGACGGCACCGACAACGACCAGGACGGCCTGACCGACTGCGACGACGACGACTGCGACGACCTCTGTGAGAGCGGCGGCGCGACCGAGGTCTGCGACAACGGCAGCGACGACGACGGCGACGGCGCGGTCGACTGCGACGACAGCGACGGCAGCGACTCCTGCGCGGAGACCTGCGACGACGGCGTCGACAACGACGCAGACGGCCTGGTGGACTGCGACGACGACGAGTGCGCGGATGTCGCGCCGTGTTGGTGGCCGGAGACGATTCAGCACAACGGCGACTTTGTGTTCAAGGGCCGCACCGTGACCTGCGAGACCTGGCTGGGCGACTTCGACGAGAAGGTGGACGACTGCACGGAGGCCTACACGACCGTGCTCAGCCAGACCACCGGCGAGCCCTGCCCCACCTGCGACCAGACCTACGACGGCACCTTCAACTGGACCTCGACCGCCTGCAACGACGCCTTCGGAGACGGAGCCCCCACAGCCAGCGGACGCTTCGGCTTCAAGTTCGTCAGTCAGGACAAGTGGGTGCTGTTCGCCCAGGACGATGGCGGCACCTGGAGCGAGGCGGCCACCATGAACCGTCAGGGCGGCAACTTCCAGATCAACTCCACGGACCGCGTCGACATCGAAACCGGCGACTGCGACAACGACCCGCTCTACGTCGGGGACCTGACCACCACCCTCACCTTCTCCGAGGGCTGAGGGTGCGGGCGCTCCGGAGGGCACCCCCTGGAGCGCCGCCAACAGCCTCTACTGCGCGTGCTCCCACGCGTACTCCAGCTCCCGAATGAACACCTCGCCGCCGTTCATGGGCGCGACCTCGATGTGCATCGCCTGACCGCTGGTGGGGCGGATGTCGATGATGTGACCGATCAGTCCCTCCTCGCGGGTCTCGATGCTCTCGATGTCGGAGAGCTCGATGTAGGTGGTGTTGGGGGCCTTGTGGTAGGCCACGCGCTGGTCGGTGACCCAGGCGGCCTCGGTGCCGTCCAGGGCGATGGTGTAGTCGTAGTAGGCGCGCAGGTTCTCGCCCGGCTGCACCAGCACGTTGTTGTTCAGGTAGTCGGTCGCGTAGGCGTCCATCTCGTTGGGGAGCAGCGTGCCGCCCTGCTTGCTGGCGTCGGAGCCGACGGCCAGGCCCAAGAAGAGTGCGAGGGTGGCTGCGGAGAGGATGTGGCGCTTCAAAGGAGCCTCCTGAGGGTCTGCTGAGGCTAACCCAGGGAGGGAGCGGCTGCCTCGCTGTCTCTCGCCGGGTCGGTCCACCCCCGGGGATCCAAGCCCACCCACACCCCGACACCTGCGCCCACCAGCGAGGTCAGGGCGTCCATGAAGTCCGGCGTGCCGGGCAACCAACCCAAGAGCTGCAGGCCCTCGCCGCCCACGCCAATCAGCAGGCCGGCGCCCACCCAAGCCCAGGCCCCGAGTCCCCCGAGAGGGCTCCCGAGTGGGCTCCCGAGTGGGCCCCCCAGCCGGCCCCGCCAGATCCGCGCCATCGCCGCGCTCAGCGCCAGCGCCCAGAGGCCATCGGGCAGGCTGTAGAGCACCCAAGCTGGCAGAGCCTGGCCAAAGGGGAGGGCCAGCTCCCGCGCACCTCGCAGGGGCCCATCCATCCCGAGCTGTCCCAGCCACCCAAAGACCCGGAGCGTTGTGGGCCGCCAGAGCAGGTAGATGCCCGCCCCCGTCAGCACCGGAGCGAACACGGCCAGCACCCAGAAGGCGGCGCGGCGCACCCTCAGGCCAGAGGGGCCATCAGGCGCTGCTCGACCAGGAGCTGGAAGCGGTCGATGCTCTCGACGTCCCCGGCGGCGGTCTCGCCGACGAACAGGGCCTCCGCGGCGTATCCGGTGGTCAGCGCGAGGCGGCGCGCGTAGCGCTCGAGGCCCGCCTTGTCACCGCCAGACACCAGGGTAGCCGCCGTCTTCCCGACGCGCTCGATGGCATCGACGAGGGCCTGCTTGGCGCGGGGGTCCAGCCGGGCGCTGAGATCGGCCGCGCGCGCGGACAGGTCGGCGAGCAGGGCGGAGAAGGCGCCGCCGCGGGCCTCGGCGCGGAGCAGGTCCAGGCTGAGCACGTTGGTGGTGCCCTCCCAGATGGGGAAGACCTGGGCGTCGCGCAGCATGCCGGGCAAGCCGGTGTCCTCGACGTAGCCGGCGCCACCGAAGCACTCCAGGGCCTCGCTGACCACCGACACGGACTGCTTGCCCAGGGTGAGCTTGGCCAGAGGGACCAGGGCGCGCAGGCGCTGCTGCTCGGCCTCGCTGGCCTGGCCGGCCTCCTGCTTGCCCAGGAGCTGGGCGACCTCCATGCACAGGGCCAGGCCGCCGTGGAGCTCGGCCTCCAGGCAGTTCAGGGTGTGCTGGTGCAGGGGCTGCTGGGCGATGGGCTTGCCAAAGGCCACGCGGCGCTTGGCGTAGTCCTGGGCCATCCAGACGGCCTTGGCCATGGCCGAGGCGGAGCTGACCGCGTTGTAGTAGCGGGTGATGTTCAGCATGGTGGAGATGGTCGCGACGCCGCGCCCGGTCTCGCCGATCTGGGTGGCTCGGAGTCCGTCCAGGGTGAGCTCGGCGGTGGGCAGCGCCTTGGTGCCCAGCTTGTCCTTGAGGCGGTTGACCTGGATGCCCTGCAGGGCGCCCGCGCCATCGCGGGTGACCTCGACCGCGAAGACCGTCAGGCCCCTGGATCCGGCAACGGTGCCCTCGCCGGCGTCGATGCGTGCCAGGGTGAGGGCCATCTCACTGGTGGTCGAGGAGGTGAACCACTTGACCCCGTGCAGCGTGAAGACCCCCTCCTCCCCGGGGACCGGCCGGGCGATGGTCTCGGTGCCGCCAACGTCGCTGCCGCCGCTGCGCTCGGTCATCCACTGGCCCGAGGTGATGAACTCCTGTGGATCCTGGCTGGTCAGGCGGGGGAAGAGGCGCTCGCGCAGAGGGGCCTCCGCGGAGTCCAGCAGCACGCGGGCGGCGGCGTCGGTCATGGCCAGCGGGCAGGCGAAGATCGCGGAGTTCGCGGCGAAGAGGTAGAGCCGCGCGGCCTGGTCGATGCGGTGGAAGGGGCGGTGCTGCTCGCGGTAGCCGGAGGCCACGATGCCCCGCGTCGCGGCGTAGTCCTGGAGGCTCTTCCACGCGGGGGAGAGGCGGATCTCGTCGACCCGGCGCCCCCAAGGGTCGTAGGGGACGTGCTCGGGGGGCTGGGCCTCGGCGGCGCGCATCCAGCGCTGCAGGGGGCCGGTGGTGTCCTGGCCCATCTCGGCCAGCTCCGGGGCGATCTCGGCCAGCACGCCGTCGGGGAGGCGGCGGCGGAGTTCGGCCTGCAGGGGGCCGTCCACGGCGAAGAGATCGGGGACCTGGGGGGCGTCTTGGATGAACATGGCTTGGCTCCGTCCCCCGCCTCCTAACCGGCCCTTGACCCCCTTCACGCCGCCTCTGTGTAGGCTCTGCCCATGGATGTACGCGAGCGCCTGCTGCTGGAGTCGACCCGGAACCGTCTCAAGATGGCCTGGGTGCTGATCGGAATGTCCGGCCTGCTGGTCGTCGGGGGCATCGTGGGCCTGGCCGGCTACGAGCTGAGCTTCCTGAGCTGGAAGGCGCTGATGGGCGCCGGCCTGCTGGGGGCCGCCAAGGGGGGCTACGACCTGCGCAAGGCGCAGAAGACCCTGGACACGCTCCAGGAATCTCTTTCATCCTCTGATTGACGGCCACAAGCGGCATTGCCTGGGCATTTGCCCTGTGCAATCATCCGCGGCGTCACCCTTCTGCCACAATTCAGGAGTCTGTCCATGATCCCCGAGCGGACCGTGATGGAGGTCTTCGAGAAGACCGCCAGCGCCAATGCCAACAGCCCCGCCCTCAAGGTCAAGCGTGGGGGCCAGTGGAAGACCTGGACCTGGTCGCAGTACCGCGAGGACGTCCACAAGGCCGCCAAGGCGCTGCTCCACCTGGGCGTGGAGCGGAACACCGGCGTCTCGATCATCGGCTTCAACTCCCCCGAGTGGGCCATCAGCGACATCGGCGCGATCTACGCGGGCGCCTTCCCCGCCGGCATCTACACCACCAACAGCCCCGAGCAGTGCCAGTACATCGCCGCGCACTCCGACAGCTCGGTGGTGATGGTCGAGAACGCGCACCAGCTCGACAAGTTCCTGCAGATCCGGGACCAGCTCCCCCTGCTCAAGAAGATCGTGATGTTCGAGGGCAGCCACGCCGACCCCGACGTGCTGTCCTGGGACGAGTTCCTGGCGCTCTCCGAGAACACCGCCGACGACGCGCTCCAGGCCCGCATCGACGAGCAGGGGCCGGACGATGTCTGCACGCTGATCTACACCTCGGGCACCACCGGCGACCCCAAGGCGGTGATGATCAGCCACGACAACATGACCTTCACCGCGCAGGCGGCCATGAACAGCTTCGACGGCTACGCCGGCAAGCTGCAGCACCGCTTCCTGAGCTACCTGCCCTTCTCGCACATCGCCGAGCAGATCGTCTCCCTGCACTGCCCGGTCATCTGCGGCGGCGAGACCTGGTTCGCCGAGAGCATCGAGAAGCTGGGCGACAACCTGCGCGAGTGCCACCCCACCATCTTCCTGGCCGTCCCCCGCGTCTGGGAGAAGATCCAGGCCAAGATCGTGGCCGCCGCCGCCGGCAACACCGGCCTCAAGAAGAAGATCGGCGCCTGGGCCCGCGCCAAGGGCCTGGAGGCTGGCTACGCCGACCAGGCCGGCAAGCCCCGCCCCATGTTCACCGGCATCGCCGACAAGCTGGTGTTCTCCAAGGTCAAGCAGCAGCTCGGCCTGGACCAGTGCGTGGTGCAGATCACCTCGGCCGCGCCCATCTCCAAGGACACCCTGGAGTTCTTCCTGAGCCTGGGCGTCCCCATCATGGAGGTCTACGGCATGTCCGAGTGCACCGGCCCCGCCACCCTCTCCCTGCCCAACCGCTACCGCACCGGCAGCGTGGGTTGGGTGCTGCCCGGCGCCGAGATCAAGGCCGCCGAGGACGGCGAGATCTGCATGCGCGGCCGCCACGTCTTCAAGGGCTACCTCAAGAACGCCGAGGCCACCGCCAGCACCCTGGACGACCAGGGGTGGCTGCACTCCGGCGACCTGGGCGAGGTCGACGGGCAGGGCTTCGTGCGCATCACCGGCCGCAAGAAGGAGCTGATCATCACCGCGGGCGGCGAGAACATCGCGCCGAACTACATCGAGGGCAAGATGAAGGCCATCCCGGCCGTCAGCCAGTTCGTGGTGGTCGGTGACCGCCGCAAGCACCTGGCCGCCCTGGTGACCCTGGATGAGACCAAGCTCAAGGAGGCCATCGCCGCCAGCGGCTCCAGCGCGAGCACCATGGCCGAGGCCGCGGTGGACGCCAAGCTGCACGGCTGGCTGATGGAGCAGGTCAACGAGGTCAACTCCGGCCTGGCCCGCGTCCAGACCGTCAAGAAGATCAAGATCCTGCCCCAGGACCTGAGCGTCGACGGCGGCGAGCTGACCCCCACCATGAAGGTCAAGCGCCGCATCATCAACACCAAGTACGCCGACGAGATCGAGAGCTTCTACTCTTGAGGTCGGGCGCCGGGGGGATAGATTCCCCCCATGCCCAAGACCCGTGAGATCGAGCTCATCGTCGACGCCAGCCCCCTGGAGCTGCGCGAGCGCCTGCGCGGCAGCGTGCGCTTCCGGCTGCTGCCCTACCAGTCCTCCATCCTGGGGACCGGCGGCCTGGGCGGGCGGGTGAGCCCAGAGGGGTTCACGGTCTCCCTGGACGACCGCCGCGTCCTCCAGAGCGTGCAGGCGGTGGCCTCGGGCAAGATCGAGCCCACCGCGACCGGGGGCTCCAAGGTCACCGCCACCCTGGGCATCCCCCCGTGGCTGACCTGGTCGCTTCGCCTGTCCCTGGGCGCGCTGCCCTTCTACCTGGGCATGGTCGCCTGGCTGATGCTGCAGCAGTCTGGCCTCGCCGTCGCCAGCGGGTTTTTGGGCGTGTTCCTGGCCATCGCGGTCGGGACGGTGGGCTGGATGGTGAACCGCGCCGACGACTCCCTCCCTGAGCTCGAGCAGCGCCTGACGCGCGCGCTGGAGGGCCCCATCCAGATCTCCGGCCAGACCGAGAGCCAGCCGCAGGAGCAGGGGAAGAAGAAGGCTGCGGGGCGTCGCAAGCAGCGGGGCTGACCGCTCGGGCTCGGTGGCCCACAGACCTCCGGATGACCCCGGTGTAAGCCGAGGTGCGGCTGGTGCATTAGCTCAGTGATGACCCAAGGAGCTTGACCCATGACGCACCTGTTCCTCCTGCTGGCCTGCGCCGGACGCACCGAGCCGGACCCCGCGCCCATGACCGAGGTCGACCCCCAGGTCAAGCCCGTGGAGATGCCTCTGGTGGACCCCGACGTCCCGCGGCCTGACGAAGGGGACAGCCCCACCTCGCCGACGCCAGGGTCCATCGGGGGTGCGACCAACGCGTTCGCTCAGGGGTTGTACGCGCAGCTCCCGAGCGACGGGAACCTCTTCTTCTCCCCGGCCTCCATCGAGACGGCGATGGCGATGACCCTGGCGGGGGCCAATGGGGAGACGCAGCAGGCGCTGGCGCAAGGCCTGCACCTGGACTTCCCGGACGCGCACCAGGCGATGGGCGCGTGGCTCAAGGCGCAGAACAGCAGCGACGGGGACTTCACGCTGCGCATGGTGAACCGCATCTGGCCGGCACAGGGCCTGGAGCTCAAGCAGGAGTTCGTGGACACGACGCAGACCCACTACGCGGTGGACTTCCAGGCCTTGGACTACAGCCAGGCGGAGGCCGCGCGGCAGACCATCAACGGCTGGGTGGAGACCCAGACCGAGGAGCGGATCCGGGACCTGATCCCCAAGGGCAGCATCCTGCCTTCGACCCGACTGGTGCTGACCAACGCGGTGTACTTCCTGGCGGACTGGGAGTCCCCCTTTGAGCCGGCCAGCACGCGCAAGCGCGCCTTCCAGACGCCAAGCGGAGAGGTGCAGGTGGACATGATGCGCCAGACCGGCGGCTACGGATACGCCAAGCTCAAGGGGGCCCAGGCGCTGGCGATCCCCTACAAGGGCGGCGAGCAGGAGATGGTGTTGGTGCTGCCTGACCCTGACGTCCCGGTCTCGGAGCTGGGGCTGGAGACGCTGAGTGCAGACACCTCCCAGAGCGCCCGGATCGATCTGGCCATGCCCAAGCTGGAGTTCGGCTGGGGCGACACCCTGCGGGCGCCGCTGTTCGCGATGGGCATGGCGCCGGCCTTTGGAGACCAGGCAGACTTCTCGGGGATGAGCGATGAGCGGCTGTTCATCGACGAGGTCGTGCACAAGGCCTGGGTGCGCGTGGACGAAGAGGGCACCGAGGCCGCGGCCGCCACGGCGGTGATGATGCGCGCGACGGGTATGCCGATGCCGGCGCAGCCCTTTGTGGTGGACCGCCCCTACCTGTTCGGGATCCGGGACGTGGCGTCGGGCGCGCTGCTGTTCGTGGGCCGCGTGGAGGACCCGACGGCCAGGTGAGCGGGGCTTGGGCGCGCAAGGGGGGCTGAACGCAACACGCGGGCGCGTAAGTCGGGCTGAACGCAACACGCCGGCGCGTAAGTCGGGGTGAACGCAACACGCCGCCGCGCAAGTCGGGCTGAACGCGACAAGGCGCCAGGTCTGCGGGCCGCCATCCCCGCCAAGTAGCTGAAATCCCGTTCACGCCCCGGGAGTCCCCTGCCTACCCTGGGCTCGCTCGTTGCGTTGGGAGGCACTTGCGCAGCCGGCTGTTGCGTTGGGAGCCACTTGCGCAGCCGGCTGTTGCGTTGGGAGGCACTTGCGCAGCCGGCTGTTGCGTTCGAGCCCACTCGCGCGCCCAGTCCGCGCCACCCGGCCGCGGGCCACGCAGGTTAGGCCCAGAGCACCTGGAGGCAGCACCATGTCCGAGTTCCGCTACGAGAATCCCTTCCCCCTCTCCAAGGACGACACCCGCTACCGCTTTGTGGGCAGCGAGGGCGTCGAGGTCGTCTCTCTGGGCGACCAGGAGTTCCTGCGCGTCAGCCCGCAGGCCCTCACGACCCTGGCCAAGGAGGCCATGCACGACGTGAGCTTCTACCTGCGGCCGGCGCACCAGGAGAGCGTGGCCCGGATCCTCCAGGACCCTGAGGCCACCGACAACGACCGCTTCGTGGCGCGCACCCTGCTGCGGAACTCGGTGATCGCCGCGGCAGGGACCCTGCCCGTCTGCCAGGACACCGGCACCGCCATCGTGGTGGGCAAGCGCGGGGGCCGCGTGCTGACCGAGGGGGGCGACGAGGCCGCCCTGAGCCGGGGCATCTGGGAGACCTACCAGGAGAACAACCTGCGCTACAGCCAGGTGGTGCCCCTGGGCATGTACGAGGAGAAGAACTCCGGCGACAACCTGCCCGCGCAGATCGACATCTACGCCAAGGACGGCGACAGCTACGAGTTCCTGTTCCTGGCCAAGGGCGGCGGCTCGGCCAACAAGACCTACCTGTTCCAGAAGACCAAGGCGCTGCTCAACCCCGAGAGCCTCAAGGCGTTTTTGGTCGAGAAGATGAAGACCCTGGGGACCGCGGCCTGCCCGCCCTACCACGTGGCCTTCGTGATCGGCGGCACCAGCGCCGAAACCAACCTCAAGATGGTGAAGCTGGCGAGCACCAAGTACCTGGACACCCTGCCCACCAGCGGCAGCATGGGCGGCCGGGCCTTCCGCGACGTGGAGCTGGAGCAGGAGCTGCTGGAGGCCGCCTGGTCCACCGGCATCGGCGCCCAGTTCGGCGGCAAGTACTTCGCCCACGATGTGCGGGTCATCCGCCTCCCCCGCCACGGCGCGAGCTGCCCGGTGGGCATGGGCGTGAGCTGCTCGGCCGACCGGAACATCAAGGCCAAGATCAACCGCGACGGCATCTGGCTGGAGGAGCTGGAGCGCAACCCCGAGCGCCTGCTGCTGGAGGCCGACAGCTCCGGCGCCGACAGCGTGAAGATCGACCTGGACCAGCCCATGGACGCCATCCGCGCCGAGCTGTCCAAGCACCCGGTCAAGACCCGTGTGGCGCTCAGCGGCACCATGATCGTCGCCCGCGACATCGCCCACGCCAAGCTCAAGGCGCTGCTGGACAACGGCGAGCCCCTGCCCGACTACATCAAGAACCACCCGGTCTACTACGCGGGCCCCGCCAAGAAGCCCGAGGGCCTGCCCAGCGGAAGCTTCGGGCCCACCACCGCCCAGCGCATGGACCCCTACGTGGCCCCCTTCCAGGCCGCCGGCGGCTCGCTGGTGATGCTGGCCAAGGGCAACCGCAGCCAGCAGGTGACCGACGCCTGCAAGGAGTACGGCGGCTTCTACCTGGGCTCCATCGGTGGCCCCGCCGCCGCCCTGGCCAAGGAGAGCATCAAGTCCGTCGAGGTGCTGGACTACCCGGAGCTTGGAATGGAGGCCGTCTGGAAGATCACCGTCCAGGACTTCCCGGCGTTCATCCTGGTGGATGACAAGGGCAACGACTTCTTTGCCGAGCTGCTCTGAGTCTCCGGCTCAGGCCTCCGCCTCCCAGGGGGGCGGGGGCAGAGGCGTGTCCCGGGGGCGCTCCAGCAGCCAGGCCCCCAGGAGCTGGAAGATGAACACGACCAGCAGCGCGTCGAACACCGCGAGCACGCTGCCCAGGTCCGAGTAGGTGCTCAGGACGCTCAGAAAGGGGTACCAGAGGAGCGCATAGGGGACGCCCACCAGCAGCAGCACCCCCATGCTGGGCCCGATCTCCTGGCCCCAGCGGTGCCCAGGCCGCAGCGCCACGGCAGGCACCGCGACGGCGAGCAGCAGCGCGGCGGCGATCCCCGGGAGCACCAGCACCAGCCCCAAGGCGACCAGCGGCACCACCCAGACCCGCAGCTTGAGCAGGCGCCCATAGACCAGGGCGAAGGGCTCTGTGCTGCCCTCCAGGCGGGGGAGGTTCCAGGCCAGCACCGCGCTCAGCCCGAGGACGTTCACAAGCACCGTGGCCCCTTGGATGCTCAGCTCACTGACCCACTGCTGCTCCTCTGCGGCCAGCAGGGCCCGAATGCCCACCTGCAGCGCGGCGCTCAGGGCCCCCACCGCGCACGCTGCCAGCATCCCGGGCCAGCCGGAGGCCAGCGCTCGGCGGATGCTCCGAGCCAGGGTGTCGATGAACGCGGGCTTGGGCGCCACCTGCGGCGCCCCCGGTGGCTTGTAGGGCTGATCCATCTCCCCTCCGCGGCCACTCTACCTGAAAGCACCCGCCCCCCTCCCACGTTGTCCTGGCGAGGTCCCCATGCTGTACGCCCTGCTGTCCTGCCTCCCCGCGCCCCCCACCCAGGCCGCCGACGCCCAGGTGTCAGAGGGGGCGCCGCGCGCGCTGCTGATGACCTCGCTGGTGAGTCGGGGTTCGCTTGAGGGTGGGGTGGGCCCCGAGTTCGCCGAAGGCGAGGTGGTGCGCCTGCTGGCCTGGAGCACCACGATCCCCTCGGTCCCCCCGGACGACTGGACCTTGGGCTACCGACTCGCGCTGGTGGAGGGCCCCAGCGGACGGGGCTGGGTCAGCGGCGAGCACCTGATGGTCGAGCAGTCCTGGGGCCTCCCCGAAGCGCCCAACTGGCCCGGAGACCTGCTCCCGGAGCGCCAGGTCGACGACGCGCAGTGGTGGCCCGCGACGCGCTCGGGGCGGGAGTACACCCAGAAGTTCGGCTGGGACCGCCGCTGGACCGACGGCGGCTGGGTTCGCCAGGTCGGCCAGAGCGGCGCGCTGCTGGAGCTGGTGGACGAGAACGGCTGGGGCTCGGCGCACAGCGTCGCGCTCACCACGCAGCACGACTTCAACGGCGACGGCGTCCTGGACCAGCTCGTCCTCGTGCATGAGACGGTCACCGAGGCCGGCAGCGTGGGCCACACGCTCTTGGTGGTGGACCCCACGCGGCCCGTGGGCCAAGGCACCCTCCTCTCCCAACCCGTCTTCGATCCCCACTGGAGCGGGCTGGACGTGGTCGACCGCTGGGGCTGGATGGCGCTCGATCTGCCCGGCGCCACGCTCACCCAGCACTTCGCCGAGCGCGTACGGGTTGACGGCGAGTCCCCCACCCTGCGGCACGTCGAGCAGCGGTGGACCTGGGGGGAGGAAGGGTTTGTGAGCGCTGGACCACGCGCGTCCCCACTGTCCGGGACTCTGACCGCAGGCCCCACCTGGCAGTCACCCCCTGGCTTCGGCGAGGACAGGCTGTCTGCGAGCGACCGGGTGTCCGCGCAGCGCGTCTGCGTGGATCACATCCGCGGCCCCCTGGGCACCGGGGACACCTGGTGGCTGGAGGCGACGGACTGCGCGGGCGGCGTGCTGGGCTGGGTCCCCAATGACCGCGTCACGCTGGAGCCCGCCGGCCTCAGCGAAGTGCTGGGCCCCTGGCCGGAGCACCCCGAGCCGGCGCTTCGGGTCACGTGGCGCTGAGAGCGCTCGCGTCCGCGCCGTCCTGTCCGGGGTTGCGCTCCCGGAACTCCAGCATCCAGGCCGCCAGCGTCAGGATCATCGTGCCGCTGAGCACCGCATCGACCACGTAGACGCCCACGATCCACCAGGCGGCGGGAAACTTGAGCCGGAGCAACAGGGAAGCGAGAGCGAAGAGCGCGAAGGGTCCCCCGACCACCAGCAGGGGGCGCCAGAGCTGCTCCCGCAGGTTGAAGATGGAGCCGCTGCGTCCCAGCGCCTTGAACGCGGTGCCGACGGCGAGCGGTACGTAGGCCAGCATCCCCGGCAGGGCGCACACGCCGGTCAGGAGCGCGGCGACCGGGAGGGCCACCAGCCGAAAGCGCAGCACCTGGGAGATGTTCCGCTGGGCGGGCGCACCCCGGAGCTGGGGCACCGCCCAGGCATACAGGGGGCCAGCGACCAGCACCTCCAGCGCCAAGCCGAAGAGCCCCAGGAGCAAGAAATCTGCCCCTCCGAACTCCCCCGAGCTGCCGGAGACCCCGGCGATGCCAGCGGCCACGCCCCCCTCAAGGAAGCCCAGGCCGGCCAAGGCCACCCAGACCCCCGCGCCGAGGCGTCCCAGCCGCGAGAGGGAATCCCCAATCCGGGGGGTGACGACGGCGGGCTCGCTCCTGGCGACCCCGGGTGCAGCGTAGGGATTCTCCATGGACTCACTCCCCCTCAGGCGCCCGCGTCTGGGTGAGCCCCAGGGCCTCCCGCTGCAGGAACCACGCGCCCACCGCCATGGTGAACAGCACGACGGCGACGCCGTCCAGGCCCCAGAGTAGCGCCATCCACCACGGCGTGCGCGGCCAGAGATCCACGCCCAGCAGCAACAGCGCCCAGACCGCGTAGGGCAGCCCCAGCACCAGGATGGGGCGCAGCAGGCCCCGGCTCTCCACGTCCCAGCGGGCGTCGGCCCGGAGGGTGAGCTGCGCGGTCACCGCCATGGCCAGGGCGTGGAAGGCCAGCCAGGGCAGGAAGCAGGCGATGCCCAGCTTGGCGCCCAGCACCCACAGCAGGCGGCGGGGCAGCACCCGGCGGAGGGCGTCTCCCAGCTCGGGCTCGCGGGCCTCCAGGCGCAGCAGCCCCCAGACCATCACCGCGCCCACCACCAGCGCCAGGTAGGGCAGGTCCAGCAGCACACCGACCACCCGCCACAGCTCGTTCTGCTCGCCCCAGGGGGTGTCGGCCAGGTTGCCCAGCGCGCGGCGCATCAGCCCGCGGCCCACCCCCACGGCGAACGCGACCGGGGCCACCGGCTTGAACACGCCCAGCGCCCGCCGCAGCGCGCCGAACACGCTCATGTCCGCCGGCTCGCGCTCGACGGCCTGCGCGGGGGCCCGGTAGGGGTTGTCGCTCAGCGGGAGCGAACCCGCAGCGCGAGCCCCCCGAGCGCGACCAGCACCGCCCCACCGGCGACGGCGACTTGGATGGGGCGCTGGGACTGGCCCCGGACATCGATCCGCTTGACCTCGGGCTCGCTGAGGGTCCCCTCTCCCGCGCCCCTCAAGGTCCAGTGGACGTGGATGTCCTCCTCGGGCTCCGCGACCGCGACCAGGAAGTCCCGCTCATAGCCGTCGATCCGCAGGGACATGTTGTGGCCATGGCGGCTCTCCCTGAGCCACTCCGGGCCCCCGGGCTCATAGACGCCCACCAGCACGCCGTCACCAGCAATGTCCCCCTCCAGCTCGCCGTCGTCTCGGAGCCAGACGCGCTCGCCGCCCTCAAAGCCCCAGATGTCCACCGCGGCGCTCAGCCCCTGGCGGTGCTCCGGAACGCTCAGCTCCAGGCGCACCTGACGCGCCTGCGCCACCTGAGGCAGCAGCAGCGTCAGCACCAAGAGCCCTTGAAGCAGTCGACGTCCCAGAGTCCGCATGTGTCCTCCCGATCCCGCCAGTCACTCAGACCGGCGGATAGGGAGAGCATAGACACCGCGCGGGCCAAGGCAGGCCTCAGCCCGTCAAGCGTCTCTCAAATCCGGCGCGCCCTACTTGGCCAGCGCGGTCAGCATCCCGGACAGGCGGGTGGCCTCGCCGGTCACGCTCGCGGCGCGGTCCTTGAGGCCAGCGGCGGCGTCCTTGTTGTGCTTGACGATGTCCAGCTCACCCTTGAGGTCCGCGACCTTGAGGCCGTTGCTCTTGAGGGTGTTCTTGTCGACCTTCTCCACGGCAGCGGCGCCCTCGGTGCCGACGCGGGTGATGTCGCCCTCCAGGCTCTGGGCCTGCTGCGCGACGGCGTCCAGCTTGGCCACCGCGCTGTTGCCGGCCTCCACAAAGGCCTTGACGTTGTCCGGCGCGTCCTCGGTCGCGTCGAACTTCACCTTGCCGCCCTCGAGGGCCACGATCAGCTTGTCGCCGGCCATCTCCTGGAAGTCGGTCAGCGCCTTCTCCAGGGGGGCGTCCTCGGCCACGCCGATGGCGGCCTTGAGGTCGGGCTCGATGGTGGCCAGGTCCGCCTCCATCTGGATCAGCTTCTCCTGGATGTCCTCGCCCTCCTTCCAGGTCGGCGCGAGCTCCTGGACGCGGCCGCTCAGGTCGAAGCAGGGGATCTCGACGCACTCGGCCCGGGGGCCCTCATCTTCTCCGCCCTTGCGGTCCTGAGCCACCGCGACGCTGGTCAGCGCAAGCGAGGTGATCAGGGCAAAGGCAATCTTTCGTGCGGACATGGGGGTCTCCTCGGTCGGATGGGAAGCAGCACGACAACACAACGCGCGCTCCGGCACTTCCTTACAACCGCGGCACTCTACTCCACCCGCTCGCAGTCCAGGATGGGGTGGTCCACCAAGGGCCGATCCGCGCTGTCGGTGTCCAGCCCCACCAGGGCGTCCACGACCTCCATGCCGCTGACCACGCTGCCGAACACCGCGTAGCCGGGCGGGTAGCTGCCATCGATGTCCAGGAACTCGTTGTCCACCACGTTGATGAAGAACTGGCTATTCGCCGAGTCCGGCTCGCTGGTGCGCGCCATGGCGATGGTGCCCCGCAGGTTGCTCAGGCCGTTGTCCGACTCGTTGGCGATGGGGTCGCGGGGGGTCTTGAGCTCCCCGCTGGCCAGCACGCCGCCGCCCTGCGCCATGAAGTCCGGGATCACCCGGTGGAACAGCGTGGCGCCCAGCCCGTCGTCCCCGTCGTAGAAGCCATCGTCCACGTACTGCAGGAAGTTCTCCCCGGTGACGGGGGCCTGCTCGGTGTCGATCTCCACCACGACGCTGCCCAGGTCGGTCACGATCTCCACCAAAGGGAGCCCGGAGGGCGTCGACGAGTCGGTGACCTCGCTGGTGTCGGAGTCTGTGGGGGTCTTGTCGCCCACGCAGGCGGCCAGAGCGGTGAGGAGCAGTGTGGGCAGCAGACGGGTCATCCTTCCTCCAGAGACCCAGCCTACTGGACTTTCTGCCCCCCGGGGCTTGACCCTCACGCAGCGTGAGGCCCCACATTGGCCCCAGGAGGACCCCAATGCCCCACAAGATCGGCGAGCTGGCCCGCCTGGCCGGCGTCTCGGTGCGCACCCTGCGCCACTACGACGACATCGGCCTGCTGCCCCCCAGCGCCCGCAGCGAGGCCGGCTACCGCCAGTACGACGACGAGTCGCTGATGCGCCTGCAGGCCGTCCTGTTCTGGCGCTCCCTGGGCTTCCCCCTGGAGGAGATCGGCGCCCTGCTCGACGCCTCCGAGGACGCCCCCCTCGAGGCCCTGCAGGAGCACAGGAGGAGGCTGACGGAGCAGTCGGCGGCTCTCCAATCCCGGATCACCGCTCTGGATCGGGTGATCCAGCAGCGCCTGTCCGGACTCCCCTCCACCAGCGAGGACATGCTGACCATCTTCGAGGGCTTCGACCCCTCGGCGTTCGAGGCCGAGGCCGAGCAGCGCTGGGGCGACACCGAGCCCTGGAAGCAGGCCGCCGCGCGCACCAAGCGCTACGGCCCCAGCGAGTGGAAGGAGATCAAGGCCCAGCAGGAGGCCCTGGAGGCCGAGCTCGCCGAGCTGCTGGTCCAGGGGCTGCCCCCCACGCACCCCCGCGCCATCGCCCTGGCCGAGCAGCACCGCCTTCACACCGAGCGCTGGTTCTACGACTGCCCGGCGGAGATCCACCGGGGCCTGGCCGAGATGTACGTGCAGGACCCGCGCTTCGCCGAGCACTACGACGAGCGCCAGCCGGGGCTGGCCGCCTACCTGCGGGACGCCATCGTGGCGCTGCATGGACCCCGGGGCAAGACGCTCTGACTCAGTCTTCGACCAGCCGGTAGACCCCCCGCTCCACCTTCTCGAAGCACCCCGCGTGGTTGTCGCGCAGCATCCGGGTCGCGTACTTGACCCCGGTGGCTTGGGCGACCACGGAGCCCTTGGTGGGGCCGTGCTCGCGCAGGTAGTCGCGCAGGCGCTCGATCTCCTGCTTGTAGGCGGTGGTGACCGGACCGCGGGTGCCGCCCAGGTTGGGGTCCCCCTCGCGGCGCTTGAACTCGCTGAGCAGGCGGCGGCGCTTGACCTTGGACTTGCGCGGCACGAAGCCGGTGGGCTCGCTGTGGACCTTGACCGTGCCGTCGTCCAGCTTGACCGAGAGCACGCCCACGCCCAGGCGCTTGCACAGGCCCACGTTGCCCTTGAAGGCCCTCCAGCCGGCCTTGCCGGACCAGCGCGGGACGGCCACGTAGACCCGGTCGGTGATGGCCTGCCGGGCGACCGCCTGCTGCAGCAGTGTGAGCGAAAAGCCGGTCTTCAGCTCCACGATCAGTGGCTCGCCCTGGGCGTCCAAGGCGACCACATCGGCGGGGCCCACCTCGCCCTTGACCTGGAAGCCCTGGGCCTCCAGGAAGGCCTTCACGGGCGGATAGAGCGCGGTCTCCTTGGGCTTGCCCACGGCTCAGAGGGGGGCGACGCTGCCCTGGAGGCAGACCTTTCCGGAGCGGGCCTCGCGCAGCTCGAAGCCCAGGGACTCGCCGCGCTCGCCGGACTCGAAGATCAGGGCGCTGGGCAGGAACACCGGCCGCCGGAAGCTGGCGGTGATGCCGACCCCGTGCTGGGGCAGGTCCTGATCCAGCTCGCCCAGGGCCCGCGCCAGAGTCCACATGCCGTGGGCGATGGCCCGCTTGAAGCCAAAGAGCTTGGCGGTCAGGGCGTGGGCGTGGATGGGGTTCCAGTCACCGGAGACGGCGGCGTAGCGGCGCCCCTGGCTCTCGGGGACCTGCCAGGTGGTGCTGCGGGAGACCCGCATGGGGGGCTGCTCGGGGGGGCGGCGCTTGAGGCCGTCGCCGGGCCCGTGCTTGGAGAGCACCGTGCTGGTGCCGCGCCAGATGACCTGGTCTCCCCTGTCGCGCAGGGCGGTGTGCATGTCGAACTCCACCCCTCGGCGGGCGGGGCGCTGGCCTTCGACCCAACAGGTCACGGACACGCGCTCCCCCTCCTGGACCGGGCGGACCTGGGCCACGCTCTGCCGCATGTGGACCATCCCGGCGGCCGGCAGGGGCATCTCGGGGTGCGCCAGGATGGCCCTGTGCAGGGACTCCGCCAGGATCTGGGGGTAGAGGGGCGGGAGGCCCCCTTCAGGGAGACCGCACACCGCCCGGTACTCTGGGACAGCCGGCACAACGAGCTCGCGCAGATGGGCCTGAATGCGAGGAATGGAGTCGCCCGGCTCCAGGCCGGGCTTTCGCTGCAGGACCACCTGGCCCAGGGAGATCTCGGGCGGGCTTTCGAACTCGAGGCTGAGGCTCACTGCGACTCTCCGGCCCAGGGGTGCTCGGAGGCCCAGCTCCGCGGCCAGGGGGAGCCCAGGTTGCCCGGGATGTCCTCGCCGGCGGGGTCCCGCACGAAGTTGTCCAGGTCGCCATAGGCGCGCTCAGCGTTGAGCCGACCGTCCCGCTTGCGCATGGGCACCTGCTTGCCCTCCACCCGCAGGGAGACGACCTCGTGCGGGGCGGCGCGCAGGTCCACCAGGGCCCCCTTGCGGCGGGCGTTGAGGAGCTGCTCTTCGTTGCCGATGGGGTCGCCCACGGTCTTGGCCTTGAGGGTCCACACCAGCAGCGAGGTGGGGTCCTTGTCCGGGAAGGCCTGGCAGAGCAGGTCCTGGTAGCCAAAGAAGGACTTGCCCACGTCGTTCTGGTTGACGGGGCCGGCCATCAGGCAGATGCCGGCCAGCAGGTCGCAGTCGGCGGGCAGCTCGGTGACGCCGGCCAGCTCGCAGTAGAGCGCGGAGCGGGAGGCGGCGGCCCCAAACGCGCGCACGGCCTGGTTCCAGTCCAGCCCGGCGGCCTCGATCTCCCCCCGGTCCAGGCCGCCGATGTAGATCCGCTGACCGGCCAGGGCGAAGGCCTTGCGGCCCCGAGCGGCGGAGCGGGAGAGCAGCTTGCCGGTGGGCAGGTCGGCCCAGAGGGGCAGGTTGTCCACCACCTTGTCGGTGATGTCGCCCAGCTCCTGGCGGATGTCCCGCAGGCGCTCCTTGCCGCCGTCGGTGAGCACGTCCACGCGCTCCATCAGCAGCAGCTCCTTGGCCTTGTCGCGGTCCACGCCGGTCCAGTGGGCGAAGGCGTTGTAGCCCGCGCGGCCGGCCATGTACGCGGTCTCATCGGAGACATCCATGTCCTGGCGCTGGTGGTAAGGGGCGGGGGCCTTCTCCTCCATGTTCACGCCGGGCTGGATGCGCTCGGAGCGGAAGGAGAGCAGGTTGGCACCCAGCTTGCGCCAGAGCTTGCGCGGGAGCTCGATGGGGCGCTGCACGCCTCCGACCTGGGCCACCATGTGCACGCGCCAGCCCAGACGCCGCTCGCTGTCGGTCATGCCGGCCAGGCGCTCCAGCTCAGCGCGGACCTGGGGCTGCTCATCGCGGCGGGCTTCGGTGCAGAAGGGGCCCACGAACACGTTGGCCTGGCGCTTGCCGCTACTGGCGATGACGGCGGCCCGCTCGATGGCGTCGGCCCAGATGCCCAGGTGCAGGTGCTGCAGGTAGCCGATGGTGGGGATGTCGTCTTCGTGCCACAGGGTCTTGCGGATGCCGCGCAGGGGCACCGTCCCCAGGGACAGGCCGGGCTTGTGGCCGATGAAGGTCAGCAGGAAGGTGAAGGGCGTGCGGTAGGGCCGACTCAGGCACAGGTGGGTGTGCGTTGCGCCGTCCAAAACGGGCCCCTCCAGGTGGTCCAGCCCGCGCAGCAGCTCGGCCACGCGCGCGCTCTCGGCGGGGCCCAGGGTGACCTGGCGGTGCCCGCGGAAGTTGGTGGACTGCCGGGCGGAGAGCACCCCCAGCGAGGCCTCTTCGAAGAGCTCCTGCTCGGTGGGGGTCGGGTCCAGGCCGAAGGCGCCAAAGGCGGTGGGCCGCTCCAGGCTGAGCAGGGGCAGCGCCGCGGAGACCTCGGCGGCGGACAGGGGCACCCGCATGCGGAAGCCGACGGGGCTGCCCGAGTCCAGCGCGCTGGGCAGGTGGTAGCGGTTCCGCTTCTCCCCCTCGGCGGCGAACACCGCGTCTCGACGGACACGCTGAGGGGCGGGAGGCGGCGCGATCGGCACGATGGAAAGGGGCTTCTGCATGACGGCCAGCTAACGCGCTGTGCAGCCGCCTGCCCTGGTGGGATACACCCCCAGCCATGCTCCTGCTCCTGGCTCTGGCCTGCAAAGACGGCCCCCTCAGCGACGACACCGCCGCCCCCGCCGCGGACACCCTGCGCGTGGTGACCTGGAACATCCAGTCCCTGGGGGAGCCCGACTCCGAGGAGTACGGGGACGCCCTCACGGTCCTGAGCTGGATCGACGCCGACGTCATCCTGCTCAACGAGATCGACGGCTACGAAGACGACCAGCTCGAGACCTTCGCCCAGGCCCTGGGCCACCAGGTCGTCAGCGAGTCCAACAACGACTTCGGCGCCCTCCACAACGCCGCCCTCACCCGCCTGGAGCTGGCCAGCAGCACGGTCTACGACGGCGAGACCCTCAGCGGCGACAGCGGCGCCCGCGACCTGACCCGCCAGATCCCCGAGCTGCGCGTGCTCGGCCCCCAGACCGGCGAGACCGTCACCTTCCTGGGCGTGCACTTCAAGTCCGGCTTTGACGAGGACGACGCCTTCCGCCGCAACGTGGACGCCGAGCGCGCCGGCCAGGCCGCCCGCCTGGGGGGAAGCCGCGTGGTGGTCATGGGCGACTTCAACGAGCAGGTCTCCGACGTGCCCGGCAGCCCCGCGAGCTGGTCCAGCCTCCCCAGCGGTCTGCCCAGCAGCTACAGCCTCGGCGACGACCTCAGCGACCAGCTCAGCGACCAGGGCCTGCGCAACGACCCCTTCGCCCCCCTCACGGACGCCGGCCTCCGCCTGGTCCAGGCCGCCCAGATCGACGGGGACCTGGGCACGCGGCCCAGCTCGGGACGCCGCATCGACTACATCTACGCCAGCGACGCCGTGGAGCCCCAGGCCGCGATGGTCTACTCCTGCCTGCTGGAGGGCACCGCGGACGCCCCCATCGCCTTTGAGGGGGACAGCCCGGGTCGGGGGGCCTGCGAGGATGCCTCGGATCACCTCCCTGTCATCGCGGAGCTCCGCATCATCGCGGACTGATCGGCATCGGCGAGGTGGGGCTGGGTGTGAGGCCCCCCAGATCCCCTCCTCCCCT
>JAZAMN010000052.1:0-490564 GCA_036229005.1 Myxococcota bacterium
GACCAGCTCGACAGCGACGGCGACGGCCTGACCGACATCACCGAGACGGAGGTCTACGGGACCGATCCCAACAACCCCGACACCGACGGCGACGGCCTGACGGACGGCGAGGAGATCAAGGAGCACGAGACCGACCCCAACAACCCCGACACCGACGGCGATGGCCTGGAGGACGGCGACGAGGTCGACGTGGGCACCGATCCCAACAACCCCGACAGCGACGGCGACGCCCTCTCCGACGGGGACGAGGTCAACGTCCACGGCACCGACCCCACGGTGGCAGACACCGACGAGGATGGGCTGGATGATGGCGTCGAGATCAACGACACCAACACCGATCCCACCGATGCGGACAGCGACGACGATGGGCTGAGCGACGGCGAGGAGGTCGACACCTACGGCACCGATCCCAACAACGCGGACACCGACAACGGCGGCGTGGACGACGGGGACGAGGTCACCGCGGGCACCGATCCCCTGGACCCCAGCGACGACGACCCTGGCCTGGTCGAAGTTGGTGCCACCTTCGGCGGCGGCGGCGGCATGACCTGCTCCACCAGCAGCAACGGGGGCGGCAGCCTGGGCGCCATCCTGGGGCTCCTGGCCGGCCTGGCGCTGCTCCGGCGCCGCCGCGACTGAGCCGCCCTCCCCTGCGGAACAGGACCCTCGGTGCCTTCGGGCGCCGGGGGTTCTTGGCTCTGGCCCCCCCCAGCCCCCACAATGGCAGCCCATGGCTCCGCCAACCTGGCTCCGCCCCCTCGCCGCCCTCAGCTCCTGGGGGGGCCTCGCCCTGTGGGGGGCCGCCCTCATCGCCCTCCCAGCCACCGTGTTGGTGGTCTACGGGCTGGCCAGCTTCGTGCCGCAGCCGGACCCCGGCCCGGTGATCGCGGCCCTGTTCGTCGCGCTGGGCATGGGCGCCGCGCTGATCGCCGCCCTGGTCCTCACCCTGGCGTCCATCGGCCTCCCGCTGGCGCACGCCACCGGCCTGCTGGCTGGGGTCCTGCTGTTGCGTCACCCCGGACAGCGCGGGCGCGCGGCGGCGCTGCTGGTGGGTCACGGGGTGGGGGCCCTCGTGGTGCTCGCGGTGGCGCTCCTGCTGCTGCTCGCGCCGGTGCTGCCGGGCGCCGAGGGCCTGCCGCTCAGGACTCCTTGAACGCGTCCCGGGAGCGGTCCACCACGCTGCGCAGGCTGATGCCCTCGACGACCAGGAAGATGCTGCCCAGGCCCACGATGAACAGGAACTGGGTGAGGTGCAGAGTCCCTGCGAAGGCAGTCGCGAGCGACTTCGACACCCCCCACAGCGACAGCGCCGCCACCGCGAAGGCCTCGTAGCTGCCGAAGAAGCCCGGGGTGGGGATCAGCGTCATGCCCGTGATGATGAGCGTCCAGGTGGTCAGCGCCGCGTCCCAGCCCGTGGGCAGCCCCGCGAAGGCGTGCAGCACGAGCCAGGTCGAGAGCACGATGCCCACCCACATGGTGCCGGACATCGCCAGCACCGCCAGCGCGCGCGCCGGGCGCTTCATCAGGTTGACCAGCCCGGAGTGGAAGCTGCGCAGGAATCCCCCCAGCTTCTCCGCCAGCGCGGGCACCGGGATCAGCCGCAGCACGAGCTGGATCACCGGCTCACCGATGGCCGCCAGAGCCAGCAGGAAGAGCAGCCCGACGCCGATGCTGACGCCGAACACGCGCTGCCCCGCCTGCACCACGTCGATCCCCTGGATGACCAGCCCGTCCACGGGCAGCTCGACGAACATGCCCACCAGCAGCAGCAGCACCATCAGGCACATCAGGTCCACCAGGCGCTCGACCACGATGGCCGCCAGGGAGCGCCCAAAGGGCACCTGCTGCCGCTCCAAAAGCAGGTAGGGGCGCACGAACTCGCCCAACCGCAGCGGCACCACGTTGATCGCCAGGAAGCCGATCGTGGTCACCGAGAACATCTCCCGGAAGGGGATGTCCGGCCGGTCGATCAGCATGCGCAGGCGCACCGAGCGGATGCAGTGGTTGGTCAGGTAGATCGCGAACACCGGCAGCACCCAACCCATGCGCGCCTGGGCCATCGCCTCCCAGAGCTCGCCCCAGTGCACCCCTCGCAGCACCCAGGCCAGGCAGAGCCCGGTGACCACCAGCACGGCCCCCAGCTTCCAGCGCAGACCCGTCGAGCGAGGCGGCTCGTTGGCGGGCGCGGGCGTCTCCGGCGTCGCGCTCAAGGCTTGCGGTCGCGCAGCAGGTGGAGGCCCAGCAGGGAGTTCTCCAGGTGCGTATGCGGCGCCAGCCCGTAGAGCGGCGGCGGCTGAGGCTCCGTCACGTCGGTCCCGAAGATGCGGTCCCAGATGGTGAGCGCCTGCCCGTAGTTGCCGTCCACGATGTGCCCGTTCCGCGTGTGGTGCCAGGCGTGGAAGCCCGGGTTGTTGAAGAGCAGGTTCCAGGCCTTGTTCACGGGGCGGTCCAGGGGGAAGCGCAGGTTGGCGTGCTCGAAGGCGTCGAAGACCACCCCGACCAGCAGCACCAGCTCCAGCACGCCCGGCGCCAGATGCAGGTCGAACAGGAGGCGGAAGAGCACAAGGGGGATCATCGTGAGCTGCACCATGTCCACCACGTGCATGCGCAGACCGGAGGTCGCGTTGATGTGCTCCGAGGAGTGGTGGGTGCGGTGGAATCTCCACAGGATGGGCACCCGGTGGCCCGCGTAGTGCACCCAGTAGCGCGCGAAGTCCAGCAGCAGGAAGGCGACCAGCCCCTGCGCCCACACGCGCCCCTCCAAAAAGCCCAGGTCGATGAAGCCCTGATCGCCCAGCAGCAGACCGACGGCCGCGATCAGCCCCACGCGCAGCACAAAGAGGAAGGCACCCGAGGCGATGTTCAGGCCCGTGTCCTTCCAGTCAACGACCGGCTGGACCCGCGGGAAGACAGCCCCCAGGGCCAGGAAGGTCACCATCGCCCCCGCCGTGAACACGGGGGTCAGCAGGGGCAACCACTGCAAGAACTGCTCGGGCATTGGGGTTCCTTGGTTGGAGATTCTACCCCGTCAGCGCGCGCTTCCTTGCGGGCCACCCTGTACGCAGGTGATCCATACCGCTAAAATGTAAGTTGTTCCCCGGACGCACGTGAGAAACGAACTCGACGCCACCCCGCCCAAGCAGGACCCCTTTCTGGGCCGGCTGCTCGCGGACCGCTACCAGATCAAGCGCTTGATCGCCAAGGGCGGCATGGGCGCTGTGTACGAGGCCGAGCAGAGACCCCTGGGCCGCCGCGTCGCCCTCAAGGTCCTGCGCGAGCCCCCCAACTCCAGCGACAGCGATGCCTTCCAGCGCCGCTTCTTCCTGGAGGCCGCCACCCTCGCCAAGCTGGACCACCCCCACACCGTCACCCTCTTCGACTACGGCCAGGACGGGGACGGCGTGTTCTTCCTGGTCATGGAGTACGTGGACGGGCTGCCCCTGTCCGCGGTGCTCAAGCAGGAGGGCGGCTCCCTGGATCCCCAGCGCCTGCTCCGCCTGATGACCCAGGTCTGCGGCGCCCTCTCCGAGGCCCACCAGGCCGGCATCGTCCACCGCGACCTCAAGGCCGGAAACCTGCTCGTCAGCAGCGACCGCAACGGCCTGGACCACGTCAAGGTCGTCGACTTCGGCCTGGTCAAGCTCACCGAGGGCGACCAGGCAATCACCGTCACCGGCATGATCATGGGCAGCCCCCACTGCATGGCCCCCGAGCAGGTCCAGGGGGAAGACGTCGACCACCGCGCCGACATCTACGCCGTGGGCGTGCTCCTGTACCGCTGCCTCTGCGGCGAGTACCCCTTCCACGGCTCCACCACCACCGCGACCATGATCGCCCACCTGCGCGAGCCCGTCCCCTCCCTGGGCAAGGCCAACCCCGACCTCGTCCTCCCCGAGGGCCTCGAGGCCATCGTCCGCCGCTGCCTGGCCAAGAAGCCCCAGGACCGCTTCCAGGACATGACCGAGCTGGCTCGCGTGCTGCGCGCCTGCGTCGAGGTCCCCCCAGAGGAGTTCACCGCCGTCTCCACCATCCTGGACGCCGCCCCCACGTCGGAGCCCCGCCCGCGCAAGACCTGGCCTTGGGCCCTGGCCGCCGTCGCCCTGCTGGGGGTAGGCCTGGGCGCCTTCTCCCTGCTGCGGGAGCCCCCGACACCCAGCGCCGCCCTCGCCCCCGCCAGCGTCCCCGTGAGCCTCACCAGCGATCCCTCGGGGGCCGTCGTGACCGTCAACGGGGTCATGTTCGGCACCACACCGCTGCTCGCGGATCTGCCCCCCGGCCCCCAGAGCATCGAGCTCTCCCTGGACGGCTACGAGCCCCTGTCCCTGCACAAGCAGGTGGTCGCCGGCCAGCCCCTGGAGCTCACCCTGTCCCTGACCCCGGTGCAGAGCGCTCCAGCTCAGACTGCCCCAACGCAGAGCGCCCCGACGCAGAGCGAGCCCCCCAAGGCCACCAAGCCCTCCCCGCCCAAGACCACCCCCAAGCCCCCAAAGGCCGCCCCCAAGCCCGCTGCGGACAGACCCAGCAGCACCTCGTCGGCGCCGTCCAGTGCACAGAAGGACGCGCCACCCGCCCAGCCAGACGGTGGGGACGAGGCCCCCGCGGGCTACAAGTCCAATCCCTTCGACTGAGGGCGTTGTAGGATGGGGGACCCCGGAGACGTCCGAATGAAGCACGGCTTCCAGCCAAAAGCCGGCGGGCTCCTGCTCCTGCTGGCGATCGCCCTGGCCAGCCCCGTGGCCCTCGCCGACCCAAAGGACGAGGCCCGGCGGCACTTCAACGCCGGCCTGGAGCTGATCGCCGCGGGCGACTACGACAACGGCATCGCGGAGTTCGAGGCCGCCTACGCCCTGGTCCCCCACCCCGCCGTGCTCTACAACATCGGCCGGGCCCACGCCGACGCGGGCAACTACCAGGCCGCCATCGACGCCTTTGAGGCCTACCTGGCCACCGAGCCCATCGATCGCTCCGAGGTCGAGGGCTACATCCGCGTGCTCCAGGACCGCATGGCCGCCCAGCAGCCTGCCCCCGAGCTCCCCAGCGGCCAGCCCCAGAGCGCCGGCACCGTCAGCGCCACCCCCGACGAGATCGCCGAACTGAGGGCCCACGCCGAAGCCCTGGCCGCCCTCGCGGAGTCTCTCGCGGAGAAGGAGGAGCGCGCGACTGCCCAGGCCTCTGGGTCCACCCCCTCGCCCTCCGGTGACACCCAAGCCGGCAACGATCCTGGCCCCAACGAGGTCGGGCTGGGTGAGCTCGGGCTGGGTGAGCTCGACGGCGCCCTGGTCGAGGACCTCTACAGCCGCCAGGTCGTCACCGCGTCCCGCTTCGGCCAGGACCCTCTGGAGGCCCCCGCCGCGGTCACCCTGATCGACCGCGAGGACATCGTCGCCAGCGGCGCGACCACCATCCCCGAGCTGCTGGCCACCGTCCCCGGCGTGGACGTGATGCAGCTCACCGCCGGGCAGGCCGACGTCTCCGCGCGCGGCTTCAACCGCCGCCTGTCCAACAAGCTGCTGATCCTGATCGACGGGCGCTCGGTCTACCTGGACTCGGTGGGCACAACGCTCTGGAACGCCCTGCCCATCACCATGGACGAGATCGAGCGCATCGAGGTCATCCGAGGTCCGGGCTCCGCGATCTACGGCGCGAACGCGTTCGCTGGCGTCGTGAACATCATCACCATCACCCCCGGGGCCGCCGGCGAGCAGTCCAGCGTGCGCCTGACCGCGGGCACCAAGGGCAGCTACCAGGGGTCCACCGTGCTCACCGGGCGCAGCGGCGATCTCGGCTACCGGGCCAGCGCCGGGTACACCACCCTGGGCCGCTGGGCGCAGGAGATCGACCTGGAGAACGACCCCGCGTGGACCTCCAGCGTGGACGACCAGACCCGCAGCCTGGAGATGATGACCGCCAACGGGCAGCTCGACTGGCGGCTCTCGGACGGGGCCTTCGCCTCGGTGAACGCGGGCATCGCCGACGGGCTGGTGGAGCTCTACTCCCTGGGCGCGCTCCGGGACTTCTACTTCGACCAGCGCAGCACCCACGTGCGCGTGGACGCCGGCACCGGCCCCCTCTACGCCCGCGTGTTCATGAACCGGCAGACCGGCGTGACCAGCAACTGGTACGAGGCGGTCGGCCAGAGCGCCCCCCTGAGCACCACCCTGGACAACACCAGCGTGGACAGCACCCTGACCGGCGACTTCGCCTTCGGCGCGCGGGAGCAGCACAAGCTGCTGGTGGGCGTGAACTACCGCTACAAGACCCTGGCGTGGGGCTTCCTGGACACCACCCCCACCGAACACCACCTGGGCGGCTACGCGCAGCTCCAGTCCCGGGTGGACCGCTTCGTGTTCAACGGCGCGGTCCGGGTGGACCGACACCCCCTGCTGGACGCCCCGGTGGCCTCGCCGAGGCTGGCGATGAACATGGCGCTGGGAGAGGGCAGAGCTTTGAGGGTGAGCGCAGGCAGCGCGTTCCGAACCCCTACCTTCATCGAGTCCTACGCCAACCTGACGCTCCCCACCGGCGTCGAGGGCATCCACGCCGTCACCGTGGGCGACCTGCAGCTCGAGCCGGAGCGCATCGCCTCGGTGGAGATCGGCCTGATGGACGAGCACTCCGACTGGTGGCGCGGGGAGGCCGTGGCGTTCGCCTACCAGGTGGACAACCTGATCGACCTGAGCGGCGTGGACAGCGCCGGCTTCACGGACCAGGGCATGGACCCCGCCTCCGGCGCCTACATCGCCGGGCAGGCCAGCTTCACGAACGAAGCCCCGGTATACCGCGCGGCTGGCGGCGAGCTCGCGGTGGACTACTTCGGGCTCCCGGGCCTGGACCTGCGGGCCAACTACGCGCTGCTCCTGGTGCAGCAGAGCCTGGACGGTCAGACCCAGTCCGTGCGCGCGGCCCCGCGCCACAAGCTCAACGGCGAGGTCGTCTACCGCAGCCCCCTGGGCGTGGACGCCACCCTGGGCGCCCAGTGGGTGGACAAGCAGGTCTGGGGCATCCGCTCCTTCGACGAGTCCGGGCAGGTCGTCATCACCGACACCGACCTCTCCGGGCGCCTGATCGGCACCGCCCGGCTGGCCTGGGACCCCGTGCCCGACCTGACGCTCTCGGTGGCCGCCTGGAACTGGACCGCCGACCTGAGCGGCCCCACCCGCCAGCACCCCCTGGGGCAGCCCGTCGGCTCCCGCTACACCGCCTCCATGGCCTACCGGTTCTGATCATGCTGCTGCTCACCCTGGCCTGCTACACGCCCCCTGTGGCCCTCGACACCGGCAGCTACCCCGAGCAGGTGGTGCTCTCCGGCGACGTGGTCCTGGCCCAGGGCGGCCCCGACCAGCCCGGAAACGGGCACGTGCTGCTCTACGACGCCACCGACCCGCCGCCCCCCAACGGGACCGGCAGCCCCGTCAACTTCGCCACCTTCGGCGCCTCCTCCTGGACCTGGGCCGGGCCGGACACGGGGCACGGCGCGGCCAGCGCGGAGTGGGCCATGACCGCCATCTCCGAGGGCAGCTACCTGCTCACCGCGCTGATCGACAACGACGGCGACTTCAAGCCCTTCCCGGCCAACTCCGACGTCACCGGCGGGGCCACCTGCGGCGACCAGGTCGGCGCCTACGTCGCGAGCGCCGCCAGCAGCACCCCCAGCGTCCTGACGCTGACGCCCCCCGAGCGCGTGGACGGCCTCACCCTGCTGGTGGGCGCGCCTCTGGAGACCGAGCGCCCCGCGTTCACCACCGACGGCGTCTCCCCGGTGTTCGACCCCACCATCTCGCCCGATCCCAGCGACCTGGAGGGCAGCCTCCAGACCCTCACCCTGCGCAGCACCGGCATCGACCACGACCTGTTGCAGCTCAACAGCCCCCAGGCCGCCTGGTGCCCCACCACCTTCACCCTGGGACTCAAGGATCTGGACGGCGACGGCGCGGCCGATCCCTACCCGGACGCGCAGCTCGCCGCGCTCGGGGCGCTCGACATGTGGCCTCTGGTGCTGCTCGTGCAGATCAGCGACGCCTCGGGCGAGCCGGTGGAGACCCCCGCGCTCACACAAATGCTCGTGTCGCCCTTCGGTGTGGCCGATGAGACCCCCGTGAACACGCCCTTCGCCTCCGACACCCTGTCCCTGATGTTCCTGCCCCAGGCCCAGCGCACCCTGGCCGACGGTACGGTCGAGGTGCTGGCCGGCGACGCCTTCCCCCGGGGCAGCTACCAGCTCGTCGTGATCAACCAGAGCGGCCAGCTCTGGGCCATGCCCAACTCCCTGGCCGCAGAGATCCCCAGCCAGGGCACCACCGTGGTGGTCCAGTAGTGCTGTGGCTCCTGCTGGCCTGCACCGGGGAGCCCGAGCCGGCCCCCCAGGCCAATGCGGAACCGGCCCCCCAGAGCCAGCCCGAGCCCACCCCCGCCTTCGACGCCTGGCCCGAGCAGCCCGCGCTGATCCCGCTCCCCAGCGAGCTCCTCACCCGCCTGGAGTCCCAGGGCATCGCCACCCACTGCGCCAAGCACGCCGCCGAGATCGAGTACAAGACCGCGGTCTCGGTGGAGCGCATCGCCGCCGGGCGCACGGGAGCCGAGATCGGCGCGTTCTTGGTGGAGCTGCCCGCGCAGGACACCCCCGTGCTGCTGGCCCGCCTGGACCGCATCGAAGCCGGACTCTCTGTCCTCGCGCCGGACTCGCCAGCCATCGCGGAGGTCCGGGGGCTGCGCAAGCTGCTGGAGGTGGACCCGGATCCCAAGCGGCTCAGCCCCCACCTCGACCACCTGCACATCCAGCTCCTGGCCAGCCTGGAGCCCTACTCGGAGAGCACCTGGCTGCCGGTCCTGCTGGCGGGCGCGTGGATCCAGGCCTACCAGCTCATCGCCGCGGCGCTGGATGACGCGGGGACCCCGGAGTACGGCCACGCCTGGTTCTACCGTCCCCAGGTCGGGGCCTACTTCCAGGCCTATGTGGCCACCATGCGCCGCGAGAACAGCCTGCCCGCGGCCATGCTCGACCCCATCCAGACCGCTCTGGTGGACCTGCGTGACCGCACCCAGGCCGACCCCATGAGCCCCGAGGACATCAAGATCGTCCGCGAAGAGCTCGCCGGGATCCTGGGCATGCTCTGAGGCCCGAGCGCCCCTACTCGGGGGCGGCCTCGATGCGCTCGAACTCGTTGGCGACCTCGACCTGCTCGGCGTAGATCTCGTGCCCCTCGATGTAGAGGCAGTAGAGCTCGCCGTCCGGACAGGCCTCGCACTCGGCGCCGAAGCCCTCGATCAAGCCGCAGACGTGCCCGGGGTCGGACTCACCCAGCAGCGGGGCCGTGTTGCGCGTGTCCGCCAGGCCCCAGAGCCGGCCGCCACCAAAGGCGCTGCCGTCCGAAGTCAGCGTGCCCTCCAGGTGGAAGTCGCTGATGGGGATGTCCACGCCGTCGTAGACGATCACGATGCCGGCGCTGTCCGCGGAGAAGTAGGGAGCCTGGGTGAAGTCCACGCCCTCGAAGTCCCAGGTGGGGACGTCCTGCTCGTTGCGGCGCTTGCGCTGGCGCACGTCGCCCTGGCCGTCGATCCAGCCCTCGGCGCCCACCAGGAAGAGCTCGCCCTCGTCCACCTCGTGGATGTTGACCAGCAGGGGCATGTCCAGGAAGGTCTTGACCAGCGCAGCGACGTTCTCCGGCTTGGTGAACTCCACCTGGTCCAGGCTGATCAGGTAGGTCCGCTCCAGCAGGTCCTCGGGCCCCACCACCAGGCCCAATCCCAGGTCGGAGGTGGTGAAGGTGCTCTGGTAGGTGGTCCCGCAGACGTCCATCTCCAGCAGGTAGTACTGGTCCGGCTCCAGCGGGCGGCCAGGCACCAGGGTCACCCGGTCGCCGGCGTCGTTCCAGTCCTCGCGGAACTCGGTGCTGTGCAGCCCGTCCACGGTGCCCAGGGTGAAGCTCGCGCCGCTGACCGACTGGGTGAAGGCGATCTCCACCAGGTCCCGGTGGTAGACCTCGTCGGCCTCGTCCTCGGGCACGACCTCAGCGGGCTTGGCCTCGCAGACCTCCTGCCCGGTGTCATCCGACGAGGTGTCGTCCACGACCACGTTGCTGTCGTCGACGCCGGGGTCTTCGTCCTTCTTGCAGGCCAGGGCGGCCAGAAGCATCAGGGTCATTGTCGTCTCCTCTCTATTCCTCGACCACTTCGGTGGCCTGGAACACGAACCAGTAGAGCTCGCCGGTGGCCTTGCCGCTGTTCACCTTGATGGACAGCACCCAGGAGTCCTCGCCTTCGCTGGCCAGGGTCATGATGGGGTCCCAGCTCGAGCCGCTGGGGTCTTCGGTGGTGTAGTCGCTGGCGTAGGTGGGCAGATCTCCGTTGTCGTCCGGCCGGAAGACCGCCAGCCGCCCGTTGAGGGGGCTGCCGTAGCGGTGCGCCATCACCTCGACCTTCAACTGGGTCTTGCCGTCCGAGGGGACCGGGATCTCCACCCAGTGCACGGTCTGCGCCGAGTCCACCACGCCATAGACGCGCTCGCCCAGCTCGAGCTGCATGGGGCTCTCCTTGGAGGTCTCCCCCAGCGTCGCGTCCCACTCCAGCGGCGGCTTGGCCACGCTCGCGCGCAGCCGGTACTCGAACTCCTCGCCCGAGGAGTTGTAGCCCTCGTTCACCGACAGGACCCAGGGCTCCGCGGTGGGCACCGGCACGACCAGCAGGGGGTCCGTGGTCTCCACGCCTGCGTCCGCGCCAGCCGCCAGCCCGCTCTCGCTCTCGATGAACAAAAAGGGCGCCGCCGGGCTCCCGAGCTCCACCGCGTCCACGTCCACCTTGAGCCAGCCCCCCTGGGTGGGCGTGACCTCGAACATGTCGAAGTCATAGGGCACATCGAAGATCCCGCAGCCCCAGGCCTGCATGTCCAGCGGGTTCGCGTCGTCCGGGCCGTTGTTGGGCTCCAGCTCCGGGAACTCACAGGGGGGAGGAGGGGCGGTGTCCGTGTCTCCAGGGGAGTCCTCACCGCCAGAGTCCGTGTCCTGGGTGTCCTCCTCGGAGCGGGTGTCCACCGTCGAGGGCCCCGGGGCGCAGCCCTGGCAGCTATTGCAGGCCAGCAGGCCCAGCAGGGCACCAGGAAGCATCAAACGCGTCATCGACAAGGCATCTCCGGCCTTCAGCCTAACCCTCAAGGGGCCGCTTCGCTGTCGCTTGTCAGGAGGATGTTCAGGGGCAACACCCCCGCGCCCGGGCTACCTTGAGGGGGAGGAGACCACATGTTCTTGACCCTTTGGATGCTGGCGTGCACACCGTCAGACACCGAGATCGTGCAGCTCTACCCCTCTCTGGTCGTGAGCCCAGGCGAGGTCGACTTTGGCGAGGTCGTGGTCGACTACCCGGCCACCGCGACCGTCGAGATCATCAACGGCGGCCGCGTCGAGCTGGACATCGACAGCCTGGGGCTCTCCGACGACCACGACGGGGTCTTCTCCATCCAGGGCCTGGAGCCCCAGGAGGAGGGCGACACCGGGGCCCCCGAGACCTACGCCCTGGAGTTCCCCCTCACCCTGGAGTCCGACGAGCGCCTGGTCCTGCAGGTCGACTTCCTGCCCGCCACCTACCTGGACTACGCGACCACCCTGCAGATGGACCACAACGACCCGGACCAGCAGGACTTCGCTCTGCCCATCACCGGCGTCGGCAGCGACGGCCCCACCCCGGACATCGAGCTGGACGTCCAGACCCTGGACTTCCCCTCGGTCGCGCCCGGCAACACCTCGGTGCAGTGGGTCACCATCTCCAACGTGGGCGACGGCGACCTGCGCATCACCGACAGCAGCCAGACCGGCTCGGGCAACTTCGTGATCGCCCAGAAGCCCGAAGACGGCGACGTCATCGCGGCCGGCAGCAGCACCACCGCCATCGTGGCCTACACCCCCACCGACGCTGCCGGCGACAACGGCCTGTGGACCCTGGAGAGCGACGACCCCGACGAGCCCAGCGTGCAGGTGCAGCTCCTGGGCAACGGCGGCGGCGACTACGAGTACCCCGTGGCCCAGATCGCCTGCCCCAGCGACATCGCTCCGCCCGAGTCCCGGACCCTGAACGGCGGCGGCTCCTACGACCCCAACGGCCTGGAGCTGGTGGAGTACATCTGGAGCCTGGCCCGTGTCCCCGACGGCGCCTCTGCCGAGCTCCAGGAGAGCAGCGGGGAGACCGCCGAGGTCTACTTCGACATCGCCGGCAGCTACGAGGTCACCCTCCAGGTGGTCAACGAGCTGGGCGTGACCAGCGCCCCCGCCGAGTGCGACATGGACGCCATCCCGGAGGACGCCATCCACGTCGAGCTGCTGTGGAACACCAGCCACGCCGACCTGGACCTGCACATGGCCAACGCCGAGGACATCGAGTTCTTCGACTCCCCCGACGACGTCAGCTACTGCAACCGCTCCCCCAACTGGGGCGCGCTCACCAGCGGCGACGACGACCCCCGCCTGGACCTGGACGACCGCAGCGGCTTCGGGCCCGAGAACATCAACATCCTGAGCCCGGCCGATGGCCGCTACCCGGTGCGCGTCCACAACTTCGACGCCAACGGGGACGGCGCGTCCTCGGCCACCCTGCGCTTCTACCTCAACGGCGTGCTCTCCGCCGAGCTCACCGAGTCCATCGCGGACGACGAGGTCTGGGAGGCCGGCATCATCAAGTGGGAGGAGGGCGCGGGCCTCGTGATCGAGGACGGCACCCTGATCGAAGAGGCGCCCGCCCGCAACTGCTTCTGAGCGGGCACGCTGCGGGGGCCTCCAGCCTGGATCTGGAGAGCCCCCCGATCGCCGGACAGTTTTTGGCTCCGGGGTCCGATATAGACTGAACACGAGTTCAGTATGCGACCCCTCTCCCATTGGCAGCGACTCCCCCACATGCGCCCGGACCACTGGGCGCTGGCCTACGGTCTGGTGCGCGCCCGCGACTGGCGCTGGGAGCTGCAGATGGGGGAGATCTACCCCGACGGCAGCTTCCGCCGACACGAAGGCGTGCTCGTGCGCCTGGACGAACCGCTGCCCCTGCTCACCGACGACCCCACCGCCGGCCGCCTCCTCACCCGCCTGGTGGAGACCGGTCCCGGCTGCTGGCGGGTCTTCGGGGACGCCCTGCGGGCTCGGCGGGACTGGCGCATCGCCGTGGCAGAGGCCCTGCTCAAGCGCTGGGAGCAGGCCCCATGACCCCGCAACTTCTGCTCTTGTGCGGAATCATGCTCGTGAATGTCGGCCATGCGCGGGGGCGGGTGTCCTCGCTGGCGGGTGTGCGTACCTTGCTGGTCGCGTGGAGTGAATGTCGTGAGTTTCTTTTCCAGCCTGATGGGCAGCGATGGCCCCCCCTCCCTCCCCCGGGGCTTCCCCGAGCCCACCGGGAGCGAGAGCCTCGTGCTCTACCAGTACCGGAGCTGCCCCTTCTGTCAGCGGGTGCTGCGCCAGCTCAGCGCGCTTGGGCTGGAGGACCGCGTCGAGCTCCGGGACACCCGCCAGGACAGCCACGCCCGGCAGCTCCTGAGAGAGCGCACCGGCCGCACGCAGGTCCCCTGCCTGTTCATCGACGGCCAGCCCCACTTCGAGTCCGCCGACATCAACGACTGGCTGGCCCTCTACAACGAGAGACGCTGACGCCTTCGGGGCTGGACCATTCCGGATGGGGCCCCTCAGCTCTGGCGGCGGCGCCACCCCAGCAGGCCCAGCGCCAACACCCAGAGTCCCCAGCCTGCGTTGGGGGCGCTGCTGCACCCCGACCCATCGGCGGGCTTCTCGAACACCGCCTCGAACGAAAACACCTCGGCGTCGGGGTCGTTGGTCTCGACCTCCAGCCGGCCGCTGTAACTGCCGGGCAGCGCGGCGTCCGCGAGCAGGGTCACGGTGAACGTGCAGCGCTCTCCGGCCGCCAGCACGCTGAGCCCCTCGCAGTCGCCCAGCGACACGGTGAGCTCCTGGTCGTCCCAGATCTGCGGGGCGTCCAGGGTCAGGTCCTCGTCGCCGTCGTTGCGCAGGATGAAGCTCTGCTCGAGCTGCGCCCCGCTGACGTCCGGATAGAAATCGTAGGTGGCGGACGTCGACACGTTCCCGGTGGGCGTGAAGTCACCCAGGGGCTCATCGTCGGCGTTGTTGGCGCCGAGCACCACGTTCGCGTTGGGCGCTGCCAGGGCGGGCACGCTCAGGGCAAGGGCAAGCAGGGACACAGGACCTCCACGGGCTCCCCCTATCCAGAACCGGCCCCGAGCGTGTATGTTGCGCCCCTTGGAGCACGTTCCCATGGTCCTTCTCTGGTCTCTCTTCGCCTGCAGCCCCCCGCCCCCCGCCCCGGAGGGCCTCGACGCCAGCACCAGCTACATGGTGCAGCACTTCTACGACGACGACGCCATGTTCCAGGCGGGCGTCCAGGGCTTCATGGCCTGGTACGAGGCCGAGGGCTACGAGCTGGTGGGTGTGGGCAACGACACCGACGACACCGACTCCTTCACCGTCGGGGACCTGTCCGACGAGAACGTCGCGCACCTGCCCCTGGAGTGGGAGCTGCTGCTGGACGGCGCCGAGGACACCTGGGGCCCCCGCGACATGAGCATGGCCAAGGGCGTGGTCTCCCTGGCCGAGATGGAGTGCGACTGGATCGAGACGGAGGACTACCTGGTCCGCCCCGACCAGGACGCCGTGTTCAACGGCGACTGGGAGTCCTACGAGCGCACCTACCTCAACGACCGCGACACCTTCCAGGCGGCCTCCGTCTCCGGGGAGTTCGACGAGATCGAGGTCGCGCTGGATCCCTTCGCGGACGACTTCGACCCCAGCACCGTGGGCCGCTCCATGCTGTTCACCGTGAACACCGCGGACCCCACCAAGGTCCTGACCGCGGACATGCAGCCCTACGAGCTGCGCCTGGACCTGCGCCACGGCATCTACGACGTGGGCGAAGAGCAGCTCGGCGCGATGGCCATCCTCACCTACAACACCGAGGCCGTCTGGGACGAAGAGGGCAAGAACGCCCTCATCCAGTCCTTCTCGATCGAGGTCAACGTCGAGCGCCCCGACGACAAGACCCTCCGCATGCTCGCCGTGTGGGCCCAGCCCTACGGCGCCGGCATCGAGCCCGACTCCGCCCTGGCGCTCAACTACGCCGTCGGCAAGTCCCTGGACGCCAGCATCCGCCTCTCGGACATCTGCTCCGGCAAGGAGTCCATCGAAGAGTAGGGCCGAGGGGATCAGCCCCCTGCGCTGATCTCGGCCCACCCCTGCTGCCAGAGCAGCTCCGCCTCCAGCTCAGGATGATCCTGGCGCAGCCTGGGCGCGGCGGCCTGCATCAGGCTGCGGGCTGCGCGGTGGTGGCCCATCTCGTGCTTGAGGCGGGCGGCGGCCAACTGGATCAGCCCCTGCAGCAGCGCGGCCTGGCGGCTCTGGCGGGGGAGCTGGTGCCAGAGCCCCTCCCAGATCTCGTGCGCCTCCCAGTGGTAGCCGGCCTCCATCAGCCCAAGCCCCCGCAAAAAGGCGGGGTGCTCGCCCAGCGGGCCCTGCCCCAGCGCCGCCGGCTCCGGCGGCTGACCGCCCCGGTAGCTGTGTCCCCGCGGGTCTCGAAAGGGATGGGGCGTCCTGCCTGGGACGTAGCGATAGGCGGGCAGATCCCCAGCGCCGAGCGGGGATGCCAGCTTGAGGTCAGCGCTGGGAGGGAAGCGGGCCATGCCGGGGGGTGTACTATCGCCCAGATGTTGCCCACCTGCCTTTTGATCGGGAGCGCCCTGGCCCAGGAGCTCCCCTCCGTCGCGACCTCCCCCGACTCCGGCCTGCGCAGCCGCCGCGACGCCGTGGTGGTGCTGGGGGTCCAGGACTACAACCACCTGCCCGATGTGCCCTACGCCATCGCGGACGCCGCCGCGGCGCAGTCCTGGCTCATCGAGACCTGGGGACCCAGCCGCAGCCGCACGGTGGTACAGACCGACCCCAGCAACCGCGGCATGCGGGACGCCCTCGAGCGCGGGCTCGCCCGCGTGCGGCCCGGCGGAACCCTGTGGATCACCTTCTCCGGCAACGGCCGGGTGGTGGACGGCGAGCCCTACCTGCTGGGCAGCGACGCCCACCCCGACTCCCTGGCCAACGGCGTCAGCCTCAAGGACCTCCAGGAGCAGGCGGCCCGCAGCCGCGCCGACCGGGTGTTCATCCTGGTGGACGCCAGCTTTGACGACGGCGCCCGCGACGAGCTCGCCCCCACCCCCTCCCGGGGCCTGGACTGGGGAGACAACCCCGACGACAAGGTCGTGCTCTGGGTCGGAGACGAGCGCGGGGGAGCGCGGGCTCTGGAGCCCGCCGGACAGGGGCTGTTCACCTACCTGGCCCTGGGGGCCCTCCAGGGCTGGGGAGACCTGAACAGCGACGGCGAGGTCACCCTCTCCGAAGCGCAGACCTGGGTGCAGGAGGCCACCCGCGCCCTGGGCCGCCCCCAGCGCCCCACCACCAGCGCGCTCAGCGCACCCTGGGTGGTCAGCGGCCCAGAGCTGCGGGACGACACCCCCAGCGCCCAGGATCTGCTGGCCTGGGGCCGCGAAGACCTGCAGCGCCGCATCGCGGTGGCCGAGCGCCGCGTCCAGGAGGCCGCGGAGGAGGCCCTGCTGGAGACCCTGGCGGCCATCTCCACCGGCCAGGCCCCCCCAGAGAGCCTGGAGCGCTTCATCGAGCAGTGGTCCCAGGCCCGCGTCCAGGTGGAGTGGGTCCCGCCCCTGACCGTCATCGACGAGGCCCGACAGCTCCTGGCGGACGCCGACAGCCTGGTCCCTGCCCAGCCCGTGGAGGGCGCGGTCGTGGACAGCGGAGACAGCGGGGAGCCCGACGCCCCCGCCCTCAGCAACGACCGCTGCGACGACATGATGGCCATGGAGCCCGACGCGCTGATGGGGCGCTTCTCTCCCGGGCGCATCGCGTGCATCGAGGCCCGCATGGAGAAGGCCCCCCAGACCGACCAGGACAAGCTCTCGCGCCTGCTGATGGCCAACGCCGAGGCCAAGGGCGACACCCAGGAGTGGGCGCGCCTGATGGAGCGCCACCTGGCGGACATCACCCAGTCGGATCCCGACCTGTGCTTCCTCTACGCGCTGTACCTGTACAAGCAGGGCGTGGCCTCCAGCGAGGAGGCCATCGTCTGGGCCAACAAGGCCCTGGAGAACAAGCAGGTCTGGACCGGCGAGATCTACAAGGCCCGCGTGTCCTCGCTCTACCGGCTGCGCACCGAGGCCGCCGCGGAGCTGTGGCAGGACGCCGAGCAGAACCTGGTGGCCGAGCCCAGCGCGCAGGCCGACGCGCTCACCTCCAAGTGGCGCGGCGCGACCCTGGACTACGCCCGGGAGTGGCTGGACTACACCCGCGCCGCGGGCGCGCCCAGCGACCGCGCCCTGAGCCTGTGCGTCTCGGCGGCGGGCACGATGGGCGCCTGCGAAGAGAACTGAGAGCCGGGCTGGGATCACGCCCAGCCGCACCTCGCTGGGGGATCAGCCCTCGGTGGGTTCGGGGTCAGGCAGGTTCCGGTCGGTGTGGAGCACTGTGCGTACACGCTCAGCCACCTCATCTTCCCTGAGGGGATGCAGGGGCTGCTGCGGACGCTCGGGGGTGGACTCCACGTAGACGGACTGGCTGGGGAAGGCGAAGGAGACGCCCAGAGCCTCGGCCAGGCTCATGATGGAGAGGAAGATCTGCCCGCGAACGCGCAGCTCGTCGGCGTAGGTGGGGACGTTCAGGTTGAAGATGACCACCACGTCCAGGGAGCTGGCGCCGAAGCCGGAGAACTCGACCATGTGGCCGTCCAGGACCTCGGGGCGCGCGTCCAGGAGCTGGCGGATGCCGCCGATGAAGGCCTCGACCAGGCTGCGGGGGGTGTTGTAGGTGATCCCCAGGGTGGTGCTGGCGCGGCGGGCGGTGCGCTGGCCCAGGTTGTCGATGCTGGCGGAGGCGACCGTGCTGTTGGGCAGGGTCACGACCGAGGTGGAGGCCGGGCGGATGCGGGTGGAGCGGAAGCCGACCTCTTCGACGGTGCCCTCGACGCCGGCGACCTTGACCCAGTCCCCGACCTGGAAGGGGCGGTCGGTGAAGATGGTGACGGAGCCAAAGAGGTTGGCCACGGTCTCCTGCGCGCCGAAGGCGATGGCGATGCCGCCGATGCCCAGACCGGCGATCAGGCCGCCGACGTCGACGCCCAGGTTGGAGAGCACGAACACCAGGGCCAAGGAGGTGACCAGGATCTTGGTGAGGCGGGCGACCAGGGGGACGATCTGGTCGTCCATGCGGGTGTCGGTCTCTTCGGCCCGCTTGAGGAAGAGGTCGGCGAACACGTCGGTCCAGCGCATCGTGATCACGACGCCGGCGATGGCCACGCAGACCCGAGCGACGAAGAGCAGGACCACGCTGGCCTGGACCGGCAGGGCCATCTCGGGCACGCCGACCAGGAAGATCGCGCCAAAGGCCAGCGCGCGCATAGGGCCGCGGGTGCGCTCGAAGACCTGGGCGTTGAGCTTGAGGCCGCGGTTCTGGATGAAGCTGAGCAGCCACTGCCGCAGGACGAGGTTGACCAGGATCGCGCCCAGCAGGGAGGCACCGATCAGCACCCCGAAGAAGGCGATCTGCCAGCCCTGGATGGGCCCGACGAGGGGCTTCTGGGCGCCGGCGGGGAGCGTGTTCCGCAGCCACGCTCCGATCCCCGTGAAGGTGTCCTTGTAGAGCTCGGGGGTGGCCTGGACGGTCTCCTGGGACCAGAGCCAGCGGTCGTCGACCTTCTCCAGGTAGACCTCGGGGAGCTGGTCGACCAGGGGGTACTCGAGGGTGCCCGGGGGGACCTCCTCGCCGGGGCCAGGGAGGTCCTTGACCTTCACGTAGTAGCCGCGGGCGTCCAGAACGCTCTTGAGCTGCACCGCGAGCTCGGGTCCCTTGGTCTTGGTGCCCGCAGGAATATTCAGGCAGCTCGCGGCCTCCTTGGGCGCGTAGCGATCGGCCTGCAAGAGCGCCAGCAGGGTGTCAGCGGCCTGCTGGGGGGTCTCGCAGCTAGGCAGCTCCGAGGCAGCGGCCGGCGAAAAAAACAGGGCGACCAGCAACAACCAGACGCTCACGGCATCCTCCTTCCTGCCCCCGCCCTAACGGACGACACCTGTAGCGCAATACAGGCGGCTGAACGGGGGTGTCGAGGCGCTGTAATCTGCTGTAATATTGCCCTTGACGCGCACGCCTGGACGTGAGAAACGGGCAGTCATGGGGGGAGAACCTCACCCCGACCATGCACCCCGGGTTCAAGTCGATCGCGTGAGCGGTCGATCCCCCAACCCGGGGGGAGCCGGTCTCCCCGACGGACAGAGAGAATCCACATGGACCAGGTCAACGCTGCGCAGGAAGAACCCTGGTGGCACGAGTTCACCGAGCAGTATGGGAAGGAGTCCCTGCGTGCGTTGGCCAAGCGCTTTGGGACCAACCCCCGGAGACTGCGGCGCGCCGCACAGCGCAGCGGGTTGGTCGATGAGCCCGAGGCCATCCGGGACGCGACCGAGCGCCTGGGCAAGCTGCCCGACGCTTCGCTGGCCGAGGAGCTGCAGGTCACACCCGAGCAGGTGAAGGGCGCCCGCAAGCGCCGGGGGATCGAGGCCTTCAACCCCAAGACGCTGCCCAAGCCCCGCGTCCGCAAGCCCAAGAAGGCCAAGCCGCGGGACCGGCCCCGTCCTGCCCGGGACAGCCACCGCGAGCGCTTTGTGCCCTCCGAGCCCACCGTCGTGGTGAAGAAGCCCTCCCGCCGCCCTGGCGAGGGCCCCACCCGCACCCTGGGACGGGTGGAGGACAGCGGCCGCAAGCTCCAGAGCACGCTGGGCCGCCTGCACCGGGACGAGAACAGCCGCAGCTTCGGCGACCCCGAGCCCGCACCCCGGCGTCGCCGAGTGGTGGGCGCGGACCGCCTGGATGAGCTGCGAGGCCTCAAGAGTGACCGGGAGCCCGCCGCCCGCGGGCGCCGTCGGCGCATGCCCCGCGAGGGCGGCAGCCGGGACGGCGGAGGGGACGACGACGGAAGTGGCCCAGGTGCGCGCGCGCGCATCCAGAAGGCCTTCAGCCGCCTGAGCGAGACCCTGGAGGCGACCCGGCTCCCACCCGTGGTGGCCCCTCAGCAGACCACCCCGCCCGAGCCCACAGCCGCGCCTGCTCGCGTGTTGCGGCGCGTGGGTCCGGCCATGGCTGCACCACAGGCCGCCAAGGAGGCCAGGGCCGTCAAGCTGGCGAGCCAGGCGCCTGAGAAGGCCCCGGCGCCCCCGCTGCGACCGGCTCCGGTCCAGCAACCGGTGACCTCGCCGATGGACGGGGCTCTCTCGCATGCGCAGCTATGGAACGCCGTGTTCGAGGTGGGGGGAGAGCGTCGGGAGGCCGTGGTCTCCGCTCCCACCTTCATCCGCGCTCTGGACCGGGTCCGCGGTCTGGGGGAGCTGGTCGCCCTGACCCCGGCCGAGCTGCTCTGAGCCTGGGAGCGGCCCCCCTCCAGCGCGGAGGAGGGCCCCCACGCCATCAGAGGGTGTGCACCAGGATGCCGCCCGCGAGCTTGGGCTCGAACCAGGTGCTCTTGGGGGGCATCACCTTGTCGGCGTCGGCCACCGCGAAGAGCTGATCGAGGCCGGTCGGGTACATGTGGAACGCGACGGCGGCGCGGCCCTCGTCCACGGCCTTCTGCAGGAAGCCCGGGCCCCGGATTCCGCCCACGAACTCCACGCGGCTGTCGCGGCGGGGATCGTCGATGCCCAGCAGGGGGGAGAGCACGCGGTCCTGCAGCACGGCGACGTCCAGGCGGGCGACGGGGTCGGAGGAGTCGACCACGCCGGGCTTGGGGGTGACCAGCACCCACTGGCCGTCCAGGTACATGGTGAAGGTGCCGCGCTGGGGGGGCAGGGGCTCCGCGCCGTCCTGGAGCTCGAAGTGCTTGGACAGCTCGGCGCGCAGGGACTTGGGCGTGAAGCCGGCGAGGTCCGCGACGAGGCGGTTGTAGGCCATGCAGTAGAGCTGGTCGTCGGGGAAGATGCCGCAGAGGAACCAGGCGGCCTCGCCCTCTCCGCCTCGGGCGTCGGACACGCGGGAGGCGGCGGCGGACCGGTGGTGCCCGTCGGCGATGTAGAGCGCCTGGAGGGCGTCGAAGGCCTCCTGGATGCGGGCGACGTCCTGGGGGTCCTGGACGCGGGAGAGGCTGTGCTCGACGCCGTCTTCGGAAGTGACCGTGAACAGGGGCTCAGCCTTGGCGCTGGCCAGGGCGTCGGCGATCGCCTGCTGCTGGCGGTAGGCCAGGAACACGAGCCCGGTCTGGGCGTTGACGCCCTCGATGTGGTTCACGCGGTCCTGCTCCTTGGCGGGCCGGGTGTACTCGTGCTTCTTGATGCGGCCGGCGTCGTAGTCGGCGGTGGGGCACAGGGCCATGAGCGCGGTCTGGCGGTGCTCGCCCATCTTCTGGGCGTAGAGGTAGAAGGCCTCGCTCTCCTCACGCTCCAGCACGCCCTTGGCGAGCAGGGTCTGGAGGGCCAGGTGGGCCGCGGCGTAGGCCTCCGCGCTGTGGGGATCGGTCCCCGCGGGCAGGTTGACCTCGGGGCGGGTGACCTGGATGAAGGAGTCGGGGCGGCGCGCGAAGATGTCGCGGGCCTCCTGCTCGTCGAGCACGTCGTAGGGGGGAGCCACCACCTGGGCGGCGTGGTCGGGGTGCGAGCGCACGCCGCGGAAGGGACGGATCACTGCCATGGGAAACCTCCGGAGTCCGGCACACTAACGCGCTGGCGCTCGCTCTTTGCGGCTGGGGGGTCTCCCGGAGTAGGTTCCACAGGCGACCTCGCCAGCGGAGGGTCGATGGCTGTCTCGGATTGGATCTCCCGACTGTTCTCATCGGGCAACGCAAAGGGTCTCTCCGGCGAGGAGTCGGCCCTGGAGCCGGACGCTCCCTGGTTCGACGGCCGCCTGCGACGCCACCAGGCCGGGGGGGATCTGATCTCGGATCCCACGCTGATCTGGAGCACCGCCAACGGCACCGGTCTGATGCAGCACCTGCGCGCCCGCACCGCCGATCAGGCCGCTGACTTCTCGGACATCCTGGTGGTGGTCAACGCCGCCGACTGGGCCCGGGGGATGGAGCAGCTCCAGGAGCCCTGGTCCGATCGGGCGGCGCGCTCCCTGGAGACCGCCTTCGACACCATGTCCCACGACGGGACCATCACCCTGGCCTTCGCGGCGCGGGGCCTGAGCTTCCGGCTGATCGCCGACGGCGGCCCCGAGATGGTGGGCGAGGACTACGGCCTGGAGCCGGGCGAGTTCGTGACGGGGCTGGTCCCCAACCTGTACACCGCCCCCAAGGTCTCCTCGCGCCCCGTGGTCGCGATCCACCTGAACCTGCCGGATGTGTGGGATGGCTACCGCGAGGTCGGGCGGCTCTACTCCGACCAGGTGAGCTTCACCCTGGGCAACCACTGGCTGGACTCCTTCTCGCACTTTGCGCTGCAGGAGCCCGCGCTCTACCGGCTGCAGCAGTACCTGGACGGCAACCTGGTCCACATCATCGACCCCGACCTGCAGTCCAAGTACCAGGTGGTCAACAACCAGGACGCGGGCGCGAACGTCCTCACCATCATGGACAGCGACGGCGAGGTCGTGGCCCACCTGGTGCTGGCGCTGATGGACTCCATCGTCCCGGACGACCGCGAGCCCGAGCCCGCTCCGGCGCCTGCTGCAGCCCAGCCCCCCGGCATCGAGATGCCCACCCCCGTGGTCCCCGAGCCCACCCCCTCGTTCATCGGCGGGAACCTGGACACCCTGGGGCACAAGACCATCGTGCCCGAGTCCGTCCAGGAGCGCATCCTGGCCCTCAAGGAGCGCGGCGCGCTGCTCCAGAAGGTGCACTTCCACAAGTTCATGAAGGGCTACGACGTCTACGTCAGCGGGAACGGCAACCTGACCACCCGCACCCAGGACCGCGCCGCCACCTTCCAGGTGCGCCAGAACCAGGTCAGCCTGGTGGTCCACCGCCCCGAGGTCCTGGTCGACGGCAGGCCCGCCCCGCTGGAGACGCCGCGGCGCCTGGAGGACAGCGTCACCCTCAAGGTCGGCCCCCACGAGCTGCGCTACAACGACCTGACCCGCTTCTCCGCCACCCAGGGCTGGCCCTACCTGGGCGAGATCCTGCGGCCCTCCAGCAGCAACCACCTGGTGTTCGGCGGGACCTACGGCATCGGCCGCGACCGCCGCAACAAGGTGCAGCTCCCGGACGAGCCCCACAACGACAACATCGCCTGGCTGGACAACTCCGACAGCGGCGTGATCCGCGCCCGCAGCGGCGAGATCCGCAAGAGCCAGTTCTACACCGACTCCATCATGGTGGCCTCGCGCCACGCGGAGATCGACCTGGCCGGGGACCCCGCCCTGACCAACATCGCCAAGCACTGCTACACCTACGTGCGGCGCGGCGATCGCCTCTTCCCCCTGGTCCCCACCAAGCAGCAGGGCGAGCGCAGCCTGGCCCTGGAGGTGGGCGACGAGATCCTGGTCGGCAACTGCCTCTTCGTGGCCAACTACGGCCCTGACGCCGCCGCGGCGCCCCCCCCTCCCCCCCCGCCCCCCAAGCTGACGGCAGAGAGCCTGGCCCGCGCCGCGGACGGAGACACCTGGGCCGACTCGGTGGAGCCCTCCCAGGAGCGAGACACCCGGCGCCAGGCCCGCTCCGGCAAGGCCCCGGCCAGCCTGATCGACGAGATCCTCAACGCCCGCCCCAAGCGCGACACCCGCTCGCCGGACCTCCCCAAGGGCGACGGCGACCAGACCCCCTCCCTGGACGCGCTGCTCAACGAGCGCCGCACCCCCAAGCCCGACGACATCCCCGCCGCGGCCGGCCTGGGCGAGCAGGGCCTGCCCCCCGCGCTGCCCGAGATCACCCGCCACGGCTACGACAGCCTGATGGGCCTGGACCCCAGCGAGCCCGACGTGTTGGAGGTCGAGAGCGAACTGGATGACGAGCTCGACGGCGGCCCCGAGGTGGAGATCGAGGGCGATCTGGAGGACCAGCTCTCCGTGCCTCCGCCCCCCCGGGTCCACACCCTGGACCAGGAGGACTTCACGGACGAGGCCGGCGCCCTCTTTGGCCTGCCCGCCCCCGACTCCCCTCGCCAGGACTTCGACGTGGTGGGCGACTCCCCCCAGACGCCCGAGCGCATGGTCGAGATCGAAGACAGCGAGCGCGACGGCCCCGTTTACGACGGCGCGTTGTCCGAGGCCCCAGCGCAACCCAGCGCGCCCGAGCTGGCCGAAGACCTCTCCGACCCCGAGACCGAGCTGCCCGGCCCCTCCGTCCTGGAGCCCCCCAAGCTCGCCGCCCTCCCCGAGTTCGCCGCTCCCCAGGCCCTGGTCGACGCCCCCGCTGTCGAGCCCCCCGCTGTGGTCCCCCCCGCACCCAAGCCCCCCGCACCCAAGCCCCGCGGAGAGGACCTCACGGTCATCCCGGATCCCGAGGGAGTGGCTGTCGTGGACGAGGAGGGCGTTCAGGTACAACTCGCCAGACCCGGTCGCCTGGTCCACATCGGCTGGGCCCTGTCCGGCGAGGTCCTGGTGGGCAACCACTACGGCGCAGACGTGGTGGTCCCCGAGAACCGCTTGGACCCCGACCAGCGCTTCGAGGCCTGCGACTACCTGAGCATGCGCGTCCGCGGTGACCGCGGGAAGGCGACCCTGCTGACCCCGAGCGAGGCCCGCCTGGAGAAGGACGGAGACTCCGTCGAGACCGCCAAGGGCCTGTCCGACATCGGCGTGGAGATCGTCCGACGCGACGAGGACGGCGACGAAGACTTCGTGATCGAGCTGGCCTTCAACCCCCAGGTCGAGCTCCCGGATCCCCGCGCGCGCCTGTTGGCCATCGACCTGTCCGACCGCATCGTGGCGAGCCTCTTCATCCGAGGCCTGCCTCTGGGCACCGACACCCGCCTGCGCATGGGCCCGATCCGCGCCACCCTGCGCTTTGACGGCGAGTCCGCGACCCTCGCGCAGTACCTGGACAGCTACCGGAGGACCGACGGCTACCAGCCCTTCTTCCACCGGCCAGCGCTGGCCTCGGCCTTCTCCACCGTGCCCGAAGACGGGCGCTCCCTGACCCTTCAGCCCGGGGACCTCCTGATCGCCGGGGTCGAGGTCTACCGCTTCGAGAAGCGCTGAGTCCCCGGGGGGGCCATCACCTTCCGAGCACCACCAACTGGCACGGTGCTTGCTGACGCGACCGCGTCTTCCAGACATCAGGAGGCGAAATGCCCCAGTCCGAGTGGATCCAGCCCGGCAGCTACCAAGCCGAGGCGCACTTCTACCCCCGCGTGCTCAACGCCCAGCTCCACCCCTTGGTCAAGCACTTCCTGGGCCTGGGCAACGAACGCATCGCGCAGCGCTACTGCCACCTGCACCCCGAGGCCGACGCCCAGGCGGTGCGCGAGCTGCTGGCCACCCCGACCAGGATCCTGCGCTGGGCCGGCGCGGACCTCATCCACGCCACGACCCCCAAGGGTGTGCGGCGCAACGTCGTGATCGAGGTGAACTCCTCCCCCTCGGGGCAGAAGTCCATGCCTCTTCAGGTCGAAGAGGACGAGCGCGGCGGCTACGCCAAGCTCCTGGAGCGCAGCTTCCTGCCCATGCTCAAGCGCCGCGGCATCCCCAAGGGCGCGCTGGCCGTGCTGTGGGACAAGAACGAGATGGAGACTCGTGGCTACGCGGCCATCCTCGCTGACCTGACCCAGGAGCCCGTCCTGCTGGCCCACCTGCCTGCCAGCGAGGGCCCTGAGTGCGTCCAGGTGGACGACGGCGTGCTCAGCGTCCAGGACCCCGACGGCGCCTGGACTCCCCTGCGTGGGGCATTTCGCTACGTCACCCAGCGCCCCTGGACCCGCCTGCCCCCCATCACCCGCACCGCTCTGCTCAACCCCGTGCTGGGCTGCCTGGCCGGCGGCCGCAACAAGGCCCTGGCGGCCCAGGCCTACCACCGCGCGAACCTCCGCCGCAGCAACCAGGGCCTGGTCATCCGCGTGCCGGAGACCTTCCGCAACGTCCACCTGCACTCCGTCCCCGGCCTCATCGCCGATCTCGGCGGCGTGGGCGTCGTGAAGGACCCCTACTCCAACGCCGGGCAGGGCGTGTGGACCGTCACCAGCCCCCAGGAGCTGGAGGCCTTCATGGCCTTCCCCCACCGCTACCAGCGCTTCATCGTGCAGGCGCTGGTGGGCAACTCCGAGTGGAGCTCCACCGGCCGCGAGGGGCGCTTCTACCACCTGGGCACCGTGCCCAACCGCAAGGGCGAGATCTTCGCCGCCGACCTGCGCTTCATGATCGGCGCCAGCCCCGAGGGCTTCTTCCCCGTCTCCCTCTACGCCCGCCGCGCGCGCGCCCCCCTGGCGCCCACCCTGGACCAGGGCACCGACTCCTGGGACATGCTGGGCACCAACCTCTCGGTCAAGCAGGCCGACGGCAGCTTCACCACCGAGCCCGAGCGCCTGATGCTCATGGACCGCCGCGACTTCAACGCGCTGGGCCTGGGCCTGGACGACCTCACCGAGGGCTACATCCAGACCATCCTGGCCGTCACCGCCATCGACGAGCTCGCCCGCGAGCTGCTCACCCAGAAGGGCGTGTTCCGCAACCGCCACTTCGCCAGCATGAACCCCGACCCCGCGCTGAACGCAGAGATCCGCCTGTGAACACAACCCACCGGGACTCCCTGGACCTGGAGTCCCTGGCCCCCGCGACCGTCCACCACCTCTGGCTCTCCCTGGGCACCGACGCCCTGGGCCAGGCCGTGGAGCTCCCCATCCTCATCGCCCGCGGCGCCAAGCCCGGCCCCGTGTTCGGGATCACGGCCGCCCTGCACGGCAACGAGATCAACGGCATCCCCGTCCTCCAGCGCCTCGTCGGTGAGCTCGATGTCAGCCGACTGCGCGGCACCGTGGTGGGGGTCGTTGTGGCCAATGTCCCCGGCTTCCTCGGTCACCGCCGCACCTTCCTTGGGGGCTGGGACCTCAACCACCTCTTCCCGGGCAAGCCCAACGGCCACTCCGGGCAGGTCTACGTGCACCGGATGATGGACCGCATCATCCGCCACCTGGACTTCCTGGTGGACCTGCACACGGCCAGCCTGGGCCGCGTGAACTCCCTCTACGTGCGCGCGGACATGAGCTCCCCGGAGACCAACCGCCTGGCCCGCCTCCAGCGCCCCCAGCTCATCGTGAACAACCCCCCGCACGATGGCACGCTCCGCGGCGCCGCCGCCGCCCTGGGGATCCCCGCGATCACCCTGGAGATCGGCAACCCCCAGCGCTTCCAGAAGGACTTCATCCGCCGCAGCGTCCGGGGTCTGCGCCGGGTCCTCATGGACCAGGGCATGATCCGCAAGCGCCCCCTCAAGGAGGGTCAGCCGCCCATCCTCTGCGACCGCAGCTCCTGGCTCTACACCGACGCCGGCGGCCTGCTGGAGATCCACCCCGCCCTGCTGGACCATGTGCGCGAGGGCGAGACCGTGGCGACCCTGCGCGACCCCTTCGGCAACATCACCGCCACCTGGACCGCTCCGCACGACGGCGTCGTCATCGGCAAGAGCGTCAACCCCGTGGCCGAGACCGGTGCCCGCATCCTGCACCTGGGCGTGCTCTCCCCCGACTCCCCCACCCCCGAGATCCAGCAGGAGGAGCTGTGAAGCTGCTGTTCCTGGTCAATGAGCTGGCCCACCTCAAGGCACCTCAGTCCACCACAGAGCTCATCCACACCGCGTGCAAGCGAGGTCACCAGGTCCATGTCCTGGACGTCACCGGGCTGACCCTCCGCACCGACCGTCGCCTGGCCGCGCGCTGCGTGCGCCTGGAGGGTGTCCCCACCCCGCAGCAGATCCCCGAGCTGCTCCGGGGCCCCACCGAGTCGGTGCTCCTGGAGCCCAAGGACGCCGTCCTGGTGCGCACCAACCCCGGCCGGGACCCCCGGGTCGCCCTCCAGCGCCTGGCCCTGGAGCTGCTGGAGCTGGCCGAAGAGCAGGGCGTCCGCGTCCTCAACCGCCCCAGCCGCCTGCTGCGCTCGATGTCCAAGCTGAACCTGGCCAGCCTGCCCGCGCAGTGTCTGCCGCGCACCCTGGTGTCCGCGGACCCTGTGGCCCTGCGGGAGTTTGTCCTCGCCAGCACCGGGCCGGTCGTGCTCAAGCCTCTGGTGGGCACACAGGGCAAGGGGGTGTGGTTCCTGGACCCCGCAGCGCCCCGAAACCTCGCTCAAATCCTGGAATCTCTGCTGTCCGAGGGCGCCGTGATGGCGCAGGATCGCATCCCCGGTGCCGAACAAGGCGACGTGCGCGTGATCGTGCTCAACGGCGAGGTCCTGCAGGTGGACGGCAAGATCGCGGCCGTGCGGCGGGTCCCCGGCCCCGGCGAGGAGCGCTCCAACGTGGCCAAGGGGGGCACCCCGACCGCGGCCGTGTTGACCGACGCGCAGCTCCAGACGGCCACCACCCTGGCCCGCACGCTCATGGATCAGGGCATCCACCTGGCGGGGCTGGACCTCATCGGGGACGCCATCGTCGAGGCCAACGTGTTCGCGACGGGCGGCCTGGGTGACGCCGGATTGTTCAGCGGCGTGGACTTTCTGGGGCCGGTCATGGAAGGCTTGGAGGCGTACCTGGACCGCCCATGACCCCCGCCCGCGGCAGCCTGCTCCTGGTGAGCGCGGACGCCAAGCAGAACGAACGGCTGTTGGGCGCCCTGGGGCGCAAGCACTACGCCGTGGAGGCGACCGCGTCCGGCAAGAAGGGGCTCCGGCACCTGGGCCGCAGCGAGCTGGACGCGGTGCTGGTGGACCTGGACCTGCCCGACATGGAGGGCCTGGAGTTCTGCAAGCGGGCCGCCGCCGAGGGCATCCCCGCCATCGCCGTCGCGCGCAAGGGGACCCTGGAGTCGGCGATCGCCTCGATGCGGGCGGGGGCCTACGACTACCTGATGCGGCCGCTGCGCCTGGAGACGGTGAACATCGCGGTCGCCAGGGCCGTGCAGCACCGCTCCCTGCGGCGAGAGCTCTCCAGGCTGCGGGAGGCCGTCCAGGAGAGCCAGCGCTTTGACGAGCTGACCGGCAGCAGCCCGGTGATGCGGCGGCTCTTCAAGCTGCTGGACCGGGTGAGCGCCAGCGACGCGGCCGTGCTGATCACCGGCGAGACCGGGACCGGCAAGGAGCTCACGGCGCGGGCGGTGCATCGGCGGAGTCGGCGGCGCGGCGGGCCCTTCGTGGCGGTCAACTGCGCGGCGCTCCCCGAGGCCCTGCTGGAGACCGAGCTCTTTGGCCACACCAAGGGCGCATTCACGGACGCCCGCACCTCGCGTCGGGGCCTGTTCCTACAGGCGGACGGAGGCACCCTCTTCCTGGATGAGGTGGGGGAGATGCCCAAGGGGCTGCAGGTCAAGCTCCTCCGGGCCCTTCAGGAGCGTCAGGTGCGCCCCGTGGGCAGCGATCGGGAGCACCCCTTTGACGCCCGCATCGTGGCGGCCACCAACCGGGACCTGGAGGCCGAGGTGGCGGCGGGGAGCTTCCGCTCGGACCTGTACTACCGCCTGAACGTCATCCAGGTGGACCTGCCCCCCCTGCGCGAGCGAGGCAGCGACGTGCTGCTGCTGGCCCAGCACTTCCTGGACCTGGCCGCGGCCCGCTCCGCCAAGGAGGTCGTCGGCCTGGAGTCCGAGGCGGCTCGGCGCATGCTGGAGTACCCCTGGCCGGGCAATGTCCGGGAACTGGAGAACTCCATCGAGCGCGCGGTGGCCCTGACCGAGTCGCGGGAGATCGGCCTGGAGGACCTCCCCAACCGGGTGCAGCGGCGCCAGCAGGCCGCCCCGCCTCCGCCCGCGGACCCTGACGAGCTGCTGCCTCTGGTGGACGTGGAGCGCGCCCACATCCTGCGCGTGCTGACGGCGGTGGGGGGCAACAAGACCCGCGCGGCGTCCGTGCTGGGGCTGGACAGAAAGACCCTGTACCGCAAGCTCAAGGAGATGGGGCATTCTGCCCCGGCGGGGGCAGAACGGGACTGAAGGAGGGCCTCGCAGACCCCCAATCTGCGGCGGATCCGGCCCTTTGAAGGTGGCACACCCCTTGCTTGGGACCCAGTGCCTGCCGGAGGTTTCCCATGGCACTTCGACCGAACGTGATGCTCATCGACCTGCTCAACAACTACCCGGGTGTCGAGGAGGTGCTCGGCTGGTACGGCATCGAGCTCGATGACGACGCCGACCTGACCCTGACCCTGGCCGAGGCGTGCGGTGAGCACAGCCTGGACATCGAGGACGTCATGGTCGACCTGGAGGCCGTCCTGGACTCCGACGACGACGACGACGATGGTGACGACGACGACGACGACGGCGACTGGGAACCCGAGTGGTAGCCCAGGCCCCGAGGTCTCCCCGCTGGTAGATTCCGGGGAGCCTCGGAGCTGCCTTGATCTCGACCCGTCGCCTCCCCCTCCGCGTCGTCGCCCTCACCACGCTCTGGCCAGCGGGCCTTGGCGCGGTGTGGGCCTTCGCGGTCTTCCTGCTCTACTACTTCGCTGAGCTGCAGTTCCTGCGGATCCCCTTCCTGCCCCTGGGCACGATCGGCACCGCGGTGGCCTTCTATCTGGGCTTCAAGAACAACTCGGCCTACGACCGCTTCTGGGAGGGGCGGAAGATCTGGGGCGGCATCGTCAACGAGAGCCGCACCTGGGCCAACTACGTGATCAACTCCGTGTACCCGGGCGATGACAGCCCGGAGGCCCACGCGGCGCGCAAGGACCTGATCTACCGCCACCTGGCCTACATCAACGCCCTGCGCCTGCAGCTCCGCCGCAAGAGCCGCTTCGAAGACACCGGGACCCGCCTGACGGTCCGGCGGCTGGAGAAGCACCGCAGCCACATGCGCAATGACTGGGACACCGAGCTGGCACCCTTCCTCTCCCCAGAGGAGCTGGCCCAGACCCACGGCGAGGTCAACGCGGCCACCCAGCTACAGGTGCGTCAGAGCGCCGCCCTCCAGGGCCTGCAGCGCACCGGCAAGGTGGACCTCTTCCACCAGCTCGCCATGCTCGAGGTGGTCCGCGCCTTCTACGGCCTCCAGGGCAAGGCCGAGCGCATCAAGGCCACCCCCTTCCCTCGCCAGTACGCCGAGACCGGGCGGGTGTTCGTGCGCACCTTCGTGGCGCTGGTGCCCTTCGGCCTGCTGGACGTGTTCGCCGAGCACATCCACGGGGGCACGCTGACCCTGGCGAGCTTCTGGCCGGCGCTGCCGATGGTCGCGAGCAGCGCGCTGATCACCTGGGTCTTCCTGATGATGGAGGGCGTGGGCGACTCCAGCGAGGACCCCTTCGAGCGCAGCATCAACGACGTCCCCATGAACGCGCTCTGCCGCGTGATCGAGCGGGACCTGCGGCAGATGCTCGGCGAGACCGAGCTGCCGGAGCCCGAGCCCGTCGCCGAGTTCATCCTGTACTGATCAGGCTCAGATGGCCTCCTCCACCCAGGTCGGTGGCCGCGCCAGATCCCGCACCTGGTACCAGTCGGCCAGGGCGCGCTCCAGCAGCCGGTGCGCCAGGGGGTCCAGCACCTCGATGCTCTCCTCGCGCAGATCCAGCGCCCGCAGCCCCTGGAGGACGAGCAGATCGTGGCCGTCCATGCCCGGCATCAAACCTGAGAAGGCCAGCCCGTGGCCCTTGAGCTCGGTCACTGCCTGCGCGGTGAACGGCGAGGTCATCGGGGAGTAGACCGCCACGTGGTGGATGTTCCCGCCCAGCATCCACTGCACCTGCTCGACCACCCGCCGGGCCAGATCCGGGCCGGGCTCCAGCACATGCACCCGCCCCACCTGCCGGTTGGGATCAAAGTGCACGCGCAGCTCGGTGGAGGGCCCGATGGTGGGCAGATTGGGTGGGTCCACGACCTCCCGCTCTTCGCCCAGGGCGTCGTAGACAGCGGCGTAGAGGTCCCGGTCCACGCGGGGCACAAAGACCTCACGCGGCGCCCCGACCCGCAGCGGCACCCAGCTCGCCAGGGTGGACAGCGCCCGCCCCTCCATCCGGCCGCCTACCGCTCGGGGGACGCTCCCCAGCATGACGGCCGTGGGCACGCCACCCATCGCCCGCTCCAGGCGCTGCAGGCGCGCGTCGTGGGCGTGCATGCGGTTGACCAACGCTTCGTACCCGGCCTCGATGGCCCAGGCGTAGAGGCTGCTGGTGAGCAGGGCCAACGCCTCGCTGTCCTTGTGGCTCTCGACCACCATCGCCAGCCCGACCTCGCGGTAGATGGGCTCCGCGGTGGGCGGTGCGTACGAGTCGAACTCAAAGAAGGGCCGGATGGCCGCCAGGTGGCCCACGCAGCGGTCTCCCTCCATCGCCAGGAAGCTGGTCACGTAGCCGGCCTGGTTGTAGGCCAGCGCCTGCGACGGCTCGTACAGCCAGCGGCGGTGGTGGGTGAGGCCGCAGGTCTCGTAGACGCAGCGGGCCAGGGCGCGGGCCTGGCCGAGGGTCTCCAGGGCTTCGACTCGAAGGCTCATTTGAAGATTCCTTTGGGGTTCCGGTGTGCTGACCGGCTCGCCCCCAAAGACGGAAACAAGGCCGCATCGCATGAGCGCCCGCCGCGCTTCCCGCTCCACCCTCAGGAAAAGGTGACGAGCCTCACCCGGGGCCCCACCCGCACCTCCAGCCGCTGACCGCCCTGGTGGAAGTCCCCGTCGATCATGTAGGACATGGGCTGTCGGCTCTCCAGCACCAGCGACTGCCCGAGCTGACTGAGGATGTGCGGGTCCCCCACCGGCTGCCCCCGGAAGATCGCCGGGAGCGCCCGCGCAAAGCGCATCGGCGTGCACCCGATCCCCACGACCTGAAGCTGCCCGGGGTGGCGCACCACGCTGTGGAAGGGCCGGAATCCCAGCCCGATGTCATCCACCGTTGCCGCCCCGATCGTGGTCCACGGCAGCCCCGGCCACAGGGTCCCGTCCACCCAGACCTGCGCCTCCACGGGGGCCGCCAGGTGCTTGATGAAGGCCCCGCCCACCACCGCGGACCCCACCGCCCGCGCCAGCAGCCACGCCGCCTTGGCCGGACTGGGCTCCGAGCCCGCGTAGTAGGCCTCCAGGAAGCGGGAGATCAGCCCATTGCCAAAGATGAACCCTGCCTTGTCGTCCACGACGATCAGGTTCCGCTCGGTGTAGGGCAGCGGCTGCCCGTGCGCGTAGGCCGAGGTCAGCGCGCCCAGCAGCTCCTCGGGCTTGCCCTGGATCCCCAGCCCGTGTGCGGCGGTGTTCATGGTGCCCCCGCGGAGCAGCGCGATCATCGGCAGGGGCCGATCCCCATAGACCCGAAGCAGCGCCGAGAGCACCCGGTGGTTGGTCCCGTCGCCCCCGTTGATGGCCACCACCTCGACCTGCCGCTCGGCGAAGTGCTCCGCCACCCGGTCCAGCGCGTCCAGGTCCCGCGGCATCTGCAGCGTGCCGCGCTCCCCCAGGATGTAGGCGAGCTGCCGCGCCAGCTCCGGGTTCCGCCGGTTCCGCCGCGAGTGGGGGTTCGTGATGACGCCGATGCCAGCCAGGGGCCCTCCAGGGGTAGGCTCTGTGCATGCGTATCCTGGTAAGCACCGACTTTGATCCGGGGGGAGGAATGGCCGATTCCCCTCGGACACGCCCGCTCAGACCCAAAGCCTTCGTGGGCATGTCCACCGTCGACGCGGTCCGCGCCGCCGGCGGGATCCCGATGCTCCTGCCCCCCGGCGAGGACAGGCTGGAGCAGCTCCTGGATCACGTCGATGGCGTCGTCATCACCGGCGGCAACTTCGACATCCACCCCAGCCACTACGGCGCCACCGCCATCGCACAGCTCGGCGAGATCAAGGAGCTCCGCACCGAAGGCGAGCTGCTCCTGGCCGGCCGCTGCCTAGCCCGCAGCATCCCCGTGCTGGGCGTCTGCGGCGGCATGCAGGCCCTGGCTGTCGCTGCGGGCGGCACCCTCATCCAGGACATCGGCACCCAGCGCCCCGACGCCGGCGAGCACGAGCAGCCCACCGACCCCGCCCAGGGCTGGCACGCCCTGGAGACCAGCGGCGGCATCATCGGCGCTCTGCTGGGTGAGCACCCCGTGGTCAACTCCACCCACCACCAGGCCGTCGACGACCCCGGCGACATGGTCATCACCGCCCGCGCCCCCGACGGCATCATCGAGGCCATCGAGGCCCCCGGCCACCCCTTCGCCGTGGGCGTCCAGTGGCACCCGGAGCTGTTGGGGCACGCGGGGTTGATCTACGGGGCGTTGGTGCAGGCGGCGCGGGGGATGCGCGGGTGACCTGGGGGCGGCGACTACCCGCCTCCACACCCCGCCCGCCTCAAGTGATGCGCGGGTGCCTCCCCTGACCGCCGCAGGACACAGGCAAAGAGCCGCTGGCTCGCGTACCCCGTGCCCGTGACGCCTTTGACGCTCTGGGCCAGCAAGCGCGCCAATACGGGGTGGGTCTCCCCATCGCGGAGCGCCTCCAGGTTGGTCAGCTTGCCCCCCAGCGCGCTCGCGAACAGCCGAATGGCGTGCGCGGAGCCGACCGTTGCCTCCTCGATGGCGGCCACCAGCGGGTCCCACCGAGGCACCAGCTCAAGCGCCGTCCCTGGACTGGCCCGACCGTTCATGGGTCCGAGGTAGAGATCGTAGGTGGCTCCGTCCTTCTCGAAAGCGTGCCACTCGACCTGCTCGTCTTCGAGGACTCCCGCGTGGCTGGCGAGAAGCACATGGAAGTCCTGGATCGTGAAGGCCTGGACCCCGTCGTTCAGCGCGGCAGATCGATGCTCCCCGAGCCCAGCCCACAGGTCCTGCAAGACCGGATGCCCCCCTCGCCAGGCCCTGCAGCCCAACAGCACGCTGCCGCTGGGGTAGGTGTCGACGAGCTCCAGGGTCATCGCGGCCTGCGTCCTGGGCAGGACCACCCTGTCGCCTTCGATGCGCGCCTCCACGCCGTGCCCGTCCAGGAAGCCGTGCAGCAACCGCAGAAGCTGCTCACCCGTCGCGTCCATCCCGCACCTCCACTCAAGCGTCCGATGTCCCAAGCATCGCACGGAGCGAGCGAAGGAGGCCTACACCCCCTCCAGCACGCCCAACAGCTCCTCCACCGACAGCACCTTCCCGCCCCCGGCCCCGGCCAGCAGCTCGCTGACCAGCTCGCGCTTCTGGCGGTGCAGCGCCAGAACCTGCTCCTCGATGGTGTCCGCGGCGACCATCCGGTAGACGGTCACGGGCTGGTCCTGGCCGATGCGGTGGGCGCGGTCGGTGGCCTGGTCCTCGACCGCGGGGTTCCACCAGGGGTCCAGGTGGAACACGTAGCTGGCCGCCGTCAGGTTCAGGCCGGTGCCGCCGGCCTTGAGGGAGATCAGGAAGGCATCCCCGGCCCCCGCCTGGAAGGCGTCGACCTCCTGCTGGCGCTTGTCCACGGGGGTGCTGCCGTCCAGGTAGCGGATCGCCAACCCCTGGGCCTCCAGGTGCTCCCGCACCAGCTTGAGCAGGGAGGTGAACTGGGAGAAGACCAGCGCCTTGTGCCCCTCATCCCTCAGATCGAGCAGCATGCGCGTCAGCCGCTTGAGCTTGGTGCTGGGCTGCGAGGCGCGCTCGGTCTCCACCAAGCCGGGGTGACAGGCGAGCTGGCGCAGGCGGGTCATGGCCGCCAGGATGCGCACCCGGCGCTGGGAGCTGATGGCCTCGTGCTGGTCCACCTGGCCCTTGAGCTCGGCGATGGTCGCGCGGCGGAAGCGCTCGTAGAGCGCGCGCTCGGGGGCGGAGAGCTCCACGGTGAGCTGCTCCTCGAAGCGGGGCGGCAGGTCCAGGGCCACCTGGGACTTGAGGCGCCGCAGGATGAAGGGGCCCACGACCTTGGCCAGGGCCTCGCGCGGCTGCTTCTCCTGGTCCCGCTCGATGGGCGCGACCACCCGCACCTTGAAGTGCTCGGCGCTGCCCAGCAGGCCGGGCGCCACCGTCCGGAAGAGGCTCCAGAGCTCCCCCACCCGGTTCTCCACGGGCGTGCCCGTCAGGGCCAACAGGAACTGGGTGTCCAGGCGCGTGGAGGCCTTGGCCCGGCGGGTGCCGGGGTTCTTGATGGCCTGGGCCTCGTCCAGCACGACGGTGCCGAAGGGCAGGCAGGACAGCACCTCGATGTCGCGGGTCATCAGCTCCCAGCTCGTGACGAGCACGCTGCCCGGCCCCAGGTCCACCAGGGCCTGCTCCCGCTCCTTCCCGCGGTAGACGCGAAGCTCCAGACCCGGCGTGAAACGCCGGGCTTCGCGCACCCAGTTCAAGCCCACGCTGGCGGGGGCGACCACCAGCGCGGGGCCGATGTCCTTGCGGCGCAGCAGCAGCGCCAGGGCCTGCAGGGTCTTGCCCAGGCCCATGTCGTCGCCGAGCACCGCCCCCGGCGCCCAGTGGGCCATGCGCGCCAGCCAGCGGAAGCCGTCGAGCTGGTAGGGGCGCAGCGTGGCGTTCAGCCCAGCGGGCAGAGTCGGCTCCAGGGCCTGGGCTTCGTGGAGCTGCCCCATGCGGTCGCGCAGGGACTCGGCCAGCTCCAGCTCTGCGCCGGCCTGCTCCAGCGGGCCCAGCAGCCCAGCGGCCAACGCGGGCAGCTCCACGCCCTCTTCGCCCTCGCGGGCCATCTGGGCCGGGGCCTGGAGCTGCTGCACCAGGGACTCGCTCAGGGACATCCAGCCCCCATCGTCCAGGGCCACGAAGCGCTGTCCGCCGCGCACCGCGGCCAGCAGCTCGGTCAGCGGGAGCTCGTCGTCCCCCACCACCAGCCGGCCCTCCAGCCCAAACCAGTCGCGCTGCGCGGTGCCCCGCACCTTGAGGTCCCCGGCGGTGGCGGGCGCGCTCAGCTTGGGGCGGGGCCGCGCCCACTCGAGCTGCAGCTCCCCGGCGTGCTGCTCGATGCGCTCCAGCAGGGCCAGAGCCCGCTGCGGGTCGTGCAGGAAGACCTGGTGCGGCGCGTGCTCGTGCTCCAGAAAGCCCATCCCGTCCAGGCCCAGCATGGCGAACACGCGCGCCATCCAGCGCTCCTCGTCCTCCAGGTTGCGCAGGGCGTGGACCCGCTTGCCGTCCCGCATGCCCGAGGGCCGCGCAGGCCCCTTGCCCGGCGGCCACGCCCTGCCCTCGACGACGGGACGGATCAATCCCTCCAGCTCGAGGCCCCCCCGGGCGAGCGGTGAAAGACGCAACAGCGGACGGGGATCCGCATCCACCTCCTCCCCCTTGAGGCTCTGATCAAGCTGCAGCGGAACGGCCAGGGAGAGCGGATCCAGGCGGGCCAGCAGCTCCGGCACCGCCTCCTTGGGGAACTGGCCTCCGCGGCGCTCCAGCACCGAGATCAGGCGTTCAAGGCGAGGCTTCATCCGGCAGAGGTGCACCTGATCCGCCACCCGGTAGAAGGCCTGGCCCTGCAGCGACTGCTCGCGGAGTGTGCCCAGCTCCCGCCGGGACAGGGTGTTGCCGCCGATGGCGACCTCCAGGCGCATGCCCGGGCCATCCGGCACGCAGCGCAGAGACAGCTCGCTGCGCACGACGCTCAGGTGCACACCCTCGAAATCCAGGACCCGGGGATGCCCCACCAGCTCCTGCAGAGTGCCCAGGAAGCTGCCCAGGCGCTCGTCCCGGGAGTAGCCGTAGCGCTGCGCCACCCACTGCACGCGCTTGTCGTGGGGATCGGAGACCTCCCGGTGCCGCGGCCAGCGCCAGCTCCGCAGGCCCGCCTTGGACTTGTAGGGCGCGCAGAGCACCAGCTCCACCAACAGGGTCCCCACGTCCAGTTGCCAACCCGGCAGGCGCCCGCGCCCGTCCGGCTGCTGCTCGCCGTGCTCCTCCAGGGCGGCGTCCAGGTCCAGGATCGCCCGCTCCCACTCGGGCTGGGAGAGCAGATCCACCAGGTCGCCGCGCAGCTTGCTGCTCTTGCGATGGGGCGCCGTGAGCACGTCCAGCACCAGGCAGACCGCGCCGGGGTCCACGTCCTCCGGCAAGGGTCCCGTCAGGGGCACGTGGCCCCGGTCCTTGATCCGGAGGGAGGGCGGCGGGTCGTCCAGGGTGCCGTACAGCCGGGTCTGGCGGTCGATGTCCAGCTCCCAGATCGGCGTCGGCATGGGCACGGCCCGCAGGCGCTCCCAGAGACTGCGCAAGCCGGGCTCTTCGGGGGCCTGGCTGCGCCACTTCTCTGCCTTGAGGGCGTAGTCCCGCACCTTCTGCCGCCCCTGCCCCAGCTTCTTGAGCTCCTTGAGCAGCCGCCCAGCCTTGGGGTGGCCGCTCACCACGAAGGCCTCCACCGAGGTCGGCTCCCAGGGCAGGCCCCACATGCGCAGGCGCTGATTCGCCAGCGAAAGCGGCATGCGCAGGTACTCCGAGACAAGCCACTCGCTGGCCAGGCCGCGCAGCTCCTCCAGAGCCGCTGGATCCGCCTGCTCGTCGGCCTCCAGAGGGGCGATGGGGCGCAGGTTGAAGGCCTCCGGGATCTCCGACCAGGCCAGGGCCAGGGCCGCCGCGTGCTCACAGAGCTCCTGCGAGCGGCAGGTGCAGTCCCAGGAATGCAGCAGCTCGCCGTCCAGGCGCAGGCGGACCTCGTGGATGGCGTCGCTGCCCATCACCGAGGCCTCCAGGCGCGCCCCATCCCGGCCCGGCTCCATGACATCCCCGCGCCCCAGCAGCCGCTGAGCCGCCTCGTAGAGGGTGGGGCCGAGCTGCATCTCGGCCGCCTCGTAGGAGAGTGTGGGTGTCTGCATGGGCCCCTCCTATCCCTGTTGGCTGCGATGGGGGGTTAGGCTTGGGCACCCTCCGGAGTTCCCATGACGCCCCTGATGCTGCTGTCCCTGGCCTGCGCCCCCAAGACCGACCCCGCCGACCAGGCCCTGGCCGCCCCCGCGCCGCCGCCCAGCATCTACCCGGTGACCCGGACCGTCGACGTCGTCGACGACTACCACGGCACCCAGGTGGCCGACCCCTACCGCTGGCTGGAGGACTCCGACGACGCCGAGGTGCGCACCTGGATCGAGGCGGAGAACACCCTCACGAACGCCTACCTGGGGCAGATCCCCGAGCGCGACGCCATCCGCGACCGCATGACGGAGCTGTGGAACTACGAGCGCTACTCGAGCCCAAGGGAGGTGGCCGAGGGGGTCTACGTCTGGAGCTACAACAACGGACTCCAGAACCAGTCCGTCATCTACATCGCCGACAGCCCCGAGAGCGAGGGCAGGGTGCTGCTGGACCCCAACACCCTGAGCGAGGACGGCACGGTCGCCCTGAGCGGGACCTGGTTCTCCGAGGACGGCTCGATGCTGGCCTACGCGGTGTCGGACGGCGGCTCGGACTGGCGGAAGATCTACGTGATGGACGTGGAGACCGGGGAGACCCACCCGCAGGTGCTGGAGTGGATCAAGTTCAGCGGGGCGAGCTGGGCCAAGGACGGCAGCGGCTTCTTCTACAGCCGCTACGACAAGCCCGAAGACCCCGGCGACTTCGAGGCCAAGAACCAGTTCCAGAAGCTCTACTTCCACAAGATCGGGACCGCGCAGGCCGACGACGTGCTGATCTACGAGCGCAGCGACCAGCCCACCTGGGGCTTCGGCGGCAGCGTGACCGAGGACGGCCGCTACCTGATCGTCTACAACTGGGAGGGCACCGAGCGGAAGAACCGGGTCTTCTACAAGGACCTGCAAACCGACGGGCCGGTCACCCCCCTGCTGACGGACTTCGACGCCAGCTACTCGGTGCTCGCGAACGACGGCAAGGTCTGGACCCTGGAGACGGACAAGGACGCCCCCAAGGGTCGCATCGTGCGCCTGAACATCGACAAGCCCGGCGAGTGGACCGAGGTCGTCCCCCAGGGTGAGCACGTGCTGCAGGGCGCCTCCGTCCTGGCCAAGGACAAGCTGGTGCTCCAGTACCTGCAGGACGCCCACAGCATGGTCCAGGTGCGCGAGTTCAAGACCGGCGCGCTGGTCCGCGAGGTCGAGCTCCCCGGCATCGGCTCGGCCGGTGGCTTTGGTGGCAAGCGCGCGCAGACCGAGACCTTCTACAGCTTCACCGGCTACACGACGCCGGGGACCATCTACCGCTACGACGTGGTGAGCGGCGAGAGCGCGGTGTTCCGCGAGCCCGCCATCTCCATGCCCGAGGGCGAGTACACGACCCAGCAGATCTTCGTGACCTCCAAGGACGGCACCCAGGTCCCCGTGTTCGTGACGCACCGCAGCGACATCGAGCTGGACGGGAGCAACCCCACCCTGCTCTACGGCTACGGCGGCTTCAACATCAGCCTGACGCCCTACTACTCGACCACCGCGCGCGTGTGGATGGAGATGGGCGGCGTGTACGCGGTGGCCAACCTGCGGGGCGGCGGCGAGTACGGCAAGGAGTGGCACGACGCCGGCCGCCTGGCCAACAAGCAGAACGTGTTCGACGACTTCATCGCCAGCGCCGAGCACCTGATCGAGGCCGGCTACACCCAGCCCGAGAAGCTGGCCGTGATGGGCGGCTCCAACGGCGGCCTGCTGGTGGGCGCGGTGTCCGTGCAGCGCCCCGACCTCTTCGGTGCGGCCCTGCCCGCCGTGGGCGTGATGGACATGCTGCGCTTCAACCAGTTCACTATCGGCTGGGCCTGGGAGAGCGACTACGGCAGCCCCCAGGACCCCGAGATGTTCCCGATCCTGCACGGCTACAGCCCGTACCACAACATCCAGGACGGCGTGGAGTACCCCGCCACCCTGGTGACCACCGGCGACCACGACGACCGCGTGGTGCCCGGCCACAGCTTCAAGTACGCCGCCCGCATGCAGGCCGCCCAGGCCGGCCCGGATCCCGTGCTCATCCGCATCGAGACCCGCGGCGGACACGGCGCCGGCAAGCCCACCCAGATGCGCATCGAGGAGGCCACGGACAAGTGGGCCTTCCTGGTCAAGGAGCTGGAGATGGCGCTGCCCGAAGGCTTCGGGGAGTAGTCAGCGGCGGGTCCAGTAGCCACGCCCGGTGGGGACACCCGGGAAGCGCAGGTCGCCAACGAGCCGGGCGACCTGCTCCACGTGCCGGTCGGCAGGGGGCAGCCGCCGCAGGGTCGACGGGCTGGTCCCGAGTTGCCGGGCCAGCTCGCTGGTGGACAGGGGAACCAGGGCCCGCGCAGACTGGAGCAGCAGTCGGCGGGGCGCCCCCCGGTCGTCCAGGCGGTGGAGCGGGGTCCGCGTGTACCCGGACACGGCGGCCCGCAGCTCGTGGAGCGTAGGGTCTTGCCCGGAGCGCGCTGGCAGCCCGCTCCCATCGGTGTTCACGGAGGGGTCGGATGAGGTGTAGGCGTGCAGCCGCTCGGGGTCGGGGTGGCGCGCACGGACGGGCCGCAGCGCCAGGCCCACGGCGTCCCGGTACGTGGACCAAGGCCACGCCAGGGGGTCATCGACCAGCCGCGCGCGGCAGGGGTTCAGGTGGATGTAGCGGGTCTCCCGGCGGCGCTTCTGGGCGTCGGCCGCAAAGTGGGCGGCAGGCAGCGGCTCGATGCGGTTGCCGCGCAGGCCCTGGGCGGCGTTCAGGCTCCGGCTGTGTCCACGCAGCGCCTGCGCCAACGGGACGCGCAGGTCCTGCCGGTGCTGGAGATGGACATGGTTGGGCATCAGGCACAAGGCCTCCATGCCCGGGCACGCCCGGGTGATGCGCCCCCAGAGCGCATGCGCTTCCTCCCAAGTGGTGAACAGCAGGCCCACGCTGGTGCGGGCGACGAGGTGGTACATGATCGGCTCCTGGCTCCCTGGCCTTCATGCAAAGGGGCTGCCACCCGCAAGTGCCTTGAATCACGTCAGACCGACGGCCTGGTGTCGAGAGTCCGCCACCGGTGTCGGAGGGCAGACACCCCCATTGGGCGCTCGCCTGGCACCCGGGCAGGGTGGTTCGCAGGAGCTACGCACCCTCAATGCGCGCCTTCTCCGAGCTACGCCCTCTCAATGCGCGCCTTCTTCGAGCTACGCCCTCTCAACGCGCGCTTTCTCCGAGCTACGCCCTCTCAATGCGCGCCTGACGGCCCAAAGCCGCGCACTCACACCCCGTAGCTCCCAAAACCCGCGCACTCACACCCCGTAGCTCCCCAACCGCCCCTCAGCGCCGCCGACGCCACCCCAGCACCAGCAGCCCCACCAGCCACGCGCCGCCGCCCAGTCCCCCGCCGCAGCCGCCGCAGCCCGATTCGGCCGGAGGCGTGGTCGACGAACCGGTGTCCTCGCCGGTGGAGCTGTCTGCGGTGTCGGGGACGTCCTCCACGCAGTCCTGAATGGTGGGGTCGAGATCGTCGCAGTCATAGCGACCTACTCGCCCGTCCCCGTCAGCGTCCCAGTCCTCGGCCAGTCCGCCGTTGTGCCCGATGTCCGAGACGCTCCCGTCGGCGTCCAGGATCGCGGGGTCGCCCGCATCCACCAGGGGGCTCGCGGGGTCCAGCGCCAGCGCGTCGTTGTCGAAGTCGCCGTCCTGGCTCCAGCCCCACAGCGCCGGGTCCAGATCGACCAGGTCGCCGGTCTCCGAGAGCTCCTCGTCCAACAGCTCCCCGCCCAGGTGCCCGCCGTCGTTGCCGGAGAAGGCCGAGTAGCGGAAGCTGGAGTAGAACCCGGAGTCGCTGTCTTCGCCGTAAACGGCGCCCTCTCCGCGGTTGTCGGCGACAAGCAGGTTGGTGAACTCCCCGTGCGCGTCGTAGAGGCAGAGCGCCGCGCCGTGGTCCAGGGCCTCGTTGCCCAGCAGGCTGGCGTTGGTGACGCCCAGGATCCCCTGCTCCACGAAGCAGCCGCCGCCGCCAACCCGGGCGACGTTCTCCCGGACCAGCACGTTGCGCCAGTCCACCTTGCCCGAGGCCAGGCGGCTGTAGAAGCCCCCGCCGTAGGTGGCGCTGTTGCCGGCGATCTCGACCTGGGAGAGGGAGACCGTGTCGTTCTGGCTGCTGAACAGCCCACCGCCATACAGCCCCTCCGGCCCGCCATTGTTCAGGATCCGGACGCCAGCGAGGACCAGCGTGCCCGCATAGCGCACGAAGGCGCCGCCCCCCTCCAGGGTGGCCTCGTTGTCGGCGATCAACACGTCGGTCAGCGACACCGTGCTGCCGGTCCACTGGTAGTAGCTGTAGAGCCCGCCGCCGGCGTAGGTCGTGGAGCGGTTGCCGGTGAGCTCGACGCGCTCCAGGGTCAGGCCGCCGTAGTAGTACTGGTAGATCCCGCCGCCGTGGTAGCGGGTGCTGTTGTTCCGGATGACCGTGTCGCGGATGACCGTGTCGACGCGGACGTAGGCGAACACGGCGCCCCCGTGGCCGTAGGTGGTGCTCGCGCCCTCCAGCACGCAGCCGTCCAGCTCCAGCGCCCCGTCGGCGTAGTACATGCCGATGTGACCGGCGTTCCGGTAGGCGTGGTTGTCCTGGAACAGGCAGTCCGAGAAGACCGCGGAGACCGCCTCGGAGCCGTAGATGCCGCCGCCGTAGCCGTAGGTCGCCTCGTTGTCGATGAACTCCGTCCCCTCGCCCGAGAGCGCCGTCCCCGTGAAGTACACCGCCGCGCCGTAGCCGTCGTAGAGCGCGTTGCCCTGGAAGAGGCTGTCCCCCACATTGGCCGTCACGCCGCTCAGGTAGAGCGCGCCGCCGTCGCTGCCGGCCTCGTTGACGTTGAACGCGCTGCCGCCGTAGACCGCCAGGCTCCCCCTCTCCAGGTAGATGGCGCCGCCGTCGTTGTCCGCGAGGTTGTCCTCGAAGACCACGCCGCTCAAGGTCAGGTCCGCATCGGTGGCGTGGATCGCGCCCCCCGAGTCGCTGGCCTGCCCCTGCTGAAACCCGGCGTTCTCGGCCGTCAGGACGCCTCCCGCCAGCGAGATCTGCGCGCCCTGCTCGGCCCGCCCTCCCTCGAACTGCACCCCGCTCAGGACCAGCTCCTGGTGGCTCGCCGCGATGAACTGCCCCTTGCCCTGGAACTGCAGGTCCACCAGGTTCAGGCGCCCCCCGCTGGCCAAGATCCCGCGCGAGTCCGCGGGCACCGACAGAGTGGGCAGGCTCTCCCCGACCAGCGTCAGCTCCTTAGCCCCCACGTCCACCTCGCTGAGTTCCCACTCCCCCTCGGGGATGCGGATCTCATCGCCCGACACAGCGAGCTCCACCGCCTGGGCGATGGACAGGTCCTCGGACACGGTCAGGGTGGCCGCCGGTGCAAGCGAGGACAACAGCAGGAACATCACTCTCCCTCCCGGGGGACCAGGCCCGCCGCCAGCACGTAGAAGGACTGCTCGGCCAGGGCCATGAGCTGCTCGTGGGTCTGCACCCCGGGCAGGTGACCGTCCACGTACATGCGACAGAGGCCATAGGTCATGGACTCCGCCGCCAGGCGAACGTGGGCGGGCTCCCGCAGCCTACCGGCCTGCGCGCCCTCCTCCAAGAGGGCGTTCACGAAGGCCTCCCGCTGGGCCACCACCGCGGAGATGGCCTCGCTGCGATCGGCGCGCGCGTAGTCCGGGTTGTTCAGGAGCTGGAAGTGCACCGGGTGCTCAAAGGCAAAGCGCAGGTTGGCCAGTCCGACGGCGCGGAAGCGGTCCAGCGGGTCATCGGGCGGGGCCTGGGCCTCGTAGTGCGCGAGCCAGCCAAGCAGCAGGTCGAGCCCCTGCTCGGCCAGGGCGGTGAGCAGGTCCTCCTTGTCGCGGAAGTGGCGGTAGACCGCCCCCGGGCTGACCCCGCAGGCGCCGGCGACCTGGCGCAGGGAGAAGGCGGCCAGACCGCGCTCGGTGACCAGGGCCAGGCTGGCGGTGAGCAGGCGCTCGCGCAAGGGGGGGGCTTGGGCCAAGGGGATCCTCTGTAAACAATGTTTACCAAAACGCTGGACGCTGCGCTGGCCAGAGGGTACCTCAGAGCATGTAAACATTGTTCACTCCCTGGAGGTTCCGATGCTCCCCCTGCTGCTCGCGTGCGCGCTCCCCCTGCCCCCCGTGGCCAACGCGGACGACGCCGACTTCCCCACCTGGGACGCCGTGGACGCTGAGATCCTGGCCGAGATGGAGCGCCGCGACCTGGTCGCTGTCAGCGCCTGCGTGGCCCAGGATGGGGTGCTGCTGTGGTGCCAGGGCTACGGCTGGGCGGACCTGGAGTCGGAGACCCCGGCGACCGTGGACACGCCCTTCCTGCTGGCCTCGATGTCCAAGCCCATCACGACCGCTGGTGTCCTCGTCGGCGCCGAGCAGGGCTACGTGGCGCTGGATGCGCCCATCCAGTCCCAGGCGGTGGGCCTGGATCCCCAGACCACCCTCACCCACCTCCTCACCCACACCGCGAGCCTGGAGGACGACCTGGACGCCCTCTACGCGGCCACCAGCGCGGACATCGAGCCGGACCTGGAGGGCTGGCTGCCCCAGGAGCTGGCCCGCGAGGACCTGTCGACCGGCGAGCCTCTCGGGAGCTCCTGGCAGTACTCGAACACGGGCATCGCGCTGGCTGCGCTGGAGCTGCAGCTCGCCACCCAGACCCCCTTCGACGTCTGGCTGGAGCAGGAGCTCTTTGCGCCCCTCGGGCTCAGCGTCAGCCTGGAGCCGCCCCCCGAGACCGCTCTGCGCTACCCCGATTCAAGGAGCTGGGAAGCAGAGGAGCTGGTGCGCTCCCACGCGTGGCCGGCCGGATTCCTCTACACCACGGCCCAGGACTACACCTCGCTGCTGGTCGCCATCGACGAGGACACGCTGTTCGAGGCCGACGGCATGACGCACGCTGCGACCGAGGCCACCGATTTTGGCTTCCTGCCCTACCTGGAGCAGGGGCTGGGCTTCCAGCGCTTTGAGGACGTCGGCGACCGCGAGGTCTGGGGGCACATGGGCGGCTTCTACGGCACAAACACCATCGGGCTGCTGGCGCCGGACAGCGGGCTGGCGGTCGTGGTGCTGAGCACGGGCGGCCCGGCCCCGGGCTACCGCGCGTGGAAATCGCTGACGGCCATGGCCGAGGTGGTCCTGGACGAGGCCCAAGCCCAGTGAGCAGCGCTTGCACAGGGGGAGGGACGCGCAAATGCCGCTGAACGCAACGAGCCGGCGCGCAAGTCCTGCTGAACGCAACGAGCCGGCGCGCAAGTCCTTCTGAACGCAACACCTCCCCGGAAAATCGGGGGTCCCCGGGGGCCCTTTGTTGCGTTCGACCCGACTTGCGCGGCGCGATGTTGCGTTCGACCCGACTTGCGCGGCGCGATGTTGCGTTCGACCCGACTTGCGCAGCGCGCTGTTGCGTTCGACCCAACTTGCGCGGCGCGATGTTGCGTTCGACCCGACTTGCGCGCGCTCAGCCCTGCGGCGCCGCCTTGGCCCCGCGCACCAGGCGCCCGGGCAGCGCGCCCGTGGGCTCGCCGTCCTGCATGATGATCTGCCCACTGCAGACCGTCATCTTGTAGCCCTCGGCCTTCTGGATCAGGCGCCGGCCGGCGCTGGGCAGGTCGAACACCAGCTCGGGTGAGCGCAGCTTGAGCTGGTCGTAGTCGATGACGTTCAGGTCGGCCTTGTAGCCGACCGCGATTCGGCCGCGGTCGTTCAGGCCAAAGAGCTCGGCGGTCTCGCTGGTCTGGCGGCGGATGATCTCGGCCAGCTCGATGTGGTCGCCGCGGCTGCGGTCGCGGGGCCAGAAGCTGGCCATGAAGGTCGGCATGCCGCCATCGCAGATCGCCCCGCAGTGGGCCCCGCCGTCGCTCAGACCCATGCGGGTCTGGGGGTGGGTGTGCAGGGTGTGGAGCACGTCCAGGTTCTGGTCGCTGTAGTTGAACAGCGGGAAGTACAGAAAGCCCCGGCCGTCGTTCTCCAGCATCATCTCGTAGGCCAGCTCGCGGGGGTCGCGGCCCTGGGCCTTGGCGAGCTGCGCGATGGACTGCTCGGGGGCGGGCTCGTAGTCCACGCCGCCCCGCATGGGGAACATCTTGTCGAAGCTCTGGGTGACCCAGTCCTCGAACATGCCGATGGATGCCGGCTTCTGCTCGAGCATCGCGGCCTTGGTGGTGGGGTCCTGCAGGGTGGCCAGCGCCTCGTCCCACTCCTTGCCCTCCAGGGCCTGGAAGAAGGGGTAGGCCACGAAGGGGTGGGCGGTCACGCGCCAGTTGAACAGGATGCCGATGGGGCGCCCGGCGACCTGGGCGACCAGGGGAACGCCGTCCTGGTGGGCCTTGTCCAGATGCGGCAGGATGTCCTGCCAGAGCGTGGGCGCGAAGTCGGTCTGGGAGAGGTTGAAGGACACCGGGCGGCCGGTCCACTCCGCCAGCTCCCGCATCCAGGGGATCTCCTTGGGGACCTGCAGGTGCTCGCAGGCGAGCTGGTAGACGCCCGTGCCCGCGTCCTTGAGGGCCTGGCCGATGCCAAAGAGCTCCTCGCGTGTGGCGAAGGTGCCCGGCACGGGCACGCCGTCGATGCTCTTGTGCAGCATGGTCCGGGAGGTGGAGAAGCCCAGCGCGCCGGCCTCCAGAGCCTCCTTCACGATGGCGGCCATCTGGGCGATGTCCTCTTCCGTGGCGGCCTTGTTGGCGGCCCCGCGCTCGCCCATGACGTAGGCCCGCAGCGCGCCATGGGGCACCTGGGCGCCGAAGTCGATGGCGTGGGGGGTGGAGTCGATGGCGTCCAGGTACTCGGGGAAGCTCTCCCAGGCCCACTGGATGCCCTCGGCCAGGGCCGCGCCGGGGATGTCCTCCACGCCCTCCATCAGGCCGATCAGCCAGTCGTGCTTGTCGGGGGCCGCCGGGGCGAACCCGACGCCGCAGTTGCCCATGACCACCGTGGTGACCCCGTGCCAAGATGAAGGGGAGAGGTAGGGGTCCCAGGTGACCTGTCCGTCATAGTGGGTATGGATGTCCACGAATCCGGGGGTGAGCAGCATGCCGCTACAGTCAATCTCCCGCGCGCCGCTGAGCCCGGTCCCCACTGCGGTGATGCGGTCACCGGTCACGGCGACGTCGAGCTGGCGAGCGGGGCTCCCGGTGCCGTCCAGCACCTGGGCGTTCTTGAAGACGAGATCGTGCATCCGTGGCCTCCCGATGGGGTCTTGAGCAAAACGTGAATAGCATTCACAATTCCACCCCGCAAGCTGGAGAAGGCTTGGAGAAACCCCTGACATCCAAGAGGCATCAGGCAAGGATCGAGGCCTTCCTGGACGCCGCCGAGCGCATCGTCGTGCGCGAGGGCGTCGACGCCCTGACCATGGCGGAGCTGGCCCGGGAGAGCGAGGCTGCAGTCGGCGCCGTCTACCGCTACCTCCCCGGCAAGGGCGCCCTGATGGCCCGCTTGCAGGTGCGCGCCCTGGAGCGCCTGGGCGAGCTGCTCGACCACCGCCTGGAGCACTGCGACCCCGCTCCTCTGGCCCGCGTCGAGGTCGCGTTCACCACCTGGCAGGCCTTCGCCGGGAGCCACCCCGCCCTGCACCGCCTGGTGGACCAGAGCCTCTCCAGCCCCGACCGCCTGCTCGATGAGAGCGAGCAGCTCCTGGTCGGCGAGGCCCTGTCGCCTCTGCTCAAGCGCTGCGCCGAGCTGCTGGAGCAGGCCGAGATCGCCGGAGCCCTCTCCCCGGGAGACTCCCTGCTGCGCACCTACGCTCTCTGGGCCGCCGTCCACGGCGCCGGCCACTTCCGCAAGCGGTGGAGCCCCCAGGCGCCCGACCCCGAGCTGCTGATCCAGGAGCTGATCCGCGGCATGCTCCGGGGCTGGAGCCGCTGACTCCGAGCGCTCAGGCCGCCCGCCGATGATCCGAAGGGTCCCGGTGGAGGACCCGGATGAAGCCACCGGTGACAGCATGGATGAGCGCAGGGATCGGCGGGGCCTCAGCTCTGGCGGGGGTCGTGCTCGCAGTCGCTGTCGCCCAGAGCGATCCCCAGGGAATGGGGATGCTCGTAGGCTTGGGCGCCGCCCTCGTCCTGGGTGCGGCGGGAGCGGGCTTCGTGGCGGTCTGGCAGTTGGCCCCTGCGCCCAAGGTGGTGCGCGTCAAGGTCCCTGCCCCCCAAATCCCTGCCCCTCCCACTCCGGAGCCTCCCCCCCCAAGAGCGCGCCTGGAGGGCCTGCCCGGCCTGATCGCCCGCCTGGACCGCGGCAAGTTGCTGGAGTGCAGCGACGAGCTGGAGGCCATGGGCGCGGAGCCCGGTCCTCTGGCGCAGCGGGTGAGCCCCGCGACCCTCGAAGCCCTGGAGGCCGGTCAGCAGCCCGAGCAGTGGGTGTGGGTTGTCGGCGGCGCACCGCGCGTCCTGCGTGCGCAGTACCTCGCCGATGAGGACGGGTGCTGGGTGAGCCTGGAGGACCACTCAGAGCTCCAGCGGTGCACCGCTGAGCTGCGCGACAAGCACCAGTCCCTCTCCCTGGCCCTGGACCTGCTGCGCCTGGGAGAGCGACCGGAGCCCGCCATCGCCCGCGCCTTCATGTGCCTGAATGGGGCCCGCGCGGCCCTGCGGAGTGGGAGTGAGACGGCCACCCGGCGCAGCGTCGACCAGCTCCGGCAGCTCCTGATCCACGCCCGCCTCCCCGCCATCGTCGCGGCGCTGGAGGGCCCCCCGGAGACCGCCCTTCGCGACACCGAGGCCGCCCTGCGCGAGCTGGAGGAGCTGGCCCAGCGCTGGCTGCCGGCGGAGGAGGGAGGGACCTTGGCGCTCCGGGAGCACCTGGCCCACCACCTGGCCGGCCGCCCCGCCCCGCGCATCCTCGCCCCCCCTGGCACCAGCGAGGTCACCCTGCCCGCGATCCACGCCGTGCTCGGGAAGCTGTTGCCCACCCTGCTGGGCACGCCGGCCCAGCGCACCGAGATGGGCCTGGACCCCGAAGGGCTGCTGCGCATGCACCAGAGCGAGGGCGTGCTGGAGCTGCACCTGGACGGCCCCGGCGTGGACATGAACGCCCAGCGCGTGCTGCACGCCGACCCCTCCCTGCGCGACGAGGCCATCGTGCGGACGCTGCTGGAGCCCGGCCCGAACTCCCCCTTCCCGCCCATGGAGCGGGCGCTGGGGGCCCTCCGGGAGGCCGGCTGGGACGTCGCGCTGCACCCCGGCGAGCCCTCGGGACCCACCACCCGTCGGCTCGTGATCCGCCTGATCCCGCCGGGGCTCTCCGCGGCGGCCTGAGCCCCGATGACGTGGTAGAACGCGGGGGTCTCGGAGGCAGAACCCATGGATCCCTACCGCCCCCCTCAGTCCGGAATGGAGCTCGCCCAGAAGGGCACGGCCACGGCGGACGACCCCTTCCACGGCATGGCCTGGGAGATCGGCACGGTCATCAACGTGGCGGTCGAGCGCTTCAAGGAGAACGCCGGCGTGCTGCTGGGCCTGGGCGCGGCCGCCTTCGGCGTGAACTTCGGCATGTCCTTCGTCAGCCAGATCGTCCTGGCGCTGCTGGAGCCGGGCTCCAACGCCTACTTCGCCGTCTTCTCCGTCATCCAGCTCATCTCGATCGTCCTGCAGACCGCCGTCACCCTGGGCGTCATCAAGGTCGCCATCTCCGTCGCCCGCAACGAAGAGGCGAGCGTCGCGGACATGCTCAAGGTGCTGCCGGTGCTGGTCCCCGGCATGCTGGCCAGCCTGCTGGTGGGCATGGGCACGATGGTGGGCTTCATGCTGCTCATCGTCCCCGGCTTCCTGTGGCTGGCCGCCACCCTGTTCTCCCTCTACGGCATCGTGGACAAGGAGCTGGGCGTCATCGACGGCATCAAGCACAGCCTCGCGGTCACCGAGGGCGAGCTCGGCAAGCTGCTGCTGTGGACCTTCGTGGCGGGCCTGCTGATGGTCGCGCTGACCGTGTTCACCTGCGGCTTCGGCATGCTGGTGGCCAACCCGCTGATGTTCGTCGCCAACGCGCTGATCTACGACAACATGGCCCGCCGCAAGGGCCTGGCCTGAGGCCCGCTACTCCAGGAGGATGAGCGTCAGCGTGACCTCGCGGCGCTCTCCATCCCGGAGCACGGTGAGCTGCACCTGGTCCCCGGGCTTGTAGTCGTCCAGGGCGTTGTAGAGGTCGTCGTAGTCCACGATCTCCACCGCCCCGATGCCCACCAGGATGTCCCCGGGCTTGCGCCCCTCGTCCTGGAGGCCCACCAGTCCGGCTTTGTGCGCGGGGGACCCGGGGGCCACGCTGCGCAGGACCACGCCCTTCTGGATGCCGGCCCGTCGCGCCACGCGGTCGTCCACGAGCACCACACCCAGCCCCGCCTGCTGGACGTGCCCGAACTCGATGAGGTCCGCGACCACGGTGCGCACGGTGTCCACCGGGACCGCGAAGCCGATGCCCGCGGAGGCGCCCGACGCGCTGGCGATCTGCGAGTTGATGCCCACCAGGCGCCCCTGGGAGTCCAGCAGCGGGCCCCCGGAGTTGCCGGGGTTGATGGAGGCGTCGGTCTGCACGACGTCCCGGATGGAGACGCCCCCGAAGCCCTGGATCTCCCGCCCCAGAGCGCTCACGACGCCGGTGGTCAGGGTGTGGTCCAGGCCGTAGGGGTTGCCGATGGCGAGCACCTTCTGGCCCACCAGGAGCGCCTGGTTCTCGGGGGGCAGGGCGATGGCCTTGAGCTGCTTGGGCGGGGCCTCGATCTGCAGCACAGCCAGGTCCTTGCGGGGCTCCTTGCCGACCAGCTTGGCGGGCCAGGTGCTGCCGTCGTGCAGGGTGACCGACAGGGAGCTGGCGCCGCGGACCACGTGGTAGTTGGTCACGATGTGGCCATCGCGGTCCCAGACCACCCCGGAGCCGCTGCCGGCGGCGACCTCGACCGAGGTGGAGCTGCCCCAGGGGCGCACGAGCTGGCTCTGGGTGACGAACACCGTGGAGGGCGCGGCGGACTCGAACACCGCGATGGTGTTGCGCTCGTCTTCCAGCAGCGCGCTGGCGGAGGGCGCGGTGACGGGCCCCTTGGCGGCTTCGGCTTGGGGCTGGGAGGTGGAGAGGCAGGCCAGGAGGGTCAGTGTCGCGTGCATGGTGCCCAGGTAGACACCGGCCCGGGGCCATCAAGTCCCGCGATCCGCTACCAGTCCAGGATGGCGGCGCCCCAGGTGTAGCCGGAGCCGAAGGCCACGCAGGCCACCTTCATGCCGGACTGCAGGCGCCCGCTGCGCACCGCCTCGTCCATCAGCAGGGGGATGGTCGCGGCCGTGGTGTTGCCGTAGCGGTCGATGTTGTGGAGCAGCTTCTCTTCGGGGATCCCGAGCTGCTTGGCCACATACTGGTTGATGCGCATGTTGGCCTGGTGGAAGAGCCACAGGTCCACGTCCTCACCCTGGATGCCCTGCTCCTGGCAGGCCTTGATCACCGCGAAGCTCATGCGCATCACGGCGTTCTTGAACACCTGCCGGCCGTCCATGTTCGCGAACAGCTCCTCGCGCGGGACCACGCCGTCCCCGTCCTCGTTCAGCTTCACGAAAGGCCGGCGCCGGATGTCCCACACCCGCTGACGCAGCACGTCCGCGCCGGTGCCGTCCGCGCCCAGGTGCCAGTGGCGCACCCCGCGGTCCTCGTCCGTGGCCGACACCACGACCGCCCCGGCCCCGTCCCCGAAGAGGCTGCTCACCGAGCGCCCGCTGGTCGACAGCTCCAGCGCCGCGGAGTGCAGCTCCGAGCCCACCACCAGCACGTGCTGGCAGGCCCCCGACTCCACCATCGCGGTCGCGGTCCCCAGCCCGTACAGGAAGCCCGAGCACTGATTGCGGATGTCCATGGCGGGCACGAAGGTCGCCTTCCCGCCCTCGGCCAGCCCCAGGCGCGCCTGCAGGTAGACGCCGTCGCCGGGGAAGCAGTGGGTGGGCGAGAGCGTGGCGTACAGGATCATGTCCAGGTCGGTGGCCTGGATGCCGGCGGCCTCGATCGCGGCCAGCGCCGCCGGGTAGCTCAGGTCCACGTTGCCCACGCCCTCGGGGGCGAAGCGCCGCGCCTGGATGCCCGTGCGCTTCTGGATCCACGCGTCGTCGGTGTCGATGCCGTAGCGCTGGACCAGGTCGTCGTTGGTGACCACCTGCTCGGGCACGTAGGAGCCGGTTCCGGAGATGTAGGCGTTGGGCAAGGGGGGCCTCCAGGCTCCGTTCGCCCTATTGCTCCGGCATTTCCTTCCGCCAGCGTAGCTTCTCAGCGCCCCCGCCGGAGACTCGCCGGCCGCACCCGGGAGGGGTTCCGCCAGTCGCCCGTCCGCTCCAGCAGGTCCTCGTCGGCGCCAAGATCCAGCTCCGCGATGAAGCCGCGCCAGTCCTGCTCAGAGAGGTAGACATAGCCAGCCCCGAGCGCCGTCACCTCCGCTCCCTCCGGCCACTCCCCAGGCTCGATGCCCCACGCGATGCGGCCGACGCGCGCCGGGTCCAGCTCAGGCTCGGGGGCCCAGGCCATGGCCTCAGCGCCGGTCTCGTGGTCGTAGAGGAAGTTCAGGCCCTGGTGGGCGATCAGCAGCTCGGGCTGCTCGGGGAGCGCGGCGATGAGGGCGCGGTAGCGGGCGTAGGGCGGGTGCTGGCGGGGCTGGAAGCCGCTGAGGGCGACGGGGAGCGCCACCAGGGACCAGGGGCGCGCCGGGGCCGGGATGGGCGGCAGCAGGGCCACGAGCGGCATCCACAGCAGCGGACTGACCAGCAGCAGGCGGTAGCCCAGATCCAGCACGGACTGGTCCCAGGGCACCAGGAGGGTCAGGGCCAGAGGAGCCGCCAGGGGCCAGAGGCGACGCCGGGACAGGGTCACAGCCAGCGCGGGCCAGCCCAGGCACCACTCCGCGAGCTGCAGCGGCGAGGTCGAGCGCAGGGAGAGCATCCCCAGGGGGCGCGGCCAGTGGAGGGAGAGATCCAGGGTGCCGGACACCCGCTCCCAATCCTGGGGGTGGAGCAGCCCCGGGACACCCTGTGCGATCCCGGCGAAGGCGAGGACACCCGCAGCCAGACCGAGCAGCGCGCGCCACTGCAGCCGCCCCAGGCCGAATGCGAGGCCCGAGCTCAGGACAAACACGGCGCCCAGGCGATGTGCAGTGGCGGCCAGCACGCCGGCCACCAGGGGGAGCACCCACCCGCGGGCGCTGCGCGGCGGGAGCAGCAAGGCCCCCAGCCAGATCAGCAGCGGGGCGGCCATGCCCAGGTTCTTGGCGAAGTCCCCGGCCAGGTGGGTGAGGCTGGGGCTGGCGGCGGCCAGGAGCGCGACGGAGAACCCGGCGCCCGGTCGCAGGCGCTCCCCGGTCCACCACGCGGCCGGCACGCAGAGGGCGGCCAAGAGGGCCCCGCCGACCTTGTGGGCCCAGATGGGGGGGAGCGCCCAGCCCAGGGCCCCCAGCGCCCGCAGCACCCAGGAGGCGTCCGGGACGTGCAGCCCCTGCCCGGCCGACCAGTCGGCGATCTGGACGACGTAGTAGTAGCCGTCCGTGCCAGTGGGCTCGGGGGTGGTGGACAGCCAGGCCAGGCGCAGGGCGAACGCAGCCAGGGTCAGCAGGGGCAGCCAGCGGCGCTCGCGCTCGCGCTCAGACGGTGCCGCTTCAGACTGTGCTGCTTCAGACAGGGCGCGGCGTCACGGGCTGGGGGTCCAGCAGGCGCTCGAAGCTGGGCAGCGTGGACAGCATGCGCGACTGGAGGCCGCCGCCGGGGGCGCGCTGGAGCATCCAGTACATGGGGCGCTCGTCCACGAAGATCTGCACGCAGAAGCGCCCGGCCTGGGGAAGCCCGTAGCTGCGGCCCACGGAGAGGGAGCGGCCCTCGGCCTCGACCTGGTGGGTGAGCTGGCGCAGGACGCGCAGGTTCTCCAGGGTGGCGGAGGCCGCGTCGGACAGGACCTGCTCCTTGCCGTCCGCGATGGCCTGGATCAGCAGGGTGACGAAGGCGCTGGCCTCCGGGGACTCGGGGAGCTCCTCGAAGGAGGGCATCGCGGACAGCAGTCCCTCGACGAAGGCATGGGCGAGCTGGGAGGTCTTGGCGACCCCGGCAAGCCCAGAGGGTTGGACCAGCAGGTGCAGAGAACCCACGAGCCGCTCCTCTTCCCCTTCCTGCTCGGGCGGGATGACCACGGGGCAGGCGATGGCGGCGCGGCCCTCCTGCTCGGCCAGCACCACGCCCGCGCCGAGCTGGAAGCCCTTGCGCTGGGCCTGCTCGAACAAATCGCCGGGGCTGTCACCCTCCAGCTCCCAGCCGTCGTCGGTGCAGGGGGCCATGGCGGCGTCCTCGTCGCCGGCGTTGAGGGCGTCGATGAAGGCTTGGGCGCGGTCGAGGGGGGTCTCAGCGGGCATTCTCAGTTGTTCCTGCGGCGGCGGCGCCGGCGGGAGGTGCCCCCGGACTGGTCGCTGCCGTCGGGGTTGCGGGGGCCGGTGACCAGGCGGTCGAACTCGGTCCTGCGGGAGCCGTCGAGCTCGTCGCGGACGGTGTTGTGGCCCGCGGCGCGCAAGACCGCGCCCAGATCGCCGTTGACCTTGGAGAAGCGCAGGATCTCGATCATCGCGTCCTGGTCGTCGCCGCCGGTCCACCCGCTCATCAGGGTGCCCAGCATCTCGGCGCGCTGCCCGGCGTCGGCAAGCTCGTGGGCGCGGTTGGCCACGGCCTCGCGGACCTTGTCGTCGGCGCTGAACCAGCCCCAGAACTTGTCCCAGAGGCCCTTGGCCCAGCCGCCGAGCTGGCTGACCTGCTGGGTGATGAAGTCCGCGGCGATGCCGGCCAGCTCCCCGCCGACGATCAGGGCCAGCTTCACGCCCTCGAGCGCGTCGATGGTCACGCCGACCTTGGCGCCCAACCCCACACCCCAGGTCACGTTGGCGCCCCAAGTGAAGCTGAGCTTGCCGCCAGAGAAGCCGACCTTGGCCGCGATCTGCGCGCCCACACCCAGGCTGCCCTCGCCGGTGGCCTCGACCCCCAGGATGGGCTTCTTGCCCGCCGGTCCCCAGGTGATGAGGTCCGTGAGTACGCTCTTTGCGACCTCGTCCGCGCCGATCTGACGCAGGATCCACCCCAGCCCGGGCACCGCGGAGGACGCGGTGTCCACCAGCGACGTGATGGTGTTCTCCATCTGGGCGCCGTAGGTGTTCTGGTCCTTCTTGTGCCAGTTGGCGGCCAGCCCCGCGCCCAGGCGCACCTTGGCACCCGCGAACGCGCCCGCCGAGGCGTTCACCGCCCCCGGTCCGTCCCCGCTGGTCTGGGCCTCGGGGCCGCTGGCCGTGGTGACCGCGGTCCCGTCGCTCTCGGTCTGGGTCTCGGTCTCCAGGCCCTCCAGGATGCCGTCGCCGTCGATGCTGCGCTGGCCCCGGGAGGCGTTGATCTTGGCGGTGATGTTGGCCTTGGCCTCGGCGCCCACGAAGGCGTCGATGCTCACAAAGAAGGTCGCGGAGAAGGCCTCACCGGCGATGTTGTACTGCTCGGTCTGCCACTCCCACTTCTGCTTCCACTCGACCAGCTTGGCGCGGGCTTCGACCGCGGCCTCGAGCTCCACGCCGTCGGTGGTGACCTCCAGGCGGGTCTTGCCGCCGGCCTCCACGCCCAGCACGTCGTAGCTGCCGCTGGTGGTGCCGCCGCCGACGGTCTCCGCGCCGCTCCAGCGGTCCCCGGCCACGCTCTCGTCCAGCCACACCTCGTTGTGGGAGAAGCCAGCGAGCTGGACCTCCTTGGCGGTGCGATCCCACAGGTTGTTGCGCGCCGGGGTCTGGTGCACGCCCGCGAGCTGCCGATCCGCCCGCTGGCGCAGGTCCTCGTCGCTGCTGTCTCGCGCGCCCCAGACCACCACGTTCCTGCCGTCCGCGCCCGTGGCGACCGCGTAGCGCCGGCCATCCCGAGCGGTGCGGAAGTCGGTGATGTGGTCGCGCCCCGGGCTGTCCAGCGGCGAAGGCCGGGCCCCCGTCCCCGCGAAGGCGCCGCCCAGGTTCACCGCGCCGGTCTGGGCGTGGTCCGCGTGGGACCCCGCGCCGATGGTGTTCTGGCTGTAGGTGTTGAACAGGCCCTGGTTTCGACCCGAGCCGTTCACCGCGCCCAGCTTGCCCCGGGACAGCAGCTCCTGACGCGCCGCCAGGAAGGTCTCCAGGGGCACCGGGCCGGGCTGGTTGGCGGTCCACTGGCCACCCGAGCGCCGGTAGCGCACGCTGCCATCCGCCGCGTAGAACAGGTTCTTGAGGGCGTCGTCGGTGGCCGAGCTCAGGTCCGGCGTGCCGCCGCCCGTGGGGGTCTGGGAGGGAGCGGAGGGCTGGGTCTGCCTGGAGGCGCCGACTGCACCCTCTGCCCGCATGAGCCCCGCTTCACTCTGTGCCTCTGCTCCACCAGCGAGGCCAAGCTGCTGCTGCAGGCGGCTGAGCACCGCGGGCGGGAGCTGCCCCTGGAGCTGGGCCAGGACCTGCTGGGGGAGGGTCTCTGCGGCCTGCTGGGCGCCCCCCTCCTGCTCTTGCCTGGAGCTCCCCCCGAGCAGCCCGTCGATGGTCTCCAGCAGCCCGCCACCCACCAGCCGGTCGGCGAAGCCCAACGCCTGGCGCTCGTGGGCGTCCCCAGGCTGGGAGATTCCGGGCCCCCCGCCGCCGACGACGGCGTGGTGCAGCTCTTCGCTGATCAGCTTGAGCCCCGCCGCGGACGAGGGGTCGAAGGTGGACTTGTTGAAGAAGATGTCCGTGCCGACGGTCACCGCGTTGGCGTTCACCGAGCCCGCGAAGGCCTGCGCCTCGCTGCCGGTGTGGATGCGCACCTGCCCGACCCCGGCCCCGAAGAGGGGGCCGAACTTGGACTGGAGCTGCGTGGGCAGGGCCTGCCCGCCCCCGCGAGGCGGCGGGAGCACGAAGCGGTTGCGCGCCATGGGCCCGGCCGCGTTCCGCGACAGGCCCAGGCTGCCCCAGCGCTCGTTGCCGATCTCTCCGCGCAGGTGGCGGCGGGACCAGCCGGAGGCCGCGATCACCGCGTCCACGTCGTTGGCCTCGGCCGACGAATAGCGCAGGATCTCGTACATGGCGTCTTCCTGCGCGCCGCCGGTCCAGCCGCTGGCCAGGGAGGCCAGCATCTCGCCGCGCTTCTGGGCGTCGAAGCACTTGTGCGCGTCGTTCTCGACGGCCTCCTGCGCCAGGTCGTCTGCGCTCAGCCAGCTCCAGAAGCGGTCCATGAGGTCCGAACCCCAGGCGCTGAGGTTCCGGAACTGCTCCCGCAGGAAGTTCACGGCGGCCTCGTGGAGCTCTCCGGCGATCACGATGCCCAGGCGACCACCGTCCAACACGCCGAAGGTCACGCCCACCTGCACGCCCATGCCCAGGCCCCAGGTGGCGTTGGCCCCGAAGCTCATGTGGAAGCTGCCGCCCGCGAAGCCCGCGGTGGCCGCGGCGTTGGCGCCGATGCCCGCGCTACCCTCCAGCTCGGCCTCGACCCAGGCGATGCGCACGGAGCCCGCGGCCCCCCAGAAGCCCGGCGCGGCCAGCACCTGCGCCAGCACCTCGTCGGCGCCCATGCGGTTGACCAGCCAGCTCAGGCCGGGGACCGGGGCGGTGACCACCGCGATCATGGCGGCCGCGTTCTGCGTCGCGCGCTGGGTGTAGGCGCTGGGGTCCTGCTTGTTCCAGAGCAGCTCGACGCCTGCGCCCAGGCGCACCCGCGCCCCGGCGAAGGCCCCCACGGAGCCCGTCACGTTGTTGCCGCTGCCCTCAAAGCGCTGCTGCACCTCCTGGGTGCGGGCGGTGAGGTTCTGCAGGGAGCTGCCCTGCATGTTGCCGACCTCGGCCTGGAGCTGCGCCCGGGCCTCGGCGCCCACGAAGGCGTCCACCTTGAGGATCACCGCGCCCGAGAAGCTCTCGCCGCCGATGTCGATGCCCGGGCTCTCCCAGCGGAACTCGTCCTGGTAGTGGACCAGCTCGCCCTCGGCCTGGGCACCCACCTGCGCGGACAGGCCGCCCGCTCCGACCGCCACCTTGGCGTCCACGCCGACCTCGACGCCGCCGGTGCTCAGCTCGCCAGTGCGGCGGTATCCGCCCTCCTCGGGGACGATGGTGTCCTCACCCCAGGCGTCGTGCAGGCCGTAGGTCTCGTCGATCAGGGTCGCGCCGCCCGAGTAGATCTCGGCCTCGGCGTCCACGTTGGAGAGCACGGGGTGCCCCTCGGGGCCCACGGGCGCAGCGGCCCGCTCGTCCACCCGCTGGCGCATCTCCTCGGCGCTCATCCCGCGCGTGCCCCAGACCACCCGGTTGTTGCCGTCGGGCCCCTGGACCACGGCGTAGGTGCGGCCGTCCGCCGCCTGGCGGATGCCCCCCTCGATGATGCTGTCCCGCCCGCGAGCGTCGGGGCCACCCCCAAACAGGGTGCCGGTCCCGGGCGCCAGATCGCCGACCCGGCCCTCCCCGCCCAACCAGGCGTCGTGGGACATGCCCGGCCGGTTGATGCCCGGGCTGGGGCTGCGGCTGTCCAGCTCCTCCTTGGCGGCCAGGAACTCAGCCTCGGAGATGCCCCCGGCGTTGTGGGGGCGCCAGTTCCCGCCCACCTGCCGGTAGCGGATGGTGTGGTCGTCCGCGTAGACGATCTCCCGCAGCTCGGCGACGGTCATGGCGCTGTAGTCGGGGGTCGCGCCGGCGGCCTCTTGCCGGTTGGCCACCGCCTCGTCCGGCTTGGGCGTGTGCACGGGGGCCTCGACCTGCGGAGGGCGCAGCGTCCGCGGCGTGCCCCCCACCCCCAGCTCCGGCAGGCCCACTCCAGGCGCACCGGCGGGCAGACCGCTGCCGTGCTCGGTGCCCAGCGCGTCGCCGAGCCGGCGGATCACCCGCGTGGGTACGCCGTTCTTGATGCCCTGCAGCGCGCGCCGGGGGTGGCGCTTGCGCCCCTGGGCCAGACCCGGCTCCACCTTCTCACCAAAGGTGGCGTCGAGCACATCCAGGAGCCCGCCCGACACTGCGCCCTCGGCGAACGCGGTGGCCTTGCGCTCGTGGTCGTCCCCAGGCTGTGAGACGCCGGGCTTGCCGCCGCCGAACACCGCGTGGTGCAGCTCCTCGGCCAGCAGCGTGAGCCCCTGCTCCCCGCTGGTCTGGAACTGGCCCTTGTTGAAGTAGATGTCCCGCCCGGTGGTGACCGCGTTCGCAGCCAGCTTGCTGGCGAAAGCCCCGGCCTCACCGTCGGTGTGGACGCGGACCTCGTCGATGGCCCGGCCCAGGATGGGGCGGAACATCTCCTTGATCTTGGCGGGCAGCGCCGCGCCGCCAGTCGTGGGCCGGTCAGCCACCGAGCTGCGCGCCATCACGCCGGCCGCGCTGCGGTGCTGGGTCTCGGCGGCCTTGGGGCGCTCCAGGCGACGGTCCTTGGTGGCCGCCCGCCCGGGCTCCCGGTTCTCAGCCCGCAGGTAGTGGCGGTCCACGTAGCCCCAGGCCCCCTTCTGCGGACCCTCCAGCACCTTGACCTTGGACCAGGCGCGCAGCGGTTCTTCCACCCCCAGGCGGGTGCCGGCCTCAAGCTGCCCGGCCCACGCCCGCTTGAGGTGCTTGGGCGCGTTCTTGAGCGCAGCACCACGCTCCTTGACCTTGGCGTCGCGCAGGCCGTTCAGCGCGGCGTCCTCCTGCTCCAGGCCGGAGTTGGCCGTGGTGGGCTGATCCGCCGTGGGGGAGGTCTCGGTCTGCTCGCTCTCGGTGACCTCGGCGGCGCCACCCAACGCCAGCTTGGCCTTGAGGGCATCCGCGCGCCCGTCGAGTTGGGCCACGACCTTGGAGAGCTGCCCCTGATCCAGGCCCCTCCGGTCCTTTGCGGCCTGGTTCTTCTTCTCGTCCTTGACGTGCTTGAGCTCGTCCACGCCGGAGCGCAGGTCTTCGACCCCGCCCAGAAACTCCTGCATCGCGGCCATCAACTGGCCCGCGCCGTCCAGCACCTTGCCCAGGGTCGCCGCCCCGAAGTCCGCGCTCTGGTCCGCGCCGGTGGTGTCCTGCACAAAGCCCACCAGCCCCTTGAAGCCGCCCTCCGAGGGGTCACTTTCGTCTCGGGTCTCCTTGGTGCGCTCGTCCTTGACCTCGCCCGAAGCGGGGCCGGGGTCCTGCACCGCCCAACCGACCAGGGAGAGGAGGCTCCCGATGCCCTGGAGTTTTGCCCCCAACTTGAGCCCTGCGTCCGACGCCTCAAGCGCAGCACTGATGGCCCGGAGCGAGGTGCGGACGAGCATGAGCACGTTCTGGAGGGCGTCACGCCACAGGGTCTTGCGCTCGTTCTCCGGGAGGCTGTCCCAGGTGCCGACCTGCTCGCGCAGCATGCCGATGGTCTCGGCGTTGCCCTGGAGCTGCTCCCGCCACTGCCCGAGCTGCTCCAGCGCCTGCTGGTCGTGGGAGCGGCCGTCGACCTCGTCCTCGTTCTGCTCGCGGCCCTGGGCCTGCATCTGCTGGGCGTCCGCGCCGTCGTCCCGGGAGCGCATGGCGGGCGCCGCGCTCTGGGAGCCGCCGCTCGAGCCCGTGTCCGTGCCGCTGTCCGCGTGCACGTCGCCCAGGGTGCTGGCCTCGATGCCGGGGCCCTGGGAGAGCCCGCCGTCCAGGGTGGGCAGCAGGCTGGTGGCCATGGACTCGGCCTCCAGCTCGACCGCGTCCGTGGGGCTGGAGACGGCCATGCCGCCGTCGGTGGTGTTGGCGCCCTGGCTGGCGTTCAGCCGCCCCTCGTAGTGCTGGACCACGTGGGTGAGCTCGTGGAGCAGCAGGCGGATCGAGCCGGTGTCCCGCAGGTCCAGCTTGCCGTGCCCAAAGTAGATGTGCTCGCCGACCGTGTAGGCCTTGGCGTTGATCGCCCGGGAGGCCTGGGCCGCCGCGCCGTCCGCGTGCAGGCGCACCCCCGAGAAGTCCACGCCACCAAAGGCGGACTCCAGCTTGTTCCTGGCAAAATCCGGGAGGGGACGGCCGCCGCGGGCGGAGGCCACCCGCACCCGGCTGTCGGCGTCGCGGGCGAAGGACTCGTCCTGGCCGTGCTCGGCGTCGCGGGCCATGAAGGCGGCCACGGCGCTGTTGGAGAGCATGCCGCTGCCGGCGCTCTCGGGGCCGAGGCCGGCGCTGCCCAGGGTGAGGGCCGACTGGATCAGCGGCGCGGGGCCTTCGACCGAGCCGGACAGCGCCGCCTGGATCAGGGTGTTTCCGTAGTGCCCGTGGAGCGATGCGCTCAGGCCGGCGTGGTGCTCAGCGGCAGGCTCGGGGCGAGAGAGGATCCCCGCGCTGCTGGTGCTGTTCTGCTCCTCCTGGGAGGACCTGGGCTGGACGATGGCCTCGGGGCGAGGCCGATGGCCTTGTCGTTCCGAGGCAGAGGGGTCCGGTCGAGCCATTCGTGCTCCCTTCGGCGCCGAGCCTCAACATAGCAGACTCAAGGTGGAGGATCCCCCCCTTTGTGGCCGCTGTCAGGGCGCCGCTTCCCTGACCCCCGGCCTCAGAAGCAGGCGGTCTCCGAGCCCACCTGGTCGCCGCCCTGGACGAACTCCACCTGCTGGCAGGTCTGGCTGGCGTCCGCGCACTGGAACTCGTCCGCGCCCACGCAGAGCTCGTGGCACTGCCGGTCCCCCACCGGCTCGTCGCAGACCTCCTGGCCGTTCTGGGTGTAGCAGGCGTAGACAAAGTGGCAGATCTCGTCCTCGCCGCAGTCGCTGTTGTCGCAGCAGGCGCGGTCTTCGGCCTCGCAGGCGTCGCGGGGGTGGACGGCGGGCTCCGCGCAGGCGATGGCCAGCAGCAGCGCAATCATGGGACCTCCTCGGGCGCCCAGGTTCCGCTGGGGCCGTGGTCTTTGGTGAGCACCAGGCTGCGCTGGGTGTGGGGGCTGACGCAGCGCCCCTCCTTCCACTGGAAGGGCGGGATCAGGCAGTCCCAGGCCCCCCCTCGCAGCGGGTGGAGCACGTGTCGCCACCAGCGGGCGTCCTGGCCAATGGTCGTCTCCACCGTCCGGTAGCCCGGCAGGCTCACGCGCAGGTGGAAGCGGCAGCGTCGACGCACCCGCTTTTTGGGGTCGCAGCCCGTGTCCGCGCGCAGGTGCGGCCAGGTCACCACCGTGAACTCCAGAGGCGTGGTCCCCACCGTGCGGCGGTTGACCTGCACCTGAGCGCCCGGCGGCTCCGTCTCGACGCGGACCTTGTGGGGGAAGCACCCCAGGAAGGCGCCCAGCAGCAGGAGGGTTTGCAGCATGCGCATAGAATAGTCCGCCCTGCCCTCCCCGCCCTCTGGTGCCTCCGTGTCTCTGCTGCTCCTGCTCCTGCTCCAAGCGCCCACCGCCCAGGCCGCAGACCGACAGGCCCGCGTGGAGCTCCGCCAGAAGCGCCGCGCGACCGCCCAGCTCCAGGAGATCACCGACAGCTACTGGCAGGCCCTGCGCTGGAACAAGGTCGAGCAGGCCGCCGCCTTCCTGGTGGACCCGGACGAGCGCATGGACTGGATCGCCCAGGGCGTGTCCGAGCCGGGCAAGAGCTTCCGCGGCGTGCGCATCCTGCACATCGAGGTCGGCCCCGGCCTGGAGGACGACCCCGAGGGCGATGAGCGCGAGGCCACCGTGCTGATCGAGGTCGAGGTCTACGGCAGCGATCAGGTCATCCGCCGCGAGGTGCGCCAGCAGACCTGGGTGCTCCGGGACGGGAGCTGGTACGTCGCCCCAGGCCAGCGCGTCGGAGAGCCTCGTCCCCAGCCATCCGGGGGTTAGGTTGCCGCCAATGAACGGCCCCTCCGATCCCACGCAGCACCAGATGGACCCCAAGCTCGAGGCCGCCCTGGAAGCGATCCTGGGCCCCCTCTCCCGCTACCACGACCACCAGGTCGTCGGGCTCGACAATGTGCCCCGCTCCGGCGGCGTGCTGATGGCCTTCTCCCACAGCTTCGCGACCTACGACGGCTTCCTGACGGGCCACAAGATCTACCACCACACCGGCCGCCTCCCCCTGGCGCTGGGCGACAACCTGATCTTCAGGATCCCCGCCCTGCGCAAGCTGGCGTGGGACATCGGGATCCGGCCGGGCAACCACGAGAACGGGCAGGCGCTTCTGGCCCAGGGCGCCATGCTGATGCTCGCCCCCGGCGGGATGCGCGAGTCCCTGCGCCCCAGCACCCACTACGGGAAGGTCGAGTGGGGCCGCCGCAAGGGCTTCGTGAGGCTGGCGATCCGCGCCCAGGCGCCCGTCCAGCTCGTGGCCTGCGGGGCGGCGGACGAGATCTACCTGCTCAAGCAGAACCGGGTGACCTCGCTTGCGTACGAGCGTCTCAAGATCCCCGTGCCGCTGGCGATGGGCAGACGGGGAACCCCGATCCCCCGAAAGGTCCCGCTCCGCGCCTTCATCTCCCCCCTCTTCCACCCGCCCGAGCTGGACGAGGAGAACTTCGAGGCCCAGGTCACTGCATTCCACACCACCCTGGTCTCTGAGATGCAGGCCCTCATGCAGAAGCGCTAGGCATCGGCGAGGTCAGGCGCAGGCAGCCGGACTGCGAGGTCAGGCGGCCGACTGCTGCTCCACCAGGGTGATGGCCTTGTCCAGCAGGGCGATGGGGTCCGGGACCGCCTCGGGGAACTGCTTGAGCGTGTCCAGAGCGGACTGGGCGCTGAGGCCTCGGGACGCGAAGCTGGCGCCGTGGGCGGCGACGTCCGCGCAGTGCACCATGTCCGCGATCGGCGAGCCGCCGCCGTGGTGCTGGGCGATGGCCTCCGCGGGCCCCTCCAGGCCCCAGGAGTTGGCCACCATGGCGCCGAAGCCCGCGTGGGTGCGGTCGATCAAGGTGCGCAGGATGGGCGAAGAGCTGGGCACGCGCAGCTCGCTGGCCTGGCGGCACACCAGGAGCTTGCCGGAGTCGTGGAGCAGCCCGGCCAACCAGGCGTCCCCCGCGAGCCTGGTGGGCGCGAGCCACTCGGCCAGGTCAGCCACCTGGGAGCCGTGCTTGCGCAGGTAGAGGACCTCCTCTTCGTAGCCGGAGATGCGGAACAGGGCCTCGTCCAGGGCCACGTACATCGCGATCTTCCAGAGCTGCTGGTGGCCCAGGCGGATGATGCCGGCCTGGAGTGTGGGGGGCCGCTTCCCGCCGTGGGCGACGCTGCTGGAGACCCGCCAGATCTCCTCGGCCAGGCCCGGGTCGCTGCGTACCAGCCGGGACACCTCCGCGGAGTCCACCCGGTCGGAGTCCAGGAGCCGACGTAGCTCGATCACCGTGTCAGGGAATGGGGGCAGCCCCAGGTCACCCAGCTCCAGGCTGGCCATCAGCGCCGCGACCAGGTCGCGCTCGCCGGGGGCGCACTCTTCGTGGATCGAGGCCAGAGTGACCACGAGCCCCGCGCGGACGGCGTCGGTCTCCACGCTGGGGGCCGAGCGGCCCCGGACCCAGTTGGGATCTTCGGGGGTGCCCATGAAGGCGTCCAGCTCCGGGCTGGGGACGTGCGCCCTCCGGACCACCTGCAGGTCGGGCGCAGCGGCGGAGGGAGCGCTCCGCGGAGATTGGGCGGCGGAGGCGGATCCAGCGCCATTGCTGGAGCCAAAGAGATCGTTGAGCCAAGACATCGGGGAACCTTCCAGGCGGTTGTCCCCTTGTACGGCTCTCGCCCGCTCCAGCCTGAGCAAAATGAAAGAGTTCGATCTCCGTCGGCTCCGGGCAGATCTCCCCGCGGCGATGGGGGATGATAGGAATCGAGCTGCGCGTTTGGAGGTGGCCCACATGCTGTTCTGGATCCTGAGTGCCTGCATCTTCCACAAGGCCGACCGCATGACCCTGACCCAGGTCAGCCCGGCGGTCCTGCAGACCCCCGACATCTCGATGGCCTGCACCCTGGGCGAGGCGAGCTGGGCCCTGCTCCCAGCCATCGAGGACGAGAAGCTGCGCCGCAGCGCGACCTTCTCGGGCATCTCCGCGGCCATGTGCTCGGACATCCGCACCTGGGAGCTGGAGCTGGAGCGGCGCCAGGCGCTCTACCTGGCCAGCCAGTCCGCGGAGCCGGAGATCTGGTCCACGCGGGCCAGCGACATCGCCCTGCGGGAGCAGCGCGCCCACGTCGAGGCCGCCCGGCGCCACCTGCGCATCTTCGAGTCGCTGGAGGCCGAGTACGGCCCCGTCGGAGAGGCCTGCCCCGACCTCGCTGATGAAGAGCAGCTCCTCTACCTGATGGGCTTGGCCTCGGGATCCCTGGCGGTGCTCCACGATGGCGCCGCAGACCACGCCCTCGACGTCAACCAGGGCATCGCCCGGGCGGTGGAGCGGGGCGCGGCCTGCCTGGACTCCACGGCGCTCAATGGCGTCCCGATGGCCTTGCGCGCCTCGGTCTGGACCGCGGTCCCGGGCGCTGGTCCCCAGGACGCCGACCCCTGGACCGAGCTGGAGACCGCCGCGCTGCAGGGCGACTCCCAGGGCGTGTGGCTGGCCCGGGCGCTGCAGGCCCAGGCCGCCAACGCCGCCGGGAACGAGGACGCGCTCAACGCCGCGTTCGCCGGGCACCTGACCGCCATGGAGGCCGGCGGGGACCCCGCCTACGGCCTGCTCAACGACTACGCCCACCGCATGATCCGCCACGAGTCCGACCGCATCTGGATGGACGCCGCCGGCACCCGCACCCCCAGCGGTCGCCTGGGGGAGCGCCCCGGCGCCGAGCTGGACGTGGACTTTGACCTGGACGCCTTCTTTGGCGAGGATGCGGCCCCTGAGTCCGCGCCCGCCGAGGACCCCACCCCCTCTGAGGAGACCGAATGAACCGTCGCACCCTGCTCCGCACCGCCGCCGGTGCCCTCCTGTTGGCCGCTGGCCTGAGCGTCGCCGCCCCCGCGGTCCAGGCCCAGGACGGCAAGACCCTGTGCGTCTACGACCCCAGCGGCAAGAACGGCGACGCCTACAAGCAGGCCACCCGCTACCAGACCTTCGCGGCCGGCAAGGGCGTGAAGTTCAACCTCAAGCCCTACACCGACGAGGCCATCGCCGCGCAGGACTTCGCCAACGGCCAGTGCGACGCCGCGCTGCTCACCGGCGTGCGCGCCCAGAAGTTCTCCAAGGCCAGCTACTCGGTCGAGGCCCTGGGCCTGCTCCAGTCCTACGACGACCTGGGCAACGCCATCAAGGTGCTGGCCAAGGAGCGCGCCGCCAACCTGATGGTCTCCGGTGACTACGAGGTCGCGGGCATCTTCCCCGCCGGCGCCGTGTACCTGTACGTGCGCGACAAGGGCGTCACCGACGTGCGCGCCCTGGCCGGCAAGAAGGTCGCCACCATCTCCTTCGACGACGCCGCCATGCACATGGTGCGCACCGCCGGCGCCACCCCCGTGCCCGCGGACATCGGCACCTTCGCCAGCCTCTTCAACGAGGGCGGCGTGGACGTCTGCTACGCGCCGGCCACCGCCTACAACCCCCTGGAGCTGCACCGCGGCATCGGCAGCACCGGCGGCGTAATCCGCTACCCGGTGACCCAGTTGACCCTGCAGATCCTGGTCCGCAAGGACGCCTTCCCCGAAGGCTTCGGCCAGCAGTCCCGCGAGTGGGGCGCCGCCCAGTACGGCTCCATGCTCTCGGTGGTCAAGAAGGGCGAGGCCAGCGTGAAGGCCGAGCACTGGATCGACCTGCCCCAGGAGGACCACCAGCGCTACCGCGACCTGCTGGGCAAGGTGCGCGGCGAGCTCACCGCCAAGGGCCAGTACGACCCCACCGTGGTCGCTCTGCTGGAGCAGATGACCGGCCAGTAGGGCCCGTCCGCGCTGCAATTGCTTCTGTTCCCCCGGATCCGATCCGATCGGCCGGGGGAGCCAGGAGGTTCCATGGCCAGCGCAGCGAAGGGGCTGCCTCACGCAGCCCATCATGACGAGGCGGATCGAGCCGAGTTCAGCGAGCCCGAGGTCGGGTACGTCGAGCCCTTGATCCCCCGCCGTAGGCCAGGGCTGGCCTGGCGCCCCTCGGACCGACGCGGGGGCAGACCCAACGCGATGGAGCTCACAAGGCACCACCAGCCTGTACCTGAAGAGCAGCCTCAAGAGCTCCCGGCCCCCACCGAGCCGCTCCCCCTCGACGCACACAGGCGCGCACTCCAGCAGGGCCCCGAGGACAGCTTCCAGGCGGAGTTCATGCAGCTCGTCCCGCAGGCCTGTCTTGAGGACCCTGAGCGCGCCGCGCACGTCCTGGCAGGCCTCCACGCCCTCTACCTGTCCGAGACCGGGCGGTGGACGGAGAGCGAGCGCCACGCGCTGTTGGACCGCAGCCTGGGTGAGCTGCTCCTGGGCATGCCCGCTCTGCCCTTCCCCGACCTCCACCGGCTGTGGTGGGCGGGGCTACAGCGGGTGCGGAGCTGCCTCAAGCGGCGGGAGTGGATTCAGCGCCAGTAGGCCTGACGCTGCGCCAGGAGCCAGGCCTCCAGGGCAGGCTCATCGGGGGCGTGGGTCGGCAGCGGACTGTCCTCGACTGCGGAGACCAGCTCCTGCTCGAGCCTGGGCCAGTCGGCCATCGCGGCGGTGTGGAGGGCATCCGGTAGCAGGACCTTCTCCCCTCCCCCCTCCTTGAAGGCGACCAGCTCGGGGACCAGGCTGTACCCGGCCTCAACAGCCAGCGGGCGCACGTCGGTCACCAGCTCGCCTGTGCGGAGGAGGTGGAGGCCGGTGAGCGCCACGCGGTAGGCGTAGAGGGCGGACTTGGCGCGCGGACGCAGCAGGTGCTCGCGCTGGCAGCCCTTGAAGAAGCCCCGGTAGTGCCGCAAGAAGCCCCGGTGCTGGTTGGCTTGGGCCAGCGCCTGCAGCTCGGAGACCTGCGGCGAGTCCACCAGCTGGATGGGCGAGAGCACCCGCTCCAGCATGTTGCCGTTGCCCTTGACCAGCAGCTGCAGGCCGACCCCGAGCTCCTGGGTAGTGAGGTCGCACTCCACGCCCTCGAAGTCCATGAGGCGGTCGTGGGCAGGCGCGTGGGGGCGGAGGCCGACCAGGCGCTCGGTGGGGAGCTGGTGCAGCCCCTTGAGGTCAATATCGGAATCCAGGGAGGGAAATCCGTAGATGTGGGAGCCGGTCACCGCGCACAGCAGCAGCCGCCCGGGGGGCCCGTGGGCCTCCAGGAAACGCAGGGCCAGGGCCTTGTCCAGGGTCAGCATCGTCTACTCCAGTCGCCCCGAGTCCAGGGCAGCGCGGGTCAGCCCCACGCACAGGTCTTCCACCTTCTGCCGGTCGGGCTTGGGGGGCACGACCGCCTCGATTCCGTTCAGCTCCTGCCGGGCCTGGTCCGCCCACTCCAGCAGGCGCTCGTAGCTCCAGGCGCCGCCGCGGATGGCCAGCAGCTCGTCGGCGTCCCGGTCCCCGCGCCAGACATGCAGGGTGCCCTCGCGCAGGATCTCCTGCCCCATGCGCATCAGGCGGACCAGGTGGGCGCCGTGCTTGGTGTCGTAGCCGAATCGGGCCTCCAGCTCGGCGCGCTGGGGGTTCCGGTTCCGCTTCCAGGCCTGGTAGCGCTTCCACTCGCCCCGGGCGCTGCGCCAGCGCCGCTCCAGCTTCATCAGCTCCATCAGGTGGGTGTCCACGCCGATCCAGCGACCCGCCGCCTCCCAGCGGGCCTCCTCCGACGCGAGCTTCCACTGCGCCAGGGTCTGCTCCAGCTGGGTCTGGAGGGAGAGGCGCGTGGCTGGCTCCAGGTCGGTCAGGTCCACCTCCCAGGACTCCAGCTGCTTCCGCACCTCGCTCTCCGCCGCCCGCAGCGCATCCGAGGACACCCGTTCCCGCTCCGGCAAGCCGAACTCCGCCCGGGTAGGCGCCCGCTCCGGACCCTGGTGGTGCCAGCGGTGGTGGAGCTGGATCCGCGAGAGCTGACGCGCCGCGTAGCCGCCGAAGGTCTGCCGGCAGCGCTCCGACAGGAAGAGGGTCGCCGACTCACGCAGGCGCGCCCCCAGCTCCGTCTGCACCAGCAGCTCGGACTCCCGGGTGAACAGCAGCTCCAGCACCGAGGGGTTCCCCGACTCGGCCAGGCGCAGCAGCTTGTCCAGCGCGTAGACCGTGCCCTCCAGCTTGGTGTCCTGGGAGGCAGCGGCGAGCTGGCGCGGGAGCACGCCCCGATACACCGCCAGGGCCTCCGGGTCGTTCTCCTGCTCGAAGCGCTCGTGTACGCCCAGCAGCGCTCGGGCCGTCGGCAGCGCCACTCCCAGCAGGTCCACGTCGGACTCCGGGCTGTGGGTCCCGTGGGCGCGGGACCCAGCCAGGGCCAGGAGCAGGGTACGGTCGTGCAGGGTCATGGGGGGTTCCGGTCGAGCCGGCAAGGCTATCCACGCTCGCCAGCGCGCCAAGGCTCAGCCCTGAACCTGCCCCTCCACCCACTCCTTGAGCGCCTCCGCGTGCGCCTCGAACCCGGCCTGCACCTGCGCCAGGGGCAGCGCGCTGGTGAGCAGCCCCCGGAAGACCTCGACCGAGCTGTAGCGGCAGCCCCCATCCTCCAGCACCTGCACCCGCTGCACCCGCTTGGCCCGCACCAGCCCCAGCGCGTGCATGGGCCCCGTGAAGCGGTAGCTCAGCTCCCCACCCTGGGTCTCCGTGGGGGGAGAGAAGGCCGTGATGCGCTCGCCGCTGCGCTGGGATCCCTCCCCACCCACCCACTCCACGTGCAGCACCAAGGGGTCCCCGATCTCTGGCGCCGGCGAGGACAGGCGATCCGTCTCCACATGGACGATGAAGGGGTTCCACTCCCCGTAGCGCTCGAAGTCCACCATGGCGGCCCACACCACCTGCGCGGGGGCCTCGATGTCGATCTGGACCTGCGCCGAAACCGGCATTCAACCTCCCGTACTCAGGGCGTACCCGGCTTGCGCCGGCCCCCCTTCATCGCCACCCAGCCCATCCCCACGAAGCTCCCCAGGATGCACCAGGCCAGCCCCGGGCTGGTGAGCTTGACGCTGGACACCGCGATCATCGGCGTCAGGGCCCCGGTCTCGGGCAGCAACGCCCGCACCCGCGCGAAGGCCAGCGCCAGCCCCACCCCAAAGAGCACAAAGGGCAGGCCCAGCAGCACCGCCGCCCGCAGGGGATCCGCCGGCCGGTTCCCCACCACGTGCGCAGCCGCAAGCAGCACACCCCCCAGCAGCCCTGGCGCCAGCGCGGCGGCCGAGTGCCGCAGCTTGAAGGCCACCAGCTCCCCGGGCGCGTTGACCACCACCCGCTGGCCCTCCAGCAGCGCTGTGAGCAAGGGCTCCCAGACGAACCAGGAGCCCACCGCACACAGCAGCGCCAGGCCCCCTCCCAAGCCCAGCTCCATCAGCAGGCGGCGCTTGTTCAACCCAGCAGCCCCTCCACCACCTGCACGCCCGGGTGCACCTCGCCGGGGTCGATGTCCAGCATGGCCAGCAGGGTGGCGCTGAGGTTGGCGGCCTGGATCTCCTGACCGGAGACCTTGTCGATCTCGCCGCTGCCGAAGTCGATCAGCTTGCCCATGCCGTAGCTGTCCAGGCCCCCCACCGAGCGGCCCTGGGCGATGCCCGGCCCCACGAGCAGCAGGCTGGTGAAGGGCCAGTGGTCCTTGCCCTGGGCCTCGTTGAGCTGGGGGGTGCGGCCCATCTCGGACATCACCACCACCAGGGTCTCCTGGGCCAGGGTCTGCTCGACCTCGCCGGGGACGCTGCCCAGGCGGTCCATGAGCTCGGAGAGCCCGGAGAACAGCGCCTGGAAGTTCTCGGACTGGATGCGGTCGTTGTCCGAGTGGCTGTCCCAGCCGCTGCTGGCGCCGGTGAAGCTCAGGGTCACGCAGCGCGAGATGCCCAGCGACAGCGCGTCCACCGCCATGCGGGACTGGCTGGACAGGTCTCCGCCGGCTCCCCAGTCCATGACGTGCAGCAGGTCCTCCAGGGCCGAAGAGCGGTCCAGCGCGGCCCCGTAGGCGGCCATCAGCTCCTGCTGGCGACCAGGCGCCGCGGCCAGCTCAGCGGCCGCCGCCCGGGAGCGCAGGTAGCGGTCCATCACCGCCTCGGCCTGGCTGTGGGGCGGCTGCGCGGGCATCTCCCCCCAGGTCACGATGTCCCCGGACAGCAGGCCCTCGAGCTGGCCCGAGCTGCCGGCGCGGGTCACCGCGGCCCCCATCTGACCGGGGAAGCTGGGCCCGCCAACCACCAGGTGCGGCAGAGGGTAGTCGGCCAGCGCGTGCCCAGCGGCCACCGCGGCGAAGTCCGGCGCCCCGTCCGCCGAGCTGCCGGTCAGCGACAGACGCAGGCAGTTCTCGTGGGCCACCGACGGCATCAGCACGCCGTTGACGATCAGCGCCCGCTGGGCGTGGCGCTCCATGAAGCTGCTCACCCCCGGGCGGTCGGGGTGCTCCACGAAGCTCAGGTCACCGATGACCGCCTCGCCCGCCTGCCGCTCCATGTCCACGGCCCGGTTGTCGAACTCCGCCGACAGCACCCGCGTGGGGTCCCAGCCGCCGTAGTTGTAGACCAGCACCAGCTTGCGGTGGCCGCTGGCCGCCCGCGCGATGCCCGGCAGCAAGCCCGCCGTCAGCCCCATGGCCCCCAGGCCCCCAGCCAGCGCTCGTCGTGTCCACATGCCGGCCTCCTAGTAGGTCACAAAGTCAGGGTCGCGGAGCAGCACCGAGAGCAGGCCCGCCCAGGCCGCCTCCGGGCTGCCCTCGATGGCGTACAGGGCCTCCCAGAGCTCCAGGTTGGCCTGGACCTCCGGGCCGTCGGCCTGAACCGGGTGCGCGAAGAGCCGCAGGTGCAGGTGCTGGATCTGCGCCACCATCGCCTCGCGCCCGGTCTCCGGGGTCTCCCCCAGGGTCACGTGCACAAAGAGCTCGGGCGCCTGGGCCCCGCTGTCCCGCTGCACCGCGTTCCAGGCGGCCGCCTGCGCCAGCCGCTCCTGCACCAGCACCATGGTCGTGGTGGGCTCGGTCGCCGGCGAGGTCACGAAGTTCCCATCCACGCCCCCCGCCAGGGTGCGCAGGCCGCGGGTGTCCGTCCGCATCATGTCGTAGCCGTCGTCCACAAAGCGGAAGCCCGTGATGTCCTCGATCGCGCTGGCGAGCTGGTCCGTCCCCAGCAGCCGCGGCCCCACATCGCCCTGGGGCGCCGCCCGGTAGGCGTCCGACTCCACCACCGCCTGGAACAGCGGCCGCAGGGTGAGCCCACTGCCCAGGAAAACCTCCCGCAGATCGGAGAGCGCCTGGGTGTCCTGCAGCTCCGGCTCGCGCTGCACGAGCCCGGTGAACACCTGCTCCACCCCGCAGCTCACAAAGCGCGGGTCCGCCGCCAGCATCTGCCCCAGCTCCTCCAGGCCTCCGCTGCCGGGCTCGCCGTAGTAGCCCGGCGCGACCTTCGTCTCGGTGGTCCAGAGCCGCTCGCGCTCGGCGTGGTAGACGCTGATGTCCGTCGCCGAGTTGTAGTCCCGGAAGTAGAAGCCCCACAGGTAGCTGGCCAGGGGGTCCAGGCTGTGGTGGCAGGCCACGCAGCCCGGGTTGTTGGCCAGCGCGTCGTTGACCGCGTCCGCGTCCAGCAGGTTCACGTTGCGCTCGAACTCGATGGGCTTGGACAGGTAGTCCGTGCACAGCAGCGTCTTGGACACCGCGTTGGCCCGACCGCGGTTCGCGTTGGACGCGTTCGACATGTAGCGCCACCAGAAGCTGTTGGTGCCCAGGATCCCCGCCGCCGGCCGCCCGTCCGTGTACTGCGCCACCTGGAAGCCCTCGCCCTCCTGGCGCTCCAGGTCCCAGATCTCAGCCATCAACGGCGTGGCCATCGTCCAGTCTCCGCGCACGATCTCCGTGTAGGGCAGGTCCTCGGTGGCCACCCGCGAGAGGATCCACAGGGTCTCCTCGCCTACGTCTGCGGCAAGCTGCGGCTGCAGCGCAGCGTCCAGCCCATAGTCGCTCGTGTCCACCGTCCAGCCGTCCTGCCGGGTGAGCAGCGCCTGGGCGTAGATCGAGCGCACCCGCTCCCCAAAGCGGGGGTCCTGGAGCATCTCCTGCACCAAGGGCTCCAGGGCGTCCGGATCCGCCTGCACCCGCATGACCTCGTCGACGGAAGGTCTGGTACCGCGCAAGTCCAGGGAGATGCGGGAGAGGAGGGCCAGGGTGTCCAGAGGCTGCAGGTCCACCTCTTCAACCCCCGCAGCCCCCGACACCGGCTCAGACTCCGGCCCGCAGGCGAGGACAACAGCGAGCAGACTCAACGCCATGGCCGCTCCTCCCAGTCCAGCAGGGCGGAGAAGTCGGGGCAGACCTCCCCGATGTCATTCCCGTCCAGCCAGGCGCGCCCGCAGCCGTCGCAGTCCGGTGGGTACATGGTCGTCCCGCCCGAGGGCACGCCGTCAAAGCGCAGCTCCACCCACCGCCCCTGGGCATCGCGCAGGGAGATGACCCCGCTGGGCTCGCTGGGGCAGGGGGAGCCGCGCGCCTCGTCGTAGATCACCACGCCCTCCAGCACCGCCGCGTTGACCGGCCCGGAGAGCCCGGAGATCGCGCTGTTCAGGGAGATGTAGAGCCCCCCGGTGGGCGAGCGGTTGGCCGACAGGGTGTGGTCCAGGCGCCAGGTCTCGCCAAGCCAGGTGTCGTCAAGTCCGGCGTTCGAGGACGAGAACTCGCCCCACATGTCGTGGTAGAAGTAGTCGTAGCTGTTGCCGGTGTGGAAGGCCTCGTAGCTGTTGCTGTAGCCCGCCGCCGCGATGCGCTCCCCGGCCGCCCCCGTGATGCTCCCGCTGCCGTAGAAGTAGCCCTGGTAGTCGTAGTCGTAGGAGCCCGCGCTGTTGCCGTGGGTCAGGTAGGAGCGCCCGTTGCCGGAGAACGCGCTGCCGCCGTCGGACTCGCAGTCGTCGATCCAGTAGTACTGCCCGTAGCTCTCCAGGTAGGAGTCGTAGTAGTAGGGGCAGTCGCCGTCGCTGCCGGCCTCCCGCAGGCCCTCGTAGGCGCCGTGGAACACCAGCGGATCCACCCGCAGCAGGGCGTCGATCGCGGTGTTCACCCCCTGGGCCAGCGCCTCGGCGCTCAGGGGCGGCTCGGCTTCTTCATCCGTCACCACCACGTAGGGCGTGGGCTCCTGGGACTCCGCGGTCCCCGTGTCCTGGAGCTCGGGTGCGGGCTCGGACACCGCACAGGCCAGGGCCAACACCAGGCTCATTCCACGCTCCGCGACAGGCGCTGTCAGCGTACCAGGGATCCCCCGCGATCCCCAGGGAGACCGGGCCCTCCCAAGCAGAGTTTCGGATCAAGCCCCCCCGCGTGTCCCACAATGGGAGGCGCCATGACCCTGCTGATCCTGATGCTCGCCTGCGGCCGCAACCGCACCGCCCCCCAAGACTGCGACCCCGAGCTGGGCCTGGCCCAGTCCGAGCAGCCCTCCTTTGATGAAGAGGTCCGGCTGCGCTTGGAGCTCTCGCGGTGCACCGACGACACCTGCTTTGACGCCCGCGCCTGGCGTGAAGATCCCTCCACCGGCGAGGTCACCCCGGGGCCCGCCCTGGACCTGGACCTGGCCTGGGGCAGCCTCGGCGAGCTCCAGCACGACGGCAGCGTGAGCACCTGGCGGGTCACCCCGCCCCACAACGGCGAGCTGGCGGTCACGGTCCGGGACGACACCCGCGGCCTGAGCCTGCGCCGCACCGCACTGGTGTTCGACACGGTCGCGGAGAGCTGGGACCAGCCCTTGGCGGTCGAGGGCCTGGTCAACACCTGCGGCTGGGAGGACGGCGCGGCGCTCACCCCCGACGGCGCCTTCCTGTTCGTCCACTACCTGCCCGTCTCCATCGACTGCCTGGTGCGCCCTGGGCGCCGCTTCTGTCGCACGGCGGTCGGCCCCGTCAGCGCCCCCGAGCGCCCAGACATGCCCGGCGCCGAGCGGGTGGACGAGAGCGGCCGCATCCACCACGGCTGCCCCACCACCGGCCTGGACCCCATGCCCGTCCCCGTGCCGCCCAACTCCCTGTACGTGTTCGCGCGCCAGGACGACGGCAGCTACGCCGAGCCCGCCGTGCTCCAGTTCGAGGGCCTGGACGGCTGCGTGGCGCCCTGGGGCCCCACCTTCCTGCCCGACGAGGGCAGCTCCGCGACCGGCACCCTGGTCGTGTCGGTGGACGACCCCTACGACGACCCGCCCTCCATCCCCGAGTGGGCCCCCCTCACCCTGGGGCAGACCCAGACCCTGGCCACCTGGGAGAAGGAGGCCGGCAACGCCTCCCGCACCAGCTCCCTGCTGGAGAGCGTGGGCCTGCAGGTCCCCGGGGGGCAGGCCGGAAACCCCCACCTGAGCGCCGACAGGAGCCAGCTCTGGTTCGACGACGAGGCGGACACCGACACCATCTATGTCACCGCTCTGGACAGCGATCTGCAGGCCACCGGTCAGCCACAGAGGCTCCCCAGCGAGGTCTTCTCGGGCCACGAGTCCCAGCCCTACTTTGACGGCGAGCGGCTCTACTTCCGCCAGGACGTGACCCTGATGGTCGCGGAGTATCTGGGCGGCGACTTCGACCAGGCCAGCGCCTGGGGGACCCCCACTCCAGTGATCGCGGTCGAAGACCGCGGGGAGGCCGGGTCGATGGCCGGCGCCGGGGAGCCCACCATCGCGGAGATCGACGGCGCAGCGGTCCTGAGCTTTGTCTACGTCATCCGGCGCGAAGACGGAAGCCTGGACCTGAACCTTGGCCAGGTCGCGGCCCGGGACTGATCGCGGCCGAGGGGATCCGCGGCAGGGAGATCCGGAAGCTGGCGCCCTGACCGGGGGCGCTGTCCACCTCGATCTCGCCGCCGTGGTCCCGCACGATGCCCGCGACGATGGCCAGGCCCAGGCCCGTGCCGTGCCCCAGCTCCTTGGTGGTGAACAGGCGCTCGAAGATGCGCTCCTGCAGCTCGGGGCTGATGCCCTGCCCGGTGTCCTCCACCTGGAGGATCGCGCGCTGCTCGGTGGCCCAGAGGCTCAGGGTGACTGCGCCGCCTTCGGGCATGGCGTCGCGGGCGTTGGACACCAAGTTCAGCAGCACCTGCTGGAGCTTCACGCTCACGCCCTCCACCTGCACCGGCTGGGTGGGCAGCTCGATGAGGAGCTGGGTGCCGGGCGGCAGCGTGCGCCGCAGCATGCGCCCAGCCCGATCCACGAGCCGCACCAGATCCAGCGAGCGCGGCTGCGGCAGCTCCTTGCGGGTCAGGTTCGTCAGGGTCTGGAGCACGTCCGCCGACAGGTCCACGGCCTGGTGGATGGCCCGGATCGACTCCTGGGCCCCGGCGTCGCCCTCGGCGGCCTCCAGCAGATCCGCGTGGGCCTGCACCACCATCAGGAAGTTCCGGACGTCGTGGGCCACGCCGCTGGCGAGCAGGGCCACCAGATCCGTGCGGTTGACGCGCTCGAGCCGCACCTGCAGCGCCTGGTCCTCCCCCTCGGCCTCCACCGCCTCGGTCACCAGGTTCAGGACGACCACGTGGCCCCCGGGCACGCCGGGCGTGGAGGACCACGGGCTGGCCCCCCAGAGCACCCACTGGGTCCCGCTGGGCAGCGGCAGCGGCAGCGGCTCGGTGGCGCGGAAGCGGGCGCCGTCGAGCTCCTCGACGAGCTGCCCGACAAAGCCCTGGGCGACCGGGCTGCGATCCAAGGCGATGGGCCCGCTGGGGTGGAAGAGCCGATTCCAGCACTCGCTGGTGGCCAGGTATTGTCCGTCCTCCCCCAGGATGGCCAGGGGAACGGGGGCCTGGGTCAGCACCGCCTGGAGCTGGGTCTCCTTGCTGAAGGCCTCTTCGACGAGCTGGTCGGAGCCCAGGGTGAACAGCAGGAAGAGCCAGACGGCGGGCACCAGGATGCCCAGGTTCTCGGTGATGCGGCCGGCCTGCGGGAGGCCCAGCCACTCGAGCCCCTCGCCCAGGTGGATCAGCGCGGCCAGCACCAGCAGCCCCAGCAGCACCGAGCGGGTGCCCGCGCGGCCGGCCAGGTCCCGGCGCCAGAGCCAGCCAGCGGCCACGACACACGAAGCGGCGGCCACGAACTGCAGCAGGAGCTCGGGGCTCATCGCCGCACCCGAGAGCGGGCGAAGGCCACCGCCCAGACCACCAGCAGCAGGGAGTGGAGCGCGGCCAGGCCATGCTCGGCCAGGTCCATGGGGTCCCGCAGCATCGGGTGTACGCCGCCCTCGGCGACCGTGACCACGCCGCTGAGCACCCGACTGACCAGCGAGCCGACCAGCCAGCCCCAGCCGTGCACCCGCGCGATCTTCGCCCGGCCCACCAGCATGTAGGCCAGACAGCCCAGGCTCAGCAGCAGGGTCGCGACCTCTCGGTCCTCGACGGTGGATGCGAGCGTTGACCAGTCCAGGGGAGCACTCCAGGCTCGAAGGTGAACCCCCCAGCCCCTATCGGACCACCGTCCACCTCAAAAAAGCAAGCCTCCCCCCAAAAAGCCGCCGGGGTGGGGGTAGACTGCGGACCATGCTGCACATTCTCTTGATGCTGGCCTGCAAGGGGGACTCTCCGCCGGACAGCGACTCCGGGGACTCCGCGCTCCCCGCCGATCCGGACCCCGCCACCGTCGCACTGAACGGCGACTGCCCCCTGTCCGAGGACTGGGGCGGCTTCGTGGTCCAGAGCTCCACCCTCTCCCAGGAGCACGGCGTGGACGGCAAGGTCGCCGACTCGATCTGGCCCTGGGCGGAGCTGGAGGAGATCGCGGCCGAGGGCGACTGCAGGCTGCTGCGCCGCAACGTGCCCTTCTGCGAGGGCGGCTGCGAGGCGGGCACGACCTGCACTTTTGACGGCGAGTGCGTGCCCGAGCCCAAGAACCAGGACCTGGGCACCGTGCGCGTGCGCGGCCTGGTCCAAGCCGTGGAGATGACCCCGGCGATCGGGAACACCTACTACGACACCAGCCTGCCCAACCCCCTGGCCACCCCCGGCGAGCTGATCGTCCTGCAGACCGGGGACGGCAGCTATGGCCCCCAGACGCTCTACGGGGTGGCGGTGGACCCGCTGGTCGCCCTGGACAGCGAGTGGCTGATCGCCGGAGGGCGGGATCTGCAGGTCTCCTGGGAGCCCCCCACCAGCACCCCCGCGCGGGCCCAGGTGGCGCTGTTCGTGAACATGGACGTGCACGGCGCGAGCCCCGCGGCGCTGTACTGCACCTTCCAGGACACCGGCTCCGGCACCGTGCCCGGCGCGCTGATCGAGACCCTGGTGGAGGCGGGCGTGACCGGGTTCCCCTCTGGCCGCCTGAACCGCCGCACGGTGGACTCCGTGGACCTGGACCCGGGCTGCATGGACTTTGTGGTGGGCAGCCCCGTCAGCGTCGAGGTCGACGTGGAGGGCTTCACGCCCTGCATCAGCACCGATGACTGCCCGGACGGCATGACCTGCGACACGGAGCTGCAGGTCTGCTACTGAGCGCCCGCCGGGGGTCTGGTCAGGGGGCTAGTCGCAGGTGCCGGCCTGCTCGTAGTAGACCTCCAGGACCTGCCCGGTGTTCAGGTTCAGGTCGTCCACGTCGATGCTGTTGAGGCGGGGGTTGTAGCTCCAGCCCAGGTCTTCGATGAAGCCGTCCACGCGCACCTGGATCGAAGACTCCAGGGGGGTGCCCTCGAGCGCGAACACCTCGTCGGAGGTCACGGAGGCGGCGACCAGCGCCTCCATCATGTCGCTCCAGTCCTCCTTGCAGATGTCCCCGTGGTAGCCGCCGGTCTCGCGGATGGCCTCGTTCAGGCCGCCGGGGTCTTCGGCGCCGCAGGTCCACGAGAGCCCGCCCGCGATGGCGTGGAAGAGGATGTCGTCCGCGTCGTCCTTGTAGGTCCTCGCGCGCGAGACGTAGGTCATGCCGCTGCCGCCGCCGCTCTGCTCCAGGTCCCGGTTGATGGTGACCAGGTTGAGCTTGGAGTCGGCCCAGTGCTCGTCCTCGAAGAGCCAGGACTGGTTCTGGTCGATGCCGTTGAGCAGGGTGGTGAAGGACTGGTCGTTGTCCCCCACCGTCTGGTTCATCATCTCCTCGAAGGCCTCGACGGACTCTTCGACGGTGAAGCTCTCGTCGATGTAGGGCTCGCTGCCGTTCACCACTCCGGTGGTCTGGAGCAGCGCGGCGACGCGATAGGGCCGCCCGGTGTCCTGCAAGGCCTGGAAGAAGGTGGGCAGCGCCGCCAGGAAGGTCTCGGAGAACTGCGACCAGGAGGAGTTGGGCACCACACACTCGTTGGTGTGGATCAGGAAGGTGCTGCGGCTGCGGTCACCGACCACGAACTCCAGGGTCTTCTCGGCGTCGACGCTGCCGGTCCCGCGCACCTCGATCAGGCCCTCGTCCACGTTGGAGTGCACCTGCAGGTAGGCGACCTCCTCGTGCTTGGTGCTGGGGTTGAACTGCACCGCGACCTCGACCGAGTCGTAGCTGCGCAGGGTCCAGGGGAAGGCCTCCTCCGGCGTGCGCAGGCTGAAGCTGCTGCCCCCGCTCAGGAACAGGGAGTCGATCACCAGAACCGTGTTGCCGGTGTTGGTCAGCGAGAGCTTGTACTCATCCAGGCAGCCCACCGAGACCTCGCCAAAGTCCAGCTTGGTCCAGGAGAGCTTGAGCTCCGGCCCCAACCCGTTCCCGACCATGGGCACCAGCACGCTGTCCACCAGGGCGGGGCTCGGGCCCAGCTTCAGCTCCAGGTCGTCCCAGAGCTCGCCCGTCTCGGTGACGGTCCACACGACGGTGAGCTCCAGGCTCTGCCCCGGATCCACAAAGGGGGTGGCCGGCGCGAGCACCTGCAGTTCCACCCCGGCCGGCGCGTTGGTGCCCAGAAACAGCGCCTGGACATCGCCCTCGTTGACCAGCGTGACCGTGGCCTCGCCGGAGCGGCCCACCTCGACATCGCCAAAGTCCAGCGACCCGGCCACGGAGACCGCATAGACCGCCTCCACGGCAGGCGCCTGGGTGTCCTGGACCTCTTCGTCCCCACACGCGGCAAGCAAGAGCCACCACATCCCGCACTCCTGTCACTGATACTCCAGCCAGTCTGCCCCAGTTCTCGCGACAACGCCAGCTTTCGCCGGGTGATCTGGCGACTGAGCGTCTCCGAGCGGCCTGCGGGCGTGTACACTGCCGCGCGACGACGGAGGCGACAGTGCACGCGAGCCTGCTGATGCTCTGGCTGGGTTGCTCGGGGGATGAGACGCCCCAGGACAGCGAGCCTGTGGAGACGACAGATGACACGGGGACCCAGGACACCGCCGACACGGGCGAGCCGGATCCCTGCGCGACCCCGACCGTGACCTTTATCCGCGCGGACGGCCGCGAGAAGGACATGAGCGACTACCTGATCAGCGGGGACTACCTGACGCTGGCAGAGGAGGGGCGGCTCGAGGTGTGTCCGGGAGAGTGGTTCACCCGCATCCGCGTCCGGGCCAACGTACAGATCGTCGGGCTGGGGGATGCCCCCGAGGACACGCTGCTGTCGGGCGGTGAGTCCGGCACCATCCTGGACGTCGCGGGTCCGGACGTGACGGTCTCCGTGTCCAACCTGCAGCTCGACCGCGGCGCCGGGCTGGACCCCGACCACAACTCCGGCGGCGGCGGCCTCTACTGCGCCCAGCAGGGCGCGCTGGAGCTCAGCGACCTGCTGTTCACCAACAACTACGCCGACGACGGCGCGGCGCTCTACACCGAGGACTGCACGGTGGTGGGCACCAACCTCACCATGCGCGACAACTACAGCGACGACGACGGCGGCGCCCTGCGCCTGGGCCGCAGCACGGGCAGCTTCGACGGCCTGGTCATGAGCGGGAACAGCTCGCTGGACGGCGGCGCCGCGGCCTTCTTCGAGAGCACGGTGAGCATCCAGAACGCCGAGATCTCCAACAACACGGGGACCAACTTCGCGGCCGGGATCTGGTCCAACGACAACGAGCTCACCCTGACCGACGTGGTGTTCTCGGGCAACGTCAACAACGGCAGCTCCCACTACGGCGGCGCGCTGATCACCCGCGGCAACAGCACGCTGAACCGCGTGACCTTCACGTCCAACAGCGGGCCCCTGGGCGGCGCGCTCTTTGTCTACGTGGACTCGACCACGCAGGTGATCAACAGCGACTTCTCGGACAACTCCCCCCACGACGTCTACGCCCACAACGGCAAGGGCTCCAACGGCTACGGCGGCACGACCTACACCGCCGGGGCGGCCGCGACCTTCACCTGCAGCAACAACACCTGCGCCGGGCTCTGAATGCTGCTGCTGCTGCTGGGCTGCGTCGCCCCAAAGGTGTCCTCGCCGGCGCCGCAGAGCGTCAGCAGTGCCCGAGGGGGCGCGGAGTTGGTGGTGAGGGGCAGCCCCTCCGAGCGCGCACAAGCCCCTCCCGCTGACCTGGTCCTGTACTACGGCGGGGAGCTTGGGGGTTCGCTGGAGACCTGCGGGTGCCCGGATCGGCCCCGGGGCTCCACGGCCCGCATCGCCACCTATCTGGACGCGGTGCAGGCCCTGCGCCCGGACGAGCGGCGGGTGCTCCTGATGGCCGGGAACGTGTACGAAGACGCCATGGGCCTGGACGGCGCGCCCCGACCCGAGGTCGCGGTGATGAACCGCTACGTGACCCAGGCATTGGACATGCTGCGCGTGGACGTGGCGAACATCGGGTACGTGGACCTGCCCGGCGCGCTGGCCGAGCCGACGCTCCCCCCCTGGGCGGTCTCCGCGAACACCAGCGGGCTGCCGTCCAGCCGGATTGTCGAGGTCGACGGGGTGCGCGTGGGGGTCGTGGGCATCACCAAGTACGGGCTGACCCTGGAGCCCACCCCGGGGCACGCGATCCAGGACCCCTACCGGCCTGGCGTGGCCGCCATCGAGGCGCTGGTCCCCCACAGCGACGTGCAGGTGCTGCTCTCCTACGGCGCCGGCCAGGTCGCGGCCGACATCGCCCGGAACACCCCCGCGCTGGATGTGGTGATCGACGCAGACATGCACCAGGGCTTCTTCGAGCCCGAGATCGTGGGGGAGGCGATCTGGCTGCGCGCCCCCTTCCAGACCCGGCGCCTTGGAGAGCTGCGCCTGGCTCTGCCCCCGGAGGGGGGCGTGGCGCTGATCGTGGACCGCCGCATCGACCTGGACCCCGAGCTGCCCGACCAGCCCCAGATGGCTGCCCTGGCGGCCCAGGCGCGGGAGGCCATCGACGCGGCGACGGTGACCTCGTCGGGGCCCGGATATGTGCTGGAGCCGGGACACTGAGCGCCCAGAGAGGTGAGGAATGATGTTCGCGTTGCTGCTGGCCTGCTTGCCCCCCTCCGCAGAGCCAGCCCAGGCCGATCCCGCCCCGGAGGCGGCCCCCGCGACCCAAGAGGCCCCCGCTGCCGAGGGGCTGGAGTGGGTGATCCTGGACCCCAAGGGCGCCCCCCTGTCCGAGCAGTTGGCGCAGCACGCCGCGAAGGCCCACGAGGCCGGTCGACTGCCCGTGGCCTACCTGGGTGCCCGGTGGTGCGCGCCCTGCAAGGTGTTCAAGAAGCAGCGGAACGCCCCGGAGATCCAGGCGGCGCTGGCGGGCGTGACCCTGCTGGAGATCGACGTGGATCCTTGGATGTCGCAGCTCGGGGACGCGGGCGTGAAGGTCGCCGCCATCCCTCACTGGTTCCCGCTGGACGCCCAGGGCAAGCCCACGGGACCGGGCGTGAGCGGGGATGCGTGGAAGGACCTGAGCCCAGGCGCGATGGCCCCCACCCTCAACACCCTCAAGGCGCACCCCAAGGGCAGCCAGATCCAGGCCCCAGGCGAGGTCACGCCGGATGCGCGGTCCACGGATTGACACCGAATTGTAAGCGCTCGTAACCCCGAGCCGGCGAACCCCCGCTATAAGAAGGCCTTCCCACTGGAAGCTGCCGTGAACACGACGCACCGCGACAGGATCAAGGCCCTCCGGGCGCTGAGTTCGGTGTGGTACCGGGACCGTTCGGGGGTGCTTCGCAGCGACAAGGTCCCGGGCAAGGCCGTGGTGGTGCAGGGACGGGTGCGCAAGCAGGAGGGGCTGGACTTCCTGGACCGGGCGCTGCGCGCGGGCGACCTGAGCTTCAACGACGCCGAGATCTACGGAGATCCCGGCCACCTGTCGCTGGACAGCCTGCTGTGGACGCAGGGCCAGGCCCTGACCAACGTGGAGGCCATCCACGAGGCGACCCACGCCATCCTGGTCGTGCAGGCCAACCAGAGCTTCTTCGAGTACCTGCCGCTGTCCAAGCACACCGTCCGGCTGCTGCGGGGCGACCACAAGCCCTGGGAGTCCCTGGACTTCATCCTCAAGCGGGCGGAGCTGGACCTCAAGCGCATCGACCGGGAGCTGGGGACCCTGGTCGCCATGGGCATGGTCCGCCTGCGGGCCCCCGGTCGCAAGGCGCCCCCCCGCCTGCGCCAGGCTGTGGCCCGCTCCAAGGGCTCCGAGCAGGCAAACAGCGCCCAGCGCCAGCAGGTGCAGCGCATGCTCACGGAGCGCCGCCTGGCCCAGGAGTGGGAGCGCATGCAGGCCATGGACGACTACACCCTGCTGGGCACGTCCAAGGAGGCCTCCCCCGAGTCCCAGAAGCAGGCGGCGCTGCGCATGCGCAAGCGCTACGCCGGGCTGGCCCGAAAGCCCAGCCTGACCCCCGCCACCCGGGAGCTCGCCGAGCAGATCCAGCGGCGGATCGAGGCGGCAATCAAGCGCATGCGCAGCGGCTCAGCGCGCACCGCCACGCACCTGCTCCTGGAGTCCCCCGAGAAGGCGATGGCCAAGGGCAAGGAGCTGGCGGCCAAGCGCGAGTGGGTGGCCGCGGTGACCTGCTTCGCGTCGGCGTCCAACGTCCTGCAGGACGACCCGGACGTCCAGGCCTGGCTGGGCTTCGCCCACTTCCACGACCCCCGGCACGACCGCCAGGAGCGTCAGGAGAAGGGCCGGGAGATGGTGGTGCTGGCGGCGACCTTTGGCTCGAAGGACGCCCTGGGCCTGCTCAAGCGCCTGCCGGAGGCAGCTCGCTGAGCTCGAACCAGAAGTGCAGCAGCGACTGCGCGGTCTGGACCAGCTCGTCAAAGAGCACGGGCTTGATGATGAAGCTGTTCACCCCGAGCTGGTAGGCGCGGGAGATGTCCTCCTCGCTCCAGCTCGTGGTCAGGACGACCACCGGGATGGCGCGCAGGGCCGGGTCGGCGCCCATCTGGGCGAGCACCTCGAAGCCGCGCATGCGCGGCATGTGCAGGTCCAGCAGGATCAGGTCGGGCCGGGGGCCCTCCCCGCGGATGTGTGCCAGGGCCTCGTCGCCGTCATCGGCGCGGGAGATCTCCCCGGTGAAGCCTGCCTCCTTGAGGGCCTCCAGGAGCAGCTCCTGGTCGTCCAGGTCATCGTCGACGATCAACAAGTGGCGGGTCTGCGACACGGCCTCAACTCCGAGCGGGGGGACGGTAAGGGTACACCAGGTTCCGGGAGCCCTGAGCCCGCAGCGCCTGGGTGAAAGTGGGGTGTTCGACCTTGGGGACGGCCCACTTGCGCAGGCGCACGAGGCCCTGCCCGCGGTGGGCGGCCGGCACGCGGAGGGGACCGGCCAGGGGGTCGTCCACGCGCAGCCCGACCAGCTCGGGGGAGACCCGGGTGTGGACGGCGCTGACCCGGACGCCGTGGGGGCCGTGCTGGATGGGGCCCAGCGCGCCCCGCACCAGCTCCTGAACCTGCAGACCCTCGCCGGCCTCGAGGGCCAGCACGGCCGCCGCCGCGTCCTGGGTGGTCAGCACCCGCAGCATGTGCTCGAACTCGGGGTTCAGCCGCGCCTGGAGGGTGCGGGCGGAGAAGGGGGCGCCGCGGCGCAGGGCGCTGAGGCGGAAGGTCCAGCGCACCAGCGCGGGCAGCCCCAGCTCGAAGCGATCCAGGGTCACCTGGACCGTGCTGCTCTCGTGGTCCTCGCGCACGGCCTGGACGCTGAGCTGCTGGGGCGGGAGCACCTGCGCGGCGCCGACGTGCTCGAACCACGCGAGGCGGGCGGCGCTGACCGGGTCCTCTGCGGCCAGCGGGCGCAGGCGGGGGATCCAGTCGGCGGCCAGCGCCTGATCGCTGCGCACCGCGAGCCAGCAGGCGGGAGCGGGCCAGCCGGTCTCGGGGTCCCACTGGACGCCGCCGGGGAGGCGGGCGATCGCCTCCAGGTGGGCCGCCACCTGCCGCCAGGGCGGGAAGTGCTGGTTCAGGCGGAGGGCCCGCAGGCCGGCCACCAGGGCGTCGATTCGGGGCTCAGACATCGCGCAGCGCCGCCTCCACCTCGGCCTCCGCCAGCCGGCGGGCCTGGGTCTCGGCGTCGAAGCGCGCCATGCGGGCCCCCAGGGTGTCCAGCTCCCGCGCCAGCGGGGCCAGCTCGGAGTCCATCAGGCCCGCGGTGTTGCCCAGCAGGGTCTCCAGCTCAGCCATGGCGGCCACCGCCGCGCGGTCCAGGTCCCGGCGCCCAGCCAGCCCGCGCAGCGCGCTGACGTGCCGCACCAGGGGCTCCAGAGCGGCGGTGCCTCGGCTGTGGCTGCGCTCCAGGGTCTCCAGCTGATCCCGCAGCAGCTCGGCCAGCTCCCGCTGCAGGCCCTGAATTCCCAGCAGGGCGGGCTGGGCGGCGGCGTAGCGGCGCTTGTCCCGCCGCAGCGCGCCCAGGCGGGCCTGGAGGGCGTCCAGCTCGGCCCGCAGGCGCCGCCGCTCGGCGCCCTCCGCCCGCTTGAGCTGCGCGGACAGCCGGATCTCGGCCAACTCCAGGGTGCTCACGGCGGCCGCGGCGCGCTCCAGATCGCCCTCCAGGGCCAGGAGCTGGCCCCCGAGCTCGGCCAGCGCCTGCTCCAGGGTGCACAGCTCCCGCTCCAGCGCCCAGGCATGGTGGCCCAGATCGCGCAGGCAGCCCTGGGCGCGATCGTGGTGCTGCCAGAGGGTGTCGACCAGGGGGGAGTCGGGGGGCTCCTCTTCGATGAACAGGCCCCGCACCCGCGAGAAGAAGTCGGGCTCGGGCGCGGCCTGGACGCGGGCGGCGTGCTCCAGGGTCTGCCGCAGCTCGGCGCTCAGGGCGAGCTGGGCCTGCTCGGCGGCCTCGACCGCGCCCAGGCGGCGCTTGTGCCGCACCATGTGGGACTCGACCAGCTCCTGGAGCGCGGCGGGGGGGAGCGCCGCGGCCTGGGGCGGGGGAAGGTCGTCCAAGCTGGCTTGCCAGGGGGCCACAGGGGGCTATTTCACCCGCCAGCGCCCAAGCCACAAGGAGCCGGGATGGATCTGCAGCAGCGCATCGAAGACCTGGAGGCCCGCTACGCCTTCCAGGAAGAGCACATCCGCCAGTTGGACGAGGTGCTGCAGGACTACGGCCGCCGCATCGACCGCCTGATGCGGGACAACCAGGAGCTGCGCGAGCAGGTCAAGAACATGCCCGGCGACAAGAACAAGCTCCAGGACGAGGTCCCGCCCCATTACTGAGGCGGCCCTGCTGTAGACTGCGCCCGTGTCCACCCCCGTCCTGATCACCGGCGCCGCCGGCTTCATCGGCTTCCACCTGGCGCGCCGCCTGCTGGCTCTGGGGCGCCCGGTCGTGGGGATCGACAACCTGGACCCCTACTACGACGTGGCCCTCAAGCGGGCGCGGCTGGCGGAGCTGGCCGGCAGCCCGGGCTGGCGCTTCGTGCAGGGGGACATCCAGTCGCACCTCGCCGATGCCATGGAGTCCCCTCCCAATGCGATCGTGCACCTGGCGGCCCAAGCGGGGATCCGACACAGCCTGCAGGCCCCAGAGTCCTTCATCCAAGACAACCTGCAGGGCTTCTTCTCGGTGCTGGAGGCGGCGCGCCAGGCAGGCATCGAGCACCTGGTGTACGCGAGCAGCAGCTCGGTCTACGGGGCCGATCCCCTGCCCTTCTCCGAAGACGCCCGCGCCGACCACCCCCTGAACCTGTACGCGGCCACCAAGCGCAGCAACGAGCTGATGGCCCACGCCTACAGCCACCTGCACGGCTTCGGCGCGACGGGGCTGCGCCTGTTCACGGTCTACGGGCCCTGGGGCCGGCCGGACATGGCGCTGTTCAAGTTCACCCGGCGCATCCTGGCGGGCGAGCCGCTCCCGGTGTTCGGGCAGGGCCAGATGGAGCGGGACTTCTCCTACGTGGACGACGTGGTCGACGCGATCCTGGCGGTCCTGGACGCGCCCCAGGGGGCCCGGGTGCTCAACGTGGGCTGCGGGCGGCCGGTGGGCCTGCTGGACATGATCCGCAGCCTGGAGTCCGCGCTGGGGGTGCCCGCCAGGCTGGAGCTGCTGCCGATGCAGCCCGGAGACGCGCCCCGTACCCACGCCGACACGCGCCTGCTGGCGGAGACCACGGGGCTGGAGGCCCAGGTCGACATCGACGAGGGCATACGGCGTTTCGTGGCCTGGTACCGCGGCTACTACGGGGTCTGAGCCCGGCGCCGCGGGGGCCTCAGAGCTGGGCTTCGCTCAGGCGCAGAGCGACGCCGCGCAGGTAGCCGTCGTCCAGGCGCAGGTTGTTGAGGATCGCCTCGTACTCGCCCACGTCCAGCCAGACGCCCGCGCTGGACACGTCGATGAACACGTCGCGGTACTCGATGACCTTCATCTCCTCGCCGGTGACGGGGCAGTGCAGCACGCGGTTGCGGTCCACGCCGGGGCGCACGGGCTTGCGGAACCAGTCCTGCCAGGTCTTGCCGTCGCTCTCGCGGCGCTCGGCCTCGGTCAGCAGGTAGAGCTCCTTGCGGTCCAGCCACATGCCGTGAGGGCTCACCTCGACCTGCACGCCGTGCAGCTTCACGCTCTCCATGGGCTGTCCGCTGATGGGGCAGTTTCGACTCATCGGGTCCGTCTCCTGTGGCCGGTCTGGGGAAGGGTGTCCTCGCCGGCGGGCGGGGGGTGCATAGCATCGGGGGCCGGGATGTTCCCGGGGTGGGCCCCGAATCAGAGGCTGTCCAGCAACTTCTCCACCCGCCGGGTCAGCGCGCGCATGGCCGGGGGCTCGAAGCTAGGCAGGTTGTCGGCGTGGAAGCCCCCCTCGGGGGTCTCCAGAGCGCCCAGGGCCATTCCGACGGCGGCGTCCACGGCGATGTCCCCGCGGTACCACTCCTCGAAGCGCTCGGCGCCGGGACCGCTGCAGCGCACCTGGCCCTCGACCTCGGTGAACTGGAGCGCACCGAAGAAGTTGGGCGCGCGGGTCCCCAGCACCTGGGCCAGGGCCTCGCGGCCGGGGATGCGCAGGGGCCAGGGGCCTTGGGGGTGACGCAAGATGGCCAGCCTCAGGGCGGTCTCGAGCTCTTCACTCAGGGGCGGGAGCGCGTCGGGGGCGTAGGTCTCGGGGACCAGCGTGCGCGTGGGGGCGAGCTCGGGGGCGGCGGGGGGCTCGTGGCTGTGCTCCTGCTCGGGCGGCGCGGGCTCCACGGGGTCGTCGTCGAGGGGACCTCGGCGCAGGGACAGCGCGTCCTCCACCTCCTGGCTGGCGGTGGCGTGCGAGGGTGCGTCGACGGGGGTGTCCGCAGCCGAGGACAGGGCGGCCTCGACCTCGGCCATGGCGTCCTGGGTGCTGGGGCCGGTGACCACCGGGGCGGGCGCGGGGGGCTGGACCTGGTGCTCGGGGACCTGGATGACGGAGCCCGCGGCGACCAGGCTGGGGTGCAGCTCGTCCAGGGACTCGACCATCAGGACGACCACGTTGTTGGACTCGCGGAAGGCGGGGTGCTGGTTCCACTGGGCCAGCGGGGGGGCGCCCAGGACGGGGTCGATGCCGCGCTTCTTGCGGGCGTGGTGCAGGCGCTGGGCCTGGTCGAGCAGGAAGGCGTGGTCCATGCCGGCGGTGTCCATGCTCAGCCACATCAGGCCCAGCAGCTCCGGGGCCTTGCGGGAGTCGGGGCGCTGCGCGACGCCGTCCAGGATCAGGCGGGCGTTGACGTGGCGCGTGAAGCGGCCGCGGTCCTCGATTCCGGGGAAGTCCAGGCGGGGGGTGGCCTCCCAGTCGGCCTTCTCCCAGCGCAGGATGCCGACCACGTCGCGGCTGCGCTCCAGGAAGAGGCGCAGCAGCTCGGGGCAGTCCACGGGGTCCCCGGCGTAGTCCCAGCGACCCGTGCGCACCGCGCCGTGCAGCACGAACACGCTGGACTCACCGGCCAGGTAGCGCTCCTTGAGGGTCTCGATCCACTGGGGCCAGTTCATGGGGTCTCCGGCATGGGGGTTGCGTAGGCGCCGCGCAGAGGCGTGCCCTCCGCACCATCAGGACGCAGGGGGGTGAGGCTGTATTTACAGTCGCGACGACCCTGGGGGTGGGGCGACTGGATCTTCCACAGGGGAGAGAGGTGGTAGCCGCGCTTGGGGCCGGTGTGGACGACCTTGTAGGTCTTGCTGTGATCCACGGTGCTGGTGTTGCCCTTGGGGGTGGTCACGTCGCACACGAGATCGAAGCGCACCTGCCAGCCCTCGCCCAGGGCGGGCACGTCGAGCTCGGCGCTGAGGATGTGGGGGCCCAGGGGCAGCTCGCCGGCGTCCGCGCCGACGAAGGCCTCGCAGTCATCCTTGCCGGCGCACACGCCGAAGCCCTGCTCCCCGCGGGCGACGACACCAGCGCGCAGGGCCTCGAGCTCCGGGGCCAGCAGCTCGGCCTCCCAGGGCGCCAATGTCGCGCCGCCGGAGACGGCACCCGAGGCGCCCGCAGAGGAGCCAGCAGCGGAGCCCTGCGCGGCGGGCTCACAGGCGGGACAGGGCGCACAGGCGGGGTCCGAAGCGCACCCCAGGGACAGCAGCAACATCAACACGGACACCTCCTCCCAGGTCCTAACCCCGACAAGGATGTCAGAGGCGCGTTCGCAGGGTGAGGACAGAGGCCACCTTTCAAGCCGCGCCGGGGCGGGCTACCTTGGGCCTGTTGGAGGTGCGCGTTGTCCCTGCTGCTGATGATGGTCCTGAGCGCTGGCCCTGCCCTGGCCCAGGAGGCCCCCGCCGAGTCCCCCACCCCGGAGACCACCGAGGCCCCCGCTGAGGCCCCCGCCGAGGGCGCGGACACCGACGCCGGCGCGGAGAACCAGGACGGCGCGGAGGCCGGCTGGGACGCCAACCAGGAGACCCCGGAAGAGGCCCAGCAGGCGACCGAGCCCGCCGTCGAGGCGACCGCGGAGCCTGCGGAGCCCGAGCCGCTGTACCGCTCCTACCAGGAGGGCTTCATCGACGGACAACTGGACGCCCAGGCCGCCGCGGGCAAGTACGGACTGCACGGCCTGGCGGGGCTGGCGGGCGGCTGCCTGATGGGCCCCTGCGGCTGCGTGGTCCCCGCCGCCGACGTGCTGATCAACCCGGCCGTCCCCGGCGGCGTGTGGCGGGCGCAGAGCGCCGAATACCAGCAGGGCTACATCGAGGGCTACCAGCGCTCCATCCAGCGCAAGCGCGTGGTCTACAGCGCCGCGGGCGTGGTCGTGGGTGCGTCCGTGGGCATCGGCGCCGGGCTCGCGCTGGGCGCCATCTTCGGCTGAGACAGGCGCGCGCACAGCGCGTGGAAGCCCGCGGCATCCAGCTCCGCCCGCTCCAGGGCCGCCAGCGCCGCGGCGAGCTCCGGATGCAGGGGCTGGTCCTGGGCCAGCTCGCGGGCGATGGTGGCCATGCTGCGCAGGTCCTCGCCGATGGAGCCGATCGGTGCAAAGCCCACGACGCGGGCGACCAGGTGCTGACGGCGGGAGAGGAGCACCCGAGCGGGCGACAAGCCGCCTATGCCCAGCCCCAGGGCGTGGACCGCGGCGACGATTCCGGAGACCTGCGCCATGACCTGTGCGACGCCCGCTGAGCGCCAGGCGCCGGGGAGGCCGCTGACGGGGAGCCCGGGGACCTCCTCCAGCACCAGCTCGACGCGCCCGGGGTGGGCGGACCAGCCTCCCCCCAGCACCCGCACGAAGCCGGGGTGGAGCACGCCGGAGAACAGCCGCAGGCGCTCCCGGAACCGGGCCCCCTCGGCGACCGGGCAGGGCTGCTCCAGCAGCAGGCGCAGGCCCTGCTCGCCCCGCCCCATGTACAGGCGCTCGCGGGGGCTCTGACAGAGGATGAGCTCGGGGGTGTGGTGCACGCTGCCTCCAGACCGCCGATCGGGCAGAGCGAGGAGCCGCATGACCCTGGTAGCGTCTGCCCGTGAGCCCGCGCTTTGCCGTCACCGCGTTCAAGACCGTCTTTGACGTGGCGGTGGACTCGGTCTCCGTGGACCTGGACACCCTGTGCGGGGCGCTCACGCGCTTTGAGCACAAGCCCAAGCTGCGGCGGAAGGACAAGGACGAGGCCAAGAAGGCCCTGCGCCTGTGGTCGCCGGCCTGGTACTCCGGGGATCGCCGCGGCAGCGAGGGCGTGGCGCAGCTCTCCTGCCTGGTCCTGGACTTTGACGGCGGCCTGCAGCCCCAGCAGGCCAGCGAGCTCTTCGGCGAGCACCTGCACGTGCTGCACTCGACCTGGAGCCACCGCCCCGAGCGACCCAAGTTCCGCATCTGCCTGCCCCTGGCGCACCCCGTCCCGGCGGCGGACTGGTCCCGGGTCTGGGAGTGGGGCCAGGAGCGGGTGGGCGGACGCGCAGATCCGGCGCCCAAGAGCCCCGGGAGCACCTTCGCGCTGCCCGCGGTGGTCGACGCGGAGCACCCCAGGCTGGGCTGGCTCCAAGAGGGCCCCCTGCTGGATCCGGTGGCCCTGGGGCTGTGCTCCGCCGCGCCGCCGCCGCCCCTGCGGGTGCCCGAGCGGGAGCACCCATTCCACCGCGCGGGGCTGCCCGGCCGCCGCTACGAGATAGAGCACGCCCGGCGCCCCGCCCCCGACTGGGACGTGGACGCCGCCTTCGAGGAGCTGTTCTGATGGCCGCCCTGCGCCGTAGCCACGCCCTGGAGGGGCTGCAGTGCGCCCGCCGCCTCTGGTGGGGGCAGCGAGAGCCCCGCGCGCCCCACGTCCCGGACCCCCTGAGCCCGGCCGAGCAGGTGCACGCCGCCGCGCGGGAGGAGTTCCCCGACGGCGTGCGCATCCCCCAGTCATTGAGCTGGGATCAGGCGCTGGAGCAGACCCGCCAGGCCCTGGAGAGCGAGCGCGTGGTGTTCCGCGGGGCGCTGGAGGGCGCCGGTCTGCAGACCCGCCCCGACATCCTGCTGCGCCTCCCCAAGGGCGGCTGGCGCCTGATGCGGGTGAAGGCGGCCACCAAGATCCGCCGCGTCCACGTGCGCGAGCTGGCCCTGGAGTGGCTGGCCTGCGAGGCCCTGGGCATGGACATCCGCGAGGCCGGCGTGCTGCACCTGAACCGCCGCCACCGCCCAGAGCGCAACGAACCTCTGCTGCGCTTCTCCGACCGCAGCGACAGCGTGCGCGAGCAGCTCCCCGAGCTCCCCGCCGAGCTGGAGGCCCTGCGCGCTGAGCTCGCCTTGGAGGAGGCCCCCGAGGCCCTGCCCGGCCGCCGCTGCTACTGGCCGCGCCCCTGCCCCTACCTGCGCCGCTGCAAGGCCCCCGAGCCCATCGAGCTGCCCGACGGCCCCGGCCCCCACGCCGCCATGGTGCGCGCCGCCCAGGAGCGGGAGACCCTGCTCGTCCTGCCCTCGCTCCGGGAGAAGATCCAGGCGGAGAGCGCGTACTTCCTGGATTTCGAGGCGGTGTCCCCGCCCATTCCGCGCTTCGAGGGCTGCCGCCCCTTCTCCACCCTGCCCGTGCAGTTCAGCCTGCACCGCCTGGAGGGCGACCAGCTCAGCCACGTGGACTTCCTGCACCGGGACCCCAGCGACCCCCGCCCTCCCCTGGCCCGGGCCCTGCTCGCCGCGCTGGAGCGCCCCGGCCCCATCTTTGTGTGGGGGGAGTTCGAGTCGCGCGTGATCCGCAAGCTCGGTCAGCACGAGCCGGAGCTGGCCCCCAGGCTCCAAGCCCTGGTGCACCGCCTGCGGGACCTGCAGGTGCTCGCGCGGGCCGGCGCCTGGCACCCGGGGTTCAGCGGCTCGTGGTCCATCAAGCGGGTCCTCCCTGTCCTCGCTCCGGGACACAGCTACGACGGGCTGGAGCTCAGCGACGGGGGTCAAGCGGTGCAGGCCTGGACCCACATGCAGCACGAGCGCACCTCCCCCGAGAGGAGAGAGGCTCTGGCGCGGAGCCTGCTGGCCTACTGCAACATGGACACTCTGGCCCTGGTCCACATCCGAGAGGCTCTGCTCGCCGCCGAGGTCTTCATAGGGTGACCGGCCAACTGTGCTAGCCTGCCGGGCGGAGGACTCTGGGAATGACCCTGCTTTGGATGCTTGCCTGCTTTCAGACCTGGACGGCCGAGAGCACCTGTCAGCAGGTCGTGCTCTTTGAGGACGCCGACGGTGACGGCCATGGCGGTAGCGAGCGCTTTGCGGGGTGCCTGTCCGACTCCCCCTTCGCGGCCAGCGCGGAGAGCGACGACGACTGCGACGACAGCGACCCCGACGTGCACCCGGGCGCGGCCGAGATCTGTGACGGCGTCGACCAGGACTGCGACGGCGCGGTGGACAACGGGGCGCAGCAGACCTTCTACGCAGACACCGACAGCGACGGCTACGGCGACAGCGCCGAGAGCCACGTGGGCTGTGAGGCCGATGTCCCCTACGAGCGCTGGAGCCTGGAGCCCGGAGACTGCGACGACAGCCTGGCCAGCGTGCACCCCGGCGCCGACGAGCTCTGCGACGGCGTCGACCAGGACTGCGATGGCACCCCCGACAACGACGCCATCGACGCCACCAGCTACTACGGCGACGCCGACGGGGATGGCTACGGGGACCCCGGCACGGTGGCCCTGCACTGCAGCGACCCGGGCACGCTGTGGTCGCTCAGCGCGGACGACTGCGACGACGGCGACAACAAGATCCACCCGGGGGCCAAGGAGATCTGCGACAACGGCGTGATGGAGGATTGCCTGGGCGGGGGCCTGGAGACCTGCCGGCTGGCCGGGGAGTACAGCAGCTCCGACTACAGCGAATACACCCGCCTGGCCTGGCAGTCCGACGGACTGGCCGTCGCCATCGGCGAGATCAACGGCAGCTCGGGCCTGGACGTGGTGATCGTCAGCACCGCCAACACCGTGGCCTGGCTGGACGGCCTGAGCGAAGTCGTGGGCACCAGCACGCTCACCACCATGTCCCCCAGCGTGGCCATCGGGGAGCTGACCGGCAGCGAGCCCTCCGACCTGCTGATGGCCTCCTGTGAGTCCGGGAAGCTGTACCACCAGCCCGGCCCCCTGGACTACCCCAACCCCGAAGACGCCGACCCCATCGACATCGCGTGCGGCGGCGAGATCCTGCAGCTCGCGGTGGCCAGCGAGACCGCAGACGGCCCTCTGGCGGTGGTCGGGCACCCCTCCCCCGGCAAGTCCCTGGTGGCCGGCAGCGTGGAGCTCATCGGCGGAGACTGGAGCAGCGGCGCCGAGTCCCTGGTGCGGGTGACCGGCGAAGCCTCCAGCGACCTGGGGCGCAGCCTCTTGGTGGAGGACCTGAACGCTGACGGCGTGGACGACATCGTCGTGGCGGCCCAGGGCCAGCTCTACCTCCTCCAGGACGGGCTCTCGGGCGGCCTGGGGATCGCCGACAGCTACGCGCTCACCGCCAAGGTCCCCAACGAGATCCGCGCCCTCGCGCCGGCGGGCGATGCGCTGGGCGACGGCAACCAGGGGCTCTGGATCGGCACCAGCCAGGGCGTCTGGCTCTGGGACGGCAAGGTCGGGGACGTGCAGGAGCTGGGCGTGCAGCTCGTCACCACCAAGATCACCGCCAGCGGCCAGCTCAGCGGCGGCGTGGACGTGGACAGCGACGGCCACGGGGACCTGCTGCTCGCGGGCTACGACCTCAGCTACGACGAGACGGTCGCCCTCTTCCATGGCCCCTTCACCTCGGGCGCCTTCGAGCCCGAGGCCCTGATCGTGCACAGGGACGTCGACGCCTTCGGGAGTCAGGTCCTGCTCACCCCCGACCTCACCGGGGACGCCTCGGGTGACCTGCTCGTGACCGCCAACGGTGACCGCCCCGAGGTCTTCCTCTACGCAGGCGGTGGACTCTGAGTCCCCAGCCCACCCGGCACCGACTGGTGAACCGGGACGGGACCGTCTCCCGCCTCAAGGGCGCGGAGGCCCCCGGCGCGCTGCTGGACGTCTACCACCAGATGCTCCAGATCCACTGGGGCGGCTTCCTGGCGGTGCTGGCCGCTGGCTACTTTGGCCTGAACACCGCCTTCGCCCTGCTCTACGGCCTGGACCCCGCCGGCCTGCCAGGCGCCGAGGGCTTCAACGACTTCTTCAACTTCTCGATCCAGACCTTCGCCACCATCGGCTACGGCGTGCTGTCCCCGGCCAGCACCTACGTCAACTTCCTGGTCGCCTTCGAGTCCTTCATCGGCGTGCTCTACGTGGCTCTGGCCACGGGCCTTGTGTTCGCCCGCTTCTCCCGCCCCGTCGCCCGCGTCACCTTCACCAACAGCGCCGTCGTCAACTGCACCGACGGCAGCCCCCAGCTCAAGTTCAAGGTGCGCAACCAGCGCGCCAACCAGATCGTCGAGGCCCGGATCCACGTCACCCTGCTCAAGCGCGAGCGGCTCGCGGACGGCAGCAGCTTCATGCGCTTCCACGACCTGCCCCTGGTGCGGGACAGCAGCCCCTTCTTTGTCCTGAGCTGGCAGGTCATGCACCCGCTCACCCCCGACAGCCCCCTCTACGGCGTCACCCCCCAGGAGCTGGCCACCTGGGACGCGGAGCTCCTGGTCACGCTGGTCGGCACCGACGGCACCATGAACCAGCAGATCCACGCCCGCCACAGCTTCCTGACCAGCGAGATCCTCTTTGGGCGGCGCATGGCCGACGTGATCGTCAGGAGAGGGGCTGAGACCGTGCTCAACTGGGAGAACTTCCACCTCACCGAGCCCTTGGCCCCCGAGCTCGGGTTGCCCCCCTGGTGCGGCGAGGACACGCGTAGCCTGACGGACTGAAGCTCAGCCTTCAGCCGGCGGCCTCCGCGGCAACAGCAGGTCCTCCAGGAACCAGGCCGCCAGCTCCGCGCGGTTCCCCAGGCCCGCCTTCTTGTAGACCGCCTGCGCCTGCTGGCGCACGGTGCGGTCGCTGGTGCCCCGGACCTCGGCGATCTCCTTGGTCGCCAGCCCCTTGAGCAGCAGCAGAGCGACCTCGGCCTCGGCGGGGCTCAGGTCCCAGCGCTCGAACTGCTGGTCGATCACCTCGCCCAGCGCCTGCAGCGCGTTGTGGGCCTCCCGCTTCCAGCGCGAGGCCTCGGCCTCCAGCGCCTGGGAGCGGGCCTGGGCCTTCTCCAGGCCCGAGAGCGCGTGCGTGAGCGCCTCCCGCTGGCGGCGCGCCCGGCGGGCGTAGAGCACGATGGTCCCGGTCGCGCCGGCGAGCGCCGCGAGCATCGCGACGCCCTCCATCCCCAGGTGGAGCTGGTCCACCCCCTCCCGGAAATCCTGCACTTGATCGATGCCGATCAGCAGCGAGATCAAGAGGAACGCCCCCAGCGTGAGGAGGGGGGGCCATTTGACGGATTGCTCGTCAGACACCAGGTCCTTCCTTGCCTTTGGTGATGCAGACAGATGTCGCATGGTGGGGAGCCCGGCTGGGGTCTACCCAGGAGCCCTCAGCCGCTGGGAACCCATGTACCTGATCCTCACCGCCTCGGCCCTCGCGGGCCCGTTGAACTGGGAGAGCCTCCCCGAGCAGAGCCTCGATGCCTGGGGCGCCGGCCCGGGGGGCGCCGCCAGCGTCCAGCTCGAGTGGATGGACACGGCCACCCGCAGAGCCCTGCCCGGCCCCGACAGCCTGCGGGCCGAGGTCCAAGCGGGCGACCCCGCGAACGAACAGCAGCTCCTGGCGCTGTCCATGCCGCTGAGCCTGGGGATCTACGAGCGCCAGCTCTGGGCCCACGCCGAGGCCGCCATCGCCCAGGACGCCCAGGCGGCGCGCTGGGCCTGGGTGGCGCAGGCGGAGCAGGCCTACGGGGCCTGGTGGCTGGAGGCTTCGCTGCTGGGGCACCTGCGGGAGCTGATCGCCGAGGGCAGCGCACAGCTCGACCGCCTGGAGCAGGCCGCCCAGGCCGGGCTGGTCTCCCCCGCCACCCTGGATGACATGCGGGCGGCGCTGGCCACGCGCAAGACGGAGCTGGCGCAGGTCGAGCGCGCCGAGCTCGCCGCCCGGGGGACCCTGCGGACCTACTTCCCCGACGCTGAGCTGGACCTGAGCCTGGGCAGCCTGCCCGAGGCCAACCCCTGGCCGGCCCTGCAGCCGCAGATCCCCGACTTCCCCCAGCTCCGGCAGCACCAGGCCGCCGCCAGCCAGGCCCGCGCCCAGGCGCACCTGGCCCAGAGCCAGCGCCTGCCCACCCTGAGCGTGGGCCCCATGCGCGCCGGCGACACCAGCTTCCTGTACGCCGAGCTCAGCCTGCCCCTGGACAGCGGCGCGGGCAGCGAGCGGGCGGCCGCGATGGGGGTCGCGCAGGCTGAAGAGCGCCGCAGCGACTGGACCCGCACCCAGCTCGAGGCCGAGCTGGCCCTGGAGGCCGAGCGCTACGCCGCCCTGCTCTCCCAGCGGGCCCGCTTCGAGGGCGAGGTCCTCACCCCCCTGCGCGCCCGCCAAGCGCGCCTGGAGGCCGGTCTGGAGGCCGGCCTGGTGCCCCTGGAGCGCGCGCTGCGGGGCCGCCAGGACTGGCACGAGGCCGAGCACGCCTGGCTCGCGCTCCAGGCCGAGCTCCAGAGCAGCGCCCTGAGCGCCACCACCTTCGCCCTGCTCCTTGAGGAGTCCTGATGTCCCCTCTGTTCGCCCTCACCCTGGCCTGCGCTTCCCCAGAACCCCAGGCCACCCAGCCGCCCGCTGCGCTGGAGGACCGCATCGCCTGGGCCCAGCCAACCGCCGTCCGCGAGGTCCCCATCGCCACGCTGTTCGCGCAGGTGGTCAGCGGGCCCGACGGGGCCATCGCCCTGAGCCCCGGGGTGAGCGGGCGCATCCTGAGCTGGCGCGTGGCCCCCGGAGCGCACATCCAGGCCGGCGACCCCCTGGCCGTGCTGGTCTCCCCCGAGCTCAGCGACCTGACCGCCCAGGTCCAGAGCCTGCAGGCCCAGCTCACCCAGAGCCGCGCCCTGCTGGCCACCCGCGAGCAGGAGCACGCCGCCGGGCTGATCAGCCTCAGCGCGCTCCGCGAGTCCCAGAGCGAGGTCCAGCGCCTGGAGGCCGAGCTCTCCGCCCAGGACCAGCGCCTCAAGGCACACCAAGACGGCCTGGCGCGCAGCGGGCAGAGCTGGACCTGGCGCGCCCGCGTCAGCGGAACGGTGTCCTCGCTGGGCTGCCCAGTCGGCAATGTGGACAGCGCCGATCGCTGCCTGACGGTGTTGGCGGAGGGTGGAGACCCCCTGCTGGAGCTGTCCCTCCCCGAGCGCTACCTGGACCACGCCCAGGGGCCGCTGCGGGCGGAGTTCGTGGCAGAGGGCGGGCAGAGCAGCCGCTTCACCGAGCTCAGCCGCACCCCCACCCTGGACCCGCGCACCCGCGCCCAGACCCTGCGCTTCTCCCCCACCGGCGAGGCCCCCCTCCCGGGACGCAGCGGCCGCGCCACCCTCTGGTCTCCTCAGGAGGCGGTGGGTGTGCCCCCTCAGGCTCTGTCGCTCATCGACGGGGGCGACGTGGTGTTCGTGCAGGGCGCAGAGGGTCCTGAGCCCCGCGAGGTCACGCTGCTGGGGGCCTCCGAGACCCAGCGCTTCATCTCGGGGGTCTCCCCGGACGAACAGGTGGCGGTCCAGGGCGTGTTCCTGCTCAAGAGCCTGCTGCTCTCGGAGGCGCTGTGAGCCTGCTGTCCGCCCTGATTGAAGCCTCGGTGCGCCACCGGGTGCTGGTCCTGGCCCTGACCCTGCTGGGGGTGCTCGGGGGCGCGCTGTCCATGCAGCGGCTCACCTTCGACGCCTTCCCGGACCTGACCAACACCCAGGTGCAGGTGCTCACCAGCAGCGGCGGCCTGGGCTCCGAGGAGGTCGAGCTGCTGGTCACCCTGCCCGTGGAGCGCTCGCTGCAGGGCATCCCCGGGATCGCCGAGCTGCGCTCGGTCTCGCGGCCTGGGGTGTCTTCGGTGACGGTGGTGTTCGAGGAGGGCACGGACCCCAACCTGGCCCGCCAGTGGGTCAAGGAGCGGGTGGATCTGGCCCGCGAGGACATCCCCCCGGGGCTGGGCAGTCCGGAGCTGGCGCCTCCCACCACCGGCCTGGGTGAGGTCTACCAGTTCACGGTCGCCAGCGACTCCCGCAGCCCCAGCAGCCTCTACGGCGTGTTCCGCGCCGACATCGCGCCGCGCATCCAGGCCCTGGACGGCGTGGTCGAGGTGAACGCCTGGGGCGGCGGCGAGCCCCAGTTGGACGTGGTGATCGACCCCTGGGCCCTGGCCGCCCGGGGCCTGACCCTGCCCGACGTCGAGGCCGCCCTGCAGGCCGCCGTGGGTGTGGAGTCCGGGGGCTCACTGGAGGCCGGCAGCGAGCGCGCCAGCCTGCGCGTGATCGGGAACCCGGACACCCCCGAGGCCCTGGCGGAGCTCCCGCTGGCCCCCAGCGTGCGCCTGGGGGACGTCGCGGAGATCCGGGACTCCGGCTCGCTGACGGTGGGCCTGGGCACCGCGGACGGCGAGGGCGAGGTGGTCTTCGCGGTGGTCCAGTTGCTGGCTGGCGCGGACGCCCGCAGCGTGTCCCGGGAGGTCCAGGAGCGGGTGGCCGAGATCCAGGCCTCTCTGCCCGACGACGTGCGCATCGAGCCCATCTACGAGCGCGAGAAGCTGGTGGGCAGCACCCTGCACACCGTGGCGAAGTCCCTGACCGAGGGCGGCCTGTTGGTCATCCTGGTCCTGCTGCTCCTCCTGGGGGACCTGCGGGCGGGGCTGGTGGTGGCCTCGGTCATCCCCATGGCCCTGCTGGGGGCCTTCGTGGGGCTGAACACCCTGGGCTACTCGGGCAACCTGATGTCCCTGGGGGCCATCGACTTTGGGCTGGTGGTGGATGGGACCATCGTGGTCGTGGAGTCCATCGTGGCCCTGCAGCTCGCGGCCAACCAGTCCCTGCGGGAGGCCGTGGTGCAGAGCACCCGGAGCGTGGCCCGCCCGGTGCTGTTCGCCGTGGGGATCCTGCTGCTGGTCTACCTGCCGGTGCTCGCGATGGTGGGCACCGAGGGCCGCCTGTTCCGGCCCATGGCCGTCACCGTGCTGATGGCCCTGGCGACCGCGCTGCTGCTGAGCTTCACCTATGTGCCGGCCATCTCCAGCTTCCTGGTCAAGCCCAGGGGCGACCACAGCACCTGGCTGCTCGCCAAGGCCCGCGCGCTCCATGGCCCGCTGCTGGACGCCGCGATGGCGCGGCCCAAGGTGACCATCGCGGTGGGCGCGCTGGCGATCACCGGCACCCTGGCTCTGGGCACCACCCTGGGCGTGGAGTTCGTGCCGCGCCTGGAGGAGGGGGACCTGGCCATCCAGACCGCGCGGCTGCCCTCCATCTCGCCGGCCATGGCCAAGGCCGAGTCCACCCGCATCGAGCGCATCATCCAGCAGTTCCCCGAGGTCGAGCGCATCGCGTCCCGCACCGGGTCCCCCGCCCTGGCCACCGACCCCATGGGCATGGAGGAGGCCGACATCCTGGTGCGCCTGCGGCCCATGGACCAGTGGGAGACCGCCGCCGACACCGAGGGCCTCACGGCCGCCTTCGAGGCCGCCCTGCGAGCGGGCGCCCCCGGCCCCGAGTACACCTTCACCCAGCCCATCCAGATGCGCTTCAACGAGCTGCTGGAGGGCATCACCAGCGACGTGGGTGTGTCCATCTACGGCAGCGATCTGGACGCCCTGCTCCTGGCCGGCCAGCAGGTCGCGGCGGCCCTGGAGTCGGTGGACGGCGCCGCCGACGTGGTGGCCCCCAGCCTGGAAGGCCTGGCCGTCGTGGATCTGGAGCTGCAGCCCGAGCGCCTGGCCCGCCTGGACAGCGATCCGGTGGCCGCCCGCATGATGGTGGCCGCGGTGCAGCGCGGCGTGCCGGTGACCCAGGTGATCCGCGGTCAGTACCAGGACCCGGTGGTGCTCAAGATCGACGCGCCCAAGCACGTCTCGCTGCTGGACCTGCCCCTGGCGACCCCGGCGGGCGTGGTGAGCATGGGGGACGTGCTCAGCCTGTCCTCGGGCCAGCGGGCGGCTGTCGTGGAGCGCGATGCGGGCAGTCGCCGGGTGGTGGTCCAAGCCAATGTGCGGGGCCGAGATCTGGGCTCCTTCATGGAGGACGCGCAGCGCGCAGTGGACGGCGTGGCGCTCCCCGACGGCTACTGGGTGAGCTGGTCCGGCGAGTACGAGCAGCTCCGGGAGGCCAGCGACCGCCTGGCGCTCACCCTGCCCCTGACGCTGATCGCCGTGATGGTGATGCTCTACTACGCGTTCGCCTCCTGGAGGCCCGCCGCGCTGATCCTGCTGGCCGTCCCCGCGGCGGTCTCGGGCGGCATCCTGGCGCTGATGGGGCGCGGGCTGCCGCTATCGATGTCAGCGATCGTGGGCTTCATCGCCCTGTCCGGCATCGCCGTGATGAACGGCATCGTGCTGCTCTCGCGCACCCGCGAGCTGCATCGGCAGACCACCAGCCAACAGGCCGCCCTGGAGTCCGCCCGCGAGCGCTTCCGGCCGGTGCTGATGACCGCGCTGGTGGCGGGGATCGGGTTCGTCCCGATGGCCCTGGCGCAGGGGGTCGGCGCCGAGGTGCAGCGGCCCCTGGCGACGGTGGTGATCGGTGGGCTGCTGACGGCAACGCCCGTCACTCTGCTGGTGCTGCCGTCGATCTACGGGCTGCTGTTCAAGGGGGAGGACCCAGCCTGATCACGCGGCCTGCAGAGCCAGGCGCTCCCGAGCGAGCCGGTACTCCCGCTGGAGCCGGCGCGCCCGCCCCACCCGGGGGTGGATGGCCTGGATGGGCCCAGGGTCGTTCTGCAGGGAGCACTCGTTGACCAGGGTCCAGGCGTGGTGCGCGGTCTGGAGGGCGCAGTCCAGCGCATCGACCGGGGTGGCGCCCGCCCGCAGCTCAAAGACCCGCTGGGCCATCTGACGCAGCTCGGGGTGGCCGGCGTCCTGGAGGCTGTCCAGCACCTGGGCGCGGACCCAGCGCTCGCTCAGGCTCAGCCAGCCGCGGGCCTCTCGCTCGTCCAGGGGCAGCAGCTCGCCGGTGGCCTCGAAGTAGAGCAGGTTGGCGGCGTACATGTGCCCGGGCGCGCAGAAGCCGCAGCCGTTGCCGAAGGCGGTGAGTCCCGCCAGGACCTGGGCCTGCCAGTCCCCCACCATCTCCTCCAGGCGGGTCAGGGCGCGCTGCAGGGAGCGCGAGAGCTCCCCCGTGGCCCCGGCGACGCCGTAGGTCGTGAGCATGGTCTCCAGGAAGGGCGCCTCGTAGCCGGCGGACATGCGCATCCCCCAGCCCATCCCGCGGGCCAGCCCGCGCTCGATGAAGGAGGCCTCCCGGCCGGGGGTGGTCTCCAGCTCGGGCACCCCCATGGCGGCCAGCGCGTCCCCCAGCCGGGAGCCACCCTTGGCCAGCGTGCGGGCAGCCAGCGCCCGGTCGATCAGCACCTTGGTGTCCCGATCCTGCGCCCGGTGAAAGGCCACCACACAGAGCCCCCGGGTCGCCGGCACCCCCGCTGCGTAGGCCAGCGAGGTCCCCTGCGCGCGCAGGGTCTGGTGCACCTGGGACAGCTCAGCGGCCGCGCCGGGGCTGAGCGCGTGCTCCCCCAGATCCACGACCGCGTGGGTGCGGCCCGCCAGCAGCTCCGGCAAGGGCGCAAACACGGGCTCCCCCGGCGCCTTGAGCACCGCGGCGAAGGCCTCATCTTCGATCAGCTCCCAGAGTGTCTGCACGGTCGCGCTCCCAGGAGCGCCCGCAGGCGCTCGACGTCAAAGGGTTTGTGAAGCACGCCGTCCAGCCCCGCTGCGGCGCACTCGGCCTGCATCTGCGGACCCTCCAGCGCCGTGAGGGCCAGCACCGACGGGCCTCGTCCTCCCCAGCCCGCGCGCAGCCGCCGCGTGGCCTCCAATCCATCCATCTCCGGCATCTCAAGGTCCATCAGCACCAGCTCCACCGACCCGGGATCGGCGAGCGCCTCCACGGCCTTGACCCCGCTGGGGAAGCCCTCCGCCCGCGCCCCGGCGGACTGCAGGATCCGCATGGCCACCATCAGGTTCACCGGGTTGTCGTCCACCACAGCGACCCGCAGGTCCCGCAGGGCGTCCGAGGCGCTGCGCTCAAGCTGGCTGCGCCCGACCGACACCACCGCGCAGATCTCCGTCCCCCGCACAGGGGCGCTCTCCAGGTGCAGCGACCCATCCATCGCCGCGCACAGCGCCCTGCACAGCCCCAGCCCCAGCCCCTGACCCTGCGCCCGACCGCGCACCGACCCCGTGGCCTCCAGCGGCGCGAAGAGGTGCGCCTGCTCCGCCGGGCCCAGCACCAGCTCCGGTGCCCGGAAGGACCACGACAGCGCGTAGCCCTTCGCCGTCTCCCAGGCGTCCACCCGGAGCTTCAGCGGGCCGCCGTTGGCCAGCGCCACCATGAACTCCCCCAGCCGGAGCAGGAGCTGACGCAGTCGGGCCATGTCGCCGCGGACCCAGTCCGGGAGCCCATCCAACGAGGCCACCAGCCCCAGGTCCCCCACCACCTCCAGGAGCTGACGCAGCTCCAGATCCCGCCGCCGCAGCTCGAAGTCCCCCACGTCCAGCGCCGCGTAGTCCAGCACGTCCCCCACCAGACGCTGGAGCTGCTCGCCCGCGGTCCGCAGCCCGCTCAGCTCCTCCCGCCCCCGCACATCCAGGGCCTGCAGCTCCAGGAGCTGCGTGAAGCCCAGCACGCCATTCAGGGGCGTCCGCAGCTCGTGGCTCAGCGCCGCCATCACCCGCGACCGCATCTCCGCGGCCTCCCGCCCCGCCTGCACCGCCGCCCGCTCCGCCCGCAGCGCCCGCTCGTCCGCCGAGCGATCCACGCCGTGCAGCAGGAAGCCCTGGATCCCTCCGTGCTGGTCCAGCAGAGGCGCCGCCTTGAGCTGGAAGCTGCGCTCCTGGTGTTGGGCGTCCAGCAGCTCCAGCGACACCCCCGAGAGCAGCTCCGGCAGCGACAGCGCACGCTCCTGTACGCAGAGGTCCCGCAGCAGCGCCACCACCGACTCCCCACCCACCGGAACCCCGAAGAACGCGCGCGCGACCTGGTTCTCGGCGACGACGAGGCCACCCGCATCGAGCTGCAGCAGCAGCGTGGGCAGCTCGGTGAACATGGCCTCCATGTGGGAGGCGTGGACCATCTCCCGCCGGAGCTGCTGGACCAGCACCTCGAGCGCAGCCGCGAGCTCGCCGAGCTCGGGACTCTGGGGGGTCGGGATCTGCGTGTCCAGGTCCAGGGTGACGAGCTGATAGACAGCCGCCATCAAGGCCTGGAGATCGCGGGCGAGCTGGGAATGCACCCTCAGCCCATCGGGCGCCCCCAGAGCCGACTGAAATGCAATCCAGGTGAAAGCGGCACTCTCAGCCGCCGTCCAGGTAGCCCGCCGCCTGCAGAGCCGCCTCCAGCCCGGGATCCGGCCCCCCGATCTGCCGCGCCGCGCTGTTCTGGGCGGCCTGGACACGCTCCAGCATGACCTCGCTGGCGGGGACGGGTGTTCCGGAGTGCTCTTGGGGGTCCTGGTCCAGGTGGTAGGCCCGGGACTGCCCGGCCACCCAGAGCTCCTTCTCCCCCTGGGGCCCCCAGATCGCGGCGGACAGCTCGGTGCCCAGCACGCCCCCGGACTGCTCGGCCCACAGGGGGTCGGGGAAGGCCACCGCGCGCGTGGGGTGCCCGGCCAGAGGCTGCCCCAGCACGAGCTCGCGGGCCTCCAGGATGGACAAGGGACCGCTCGGCAGGGGCTCAACGCCGGCGCTGTCCCAGACCAGCAGAGGGACGCGGCTGTTCTCTTCGTACAGATAGCGGCCGTGGCGCAGGATGCCGTGCTCTCCCAGGAACTCGCCGTGGTCGGAGGTCACCACCACCCGCAGCCCGGCCTGGTCCCAGCCGTGGGCGCGCACCTGCTCCAGCACCTGCCCCAGCGTGCGGTCGGCCTGCCAGAGCGCGCGGTCGTAGCGGTCGCTGACCTCGGTGCGCAGGGCCTCGGCCTCCGTGGGGTCCATGCGGCCTTGGACGTAGCGCTGCCAGGGGCCGTCGGGGAGCACCTGGCCGGCGTCGTCGACCTCGAAGTAGGCCAAGGTCCCGGGGTGCGCGGGCACCCAGTCCAGTTCGTCGGTGGGGGGGTACCAGGGGTCGTGCGCGTCCGCGATATTCACGAACAAGAACAAGGACTTATCGGGGTCGGCCTCGCGCAGGCTGCCCTTGAGCTGCTCGATGAGCCCGGCGCCGTTCCAGGGCCCAAAGCCTGGCGCCACCCGCCAGTCGCCGAAGCCCCGCCCCAGACCGCTCGCCTGGTTCAGCACGGGGTTCCCGCTCACCCCGCGGGTCTGGAATCCCTGGGCGCTCAGGGCCTCGGCCAGGGTCGCGTGCTCGTCGCTCAGGGGTTGGATCGCCAGGGAGCGCAGCAGGGCCTGGTCCCCCACAAAGTGGGCGCCGTGCTCGGGCACCTCCAGGCCGGTGAAGAGGGAGGCGTGGCTGGGGAATGTCCAGGACCCGGTCGCCACACCTTCGCAGCTCAGGGAGCCCCCGGACTCCACGAGACCCCGCAGCACCGGCGAGGTCGGTCTGTGGTAGCCGCAGGCCCCCAGGTGGTCCGCCCGCACCGTGTCGAGCACGACCAGCAGCACCGTGGGCTGGGTGGGGTGGCCCTGGTGCAGGCGGGTCTTGATGGGGTCCGAGAGCCACGCCAGCGCCGTGCAGGCCACCGCGGTGAGCAGCATGGCACCCAGGCCCAGCTCGCGCTTGGAGAGGCTCACGCGCGCAGGTCCGCGAACTGAGGCAGGAGCTCGAAGGGGTGGACCTCCAGCGCCTCCGCGGCCATCTCGATGCGCGAGGCGTGCAGGCTGCCCCCCAGCCGCGAGGCCACCCGCAGGTAGCCGATCTGGTGGGGATCCAGGCCCATGATGCGGGCGGAGGTGGCGTCCACGGCGGGCAGGTTGTCGCCCATGACCACCAGGCCCACCTGCTTGGCGCTGCCCATGATGGGGCCGTCGCCCTCCATGCCGGTGATGCCGTCCACGATGGCAAAGCCCGGGGCCAGCCCCTGCCAGATGTCCACGATGGACTGCTCGATCCCGGCGTAGTGCAGGGGGTTCTTGGGCCAGCCGTAGACCGCGCCGGGCACCGTCCCGAAGAGGTTCTTGAGGGACAGCGTGCAGCCCACCCAGTGGTGGGTCTTGAGCTTGGGCAGGGAGACCAGCAGGTCGGCGGTGGCGGCGGTGCGCGCCAGCTTCATGCTGCCCATGCCGGTGAAGTCCTGGGGCAGGGCGACGTCCGCGGGGGTGTCGATGTTCAGGTCCACAAAGGGCAGGCCCAGGTGGCGCAGGAAGTAGTCCAGCCCGGAGCGCTCCAGCAGCAGCTCGGTGTCCCGGTGGTGGCCGGGGCCCTCCGCGACGATGACCTCGGCGGCGCCGTGGTGCAGGAAGGCTTCGCAGCAGGCGGCGATGAAGGTGGGGTGGGTGTTGATCGGGCGGCCCTCGTGCACCTCCACCAGGTTGGGCTTGAGCACAACCCTGCCCCCCTTGGCCCGAGCGAGGACACCGGGGTACCCGGCGAGCCCCCGCCGCAGCAGGTCCACCAGATCCTGCTCGTAGTCGGCGGCCCGCAGGATGCTGACGCGGGAGACGGGCTGGCCGAACACGGCGCGTCCCTTCTGCAGGCCCAGGGCCCCCAGCGAGCCCGCGGCGGCGGCCCCGGCCAGGGCGGTGAGCAGCTTGCGGCGTTCGGGGTCCACTCAGGCCTCCAGGAGAAGGGGGCTGCGGCCGATCTCGGCGGCCTGGAGGGCCAGAACGGCCAGAGCGTTGCGGTCGACACGCCCGGAGAACGCTCCTTCAACCTGCCTCTTGCGCAGGAGCTCCAGCTCGACGCTGGGATCCCGGCCGTGCCGCAGCCGGGCCAGGATGGCGTAGCTCAGGTTCAGGGTGGAGGGGGCCTCTCGGACGCCCTCGGCGAACTCCAGGGCCCGCTCCACGGCGTCCCCCGGGGGCAGCGCCAGCGCGCAGAGCCCCGCCGCGTACAGATAGCCGGGCAGGTCGGCGCCCAGCACGTCGGGGTTGCCGGAGTTCCACCCGCCGTCGCTGCACTGGCGGTCCACCAGCAGGGCGGTTCCCTGGACGCAGCGGGGGTGCTCGGCCTGGTCCTGGGCGCGCAGGCCCAGCACGCCCCATGCGGTGGGCTCCACCCAGGAGAAGGTGCCGTCCACCCAGGCCCAGCCGGGGATGGAGGCGTCGTAGGTGCCTGCGGAGATCCCGCCGGGGTCGCCTTGCAAGGCGAGCACCGCATCGACCAGCGCCCGAGCGCGCCCCGGGTCGCGCCGCCGCAGCAGGCTGGGGCCCATGAGCGCCGCCCAGCCGAGCTCGGCGCGGTCCAGCCACGCGGGGTCGCCGGCGTCGCTGCAGGCCAAGGCCAGCAGGGTGGGCTCCGCGCTGGAGGGCTGGCCAGGCAGGTAGCCCCAGCCGCCGTCGGGGTTGGCCTGCGCCGCGATCCAGCTCTGGGTCTGCTGCCACATGGGGCGCAGTGTACTCCCTGGCCGCAAGCGCTACCCTTGCCGCCGTGGAACCCCTGAGCGCCTACCGCGACCTGCGGCCCTTCGCTGGGCAGCACCGCAGCCTGCTGATGCGGGGGCGGACCCGGGCGGACGACCGGGCGGTGGTGATCAAGCAGGCCCAGGGCCACGCCGCACCTCGCCTGCAGAGAGAAGGTGCACTGCTGACGCGCGCCCAGGGGCCAGGGGTTGTGGAGGTGGTGGACTGGCGCCCAGAGCTGGGCCTCCTGGTCCTGGAGGATCTGGGCCCGCGCAACCTGGCGGCCCGCCTGGGCGAAGGCCCGATGGAGCTGGGGGAGACCCTGCGGCTGGTGCAGCGGCTGGCCGGGACCCTGGCGACCCTGCACCAGGCACAGGTGCTGCACCTGGACCTGCACCCCGAGAACGTGGTGCTGCGCGCGGACCAGCCGGTGCTGGTGGACCTGTCCAGCGGTGCGCGCATTGGCGAGACCCCGCAGCCCCGCCGCGACGGCCCCCAGTGGCACCTGGCCCCCGAGCAGCAGCCCGGCAGCGGGCGCGAGGTGGGTCCCAAGACGGACCTGCACGGGCTGGGGGTGCTGATGTGGTGCTCCCTGGTGGGCGTGGGCCCGCCCATCGACGGGATCCACGCGCCCAGCCTGCGCTCGCTGGCGCCCCACCTGCCGGATGCGGTCCACCACCTGCTGGAGGCGCTGCTGCACCCGGCCCCGGAGGGTCGCCCCGAGAGCGCCGCGGCCGTGGCCTTGCAGGTCGCCAAGCTGCGCGCCCCCGGACTGCCACCGGAGCTGGCCAGCCTGCACCACTCCGAGGCGCGGGAGACCCTGGCGCGGGCGCTCGCTGCGGCCGACATCGGCGACATGTCGGTGGTGTACCTCAAGGGCGGCCCTGGCGCGGGCAAGTACCCCCTGGTGCGGCAGCTCACCGCGATGCCGCCTGCGCGGCGAGGGGTGGTGGCGATCGGGCGCTGCTCTCCCCTGCGCGACGGAGGCCCCTACGGCCCCTGGCTCGCGGCGCTGCGCATGGGGATCCACTCCGCGATGGAGGGGAACAACGCGGCGGAGAACCTGCAGGCGGTGCGCGAGGCGATCGGCCCGGACGCCGGCCTGCTCCTGCGCATGGTCCCCGAGCTGGAGGACCTGCTGGGGCTCGATGCCCCCCGGGCCCTGGGCGAGCCCAGCGGAGAGCAGGCCCTGGCCAACCTGGTGCGGCGGGTGCTGCAGGCGCTCTGCAGGCCCGGCGCCCCCCTGGTGCTGGTCCTGGAGGAGGCCCAGTGGCTGGACCAGGCCAGCGTCCGGCTGCTGGAGAGCCTGGCCAGCCCCCCGCGCCACAGCGGGCTGCTGCTGCTGCTCACCTACCAGCGGGAAGCCGTCTTGGCGGGCGACCCCCTGGACCGGGCGCTGCAGGCCCTGGAGAGCCGGCGCCCCCAGCGCATCCGCCTGTCTCCCATGACCGAACAGCAGCTCCTGCTGCTCTGCCGACAGCACCTGGATCTGGAGGACGGAGAAGCCCGCGCCCTGGCCAGCGTGCTACTGCGGGCCAGCGGCGGGCTCCCGGGGAAGGCGCTGCGGGCGCTCCGCCAGCTCCACAGCAGCGGCGCCCTGCGGCAGGACTTGTGGCAGGGGAGCTGGACCTGGGACGTGAAACGCCTGGCGCAGATCGACGATCGCCTGGTGCCCGAGAAGCTGGGCCTGCTGGAGCTCGCCGACCTGCCCCCCGCCGCCGCCACGCTGATCGGGCAGGCCTCGTGCATGGGCCCCGAGGGGGAGATCCAGGCGCTGGCGCGGGTGTCTGGCAGCTCAATGGCGGAGCTGCGCCCCTTCCTGGAGGCCGCCGCCGAGGCCCGCCTGATCTACCTGAACGGTAGGAGCTGGCGCATGGCCGACCAGGAGCTGCAGCAGGTCGCCCGCGAGCGCTTGCCGCAGGCGCTGCGCCTCCAGACGCACCGGCGCATCGCCCGGCTGCACCTGGAGAAGGGCGACGTGGAGCACTTCTTTGTGGGGGTGGACCACCTGAACCTGAGCGCGGGGCCCCAGGAGACGGACGCCGAGCGCCAGGAGCGTGCCCACCTGAACGTGGAGGCGGCCCGCCGGGCGCGGCACGGCTCGGCCTACGACGCGTCCTTTGCCTACACGGCCGCAGCGCTGGCCGCCGCGCCCTCCCACTGGAGCGCCCGAAACCGCCTGGAGCTCTACAAGGAGGCCGCGGTCACCGCCCACCTGTCGGGCGACCAGGCCCGGGCCCAGCGCATGCTGGAGCAGGCCACCGCCCACGCGCAGGGGGCGCTGGAGCGGGCGGTGCTGGCCGAGATCCGGGTCCACACCCTGCTCACCAGCGGCAAGCTGGCCGAGGCCCGCCAGGTGGGGCTGAGCGCCCTCGCCGAGTTCGAGCTGAGCCCGGAGCAGCAACCCCAGGTCCCCTCGCCGCCTCAGCTCTCGCGCCTGATCACCCAGCCCCCGGAGCTGGGGCAGCTCACCAAGGTCCGGAACGCCCTGCTGGCCCGGATGATCCAGCTCGGCTGGTACCAGGATCCCGCGCTGGTCCGCTGGGCGGCCGGGCAGCTCTGCGCGCTCGCCGTCCAGGAGGGCCCCACCGCCGAGACCGCCGTCGGCATGCTCGCCGTGGCCCTGGGACACAGCCTGAGCGGCTCGCCCAAGCTGGGGCTGCAGCTCGGAGAGGACGCCCGCTCCCTGGCCTTCGCCGTCGACCCCGACGACCCCTGGGTGCCCTACGTGCAGGCGGTCCTGGCCGCCCGGCTGGAGGCCCAGGTCCACAGCGCCCCCCAGGTGCTGGAGCGCCTGAGCGCAGCGATCTCCCGCCTGGAGACCCTGGGGCGCCACCACGACGCGCTGGTGTTCGCCGTCCCTCGCGCTCTGCTGGCCCTGCAGGCCGGACAGCCCCTGGCCGAGGTCGAGCAGCGCTGCGAGCAGGACCTGGAGCAGGCCCGCCGCCTCCAGCACCTGGGCGCGCTCGACCGGCTGCAGGTGCTCCGCCAGCTCTGCCGGGCCCTGGCCGGCAAGACCCGCCCGGGGCGCCTGGACGACGCCGGCTTCACCGAGTCCGACCTGCTCGCCGCCGCCGCCACCGACATCGAGACGCGGGCGCTGCTGGAGGCCAGCGCCCTGTGGCTGGCGGTCCTGGCCGACGACCCCCTGAGCGCCCGAATCCGCGCCGACGCAGCCACCGAGGCCTGGGGGCTGCTCGGCCCCAGCGCGATCGCCCCGCTACTGCACACCCTGCGGGGGATCGCCCGCCTGATGGGGCGCCCTGGCGCCGAGAGCATCGCCCAGGCCGAGGCCGACCAGCGCTGGCTGGACAGCGCCGGCTGGTCCCTCGCGGCCCTGCTGCTCCGCGCCGAGCTCCAGCGCGCCCAGGGGCAGCAGCTCTCGGCCCTGGGCAGCTACGATGCGAGCATCCAGGGTGCCCGGGAGCTGGGGCCCGCCTGGGTGCTGCTCGCCGCCTCCCGGGCCGCCAGCTTCCACGGCGCCTCTGGCCGCGCCCAGATCGCGGAGAGCTATCGGAGCGTGGAGCGGCGGGCGCAGGCCGCCTGGACCGAGGAGACCTCGCCGGCACCCCGTCGCGCAGAGGGGGTCGCGCCCCAAGATGCCAAGGGGGTGTTGGGCAACCTGCTGCACGCCTTCACGTTGGCCTCCCTCGCCCAAGGATGCGCGCTGGTCCTCTGCCAGCCCGAAGGACCGGTCCTGCAGCTCCGCCACGGCCCCGAGGGCCTGACCACCCACCAGGAGCCCGTCACCGACTCCAGCCCCGTGAGCGCCGCGGCTGTTCGCGTCGTGCTGGCCACCCAGCGCCCCCTCCAGTCCGGCGCCTGCAGCTCCGACCCCCGCCTGCAGGGCGACGACTGGCTCCGCCGCTCCGGCACCCGCAGCCTGCTGGCCTGGCCCCTGCGCGCCGACGGTCGGATCCTGGGCGTCGTGCTGCTGGAGAGCCGCGTCCCCGCCTCCCTGGTGACGCCGCCGCCCCTGCTGCACCTGCTCCGAAAGCAGCTCATCGCCACCCTGCTCCAGCAGGAGAAGCTCACCGAGCTGCAGCTCAGCGCCCGCAGCCAACCCACCCACACCACCGCCCAGGAGACCACCGAGCTGCGCTTCCAGGACCTGTTCGCCGGCGCCCCCGACCCCATGCTGCTCTGCGACGACGACGGGCGGGTCGTCCTGGCCAACGCCCCCGCCGAGCGCGCCTTGGGCCTGCTGCACCTCAAGCACCGCCGCCTCGGCCAGCTCCTGCACGCCCCCGAGGCCATCGCGCGCGCCACCCCGGAGCTGATGACCCTCGGCGAGGTCCACGGCCTGGAGCTCACCCTCCCCTCCGGCCCCTACCTGGCCTCGGCCACGCGCCTGCACATGGGCGGCCGCGCGCCTCTGAGCGTGTGGGTGCTGCGCAGCGTCGCCCCCCTGGTCCAGGCCACCCGCGCCCTGGAGCAGCGCATCGCGGAGCGCACCGAACAGCTCACCCGCTCCAACGCCGAGCTGGAGTCCTCCAACGCCGAGCTCCGCCAGTTCGCCACCCTGGCCTCCCACGACCTCAAGTCCCCCGTCCGCACCGTCTCCAGCTACCTGAGCCTGCTCCAGCGCCGCCACAGCGACCAGCTCGACGAGAAGGGCCGCAGCTACCTGGAGCGCAGCGTCGCCGGCACCTTGCGCATGCAGACCCTGATCGACGACCTGCTCAGCTTCTCCCAGGTCGGCCAGGACCGCCGCCCCTTTGTGCGCGTCGAGCTCAGCGAGGTCCTGGGCACCGCCATCGAGAACCTCCAGGGCGAGATCCTGGCCACCGGCGCCCGCGTCGAGCTCCCCAGCCTGCCCGCCGTCCCCGGCAACCCCTCCCGCCTGGGCCAGCTCTTCCAGAACCTGCTGGGCAACGCCCTCAAGTACCGGCGCGAGGGCGTCGCTCCCCACGTGCGCGTACAGGCCCACGCCCGCGGCGGCCTGCTGCACCTGCGCATCATCGACAACGGCATCGGCATCCCCGCCGCCTCCCAGCACGTCGTGTTCAACATCTTCAAGCGCCTGCACGGCAAGGGCAGCTACTCCGGCAACGGCATCGGGCTGGCCATCTGCCGCAAGATCGTGGAGCTGCACGGCGGCCGCATCTGGGTCGAGTCCCACGACGGCCCCGGCACCACCTTCGCCCTCACGCTGCCCACCTACGCCGAGTGACCCCGCGCCCATGAGCACCCCCGCCCGCGAGGCCCTCGACGCCCTCATCGAGCAGTTCTCGGAGCGCTCCGCCGCCATCCGCGAGCTCGTACAGAACAGCCTGGACGCCGGCGCCGGCAGCGTGGAGCTCCGCATCGAGCAGCAGGGCCGCAAGCTCCGGATCCACCTGGTCGACGACGGCCACGGCATGGACCGCGCCTGCATCCAGGACAACCTGCTGACCCTCTTCCGCTCCAACAAAGAGGACGACCAGACCAAGATCGGCCGCTTCGGCGTCGGCTTCGTCTCCATCTTCGCCCTGGAGCCCGAGCTGGTCGTGGTGGACACCGGGCGCGACGGCCTGCACCACCGCGTCGTGTTCGACGCCAAGCAGCGCTTCACCCTGGCCCAGGTCGACGAGCCCTTCGAGGGCACCGCCGTCACCCTCACCCTCCGGAGCTGGGGAAAGCCCGCCGGTGAGCTCGCCCAGGAGCTGCGCGCCGCCCTCCACTACTGGTGCCGCTACGCCCGCGCCGAGATCTGGTGCGAGGCCCAGGGCGAGGGTTGGGAGGGCTGGCCCGAAGAGCGCGTCCAGGCCCCCTGGGAGGTCGACAGCCCCCTGCGGGTACAGGTGGAGGAGGACGGGCTGAGGGCCTCTCTAGGCTACCACGCCCACCGCCTGGCCCCCGTGGGCTACTACAACCGCGGACTGACGCTCCTGGAGGCAGACGAGGACACACTGCCCGGGGTCAGCTTCCGGGTCGAGGCCGGGGCGCTGGAGCACACCATCACCCGCGACAACGTGCTGCGCGACGGCCACTGGGAGCTGGTGATCCAGCGCCTGCGCCGCGCCGAACAGGAGCAGCTCCGCCCCGCCCTGCTGGAGGCCCTGCGCGCCGCCATCCAGGCCCAGGACTGGGAGCGACACCGCGCGCTCCTGGCCGTCTGCCCCCACGTCCCCCTCCCCGACGACGAGCCTCTGCTGCGCCGCGCCGGCGGCGGTCTCGCGGCCCTGGGCGCCGTCCCCAAGCGCTTTCTGGGCCCGCGCCGCGTCCTGTGGGCCCCCGGCCCCAGCCCCCTGGTCGAGGCCCTGGAGCAGGACGGCCACCTGGTCCTGCTGGGCCCCCCCGGCGAGCGCCCCGAGTTCGCCCTGCTGCACGCCGTCTACCCCGAGGTGCTCAGCGAAGAGGCCCCGGCCACCTACCTCTTTCCTCGCCTGGCCCCGGATCCCCCCTGGCTGGCGTCGCTGGAGTCCACGCTCAAGCGGTGGGCCGATCAGTCCCCCAGGGGCCACACAGCCCCTCCCTCCCCCGGCCGCCGGGAGCGCGTCCACGCAGCCCACTTCCAGGGCGGCGGCACCCAGCTCGAGGGCCGCCTGATCCTGCGACAGCGCGCCCCCGGCAGCCTGGAGGCCTGGGACGGCCGCCCCGACAAGGGGAGCTGGCTCATCAACCTGGATCACCCCCTGGTCGCCGAGGCCGCTGGGCTCTCCCCCGAGCGCGCCGGCGTGGGGCTCGCGGTGGCGGCCGTGCGGGCGCTGGGCTCCGGTGCGCCGCTGCCCGCCGATCTGCTGGACGGGGTGGCCCCATGAGCACCCGGGAGCAGGCCCTGGAGGACGCCGAGGTCCTGCTGGAGGGCGAGTTCAAGCTGGACCGCGCCCGCGCCATGGACAAGCTGGCGCGCTTCCAGCTCGAGGAGCCCCACCGCTACGTCCTGGAGCTGCTCGCTGCCGCCATCCGCGGGGGCGCCCAGTTCGTGGAGATCCTCAACGACGCCGACGACTTCGTGATCGAGTGGGAGGGCGACACCCCCACCCCCGCCGAGCTGGAGCAGCTCTTTGAGCACATCTTCCTGCGCGAGGGCGACGACCGCAGCCGCATGCTCCAGCACCTGGCCCAGGGCCTCCACGCCGCCCTGGCCCTCAAGCCCCGGTGGCTGCACTTCGAGCGCCCCGGCGCCCGCTTCGAGATGGACAGCAGCGGCGCCCTCCACGGCAGCCCCCACGACCGCAGCAGCGGCACCCGCATCCACCTCCGGGAGCGCCTGAGCCTGGACATGCTCCGGGAGTGGCTGGGCACCCCGCGCGAGACCTGGCTGCTCCAGGAGTTCGCCGCCCACGCCCCCATCCCGCTGATCCTCAACGGCGAGGCCATGGAGCGCGCCCGCCCCCCCGCCGACCAGCGCCCCCGCGCGCAACAGGGCCACAGCTGCATCTGGCTGGAGGTCAGCGGCGCCAGCCCCGGGGTGGCCCTGATCCGCGACGGCCTGCGCATCGAGCACCTGCCCATCCAGCTCGGCCCCCTCCAGCTCACCGGGTGGTGGCACGCCGACGCGCTGCGCCTGAACGCCTCTCGGTCCAAGGTCGCGCGGCGTGCGGATCTACGCCCCCTGCGTACCCACCTCCTCAAGTCCATCCTGCCCGCGCTTGAGCAGCACCTGGACCACCCGCGAGGTCACTTCGAGCGCGCCCAGATCCAGCTCGCCGCCCTGGCCCTGGTAGCGGAGCTTGGCCGCAAGCACCTGGATTCACTCGGGGATCGCCCCCTCTTCCTGGACCTGACCGGCCGCAGCTTCTCCCTGGAGGCGCTGGCCAGTCACAAGAAGATCTGGCTCACCAGCCGCCCGGGGCTCGCCTCCCGGCTGGAGCGCGCGCCCCAGTTCCTGGAGGGCGAGGGCCAGGACCCCATGGACCGCAACAGCCTGCAGCTCGCGGCCCTCCAGGCGCGCTTCCCCGGCCGCCTCATCAACGCCGACGCCGCCCTGCGCGACAACCAGGAGGGCGAGGCCCGCCGCTCCGCCCTGCTGCGCGCCGACCCCGAGCTGCCCTTCACCCGCGGGCTGCCCGAGCACTTCTCCGGCCCCGGCGGCCTGATCGGCTCCGCCTCGGTGCTGGGCGGCGGCAGCGTCGCCCGGGTGGAGTTCTGGGTGGACGAGCTCCCCGTCGAGACCCTGGCCGTCAACCTGCCCGCCGGCCTGGGGCTGCGGGTGGGGGGCCCCGGGCTGCGGGCCGACCGCCGCTTCGAGAAGGTGGAGCGCGACGCCGCCTTCAAGGCCGCCCAGGAGCTGGCCCTGGAGCAGGGCCGCCAGTACCTGCTGCACCTCGCCGAGCACCACGCCGCCGACCCCGACGTGGCCGCCCTGCTGCGCGACTGGCTGGTGCGCCTGGCCCCCCGGGACGCCCTCGACGCCCTGGACCCCGCGCTGGCCCAGGCCCCCCTGTTCACCGACGGGCTGGGGCAGCGCCGCAGCGTCCGCGAGCTCGCGGCCTGGCTCAAGGCGGACGGCCGCATCGAGATCGCCGCCGGGGAGCCCGCCGGCGCCCCCTTCCCCCGGACCCTCGCCACCGACGACAGCGCCCGCCGCACCCTGCGCGCCTGCTTCGGACACCGGGCCCTGCTGGACCTCAGCCAGCGCATCGAGGACCACCGCCACGCCCAGCTCCGCCGCGCCGCCGCCCTGCCGCGCCCCATGCGCCTGGAGCGCCACCTGATCGCCCGCGTGCCGGTGGCCGCCGAGGGCCTCTACGGCGAGCTCGGCCTGTCCCCGGTGGAGGACCGCGCCTTCACCGAGGTCCAGCTCTTCCGCTCCGGCGTGGACCTGGGCACCCTGCTGGTGGACCTGGGCGTGCCCGGCACCCTGGCCATCCTGAGCTGGGAGGGCCTGGAGCCCGACGCCCGCTGGGAGGCCCCCGCCCACCCCGAGCGCGACCGTCGCACCCTCGCGCGCCTGCTCAAGCCCTTCGTGGCCCCCCTGCTCCAGGGCGTCCTGGGCGCCCTGCCCCTGCCCAGCGAGCGCATGCCCGCCTGGGTCGGGAACGTCCTGGACAGCAGCAGCGCCGCCATCGAGCCCCTGCTCCAGGCCCCCCTCTTCCTGGACGCCAGCGGAGGCACCTGGAGCGTCGTGGAGCTGGAGGCCCGCGCCCTGGGCGCCCGCATCCCCGTCCTGGGCCCCGGCAGCCCCCGGGTGCCCGATCGCCTGCGCCACGCCCTGCTCCTGGACGGCCCCCGCTACGCCGCGCTGCGCCGGCGCATGGCCGAGAGCCTCTGGGACGCCTCCCTGTGGCTGGAGCAGTGGCACCAGGCGCGCACCGCCTTCTTCGAGCGCGCCCCCCTGCCCCCCTGGCGAGAAGACAGCGACCCCGGCCTGCGGCGCTTCAGCCACCAGGGCCTGGAGCTGCAGGTCCTCCCCGCGGACGCCCCCAGCCACACCCAGGGCCTCAAGCTCAGCCTGCTCTTCGAGGGCCGCCCCCTCCAGACCCTGGTGCTCCCCAGCGCCATCCCGGCCAGAGCCCGCCTCAGCGGCCCCGCCCTGCTCCCCGACGACCGCTACGCCGGCACCCAGGACCCCGAGAACCTCAGCCTCCTGCGGAGCTGGTGGGCCGCCGACTGCCTGGAGCAGTGCATCCAGGACTGGCTCCCCGACGCGCGCCTTCCCCGCGCCCAGCGCCTGCTCCTGCTGGGTCAGGTCCTGGACCTCCAGCCCGCCCCCCCAGGCCTCGCCGCCCTCAAGGCGGCCCCCCTGATCAACACCCCGCGCGGGGACCGGGCCTCCTTCGAGCAGCTCCTGCAGGCCAGCGCCAACAGCGCCCTCCTGCTCATCAGCCCCCGCCTCGCCGCGCTCGTCCCCGACGACGACCGCCTCTGGGTGATCCCCGAGCCCAGCCTCCGGCCCCTGCTCGCCCGCCTTCCCTCGGAGCCCCTCGACGGCGATCTGGAGCTCTCCAGGCTGGACGAGGGCCGCCGCAACCGCGCCCGCTCCCGCATCACGCCCCTCTGGCAGCCCGGCCCCTGGGAGGCCGCCGCCCGCTTCACCGCCGGACCCGCCGCGCTCTTTGTCTGCATCGCCCCCCACCCCAGGGACACCCAGCGCATCTGGCGCGTCGAGGGCCGCAGCGTCCAGGCCGACCGCGTCCCGGAGTGGCCGCCCGAGCTCCAGGTCCACGTGGAGCACCCAGAGCTCCGCGCCAACACCGCGTTCAACGCCGTCGTGGACGCCCCCCTGCTGGCCGAGCTGCGCACCCTCAGCGACCAGGCCGTCGCCGCCCTGCTGGCCGCCCTCTGCGGCGTCGCCGACCCCCGCCTCTCCGAGCTCCAGGTCCCCCGCCCCGAGGCCATCCCCCGCACCCTGCTGCGCTACGGCGCCTCCCGCCCGCGGGTCGACGCTCTCTGGGGCGAGCACCCCCTGGTCAGCGACAGCCAGAGCCGCCCCCTCAGCGCCCGCGACCTGCGCACCCTGGGCCGCCGCGGCATCCCCGTCATCTCCTCCGGCCGCATGGGCCCCGGCCTGGACCCCGAGCGCCCGCTCATCCCCGCCACCCAGGCCCTGCGCGACCTGCTGGAGCGCTGGGGACGCCTCCAGGACGCCGAGTCCGACTGGCAGGCCGCCCGCGAGCGCGACCGCCGCATGGCCATGGCCCCCGTCCAGCGCAGCCCGGCCCAGAACGCCCCGTGGGTCCACCCGCTGAGCCCGCCTCACCAGGGCTTCGTCCAGGCCGGGGTCCCAGGGGCTGTGTTGGAGCTGCTGCACCAGGGTCGACCGCTCTGCACCCTGGACTGCGCGGGCCCCGTGCCGCTCTCCGGCGCAGTCGAGGACACCCGCATCCTGCCCAACCTCCGCCACGACGCCCCCGAGCAGGGCCCCGCCCTCACCGCCCTCCAGCAGCACCTCACCGAGCTGAGCCGGCAGGCCCTCCAGGCCCTGCTGGTGGCCCCCGACGCCCTGCCCCTGAGCCAGTGGGTGCCCATCCTCCAGCGCGCCCTCCCCCGCAACCGGGACCGCCGCGGCAAGGGCCGCAACCCCGAGCTGGCCACCCTGCCCCTCTTCCCCACCGGCGACGGCGAGCGCCTTAGCCTGGCCCAGCTCCACGACATGCCCGGCGAGCCCCGCTGGGTGACCGCCGACCACGCCACCCCCAGCCTGGAGCCCGAGCACCCCTTCCTGGTCGTGCCCAGCGGCCTGATGCTCCCCCTGATCGAGTGGCTGGGCGGCCACGACGCCCAGTCGGAGGCCCGCGCGGAGGCCGCCCGCCTGCGCAGCCGCCGCGCCAAGGGCCTGGAGGGCAGCGACAAGATGCTGCACAGCCTCCAGCGCAGCCTGATCCCCGGCGAGCTCCACCTGGGCCTGCGCCGCGGCTTCGGCCAGGGCTGGGTGGACGTGCGCTGCGACGGCATCCCTGTCACCCGCCTGGACTTCCACCTGCCCGGCCTCAGCGGCGCCCTCGAGGTCGGCCGCGAGCACCTGACCCGCGGCCTGCGGGACCTGCGGGAGCCCGAGCCCTTCCGCCACCAGATCACGGGGGCCTACGCCGAGCTGATCGCCGCCGCCGCCCCCCGCCTGCGCGAGGGCGGCCTGCTGCGCTGGGAGGTCACCCGCCTGCTCTCCACCCTCAAGAAGGGCCCCGCCGCCAAGGCCTGGCGCGCCGCCCCCCTGCTGGATGGCCCCAGCGGCCCCTTGAGCCCCGAGCAGGCCGCCAAGGGCTGCGTCTGGTCCCCCCAGCCCATCGACGGCGCCGTCTGCGTCTACGACAGCCGGGCCAACCGCGGCTTCCTGGAGGCCCTGGGCATCCGCCCCCTGGAGCCCGTCGCCTGGGCCGCCCTCCAGGAGCGCCGCCGCTCCAAGGCCGCCAAGGCCGCCACCTCCGTGGACAGCGGCTGGCAGAAGCGGGTGGTCAAGCGCAGCCTGGCCCAGCTCTCCGCCGGCCTGCGCCTGGACCGCGCCCTGCGCAAGCGCGTGCTGGGCCGCAGCATCCCCACCCAGCTCGACAGCGAGCCCAAGCTCCTGCGCTTCACCTGGGAGGCCCTGGATCGCGAGCTCGCCCGCGCCGGACGCTGGCAGGACTGCGGCCTGGTCGCGGTCCGCGCCGTCGGCCTCCTATAGACCGCTCCCCCGCATCAGCCGCCACAGCGCGCCGGACCCGCCCGCCTCCTCCAGCGCGATGAGCTGCGCGTTCAGGTCCACCAGCGCCAACTCCAGGTCGGTCTCCAGGTCCGGGTTGGGGGAGATCACGTGCAGCGTCTCCAGCTCCCCGGGAACGCGGGCGAGCTGGATCAGCATCAACAGCTCATCGCCATCGAGCACCTCGACCAAGGGCCAGTGCTCCATCAGCGCGTGGGCCAACTCCTCCAGGCGGTCGGCCGACAGAGCCAGCAGACCCAGGACCGGCTGCTCCCCCGGCAGTGCAGCCAGCAGCTCACACAGCTCCCGCGGCGCGCCCAGCTCCCGCAGCGCCCCCGGCGCCGGCAGCACCCGCCCCGACAGATCCACCCGCGCGTCGATCGGGACCACGCCGTCCCCGGCCACCGACGACCAGCCCTCGCCCAGCCAGGCCACCCGCACGGACGCCGCGCTCAGCCGCCAGTAGAGCCCCGTGTAGAGCGCCAGCCGGGGCGAGATCCCCGAGACCAGCCCCGCCGTCGTGAAGGCCCGGTCCGGCCCCGTCGAGCGGCCCATGCGCGCCGACGCCGTCCAGCACTGCAGGCCCGGCGTCCGCTCCACCGATGTCAGCTCCAAGGTGCGCAAGCGGCGACCTCCCACCCCAGCCTAACTGCCCATCTCCGGGGGAGGAGGGGCCGATCCGTAGCGGTGCCAGATGGGCCCACCGCTCCCGCTCTCTGGCGCCGCGGGCCCCGGAAGGATCTGCCGCACATACGAGGACACACCGACCCCCTGGTGCCAGTGGCGGGGGTAGCCCAGCGCGACCTCTTCAAAGCGCACCCCATCCCGCCAGTCCGTCGCGCGCATGTGCAGGTGCCCGCTGACCACCACCTGGGCGCGGAAGCGGCGGTGCCACTGCTCGGTCAGCCGCGTCCCGCACCAGGGCGTGAAGCGCGCCACCCGCTGGGGGAGCCGCACCAGATCCCGCCGCAGCGGCCAGTGGCCCACCAGCAAGGTGCGGGCCTCCGGGGGCAGCTCGGCCTCCATGCGCCGCTCGGTGCTCTGGACCCGCGCCGCACACCAGCTCTGCAGGTCCGGGTAGGGGTCCGGGTGCCAGAGCCGCTCGTCCGTGCTGACGATGTGCTCCTCCCAGGCCCACTTCCTGGCCTGATCGGGGTCCATCCCCTGGGGCCCCATGCTGTAGTCGATGCCCACAAACAGCGGCACCAGCCACAGCCCCGGGTGCCCCTCGATCGGCCGGTAGGGGCACTCCGGCGTGATCACACCGCGCGCCTGGCACAGCCGCACAAGGCGGTGGTAGCGGGCGCGGCCACGCAGCTTGGACTCGCAGCTCCGGTGGGTCCACAGCTCGTGGTTCCCGGGCACCCAGACCACCGCGCCGAAGCGCTCCTGGAACACATCCAGGCAGTAGCGGAGCTGCTCCAGCGTCTCGCCGATGTCCCCCACCAGCAGCACCATGTCCTGCGGATGGGAGGGCAGCTCCAGCAGCGCCTCGCGGTTGGCCTTGTAGCCGATGTGGAGGTCCGAGATGGCCCAGATGCGCGTCATGGCGTCCCTCTAAGCCGTCGGCCCCCTGCGGCGCCTGCCGGAGCCCTCCAGGCCTACTTCACCTCGTTCACCGACGCGTCCATCTCCGCGTTGAAGTCGGTCCGCAGGGTGATCAGCGGCGTGAACCCGGGGCGCTCGTACTCATCGAGCATGATCAGCTCCGGGCCGGCCAGCACACCCTCCAGCTCCAGCGCGGTGAAGTCGATGTGGGTCTCGGCCTTGTAGGTCACCTGGGGCTCATCGTCCTGGGCCAGCGCAGGGCTGGCGACGGCGGCGGCGAGGAGGGAGAGGGCGAGCAGCTTGCGGGTCATGGGTCACTCCGGTTTGCATCCACCTGACACCCGGGGCGCCGGGGCGGTTCCTGGAATCTCCCATCGACGAGGTGCGAACAGCGGACCCTGGCGCTACGTCCACCCCATGTCCACCCCCCGCCGCTGGTTGGCCCGCGTCGCGCTCACCGCGCTCAGCACCGCGTTGGCTCTGGGCGCCGTCGAGGTCATCGCCCGCCAGCTCGCGCCCCCAGACAGCTTCCGGCTGCAGGAGGCGGAGCAGCGCGACGCGGAGTGCCTGAGCCCCATGGACGGCCCGGGCTACGCGTGGAAGCCAGGCGCCTGCGGCGCCAACGAGCAGGGCTTCCTGGGACCCGCCGTGGAGACCTCGCCGGCGGACGGCACGCTGCGCATTGTGCTGCTGGGGGACTCCATCTCAGGAGATGGGCGCTATGGCCGGTGGACCGCAGAGCTCCTCTCCCAAGCCCTGGGCCGCCCGGTCGAGGTGCTGAACTTTGGGGTCTTTGGCTACAACCCCGACAACGAGCTCGGCATGTGGGAGGCGCTGGCCAGCCGATACAACCCCCACCTGGTGGTGCATCAGTTCTGCGTGAACGACTACCAGCACACGCCGGTGTTCTACCGCCAGGGCGGCCGGCTGATGTCCGCGGACAACAAGAACGGGCAGCTCCAAGGGGTGCCCATCGCGCTGTATCAACGCTCGGCCCTGGTGCGCTGGGCCGTGGGGGTGCGGGCGGTGCGACAGAACCGGGTGTCCGTGGCCCCCTTCGACGAGCGCGCGCAGGGGGTGACCGTGGCCATGACGGCGCTGGACACCAAACTGCGACAGGCCGGAGTCCCCTGGGTGAGCCTGCGCTTCCCCTACCTGGCCGAGCGCGACGACTGGCGGCCCGAAGACCTGCAGGCCGAGACACATTTTGGTGCACTGCTGGCGGAGCTGGGTGTCCCAGACATCGATCTGGGCCCCCGCTACGCGGCCTTCGGCCCCGACCGCCTGCTTCAGGACAGCGCGCCAGCGGAGCTTGAGGCCCTGCAGTCCCAGGGCACGCTGGAGGGCCTCAGCCCCCAGGAGGCCGCCGAGGTTCTTGTATCAGCAAAGCACTACTTCCCGCCCATCGCGCCAAACGGTCAGGTGGATCGCATCCACCCCAACGGCTTCGGCCACTACCTCGCGGCGCGGGCGCTGACGGACTGGCTGGCCCCCCGCGTGGACACCCTGGCGCCAGGGCTCGCCCCCTACGTGGCCCCCGAAAAGAGCGCGCCCAGAACCCGGACCCCCGCCTCCCGCTGAAGCACCTTTGGGGGCTGCTTTGCGGGGTGCTCAGGGACTGGACTTGGGCGGACCCAGCTCCGTCAGCAGCGCCATCAGGTGGTGCGCCACCGAGTCTGGGACCTCGGCCACGGGGGTGTGTCCCCAGCCCTCCGGTCGCATCTTCACGGCCTGCGGGGGGAGGTGCTCTTGGTAGAAGGCCAGGTGTTGGTCCAACAAGATGCGCTCTTCTGTGCCCCAAGCAAAATGTATCGGCATGTGCAGCGAGGACAGGTCAGCCGGCGACAGCATGTCCCGCGGGCCCAGGCTCTCGACGAGCTGGATCACCGGCTCCACGTCGAACTGGCTGCGGGCCCCCCAGGCGTAGAGCATCCGGGCCTTGGGCGGCTGGGCAAAGCCCATCTCCACCAGCTTGATGGCGTCGCGGTAGCCCAGCACGCGGAAGCGGTCTACAAAACCCTTTGCCTGTACCGCGGACATGGGGGCCCCGGCGGGTGAGCTCAGGAAGAGGCCCCGGACGCGCTCGGGGTGGGCGCAGGCGTAGCGGATGGCCAGGTAGCCACCCAGGGAGTTGCCGAACACCACAGCGGGCTCGGGGACGAGCTGCTCCATGGCCTGCTGCATGCAGCGGACCACGCGCTGGCCGTTCATCCCCAGGGCGGGGATCTCACTGCGACCGTGCCCGAGCATCTCGGGGAGCACGATGCGGCTGACGTGGGGCAGCACCCGCTCCACCAGCGGTCGGAAGCCCGTGGCGCTGCCAGACAGCCCATGAAAGAGCACCAGCGTGCCCAGCGCGCCGCCGCCGTCGCCCACCAGCGCGTGGACCTGGCCGTGATCGGTGGGCAGCATGCGGGACTCCAGCCCCAGCCCCCGGAGGAACTGGAGGTTGACCCAGTCGACGACCGTCTTCACCCCTCTCCCGCCTCCGCTCTACCGCCATCCCCCTGGGCATCCAGCCGCGAGCGCTGCTCCCGGACCCGGTCCAGGAAGATGACGTTTCCATCCCGCACGGGGTCGGGTGTGACCAGGCCCATGCGGTGCAGCCCCGCGCACATCAGGCTCTTGAGGACGCGCAGGCTGCTCACCAGGACGAGCACCGCGATCAGGGCGGGCAGCTTCCAGTCCAGGCCCTCCACGTTCAGGGTCTGGTAGCGGTAGAGCAGCGTGGCCACCGCGGCGCCCAGGCCCAGGAACACGCTGCCCCCGAACGCGATGACAAAGCTGCCCTCCATGCGGTCGTGGCGGACGCCGCAGGCCGGGCAGACCTCCTTGACCCCGACCACGCCCTGGAACAGCGCCCCCTCTCCGCACGCGGGGCAGAGTCCGCGCAGGGCGCGGCCCACGCTCTGGAGGGTCTGTACAGGCATCGGTGCTCCGATGGGGGGTGCCGGTACATAGAGTAGGCAAACGCGCCCGGGTTTGCACGAATTGTGGGCGCGCCGCGTCAGTCCAGCGCCGGGGGATCCTCCGGGTCATCGGGGATCACCGGGTTCTCGGCGGCGTGGGTCTTGAAGCGCCGCGTGCGCACGGCCTTGAAGATCAGCGCGGCCGCCCCCAGCCCCGCCGTGATCGCGATGGCCGCGGCGGGATTCTCCTTGGCCAGCGCCAGCAGCCCCGCGCCGGTCCAGCAGAACACGAACGCGCCAGGCAACAGCCCCACGGCGGTGGTCGCGAAGAAGCGCCGGAAGGGCACGTGCGTCAGCCCGCAGCCCCAGTTGATGGCCGTGAAGGGGATGACCGGGATCAGCCGCATGAGCGTCAGGGGGCCGGGGCCGCGAGCCTTGTGGGAGAAGGCGTCCAGCGACTCCATCCAGCTCTTGGGCAGGAAGCGCTCCAGGGCGTTGCGCCCCAGACGACGGGCCAGCCAATAGGAGATGCTCGCCCCCGTGAGCGCCGCCGACCACGCCATCAGCGGCCCCTTCCACGGGCCGTAGGTCGCCCCGATCGCCGCCGCCATGGTCTCGGCGGGCAGAGGCAGCAGCGCCACCCCCACCATGCCCAGCCAGAGCAGCACCGCGCGCAGGGCAGGAGACATCAGTCGCCCGCCTCGCTGGCTCTCGGGACCCGCACCCACTGCCGGGTGTGGATCTCCAGGGTCTGGATGTCGTCGACCACCTCGCCCTGGTGGATGCGGGCGTTGACCTCGGAGATCAGCGCCTCGCTGTAGGGCAGCCCCGAGTCGCTGAGGATGAGGAGGGAGCGCGTGGTGCGCGCGGAGGCCTGGCTCACCACCGGGAGCTCGGTCTGCCCCCGCACCGCCGCCTGGGACTGCACGGTGTCGGCGAGGGCCTGCTTGAAGCCCTCGGGGTCCTGCTCGGTGGCTATGGCGACGGCGATGCAGGGCGCTCCCCCACAGTCGCGCTCCCCCAGCACCCGGATCTTGGCGACGCTGGGCATGGGCTCAGCCCGGGTGGGCAGCACCGTCTCAAAGGCCTGGGTCTGCTCCTGGCCGACCACGTAGTCGCGCCCCAGCACCAGCCCCATGCCCCCCGCCCAGCGGTTCCGGGCGACCACCCCCTGGACGGCCAGCTCCAGCGCCGGGCCCATCGTCGCGCCCACCTGCTGCGCCAGCTCGGGCCCCTGCTGCGCCTGCAGCTCCTGGAGCACCACCTGGGCCGCCACCTCGAGCTGCGCCCGCGCGGACTCCGGCTCGTAGGTCCCCAGGTAGTTCCCTCCGCCATCCACCACCCAGGACACCGGGTTGGCCAGCAGCACGGCGCCCAGACCGAAGCGGTCACCGCGGGCCTCGATGACCTCGCCGGGGGTCGGATCCAGCAGGGTGCGATCGCCCTCCAGGGCCGAGAGTTGCACCGTGTAGCTGGCGGCCAGGCTCAGCTCCTGCGCATCCTGTCCTCCCGAGCGGTGGCTGCGCTCCAGGCGCTCTTCGATCACAAAGGTCCCCTGCTGGGGCCAGGAGAAGGGGATGTGGATCGGCTCCCCCTCACCGACCAGCTCACCCATCGGGGCTTGCAGGGGCGGCAACACGGGCAGAGGCTGGAGCCCCGCCGGCGAGGTCATCTCAGCGGCAGGCTCCTTGGCGGCGCAGGCGAGCAGGAGGGTCAGCATGGGCCCCTGGTATCGGATGAAAGGCTGGCGCAACAGGATCCACACAGAGTCGCCTCGATCCTTGTGTGAGCATGTACTTGGGCGCGGCGGCCCTTCATCCGATCCCTGGCGCAGGAGTTGCACACACCATGATCTGGCTCTTGCTCGGTATCCAAGGCTCGGACGTCAAGAACGCGGCCACCGCGTGGGTCACGCACCACAACGCCGCCATCGGACACCTGGAACAGGGGGAGCCCCAAGCTGCCCTCCAGGAGGCCCGCACCGCCGTGGCGATGGCCCCCGACACCCGCCAGAAGTCCGCGCTGGAGATCTGGGCCATCTCGGCCTCCGCCGCCGGCGCGATCGAAGACGAGTGCAACGCTCTGGACCGGCTCTCCACCTACGACAAGGTCAAGTGGGAGCTGTACTGGAACGGCGCGCTGGACGCGCAGGCCAACCAGATGTGGGCCAGCGCCTACCGCTTCGCCGTGATCGCCTGGGAGCGCAGCGAAGACAAGGAGGCCACCGCGCCGCTGGCCTTCTCCACCGCCATGCAGGTGGGCCAGTGGGACATGGCGCTCGCCACGATCCAGGACTTCGAGAACCCCCTGGCCGAGAAGGACCTGACCCTGGCGCTGGCGGACGCCGGCCAGTGTGAGGCCGCCTGGGCGAGACAGGCCGACATCGCCTGCACCCCCGCCCCTCCGCCGCTGCCCCCCGTGGTGTACGTGGAGCCGGAGCAGGGCAAGCGCCGCCGCCGCTGAGGCCTCCGCCGGCAAGAAGGCAAGGCCCCGGGTTGCCGGGCGCTTCGCCGGAAGGTAAGTGAAAGTGACTATCACTTACAAGATAAGCGCTCATGCAGCTCCGCCTCTCTGGGCGGCAGCGAAAGCAGAGGCGCCGGGAGGTGAGAGATGTCCAAGGTCCAAGTCGCGCTCGGTCCCGTCCAGGAGACCCTGATGATTCCCCTGCTGGGTCGGGCCGAAGAGAGCCTCAAGCCCGGCGGGCTCATCCAGGACGACAAGGCCGTGGAGATGGTCGCCAAGCTGGACTACGACTTCTCCAAGTGGCGGGGGATCCGCTCGCTGGCCGGCGCCTGTGTGCGCGCGCGCATGGTGGACGAAGAGGTCCTGGCCTTCCTGGAGCGCCACCCCGCCGGCAGCGTGGTGGAGATCGGCGCGGGCCTGAACACCCGCTTTGAGCGCCTGGACAACGGCACGGCCCGCTGGCTGGAGATCGACCTTCCCGACACCATGGCCCTGCGGCGACGCTTCTTCCAGGACACCGAGCGACGCACCCTGCTCGCGGCCAGCGCCGTGGAGACCGACTGGCTGGAGCAGGTCGACGCGCTCCCCAAGCCGGTATGCTTTGTCTCCGAGGCGGTCATCATCTACATCGACGGCCCCAAGGTCGAAGCGCTGCTGGAGCGCCTGGCCGCCCGCTACCCCGGCGGCTGGCTGATCACCGACACCTGCGACACCCCCATGCGGGACAACCAGGACAAGCACGACGCCATGCAGAAGCTGTCGCCGGACGCGTGGTTCCGCTGGGCCTGCGACCGCCCCGCCGACCTGGAGCGCCTGGGCATGCGCCTGGACCGCAGCCGCAGCTTCATGGACGCCCCCGCCGAGTTCGTCTCAGGCATGCCCCCCCTCTACAAGTGGGTGTTCCGCCTGGCCCCCTGGCTGATCCGCAGCAAGGTCGAGGGCTACCGGATCAACCGCTTTTGCCTGCTGGGGTCACCGGCGAGCGCCGCATGAGCCACACCGGTGGCGCTGCGCTCCGGGCTGGCCCATCCGCTACTCCACATCCCAGTCCATCGACAAGCTCACGCTGCCATCACAGTCCTCGACCGCGCTGGAGCAGCCCTCGCGCCACTCAAAGGGCACCTCGGGCAGGGACAGGCTGCCGCTGCCGGGGCCGGTGATCTCGACGGTGGAGTCGGCCAGCAGCTCCTCCAGGCCGGCGGTGGGCAGGGCCACGCGACCGCCCCAGCGGGTCTCGTCCAGGTCGGCGTCGTCGTACTGGAGCTCCCAGGCCAGCTCGGCGCCGGCCTCGGTGAAGGTCCAGACCTCGCCCTCGGGGGGCGGCGCGGACAGGCGCAGGTAGACGTCCAGCTCGGCCTCGGCCATGGGGGCGTCGTCCAGGGTGACGGGGGCGCAGAAGCGCAGGGTGTAGGCGGGCCAGGCGTCCGCGCGCAGGTCCTGAACCCAGCCGGCGCTCTGGCCGGCGGCGCCGTCGCACAGCGTGCCGGTGTCCTCGAACGCGGTGGCCTCGCTGAGGTCCTCGCTCCCGTCCAGGGTCCAGGTCCCCGCAGGGGCTGGGTCGTCCCCAGCGGTCAGAGCGGTGGAGAGCGATCCCTGGGAGTACAGGTCTCCTCCTCCACAGGCGATCAGGCTGAGCAGCAGCGACATGGGGCCTCCTCGGAGCAGCACTCTATCCGGCTGCCTGGCACTGGGCGTACACTCCGGCGATGTCCAAGCTCGATCCTGGCCTCGGTCGCCTCGGCAACTTCCTCTACTACGGCGGGCTGCTGCTCTTCCCGGCGGCCCTGGGCTCCGTGGTGGGCTTCTACGCGGCCGACCAGGGCGTGCACTGGCTGCCCAACTTCATCGGCGGCGTGCTCGCGCTCTCGGTGCTGTCCATGGTCATGGTCATGCTGGGCCGCTGGCTGCGCGGACGGCTCTTCTCCCTGAGCGAGAACGGGCAGGTGCTCTCCCGGCGCTTCCTGCTGGCCATGGTGCTGGCGATCCTGGGGCTGGGCATGCGCCTGTGGGTGCACCAGAGCCAGGACACGAGCCCGCTGACCGACCTGGAGAGCGCAGCCTTCGAGGAGGCCTGGCGCACCGACCTGGGCCGCTACGAGGAGTACGAGCGCGGGATGGAGCTCACCCTGCTGGAGCTGGAAGCCCACCCCATGTTCCGAGAGGGCGACCGGGTCCTCAGCGCCGACGAAGAGGCCCTGCTGCTCCAGGCCTGGCGGCAGCTCTACGACTACAGCTTCGGCCTGGACCAGGTGCGGCAGTTCTACGAGGACTGGTACCGCTTCGACCCCAGCCGGGCCCAGCGCAGCTACCACCTGCGCAGCTTCCTGCTGATGTACCTCAGCGAGCTCGCGCTCTACGAGAAGAGCACCCGCTTTGCCCGCTTGATCCTGCAGAACCGCGACGCCCAGCGCTACCTGGACAGCGCCCACCCCGAGCTGGGCATGGGTGAGGACAGCTTCGCCAGCTACCGCGCCCAGCTCCACGGGACCGAGCCCACCTCGCGCATCCTGGCCCTCAAGCGCTACCGCGACTTCCTGCTGGGGCCGCTGCACGCCCGCCGGGACACGGACGCAGTGGGGCTGAGCTGGACCTGGGAGCGCATCGAGGCCCACCGCGCGACCATCAACTCCGTCGCCCCTCTGCAGCGCGGCGAGCTGTCCCTGCGAGGAGACGTGCGCCTGGTCCAGCGCAAGCTGCGACACACCTGGTACCCGGCCCAGTCCGGGGTGGCCGAGTGGTTCGGGGACACCCGCCGCCGCCGCATCGGCTGGTACCTCATCACCCCCGAGCAGGTCGCCGAGATCGACCCCGAGCTCAACCCCGGCGACGTTCTGGTCAGCCGCAAGAACTGGTACCTGTCCAACGTCGGCCTGCCCGGCTTCTGGCCCCACGCGCTGATCTACCTGGGGGAGCCCGACAAGCTGGTCGCCTTCTTCGACGACCCCGAGGTCGACGCCTGGGTGCTGGAGCAGACGGGCCAGGACATCGGCTTTGACGCCTACATGGCCCAGGCCCACCCCCAGGCCTGGCGCGCCTACGTGCTGGGCGACGGCAGCGTGCACCCCTACCGGGTGATCGAGGCCACCAGCGAGGGCATCGGCTTCTCCACCCTGGAGCACGCCGCCGGGGACTACCTGGGGGCCATGCGGCCGCGCCTGGACAAGGTCGCCCTGGCGCAGTCCGTGGACGCCGCCTTCTCCCACTACGCCAAGCCCTACGACTACGACTTCGACTTCGCCACCGACCACACCCTGGTGTGCACCGAGCTGGTCTGGCGGGCCCTGCGTCCGGGCGAGGGCAAGGACGGCGTGGACTGGGAGATGGTGCAGGTCGCCGGCCGCCGCACCCTCCCCGCGAACGACCTGGTGGCGCAGGCCGCGCAGGCCGTTGGAACCCCCGAGCAGCAGCTCGACTTTGTGCTCTTCCTGGACGCCCGCGAGCGCCAGGACGTGGCGGTCCGCTCCACCGAGGCGGCCTTCTGGGAGAGCTGGCAGAGGGTGAAGTGGGACATGGCGCAGGAATGATCCCGGCCCCACCACGATACACCCATCCACCCGAAACCATTAACAAAACCAGAACCCAAACGAGGTCACGCGGGTTCAGAGAATCGTGAGGTGCTCGCCCGTACCTTGTTCATGCACCCCGCGGTGGGGTGCGGTCCATCAGGAGTCCGACATGAACAAGCGCATCCCCCTCTTTGCCCTGATCCTGGGAGCCGCCGGCGCGGCCTCCGTCGCCATGGCCCAGGACGCGCCCCCCGAGCGCCGCGGCCCGCCCCCGGAGGCCCTGGAGGCCTGCGCGGAGCTCAGCGCGGGCGACGCCTGCACGGTCGACGGCCCCCGCGGCACCGCCGAGGGCACCTGCGAGGCGCCCCCCGACCGCAGCGACGCCGAGCTGGCCTGCCGCCCCGACGACATGGGTCCTCCCCCCGAACATCCCGAGGAGTAGCGGCCCGCATCCATGGCGTATCCTCTGCCTCTGGAGGACGGATATGGGCGATCGACAGACGTGGCAGCAGGATCCCGAGGCCTTCTGGGCCGCACAGGCCGAGAAGGTCCCCTGGATCCGCAAGCCGGAGCACACTCTGGAGACCCGCGAGGACGGGTCCTGGACCTGGTTCCCCGGCGGCGAGCTGAACACCTGCGCCCTGGCCCTGGACCGCTGGGTCGCGGAGGGCCGCGGGGAGCAGCTCGCGCTGATCTACGACTCCCCCGTGACCGGCCGCAAGCAGAGCTGGACCTACAGCCAGCTCACCGCCGAGGTCGCCCGCCTGGCCGGAGCGCTCAAGAGCCTGGGCGTCGTCAAGGGCGACCGGGTGGTGCTCTACATGCCGATGGTGCCCCAGGCCGCGATGGCGATGCTGGCCTGCGCGCGCCTGGGCGCCATCCACAGCGTGGTGTTCGGCGGCTTCGCGCCCCCGGAGCTGGCCGCGCGCATCGACGACGCCCAGCCCAAGCTGCTGCTCACCGCGAGCTGCGGCATCGAGGGCGCGCGGGTGATCCCCTACATGCCCCTGGTCCGCCAGGCGCTGACCCTGAGCCAGCACAGCCCTGAGCGGGTCGTGGTGCTGGAGCGGGAGCAGGCGCCCGTGGGCCTGGAGGAGCACGAGCTGGACTGGAACACCCTGGTCGAGGTCGCCCAGCCCGCAGACCCGGTCCCCGTGCGCAGCGAGGACCCGCTCTACATCCTCTACACCTCCGGCACGACCGGGCGCCCCAAGGGCGTGGTGCGCGACAACGGCGGCCACGCGGTGGCCCTGCGCTACAGCATGGAGGCCGTCTACGACATCCAGCCCGGCGAGGTCTTCTGGGCGGCCTCGGACGTGGGCTGGGTGGTGGGCCACTCCTACATCGTCTACGCGTCCCTGCTGATGGGCTGCACCACCGTGTTCTACGAAGGAAAGCCGGTGCGCACCCCCGACGCGGGCGCCTTCTGGCGCGTGCTGGAGGAGCACCAGGTCTCGGTGTTCTTCACCGCCCCCACGGCCTTCCGCGCCATCCGCAAGGAGGACCCCGAGGGCGCCGGCCTGCAGGGCCGCGACCTGTCCAAGCTGCGGTCCATCTTTGTGGCCGGGGAGCGCCTGGATCCGCCCACCCTGGCCTGGCTCAAGGGGCTCACCGGCAAGCCCGTGCTGGACCACTGGTGGCAGACCGAGACCGGCTGGCCCATGGTCGCCAACGACCGCGGCCTGGACGCGCTGCCGGTCAAGTCGGGCTCCGCGGGGCTCCCGGTCCCCGGCTACGAGGTCCTGGCCCTGGGCGAGGACAGCCAGCCCGTCCCCGCCGGCGAGGTCGGCGACATCGTGGTGCGTACCCCGCTGCCCCCCGGCTGCTTCAACACCCTCTGGCGGGACCACGAGCGCTTTCTGGACAGCTACCTGCGGCCGCAGCCGGGCTTCTACCAGACCAGCGACGGCGGCTACATCGACGCCGATGGCTACGTGTTCGTCCTGGGCCGCACCGACGACGTGATCAACGTGGCCGGCCACCGCCTGTCCACCGGCGAGATGGAGGCCGTGGTGGCCAAGCACCCCGCCGTGGCCGAGTGCGCGGTGGTGGGCATCCACGACGAGCTGCGCGGCCAGGTGCCCATCGGCTTTTTGGTGCTGGGCGACGGCGTGCGCGTGGACCCCGCCGCCCTGGAGAAGGAGCTGGTGGCCTCGGTGCGCGCGGACATCGGCCCCATCGCGGTGTTCAAGAAGACCATCGTGGTGGGCCGCCTGCCCAAGACCCGCTCGGGCAAGATCCTGCGCCGCACCCTGCGCAAGCTGGCCACGGAGAGCGACGTGGCTGTGCCCGCGACCATCGACGACCCCAACATCCTGCTGGAGGTCACCGCCGCCCTGCGCGCCCGCGGTGTGGGCCGCTTCGGCCCCTGAGGCGCCGCGTCGCGGTTTGACGCAGCCTGTCCTCGCTGGTGGGCAAGGTGTTGAGATCCTTGGAGGGCCAAGTTGGCACGGAGGTTGAACCCTGGTCTGCAGAGACCGGAGTTCCCCTTGCTTCTTCCCCTGCTGACTGCCGCTGCGCTGAGCACCCCGGCCCAGGCCTCCGAGGCCCCCACAGAGCAGCAGGCGCCGCCTCCCAGCGCGAGCGCCCCAGACCGCGAGCTGCTGGCCCCCCGCGAAGACGCGCTCCGCCCCGACTGGGTGCGGGACGAGATGCTCCACGTCGGGGAGAGCCTGGATGGCGATCTGGTCATCTACCGCACAGGCCAGCCTCTGACGCCGGTGGAGGTCGCGTGGATCCTGGGTGACTACGGCGCGGTCGCGGCCTACGGGCTGGGCACGGGCTTGAGCCTTGGGGTGGGTGCGGTCGGCGCGGTCGGCGCTCTCGGCGGCTTCGCGTTCGGCACCCTGGGTGCGTTCAGCCTGGCGCTGGAGCTGACCTTTGGCACCTCGCAGGTCCTCAATCCGGGGGGGCCGGACATCTGGCCCGCGGTCAAGCTCATGGCCGCCAGCGGCGGGGTGATGCTCGCCGGCTCCGCGCTCTTCGTCGGGGCCATCGGCGGCTTCCAGCTCTACACCTCCAAGCAGAAGAAATGGATGAACGCCGAGGACGCCCAGGACCGGGTGGACCTCTACAACCAGGACCTCTGGCTGGAGCGGGCGCCCGCTCTGGAGGTCTCCGTCGCCCTCAACCCCGGCGGGCTCAGCCTCGTCGGGCGCTTCTGAGGAGGACCGGATGCTGCTCTCCCTGTTGACCGCCCTGAGCACCCCGGCCCAGGCCTCCGAGGCCCCCGCGCCGTCAGCTCCCACCGTCACCGCGCCTGCGCATACCGAGGCCCAGCCCTGGACCCTGGAGTGGACGCCCCAGCGCTACATGCCCATCGAGATCGGCCCCAACACGAACTCGCACGCGAGCTTGCTGCTGGAGCAGGCCTGGTGGTGGACGGGGCTCACCTTGGGCATGAGCCTGGCGACGCCGGTGATCCTGAGCGGGCGCAGCGGCATCAACGGCCAACCCCTGGACGGCGCCGCGGAGCTGCTCTCGGGCGGCGCGATGCTGGCCACCGTCCCCGCATCGGCGGTCGGGAGCTTCCTGTGCCTCTACGCTGCCCAGAAGGCCCCCGGACGACGCCAACCCTACCTGGGGGCCGCCTCTCTGGGCATGTGGGCCGCGGGCATGTCGGTGCTCTGGGGGGGCGAGCTGGACTCCCTGCTGGGCTGGTCCCTGATCGCCGCTTCCCCGGCGCTGGCGTTCGCCGAGGCCAACCTCTCCCTGGTCCGCACCCACGAGCGGGGAAGCGGGGCTGGAGCGGCCCTGACGCTGCGCTTGGCTCAGGGGCTCACCGTCCTGGCGGCTGGGAGCACGGCCCTGTTGTGGGCAGGCTATGGCGCCAGCGAGGTGAACGTTCTGCTGGGCGGAGTGGCCGCCTCCTTCGCGCTGCCCGTGCTGGCGAGCTCGGCGTTCACCGCGAACCTGCTGCTGCTCGGCCACAGCAGCGCGGCCGGAGAGCCCCTGCTGCTGGGCGTGATGGGCATGGCGCTGGCGGTCGTGGGCACCGCCCAGATGTACGGCAGCGAGGGCAGCGACTGGCTGACCGGCGCCGGCATGCTGACCCTGGCGCCGGTGCTCGCGGGCGCACAGTGGGCGCGGATCGGTCAGGACACCCAGCTTGCCTTCGGGCCGGCTGAGGGGGGCGGGGTGGTGGGGGTGAGCGGGCGATTCTGAGGGGTGGATCAACGCGCGCGGGTGCCCACGTTCGACTTCCGGCGCGATCTGGCCTCTCCTGAGCTACCTTGACCGGGTGCCGGGAGCCACGACATGCAGACCACCCAGACGCGCAGCAGCGCGCCCACCGCCGCCAGCGCTGCAGCAGCCCCCCAGGGCCACCTGAGCGACCCCTTGCAGGACCCCCTCGCGGTCCAGGCGGACACCGGGGACGTGGGAGCCAGCGGCGGCGTGCAGGAGATCGCCGCCCAGGCCGTCTCCGGGACCAGCAGCCCGCTCCCCCACCGCGACACCATCCAGGCGGCCTTTGGAGCCCACAGCCTGCAGGGCGTGCAGAGCTTCCAGGACACGCAGGCCCGCGCGGCCAACGACCAACTCGGGAGCGGGGGCCTGGCGGTGGACGGACAGGTCGCCCTCAAGCGCACCGACCTGCACACGGCCGCCCACGAGGCCGCCCACGTGGTCCAGCAGCGCGGGGGCGTGCAGCTCTCCGGCGGTGTGGGCGCGGCGGGGGACGTGTACGAGCGCCACGCCGACGCGGTCGCGGACAAGGTGGTCTCCGGGCAGTCCGCAGAGGGGCTGCTCGACCAGGTCGCCAGCCCTGGAGCCGGCCCCAAGAGCGGCGGGGTCCAGCTCGACCGGGGGAACCCGGTGAATGAGCTGGGCGACCAGGAGAAGGTCAACCGGGTGGGCCTGGAGGAGGAGCTGGCCTGGGCGAGCATCGAGCGCGTGGACAAGCAGGAGTCCGCGAACGGGATCGTGCTCGCGGAGACGGACGCCCAGGAGATGGGTCTGCCCGTCATGAAGCTGGAGACGGAGGGCTTTGACCGGGGGGGTGGGCTCTCCGGCTGCATGGAGCTGGTCCACGGTCCCCTGCCGCGCGCCGAGTACCAGCGGCAGGCCTACGTCGACGCCAAGAAGGGCCTGATGGACGCGATCCACGCTGGCGCCGCCAAGAGCAAGGCCCAACAGAGCCAGGTGAACAAGGACAACCAGCTCGTCCCCGCCGGTCCGAACAGGACCCGCCCAAAGCGGGAGTCCGAGCGCACCGCCAACCTGGTCCGCAAGTGGATCGCCAGCGCGCCGGGACAGGGCCGCTACAAGCTCAAGCCCAAGGCGCCCGCCAGCGAGTTCACCAAGAGCGCTGGTCCGGGCACCAAGTACGCCCGCAACCAGCAGACCAACATGATGATCGACTACGACCAGCTCGGGGACGAGGCCGGGGGCTTCGAGGAGGCCTTCGTGGACGGGCCCGATCGCAAGATCTATGCGTCGGCCCGGGGCACCGCCCAGACCCTGTCCGGCCAGGTTGGCGACGCTCCCAGCAGCGCCGTGACCAGCCTGTTCACCCACCTGATCAACAACGAGGCCATCGCCTTCGGCCTGCTCGCAGACCCCTCGACCTTCGGCCAGAAGGAGTCCAAGCACAAGTTCCACACGATGATCAAGGCCAGCCCCGAGGACGTGGTCATGTCCATCCTCAGCGACGACGAGGCCGCTGACCTGAACGGCTGGGCCAGGACCCAGGGCAACATCGAGAAGGTGGTCACCGGGGTGAAGGCGGCGATCACCGCTGCGCTGGGCCACGACAGGGACGTCGAGGATGCCCGCATCAGGAACGCGCTGATCAAGGCGACCGGCCTGCGGGCGGCCCACGGCGCGCAGGCGCTGGGGAGCGTGGACGACAACGACCCCAGCGACGTGACCAACGAAGACAACGAGGTCCAGGACACCCTGACCCACAGCCACCCCCGGCCCAGCAACCGTGTCCCCGTGAGCAAGAAGGGCGGCAAGTCCTACGTGGTCGTGGAGCAGCGCGCGTCCGCCCACCCGCTCAACAAGATCGAGCGGGATCCCACCAAGGAGAAGGACGCCTGGAAGAAGGACGGCAAGAAGGGCAAGCTGCTGCAGCGCATCCAGAAGTAGGCGCCGCAGCAGCGCTGAAGGGCCGCCGGGCTACTGCTCGGCGCTGTCCTTGTCCGCGGGGCCCTCCGGCGCGTCCACGTAGACCTGGCCGTGCACTTCGCGGGCGTGCTCGGCCTGCTCCTCCATGCCCTTCTCCAGCGCCTGCTCGGGCGTGATGCCCAGGCTCTCGGCGTAGTCGCGCACGTCCTGGGTGATCTTCATGCTGCAGAAGCGGGGGCCGCACATGCTGCAGAAGTGGGCCTTCTTGGCGGCGGGCGCGGGCAGGGTGGCGTCGTGGTAGCTGCGGGCCGTCTCGGGGTCCAGGCTCAGGTTGAACTGGTCCTCCCAGCGGAACTCGAAGCGGGCGCGGCTCAGGGCGTCGTCGCGGTCCTGGGCGCCAGGGTGCTGCTTGCCCAGGTCGGCGGCGTGGGCGGCGATCTTGTAGGCGATCAGGCCCTGCTTGACGTCCTCCTTGTTGGGGAGGCCCAGGTGCTCCTTGGGCGTGACGTAGCAGAGCATCGCGCAACCCTGGGTGCCGATGACCGCCGCGCCGATGGCGCTGGTGATGTGGTCGTAGCCGGGGGCGATGTCCGTGGTCAGGGGGCCGAGCGTGTAGAAGGGGGCCTCGAAGCAGTGCTTGAGCTGCTCGTCCATGTTGGCCTGGATCTTGTGCATGGGCACATGACCGGGGCCCTCGATCATGACCTGGACGTCGTGCTTCCAGGCGATCTTGGTGAGCTCGCCCAGGGTGCGCAGCTCGCCGAACTGGGCGGCGTCGTTGGCGTCCGCGATGGAGCCGGGACGCAGGCCGTCGCCCAGGGAGAAGGAGACGTCGTACTTCTTCATCACCTCGCAGATGTCTTCGAAGTGGGTGTAGAGGAAGTTCTCCTTGTGGTGCATCAGGCACCAGCCGGCCATCATCGAGCCGCCGCGGGAGACGATGCCGGTCACGCGGTTGGCGGTGAGGGGCACGTACTCCAACAGCACGCCAGCGTGGATGGTGAAGTAGTCCACGCCCTGCTCAGCCTGCTCGATGAGCGTCTCGATGAACAGGTCGATGTTCAGGTCCTCGACCCGGCCGCCCACCTTCTCCAGGCACTGGTAGATGGGCACGGTGCCGATGGGCACGGGGCTGTTGCGGACGATCCACTCGCGGGTCTCGTGGATGTCGTGGCCGGTGCTCAGGTCCATGACCGTGTCGGCGCCCCAGCGCAGGGACCACTGCAGCTTCTCGACCTCCTCTTCGATGGAGGAGGACACGGCCGAGTTGCCGATGTTCGCGTTGACCTTCACCAGGAAGTTCCGGCCGATGATCATCGGCTCGAGCTCCGGGTGGTTGATGTTGGCCGGGATGATGGCGCGGCCGCGGGCGATCTCGGAGCGCACGAACTCGGGGTCCATGTTCTCGCGGATGGCCACAAAGCGCATCTCTTCGGTCACGATGCCCTTGCGGGCGTAGTGCATCTGGCTCTTGTTGGGGTCGCTGGCGCGCTTGGCGACCCAGGGCTCCCGCAGCTTGGGCAGGCCCTCGCGAACGCTGTGGCCCTGGGGCCCGCTGGTGTCGTAGAGGTCCAGGACCTCGCCATTGGTCAAGGTCAACTGCCGGAAGGGCACGCCGTCCTTGGAGATCTTGGTGGAGCCGCCGGCCCCGTTGTCGAAGGTGCCGTTCTCGTTGTCGCTCATCTTTCCGCCTTTCCTACGCCGGGTTCAGCCGGATCAGGTTCTGCGGTGTGATCTCAGGAGCCCACCATGGGCCCCACCCGCAGCGGTCCCCGAAGGGTAACGACGCAAGCGGCGGATGTCCCCCTCAGGGGCTCTGGGGCCCCCAAAGCGCAGAGGGGGTGATTCGCCAGATCACCTGTCCATCCACGATGGGGAGCGTGGCGGTCACAGGCGGCGACCAGGCGTCCCGGGCCAGCTCCAGCTCCAGGCTCTGGACCCCCGCCTGGAGGGCCGGAAGGACGGCATAGTGGGCCTCGTCCAGCACTGCGACGCCGGCTTGAGGGGAGCGAACCACAGCGCCGGCCAAGTCGGCGGGGCCCTCCACCCAGACCTCCACGCTGCGAGACTCCGGGTGCAGATCGCCGAGCTCCAGGCGCTCCCCAGGCTGCAGCTCCAAGGCCAGGTTCAAGGTCTGTCGCTCGCCAGCAGCGGAGATCACCACGCTGACCTGCTCGGCGTGGGCCTCGACGTGGACCTGCCCGTCCTGGCTGCACCAAGCCCGGCCCAATGTCCCCCCGGTGTAGAGGTAGGCGGTGCAGGGGACCTCCCCTTTCCACTGACCCACCGCGCTGGCTGCTCGCGGGTCGATCAGCAGGGTGTCCTGGCCGGGGGAGAGGGGCCAAGCTCTGGAAGCGGCATCCAGCAGCCCGCTGATCTGCGTCGCGCCAGCCGGACACCGGCACGCATAGGTCTCGGGGCCCCCCGTGCAAGGGGTCTGGGCGCAGCTGAGCTGCTCCAGAGAGGCATCTTGCAGCAGCACCACCTGGACAGGCCGGCCGGGGTCCGCGAGCAGCTCGGTGACGCCACCCGCGATGCGCACCCGCCTGGAGTAGCGGAGCCCCTGGTAGGCGACATCCACGCGGGTCCAGCTTCGGCGCGAGGACAGGCGCACCCGCCCCGGCCCCAGCACCTGGGTTTCCAGACAGCGGTGGGCGCAGTCGATGCTGCCGGCGACGGGGTCTCCTTTGGAGTCCACGAGCTGCAGGATCTCTGTGGCCGGCTCGGGGACCACCACACGCAGGTCCTGGTCGTCGTGGACATAGAAGACACCCAGGGGGGCGCCCCCCTCCCCGGCGCTCAGCCGCACCTCGCCGCAGGGTCGATCGGCCAAGAAGCCGTCGGCATCAGGGTGCTGGGAGATGTGCCCACCCGTGATGGAGCGCAGCATGAACGGCAGCTCCACCTCCTGTCCGTGGGTGTCGACCAGGACGACCCTCCCCGGGCAGGCGCGCTCGACCACCAACTGCGCCCGTGTGCGCCCCAACCCCACCTCCACCTGACTGCCGGAGGCCGCGATGAAGGGCGGCTCCGGCTCCACGAACACCAGGCCCGGGCCGCTCGTGAAGCGCCACCGCCCCTGCTCGTCTGTGGCCCCCTCCGCGGGGGTCGGCCGCGCGCGCTCGTCCTCCCAGTAGGGGCGTACGCGGAGGGAGACGCCGGGCTGGGGCGCGCCGGTGGAGTCGACGACCTGGACGGTGACGGCGCCACGCCAGGAGGCGAGCCTGGCCAGCGCCGCGACGGGCTCGAAGCTCCGGGGCGCGCCGGGCAAGGGCGCCAGGGTGTCCTCGCTGGTGGGAGCAGTTGGCGGGCCGTCACGTCCCGAGACCCAAGCCAAGAGGGTGAGCCCCAGCAGCAGCAGGGCCCCGATCCACCTCGCCCAAGCTCTTTGCTGCGTACCCATGGTCGATCCCGGCAGGGTCGGCAGGAGGCTACCAGCTCAGATGGCCGCCCCCGCCCGCAGCCCCACCCGCAGGCTCCCGGACAGACTGTGTGGCCAAGGCCACGCGGACACCAGCGACTCCACGCAGCGGGCGCGCTCGGGATCGGGGTGCACCACCGAGGCCTCCCCCTGCGCCAGGTCCACCTGCAGCCAGTCCACCGCCCCCTGGTCCGCGCTGTCGTAGCAGGCGGAGAGCCGGTGGGCGTAGCGCTCGACCATATAGGTGGCCACGGCCATGTCCCCCAGCCCCAGGTACTCCAGGTCCTGGACGTGCACGCGCGTAGGCGGCGGCTGCCAGTCCCCGGTGTCGATGGCCTCCGGGTCCAGGGCCTGCGCGTCCACCCCGAAGGCCAGGCGGGTGACGTGGTCGGGGAGCTGCTGGATCGCGATCTCCTCGGTGGGCGCGCGCATCCATGCGGCCAGCCCCAACGCCAGGCCCATGGCCGCACAGAAGGCCAGGAAGGCGAAGAAGACCTGGGACTGCTGCTGCTCCAATGCGCACCTCTGCACCTCTGCAGACACCGCGCCCTTCAGGGGGTTCCCGCTTTCGACGAGGACAGGCTGGGCTCAACCGTCAGCGGGCGTCCGAGCTGGCCCCGGGCGGTCCCGTCCCCGCGGCTGGTGAACCGGCGTCTCGGAGCCCCCAGCGGCCCCCAGCTCCAGGTGATTCCACGCCCCGGCCCCGGCCACCAGCGACAGCAGCGCCCAAGACGCCCGGCCCCGCAGCGCGCCCATCCCGACCCCCAGCAGCACGGCGACGGGGCCCATGTAGTACTCGAAGTTGAAGGCCTCGAAGGCCACCGCCGCCGGTAGCCCCAGCGAAGGCCAGAGCAGCACCGCCAGCGCGCGCCGCTCTCCCCGACGCCAGAGCTGGACCGCCCCGGCCCCCGCGAGTCCCAGAATCACCAGGCACAGCGCCAGGCTGGTCGGGCCGCGCTGCTGGGGCTGAACCCGCAGCAGCACCGTGGGCAGGGTGTCCCGGGCGCTGCGCAGAGGCGCCTCCACCACCGGGCGGGCCTGCTCGCTGCGCAGCTCTCCCAGCACCAGCTCAATGGCCACATTCTGGGCAGCCTGTCCTCGCTGGAGCCGCTGAGCCCCTACGGCGCCGTAGGCCAGCATCCCCAGCAGAGCGGTGAGCCCCAGCATCCCGAGCAGACGGCGGCCCCACCTCTCCTGCCCCCACAAGCTGAGCATGAAGGCGGCGGGGAGGGCGAGGATCATGGTCTTGTGCAGCAGGATCCCCACCGTCATCGCGATGGCGCTGCCCCAGGGTCGCCCGCGGGGGCCCAGCGCGAGCCCGCAAGCGAGGAACACCGTGCCCACGGCGGCCACGTGGACCTCCCAGGCGGTGGACTGGGCCATCCAGCCGCTGCCCAGCCCCAGGATCAGGGCGCCCGTGACCACGCCCCCCAGGGGGATCCGCAGGCGCTGGAGCAGGAAGCTGAAGCTGCCCACTGCGTAGGCGCCAAAGACCGCGGCCAGGGTCCCGGCGACCTGCACCGGGTTCTGCTGAGGGAAGAGCTTGAGGGCCGCCAGCAGAGGCAGCCCGTAGATCAGGTGCTGCGCGTGGAAGGGATCCCCTGCGCGGACGAGATCCAGGTAGGCCTGGCCATCCGGCGTGGGATCCGGCGCGAGGTTGAGCAGGTAGATCGCCAGGAAAAGCACAGTGACGGCGACCGGTAGCGCCCGCTGGAGGGCGGCCTGGGGCCCATTTGTGGATCGCGGATGCACAAAATCCTTTGACGCGGTTTTCGGGGGCGACTATATGCCGGGGGCTCAACGAAGCAACGTCTGCGGAAGTGGTGGAATGGCAGACACGCTAGCCTCAGGAGCTAGTGGGGTAACTCCCGTGGGGGTTCGACTCCCCCCTTCCGCACCATCAAACCCCTGGGCTCCGGCCCGGGGGTTTTTTGCTCTGTGAGCTGTGCTGTGGGCCTCAGTCGAAGCAGCGCCAGAACAGCCGCAGGCCGACTTGGATCTCCAGCCCCGTGTGCTGGTCCAGCAGCACTGGGGCGTGGTCGCGGAACTCGTTGTGGACCACAGCCTCCAGCTCCTCGCGACGCTGAAAGCGCCAGCAGGTGGCGACAGTGCGGGCCTGGAAGCCCTTGCTCCGCCAGAAGGACTCCACGGCGCCTCGGTCCCGGGGATACGCGCGCTGGAGCCACTGTGCGAAGGTCCCCTGCTGCAGGTCGTTGTCGACTACGATCAGCGCACCGCCGGGCCTGAGGATGCGGTCGACCTCCTGAAGCCCCTGCTCACAGCCCGGCCCCCAGAAGTAGGCAAAGCGGGCCACCACCAGGTCCATGCTGTCGGACTGGAGGCCCGTGTGCTCCGCGCTCCCGATCAGCACCGAGGCGTTGGTGAGCCCCAGCCGGAGCAGGCGCTCCATGGCCAGCAGGCGCGAGGGACCGTGGGGCTCGACGGCGTAGACATGCCGGGCGCGCTGGGCGAAGCGAGGGACGTGGAAGCCGGAGCCCGCGCCCAGGTCCACGACCAACTGGTCCTCCCAGGGGTGGATCTCGTCCAGCGCCTCCCAAATGAGGCCCTCGGGGTCGGCGGCGCGGTTCTCGAGCTCATAGGTCTCGGGCGCGTCCTGGAGGTTGGGGGTGGCGTGGACGCCAGGCAGCCAGGGGGTGCGGGACACGGGGCGCTCCTTGATCTGGCAGCCCTATGCACCTGGCTGCGTGTTTCAAGTGTTTCACCCCGCCGCGAGCGCGTTAGACGGCGGCAATGAGCGAGCGCATCCCCGTCTACCAAGGCCAGGTCGTCGACCTGGGCATCGAGACCGTCACCCTGCCCAACGGCAAGGAGGTCGAGCTCGAGGTCATCCGCCACCCCGGCGCGTCCGCCGTGCTGCCTCTGCACGACGACGGCACCGTCACGCTGGTCTACCAGTTCCGCCACGCCGGCGGCGGCATGCACTACGAGGTGCCCGCCGGCAAGCTGGACGGCCCCGAGCTCCCCGAGAAGTGCGCCCGCCGCGAGCTGGTCGAAGAGACCGGCCTTTCCTGCGAGAAGCTGGCCCGCCTGGGCTTCGTGCACACCACGCCGGGGTTCACCGACGAGCTGATCTTCCTCTTCCTGGCCACCGGCCTGAGCGAGGGCGAGCAGGCGCTGGAGGACGACGAGTTCCTGCGCCCGGTGCGCATGCCCTTCTCCCAGGCCCTGGAGATGGTGCACGAGGGCGACATCACCGACGCCAAGACCATGCTGGCGCTGATGCTGGCGGAGAAGCACGTGTCGGTGGAGCACGGCGGGCGCAAGGCCCAGGACTGACCTGCCGCACGGGCTGCCGCCAAAGCGCGCGGGTGTCACAGCCACCCCGGCCACCGCGTAGTTAGCTTTGGACCTGGAGGCTCCCGTGACGCCCATTCTCCTGACCCTCGCCTGCGCGGACTTCGAGCTCTCGCCGTCCTACGGCCCCGCGGACGACAACGCCGGCTGGGACGCCGACAGCGGCTCGGAGTACGAGCCCGGCGATGACACCGGCGACTTTGGCTCGGAGACCGAGAGCGACTTCCTCAAGCTCTCCCCCACCGCGACCCAGGCCTACGTGTTCGTGGTCAACAGCAGCCGCAACACCGTCAGCCGGATCTCCGTGCCCGAGCTGGACGTGCTCACCACCGAGGTCGGCGTGAACCCAAAGGTCGCGACCACCTCGTCCGACTACGCCAAGGCCGTGGTGTTCAACGCGGGCTCGGACTCCCTGAGCGTCATCGACGCCGAGACCATGGAGAGCGTCGAGGTCCAAATCCGCAGCAACTTCAACAACATGCTGCTCTCGCCCGATGGCGTATGGGCCCTGGTCTACAACGACGCGGACCTTCCCACGGAGGGCAGCACCGGGTACCTGCAGTCCTTCAACGAGATCTCCCTGGTGAACACCGAGACCGGGGAGCACAGCGCCATGGCGGTGGGCTTCCACCCGCGCCAGGCCCGCTTCACGCCGGACTCCGGGCAGCTCGTGCTGGTCGCCGAGCAGTGGATGGCGGTGCTCGATCTGCGGGTGACCTCGCTGACACCACAGCTCATCGAGCTGTCCGAAGATGAGCTGGATCCCCCGGCGGCAGAGGAGGTTTTGATCGAGCCCACCGGCCGCTTCGCCTTTGTCCGTCAGTACGGTGAGACGCGCCTGGCCGTGGTCGACCTGGACGAGGGGACCCTGGAGCGCGTGGACATCGGGCTCAACCCCACCGACATGGACCTGAGCGCGGACGGCTCGCAGGCCATCGTGGTCAGTCGAGGGAGCGGTGAGCTGCACCTGATCGACACCCAGGACCCCACCGGACCCCAGCGCATCGTGGCCCTGCCGCCCAGCGAGATCCTGGGCAGCCTGCTGCTCAGCCCGGACGGCACCCAGGGCGTGCTCTACACGACGGCCGCGCCGGTGGCCCGCTACACGACCTGGAACCTGGCGGACGACACCCTGACCGTGCGGCGCCTGGAGAAGCCGGTCGCCAGCGCGAGCGTGTCCCCCACCGGCGGCACGCTGCTGTTCTTCCACGACGAGACCAACGACCCGGACGCGGCCACCACCAGCCCCTTCCACGACAAGCCCGCCATCACGATGGTGGACCTGGACAGCCACCTGCAGAACGCCTTGGTGCTGCCCACCATGCCCAGCGCGGCGGCCAACAGCCACGACGGGCACTTTGGGTTCTTCATCATGGACGGCGTGAGCTCGCTGGCGGTGCTGCGCTATGACCACCTGCTCTTTGACGAGATCGCTCTGCGCAGCGAGCCCGTGCACGTGGGGGTGCTCCCGGAGTCGACCTACGCCTACGTGAACCAGGAGCACGCCCTGGGGCGCCTGAGCTTCTACGACCCCGACACCGAGAGCCTGCAGACCATCACCGGCTTCGAGCTGAACGCGGGCATCGAACACTGACATCCCTGTCGCGATCCCGGGGGGGTTCCCCCGGGGGCGGCCGCAGCATCAGCGGGTCCTGGCGATGGCACGGATGCTGCAGACCCTCTCCGAGAGACCGGAGGACCCATGAGAGCGACCCCCATCCTGGCGCTGCTCGCCCTGAGCGCCTGCTCTTCCTACGAAAACAGCATGTACGCCGACGCCGCCGACTCCGGCTGGGCCGGCGCGTGGGACGACACGAGCAGCAGCGAGTACGACCCCAACGACGACGGCGACGGCACCGACCTGGGCTCGGAGACGGAGGACGACTTCCTCAAGCTCTCGCCCACCGCCACCCAGGCCTACGTGTTCGTGGTCAACTCCAGCCGCAACACGGTGAGCCGCATCTCCGTGCCCAGCCTGGACGTGCTCACCACCGAGGTCGGCGTGGACCCCCAGGTCGCCACCACCACCAGCGACTACAGCCGGGCCGTGGTGTTCAACGCTGGCTCGGACTCCATCAGCGTCATCGACGCCGAGACGATGGAGAGCACCGAGGTGGAGATCCGCAGCAACTTCAACAACATGCTGCTCTCACCGGACGGCCGCTGGGCGCTCGTCTACAACGACGCGGACCTGCCCACCGAGGGCTCCACGGGCGCCCTGCAGTCCTTCAACGAGATCTCCCTGGTCAACGTGGAGACCCTGGAGCACCTCTCGATGGCCGTGGGCTTCCACCCGCGCGAGGCCACCTTCACGCCCGACTCCAGCGAGCTGCTGATCGTCGCCAACGAGTGGATGGCCAGCCTGGACCTGGAGGCCGAGGACATCCGCCCGCAGCTCGTCGAGCTGGCCGAGGACCCCCTGAACGCCCCCGTGGCCGAGGAGGTCCTGGTCGAGCCCACCGGCGCGTTCGCGTTCGTGCGCCAGTTCGGAGAGGACCGGCTGGTCGTGGTGGACCTGGCCGAGCACACCCTGCAGCGCGTGGACATCGGCTACAACCCCACCGACCTGGACCTGAGCCCGGACGGGACGAAGGCGGTCGTGGTGAGTCGTGGGAGCCAGGAGCTTCACGTCCTCAACGCCCAGGATCCCCTCGCCGAACAGGAGGTGATCGCTCTGCCCGCAGACGAGGTCATCGGGAGCCTGCACTTCTCCCCCGACGGGTCCAAGGCGGTGCTCTACACCACGGCCCAGCGCGAGGCCCGCTACACCACCTGGGACGTGGACTCCGGCGAGCTCAAGGTGCGCTCCCTGGTCAAGCCCGTGAAGTCCGTCTCCGTGTCCCCCACCGGCGGCACTCTGCTGGTCTTCCACACCCTGGAGGACGACGCGGACACCCCCAGCACGAGCCCCTACTTTGGGGAGCACGCGCTCACGATGATCGACCTGGACAGCTTCCTGGCCAACCCCCTGCTGATCCCCGATGAGCCCAGCGCGTTCGCCAACAGCAGCGACGGCGAGTTCGGCTACTTCATCATGGAGGGGATCCCGGCCCTGGCGGTGCTGCAGTACGACAACCTGCTCTTCGAGGAGGTCACCCTGCGCAGCGACCCCGTGCACGTGGGCGTGCTGCCCGAGTCCACCTACGCCTACGTCAACCAGGAGCACGAGCTCGGGCGCCTGAGCTTCTACGAGCCCGAGACCCAGGCCCTGCAGACCATCACCGGCTTTGAGCTGAACAGCGGCATCAAGCACTGAGGCCCCCAATGACTTTTCTCTTGATGATGGCCGGCTGCTGGTCCGGCAACTTCTACGAAGACGGCGGGCTCTGGGATCCCGAGCCCATCGCGGCCTCCGACGGCCTGTACTTCACCCTCCCCAGCGCCGGCGCCCTGGTGCAGGTCAAGCCCGACGGCACGACCACCCAGGTGGAGCTGGACGGCGCCCGGGCGCTGCACGGCGAGCTGGCCCCCGACGGCGAGACCGTGGTGCTCTTCGCCCAGACCACGGCCTGCGAGGACGGGCCGGAGGCGCCCAGAGATCCCCAGCAGTGCCTCGACGATGGGGGGGAGCTGGTGACCCAGCAGGAGCTGCAGGTGATCCGGGGCGGTGTGGTCCAGGGCGCGCCCATCCAGATCCCCAACCACTTCAACCGCTTGAGCTTCACCAGCGACGGTCGGCAGGCGGTGGCCTGGCTGGAATACACGGCGGGGACCGAGCTGGACATCTCCGCGGTGGACAACGTGACCGAGGTGATGTTCGTGGACCTGGAGTCCGTGACCGCGACCCCGGTGGCGATTGGCGACGTGGCGGACCGCATCCTCTTTGACCAGGACGACGCGCGGGCGCTGGTGCTCAGCCGCTCCAAGGTCACGGTCGTGGAGCTGCTCTCGGGCGACTACGAGCGCGAGGTGAGCTTCCCGCTGGCGCTGGACGTGGACGACAAGGTGCAGCCCACCGATCTCGTGCTCACCGCCGACGGCCACTACGCGATGCTGACCATCGAGGGCAGCGGCGATCTGTACGTGCTGGACCTGGTGGCCGAGTCCATCAACATCGTCTCGCTGGAGGCGGTGCCCTCGGACCTGGTGGTGGAGTCCGCGATGGACACCTCCATGCTGGTCTACGCCGGGCGCGCCAAGGCCGACATCCTGGACCACGCGTACTTCGAGCTGGACCCCGTGGACCTGGAGGAGCCGGTCTCCGAGATCCACATGCTGGAGGGCGAGGCCTTCCTGGTGAACACCACGTCCACGGTCTACAAGGACGCCTACCGGGTGGATCTGGAGACGGGCGAGGTGATCGAGTACCGCCTGGAGAATCCGGCCTACCGCGCCGAGCTCTCCCCGGACGGCAACTACGCGGTGGCCTTCACCCTGCCCGAGGGCGGCTACGGCGACGGAGTCGAGGCGCTGTTCGACCAGAACTACGGCGTGGAGCTGATCTCCATGGCCGACGACCAGAGCGTGCCCCTGATCGCGACCTCCGAGCCGGTGGGCCTGGCCTTCCGGGGCAGCGGCGCCGAGTCCGAGGCCCTGGTGCTGGTGGAGGGCCACGACGAGCTGATGTTCATCGACCTGGCGCGCGCCACCAAGACCCCCCTCAAGCTCGACGACGTGGGCCTGGACATCGGGACCGTCGGCGAGACCTTCTACATCACCCTGGACAGCCCGCTGGGCATGGTCAGCTTCATGGACGCCGACGGGGAGATCACCACCGTGTCGGGCTTCGCGAAGCTGGACTTCTTCCCCCCGGAGACCGTGCTGGTCGACCGCAGCAGCGAGGAGGGCTGAGATGCTTGCTCTGATTTCCATGTTCGCGTCCACCGCTCTGGCCGGCGAGATGCGCGTCCACATCGAAGGGGGCACCCTCCCCACCGGCGAGGCACTGGACAGCTACTCCGTGAGCGGGAACAACCTGCGCCACGGCGGCCTGCGCGGCGGCTACAGCCTGACGGACAAGCTGGAGCTGACGGCCTCCTTCTCCGCCGGCACCAGCGCCAGCCGCGTCGACTACGTGGAGTACCCCGAGGAGGACCTGGCCCTGCGCCTGAACACCTGGACCTACGGTCTGGGGGCCCGCTACATCGTCGGCAACGGCGGCCTGCACCCCTACGCTCTGGCCCAGGCCCGGCTCTTCCAGGGCGGCCTGCGCATGGACGGCTCCCCCTCCCGCGACGACAACCTGGACCAGTTCGTGGAGCGGGCCTTCTCGCCTGGCGCCTACGGCGCGCTGGGTCTGGAGCTGGTGGTGCTGGACGAGAAGCCCCTGGCGCCTTCCTTGTTCGTGGAGGCCGGCTACTCCTGGCTGATGGACGCGCGCTTTGGCGACGCCGGCAGCGTGTCGGACATGCGCGGTGTCGCGGGCCGGGCGGGCATCGGGGTGGTGTTCTGAGGGACCCTGTCGGGGGCCCTGTGACGGGGCTCTGACTTTGGTGGAACCCTGGCTTGTCGGCGGTGGTGGACCTCGCTACCACTTGGGTGAACACAATGGCGAATCCACCGGGATTCTGCTCGCATGACGGAGGTCCACCATGGGCTACAAGATCGAAGAGGTCGAGGGCATCGGCCCCGCCTACGCTGAGAAGCTGGCCGCTGCTGGCGTCACCAACACGGACGAGCTGCTCGAGAAGGGCGCCACCCCCGCCGGCCGCAAGGGCCTGGCCGAGGCCAGCGACATCTCCGGCAAGCTGATCCTGACCTGGTGCAACCAGGCCGACCTGATGCGCATCAGCGGCGTGGGTCCCCAGTGGGCCGAGCTGCTGCAGGCCTCCGGCGTGGACACCGTCAAGGAGCTCCGCAACCGCAACGCCGCGAACCTCGCCAAGAAGATGGACGAGGTGAACGAGGAGAAGAACCTGACCAACGGTGCGGTCTCCGAGAAGAAGGTCGCGGGTTGGGTTGAGCAGGCGAAGGAGATGGAGCCGGTTCTCACGTATTGAGATCGGTCTGCTTTGTGGAAGGGTCAGCCCTGGTGGGCTGGCCCTTTTGCGTTGGGGGGGGCGGGTCGGAGGTCAGATTCAGGGACTTCGTCCCGTGAATCGACCCTGGAAGCGGAATCCGAATCGGAGGTCAGATTCAGGGACTGCGTCCCGTGAATCGACCCTGGAATCGGAGGTCAGACTCCGGTGCCTGCGGCCGCCGGGGCTCAGGAGTGTCGGCCCCGCTTCGCTTTGAGGGGCCGCCACTCCTGAACCCCGGCGGCCTCGGAGACTCCGACATGCCGCTCTCGATCGAAAACCTGGATGCCTACCGGCTGGCCATCTCCCTCAATCGCTCCATCGCCGCGCTGGACTTCCCCAAGAACCGTGCACACCTCCGCGACCAGGGCGTCCGCGCCGCAGACTCCGTGGTGCTCAACATCGCCGAAGGCATGGGCCGCGGTCGCCTCACCAACGCCGGGAAAAACCACATGCGCATCGCCAAGGGGTCCCTGCTCGAGGTCTACGCCGTGCTGGACCTGCTCAACAAGGCCGACCAGCACCGCGTGGACATCGAGCGCCTGGACCGTCTGCTCTACGGCCTCCAGCGGTGAAGCCCCGCCCCTACTCCGACCGATTGAACGCCGCCCGCAGGTGGCTCACCGAGTCCGAGCGGACCAGGTAGATCAGCGGCAGCAGCTCCGGCCGGGCGATGTAGGTGTAGGGGGTGCCGTTGATGTCGATCTGCTTGCCGATCCACAGCTCGGTGCCGCCGCCGTTGAAGAAGCGCACCTTGAGCACCGCGACGGGCTCCTCCAGGCCGGCGTCGGCCTGGGAGATCTCGGGGTCGATGGCGTCGGCCCGCAGCTCGCCCAGGGTGTTGATGGACTGGGTGACCGCGAGCACGTCGGTGTCCATGTTGGCCGGCTGGGTGAAGGCCCACATGTTGGTGTTGGGGTCCTGGGCGAGCACGGCGGTGCCCAGGGAGTCGACCAGGGTGTAGGTCGCCACGTCCACGCGCAGGAAGCTGAACATCACCCGGTTGCGGTAGGCGATGGCCGGCCGCAGCAGGCGCTCCCGGACCGCGCTGGAGACCAGGTAGACCGCGTCCCGGTCCGTGCGCCGCACGTAGGCCGCGCCCGATTCGGTGAGGCGGCTGCCGAACTCGAAGGTGAGCTGCTCGCCGTCCACCATCAGCAGGCTGGCGGTGAGCGCGGGGGGCGCGAAGCCGCCGTCGGTGTCCCCCGAGAAGATGCGGCCAGCCCGCAGCTCCGCCAGGGACTTGACCGCCGCGTCCACAGACTTCTGGTCCAGGGCGTAGTCCTGGTGGTCCGAGGTCCACGCGCCAAAGTGGGAGCTCTCGTCGGTGCCCATGTCGCCTTCGGGCAGGCGGTAGAACACCAGCTCCGGGCCATCCAGGGGCTGCAGGCGGATCTCCTGCACCAGCCCGGCGGGCACCTGGGCGACCATCTTGTCGCGCCAGTCCAGAGGGTCCCGAGCGTAGCGGGCGCGGGTGCCCACCTTGCCGCGGTAGACCGTGTCGGAGCCCGGCAGGCGCACGAAGCTCGCGCCGCCCGGCCGGTCCTTGCCCACGATGAAGGCCACCGCCGGGGTGTCCGGGTCGTCGGCGAACAGCTCCACCAGCACGCCCTGGGCGTCGTCCAGGCCGTACTGCTCCAGGTTGCCCTCGTCGACGGCCAGATCCATGCGGGTCTTCTCGCGCTCGAAGATGGACAGCAGCGGCCGCAGGGCGATGGTGTCGGCCGGTGCACTGTAGGGCGCGACCACCTGGAAGCCCTCCTCCAGGTTCCCCTCCATGACGACCGTCTCCCCCTGACCGACGGTGATCTCGATGCGCTGCACGTCCGCGCGCTCGACCTTGGCCAGGGCCGGCAGGTCGGACTGCGGATCCAGACTCTGGGCGGGGATCAGGGTGAGCCCCCCCATCAGCAGAGCGGCGCCGAGCAGCAGCTTGGACTTGGTGGTGAGCCAGCTCATGCGGCCTCCCCGTCTGCGGCCTTGCGCTGCGGACCGCCTCCGGCCCCCCGACGCAGGCGCTTGACCCCGCCGAACACCAGCAGCAGCAGCGCCGGGCCCAGCAGGTTGATGAGCTTGAGGCGGGTGCGCTGGGCCTTGGTGGTGGCCTCCAGCACGGGGACCTGGACGTTCTTGGAGCGGATGGCGATCAGCCCCTCATCCTCCAGCATCCAGTCCGCCAGGTTGGACATGAAGGCGATGTTGTTGGCGATGAAGTCCGCGCTGCCGCCCACCACGATGCGGGCGCGCTCCGCCTCGGGGATCTGCACCACCAGCCCATCGGGGAGCTCCTGGCCGGCGAACGCCGAGCGCAGCGGACCGCTGACGGACACCATCAGGGGCCAGGCCCCGGTCTCCTCGCTGGGGTCCAGCCGCTGGTAGACCTGGGGGGCAAAGAGCTTGGGGGCCTTGATGCGACCGCTGCCGGGCTCAGACCGCGCCATCACCTCGATCTCCACCCCCGCCGGCAGCTCCGCGGGCACGTCGATGCTGCTCACGAAGGGGAAGGTCATGGTGTCCAGGTCCTTGACCACGATGGAGTCCTGGGCCAGGTCGGTCGTGGTCGGGATGAAGGGCACGTTCAGCGGGACGGTGCCGCGGAAGCTGCCCTGCTGCACCGGGAACTGCATCTTGCCGTTGTTCTGGCGGTCCACCACCACGTCGCGGTTGAGCTCGACGTTCCAGGTCGCCAGCAGCGGCTCCAGGCCGTGCTTGACCGGGATGGCGTTGTGGCGCGGGGGCCGCGGGTCAAAGCGGAAGTTCTGCAGGAAGAAGGCCGCCGGCCGGCCGCTCATCACGAACTGGTCCAGGGCGAGCTGCTCCTCCAGGGGCAGGGCCTCCTTGGGGCCCACCATCACCAGGGCGTCGATGTGCTCGCCGATGCCCTCGGGGTTGGACAGGTCCACGTTCTCCACCGCGTAGTTGGCCTGCAGAGCCCCGCGAAGCTGCGCCACCGGCCCCTTGCCCGCCAGCACGTCCGGCTCGCCGTGGCCCACCACGAAGCCCATGGTGCGGGTCTGCCCAAAGTCCAGCAGCGCCTTGATGGTCCGCGCGATGTCGTACTCGATGGTCGCCACGGACGTGATGGCCGGCAGCACCGTCTGGCGGTCGCCATACAGGAACGCGGCCCCCATGTAGACCTGCTTGAGCTCCGTGCGGGACTCGCTGCGGAAGGTGTAGGGGATCGGCTCGATGCCCAGGCGCGCGGCCTCGGCCATCAGCTCCTCGTCGCCGGTGGGGTCGACCACCACCAGCTCCATGCGGCCCCGGGACCAGGCGCGGAACTCCTCGAGCTTGTCCACCAGGGTCTGCTCGTGGTTGTTGTAGGGCGCCTCCAGCCCCTGGGTGAAGTAGACCCGCACGATCAGCGGCTGCTCCAGCCGCGACATCAGCACCTTGCCCTCGTGGGAGAGGGTGTAGACCTGATCCGAGGTCATGTCGAAGCGCGAGAACCAGCGGCTCCCCAGCACGTTCGCGAACACCACGATGGCCAACACGGCGACCATCTGCAGCACCGAGTTCCCCCGCAGGATGGGGCGGCGAGAGCGCGCGTTCACGAGAGCCTCCGCTGCTCGAGGGCGAAGGTCGCCACGTGCAGGAACAGGGCCACCACCGAGCCGTAGAACACCAGGTTGCGCGTGTCGATCACGCCGCGGGAGAGCCCGCCAAAGTGGTAGTCAAAGCTCAGGTATTGCACCAAGGGGAGGATGGAGGCCGGGATGCTGCTCAGGAAGAAGCCCACCACGTAGGGCACAAGGCACAGCAGCATCGCCACCAGAAAGGCCACGATCTGGTTCGAGGTCAGCGAGCTGGCCGCCGTCCCGATCGCCGTGTAGGCCGCCGCCATCAGCGAGAGCCCCAGGTAGCCGCCCAGCACCGGCCCCCAGTCCAGCTCCCCCAGGGTCGCCAGGGTCAGCGGGTAGGAGAAGGTCAGCGCGACCGCCACCAGGATCAGCGTCAGCGCCGCCAGGTACTTGCCCAGCACGAGCTGCCCTTCGTTCACCGGCAGGGTCACCAGCAGCTCCAGGGAGCCCGTGCGCTTCTCTTCGGCGAACAGGCGCATCGTGACCGCCGGGATCAGCAGCAGGAAGAACATCGCCGACCAGAAGAACACGGTCCGCAGCGTCGCCAGCCCCGTCACGAACAGGTCGTTGAAGTACAGCGAGAACAGCCCCACCAGCAGCAGGAAGATGGGCACGATGATGTAGGCCAGCGCGGAGTTGAAGTAGCTGGACAGCTCGCGGCGGTAGATGGCCAGGACCGTTGTCATCGCGCTCCCATGTGCTCGGACCGAGGGAGCCTAACTTGGCGTGGCCTCGCCTGCGCCCACCAGCCCCCCACCCTGCGCGGGCGGGGTTATCTCCGGGCGGTGCGCACCTTCTTCCTGGCCATGTTCGCGACCTGCTCCATGGCCCTGCTCTACTACCTGGTCCGGCTCTTCCAGCACCGGAAGACCCACGCCCCGGACAGCGCGACGCACCAGGCCTTCCTGGACGAGATGGAGCGCTCCGTCTGGCGCAAGCTCGCCAAGCAGCACGGGTTCGGGGTCGAGGTGCGGGAGCCTGAAGTCCTGCTCTGTCAGCACACCCTCCGGGGACCTTGGCGCGAGCGGGATCTGCGAATCCAGGTGTTCGACCGAGGTCACGCTGGGCGCAACGGACAGCCCTCCGCCCTGCGCATCGCGGCGCGCCAGAAGGCCCCGGAGCTGGGCCTGGAGCTGAGCGAGGGCCTGGGCACCGCGGTGGTCCACGGGGCCCACTGCGTGACCTACACCGGCGACCGCCTGCTGGGGATGGGCCCCTGGCTGGGCGAGAAGGCCGTGCGCCTGCGCCACGAGGACGACTGGCTGGAGATCGAGGCCCGGGCCACCCCCGAGCAGCTCCCCGAGCGCCTGGACCAGGTGCTGGCGCTGTTCTCCGAGCTGGAGCGCGCGAGCCACCCCCAGTGGGTGGAGGCTGCGAAGGATCACGGGCTGGAGCTGGCCTGGGAGGGGCTCCGGCGACACCCGCGGCTGATCGGTGTCCTCGCTGGCGGGGGGATCCGGGTCTCCGTGCTGGAAGGCCAGGGGGTCCAGGTGGTGTGGGTCGGTGAGGCTGAGCTGGATCGCGCTCTGGCCACTCTCCCCGACGCTGAGCTCAAGGGAGACACCCTGCGGTGGCTGCTCCCCCAGGCCTCCCCCGTGCCCCTGAGCCAGGCGCTGGGTGCGCTGGAATCCGCCGTAATGCCAGCACAGAGGCCCTAAAGCCGTCGGCCGGGGTTCCGTTCGGAGGGTGGTCCCTTCATCCGAACCCGGAGTCCCCCATGCAGACCTTCCAGGGCCGCTCGGCCCAGACGGACGCGCGCGCTGCCGTCCAGGAGGCCGCGGCCGAGTTGCCCGCCGACCTGGACCTGATCTTCGTCTTTTCGTCCACCGAACAGGACCCCGAGCAGGTCGCCCAGGCGCTGACCGAGCGCTTCCCCGGCGTCCCCCTGGCAGGCTGCACCACCTCGGGCGAGCACCTGAGCGACGGACACAGCCGCGGCAACCTGGTGGTCACCGGCATCCAGGCCCCCGAGTACCGCTGGACCACCGCCTCCGTCGACCTGGAGGGCTTCGACAAGGGCAAGGCCGAGGCAGCCGCCAAGGAGCTCTTCGAGGCGGTCGGCGTGGACCCCGAGGAGATGGACCCCGAGAAGCTGGTCAGCCTGCTGTTCATCGACGGCTTGAGCGGCGTCGAGGAGGACTTCACCGCGACCCTGGCCGACGCACTCCAGGGCGTCCCCTTGGCGGGCGGCAGCGCCGGTGACGACCTCAAGTTCGAGAAGACCTGGGTCTACGGCCCCCACGGAGCCCGCAGCGGCGCCGCCACCCTGGTGATGGCCTACAGCCCCGACGGCGCCCCCATCCAGATCGTCAAGCACCAGCACTTCACCACCACCCCCCGCAGCGTGGTGGTCACCCGGGTCGAGGGCCGCCGCGTCTACGAGTTCGACGGCTACCCCGCCCTGGAGGGCTACGCCCGCGCCCTGGGCATGGAGCCCGAGCAGGTCAGCGGCGACGTCACCTTCCTCAACCCCGTGACCTTCGCCTGCAACGGCGAGCTCTACGTGCGCAGCATCCAGGCCATCCACGACGACGGCTCCATCAGCTTCTACTGCGCCGTCGAGGAGGGCATGGTCCTGGACATCAGCGACCACCACGAGATGAGCGCGTCCCTGGAGCAGGGCCTGCAGTTCACCCGGCCCCCCGAGTTCGTCGTGGGCTTCAACTGCATCCTGCGCGCCCTGGAGGCCACCGGCTCCGAGCTGCACGCCGAGCAGTCCGAGATCCTCCAGAAGGCCTGCAACACGCTGATCGGCTTCGACACCTACGGCGAGCAGCTCAACGGCCTGCACATCAACCAGACCCTGGTCGCGGTCGGCTTCGGCCACGCCGCCTGAGGAGACAGACACATGGACAGCAAAATTCCTTGGGAGCGCCGCGCCGTCGCCGCGGAGAAGACCGTCGACGTCCTCAAGCAGCGGGTGCGCTCGCTCTACAACGAGGGCGCCCAGACCGCCATCCACCAGCAGCTCGACCGCGCCCGCAAGCGCCAGGAGGAGGCCACCCGCCGCCGCGCCCTGGCCGAGGCCCGCAACCAGGCCCTGCAGAAGCACTCCGAGATGCTGGAGAGCCAGGTCCAGGAGCGCACCCGCCACATCCGCACCATCCTGGACAACGTGCTCTTTGGCTTCGCCATGGTCGACCAGGAGGGGCAGATCCTGGAGTGCACCCGCTCCTGCGCCGAGCTCACCGGGCGCGAGGTGACCGTAGGCGACAACCTGCTCGATGTGCTGGGCGTGGCCAATGACAGCCGCGGCGTGGAGCTCATCCTGGGCCTGGACCAGGTCTTCGAGGACTTCATGCCCGAGGAGCTCACCCTGGGCCAGATCCCCCAGCGCTTCGAGCTGGCCGGCAGCACCCTCAAGGTCGAGGGCCGCGTGATCCGGGACCCCGAAGGCGCCGTGCAGTCCGTGCTGTTCACCATGTCCGACATCAGCGATCTGGAGGCCGCCCGAAAGGAGGCCCACACCAACGCCGTGCTGGTCGGCATCCTGCGCCAGAAGGCCGCGTTCGCCAGCTTCGTGGACGACGCCCGGGGCCGCATCCAGGCCGCCCGGGAGGCCCTCTCCGACGCCACCTTCGTGCGCCGCGCCGTGCACACGGTCAAGGGCAATGCCGCCTCCTACGGCTTGGAGCAGGTGGCCAAGACGGCGCATGAGGTGGAGGCCAAAGAGGGGATCACCGCCCAGGACCTCGACCGCGTCCGCGCATCCCTGGAGGACTTCCTGAGCGCAAACGAGGCCATCCTGCAGCTCTCCGGCGGCGGCACCGTCGAGGTCCCCGTCTCCGTGATGGAGAACCTGCGCGCCCTGCTCAACCCCCTCAACGCCCAGGGCCTGGCCCAGTGGGGCGCCGAGATCGTGCAGCGGCCCGTCCGCGACATCGTCGGCCCCCTGGAGGTGTTCGTCGATAGGTTGGCCGAGCGCCTGGGCCGGAGGGTAGACTTCACCCTGGAGGGCGCAGACGTGCTGGTGGATCCCCAGGCCACATCCGAGGTGCTCAACAACCTCTCCCACCTGATCCGCAACGCCGTCGATCACGGCCTGGAGCCGCCCGACCAGCGCGGTGACAAGCCCGAGGTCGGCAGACTGAGCCTGCGCGTGGTCCGCTCCACCCAGAGCTGGGTGATCCAGGTCGAAGACGACGGCCGCGGCGTGGACGTCGACACCATGGTCAGCAAGGCCATCGCCAAGGGCACCATCACCGCCCAGGAGGTCGCCGCCATGGACCACGAAGCCAAGCTCGAGCTGATCTTCATCGACGGCCTGTCCTCCCGCGAGGAGGCCTCCGAGATCTCCGGGCGCGGCGTCGGCATGTCGGCGGTCCGCGAGGCGGTCACCCGCAGCGGCGGCCACATGGACATCTGGACCAAGGCCGGCCACGGCACCCGCTTCACCCTGCACATCCCCGTCCCCGAAGCTGGAGCCATGGCCGCCTGAGGCCGCCCCCGTGAGCACCCAGGAGCAAAGCCACCGCCACCTGATGCGCCGAGGCACCGCACTCGTGGCGGTGTGCGGAGCCTTCATGGGCGGGGTGATGCTCCTGGAGGGGGAGCCCAAGGCCGGGCTGGCCTCCGTCCTGTTCGCCCTGGTCAACGGGGTGCTGGCGGGCCTGAGCTTCCTCAAGCGCCCCCGAACGCACCTGCTGGGGCACCTGCTGGTCGGGCACCTGACCCTGTTCCTGACCTGCATGTCCCTGTACTTTGGGCACTACGAGGGCCTGGCCCCCTTCGCCCTGCCCTCGCTGGGGGCCCTGGCGACCTTCCTGCTGGGCCGCAAAGGCGCGGTGGCCTGGACCAGCCTGGCCCTGGTCCTCCAGACCGCTGTGTTCGCCCTTCCGGCCGCCTGGAAGCAGAACCTGCACGTCTCGGACATCCAGCCCATCCAGCACCACGCCGTCGTGGTCGCCGCCACCCTGGCCGTGCTCGCGATCGCCGTCGCCTACGACGCCATGGCCCGCACCCGCCAGGAGCAGCTCGAGGCCCAACACCTGCTGGCCGAGCAGGCCCGCGCGCGCGCCGAGGCCGCGAACCGGTCCAAGTCCGCCTTCCTGGCCGCCATGAGCCACGAGATCCGCACCCCCCTCAACGCGCTGATCGGCGCGACCGAGCTGCTCGACGGCTCCGACCCCGAAGAGCGCGCCCGCCTGCAGGCCACCATCCGGGACGCCGGCACCACGCTCTTGGGCCAGATGGGCGACGTGCTGGACTTCTCGCGCATCGAAGCCGGAGCGCTGCAGGTCAACCCTCGCCCGACCTCGCCGGCGGACATCGCCCAGGAGGTGTGCAGCGTGGTCCGACCCCGGGCGGTGGACAAGGATCTGCGGCTGGAGCTCCAGCTCCCTGACTCCCCCTCCGAGCGCATGCTGGACCCCGACCGACTGCGCCAGATCCTCCTGAACCTGGTGGGCAACGCGGTCAAGTTCACCGAGCGCGGCCACGTCCAGGTCTGTCTTCGCGAAGAGAAGGAGCGGCTGCGCATCCAGGTCAGGGACACCGGCCCGGGCATCCCCGAGCCCCTGCGCGAGCAGATCTTCGAGCCCTTCCGCCAGGGCGACGAGGGCCTCTCCCGGCGCCACCAGGGCTACGGGCTGGGGCTGGCGATCAGCAAGGGGCTGGCCGAGGCCATGGGGGGCGACCTGCACCTCTGTGAGTCCGAGGGAGGAGGGGCTTGCTTCTGTCTGGAGCTCTCCGCCCCCACCGCTTCGGCCTCTGGGGAGTCGCGCAGCGCCGCTCTGGGCGGCGTCGAGGTGCTGCTGGTCGAGGACAACCCGGTGAACCGGCTCATCGCGCGCACCATGCTGGAGCGCCTGGGCTGCGTGGTCCGCGAGGCCACCAACGGCGAAGAAGCGGTGCACGCGGTGATCGACGCGGTCCCCGACGTGGTGCTCATGGACCTGCAGATGCCCGTGATGGACGGGCTGGAGGCCACCCGCCGCATCCAGGCCCTGGACAGCGAGACGCCCCCCATCCTGGCGCTGACCGCCAACGCGTTCGCCGAAGACCGCGAGGCCGCGCTGAGGCTGGGGATGGTCGACTTCCTGCCCAAGCCCGTGAACCAGGCGACCCTGGCCCAGGCCCTGGCGCCTTACGCTGGGGAGCGCAAGCGTCGCCTTCGGGCCTGAGCCCCCCCAAACTCAGAGAGTCACAGAGTCGGGGTCAGGGGGTCAGCGTCAGGGTGCTGTCCGCGGCGCGCTCCACGTCCTCGTCGTGGAAGTACAGGGGCAGGGTGCCGCCGGTCTTCCAGGAGTGGAGCTGGTCCTGGTAGTGGCGCGAGGCCGGGTGCCCCGACTGCCCCGGGGGCAACACCACCACCGCCTGACCCACGTCATTGAGCGGGGTGACCACGCGCAGGCTCGCGATCCACTTGGTCTCGTAGCCCTGCGCCCAGTTGAACGACGACACGTTCACCGTGTTGGAGGAGCCGCCGTACTCGGTGCTGCCGGCGTTGAGCACCTTGACCCCGAAGGGGTGCGCGAAGGTCACGGCGTGGGCATCGCCCCAGGACCAGGCGCTGGTGTCCTCGCCATACTGGGCGACCAGGGCGTCGTAGGCGCGGAGCATCGCGGCGCGGGTGGACTTGTCGGCGTCGGCGAAGAAGTGGTCCATGCCGGTGTCGGTGTCCAGCAGGCTGCGGCCGGGGGAGCTCGTGCGCAGGACCAGGTCGATCTCATGGCCGGACAGGCCCTTCTCCTCCAGCGCCATGAGCACCATCTGCTTCTGCAGCTCGGCCCACACCAGGGACTCCACGCTGCGCGGGTCGGTGCTGTAGTCCCAGCCGGCCAGCACATCGCGCACCCACTGGCCGCCCTCGGACTGGGGCTCCAGGTGCACCACCCACTCGGGCACGCGGGCCTGGGCGTGGGTGTCCAGGGTGTCCATCTGCACCTTGCCCATGGTGGCCACCGAGTGCTGGGGGGTCTCCTGGATCAGGTCCTCGATGCGGTGCTTGCGCCAGGGGCTGAAGTAGAAGGTGCCCAGCTTGTAGGGGTCCACGCTGGCGTCGGTCTGGGGCGCCTTGGTGTTGGCCGAGACGATCACGCCGCCCTCGGGGTCCATCAGCCCGGGCATGGCCTCGATCCACCCGTCCCAGCCGTGGTACTCGGAGCTGGCCGGGTAGGGCACGCGGCCGGTGTGCCCCTTGCGCTGGGGCAGGATGCCCAGGGACTGGTAGCCGATGCTGCCCTGGTCATCGCCCAGCACCAGGTTCAGGCCCACCAGGGTGGGGGGCCGCTCGCTGGCGACGAAGGCCTCGACCGTCTCGCTGTGGTTGAGCATCTTGAGCAGCGCCGCGCTCTGGTCGGGGTGATGGAACGCGGACCACTGCATGACCAGGACGTGGTCCCCCTCAAGCTCGGTGAGCACCGGGCCCAGCTCGGTCATCTGGACCGTGTGCACGGAGCGCTCCCCCTCGGGCAGCTCGATGGTGAACTCCTGGGCCTGGAAGGCCTTCTGCTGGCCGGCCAGGATGTAGCCGTCGCCCTTGCGCTGCACGATGGCGTAGTCCAGGTAGTCGGCCATCAGGTTGGTCATGCCCCAGGCCATGTGTTCGTTGTGGCCGGAGATCACCCAGGGCATGCCCGGCATGGTGCCGCCGGCCACGTGCAGGTCGCCGCCCTTGGCCTCGACGATGTACCAGATGCCCGGCACCCGCACGGGCAGGTGGGGGTCGTTGGCCACGATGGGGGCCTCGCCCTTGGAGCGCTCCGCGCCCACCACCCAGGCGTTGGAGGCCTCGGTGTCCGTGCCCTTGGCCATAAAGAAGTCCACGAAGCCCTGGAACTCCGGCGTGAAGCCGCCGGCCTCCATCTTCTGCACCTGGGCCCAGTAGGGGTCCACGCGCGGGCTCCCGTCACGCACCCAGAGCGCGTCCAGGTCGTCGCGGTCCAGCTTCTCGCGGAGCTGCCAGGACACCAGCTCCTGCCAGTGTCCGGAGCCCAGGCCCAGCGACTGCATGAAGATCACCGCCATGGAGTCCGCCGCAGTCCAGTCCGCGAAGCCGCCCTCCACCTTGAGCAGGCGGTACTCGATGGGGTCCTTCTTGGCCGTCTGGAAGCCCGCGTTGACCCCCTGCGCGTAGGCCGCGAGCTGGAAGCGCGTGTCGGGGTCCATCGCCCGCAGGCCGTCCTCCGCGCGCTTTTGCAGGTCCATTGCGCGCATGAACGCGTCCAGCTCGGCGAAATCGGGGCCCAGGACCTCCGAGACGCGCCCGTAGGCGATGCGCCGCATCAGGTCCATCTGGAAGGCGCGGTCCTGCCCGTGCACGAACCCGATGCCGTAGGTGGCGTCCGATTCGGAGCCCGCGCGGACGTGGGGGATGCCCTTGGAGTCGCGCAGGATCTGCACCTCGCCGGCGAGCCCGGGGCCCGTGGCGGCGCCGTCGATCTGGGGCAGCGAGCGGCCCTGACTCATGAGGGTGGTCACGGCGCAGCCGGACAGCAGCAGCAGCAAGGAAGGCATGGGGGATTCTCTCCTGTGGCCGTGGTATACCCCGCCGCGATGTCACAGACGCCCACCTTCACCGTCGTGGCCGCCCGCATCGAGCGGGATGGCCGCTTCCTGATCACCCAGCGCCGGCCCCAGGCCGTGCTCCCGCTGCTCTGGGAGTTCCCTGGGGGCAAGGTGGAACCGGGTGAGACGGAGATCGAGGCCCTCCGCCGGGAGCTGCGGCACCGCATCAACGTCGAGATCGGTCACGCAGTCGAGGACATGGAGGTGCAGCACCCCTACGCCGGCTACACGCTGTGCCTGCGCCTCTACACCTGCCAGCTCGCCCAGGGCTGCGAGCCCCAGGCCGTGAACTGCAACGACCTCAAGTGGGTGCTCCCCGAAGAGCTCGCCCAGCACGAGTTCCCCGGCGCCGACCAGGCCACCGTGGATCAGCTCCTGGGGCGCTGAGCCGCTCCTGCTGAGCCCGCCATCTGGGCGGGGAGGCCCTCAGTCCCGCCGCCGCCCCAGCAACAGCAGCGGCAGCAGCAGCAGCGCCGCGGAGCCACCACTCTCCCCGCAGCCGCCCATCAGAGTGACGCCGCTGCCAGAGACACTGCCGGTGCCTCCGCCCTCGCCGCCCCAGACCTCCGCGTTGGGCCCGCCAAAGGCCCCGATGTCCGACAGGCCCCCGTCGGGATCCTGGATCTCCGGGCTCCCGTTGTCCACCAGCGGCGAGCCCTCCGCGGGGACGGGGTCCACAGCGCAGTCCTGGTCAGCGGCCGCGAACGCCGATTCGAACTCCGGCGGCGTGTCGATCAGGTTGCCCTCGCCGAGCTCCAGGCCTGCCTCCGTGATGGAGACCACCAGGCCGTCCAGGAGGTTGTAGGAGAAGTTGTCGACCACCCCGACCAGGTCACTCCGGAGCCTGTTCACGTCGACCACCGCGTTGTTGACGAACCACAGAGAGCTGGGGCTGCTGTCGATCAGCGCGTCATCGAGCTGGTAGAAGGTGTTGTTGACCAGCTCCAGGCTGCCGTCCACGTTGAGCCCCGGCCCGCTCACCTGCCGGAGCACGCTGTTCTGCATCCGCAGGCCGCCGTCCCGCACCTCGAAGAGGGAGCCGCTGTCGCTGCCCACCGAGCAGAAGCGCCCGTTGACCAGGTCGACCACCTGCCCCAGCCCCTCGGCGTAGACGACCCCACCGGCCTTGGCGCTGGCCCCCTCCACCCGGATCCCCTTGAGGATCAGGGCCTCGCCGTCCGTGCTCTTGACCACCGCGCCGTAGTCCGCGTCCACGTCGCGGAACACACCCCCGCTGATGGCCAGCGAGGCATCCACCGCGTAGAACGCCCCCCCGTCCACGCCCGTGACGCTGACATCCGACCAGCTATGGCCCCCGTCCAGCAGGTAGATGGCGTTGCCCTCGGCCTCGACCACCTGGACGCCCTCGGCCACCGAGTCCACGCCCGAGAGGAAGACCGCGGAGCCAAAGGACCGGCCGGCCTCGTAGCCGATCTCCGCGCCGGTCACCGTCAGCCCGTCGATGCGAACGGAGTTGGTGACCCCGCCGCTGCCGAACACGCTGTCGACAAGCAGCCCGGTGTTTCCCGTGCCTGTCGTGTCCTCCGGCACCTCGATCACGACATCCTGGAACACCCACTCCCGACCGTCCGCGACCGAGGAGGTGATCACGATCGCCGCCCCCGGGTAGCCCGCCGCGGCGGAGAAGTCGTTGCCGTGGAAGCTCACGCCGTAGAGCTCCAGCCCCCCGCTGTCCACCTGCAGCGGCGTCCCAAAGGTCCCTCCCGAGACCCCCGAGAACTCCAGCTCCTTGCCGATGAACGTGGCCCCCTCCCGCACGATCACGCCAGAGGTGCCCTCGGCCAGGATTTGGTTCGACGGGTAGGTCGACGCGGCGACCACCGAGGACCCAGGCTGGACCTGTCCCTGCTCCACGGTGACCGTGACGCCGTCGCCGCTGACGACCATGCAGGGCAGCGACCGTGGCTCGCCGTCAGAGGACCGGATGGTCACGCTTCGCCACACCTCGACGCAGGCAAAGTAGCCGCTCCCGGAGAGCGCCCCCTCCAGGTTCTCGTAGTCCGGCTGCAGCTCGATGACCTGGAGGTCCTCCCCGGCGAGCTGCAGGGCATCCGCGATGCGCTCGTAGTCCCGGTCCGCGCTCGCGCCGACGGTGACAGTGGATTGCGCGAAGCCCAGAGACGAGAGCAGCAGGATCATGGACGCAGCATACAAAAAGGCCACCGGGGTTGTCCCCAGTGGCCCTCTCACCCGCCTCTCGGCGGCACGCGGCCCAAAGACCCGGCGCTCAGAAGCCCGGGTTGTTGGTGGCCTTGACCTTGAGCTCGGCGATCGCCACGCTGCCCTTGGCGCTGGTGCCCTCGTAGACCTCCAGGACCTCCATCTTGACAGGGCCAAAGGCCGAGCCGGTGTACCCAAATGGCGTGGGGATCATGGCCAGGTGCTCCCCCTTCTCGTCCGGGATCTCGGTCACCACCGACTTGTTGTTGGCGGTGAGCTTGACCTTCTTGACGCGGTCGTGGGTCTTGGGTCCGTGCACGATGCGCACGCTGGACAGACCCAGGATGGAGGAGAACTCCACGAACGCGCCCTCGCTGGGGGTCGCGAAGAAGCTCTTGGCGTTGTCGTCCATCATGTCCATCGTGATGTGCTCGGGGTCCTCCTCCGAGCTGCTGTCGATGGTGGGCACGGCGTCGTACTCCTCCATGTGCACAGCCAGCTCGGAGATGGCCACGGAGGGGAAGTCGCGCCCCTCGTAGACCTCTACGATGGAGAGCTTGAGCCAGCCGCCAAACCCGTTCTCACCGACCTCGGCGTTCTCGATGTCCACCACCTGCACGTCGGCGGTGTCAGCGAGGTCGATGTGGGTGGTGAAGGTGGTCTTCACGTCGCCCATGGAGCTGGTGCAGCACACAAACTCCACCTTCATCTTCTTGACGCGGGCGTAGTCGGAGAAGGTCTCCTCGTCCTTGACCCACCCGTTCTGGAACGCGATCTTGTCGAGCTTGCCCTGGGGCACCTCGATCTGGATGTACTCGCCGACGTTCTCGGAGTCGCCGGGCACCATCCACGCGGTCTCCGGGTTCCCGTCGATCGCCGAGTTTCCACCCCAGAAGTTCTCGGTCTGGCCGCGGGCGGCGTTCTTCTGGGAGCTGACCTTCGCGCCGCCGAATGCCAGGGCGGGCAACAGGACGGCCGCGGCTGCGGTCAGGGCGATGGCCTTCTTCATGACTACTCTCCACGAAATGGTGCGGCAGCGTAGCACGCAACAGGCCTGCGCCATTCCGAGCATGAGCGGCCTTCACGGTTAGAGAGCGTCCATGAACGAGCCCAGCCCACCGCCCCTGGAAGTCGGCCAGCTCCTGGCGCGCATGACCGCCGGGGTGTTGGTGCTCATGGCGGCCCTGGGCCTCACCGGGTGGCTGTGGGGCGAGCAGATCAAGGCCGGCGGCACCTGGTTCGTGGAGACCCTGGGCCTTCCCGGACTCTTTGCCTGCTTCTACGTGCCCGACGCCATCCCCATCCCCGGCGCCCACGAGGTCTGCACCGGCCTCTCCCTGATCGGTGGCGTCAACTTCTGGGCCATCACCGGGGTCGCCGGCCTGGGGAGCGTCAGCGGCGGCATCACCGGCTACTTCCTGGGTCGCCTGCTGGCCCACACCGAGCGCCTGCAGTCCTTCCTGAGCGGGCGCGGCGCCAAGGCCAGCCTGCTCGTCAAGCGCCACGGCGCCACCGCGGTCGCCCTGGGCGCGGTCTCCCCCATCCCCTACTCGGTCACCGCCTGGGCCGCGGGCAGCCTGCGCATGCCCCTGCTGCCCTTCATCCTGGTCAGCCTGCTGCGCTTCCCGCGCATCGCCTTCTACCTGTGGCTGATCCAGCTCGGGGTCGCCTCCACGAGCTGACGGCGCTGTGCTCCCCGGGGCTCAGTCCAGCCGGGGTCCGTGGTGGGGGTCTTGGGCCAGGCGGCGCTGAACGCCCAGGTCCAGCTCCAGCCAGATCCGCTCGGGGATGCGGCCATCCGGGCGTGTCCACCAACAGAAGAACTCATCGGCCAGGGAGTCCCGCAGCCAGTCCACCCCGCCGGCGTGGACCACCGCGCCTTGGGCGTCCAGCAGCTTCACGTTCTCCAGGTCTGGGAAGGACCCGTGGTGTACGCGGGCCCAGCGCTTCAACGCTCTGGCACCCGTGAAGTCCAGGGACACCCCTACACCTCCGACCGCCAGCGAGGTGCGGTCGTCCATGAGCTGCTGGTGCACCGTCCAGCGCAGGTCGGCGTCGCACTCCGAGAGCACCCGCGGGCTACCCCCCAGGTCGGCCGGGTGCGCGCCCGGGTCCCCGTGGGGGTAGACCGTGCTGGGGCCTGGGTCGGGGTCCGCGTCGCCGTCGAGCTCGGCCAACGCCTGCTGCAGCGTGCCCTTGGGCACCCGGCCCAGGGTGGCGCGGGTGGTCTCGGGCTCCACGGACACATCCCCGGGTGGCAGGGGCTTGAAGTGCGTCTTGCGGCCTTCGCCCTTGCGGCGGCTGCCCACCAGCGCCTCGAGCTCCGGTCCGGTCCAGCAGCGCGGGCCGCCCAGCGCCAGGGCGCGGCCGGGCTGCTCGATGCGGTCCAACAGGTCCAGGATGGCCTCGGCGGCGTCCAGACGGCTGATGGGTGCGTAGCGGCTGCTCTCCTTGAAGGTGTAGGGGCTGCCGCCGTCCGGCGGCTGTACGTGCCCCTCGATCACCTCGTCGTGGTAGCAGGAAAAGCGCAGGATGGTCCACGGGGCGTTGCAGTTGCGCACCCCGCCCTCCAGGTAGAAGGAGCGCCGGTTCAGGCTGGCGTAGGACCAGCGGTAGGCGCCCATCACGGACACGTGCAGGATGGTGTGGGCCCCCGCGTCGCGGGCGGCGTTCACGATGTTCTCGGCGGCCACCCCGTCGTAGATGGGCGCGCCGGGCCCGCAGGTGCGCGGGTCGATGCAGCTCACCACCGTGGTGGCGCCCTCCATGACCGCCTTGAGGGCGGAGGGCACCATGGGGTCGGCGTAGCAGAGCTTCTGCACGTCGGCCAGGCCGCGGATGCGTTCGATGTCGCGGTCATCCCGCACCACCGGGCGCACGGGGATCCCGCGGGCCTCGGCGAGGCGGAGGACCTGGAGGCCGGTCAGGCCGTTGGCACCAAGCAGTACGAGCATGGCCGCAGTATGGCACCCGCCGCGCCTCGACTGACAGACCCAGCGCAGCTTTTGGGGTGGGCTGCGGGGGCGAGGCGGTGGACCCCCGGGCGGCTACCGGACGTAGACCTCGGCCCACTGGACCTTGGTGCTGGTGTCGTAGCGCCAGCCGCTGGTGTCCAGGTAGTAGCCGGCGTCGTTGCAGGGATAGTTCCCGGCCGTACAGGTCGTGGGGTTGATGTAGGCGAGCTGGAGCAGCGACAGGTCGTAGTCGTCCCAGCTACTGTAGCCAGAGGGCGTGTTGCCCAGGCCCGGGGCCCAGCAGCAGGAGCCGAGCTGCATGCCGATCAGGGCGGGCTCGTTGCCGTTGGGGAAGCAGGAGGCCGCGTTGTCATCCAGGGGGCGCACCACCAGGGACTGGGCGGCGGCCTGGGCGGTCGTGAAGGTCCCGTCATCCCAGTCGGCGCCGCTGGCCAGGAAGTTCGTGGAGCAGCTCGAGCTGTACTCGGTGGCCAGGAAGCTGGCGAAGTCCACGCCGCCGATGACGTTGTAGAAGGCGAACGCGTACTCGTCGGTGACGATCAGCAGGTCATCGCCGGTGGCGAAGTTGAAGGACTCGCCCTTGTAGTCGGCCGTGTTGCGGGCGGAGATGCTGCCGAAGGTCGTGGTGTCCGTCCAGACCGCGTAGCTGTTCCAGCTCCGCACGTGGCTGCCGCTGACCAGGTAGTCGTTGACCAGGCTGCCCACCAGGGTCCAGCCGCCGCCGTCGTCGTCCATCTCGCAGTAGGCGTCGTAGATGTTCCCCGCGCCATCGTCCAGGTAGTAGGTGCCGTCCGTCACGCTGCTACTGTCGGCCAGGATGGCGGCGCAGTCGTCCGCGGCGCAGGTGGCGTCGGTGCCCAGCACGCCGGCGTCCGCCGAGCCATCGCAGTCGTTGTCCACGCCGTCGCAGACCTCGGTGCCCGCGGGGTTGACGCTGGCGTCGCTGTCGTCGCAGTCGCTGGTGTCGCTGACGTAGCCGCTGGGCTGGTCGCAGGCGTCCTGGGTGCTGCTGGCGTCGCCGTAGCCGTCGCCGTCGCTGTCCGCGTACCAGGTGGTCGCGTCCGTGGCGGACTCGTCGACGGTGGCGTCGCAGTCGTTGTCGTCGCCGTCGCAGGTCTCCGTGGCGCCGGGGTAGGTTGCGGCCGCGCCGTCGTCGCAGTCGCTGGCGTCGGTCACGTAGCCGCTGGGCTGGGTGCAGGCGTTGCTGCTGTAGCTGGCGTTGCCGTAGCCGTCGCCGTCCGCGTCCACGTAGTAGTCCGTGCCGTCGCTCAGGCCCGGGTCGGCGTCGTCGGTCCAGCCGTTGCAGTCGTTGTCGCTGCCATCGCAGACCTCGCTGGCGCCAGGGTTGATGGCGCTGTCGGAGTCATCACAGTCCCGGGCGTTGGAGACGTGATTTGAGGGGGCCGCGCAGGCCTGCTGACTGCTGCTGGCGTCGCCGTATCCATCGCCGTCGGCGTCCGCGTAGAAGGTCTCGGCGTCCGCGGCGCTGTCCTCATCCACGCTGCCATCGCAGTTGTTGTCCAAGCCGTCGCAGAGCTCGGTGCCGTCGGGGTTCACGGTGGGCTCGCTGTCGTCGCAATCGTCCGCGCGGCTGACCGCCCCCGAGGGCACCTCGCAGGCCTCCACGGTGTTGTCGGCGTCCCCCCAGCCGTCGCTGTCGCCGTCCACGTAGAAGGTGGTGGTCACGCCCTCGTCCACGCTGCCATCGCAGTTGTTGTCCAGCGCATCGCAGACCTCGGGGTTGCCCGGGAATGACGCCGACTCCGTGTCGTCGCAGTCCGTCGCGTCGGCCACCCAGCCGGGGCCCGGATCGCAGCTATCCAGGGTCGTGGCCGCATCGCCGTAGCCGTCGCCATCGCTGTCCGCGTACCAGAGCTCGTTCAGGTCCTCGTCGACCTCGCCGTCGCAGTCGTTGTCGACCGCATCGCAGCGCTCCGGGGCGTCCGGGAAGGTGCTCTCCTCCAGGTCGTCGCAGTCTCCAGCCACCTGCACCCAGCGCTCACCGGGGGCCTCGCAGGAGGCCGTGGGCTCCCCCGCGCCGAAGCCGTCGCCGTCCAGGTCCTCGTACCAGTCGCCCGCGTCGCTGGCGTCGTTGTCGATGCTGCCGTCGCAGTCGTTGTCGATACCGTCGCAGAGCTCGGGGGCGCCGGGGTACACGCTCGCGTCCTCGGGCGCGCAGTCCTCGGCGTCGTCGATCCCGTCGCCGTCGGCGTCCACGATCAGGCTGGAGGTGTCCAGGCCGGGGCCGTCGTCCTTGGTGCGGCAGGCCAGAGAGAGCAGGATGAGCAGGGACATGGGGAGCTCCGGGGATCGCGGCCATCGTGTCAGGGGCGGGCGGGCGCTTCAATAGCGCAGCGGCTGTGTCGATGGGGAGGACATGTTGGCACTCCTCCTTGCATGGCAGGCTGTGGGCGGCGACGCCCTGGGTCCTTGGCAGCTCGGCACCCCCGGCTCCTCCCGCGCGACGGTCGCCCAGGTCCTGGGCGAGCAGGGCATCCTCCGCGCCGAGTCCTGTGACGGCCAGGTGCAGCAGCTCATCTTCTCGGTCCCCTTCTCCGAGGTCGTCCTGCCCTCCGAGCGCTACCCCGCCGTGCGCCAGACCCCCGACGCCGTCAGCGACGCCGCGATGCTCACCCTGGCGCTCTACGAGCGCATGTCCCTGGCGGGCTGGCGCGGCGATCCCTTGAGCCCCCGCGACTTCTGGGCTGCCACCCCCGCGCACTTCTCCGATCCCGACCTGCCGGAGCAGGGTCCGGTGCAGTGGACTGTCCGGCGCTCGCTGGATCGCGGCCCCCACCACCGGGAGCTGGTGCAGTGGTGCAGCGGGACGCGGGATCTGCGCACCTGCGAGGTCAGCGTGGTGGCCGGCGAGGGGTGTTGAGGGGCCTGACCCTCAGGCGGTGAGCTCCACCATCCCCTCCGCACAGGGCGCAAAACGCAGCGCCTCCAGCGCAGCGATGCGCTCCGCTCCCCGGCTCTGCACGACGCGCTCAAAGTCGGCCGCGGTCAGCGAGCGCGCGGAGAGGTTGATCTCCATCTCTCCATCGACCACCTCCAGCGTGAGCTTGCTGCCCAGCTGGGACTGGTCCAGACGCACCATGCACACCTGCTCCCAGGACAGCGACCGGGTCTCCAGCTGGACGTTGAAGCGGTGGGGCACAAAGTGCAGAGCCCGATCCGTCACGAACAGGCGCCCACCGCGCATCTCCGCACCCACGCGGTGGTTCGCCGGCGCATGCCCGACCACAAGCTCCCCGGCTCCGATCCGGACGGTGGGCCTGGGCAGGAAGAGACCGCGGCCCATGGTCCAGAACACCGCGATCAGCGCAGCCGGGACCAGCCCAAAGCAGACGGTGAGGAGGATCCGCAGCCCCAGAGTCATCTGGCCCCCTTCGCCGGGGCCGGCGAAGAACCACGCGGCCAGGCTGAAGATGGGCGCGAGGACCAGGAAGACATGCTGAGGCTTGGGCATGGACGGGGACTAACGCCGGCGAGGGTGGCCCAGCCGGCGAGGCTACGGGGTCTGAATGAAATCCGGCCGAGGCTACGGGGTCTGAGTGATCCCGAGGGGGTGGCTACGGGTCCTGGGTGAGCGCTTCGCTGCGGCTACGCAGGCTCAGTGAGCGATCCCGAGGGCCCGCGAAGGCCAGATCGGTGTCCTGGGCCCGATTTCAGCGGGTTTGGGGCCCCCAATCGGTCCTCTCTGAGCAGATCGGTGAGCCGAGCGCTCACCGGTGGGGCGTAGCCTCAAAGGGCCGCTCATTGGGAGGGCGTAGCCGCCGTCTGGGCAGGCCGCTCAGCCCTCGAGGGCCTGATTCAGCGCGGCTGCGGCGCGCTCCACCTTGTCCTTGGGCAGCGCGATGGCGTGAATGCGCAGCGTCTCCGCCCCCACCTTGAGCTCCAGGCGTCCCTGCCTGGGGCTCAGCAGGACCGGCGCGACCTGGGCGCCCGTGAGCTCCGCGCGGGAGACGCTCTGTGTGCCACGCAGGGACAGCGGCCCGGTGTGCACCGAGAGCTGCTCGCCATCCAGGGTCAGGCGGGTGGTGTTCAGCAGCAGCGAGAGCCCCTGCAGCAGGAAGCTTCCCCCCAGGCCGATCGGCCCAAGGAGCAGCCCGTTGGGCAGCACGGGGTTGAGCACCAGCACCACCCCCCACACGATGCAGACGAGCACCACCAGCAGGGGAAGCCAGGCCGTCGACAGGCCGCCCCAAGGGAGCTCAATGACGGCGGGGGAGTCGCTCTGAGAGGTCATTTTCGGAATCTATGCGCCCAAGGTCCGCGCGCCATGGGAGTGCGGTCAAGTCCGGAGGTCAAGGCCCAGAGGGCGCGTAGTTGGCTTCGTCGCAGGTGTAGAAGTTCTCGAGAGCAGGCTGGGCGATGGGCTCGAAGTAGACGTCCCAGTTCTCAAACTCCTCTTCGACGAGGGGGTCTGCGAGGGAGCAGTCCTGCTCCCGGACCGACTGCCAGTGCTCCCGAGCCGCGCACCAGTCGATGCACTGTTCGGCCTCCACAGGCGGGATCAGCTGATCGGCGAAGAAGTTGGTGCAGTAGGCCAGGTGCCGCTGCTCCAGGTGCCCGCAGTCGAAGATCAGCCAGTTGCAGGTCTCGCGCACGGTGTTGAAGCGCACCTCATCAATGTCACCCACGTCCTCGCAGCCGGTGTCGGCGGAGGAATCCACCGGTTCGGACGGGCACCCGAACAGACACAGGAAGATCAGGGCCATTGGGTCTCCCCACAGATGTAGAAGGGAGCCGGCTCGTCCTCGTTGTAGGTGGTCAGATCTGGAGACGCGTAGCACTCCACGTCTTCCCAGAGCTTGTAGGCCTCTCTGGCCGCGCACCAGTCAAAGCACCAGCCCTGATCAGGGCCGTCGTAGATGGCGCTGTTCGCCTGCCCCAGGTAGTTCACGCACTCGTAGTAGTCCAGATCTGGCTCGACGCACTCGATCAGGTAGAGACAGTGCTCCTTGTGCCAACGCATGAGGAACCGAGTGATGTCGCCTGGCTCGGAGCAGTCCTGGGGCGCGGTGTCGACGCTTTCCTCCATCAAATCGATAGAAGCCGAGTCGCCACATGCGAAATACAAGAAAAACCACATGACTACTGATCCTCGCACACGCTCTCAGATATCCTCACACCATCGGCCGGAATCTGTGGAGGGTTTCCGGTCGTCCCATCCACCGGCGAGTACTCATCACAGTCGGCGCCCCCAGCACCAGTGAACTTGAACGAACAGCCCACGCCTTTCCGCTCCGCGGAGATATGGGCCCACACGTCTCCGGGCCAGTCGATCTGCACATCCAGTTCTACCTCATTGGTGGCGGCTGAGATAACCTCAATGCTCACCGTCGCAGTCGCATTGCGAAGATCTGTCTCTGAGTCCTCCGCCAGGATTGCCAAGAGACCCTCATCCAAGCTGTCGAGGATGATGTCACCAACCGGGACATCCGTCCATACGTAGGAGTTGGTCGAAGAATCAAAGGCCCCAGAGCATGTGTCCGGTAGGTACAACGAAGTTCCCGACGGAATGGAATTCGCGGCATACTGAATCTGGTCCACTTCGCCCAAGGCCACAGCCGCCGAAAGGAGGGCGTCGCAACCGATTCCATAGTTCACACTCGTATCCAGCAAGTCCATCATGCACGGCTCAGAGCCGCCCGCCTCAGACACGTTCAGATACAGAGGCTTCTGAAACAGGACCACGGTCTCCCCAGCGTCCTCCCAGACCACGATCTCCGCAGTTCTGTCGACGAACTCAGTAGTATCTTCTTTCCACTTCTGAGTATCCACCTTCCACCAGCCAGTGAGCTCGGGACAAGCCCCGATAGATGAGGTGTTGGTCGCGGTAGCGCGTGTAAGCGCGGGCATATCATTGGCCGGCTGCGAAATGACCAAATCACCCCACAGGCGCTCTGCGATATAGCCGCTGGACATGCTCTCGCCGAAGCGATAGCCGGGGCCACCAAAGGGATCCACCACGGCCGACACAAAGCCCGTTGGGTCGAGACCGTCGGGCTGAGCAGCGAAAAGGGCCACCGCTCCTTGGTCCGAACCCATTCCCGGGATGCCGACTGCGATGTCGTTGAGCAGCGACGCGTCTGAATAGTACTGCCCGTTCTTGTCAGATGCGACAAAGTTTCCGACAGCTACAGACTCTCCGAGTCGATTGCCGGACGAGGACAGCCCAATGGAGGACCCAGTAAGACAGGTGGTCGACTGCACGGCGAGGAGGGAAGCCTCAGCGAAGTCCGTGTCGATCAAGAACTGGCACACGGCACCAGCGTCTGGCTTGGTCGTCCCATAGGTCACGTCGTATCCAGGTATGCCGACCAAGAGGCCATGCTTCTTGGTCATCAACTCGTCATCTGGGGAGTAGATGATCGGGCCGCTCGCCAGGGAATGACCAAAGTCATCGTCCATCGGGCTACTGTCAAGTGATGTATCTCCATTCCGTCTGACGTTCAGCCCGATGGGGTAGACGGGGGTCGAGACGCCATAGCCCCCCTGCCCCCGGAACACCCAGACGGCTCCTCCACTTGTTCCGTACGGCGCAGCGACAATCAGGTCCGGCCAGCCCTGTCCGTCATTGTCAACGTTGTCTACGATGATCTCCGAGCCAAACCCCCAGTGGTCGGTGGGGTTGGGGTTGGGGATGCTCATTACCCAAGTGAATGGACTCGATCCCCGCTCCGCTGCTGTGGGGTCGACCTCGAAGATCTCTACACGCTCGTCTCCGGGAGCCCCAACGGCGATCCACTCCGGTGCCAGCTCTGCTCGGTCCCATGGCGCATCCTCGTCAACCTCGTCTCGACTGGCGATGGCGATGGCGGCACCAAACTCAGAGCCCAGCATGGGAGTGGGGTCAACGACCTCGCCCGCATAGACCAGAATGGGCTCAACAGACGGGTCATTGTTCGGCTCAAATAGGTATACACCACCAACAGTGGAGCCTGTCCCGGTATCAGGAGCCCCAATTAACAGCTCTTCGCCACAGGCGTAATCCGGTCCCCCCGGCCATGCCTCCCGGCAGTCATTGATGTTCCCTGCAGCCAACTCCGCTCCAAACTGATACTCAACGCCACCAGACGCTCCCCCGAAAACGGCCGGTACGTCTGACGGCACAATCTGCATGACATTGGCACTGGAGCCATCGAATTGCGAGCTCGACAGGTTGGCTTCCATGATCTGAACGAAGCCTTCGAGGTCACCGTCAGGTGCAGATCCAAGAGCCACCAGACGCAGCGCGTCCGGTTCAGCGGGGGAAGATCCCACACTAAGGATAGCGCTTGCAGCACCAAGCTCCATCGAGTGAGAGTAGGGAGAAGAGATCCCCGCCGCGTAGTCTCCAATGTCCGGTTCGCACAGGAGCGGATCTACCCCCTGCGCTGGCTCGTCCACGCCGTTGTCTCTACAGGCGAGAAGAGAAGAGAAGAGAAGAGAAGAGAAGATTCATCACGCCCCCAACGGAGTCTTCAAGGTGTTCTCCGAGAGTAGAACTCACCTCGCCCACCCAGTCAAGGAGACTTGCATCACCGTCAAACCTCACCCTGCCAGCGCCCCCCCACAGCTCGACCCCGCCCCCGCCGTACACCCCAGACAGTGCCGGGCCACCGCGATGCCCTCCCCCTGGAGTTGGGCCACGTCGTCCAGCTCGAAGAGGGTCCGGGGCCCGTTGGGGAGGGGCATCTCCAGCATCTGGTTGAAGTCGCAGTCGTAGAGGTTGCCCTGCCAGTCCACGCTGATCAGGTGTCGACACATCAGGCCGGGCAGGGTCGCGGGGTTGAAGCTGGAGCGCAACAGGTGCAGGTAGTCGTCCAGCTTGCCCTGCCGCTTGAGCTGGCGTTCAAAGCGCGCAATGGGCATGTTGGCCAGGGTCAGCAGGTCGTTGAAGACCACGCCGTGGTCACGCAGCAGGCGCAGGCTGTAGTCGGCCTGCAGGCCGGCCTGGGAGCCGGGCAGGAAGGCGCCGCCGGGGTTGTAGACCAGGTCCAGGGCCAGGCCGCTCCCGGGCTTGCCGTAGCCCAGGCGGTTGAGGGTCCGAAGCCCGTCGATGGAGCGCTCGAAGACGCCCTTGCCGCGCTGCTTGTCGACGTTGTCCTGGGTGTAGCAGGGCAGGCTCGCCACGATCTGGACGCCATTGTCGGCCAGGAACTGTGCGAGGTCCTCCTGGCCCGGCTCCGAGAGGATGGTCAGGTTGCAGCGGTCGGTGACCTTGCGGTCCAGTGACCTCGCCGAGACGACGAGTCGCCGAAAGTGGGGGTTGAGCTCGGGAGCCCCGCCGGTGAGGTCCAGGTGCTCCAGCGCCGGGTTCTGCTCCAGCACCTCAATCACCCGGTCGATGGTGCGCGCGTCCATCATCTCGGTGCGCGCAGGCGAGGCGTCCACGTGGCAGTGGGTGCAGGCCTGGTTGCACTTGCGGCCCAGGTTGACCTGAAGCCAGGAGGGCAGCGCGCGGGTCAGCGGAGGCAGGCCGTTGGCAGTGAGGGTGGCTGAGAAAGACATCCAAGGCTCCAAAGGGGCGAGGATGCCACGGAGGGGGGCGGGTTGCGGGGGGAGGCGCGGCTGGGCGCTGCGCGGCCGGGGTCAGGGGCCGGGGCTCAGGAGTCAGGTATCAGGTATCAGGACGGCTCGGGAGGGCTCGGCGACAGGCGACAGGCGACAGGCGACAGGCATGACGGAGAGCCAGGTGCAGGCGGTGAGGCTCTGACCGGCAGCGCATCACGCGGGGGCGGCTTCAGCGCCGGCGCTGGGCGGCCGGGGTCAGGGGCCGGGGCTCAGGAGTCAGGATCGGGTCTCAGGAGTCAGGTATCAGGTATCGGGCATCACGCCGGGGCAGGGTCCAGCGCCGACTCTGGCCCGGGCTGGCAGCACTTGCCGCCACCTCCGGCGCCTCCCCTGCCCCAGAGTAGGCTGCCACCCCCAAACCTCACCTTCCACCTACGTCATCGCCGGTTGCCGGTCGCCGGTCGCCAGTCGCCGCCCAACACCTGACCTCCGATACCTGATACCTGATACCCACCCCGCACCAACGTCGGCTGCCACGCCCAAACCACCCCTTCCTCCTGCGTCATCGCCGGTCGCCAGTCGCCGCCCGACACCTGACCTCCGATACCTGATACCCGATACCCACCCGCCCCCAACGTAGGCTGCCACCCCCAAACCGACCCTTCCTCCTACGTCATCGCCTATGACTGTTTTTGGTGGTTTTCCACCTGCACGCACAGCACCCCATCACCTACAAGTCGCCCGCCCCGTTGAGGGCTAGGACCGGACCCGGGATGGGGTGCTGCTGTGGGCAAGAGGGCCTTAGTGATGCCTTGTCCCACGACCGATGTTGACAACGGACCTGTCGGAGAACTTCATAGGCGCGCCCCACATGCCCACAGCAGCGTGCTCCAACACAGGAGCATTCGTGATCTATCTGGGAATCGACTGGAGCAAGTCAGAAATCGTCGTCGCAGTCAGCCAGGGGGGCGCTAAGCCCCGGCATCTGGGCAGCTTCGACCGCAGCCGAAAGGGGGTTGAGGGGCTCGTCAGGCGCCTTCGAAAGCAGGGCGCGTGTGGAGCTGATGCCATCGTCGGCGTGATCGAAGCGGGGGCGCCAGGGTGGCAGGCGCTGCTGCATGACGCGGGCATCGAGCTCCACGTCGCAGACCCCAAGCAGGCCAAGTCCTTCGCGGCCTCGCTGGGCTCCTCGGGTGCAAAGGACGACCGCCGAGACGCCGCTGCCCTGTGCCTGATGGCCCAGAGTCCGGTGCATCGTGGGGAGCGCTGGACGCCGCACGCCGGCGTGCACGCGCAGCTGGTGGTGCTGTCCAAGGGGCACCAGACCCTCAGTGAAGAGAGCACACGCGCGCGCCAGCGCCTCCGCGCCCTCCTCCGAGAGGAGAACACGGCGGTGGAGGCGCTGATCCGAAGCCTCGACGTCCACTGGTGTCACGCGCTGCTCCAGGCCTACCCCACCGCCTGGCACCTGGCGGCAGCCACCCCGGAAGCGCTCGATGCAGTCCTGGGTGGGACGCGCTGCCCAATGGACAAGCGCGCGGCGCTTGTCCAGGTCCTCGCCGATGCCCGCAGGTCGTCCTGGCAGTCCGAGGGACTGGCCCAGGTGCAGGGGTTGGTCATCCAGCAGTTGCTCACCCAGGTCTCCCTCCTCAAGGCCCAGCTCAAGGTCCTCGACGACCGGATCGACGCCTGCCTGCAGCAGCTCACTGAGGCACAGCACATCATGCAGATCAATGGCATCGGCCGGCAGCTGACAGCGCGGATCCTGCGCTTTCTGGGGCCTCTCGAGGGCTCTGGGCAACGGGACCACGCGTCCATCGCGCTGGGCGTTGCGCCGGTGTTCCAGGGCTCGGGGACGGACCGGATGGGTCGGCCCAAAGGGCAGGTGCGAATGCGGAAGTCAGTCGACCCGCACGCGCGCGCCACGGGCTATCTGCTGGGGCGCCTGGCGACGCAGAACCTGGACTGGGCGCGGGCCAAGTACGCGGACGCGCTGGCGCGCGGCAAGAACTCAGCGACCGCGTACCGCATCGTCGCCCGCAGCATGCTGCGCATCATCACGGCAATCCAGAAGACAGGGCAGCCCTACGACCACGACCGCTACGTGCGGCGCTTGAAGGCCAACGGCGTGCCGTGGGCGATGGGCCTTGGGTGAGATTTGGGTGGACGAAACGGTAGTGATGTCCGGTCCGGTCCCCAGTCGCCGGTCTCCGGTCGCCGCTCCCCTGCAGGGCCCCACCGATACCCGATACCCGACACCCGACACCCGATACCCGGGCTGCCCGACCTGAACAGCCGGTCACACACTTGTTGGGTCCGGTCCCCCGCCGAGTCGGTTAGGGCCGGAGACCCAAAGCGAGGAACGAATGAACTTCCAGGACCTGATCCTGGCCCTGCAGCGCTACTGGGGCGCCCAGGGCTGCGCAGTTCTCCAGCCCCTGGACGTCGAAGTCGGCGCCGGCACCTTCCACCCGGCCACCTTCCTGCGAAGCCTCGGCCCCAAGCCCTGGCGCTGCGTCTACGTTCAGCCCTGCCGCCGTCCCGGTGATGCGCGCTACGGCGAGAACCCCAACCGGCTCGGCCACTACTACCAGCTCCAGGTGCTGATCAAGCCCAGCCCCGAGAACATCCAGGAGCTCTACCTGGGCTCGCTGGAGGCCATCGGCATCGACCTGTCCAAGCACGACGTGCGCTTCGTCCACGACGACTGGGAGAGCCCCACCCTGGGCGCCTGGGGTCTGGGCTGGGAGGTCTGGCTGGATGGCATGGAGGTCACCCAGTACACCTACTTCCAGCAGTGCGGCGGCCACGATCTCGGCCCCATCAGCGTCGAGCTGACCTACGGCCTGGAGCGCCTGGCCATGTACCTGCAGAAGGTGGACAACATCTTCGATCTCACCTGGGTCGACGGCATCTCCTACCGGGACGTCTACCTGGAGAACGAGAAGCAGCAGTCGGCCTACAACTTCGAGCACAGCACGGTCGAGGCGTTGCTGGCGAACTTCGACTTCGCCCAGTCCGAGTGCAAGCAGCTCGCCGAGAAGGGCCTGGCTCTGCCGGCCTACGACTACGCCTGCAAGGCCTCGCACCTCTTCAACCTGCTGGACGCCCGCGGCGCCATCTCCGTCGCCGAGCGCGCCCAGTACATCAAGCGCATCCGGGATCTGGCCTGCGCGTGCGCAGACGCCTACGTCGAGACCGAGTCCGGCACCACCCCCGCGCAGCAGGAGGCCTGAGCCATGGCCGAACTTCTGATCGAGTGCCTCTGCGAAGAGCTCCCCTACGGGATGATCGAGCCCGCCCTCAAGGCCCTGGACAAGGGCCTGCGTGAGCTCCTCAAGGGCGTGTCCATCGGCGCCTCCCGCTGCTACAGCACCCCCCGCCGCCTCTGCGTGGTCATCCAGGACGTGGCCGAGGGCCGCCCCCTGACCGAGGAGCTGGTGACCGGTCCGCCGCTGGCCGCCGCCAAGCGTGACGGGCAGTGGACCCGTGCCGCCGAGGGATTCGCCAAGGGCAAGGGCCTGACGGTGGACGACCTGCAGGTGGTCGAATCCAAGGGCCGTGAGGTCATCGCCGCGATGGTCAAGGGTGGGGGAGAGCGCAGCGTCGAGCTGGTCGCCGCCGGCCTGGACAAGCTGGTCATGGGCCTGCCCTTCAAGAAGTCCATGCGCTGGGGCGTCGGCGAGTTCCGCTGGGGCCGCCCCCTGCACGCCGTGTGCGCCATCTACGACGGGCAGCGCATCGAGACCACCGTCGCCGGCAAGCCCACCACCGACCAGGTCGTCGGCCACCGCCGCAGCACCCTGGGCAGCTTCACCGCCACCACCGAGGCCAGCTACCTGAGCGGCCTGCGGGAGCGCTGGGTGGAGCCCGACCGCGACAGGCGCCAGGCCACCATCCGTCAGCAGCTCAATGACCTCGCTGGCACCCAGAGCGTCACGGTGTCCTGGGACCCCCGCCTGCTCGAAGAGGTGACCGACCTCGTGGAGTGGCCCACTCCTGTCGCTGCCAACTTCGATGACAAGCTGCTGGAGCTGCCCTCCCGCCTGCTCGTCGAGTCCATGCGCGTGCACCAGCGCTACTTCCCGACCACCCGGGATGGCGCGCTCACGAGCACCTTCCTGCTGGTCTCGAACAACCCCACCGGGGACGCGCAGATCATCGCCGAGGGCAACCGCCGGGTGCTGGCCGCCCGCTTCCACGACGCCAGCTTCTTCCTGGCCGAGGACCGCAAGCTCAGCCTCCAGGAGCACGCCGCGGGGCTGGAGAAGATGAGGTGGGTGCGGAAGCTGGGGACCATGGCGGACAAGCAACTCCGCATCACCCAGCTCGCCGCGCAGATCTCTGCACTCTTCGGCGCCGACGAGGACACCGTTGCTGCGGCTGGCGCCGTCTGCAAGGCCGACCTGCTCTCCCAGATGGTCGGTGAGTTCCCCGAGCTCCAGGGCCACATGGGCCGGCTCTACGCCGAGCACCAGGGCATGCCGGAGTCCCAGGCCGTCGCCATCGAAGAGCACTACCTGCCGCGCTACTCCGGTGACGCGCTCCCCGAGACCCCCGCGGGTCGGGCCCTGGCCGTCGCGGACCGCCTGGACACCCTGCTGGGCTGCTTCTCCATCGGGCTCATCCCCAAGGGCAGCGCGGATCCTCAGGGTCTGCGCCGCGCGGCCATCGGCACCAACGCCATCTTGGCGGCCGCCGGTCCCCAGGACCTGAGCTGGAAGGCGCTGCTGGAGCTCGCCTCCGCCGGTCGCGACATCGACGCGGAGACCCTGGGTAAGCTCCAGGGCTTCATGCAGGCCCGCTTCCGGGCGGCGCTGATCGCGGAAGGCTACGGCACCGACCTGGTGGACGCGGTCCTGGCCGCCGAGGGCGTCGAGCCCGGCCCCGCGCAGGTGCTGGCGCGCGCCAAGGCCCTCAAGGCCCTGAGCGAGGGAGGGGAGTTCGGCACGCTGCTGCAGGCCCTCCGCCGCCCCCTGAACATCGCCAAGGACCACAGCGGCTCCGCCCTGCACCTGGGGGCCTACGCGCTCCCCGTCGAGCAGTCCCTGGCCGAGGCCGCGCAGGCTCTGAGCGAGGCGGTGTCCCAGGACTCGCCCGCCGAGCTGCTCGCGCGCATGGTGGCCCTCAAGCCGCAGATCGACGCCTACTTCGACGAGGTGATGGTCATGGCCGACGACCCCGCGGTGCGGGCGCAGCGGCTGGACCTGATGCGCTTCATCGCCGGTGTGTTTTTGACTTTGGCGGACTTCCGCCTCATCTCCACGGAGTGATCCCATGGGCAAGACGGTCTACTTCTTCGGCGGCGGCCAGGCCGACGGCTCGGCGGCGGACAAGCAGTTGCTGGGCGGCAAGGGCGCCAACCTCGCAGAGATGACCCGGCTGGGCCTCCCGGTCCCTCCTGGGTTCACCATCTCCACGGACGCCTGCAACCACTACTTCGAGCAGGACAACTCCTGGCCCGAGGGCATGGAGGCCTCCGTGCGGGCCGGCGTCGAGCGCGTCGAGGGGTTGACCGGCAAGCGCTTCGGCGGGACCGACAAGCCCCTGCTGTTCTCCGTGCGTTCGGGCGCGCCCGTGTCGATGCCCGGCATGATGGACACCGTCTTGAACCTGGGCCTGAACGACGAGACCGTCCAAGCCCTGGCCGACTGGTCCGGCAAGCCCCGTTTTGCCTGGGACAGCTACCGCCGCTTCCTCAAGATGTTCGGCGACGTGGTGCTCCGCATCCACATGAGCCGCTTCAACCGCGTGCACAAGAGCCTCTACCCGGGGCTGGAGGAGTCCGAGCTCGACACGGAGCAGATCCAGGCCCTCTGCCGCGGCTACAAGCAGGTCATCCAGGGGGCCGTCGGCAGCTTCCCCAGCGAGCCCTGGAAGCAGCTGGAGATGGCCATCAACGCCGTCTTCGACTCCTTCAACACCCCCCGCGCCCGCTACTACCGGAAGACCCACGGGATCGCCGAGGACTGCGGCACCGCGGTCAACGTGCAGACCATGGTGTTCGGCAACCTGGGCGAGGACAGCGCCACCGGCGTGGCCTTCACCCGTGACCCCTCCACCGGCGCCCGCATCTTCTTCGGTGAGTGGCTGCAGAACGCCCAGGGCGAGGACGTGGTGGCCGGAACGCACACCCCCCACGCCCTGAACAACGACAAGGACCCCGAGGCCGCCGAGACCCTCGCGCAGGTCTTCCCAGAGGTCTACGCCGAGCTGGACGCCGTCCAGAAGCGCCTGGAGGCCCACTACCGGGACATGCAGGACATCGAGTTCACGGTCGAGGCCGGGACCCTGTACCTGCTCCAGACCCGCACCGGAAAGCGCACCCCCGCGGCCGCCGTGCAGATCGCCGTGGATCTCGTCAGCGAGGGCATCATCAACGAAGAGGAGGCCCTGGGCCGCATCCAGCCCGAGCTGCTGGAGATGGTCCTGCGCCCCACCCTGGACCCCAAGGCCGCCCGCAAGGTCATCGGCAAGGGCCTGCCCGCCAGCCCCGGCGCCGCCAGCGGCAAGGTGGTCTTCCACTCCGAGGAGGCCCAGGAGCTCCACGATCGCGGCGAGGCCGTGATCCTGGTGCGCATGGAGACCAGCCCGGAAGACATCCAGGGCATGACCGTCTCCGAGGGCATCCTGACCTCCCGCGGGGGCCAGACCAGCCACGCCGCCGTGGTCGCCCGCGGCATGGGCAAGCCCTGCGTGGTCGGCGCCACCGAGATCGCCGTCGACTACGGTCGGCAGCTCTTCTACGCCGGCGACACCGTGGTCCGGCGCGGGGACTTCATCACCCTGGACGGGGCCACCGGCGAGATCATGGAGGGCAACATCCCGACCCTCCCGCCCGCCACCGACTCCGGCGCCATGGCCCGCCTGCTGGAGTGGGCCGACTCCCGCGCCCGCCTCCAGGTCCGCGCCAACGCCGACACCGGCCGGGACGCCACGCGCGCCCGCGAGCTCGGCGCAATGGGCATCGGCCTGTGCCGCACCGAGCACATGTTCTTCAACCCCGTGGCCCTGCGCGCCATGCGCCAGCTCATCCTGGCCGAGGACAAGCGCAGCCGGCAGCGGGCGCTGGCCCAGGTGCTGCCCATGCAGCGCGAGGACTTCGCGGAGATCTTCCGGGCGATGGAGGGCATGCCCGTGACCGTCCGGCTCCTGGACCCACCGCTGCACGAGTTCCTGCCCGCCACCCCGGAGGACATCTCCAGCGTCGCCGAGGACCTCGGGGTCAAGCCTGAGAAGCTCCAGGAGCGCCTGGAGGCCCTGCACGAGGCCAACCCCATGATGGGGCACCGCGGCGTGCGGCTGGGGCTGACCAGTCCCGAGATCTACGAGACCCAGGTGCGCGCCATCCTGGAGGCCGCCGCCAAGGTCTCCGCGGAGGGCGTCGAGGTACAGCCCGAGATCATGATCCCCTTGGTGGGCCTGCCCGGCGAGCTCGAGACCATGCGCAAGCTGGTCAACGACACCGCGCAGCAGACCCTCAGCGAGCTGGGCTCGGATCTGGACTACCTGGTCGGCACCATGATCGAGCTGCCGCGGGCCTGCCTGCTGGCCGACCAGATCGCCGAGCACGCGGACTTCTTCTCCTTCGGCACCAACGACCTGACGCAGATGACCTGGGGCTTCTCCCGGGACGACATGTCCAAGTTCTTCCCCGCCTACATGCACAACGGCCTGCTCCAGGGCTCCCCCCTGGCGACCTTCGACTCCGAGGGCGTCGGCCAGCTCGTGAAGATCGGCGTGGAGCGCGGCCGCAAGACGGACGAGCGCCTCAAGCTGGGCATCTGCGGAGAGCACGGTGGTGACCCCGTGGGCATCCGCTTCTTCCACGACGTGGGCCTGGACTACGTGAGCTGCTCGCCCTTCCGGGTGCCCGTCGCGAGGCTGGCTGCGGCCCACGCCGCCCTGGGACTCTGAGAATAGGCTAAGGGGGTGGTCCGAACACCCCTGGGGTGTCCTCGGACACCCGCGTGTGGAGACCTTCGTGCTGCTGTTGAGCCTGACCCTGGGCTGCCTGGTCCAAGACGGCGCGCCCTATGTTGGCGCGTGCGCCGAGTACCCCGGGACCCGCTACGACTACGGTCAGATCGGCATCGGGGACTGCCTGGCAGGCCCCATCAGCCTGCACTGGGTGGACGAGGACACGCTCCTCGTCACCAACGCGAACCCCTTCCGGGACTTCGTGGGGGGCTCGGTGATCACGGTGGATGTCGCCGCCTGGAGGCAGGACGCAGCCAAGCGACCCGACGGCCGCGTGGCCATCGTCCCGGACGTCCACGTGCCCTACAGCGTCGGCGTGAGCACCTTCTCCGATGACGGCGTCAGCGACGAGAGCATGCCCGGGGAGTCCCTGCTCATCCCGGACAGCGACCTGCTGCTGGTCCCAAACCGCTACTCCCCGGACGCCCGCAACCGCGTCTGGTTCGACCGGGTCAACTTCTACTTTGTGGAGGAGTCCGGCCAGGTCTACGAGGTGGGCGCGGCGGACGGCGAGCGCAGTCTGGAGCTGATGTCCGACCCGGTCACCAGCACCTACGACGCCGAGAACGAGCAGGTCTACATCGGCAACATCACCTCGCACACGGTCAGCGTGCTGTCGGTGGCCGACGGCCAGGTCAGCCTGGTGGATGGGAGCCCGGTGGCGAGCCTCTCCAGTCCCGCGATCCGCGACCTGGATGGCAGCGGCAGCGAGATGGAGTTGAGCATCTCGGAGATCGTCGACTCTGAAGATGTCCTGACGGAGACCTGGACCCTGACCTACGTCGAGGGGACCGACCGCATCTGGGAGGCCACCGCCGACGGCCTGCTGCGTCACGAGAGCGTGGGGCAGGAGCAGTGGGTGACCGCCACCACCGTCGACCTGCCCGTCACCGATCTCGTCCTCTCCGACCCGACCTACACCATCGGCGCCGATGGCAGCTACCTGGGCATGGTCGTGGTCCAAGGGGGCATCTACAACGCGGTGCCCTCGGCTGACAGCGCGGAGACCTGGGGCCTGCTCAGCGCGGCCGCCCTCAGCCCACGATCGGACAACTGGGACGCCGTGCTCGGGGGCCCCCACCACCTGATCTCCTCCAGCACGGACCACCTCTTCTTCGACGGCTGGAACGAGGCCACCGGGGAGTCCGGCATCGGGCTCGCCACCAGCAGCGACAGCCGGGTCTACACCCGGGAGACCAGCGGCCCGCTCTTGTTGGCCGGCAGCGCCGGGGGTGACCACGACAGCGTCCGTATCGCCGATCCCTTCGTCGTCTACGACGCCCAGGCCGACCGCTGGCGCATGTACTACTCCGCGTTCGACGGGGAGCACTGGAGCATCGGCCACGCGGTCAGCAGCGACCTGCGCAGCTGGCAGCCCGACGCCGAGCCCGTGTTCGACACCACCACGGGCGCCGCGGCCCCCATCCTGCGCGTAGACGGCTCCGGCTTCCGGATGTGGACCTCCCGCCCCACCGATACCGGCTGGGAGCTGGGCGTCGCCTGGTCACTGGACGGCAGCGACTGGGAGGACCTCGGCGCCGTCCTGGAGCTGGAATCCACCGACAGCGAGCCCCCGGGCGTGAGCCTGCAGCGCCTGAGCACGCTGGGCTGGAGCGTCTGGGGCAACGACAGCGGCGGCCAGGAGCTCACGCTGCTCAGCGGGGACCTGTCCGAGTTCGGCGGCCTCTACGTGATGCCCTCCCACGGCTTCTCCCACGGCCTCAGCGCCAGCGAAGATGCGGAGACCGGCGTCCAGGCCTGGAGTCTGCTCTCCGACGGCACCCTGCTCCTGGCCCTGACCGATGGGGAAGGGGAGCGCAGCATCGCCTGGGGAGGGGCGGGTGGGCATGTCTCCCGGCCCGTCTTCACCGCCTCGGACTCCGAGCTGGCCACCACGGGTGTGCACAGCCCGACCGCATACGAGGTCAACGGGGCCCTCTACATGCTCTACGCAGCCACCGATGATGACGGCCTGGACCGCATCGGCCGCGCCACCAGCACCGACGGCGGCAAGAGCTGGACCGACCTGGGCCTGGCCCTGGACCTGGGTGAAGACTGGGACAGCGTGCGCGTGTTCCCTGGCTCCGTGGTCGGGGACGAGACCGAGCTGACCCTCTACTACACCGGCTTCAACGGCACCCAGAGCCGCCTGGGCCTGGCCACGTCCACCGACGGCGGCGAGACCTGGCTGCGCAGCGAGCCCGACGAGCCCTGGCTCTACCAGGGCGGCACCCCGGGCAGCTTCGACGACTCCGCCGTGCGCAACCCCTTCGTGCTGCGCCAGGACGGCGTCGACCACATCTGGTACGGCGGCTTCGACGGCGAGCTCTGGCGCCTGGGCTACGCCACCCGCAGCGTCGGCAGCCTGGAGTGGGTGCAGCCCGCGGACCGCGACGGCGAGCCCAAGTGGGCCCACGTCGGCATGCCCTCGACCTTCGCGTCCGAGAGCGTGGATCGGGTGGTGCTCCAGCAGCTCAGCGACGGCAGCTACCAGGGCTACGTCAGCGGCTGGGACGCGCCCGAGGCCTACGAGCGGGTGGGCCGCGTGTTCGGCACCTCGCCGGAGACCCTCTACCCGGACCTGGGCATGCCCACCGCTGGCGACCAGATGGTCCTCTACACCCACCGCGGCGACGACAGCGACAGCATGGCCATCGACCTGGAGCTGGACGTCGGCGGCGCCACGTTCAGCGGGCAGGCGACCGCGGCGCTGCGGGTGGACCACGAGCGCGGCTTCCTCTACGTCGCCTCCGAGGTCCAGAACGCCATCTACGTCATCGACATCCGCGATGACAGCGACGGGCTCTTCGACGACAGCAACGTCTTCGACGTCGAGGCCGTGCTGATCAACAACAACAACACCGGCGCCTACAAGAGCCGCGACATCCTCGCCCCCCAGGGCAGCGACTGGATCTACGCGCTCAACGCCACCCCGGATGCGCTGGTGGTCTACGACGCCACCCAGATCGTCGACGACGGCGACACCGAGCTCGTGTTCGACGCCCCCATCGGCGTGCTCCCGCTCCCCCGCGCGAGCACCACCGTGGACAACGGCGTGCAGACCACCGTCGAGGTCGGCCCGGGCCGCATGGTCCAGGTCGGCGAGCTGCTGGTGGTGTCCAACTTCAACGAGAACAGCCTCAGCGTCATCGATCCCCGCCTGGGCACCTTCGGCCAGGTCATCGGGGACGTCGAGAACATCGGCGAGAACCCCTTCGCCATGGCGCTCTCCCCGGACGGCACCACCCTCGCCGTCGCGAACTACGTCGGCGAGATCCTGGACCAGCACGTCAACCCCAGCGTCGTGCTGGTCGACATGGACCCGGACAGCGAGACCTTCATGCAGCCCGTGGCCACCCTGGTGAACGAATGATCTGGATGCTCGCCGCGCTGGCCTGCAAGGAGCCCAACAACCTGCAGGGCAGCTTCGACGCGCCGGCCTACGCCAGCGTGCTCAGCCCCGAGCAGGGGGGGCCCTTCGTGGACCCCGTCGCGTTCGTGGTCAACCAGGACTCCGGCGTGATCATGCCCCTGGACGTGCAGCACGGCTGGATCGTCCCCGAGGACGCCGCCGCCCCCTACGTGCCCTCCGCTGGCATCCCCACGGGCGCCGACCGGCAGCTCGGCCCCATCGCCGCCTACGCCCCCGACGACAGCAGCGTCAGCCTCTGGGTCGCCGACCTGGCCAGCGACTCTTTGCTGCAGGTTCCCTGGATCTCCGGGGTCTCCGAGTCCGGCCTCCAGGCCCAGGGCGCCGAGATCTCGGGGGAGCCCGAGTTCAACGACGCCGACGCCAGCGGGGACAGCGCCACCCTCTCGGTGGTCGCCCTGCGTCGCGGCGCCGCCGCCTCCGAGACCTGGACCCTGAGCTGGACCGGCCAGGACTTCCTGGTCGTGGGCTCCCAGAGCGGTCGGCAGGCGCGCCGGGCCACCTGGCTCGCGCCCTACGCCACCGACGACAACTCCGTCCAGCTCCTGCTGGAGGGCACCGCCACCGTGGGCGACAGCTTCACCTTCACGGTGGACAGCGGACTCACTGAGCTGCCCGTGGGTGGCGCGGTACAGGACCTCTGGATGGCGCCGGATCAGAGCGCCCTCTGGGCGCTGGTGATGGACGTGGACGCCGTGGTGGCCGACACTGGCGGGGACACCGCCGACACCAACAGCCCCTCGGACACCGCAGACACCGGCCTGACCAGCGAGGACACCGGCACCACGACCCTGCTCGCAATCGACCCCGCCAGCGGCGCCACCCTCGCCCAGGTCGCGCTGCCCAGCGGCGCCATGCCGCACCGGATGAACGCCACGCCGGACGGCCTGCGCATCTACCTCAGCGACGCGGTCGGGGAGCAGGTGCTCCAGCTTGACCTCGCCGATGGGCTGGAGTCTGCCGCGTTGACGAGCATCCCCATGCCCGGAGCGGTGGTGGACGCTGTGTGGCAGACCGACGAGTCCGCCTCCTCCCGGCTCTATGTGGCCCTGCGGGGCGAGAAGGCCGTGCGCGTCTACGACCTGGACACCCAGCAGTGGGTGGACGTGAACCCCGTCACCGCCGAGATCGACGGCGTGTACGTGGGCTCCCCCGTGCTGGCCCTCAGCGCGCCCGCCGCCCCCTTCCTGATGCAGGAGGAGGGCACCTGGGAGACCCGCGAGCGCGACTACGCCGTCGCCATCACCACCTGGGAGGGCACCGTCCAGATCGCGCAGGCCAGCACCGGATGCCTCGCGCAGACCCTGTCCGGGGCCTACGTGAACTTCGGCGAGACCACCACCGACGACGGCTGGGACGACCAGGGGGCCACCTCCAACCCCGGCTTCGAGCTGGACGCGCTGGACGAGCCCGTCCAGGTCAACCCCTGCGGTGGCATCGCCCGCAGCGAGAGCTGGCGGCTGACCTACGACGGCTCCCAGGGCAACTGGATCGTCGAGGGCAGCGTCTCCGGCGTCCAGGCCGCACGCGCGCAGGAGGGGCAGCGCTACGTGTCCGACACCGGCGCCATCTCCTTCACCATCCGCTCGGGGACCCAGCCCAGCAGCGACGGGGACAACTTCTTCTTCACCGTCAGCAACGGCACCCTGGAGATCGACTTCGATCGCGACGGGGACGGCGTGCTCTCCAGCACCGGCAGCGAGACCCCGCTGGACAACCCGGCGCGACCCGCGGTCTACACCTTCCTGGCCGGCGCAGAGGACGGCGGCTGGGTCTCGGTGAACCGCAAGGTGGGCCTGGTCCTCCCGGTGACCGGGTACGACAACGTCGCCAAGGTGGATCTGCAGGCCGGTAGGGTCGTCTCCATCTGGGACTGAACCGCCTGGCGGCCTGGGCCTACCCCAGCCTCAGGGCCTGATTGCGCTCCGGCGAGGACAGCTCGGCGTCGACCTCGGCGAGCTGCTGCAGTAGCTCTTCGACCCGCAGCGAGTCGCTCCCGGCCCGCTCGACCACCAGCAGGTGCCTCAGGACCTTGCGGGCCCCCCGGAGGTCGCCCAGGCGCGCCGCTTCGCCCAGGGCCTGCTGGTAGATGTCGGCCGCCTCGGCCAGCGTCCCGGCCGCAGCCGCCAGGTCGCCCTGCAGACGGCGGCAGCGTGCGGCGGCCTGGGGCTCTCCCGCGCGCAGGTAGAGGGCGTGCGCGGCGTCGAGGGCGGCGGTGGCCTCGGGGTGCCTGCCGGTGCGCAGGTGGATGTCGGCCCGGAGCCGCAGCGCCCCCGCGAGCACCACCGGGCGGGAGCTGCCCAGGGCCTCCGCCTGGTCCAGGAGCAGCGTGGCGCCCATGGTCTCGCCCCGGGAGATGGAGAGCGCGGCGCGGCCCAGGCAGAGGTTGGCGCGGGCCAGAGTGGTCTGCGGCTGCTCGCCCATCACCGCGCCGGCCTGCTCATACAGCGCGTCGGCGCTCAGGACCTCGCCGCTGTGGACGGCCACATCGCCGGCGGCCCGCAGGGTCTCGGCCACGCCCAGGGGATCCCCGTGGTCGCGGTGGAGCGCGCGGGCGCGGCGCATGCGGGAGATGGCCTCCTCGGATTCGCCCATGGCCGCCAGGATGTCCGCGCTGCGGCGCAGCAGGGTCGCTGCCAGCAGGGGCGCCTGGGCCTTCATGAGCAGGCGCAGAGCGGCCTCGTGGTGTCCGGTCGCCGCGCCCGTCAGGCCCTGTCGGAGCAGCAGGTCGCCTTCGGCCCAATGCAGCAGCGCCCGGGGCTCGCCGCCATGCGCTTCGCGGCCCTGGTCCAGCAGCTCCCGAGCCAGGGGGAGCTGGCCGCTGATGCCCAGCAGGCGGGCCGCTGCGGCGATTGCCTGGGCCTTGGGGAGCCCCGCGGGCAGGTGGCGGACCAGGGCCCGGAGGAAGAGCAGGTCGGCGTGCTCCAGGCCCGCGGGGAGTGCCTCACCGTGGGCGATGCTCAGGAGCTCCTGGGCCCGGGGCAGCAGCTCGGTTGCGGCTTCTGCGGGGTCGGCGTGGGGGCGGGCGCCCTCCAGGCGCTCGGGGGGCAGGCGCTCGCGAGGGGACAGCAGGTCCTCGCCGGGGACACCAGCCGGACAGAGGCTCAGGGCATCTGGTGCCGAGAGGTGGGGTGGGGGAGTGACGCCATGACACTCGGCCCCCTCGATCTCCCGAGCCCCAAACCCGACGACCGCGAGGCCGTCTCCGAAGGCGATCAGGGCCTCGGCGGCGGTGCGGGCGTCCTCGGCCTGGAGCTTGCGCCAGATCAGCAGGGTGCCCGGCTCAAGTGCCTGGGCGACGGCCCCCGTGACGCCTGGGCTGGGGAGCCGGAGGGCGAGCCCAGTGGCTCGGATGAGATCGGGCGCGTCCACGCATCCCAGGGTGTCCACCTGCAGGCTGGGCCCGGTCCAGGCGTCCAGCAGGGACTCCAGGGCCTCCTGTCGGCTGCGGGGCCCACCGACGTGCAAGACCAGGGGGGTGCCCAGGTGAATGGCCTTCAAGGCGCTGCGAGGCCAGGGGGATTCGGGGGCGTCGGGCGGCATTCGGACCGTGGCTGGAGGCCGGTTTCTGCGTTAGCGGACTGCCCCAGAGATACCAGACGGAGAGGGCCATGTCCGAGAGCGTGATCGACATCCAGAACATCGGCGTGGTCGGCGCCGGACAGATGGGCAACGGCATCGCCCAGGTCGCCGCGCAGGCGGGCTACCAGGTGGTCCTCAGCGACATCTCCCAGCCGGCGCTGGACAAGGGGATGGCCACCATCCAGAAGAACCTCGGGCGCATGGTCCGCAAGGAGAAGCTGACCGAGGCCGAGGCCCAGAGCGCCCTCTCGCGCATCCGCACCGCGACCGAGCTCTCCGCCTTTGGGGACAGCCAGCTCGTCATCGAAGCGGCGACCGAGCGCACCGAGCTCAAGTTCAAGATCTTCGAGCAGCTCTCCGCCGCGACCTCCGCGGACACCCTGCTGGCCTCGAACACCAGCTCGATCTCCATCACCGCCATCGCCGCCCACACGGACCGGCCGGACAAGGTGATGGGCATGCACTTCATGAACCCCGTGCCGGTCATGAAGCTGGTGGAGCTCATCCGGGGCCTGGCCACCGCCGACAGCACCTGGAGCGCGGTCGAGGCCGCCGCGCAGCGCATGGGCAAGACCACGGTCGAGGGGCGGGACATGCCCGGGTTCATCGTGAACCGCGTGCTCATGCCCTACATCAACGAGGCGGTCTACGCCCTGTACGAGGGCATCGGCTCGGTCGAGGACATCGACACCGCCATGAAGCTGGGCACCAACGTTCCCATGGGGCCCCTGACCCTCGCGGACTTCATCGGCCTGGACACCTGCCTGGCCATCATGGAGGTCCTGCACACCGGCATGGGCGGCGACTCCAAGTACCGCCCGTGTCCGCTGCTCCGCAAGTACGTCGAGGCCGGCTGGCTGGGGCGCAAGACCGGTCGCGGCTTCTACACCTACCCGGCCAAGTGAGGGACCGATGAGCTCCGATCGCACCGTCCACCTGTACAGCACGATCAAGGTGGCCTTCGACGACCGCGTCGCCGTGGTCACCCTCAACCGCCCCAAGGCCCTCAACGCCATCAACAGCACCATGGTCCAGGAGCTGGGCGAGGTCTTGGACGAGGTCACCCAGCGGGAGGCCCTCGCCGTGGTCCTGACGGGCGCGGGCCCCAAGGCCTTTGCCGCTGGCGCCGACATCTCCGAGATGCGCCGCATGAGCCCCGCCGAGGCGGCCCGCTTCGCCGAGCAGGGGCAGCGCGTGTTCTCTCGCCTGGAGAGCTTCGACCGCCCGATCATCGCTGCGGTCAATGGCTACGCGCTGGGGGGCGGCTGCGAGCTCGCCATGTCCTGCGACATCATCCTGGCCGCCAAGAACGCCGTGTTCGGCCAGCCCGAGGTCAAGCTGGGCGTCATCCCCGGCTTCGGCGGCAGCCAGCGCATGACCCGCCTGGTCGGGCGCCAGCGCGCTCGGGAGATCTGCTACACCGGCCGCAGCGTGCGCTCGGAAGAGGCGGCTCGCATCGGGCTGGCTGCACGGGTCGCAGAGGGGGACGTCGTCGCCGAGGCCATGAGCCTGGCCAACCAGATCGCCAACAACGCGCCGCGGGCGGTGAGCCTCTGCAAGCGCGCCATCAACACCGGGGCCGACCTGGACATGAGCAGCGCGCTCGCGCACGAAGCCCAGCTCTTTGGGCTCTGCTTCGCCAGCTCGGATCAGAAGGAGGGCATGAGCGCCTTCCTCGACAAGCGCCCCCCCAACTTCACCGGTCGCTGAGACCAGGAGCACACCAATGTTCGAGCTCTCCGAGGACACCCTCCAGATCCGGGATCTGGCCCGCAGCTTCGCCCGCGATGCCATCCTTCCCGGCGCCGCCGCCCGCGATCTGAGCAAGGAGTACCCCGCCGACCTGGTCGCCCAGCTCGGTGAGATGGGCTTCATGGGCATGTTCATCCCCGAGGAGTACGGTGGCTTCGGTATGTCCATCCTGGACTACGTGGTCGCGCTGGAGGAGATCTCCTACGCCGACGCCTCCGTGGGCGTGGTGATGAGCGTCAACAACAGCCTCGCCTCCTCGCCCATCATCAACTTCGGCACCGAGGCCCAGAAGCAGAAGTACCTGCCCAAGATGGCCACCGCCGAGTGGCTGGGCTGCTACGCGCTGACCGAGCCGGGCGCTGGCTCCGACGCCGCCGCCCAGAAGACCCGCTGCGTCCAGACCGAGGACGGCAACTGGGAGATCAGCGGCACCAAGATGTGGATCACCAACGGTCCCCAGGCGGACGTGGCCGTGGTCTACGCCAGCATGGACCCGGAGGCCCGTCACAAGGCCGTGTGTGCGTTCATCGTGGAGACCAAGTGGGAGGGCTTCAAGGTCTCCAAGGTCGAGCCCAAGCTGGGCCTGTCCGCCTCGCAGACCGCCGAGCTGGTCTTTGACGGCGTCAAGGTCCCCGCGGAGAACCTGCTGGGGGACGAGCGCGAGGGCTTCAAGGTGGCCATGGGCACCCTGGACGGCGGCCGCATCGGCATCGCCGCGCAGTCCCTGGGCATCGCGCAGCGCGCCTTCGACCTGGGTCTGGCCTACAGCCAGGAGCGCATGGCCTTCGGCAAGCCCATCGCCACCAAGCAGGCCATCCAGTGGATGCTCGCTGACATGGCCACCCGCATCGAGGCCGCCCGCCTGCTGACCTGGAAGGCCGCCGTCGCCAAGGACAAGGGCGAGCGCGCCAGCCAGCTCTGCTCCATGGCCAAGCTCTACGCCTCCGAGACCGCCAACTTCTGCGCCGACAAGGCCCTGCAGATCCACGGCGGCTACGGCTACTCCAAGGAGTACGAGGTCGAGCGGCTCTACCGCGACGCGCGGATCACGACCCTGTACGAGGGGACCTCCGAGATCCAGCGCCTGGTCATCGCCAAGAGCCTGCTCTCTCGCTGAGGCAGCGCAGACAGAGCGAAAGCGTCACACCCCGAGGCCCCCGGTCTCGGGGTGCTTGCGTATAGGATGTCGGTCGTCGCCCCATGGCATCGGGGCTGGAGGACCTCCTGCGGAAGCGGAGCCAAAAGGCTGCGCCGGCTGCCCTCGCGGGCACCAGCAGCATGTATCTGCGTGCGCGGTACCTCCCCAAGGTGCTGCGTGAGCGCCGCTTGGTGGTCATTTTGGGGCCAAAGGGCGTGGGGAAGGCCAGCGTCGCCCGGCGCGTGCTGCCCTCCGGCTCGCTCACCTTGAGGGGGGACGCCCTGCATGAGGCCTGCAACCGCGCCGTCCGGCGGCGGGCCTGGCCCAAGGAGATCCTGGAGGCCCCCGGACTCTTCATCAAGGAACCCACGTACCTCCAGCGTCGCCATGGCGTCACACGCCTGCTGGGCCAGCTCATCGAGAGCCGGGTCGATGGGGGCCTCACCACCGTGGTGAGCGAGGGGCAGGACGACTCCGCGCTGCTGCTGCTGGATGCCGTCGAGCCGGGGCAGGGGGTCACCCTGAACCTGCGCTTCCCCAAGCGGGGCGGGCGGATGCGCTTTGCCAGGGCGCGCTGCGAGGACCTGGGGCTGGATCCGCGGCTCGCGGCCAGGCTCGAGATCGAGGAGCCCTGGACCTACCTCAAGGTGAGCCGGGCCCTCTACCGGATCCGCAGAGACCGGGAAGAGGGCTGAGGCGCTGGCCCCCAAGCTGGGGGGCCCAGCCTACGGAGACACAGCCTGGGCTCAGTGGAAGACCTCGTCGGTCACGTCCTCACCGCCGGAGAAGCAGTGGAACAGGGCCTGGGGGGTGCGGATCAGGCCCCAGGGCAGCCCCCACCAGCCCATCACCCCGCTGAGCAGGATGTAGGGGAATGCCTTGCCAAAGGCCGACTCGTCCGCCTTGATGAAGTGGACATCGCTCTTTCGGTAGAAGGTCATGATCAGGATGGAGATCGCGTAGGGGAACACCACAAAGCGACCGCCCTTGGCGACCTCGTTCTGGATGTCCGCGTCGCTCATTCCCTCGATGCCCTTGATGCTCATTGCTGCTCCTTGGCGGCGCTGGCCGCGTTCTCTCTCTCGGGGGATGGCAACGCTGGCTGGCGCCGCATCCTTACGCTGGGATCTCCCAGGTGCGCGGCAGATTAGTCGGCGGCCGGCGGATTGGAAAGCCCGAGCTCCCCCAGGAAGCGCTCGACGGCCTCCGCGGGCTCCGGGAGCAGCTCGAGATCGGCGTTGTGGTCCACGTCTGCGACCTCGACGTAGCGGGCGTTGGGCAGGGCCTCGGCCAGGGCGCGCCCGTGGCTCACCGGGATCAGCTCGTCCGCCTGGCTGTGGGTGACCAGGGTGGGGACCGCCACCTGCGGGGCCCGATCGATGCTCCGGAAGGGGCTGCGCATCAGCAGGCCGGCGGGCACGACCGGGAAGCGCCTCCAGGCTACGTTCGCGATGGACTTGAAGGTGCTCTCCAGGATCAGCCCCGCTGGGCCGGGCCCCTCGATCTGCGAGAGCACGCCGAGCGCGACCCCGCCGCCGAGGGACTTGGCGTGCACCAGGATGCGCTCCGGTGGGTGGGTGCGCAGGGCCTCCTCCCAGGCCGCCAGGCCGTCCGTGATCAGCCCGTCCTCGCTTGGGACTCCAGGGCTGCCAGGGTAGCCGCGGTAGTTGACGTGAAGCGTTGCAAATCCCCGCTCCAGGTACCGCTCCTCCCTCTCTTGCCAGCCCCCGACAGTGGCGGCGTTCCCCGAGAAGAAGAGCACCAGCTTGTCTGCGTCCCCCCGTCGCCAGGCGTAGAGCGGCATTCCCTGGGCGTTGACGACGGTGCGCTCCTGGACGCCGAGCCTGCGTGCCTCGGCCTGCAGCGCGCTGCGGGGGAGCTCCGGCGCTGGAAACACCATCCGGGTCTCCATCAAGAGGAGCCCGGCGACAGCGACGCCCCACACGACCAGCAGGGCGATCAGCAGCTTGACCAGCACGGGTCTCAGTTCTCGATGTAGCCGAGCGCCTGCAGCTCAGCTTCCATGTCGGCGTCCCGGGAGGTCGTGGTCTCGACGTGGTCCTCCACCCGATCCTGGACCAGGATCACCACGCCGCGCTCCACCCGCAGCTTGCTCCGGCCCACGCTCACGGGCACACCCGGCACCAGCTTCACGCGCTCCTCGCCCACCATCACCTCGGCGCTGCCGTCCTGTGGGAGGGTCAGCAGGAGGGTCCCGCGGGGGGACTCGCCCGGGTTGAAGGTGAAGGACTCGCGGTTGGGGGCCATGTCGATGCTGCCGATCTCGTGCTTCCAGACGGCGGGCATGTCGCCCCACTCGATGTTCGCGCGGCGCTTGCTCGCGGCCTCGGGGTCCATGACCTGGGCGTCGACGGGCTGGTCAAAGAGGAAGATGAGGGGCTCAGCGACCCGGTCCAGGTGCACACGCAGGCCCTCACCGACCGGGAACCCGGTGGCCTCCGCCATCTTTGCCTGCAGCTCCACCGTCGAGGACACGCTGGCGAGATCCTGCTGCTCGTCGGGATCCTGGGTCAGGTCGTAGAGCTCCTGGCGGCCGTCCCAGGTGCGCAGGATGTACTTCTTCCCGCCAAAGACCACGCCCCAGAGCTCCTGGTCGTACATCAGGTGCCCGAGCTGAAGGGGGCGGCTGTCCAGAGCCTGCTGGAGGGCCGGCAGCTCCGCGCTCTGGGAGGCGTCCAGGTAGGGGCGCAGGCTGGTTCCATCGAGCTCCGGCCAGTCCTGCTGCGGGATGCCGACCATGTCGTAGAGCGTGGGGGCGATGTCGATCAGCGAGACCGGCTCGCTGACCCGGTGGGGGCCGCCGCCCCAGCCGCCGGGGGGACGGATCCACAGGTTGGCCTGGGTGACCTCGTCGTAGAGGGTGTGGTTGTGCTCGTAGGAGCCGTGCTCCCAGAACTCCTCGCCGTGGTCGGAGTGGATCACGACCAGGGTCTCGCCCTCCAGGGAGAGCAGCCAGCCCAGCCAGGCGGCGAGCTGGTCGCTCAGGTAGCGGACCTCGCCCCAGTAGCGCTCCTCCAGCCAGAGCTTGTTCTCGTCCGTGAGCTTGGAGCCCATGCCCAGGATCTTCCAGCGGTTCATCTCCGCTTCCAGGGGGCCGGCGTCGCTCTCCACGTACATGTTCTTGTAGCGGCCGGGCGCCCGGTAGAAGTTGTGGGCGTCCATCAGGTGCAGGAAGAGCAGGCTGTCGCGGTCCGGGTTGGCCTCGATGAAGCGCGTGGCGCGATCGAGCTGCACGTCCGCGTCCACGGAGTTCTCGAACACCCAGCTATCGTAGCCGTCGTTGAACCCAAAGCGCGGCACCAGGTGGACGTTCGCGGTCACGCCGCCGGTCACGAAGCCGGCGTCCCGCAGGGTCTCGCCAAAGGTCTGCGCGTCGATGGCCTGCACCGGGTAGCGGCCGGTGGTGCTGCTCCGGAAGCTGGGTCGGGTGCGCGGCGCGGGGGCGTAGGCCATGTCGAAGACCAGGCTGCTGTCGGCGATGGGCTGCAGCGCGACGGAGACGTCCTTGTCGTTGCCGTGCTGGCTCATCACGTCGTAGCGCAGGGTGTCGATGCCGATGACCACCACGCGGCGCACGGGGCCCTTGGGCGTGCCGGTCAGCAGCGGCTCGGCGATGAACAGGGTGTCCCACTCGGCGCTCTTGCCGGGGTCGGACTCGAAGGTCAGGCGCACCGACTTGCCGGCGTAGGCGCTCAGGTCCACGCTCAGGTCATCGAAGTCGGCGTCGGTGGCCTTGGCCGAGGCGACCTCCTGCTCATCGACCAGGATGTGCAGGGTGGCGCCGTCGGAGCGGGCCCCGCCCTCCGGGTCGATGAGGGCCACGGCGGTGTCCAGGCGCGCCCCCTCCGGGACCTGCAGCTCCACCGTGAAGCGCGCGGGCGCTGGCAGCAGCATGCCCGAGCGGGTCTCGGTCTTCTTGCCCTGCTTCACCGTGTGCTGGTGGTGCAGGTAGTCCTGGGGCTCGAGGCCAGAGCTGGCGGGGTCCAGGCGGGCCTGGCTGTCCCGGAGCTCCAGGGAGATGAAGGTGACGGGCGTGTCCTGCTCGCTGGGGTCCTGCTCGGTCTGCAGGTGGATCTGTCCGTCCTCCAGGCTCCACTCGCGGCCGTACTCCAGGATGCGGTCGCCCTGCACCAGGCTCACCCCAGCCGGGGCGCTGCGGTACTTCTTGCCGGCCTTGAAGGGGACCGGAGAGCTGTGCTTCCACGCGCCGGAGCCGGCCCTGCGCCACCCCACGTCCAGCACCACGGCGCCAGGGGGAGGGGAGCCTTCGGGGAGCACGCTCTCGGGGAGCTGGAGCTCCACTGGGGACAGCGCGCTGACGTGCACGGTGTTGTCGCTACCGACCTCCAGACCGCCGGAGGGCTGTGTGCTCTGCGCTGGGGGGATCTCCGCCGTTGGCGTGCAAGCGGGGATCAGCAAGGACAGCAGGGTCGGAAACAAGAACGCACCTCTCTGGCTGGCCCTGTTAACCCGTGATTGCAGGGCCCTGCCCGCCTGCACGGAGCTTGCCGATGTCCGACACCCCCAAGCGCGGAACCCTCGCATACACGATGGCCACGTGGATCCATGCCCTGCACCAATCCGGGATCACCGCCGCGGACCCTGGTGTGCAGGAGGCCTGCGCGCGCCTGGCCGCAGACGAGGACAACGAGGAGGCCGGCGAAGCCCTGGTCGCGCTGCTCCGCGCGCAGCTCGGTGACGGTGAGCTCGGCGACGCCCAGGTGCTCGCAGCGCAGCTCTACGGGACCGCCACGGTGGCCACCGGGCTCGGGGAGTCGCGGCGTCAGGCCCTCCGGGAGGCCCGCCGCTACCAGTTCCAGCGGGGGCTGCCCTGGATGGCGTGCATCGTCGATCGCTTCCCTGACGGCAGCGTGGGGCCGCACTGGGTGCTGGTCGAGGCGCTGGACATGCAGGTCACCTGCCTGGATCCCTACCCCTGGGACGACATCGACGAGACCCTCACCCAGCCCCTGGTGGATTTCCTGGTCAAGTGGGAGCTGGGCGGCATGGAGGGGCTGCGCTGGGTCGGCTGAGTGCTGTCAGAAAGGGCCTCACAGAGCGGGCCCCACTGAACTGGCCCCACTGAACCGGGCTCAGGGGCCGAAGAAGATCCCGACCTCGCCCGCCCGAGTGGTGGACCCGCGCTTTATGCCCTCGCTGCCGACCACCCACTCGGCGCTGCCGTCGCCGTCCAGGTCCCCCAGGATCGCGGGGGCCCGGCCGGTGTAGCTGCCGCCCGCTGAGCCCTGCACCCAGGCCTTGGCGGAGTCGTCCATGTGCAACCCCGTCGTCCACGCCGTGTAGCCGGCGCCGGAGATCAGCCAGAGGGTCCCGCTGTTGTTGGGGCTGTCCGTGGCGTAGGCCCCGCTGGTCCAGTCCTGGACGCCATCGCCGTCCACGTCGCCCACGGCCAGGTCCCAGCCCAGGCGGTCGTCCGCGCCGCTGCTGCCCCAGCTCGCGTCCGCGCTGCTGCTGGCCAGGGTCCCGGAGAGTCCGCTGCCGCCGAAGAAGAAGTAGACGCCGCCGGCCGAGCTCCCGTCCACGGACGCTGTGCGCGCCCCCAGGAGCAGCTCGTCTGCGCCGTCGCCGTCCAGATCCTGGAGGGAGGCCCCGCTGATGCCCAGGTTCTCGCCGGCTGCACCGGTGAAGGTGGCCTGCGCCAGGCTGGAGACGCTCCCGGAGCTCAGGCTGCTGCCCTCCAGCAGGTAGGCGGCGCCTGCGCCCGAGTCGGCGTTGTAGGCCCCAAGCAACAGGTCGTCGTTGCCGTCGCCGTCCACATCGCCCAGCGCGCGCACGGCGTTGAAGCCCAGGCGGTCCTTCTCCGCGGCGCCCAGGATCTCGTAGTCCGCGTCCTGCGCGCCCAGGCTGCCTGCGAGGCCGCTGCCGCCCAGGAACACATAGACCGCGCCCGCTGCGGACGCCGCGCTGTCCTCGTACGCCGCGGCGATCAGCAGGTCCGAGACCCCGTCGCCGTCCACGTCGGCGCTCCCAAGGCCGTCACCCAACAGGTCCTTGTCCGCGCTCCCGCTGATGACCAGCGCAGCGTCGTCGCTCACGCTGCCACCGCTGCCCCAGCTCCCTGCGTCGCCGCCGCTCAACAGGTAGACCACGCCCCGTTGGGTGCCGCCTCCGGCTGCGGTGGGGGCTCCGAGCAGCAGGTCCGCCAGGCCATCCGCGTCCGCGTCCCCGGCTGCCGCGATGCCCTGGTCCGTTCCCAGGCCGTCAGCCGCTGCGGCCCCCTCCCACCACGCGTCCGCGTCGTCGTCATCCAGGGTGCCGCTCAGCGATGCGCTGGACCAGAACCAGACGGCGCCTCGGCCGTTGTCGTAGCCCTCGCCAGCCACCAGCAGGTCGTCGCCGCCGTCGCCGTCCACGTCTCCCAGGGCCACCACGGTGGAGCCAAAGGCGGCCTTGGTGTGGGAGCCGCGCAGGCGTACGTCGGCGTCTGCGGGGGCGTAGCCACCCGAGAGCGCGGACTCCAGGTCCAGCTCGTCGAAGTCGGAGACCAGGTCGCTGCCGTCGCTCACCTTGAGCTTGCACCAGACCGTGTCGCCGCCGGAGAGCCCCGTGGTGTCGAATGTCTGCGTGTTCACGCCCTGGTTGGTCCCGTTGACCTTCCACACAAAGGTCTCGGTCAGCACATCCGCTGGATCCAGGTCCACCGAGCTCGTCAGCACCGCGCAGGTGAGCGTGTCGCCCGCGTAGGCCTCCTGCGGTTGGAGCTGAACCTCCGGCTTGCTGGGCGGGCTGTTGAGCACAAAGGTGTGCTCGCTCTCCACCGGCGCGCTGTCGTCCAGACCATCGTTGGCGGTGGCGGCGCACCACACCTCGTTGCCGCGGTCGAAGTCCGCGCCGTCCAGATACTCGCCGCTGTCGACTAGGCTGCCGTTCACGTACCAGTCCAGACGCACGCTGACGGCGTCGCCCTCGGGGTCGGAGGCCACGGCGCTGCAGGTCAGCGCGCCGCTCTCATCCACGGGGGCGCCGGAGAGGCTCACCGAATCGACCACCGGGGGCGCGTTCGCGATCACGGCCTCGGCGCGCCGCACGGTCGCCTCACTCGAGGTCGCGCTCACCTCGCAGGCCAGGGTGACCCCTCGCTCCAGGGGCCCCAAGCGGCTGTCCGCCGAGCCGCTGTCCACGCCGTCCACCAGCCAGCGCGCGGAGATCGAGGTGACCTCGTCGCCGTCCGGATCGAAGGCCTCGTAGTCGCAGCGCACCCGATCCTGGGAGGTGGGGGCGGCAGGGTCCAGCGCCACGTTGACCACCGGACCCGAGTTCTCGATCGCGACCGTCGCATCCGCCTGGACGCTCAGCTCGCCGTCCGAGACGTCCATCACGACCTGCCAGGTCTGCCCCAGCTCCGTCACGCCCTCGGGGATGTCGTAGAGGTCCTGGTACTCGGCGCGCTCCACCCCGTCGGCATACCACCGCAGACCGATCTGCAGCGGCTGCCCCTCGGGATCCTCGGCATCGGCGAGGACCTCGAGTCGCAGGCTCTCGCCGTTCACCGGATCGCTGGGCGAGATGGCCAACTCGGGCAGGGTGGGGGGCTGGTTGCTGAGCTGCTCGACCTGCACGCTGGCCTGGCCCCGGTTGCTCGCGGGGTCCACCGCGATGACCTGCAGGGTGTGTACACCCTCGCTCAGGGTGGCGCTCAGGCTGAACGCACCCTGGGTGGTCGGCGTGCCCGTGGCCAGCTCTCCGTCCAGGTCGCTGACCAGCGTGAGGCTGAGCTCACCCAGCGCGTCGTCAGGGTCCGAGACCAACCCGCTGACCTGCACCGGGACCCCGAGCGTGAGGGGGTCACCCGAGCTGGGCTCGAGGATCTCCACGCTGGGCGCCAGCGCCTTGTAGTAGGCCCCCGGGGCTGGGGCCCAGTCTGCGCTGCACGCGAGGGAGAACAACCACAACATCGAGCTTCGCTCCTTGAGCCACCATACCCGCCAGCAATCTGGCCGGTTAGGGCCGCGCCCACCATCGGGAGCTTCCCTTGCTGACCTGGACCCCATCCGGCGCTGTCGAGAGCCCCAGCATGGTCCAAGTGCGTGTCCAGCGCTCCTATCCCGGTAGGGTGCGCGCCGGGGCCCCGGTCCCGACTCGCTCCATGACCACGCAGGAGATCCGGGACAACCTGCACTACTTCGCCGTCACCCTGGACGGTCCGCGCACCCGCGCCTGCACGCGGCTTGTGCTCTCCGGCGTGGGCGTCGCCGCCAGGCCCGACACCCCAGAGCTGCTCGCGCAGGCCCGCGAATGGGGGATCGGGCACGTGGTCCTGCACCTGGGGCGGGACGATCTGGACATCGTGGACCCCGCTGTGTTCGCCGGCAAGGTCGATGCCCTCGTGGTGCCCGTCCAGCCTGGCCCCACCGGGGGGGCGGTGGCGGACGCGACCCGCGTGATCCAGGCCTGCCAGGCCGCCGGGATCCAGGTCGTGGCCAACACGGTGCTCTCGCCGCTGGCCCTCAAGGATCTGCTCCCCGCGGCCCGCGCGGTGGTCGCCTCCGGGGCCCAGCGCGTGTCCCTGAGCTACCCCTTCCCGATCGCCGGGAACGTGGCCGGAAACGTCGCGCCGATCGCGGCCACCCTCCAGGCGCTGGGGGCCGCCGTCGGGCTGCTGGAGCGGTCTGGTGTGCAGGTCTCCATCAAGGGGCTGCCCGGGTGCTATCTGGGCGATCTGGCGCGGCTGATCCACCGCAGCGCCAACCGCTGGTACGTGGACGCCGATCACCAGCTCGATCGCGCCGTGCTGTTCTTCCCGGGGGTCGTGTCCTTCACCAAGCGCGAGGTCTGCCGCTTCTGCGCCCTGGATGGCCAGTGCGATGGCTTCTTCGCGACCTACCTGCGGCGGCCTGGCTACCCCGCCCTCAAGGCCGTCGAGCCCAGCCCGACCTCGTAGGGGAGCGGATCCTTCAGAGGTCGCTGCTCCTCAGGGCCGATGCCAGGGCTCTGGCGTCGGCGCTGCGCCCGTGCTCACGTTGGGCCAGGGTGTCCAGCAGCACCAGAGCCTGCTCGTCCTCCCCCTCCAGGATCAGCGCCTGAGCGCGCCACCAGTCGTATCCCCACGGCAGGGTGTCGCTCTCGGCGAGCCGGGCGACCTGGTCGAAGGCCTGCAGCGCCTTGTCGCCGTCTCGGGCGCAGACCCAGGCGGTCCCCTCGTACCAGTGCAGGTAGGGGTCGCTCTGGCCCTTGGCCTCCAGGTGAAGGGTGGTGGCGGACTCGCGGCAGTGGCCGTCCCTGAGCTGGCTTATCGCGCGCTTTGCCGGGCCTTCGTAAAGGGGGGCTCGCTGCGCGGGGGGGAGCTCGTCAGGGAGCAGGGCGGCGCGGGCCCATACCCGCTGTTGGTCGCTGGGCTGCAGCTTCCAGACCACGGCGCCGACGACGGCCAGCAGCGCCAGGAAGGGCAGGATGGGGAGGGAGCCGCTCTGGGTGCCCTTGGACTTTGGGGCAGACCGCTTGGGCTTTGGGGGCAGCGGCTTGTCCTTTCTGCGGGCTGAGCGCGGGCGAGGTGCGGCTGGCTGGGGGAGGGGGCGCGTCGGAGCCTTGGGCGCGGCCTGGGCGGTCGCGGCGGTGCGGAGGGCGTGCCGCAGGGCCTCCATGTGATGGCGACAGGGCTCACAGTCGGTCAAGTGGCCTTCCACCCGGGCGACCTGCGCGGCGGAGGCGGCGCCCAGACCGACGCGCGCCATCTCAAGGGGATCGGGGTGCTCTCCGATCACGACGTCGCGCCGCCGGAGGAAGCGAATGCCCGAAGCGCCCGCCTGGGACATGGCCTCCTCGGTGAGGGCCTGGACGCTGTTCTCGCCCGACTCCAGGGTGTTCTGGGCGGCTTCGCGCTCCATCTGCGCCCGCAAGCCGCTATCCTGTAGGCTCCACTGGGGTGCCCCCAGGACCCGTGCCGCCAGCGTGCGCAGTTGGTTGCGCAGAGGGGTGACGGCGCTGGGGTCTCCCGCGATGAACTGCTCTACAAGCTTCTGGTCCATGCAGACAACCTTTCCCTTCGAGTCCGGCACCGGCCGGTGCGGAAGCATCATACTGGAACGCCTGGGAGCACTCCGTCCATGAAGCGCGCGCCCACCGTTCTGCTGATCGAGGATGAGGAGCCCAACCTCAAGGCGCTCACGCGGCTGATCTCGCGTCAGGGCTACCAGGTGTTCGGGGCCATGACGGGGCAGGGGGGGCTGGACCTGGCGAGCGAGCGGGGACCCGACCTCGCGATCGTGGATCTGCAGCTCCCCGACCTCTACGGAGAGGAGGTGATCCGGCGGATGCAGTCGGCCTCCCCGGGGACCCAGTGCATCGTGCTCACGGCCACCGGCAGCGCCGCCAAGGCCTTCGAGTGCCTCCAGGCGGGGGCCACCGACTACTTCGAGAAGCCCATCGTGGACTTCGCCCGCTTCTTCCAGGTGCTCCGGAAGGCGGTGGAGATCCGGGACCTCAAGGAGGAGAACCGCCGCCTGCGCCGGGGCAACCGCGACGGCGTGGAGAGCCTGATCGGCAACAGCCGGGCCATGCAGGAGCTCAAGCAGATGCTCACGGAGGTCGGGCCCTTTCCCTTCCCCGTGCTGATCACCGGCGAGTCGGGCACGGGAAAGGAGGTCGTCGCGCGGGCCGTGCACGCCAGCTCCAACCGCCGCGAGGGGCCCTTCCTGGCGGTCAACTGCGCCGCCATCCCCGAGCAGCTCCTGGAGAGCACGCTCTTTGGCGCGGAGAAGGGGGCGTTCACCGGGGCGGACAAGATGCGGGTCGGGCTCTTCGAGGAGGCCCAGGACGGCACGCTGCTGCTGGACGAGATCGGCGACATGCCCCTGAACATGCAGGTCAAGCTGCTGCGCGTGCTGGAGATGAAGGAGATCACCCGGCTGGGGGCGAACAAGCCCATCAAGGTCAACGCCCGGGTGCTCACCGCCACACACCGGAACCTGCAGGCCTGGGTCAGCGAGGGGAAGTTCCGAGAGGACCTCTACCACCGCATCAAGGTCATCGAGGTGAAGATCCCGCCGCTGCGCGAGCGCCTCGATGATGTGCCCCTGCTGGCCTACTACTTCCTCAAGGAGCTCAACGCGGAATACAACCGCGAGGTGCGGATCGACAGCTCGGCCATGAACACGCTGGCGGCCTACCCCTGGAGCCGGAACAACGTGCGGGAGCTGCGCGGTCAGCTCACCCGCGCGTTCGTGCTCTGCAAGGACGACAACATCATGGCGACGGACCTGGACCTGAGCGCCGAGCCGCGCGGGTTGGCGAGTCGTCCGCCCGCGGACGCTGCCGGGGGTGAGTCCGACGCCACGTTCGGGCTGATGTCCGAGCTGGTCGAGCTGAACTACCGGGACGCCAAGGAAGAGGTGCTCAAGGAGTTCTCCAGGCAGTACCTCCAGACCCTGCTCCAGGAGACTGGCGGGAACATCACAAGGGCAGCCGATCGTGCGGGCATGGAGCGTCCCAACTTCAGGCGCCTGCTCAAGCGCTATGGGGTCACGCGGCCGACGGGGAGTCAGACGGTTGAAGGCTGACTCTCGCTGACTGAGGGGTGGCTCAGTTTTCTGTGACAACGCGTTGACAGGCTACCCGCCGAGCGATCACGCGGGCCTGTGATAAGCCCTCGTCAATCCCAGCCTGGAGCGTTCATGGATCCCTTTGAGCAGATGGCCTCCCTCGGCCACGAGCAGGTCGTCTTCACCCGCAACGATGACGTCGGTCTCCGCGCGATCATCGGCATCCACGACACCACTCTGGGCCCCGCCCTGGGCGGTTGCCGGCTCTACCCCTACGGCTCCGAAGCCGAGGCCCTCCGGGACGTGCTCCGTCTCTCCCGCGGAATGACCTACAAGGCGGCCGTGGCCGGCCTGGATCTGGGCGGCGGCAAGGCCGTCATCATCGGGGATCCCGGCATCAAGAGCGAGGGGCTCTTCCGCGCCTTCGGGCGGGCGGTGGAGTCTCTGGGCGGCCGCTACATCACCGCCGAGGACATGAACACCAACGTCGAGGACATGAACAACATCGCGCGCGAGACCCGCTGGGTCAGCGGGCGGGGGCATGCGACCGCGGGCGGCGGAGATCCCTCTCCGGTGACGGCCTGGGGCGTGTACCACGGCGTCCGCGCTGCGGCCGAGGTCACCTTCGGCAGCCCCGACATGGCCGGCAAGAAGGTCGCCATCCAGGGTTGCGGCAACGTGGGCTACTGGCTGGCCAAGTACCTCCACGAGGAGGGCGCCGAGCTCATCTACTCCGACATCAACGGGGACCGGGTCAAGCGCTGCCTGAACGAGTTCGGCGGCCGCGCGGTCGAGGGGGACGAGTACTACTCCCTGGACGTCGACGTGCTGGCTCCCTGCGCCATCGGCGGCATCATCAACAGCACCACCATCCCCATGCTGCGGGCCCCCATCATCGCGGGCGGCGCCAACAACGTGCTGAACGAAGAGGACGAGGACGGCCACGCGCTCCTGGAGCGCGGCATCGCCTACGCCCCGGACTACGTGATCAACGCGGGCGGGCTGGTCAGCGTCTACGCCGAGCTCCACGCGCTGCCCCACGCCAAGGCCATGGAGGACGCCGCCGGCATCTTCAACACGGTCAAGTCCATCATGAACGCCGCCAAGGCCCAGGGCACGACCACCATGAAGGCCGCGAACGCCCTGGCCGAGGCCCGCATCGAGACGGTCGCCCGCGTCAAGCGCATGCACATTCCCGGCTGAGCTGGGACCCGCAGCGCGCGGGGATGTCAGAATGTCGGTCGCGGGTTCCCGCCCAAGGGGAGCCGGACTGGAGACAGAATGACCTCGACTGCGCGCTGGATGCTCGCTGCCCTGTGCGGCGCCACGATGCTCACGGTGGGCCTCACCGCCAGCCGGACCCAGGCCGGCGGTGACCTCGACTTTGGCTACACCCCCAACCCTCAGGCCGGGGAGAAGCCTGCGCTCTTCGTGACCCCCGCGCGCCCGGTCAAGGAGCTCTACGTGAGCTGCACCGTGGGCGGACAGGACCACGAGTGGACGCGCACCGGGGTCGCCGCGGGCAAGCAGCAGAACTTCGCCTGGCCCCGCGACACCCGGCACACCCACGCGGACTGCTTCGTGCGGGCCACCTTCGCCGATGGCTACGTGAGCGAGCAGCAGCTCCCCATCGACTACAGCTTCGGCGGGGCGCTGAGCGTCGACCTCTCGCGCGCGGAAGCCGACCTCAAGGAGCACACCCTGACCGTCGCGGTGAGCGAGCACGTCGACACCGCCGAGATCGTGGCCTACGGCGCGCACAAGACCCTGCTGGACAAGCGGGTGATTCAGGTGGACTCCGGGCCCGGGGACATCACGCTGCCTTGGGTCGGCGACCCCGGCGAGGTGGTCCTGCTGGAGGTCAAGGTCGAGAACAGCAATGCCTGGGCGGGTTTTGAGTTCTCGCCCTGGTTCCTGGACATTCCGCACGACGACGTGCTCTTCGAGAGCAACTCCGACGTCATCGACCCCGACCAGGAGCACAAGCTCGAGCGCACCCTCAAGGACCTGAACGAGGTCATCGACAAGTACGGCGAGATCGTGCCCGTGAAGCTCTACATCGCCGGCTGCACCGACACCGTCGGGGACGCTGGGGGCAACCGCGAGCTCTCCCGCCGCCGGGCCAAGGCAATCGCCAAGTGGCTGCGCGCGCACGGGTACAGCCACCCCATCTACTACCACGGCTTCGGGGAGTCTCTGCTGGCCGTGCCCACCGGCGACAACGTGGACGAGGTCCGCAACCGCCGGGCGCTCTACATGGTCGGGGCCTCCGCGCCCGGGAAGGGGAGCGGGATCCCTGGCGTCAAGTGGACCGCGCTCTGACCGCCTGACCCCTGGGCGCCCGCAAATCTCTGCCTTCGGTCCCGCCAGCGAGGTCAGGCTGGCGCGGACCCAGGGGCCCTGTTCAGAAGCGCGCGTTGACGCCGATGCTGGCGGCGCCCTGCAATGCGCGGATCTTGGCGATGTCGGCGACGTCCCCGCTGGGGGGCACCGCGAGCCGAGCGTGGTGCAGGTGGAGCTGGTAGCCCAGGCTCACGGCGATGGGGTCGCTGACCGGGATGTCCAGGTAGGTGTTCAACTCGGTCATCACGGGCCTGGGGGCGAAGGTCTCGGCCAGGTCGAAGCGGAAGCCCATGGTCTCGGTGTCCAGGGCGACGCCCGCGCTCAAGCGCGCGCCCGCCATGCGTCGGTCGTAGGAGCCGATGTCGGTGAGGGTCTCGTTGTAGCGGAGCACCGGCATGTCCACCAAGCCCACGCCCAGGCCGCCGAAGAAGTAGGCGGCGCCCTGAACGCTGCCCACCGTGAGGGCCGCGTGCGCCGGAAGGATGGTGTCGGCCATCTCCACGCCGGAGACCTTCATCTTGTAGCGGCCGGCCCGGAGCCCGGCGTCGAAGCCGATCATGCCCTGGGGGCCGCCGTGGCCGTCGAGCTGGATCACGGCCGCCGGGATGGCCATCTTGGAGAAGGCCACCGACGAGGGGACGCGCCCGTTTCCGTCGTTGTTGTCGCGCACCGCGCTGTGTCGGTACTGGACCACGGCGCCCATGAGTCGGGCGTTCCCAGAGAAGCCGCTGCTGCCGCCGCTGCTCCCGTCGCGGGGGGGCTTGTCACGGCCTCCGTCGGTGTCGGCTGCGTCCGCGGACATCTGGGCCAGAGTGGGCAGCTCCAGGGTCCCGGAGGCGGTGCCGACCGTGGCGCTGAGGGTGAGCGGGCCGTCGACGCCGGGGGGGAGCTGAACGGGCACGTTGTAGCTGCCGTCGCCGTTGTTCTGGAGGGTGCCGACGGTGCCCACGGAGGCGGTGACCTGGGGGGGCTGGTCGACAATGGCCTTGCCGGCGGGGTCGAGCACCTTGATGGTCACCAGCAGGGCGGCGCCGGGGGTGGTGTAGGTGGGGACCGAGGCGACCTGCACCGCGCTGGGCGCGCCCACGTCCGCGCCGACCCGTCCGACCTTGAGGGAGACCAGGGTCTGCTGCCAGCGGGCCACGCGGGCGCGATCCTCGGCGGAGCCACCCGTCTCGACGGCGCCCGCGCTCTGGTCGGGGGTGTGGAGCACGAGCACGCTGCGGCCCACCACGCCGCCTGCGCTGGCCTGCAGGCCCACGAAGCCGGCCTCGGTGCCCGCGCGGACCTGGACGTGCGCGACGCCGCCGCTGTCCGTCTTCACGGAGGGCTCCATGGCGGCGCTGCCCACGGGCACGGAGAGCTCGATCTCGGTGTTGGGGACGGGGACACCGGTGGCGTCCAGGGCCACCAGGGTGAGGGTGGCGGTGGCGCTGCCGTCCGCGGGGAGGCTGCCCTGGTCCATCCACATCACGACGTGGCGTACGGGCAGGCCGGTGGCCTTGTAGACCGGGCGCACGCGCACGGTGGCGTCGTCGGCCTTGCTGCTCATGCGCAGCTTCTGGGTGTAGGTGCCGTCGCCGTTGTCGCGGGTCCCGGCCAGCTTGGAGGCACCCTCGGCCTGCACCTGGATCTTGCGCTTGGTCATCGCGGCGCCGTCGGCCCGCTGCAGGTGCGCGGTCACGTGAAAGTCCCGCTCCTTCTCCTTGAGGGCGGCCGGGTCGCTGGACAGCGCGACCCGGGGGACGGCGTCCACCAAGGTGATCTTGTGGCTGTCCTTGAGCTCGCCGAGGGTGGCCTCGATGCTCAGGGAGCCGGGATCCGCGGCGGTGGTCAGGGTGAAGCGGTACCAGCCCTCGCCCAGGTTCTCCCCGCTGGCGCCGTTGAGCTTGGGGGCCTCGCCACGCCATGCCTCGCCGTCACCAGAGAGAGCGAGGACGTGGACCACCAGGGTGTGGTCGGTGGGGAGCACAGCCGGGAGAGGGGCCAGAGCCAGCAGATCCGGGCTGTTGAGCTCCAGGGTCACCTGGGAGTCCTTGCGGTTGCCCAGCTCGTCGACCGACTGGAGGGTCGCGGTGGTGACCCGGGGGTCCAGCTTGGCGGTGACGGTCACGCCGTCGGGGCCGGCGGTCGTGGGGCCGTACTGGGCGTTGCCGATCACCAGCACGTTCTGGGAGCCAGCGGGGGCGCTGACCTGCTGGGCACGCTCCAGGAGCACGGGGAGGGCGCCGTAGCCCACGACCTGGTTGGGGGTGGTCGCGTCGGTCGCGGTGAAGACGACGTGCTGGGGGTCGGAGAAGCTGCTGGTGGGGGTCCAGGTGGCCGACCAGGTGCCGTCGTCGTTCTGGGTGAGGGGCCCGACCCGGCCGCTGCTGGCCTCGAGCATCACGGAGCGGCCCTCCAGGGGGAGGGGGTGGGGGCCCTCGGCGCTCACGGTGAGCGCGACCGTGCCCTTGTCCCCGGCGGTCCAGGTCTGGGGCTCGAAGGCCACCGAGAGCTCACCCATGGGCGAGGGGACCAGCGGGATGCGCAGCTCTTCGTCGTGCTTGCCGCGCACGCGGATGCGGACGGTCGCGTCGGTGTTGGAGTAGGCCTGGCTGGGGGTGAACTCGAAGAGGATCAGGTCATTGGCCGGGATCGCCGCGGCGCCCACCTCGCCGCTGGAGGCCTGTACGCGGAGGCGGTCTCCGGGCACCACCCCGGGCGCGTGCACCTGCACCTGCACCACGCTCTGCCCGTCGGCCTCGATGGGGGGCATGGGCAGGACGCTCAGGGACGCGGCGAACACGTTGGAGCTCACGAGCAGAGAGAGCAGCATGGCGGGGGCCTCCAGGGCGGTGAGGGTACCCCAGCGGGGCCACCGCTCGGCGCTGACGGTGCCCGATTTTCGTCCTGTTGACCCCTGCAGTGGGCCCCGCCTGGGGAGGGTCTGCCCGGGCCGGCTTGGGGTGTTAGGTGGCAGGACCTTTGAAGGACCGCACATGCCCACGAACGTCGACACCTCTGGCTGGAAGCTGCCCATCAACCTCGGTCTGAACGACGGCACCTACTGTGCCCAGGGCGCGATCGACGTGCTGCTCCAGCACAACGAGCGGCACTCCCTGCGCAACTACAGCGACGGTGACAACAGCGAGCTGCGGCGCCTGATCGCCGAGGAGTGCGGCGTCACCCCCCAGATGGTGTACCTGCAGAACGGCTCCGGCCCCATCCTCAAGCAGGTCATCCCGCACCTGGTGCGCGACTCCATCAAGAGCAGCGCGAGCCGGATGCTCAAGCACCTGACCTCCAAGAGCGGCTACCCCATCATCACGCCCAGCCTGACCTACTTCAAGGTGCCCCTGGGCGCGGAGAAGAAGGGCCTGAGCGTGCGCCTGGTGCCCCTGCGTCCCGAGCGCGACTTCAAGCTGGACATCGGCGAGCTTGAGGCCGCCATCAAGCAGGGCGACGGGCTGGTCTACCTGGCCAACCCCAACAACCCCACCGGCAACGTGCTCGTGACCCGCGAGCAGATCGTGCCGCTGATCAAGAAGTACCCCAAGTCCACCTTCTGGATCGACGAGGCCTACGTCCAGTACGTGGACCCCGCCAAGCACAGCTACATGCCTGACCTGGTGGGCCAGTTCGAGAACGTGGTGTGCACCCGCACCTTCTCGTTCGCCTACGGGATGGCCAGCGCCCGCATCGGCTACATCGTCGCGCAGCCCGACCTGATCGCGAAGCTGGAGGGCGAGGTCACCAACTACCGAATCCCCCTGCTGACCGAGCGCATGGGCGTCGCCACCCTCAAGGACACCCAGCACCTGCCGGACGTGCGCGTCCGCAGCAAGCAGGCCCGCGACTACCTGACCGAGCGCATGGGCAAGTGGTCGGACCGCCTCAAGGTCTTCCCCAGCGAGGTCAACTTCCTGCTGGTCCAGACCCTGGACGGCCCCAAGGCCAAGGCCATCGCCGCCGGTCTGCTGGAGCGCGGGGTCAAGATCAAGACCTTCGTGCCCCTGCAGGACTACCGCTACGACGAGTTCTTCCGCATCACCATCGGCCTGCCCGAAGAGAACGAGTTCCTGGCGGACATGCTCGATGAGGTGATGGAGGTCCTCTGAGGGGGGCAGGTATCAGGAGTCAGGGGTCAGGTATCAGGCATGACGCCGAGCCGGCTCCCAGCGCCGCTCTCTCCCGGGATTCGGATACCCGATACCCGGTTCGCCGCGCCCTCGTGTGGCCCGCGCGCAGCGCTCGGACCCTCCCCGCAACGCCCAACAAGTAGGCTGCCACCACCACCCGACCCCGGAACCAGGTCATCGCCGGTCGGTCGCCAGTCGCCGCAGCCCACCACCCGATACCTGATACCTGATACCTGATACCTGATACCTGATACCTGATACCTGACCTCCGATACCCCCCCAGAGAACAAACGGCGCCGCCCCAACAAGGGCGACGCCGTCTTCGCTCTGGCCCGCAATCAGTGCGGGGAAGGCGGGGTCAGCTCGATCTTCTGAGGCGCCGGCGCCTGCACGATCTCGAGCAGCTCCACCTCGAAGACCAGCATGCCGGCGGGACGGCCGGGCTTGCCGGCGTAGGCGATCTCCTCGGGGATCCAGAAGATCATCTTCTGGCCGGGGACCATGAGCTGCAGGCCCTCGGTCCAGCCGGGGATGACCTGGTTCAGGCCGAAGCTGGTGGGCTCGCCGCGCTGCACGCTGGAGTCGAAGAGCTTCCCGTCGGTGGTCCAGCCGGAGTAGTGCACCTTGACCCGCGAGGTGGCGGTGGGGTGCTCGGTGCCGGTGCCGGGCGCCAGCTCCATGTAGGCCAGGCCGGACTCGGTCTTCTTGGCCTTGGCGGGGGGCTTGGCGACGCTCTTGGGAGCGGGGGGCGCGGACTTGGCGCTGACCAGCTCGATGACGAAGGTCTTGTCGCTGTCCGCGGGGTTGCCGCGTCCGTCGACCACCTGGTCCTTGGTGGCCCAGATGACGGCCTTGCCGCCGGGCTTCATGTTCTTGGTGGCGATGTCGAACACCGCCATCTGCTCACCCACGCGGCCGCTGAGGGGGCGGCCCCGCATGGCGGTGGAGAACTCGAACTCACCGGTCTCGGCGTTCCACGCGCTCATCTGGAACTCGACCAGGTCGCCGTCCTTGGCGACCTCGCCCTCGCCAGCGGAGAGCTCCTTGAACTGGATGCCCTTGGTGAGGGTCTTGGCGTCGCCAGGGGCGGTCTGGACGCTCTCAGGCGCCTCGGGCGGACGGGGGCCCGCGATGACCTCGATGAGCTCGACGTCGAACACCAGCATGCCCGCGGGCTTGCCGGGCATGCCCTTGTAGGCCAGCTCCTCGGGGATCCAGAAGCGCACGGTGTCGCCGGTCTCCATGAGCTGCAGGCCCTCGGTCCAGCCGGCGATCACGCCCTTGAGGGGGAAGCTGGCAGGCTGGTTGCGCTTGTAGGAGGAGTCGAAGTTCTCCCCATCCGTGGTCCAGCCGATGTAGTGGACCTTGACCTTGTCCCACTCGGTGGGCGCCTCGCCGCCCGGGCCCTTCTTGATGACCTTGTAGGCCAGGCCGGACTCGGTGGTCTTGGCGTCCGCCGGTGCGGCCGCGACGTCGGCGGGCGCCTCCAGGCTGGGGGTCTCCGCCGCAGCCGGGGTCTCTGCCCCTGCCGCGGGCTCGGTGCCCGGGGTTTCGGTGGGCTCGCTGTTGCAAGCGAGGACGAGGAAGATCAGGATGGAGTTCAGCATGCCCTGCGGCTAACCCACCCCCGCCGATCTGCCATGATGGGGCGCATGCCCGAGGTCTACTGCCAAGGTCTGGAGCGCAGCGTCACCCTCGCCGAGGGGGAGGACCTGCTGCACGGTCTGCTCAAGGCGGGCGTCCCCGTGGCCAGCACCTGCCGCGGCGACGGGATCTGCGGCCAGTGCGCCATGTGGGTGGAGGGGCCCCAGGGCCCGGTCGGTGAGCTCGAGGCCCGGACCATGAAGCGTCAGCGTGTTCAGGCCTCGCAGCGCCTCGCCTGCAGGGTCGTGTGCCAGCACGGGCAGGTCTTGCGGACCAGTTACTGGGGTGTACCAAAATCTTGAACAGTGTCCCAGATCCTGCTCCGTTTCCTGAACGACCCTGAAGATCCAGGGGCCCGGGAACCCCCTTGAGTCCTCGCGTGTCAAAGGGAGGTCAGAAGTCCTGTCAAGCTGGCGTGTCCTTTGCATGGAGCGCGAGTGACCGCGGGGCTTCGGCCCGACCAGCCGTGGTCCAAACCCTCTCTCTACGGAGACCCGATGCGCACTGCCATCCCGCTGCTCTTGACCGCCCTGTCCCTCGCGAGCCTGTCCGCGCCCGTGATCGCCGCCGAGGGCGAGACCGAGGAGGAGTTCGACTTCCTGGTGGAGGGCGAGGAGGCCGCCAAGAAGAAGGCGGAGGAGGCTGCGCAGTCCGAGGACTTCGACGCCTTCGCGCTGGAGGACGAGTTCGACTTCTCCGCCCCCGAGCCCGCTCCGGTGGTCCAGGTGGAGCGGGAGCCGCAGGCCGACAACTTCCCCGCGCGCGTGGTGGAGACCCTTCCCGGTCGGGTCGTGGTCGAGCTGCCCGTCGTGTTGGGCACCGCCGCGCAGGTCACCCAGGACTTCTGGCTGGTCGGTGAGGTCTACGTGGACGGCCAGAAGGTGGGGGAGGTGAGGCAGCTCGTCGTGGCCAGCGCGCTTGGGGAGCACACCTCCACGGCATTCTTGAAGGTCCAGGCCCCCGTGGACCAGGCCAGTGGCGCCGTCGAGGTCAGGGTGTCCCAGATGGTCGATGGGGAGCAGCGAGCCCTGTTCTCGCGCAGCACGGACTTCCGGATCGGCGGCTGACGGAGTAGCTTGGCTCCGCGACCGGAGGGTGCGTGGAGCTGGGCAAGTTGGCCGAGGCCCTGGATGAGCGGGGCGATGTTCTGGTGCTGCGGACTCCGGTGGGCTTCTACCGGAAGCGCGGGGTCACCTTCCTGTTGGCGATCCCCTTTCTGGCCGTCGTGTTCGGTGGGCTGTGCGCTGGGGGCATCGCCGATGGCTCCGGACTCTCCAATGACGAGCTGAACATCATGCTCGCGGTGCTCTCAGTGCCCGTGCTGGCGGTCGCTGGTGCGGGCTTCCTGGCGGGCGTGATCACGCTTGTCCGTGCGCCCGGCAAGAGCGAGGCGTCGACCGTCCGGGTGGATCTGGGGCGCCGGGTCCTGGAGCGCGGAGGCCAGAGCGTGTCGCTCTCCGAGTTCTCCAGCCTGGAGCTGGTGCAGCCCTCCAAGGTGCTCAAGTGGCGCAGCATCCGGGCGTGCAGGCCGGCCAGCAGTGAGCAGAGCGACAACCCCTACGCCAGCAGCTCGCGGGCCGAGCCGATGGTTCTGCTGGAGAACATCGAGCCCCTGCAGGGGGAGGCCGCCGGGGCGCTGCTCCGCTACCTGGGGGAGCGCATGGAGCTGCAGGTCCGGGCGGCGCCGGGGATGGACAAGAGCGCGCTGGGAGGGCTCGGCGGGAGCAGCAACCACGCCGCGATGCTCTGCTACCTCCCGGTCCAGGGCATCTGGCTGATCGCGAGCCTGGGCATGCTGGTGTTCTCCAAGGAGCCGCTGGTCCGCTTCCACGCCAAGCAGTCGCTGCTGATGGGGGCCGCGCACATTGGGCTCGCCATCGCGATGGTGGCCGGCGGGGCCATTGGCTTCGAGGTGCTGGGCAGTGACGCTGTGGGCGCCGTCCTCATGCTGCTCCCCTTGCTGCCCATGATGCTGCTGATCGTGCTCCGCTTCGTGGGGGCCTACAAGGGCCACAAGGGCGCCTGGTGGGTGTGCCCCGGGCTGGGCTGGCTGACCCGGCGGTGGATCCCGGCGGAGACGGAGGCCTGAAGCAGAGAACCCCCCGCCGAGGCGGAGGGCTCAGCACTCCAGGTGCCGACTCAGTCGAAGCTGGTCGGTGCGCGGTTGAAGACGACCCAGCTCACGTCGGTGTCCGGGTTGTCCTCGCAGTCGCCGTCCCCGGTCAGCTCGTAGCTGGTGATGTTGCAGGCGGTGTAGGGATCCACGCCGATGCGCAGGGCCCCGTCCTCGTCCGGGAAGAGGGTGAGGCGGTCCAGGGTGGTCTTGTAGGACACGGCCAAGGCGGTGCGCTCCCCGCAGGGGGTGTTGACCACGCCGACGGAGTCCCCGACCTCGACCTCGAAGCCGTCGATGTGGGTGTCGATGTCGGCCTGACCGTCGCGGCCGGCCTCCATGGCGTAGATCAGCTCCTGGTCCTGGTGGACAGCGAAGCCAGCGGACTCCCCGTCCCCCTGGGCGACGGTGATGTCCACCCGCTGGGTCTCCCAGAGGTCGATCCAGGGGGTGTTGTCCCAGCCCTCCTGGTCCAACCAGGCGTAGCCGACGGTCCAGATCACGCCGTCATCGCCGTCGATGACCAGCACCGCGGCGGGATCGGTCCAGCAGGGGATGAGGTTGTCGAAGCCGTCCGGAGCGCCGCTGGTGCGCAGGATGGTGCCGGAGAACGCGTAGCTGTCCGCGGGGTCCACGGGCTCGCTGGCGCCCAGGCAGACGAGGGCCTGGCCGACGGTGGAGACCGAGCTGGCCTGGTCCCAGGGGCTGTGGCCGTCGCCAAGCAGCGTGCTGCCGGCGATGCTGCCGCCCAGGACGGTGCAGCCGGTGGAGAGTGCCAGCGCGGCGATGGCGCCTGCGCCCAAGAGCTTGTTCATCGAGCCTCCCTGATTCCTGCCCAGTGAGGCTTCACCGTAGCGGGGGATTCCTGCCGCAGAAAGCGGGGATTCCCCAAAGCGTACTCAGTCCAGAACACCCAGGTGGTGGCAGGCGGCGCGGCGGCCGGCGTCCAGGTCCTGGAGCTCGGGGCGCTCGTGGTCGCAGGCGCCCTCTTGAAACACCGGGCAGCGCGGGTGGAAGGCGCAGCCGGCGGGCGGGTTGATGGGGGAGGGGACCTCGCCCTGAAGGACCTGACGGGTGCGCTTGCGCTCCGCGATGGGGTCCGGCAGCGGCACCGCGGAGACCAGCGCTCGGGTGTAGGGGTGGCGCGGGTGGTCGCAGATCTGCTCGAAGCTGCCGATCTCGACGATGCGGCCCAGGTACATGACGGCGATGCGGTCGCAGAGGTGGCGCACCGCGCTCAGGTCATGGGCGATGAAGAGGTAGGCGAGCTTGCGCTCGGTGGCCAGCTCCTTGAGCAGGTTCAGGATCTGGGCCTGGATGCTCACGTCCAGCGCGGAGATGGGCTCGTCGCAGACGATCAGCTCGGGCTCGCTGGCCAGGGCGCGGGCGATGCCGATGCGCTGGCGCTGGCCGCCGGAGAACTCGTGGGGGTAGCGCCGGACGAAGCGGGGGTCCAGACCGCAGGTCTCCATGAGCTCCTGCACGCGGCGCTGAGTGGGCTCACCGGGGGCGGTCAGGCCGTGGGTGAGCAGGGGCTCGGCGATGATGTCGCCGATGGTCATGCGCGGGTTCAGGCTGGCGTAGGGGTCCTGGAAGATGATCTGCATGCGCTTGCGCAGCGCCCGCATCTTCTTGCCCGAGAGCCCGGAGAGCTCCTGCCCGCGGAAGCGCACGCTGCCGGCCGTGGGCGGGATGAGGTTGAGCACCGCGCGGCCGGTGGTGGACTTGCCGCAGCCGGACTCCCCGACGAGGCCCAGGATCTCGCCCTCGCGCAGGGTGAAGCCCAGGCCATCCACGGCCTTGACCGAGCCGGTCTGCCGCTTGATGAAGCCGCCGCCAAAGATGGGGAAGTGGACCTTGAGGCCGGAGACCTCCAGCAGGACCTCGCCGGCGCTCATGAGTGCTCCCCAGCGCGCCAGCAGGCGGCACCCCTGGTCGGTGTGCCCTGCCAGTCCGGATACACCTGGCACCTCACCTCCCTGAGCGGACAGCGGGGCAGGAAGGCACACTCGGGGCCCATATCGGCCAGGTTGGGGGGCATCCCCTCGATGGGGGTGAGCACGCCGCGGGTGTCCAGGCGCGGGACGCTGGCCAGCAGGCCGCGGGTGTAGGGGTGCTGGGGCTGGGCGTAGAGGGACTCGACCGGGCCGCGCTCGACGATGCGTCCGCCGTACATGACGGCGACCTTGTCGGCCACGCCAGCGACCACGCCGAGATCGTGGGTGACCATGACGACTGCGGTGCCGCGCTCGCGGGCGAGGGTCTGGATGAGCTCCAGGATCTGGGCCTGGATGGTCACGTCCAGGGCGGTGGTGGGCTCGTCGGCCAGCAGGAGGGCGGGCTCGCAGGCCAGGGCCATGGCGATGACGACGCGCTGGCGCATGCCGCCGGAGAGCTCGTGGGGGTACTGGTCGATGCGCTGGGCGGGGCCGGGGATGCCGACCTGCTCGAGGAGTTCGATGGCGCGCTTGCGGGCGGCGGCCTTGTCCAGCTTGAGGTGGAGCCGCAGGACCTCGGTGATCTGGCGCCCGATCCGCAGAGTCGGGTTCAGGGAGGTCATGGGGTCCTGGAAGATCCTCGCGATGCGGTTGCCGCGCAGGCTGCGGATCTCGCGGTCGGACATCTGCAGGATGTCGCGGTCCTCGAAGAGGATGCGGCCGCCGGCGTAGCGACCGGGGGGCGTCGGGACCAGGCGCAGGATGGAGAGGTTGGTGACCGACTTGCCGGAGCCGGACTCGCCCACCAGGCCCAGGATCTGGCCGGGCTCCAGCTCGAAGGAGACGCCGTCGACGGCCTTGACCACGCCGTGCTCGGTGTGGAAGTGGGTCTGGAGGTCCTGGACGGAGAGCAGCGGCATCAGGACTTGCTCGCGCTGGGGTCGAGGGCGTCGCGCAGGCCGTCCCCCAGGAAGTTGAGGCAGAAGAGGGTGAGGGTCATCACGCCGCCGGGGAAGGCCAGCAGCCAGGGGTAGACGGCCATGGCGTTGGCGCCGTCGTTGACCAGGGTCCCCCAGCTCGCCTGGGGCTCGCGGATGCCCAGGCCCAGGAAGCTCAGGAAGGCCTCGGAGAGCATGACCGAGGGGATGGTCAGGGTGCTGTAGACGATGACCGGCCCCAGGGTGTTGGGGACGATGTGCCGGAAGAGGATGCGCAGCGGGGGGACGCCGATGGCGCGGGCGGCCTCGACGAACTCGCGCTCCTTGAGGGAGAGGACCTGACCGCGGACGATGCGGGACAGGGTCAACCACGACACGAGGCCCAGCGCGGCAAACATGAGGATGAAGCTGCCGTCGAGGTCACCGACCTGGATCGCGGTCGGGGGGATGAGCGCCATCAGGACGATGACGAGCAGCAGGTAGGGGGTGGACATGGCGAGGTCCACGAAGCGCATCATGGCGTTGTCCACGCGCCCGCCCACGAAGCCGGAGATGGCGCCGTAGGTGGTGCCGACCAGCAGGCTGACGGCGGTGGCGACGGCGGCGACCAACAGGCTGACGCGCCCGCCGTGCATGGTGCGGACCATGACGTCGCGGCCCAGCACGTCGGTGCCGAAGGGGTGCGCCAAGGTGGGGGCGGTGGCGCCCAGGGGGATGTCCTGGCTGGCGTAGTCCAGGCCGAAGAGGGCAGCGACCAGCGGGCCGAGCACGCAGAAGACGCCGATGGCGAGCACGACCACGCCGGAGACCAGGGCGACGCGGTTGCGCTTGAGGCGCCGCCAGGCGTCCTGCCAGAGGGAGCTGCCTTGGACCGGAGCGTTCATGAGAGCTTCACCCGCGGGTCCAGCCAGGTGTAGGCGATGTCCACGGCCAGGTTCATGAGCATGAGCAGGGCGCTGTAGAAGCAGACGACGCCCAGCACCATGGAGTAGTCGCGGTCCAGGGCCGACTGCACGAAGTAGTAGCCCAGGCCGGGGACCTGGAAGATCTTCTCGATGACCACGGTGCCCGTCAGGATGCGCGCGGTGGCCGGGCCCAGGAAGGTCACGACGGGCAGGATGGCGCCGCGCAGGGCGTGGCCGAACACGATGGCCCGCTCCGTCAGGCCCTTGGCGCGGGCGGTCCGGATGTAGTCGGTGCGGATGACCTCGAGCATGCCGGCCCGGGTGAGGCGCGCGATGTACGCGGCGTAGGCCAGGCCCAGGGTCACGCTGGGCAGGATCATGGTGGACAGGCCGTCCCAGCGGGCCGGGGGCAGCCAGCCCAGGCCCAGGGCGAAGATGCCGACCAGCACGGGGCCCAGCACGAAGTTCGGGACCGAGATGCCCACCAGCGCGATGCTCATGGTTGTCCAGTCCCAGACGCTGTTCTGGCGGATGGCGCCGATGATGCCGGAGCTCACGCCCACGACCAGGGCGAAGGCCAGCGAGAGGCTGCCCAGAGCGGCGCTCACCGGGAAGGAGCTGGAGATCAGCTCGCCGACGGTGAGCCCCGGGCGCTTCATGCTGGGCAATGTGCCGTCGGCCAGGCCGCGCAGGTACATGCCGAACTGGACGTGCCAGGGCTGGTCGAGCTGGAAGCGGGCCTCGAGCTGGCGCTGGATCTCCGGCGGGAAGTTCCGCTCGGCGTCGAAGGGGCCACCGGGTGCGAGCTGCAGCAGGGTGAAGGTCACCGCCGCCAGGAGCACGACCAGGGGCAGGATGGCCAGCAGGCGCTTTGTGATGAAGCCAGTCACCGGGCGCCTCTATCGCAGCGGGGGCTCACAGGGGGGCGTCCAGATCGGCCGACCAGTCGTCGGCGCGGATGCGGTCGGCCAGCTCGTGGACCGCGGCGCCCACGTGCTGGATGCCGGTCGCGCCCAGCAGCACCTCGCCGGGGGACGAGAGGTCCATGCCGGTGTTCGCGGGGTTCTCCCGGTCCTGGGCGGTGTAGACGGAGTCCGGGTTCAGCCGCAGCCACCTCGCCCCCGAGAGCGCCTGCCCCAGGCCGATGACGTGCGGCGCATCGGAGAAAGGCTGGACGTGGTCCTGCTCCCCGGCCACCAGGATCGCGGCGAGATCGGGCTGTTGCGAAAGCACTTGCGGGGCCAGGTGGTCGCCCCGGCGATCGGTCCAGAAGGCGTCGGTGTCGTCCTGGCTGGCCAGCGGGTGGGTCTCGGGGAGCAGGGGCTCCAGCAGGCGCCGCATCTCGGGGGAGACGTAGCGCGCGCCCTGGACGTCCAGGCCGGCCCAGGTGGGCTCCGGATCCTCCCAGGCGCCGCTGCCGTTGCGATCCAGGTAGGGCTGCTCGTCCCAGGCCAGCGCGCTGTAGTCCATCTCGCAGCGCAGGCTCCCGTCGGTGAGCGCGCAGTCGCCCCGCTCCGGCAAGTGGTACTCGCGGGAGGCGAACGCGGGGGTGGACGGGACCTCCCAGAGGACCAGCCCGTCGACGCTCGGGGTGTCCTCCAGGGCGAGGGTGGCCAGGGCGAGGTCGCCGCCCAGGGAGAGGCCGACCAGGACCAGGCCGGCGGGGTCGGGGGCGTAGGACTGGAGGCTGCAGCCAGTGTCATCGGGCAGCTCTCCGGCGGCGAAGCGCAGCAGCTGGAGCACGTGGGCGCGGTCCAGAGGCCCCAGGTCATCCCCGGGGAGGTCTCCGTGGAGCTGGACCACGCTGGCCCCGCTGGGGAGGATGAGGCGCTGCTCGGGGGGCGCCTGGTCCGCCTTGAGGCCGCCGTGGAGGACCAGGGCGATCACGGGCGCGCGCTCGGGCTCGGGGTCGCCGGCGAGCCAGATCTCCAGGCCGTCCAGGCTGCTGGTGGCGCTGCGGTGCTGGCCGTCCAGAGCGAGGGTGCAGTCGCCTTCGCCAGAGTCGGGGAGCGGGCCGCGGGTGCACGCCAGCAGCGCCCAGATCATCGCTCGATGCTCACGTAGCGCAGGGGGTGCTGGTCCAGGAGGTTGGGGTGGCTGCCCTGGACCTCGGGCTGGGTGAGCTCGTACCAGACGTACCAGTACATGGGGATGAAGGGCACCTCTTCATTGAGGATGGCCTCGGCCTCCATGAGCTTGCGGGCGCGCTCGGTCGGGTCGGGCTCGCGGGCGGCCTGTTTGAGGAGCGCGTCGTACTCCGCGCTGCCCCAGCCCGTGTTGTTGTTGCCGCCGCCGGTCACGAAGAGGTCCAGGAAGGTGGTCGGGTCCAGGTAGTCCCCGATCCAGCCCCCGCGGGCGATGTCGTAGTCGCCGTTGTTGACCGCCTTGAGGTAGGTCTTCCACTCCCGGTTCTCCAGCTCGACTTCGATGCCCAGGTGCTCGGCCCACTGCGCCTGGATGACGGCGGCGACGAGCTGGTGCGCGTCCTGGGTGTTGTAGAGGATGGTGAAGGGCGGGAAGCCCTCGCCGCCGGGGTAGCCGGCCTCAGCCAGCAGCTCGCGCGCCCGCTCGGGGTCGAAGTCCATGCCGGGGGCGCCGGGGTAGCCAGGCAGCCCGGGGGGCACCAGGTGGCTGGCCGGGATCTCGCCGCCCTTGCGGACCGCCACCACGTCGCGCTTGTCGATGGCCAGGGCCAGGGCCTGACGCACCCGCACGTCGTCAAAGGGGGGCTTGTCCGTGTTGATTCGGTACAGGTAGACCGAGAGCGCCGGCGAGGTGTGGAAGTCCTGCTTGTCCTGCAGCAGCGGCAGGAAGTAGACCGGCAGGTCGTTGGCCACGACCAGGTCCGTGTAGCCGGCCTTGTAGAGGTTGGCCGAGGTGGTCGGGTTGTCGATGGAGTAGGCCATCACCCGGTCCAGCTCCAGGGTCTCCGCGCCCCACCAGTCCGGGTTCGCGTCCAGCACGAACTTGTCGCGGACGACGTGCTCGGTGAGCAGGAAGGGCCCGCTGGTCACAATGTTCTCGGGGCGCGTCCAGCGGGAGCCGTGCGTTTCCCAGGCCTGCTGCGGAGCGGCCCGCAGGGTGGTGTGGGAGCTGAGCTGCAGGAAGTAGGGCGCCACCGAGCTGAGCCGCACGATGAGGGTGTGGTCGTCAGGGGCTGAGAGGCCCAGCAGGCTGTCGTCCACAACGACCTGCCCCAGGGTGACCTCGACGGTGGGAGGGGTTGTGTCCGCAGGCGAGGTCACCCCGGTGTCGATGGGTGAGGTGTCCCCGTGGAAGTCGACCGGATCCAGCTCCTTGGCCTGGTACACGACGAGCTCGGCGCGGGGGTCCTCCAGCACGGAGATGCGCAGGGTGCCGGTCTTCTCCTCCTGGCCGTAGAACACCTTGGCGCGCTCCCCGTCGACGCTGAGCAGGGTGACGGTGTCGCCGCGGGAGAGCTGGGCGAGGGTCTCGCCCTGGGGGTCCTCCAGGCGGGTGGGGGCCTTGAGCACGCGGGAGTTGACCAGGGGCCAGGCGGTCTCGACCTGGTCGGCGGGGAGCCAGGCGCTCACCGGGGGTCCGGCGCAGTCCTGGAGCAGCTCGAGGTCGGAGATGTCGGGGCAGGCGGCCCGTGCGGAGACCTGAACCTGGTCGCCGTCGCGGTCGAGCAGGGTGATGCTGGCGCCCTCGCGCACGGCGATGTGGCCGACCTGCAGATCCTGGGTGGCCCGCACCACGTTGACGTCGGTGGCCTCCAGGGCGGTCCCGGCGGGCAGGCTGGGGTGCTGGGTGACCAGCAGGGCGCGGCTGGTGTTGTAGAGGTCCGCGCGCTCGACCAGGTAGAGCTGCTGGGCGTAGCGGGCCAGGTAGACCGGGTTGAGGACGTGCTCCCAGGACCACAGGTAGTCGTGGGCGGTGACGGGCGTGCCGTCGGACCACACCGCGTCCTTGCGCAGGTGGAATGTGTAGCCGCGTCCGTCGGGGTGGGTCTCCCAGGACTCCGCGTGGCTGGGGCGCGGGGAGAGGTCGACGGGGTCGTACTCGGTCAGCCCGTCGAAGAGCTCTCCGATGATGCGGCCATCGGGGTGGCCGGTGGCCTGGGTGGGGTCCAGGTATTCCGGCTCGGTGGCGTTGTTGAAGACCAGCACGCGCGGGTCCTCGTCCATCCGAGAGGGGCCGAAGGTGGAGGAGTCGTCGGAGCAGGCCAGGGCCAGGAGCAGCAGCATGGGCCCAGGCTAACGCGGCGCGGTGGGCTCAGAGTCTTCGGGGGCGGGGGCTTGGGGCTCGGGCGGCGGGCAGGGGCTGCCCTGGTCGATCCAGGCGAGCACCAGGGCGATGTCCGGATCGGGGATGGCGGGCAGGCCCATGGGCATCCCGGGCTTGCCGCTGTGGGCGAGCTGGCTGGGCTGCTGACCGGGGCGGACCTGGTCCCGCTGCAGCTCCTCGGCGCGCTGGAGGAGCTGGCCGGGGATGGTGTCGGAGACGCTGGCGACGCCCTCGCACGACTGGAGCTCCACGCCGGTAGAGGGCCACCCAAAGCCGCCGGCGTTCCCGGGGCCCGCGCGCCCCTCGTTCCACTCGGGCTTCATGTGACAGTGGGCGCAGATGCGGCCGAAGACGCGGTCGTTGACCTCGTCCCAGGTGACCGGTCGGTCGGCGGGGGCGGGGAGCTGGACGCTGGCCGATGGGGTAGGCGTCCAGTCCAGCTCGGCCAGGTAGAGGTAGTCGCGCAGGGCGATGGCCTCGTCTGCGCTCAGGCCCATGTTGGGCATGGTGGCGGCGGGGGAGACGGCCTGCGGGTCCTGGATCCAGGCCACCGCTCGGTCGGGGTCCATGCGCGCGCGGGTGTGGCCAAGGTCGGGCGCCATGGGGATGCCGCCGGTGTGGCGCGCCCCGAAGCTGTGACAGGCCGCGCAGCCCTTTGTGGTGAACAGCTCCTCGCCGGCGCCCAGGTTTTCGCGGGTTGGGGTGGGGGAAGATGCGACAGGGGTCTGGGCGGATGCGAAGAGGGCCGCGATGGCCGCTCGCTCCCCCTCGGAGAGGTCCATGCGGGGCATGGTCTCGGGCAGCATCGGTCGCAGGTCGTGGGGGTTGTTCAAGTACGCGGCCACCCACTCGGGATCCAGGCGGGCCATGGCGGCCTCGAGGCTGGGGACCTGCAGGTAGGAGTGGACGGTGCGCTCGTAGCGCTCCCAGAGGGGGAAGACCTCCAGGGCGACCTGGCGCTTGGCGGGATCCGCGGCGATGTCCTGAATCCAGATGTGACAGCCGCTGCAGGACTCCTGGCGGGTGGCCACGGGCACGTCCTGGACGGGGACCGCGTGACACACATTACAGCTCCCCTGTGCGATGGCGTCCTGGGGTGCGACAGGGGGCGCGGGCTGCTCAGCGGCGACGGCCTCCTCCACGCCCTGGGAGACGGGGGTGGGGGAGGCGGAGACGCAGGCGAGCAGCAGCGGCAGCATCAGGAGGTGGGCGCCTGGGGCTGCGCGGGCTCGGCGGGGGGCTCGGTCGGGGCCTTGGCCTCTTCCTGGGCGGGCTCGGGCTCGGCGGGGGCCTCGAGCTCTGCGTCCTCGGGGGCGACGACCTCGGCGACGACGGGGTTGGGGGCCTCGATCTTCTCCATCGCGTCTGCGAGGGACAGCCCGGCCTTGGGGGGCATGCCGCAGGCCAGCGCGGAGCTGGAGCACAGGGCGATGGCGGCGACGGTCAGGAGCTTGAGGGAACGCATTGGAGGCCTCCGGGGTTGGCTGTTCAGGTGGACAACGATCGGGGGAGGGGGTTCCTTACAGGTTGGATCGGGGGTTTTTTGAGCGCGGCGACCGGCGACCGGCGACCGGGGACCGGCATGACGTGGAGCTGGGAGCGGGCGGGAGGTGGCTCTGTCCGAGGGCGGCTGGCTGGGCGGAGGAGGGCCGCCGGGCCGTTCGTGCTGGGCTCCAAAGCGTGCGTGGTTGAGCTCGCGACCGGCTGCGACGGGAGCCCGGCTCGGCGTGATGCCTGATACCCGAGCTCTGAGACCCGAGACCCGAGCCCCGCCTGCGTCTCAGCCCTCGACATGGCACCCGACGCATGAGAAGGAGCGGTCGCCCAGCAGTTCCTTCATCTCGGGGAGCACCTGGTCGTGCATGAACTCGGCGCCGGGGCCGTCGCTGGCCTCGGGGAAGCTGCCCTCTTCCCAGTTGATGAGCTCGTCGGTGGGCATGCTGTAGTCGCCGCCGGCGCTGTGGCAGGTCTCGCAGCCAAAGTCGGCGTAGGCCTCGGCGTCGTAGGCCTGGAAGAGCTCCGCCATCCTGGGCGTGACCGTTCCGGCCATGTAGCTGGTCTTCTCAGCGTCGCTGAGCTCGGAGAAGACGGGGCCCGCTGCGCTGTCGGTGGGCTCACCGTCTTTGCTGCATGCGCTCAGGGTCAACAGGGGAATCAGGGCCCAGGCGAGGACACCACGGCGCATGCGCAACTCCAGGTCAGAGGCCGACGATACACGACCTCTGACCCGGCGAGCGGCCTCAGTTGGCGGCGGGGTGGCAGTTCAGGCAGCCGAAGCTCTCGTCGTCCAGCAGCTCCTGCATCTTGGGGACGACCTCGTTGTGCATGAAGGCGTAGCCGTCGCCCTCGTCGGCGCCGGGGATCGCGGCGGGGTCGAAGCCGTAGAGGTCCGAGGTCGGCATGCTGTAGTCGCCGCCGTCGGTGTGGCAGGTGTTGCAGGTGAAGCTGGCGTAGGCGTCCGCGTTGTAGGCCTGGAAGAGCTCGGCCATCTGCGGGGTGACGGTGCTGGCCATGTAGGCGTTCTTCTGGTCGGCATCCATCTCGGCCCAGGTGGGCTCGGAGGCGACGGCGGAGTCCCCGGTGTCCTCGGCGTCCTTGGTGCAGGCGGCGAGTGAGAGCAGGGACAGGATCGAGAGGGCGACGAGGCGCTGGTGCATTTGGGTCTCCATGAGTGACCGCGCCAGAGTAGTCAAGATTCTGTTCCGCAGGTGGAAAAAGCTGCTCTGGGTCTGGAACGGCCCGTCGAACGCCGCTCGCCGCTTCGGGATAGCCTTGGGGCATGCGCATCATCACGCCCCCCGCCCAGGACTTCCTGCTGGAGTCCTCGCCCTGGTACCTGCCGGCCTCCGACGAGGTGCAGATCTTCGAGACCGCCCACCAAGCGCAGCTCCCGGTGCTGCTCAAGGGGCCCACGGGCTGTGGCAAGACCCGCTTTGTGGCCCACATGGCGCACAAGCTGGGGCGCCCGCTGGTCACGGTGGCCTGCCACGAGGACCTGTCGGCGGCGGACCTGCTGGGTCGCTTCCTGATCCTGGGCGACGAGACGGTCTGGAAGGACGGGCCGCTGGTCACCGCGATGCGCCACGGCGCAATCCTCTACCTGGACGAGGTGGTGGAGGCCCGCAAGGACACGATGGTGGTCATCCACCCCCTCTCCGATGACCGCCGCGTGCTGCCCATCGACAAGCTGGGGCAGAGCCTCAAGGCGCCCCCGGAGTTCATGCTCGTGATGAGCTACAACCCCGGCTATCAGTCGGTGCTCAAGGAGCTCAAGCAGAGCACCCGCCAGCGCTTCATCAGCCTGGAGTTCGACTACCCGGCGCCGGAGATCGAGGCCCAGGTGGTGCAGAAGGAGTCCGGGGTCGACAAGACCCGCGCGGGGCACCTGATCAAGGTGGCCGAGAAGGTACGCCGCCTGACCGACCGGGGCCTGGAGGAGGGCGTCTCCACGCGCCTGCTGATCCACGCCGGGACGCTGATGGCTCGGGGCATCGAGAGCCGCCGCGCCTGCGAAGTCGCTTTCGTGCGCACCCTCACCGACGACGCGGATCTGCAGCGGTCGATCCACGAGGTCGTGCGGGACTTCTTCTAGGTGGACTTCATCCGCGAAGGTGGGCGCCGGGCTCGGCTCCTGGCGCGGCTTCAGTCCCTCGGCCTGCAGGCTGGGGTGGCGGCGGAGCTGCTGCGTCTGGACCGGCAGGCGCTGCGCTCGTGGTCCGAACAGGTGGGGGCGGTGCGAGCGGCTCTGGGGCCGCAGGTCGCCGAGGTGTACACCGATCTGGTCCTGCAGGGCGCTCGACACGATGTGGGGGCTCAGGTCGCCCGCGAGGTCCCCGACCATGTCGCCCGCGTGGCGGACGCGGAGCGCCTGGAGTACCTGCGCCTGCTGGGCGTGGTCCTGCGCCAGAGCCCCTCGGCGGTGGGGCTTGTGGCCCGGGCGCTGCCGCAGCTCATGGAGCGCCTGGAGGGGCCGGCCCTGGGCCGCTTCATCGAGTCCGGACTGACCATGCACGACCTGGACGCGGGGCGCGCCGAGGTCTTCCTGCGGGGCGAGTCCAAGGCCAGCCAGCAGGAGCTCTCGCGGCTGGAGACCGGGCTGGCGCTGAGCGAGGTGAGCCGCACCCTGGCGCTCTACGCCCGCGCCCACTGCGGGGAGGACGTGCAGATCAAGGCGGTGCCCGGCCGCCAGGGCCGCCAGGCGTGGTCCGAGGGCCGGCACCTGCACCTGCCCGAGCGCGTTGACCGCTACGGGGACGAGCGGGACTTCACCGTGTACCGGGTCATGGCCGCCCGCACGGCGGCCACGCTGGAGTTCGGGAGCTTCGAGCTCAAGCTGCGGGAGGTCCCTGGCCAGTGGGTGGAGCCCTTCGAGGGCGAGAGCGAGCTGGAGCGGCTCTATCGCAGCTTCCCCAACCGCTCGCTGGCGCGGGATCTCTTCCAGATCTGCGAGGACTGGCGCCTGGAGCGCTGCATGGTGGCCGAGTACCCGGGCCTGCAGCGGGACCTGGACACCTTGCGCCCAGAGGAGCTGGCGGAGCGGCCCCCGGCACACTCGCTCCCACCGGTGCAAGCCGTGGTCGAGGGGCTGCTGCAGAAGAGCATGGGGCGGGTCGAGGCCCTGGAGGATGCGGCCCTGGAGGCCGAAGTACAGGCCCTCTGGGCGCGTGTGGAAACGCTGACCCATTCCTCGACGGTGGAGGACAGCGCTGGGTTGCTCGCGGGGTTGTATGCCCAGGCGGAGGGCCACCTGCGTAAGGTCGCCGACGAGCCACCTCCCCAGGAAAGAGAGCGCAAGAAGGGGGGCAAGCGTCCGCAGCGGCCCAGCCCTGACGACGCGCCCGGAGAGTCTCAGGCGCAGATGGCCTACAAGGGACTTGATCCCAAGGGGATGGGCGCGGCGCTGCGGCCCGAGGCGCTGGGAGACGAGGAGCGCTGGGAGGACGCGCAGGCCCGGGAGCTGCAGGAGCAGATGTCCGAGGAGGGGCTGGAGGCCAGCCTGCGGGAGATCCGCCGGGCGATGCGGCAGGAGCTGGGGGCGGATGAGCGCAGCTATGAGGAGATGGTGGCCTGGCTGGAGCGGCACCCCCCACCCGAGGGCGGGCTGGTCGAGCAGGGTCGGGAGCGGCCGCCGGTGGAGCGCGAGGCCCGGCATGGTGGGCTGCCTCTGGATCCTGACGCAGACCCCCGCGCCAAGAGCACGCTTCAGCCCGAGTGGGACGAGAAGCTGGGCGACTACAAGCCCGCCTGGGTCAAGGTCAAGGAGCACCGCCTGGAGCCCGGAAGCGGGGAGTTCGTGCAGGCCGTGCTGGACGAGTATGGGGCCCAGATCTGCCTGCTGCGGCGGCGCTTCTCGGCGCTGCGTCCCGAGCAGATGCGGCGGGTTCGCGGGGTGACGGATGGGGAGGAGCTGGACTTCGACCGGGTGATCGAAGCGCGGGTTGAGCGGCGGGCCGGCGTGACCCCCAGTGACCGGATCTACAGCCGCCAGGTGCGCAAGCAGCGGGACGTGGCGGTGGCGTTCGTGGTGGACCTGAGCAGCTCCACGAACGAGGTCGCGGGGATGGCTGGAAAGCGCATCATCCAGGTCGAGAAGGAGGCCCTGGTGATGATCGCCGAGGCGGTCGACGCCATCGGGGACGCCTGTGGGATCTACGGCTTCTCCGGCTACGGGCGGGACCATGTGGCGTTCTACGTGGCCAAGGACTTCTCGGACCCCTACGACGACGCGGCCCGGCGGCGCATCGGCCGCATGACCCACAAGATGGAGAACCGCGACGGGGCGGCGATCCGCTACGCGACCTCCAAGCTGCTGGCCCAGCCCGCCACCACGCGCCTGCTGGTGCTGCTCTCCGACGGCCGGCCCCTGGACTGTGGCTGCGAGCGCTACTTTGACGCCTACGCCCAGGCCGACACCAAGGTCGCGCTGCGGGAGGCCCGTCAGAAGGGCGTGCACCCCTTCTGCATAACGGTGGACCCGCGGGCGCGCAGCTATCTGGAGCAGATGTACGGCGAGGTCGGCTACGTCGTGATCGAGGACGCCGAGACCCTGCCGCGCAGATTGCCCGCGATCTACCGCCGCCTGACGCGTTAGGACGGCGCCCGACAGCGAGCGGGTCTCCATGGGCAGCAAGCCGAGAAAGTGGGTCAAGCCCCAGGTGGACTGGGACGCCGACGACCACGGCTGGGACCAGTGGCCGCCCGCTCAACAGCAGCCCGATCCCCCCTGGCCAGGAGAGGACATGGATTCAAGCGCGTGGGTGGTCCTCAAGTTCGGAGGCACCAGCATGAGCGGTGGCTCGCAGGTCATCGCGGAGCAGCTTCGGCTGTGCCTGTCGCGGGGGGAGCGTCCGCTGGTGGTGTGCTCGGCGCTGTCGGGGGTGACCTCGGCGATCGAGACCCTGCTGCAGGAGGCCGTGGACGGCGAGGGGCAGGGGACCTTGGACTGGATCCGGCAGCGGCACCAGGACCACGCGGTGTCGCTGGGGGTGGACTTGGACGAGCGCGCCCAGACCTTCCTGGATGACCTGGAGCGCTTCGCCCAGGGCGTCGGTCTGCTGGGGGAGGTCTCGCCCCGCCTGCGCGCCCGGGCGCTGTCCGCCGGAGAGCTGCTCTCCACGCGGCTGCTGTTGGCCTTCCTGGAGGGGGCTGGCCTGGATGTGGAGTGGAGGGACGCTCGGGAGCTTCTCCGCGCTCGGGACACACCGCTCGGGGATCGGCGGCACCTGAGCGCCCACGTCGATTGGGAGCGCGACGAGGTGCTCGCGTCCACGCCCGGCCAGAGCGTGCTGATCACCCAGGGGTTCATCGCCTCGGACATCGAGGGGGACACCGTGCTGCTGGGGCGCGGGGGCTCGGACACCTCGGCGGCCATCTTCGCGGCCAAGGTGGGGGCGGAGCGCCTGGAGATCTGGACCGATGTGCCGGGCATGTTCACGGCCAACCCTCGGGACATCCCGGAGGCCAGGCTCCTCAAGCGTCTGGACTACGACGAGGCCCAGGAGCTCGCGACCACGGGCGCGAAGGTGCTGCATCCGCGCTGCATCGCGCCGCTGCGGGAGCAGGAGATCCCGCTGATCATCCGCTGCACGCCGCACCCTGAGTGGGAGAGCACCCAGGTCTCCCCCAAGGTCCAGGCCGGCGCCCCCCAGGTCAAGGCGGTCTCCGCCCGCAAGGGGATCACGGTGATCTCCATGGAGACCCTGGGCATGTGGCAGCAGGTGGGCTTTCTGGCCGACGCCTTCGCCATCTTCAAGCGCCACGACGTGAGCATCGATCTGGTCACCACCAGCGAGGCCAGCGTCTCCGTGACCCTGGACGCCGCCGCGAACACCCTGGCCGCGGGCACCCTGGAGCGCCTGCTGGAGGATCTGGGCCAGGTCTGTTCGCCGACGATGATCCAGGGGGCCGCGCAGGTCAGCCTGGTGGGTCGCCGCATCCGGGCCATCCTGCACAAGCTGGGCCCGGTGCTGGAGCGCTTCGAGGACAAGGCCGTGCACCTGATGAGTCAGGCGGCCAGCGACCTGAACCTGAGCTTCGTGGTGCCGGAGGAGCAGGCCGACGCCCTGGTCGGCAGCCTGCACAAGCGGCTCTTTGGTCGGGCGCACGCGGACGATGTGTTCGGGCCGAGCTGGGCCGAGTTGTCCTCGACTGCGGAGCCTGGCCTGCCGCCTGTGTGGTGGGCCCGCAAGCGTGAGGCGGTGATCCAGGCCGCTGCGGGGGGCACGCCGCTCTACCTCTACGACGGGGAGACCCTGGATCGGCAGGTGACGGCCTTGCGTTCGCTGCCGCTGGACCGGGCTCTGTTCGCGATGAAGGCCAACCCCCACCCCGGGATCCTTCGCCGCTTCTTTGAGGCTGGGCTGAGCTTCGAGTGTGTCTCGCCCGGGGAGCTTCGGCGCCTGCGGGAGCTCTTTGGCGCGGGCGTCGATGGGCGGATGCTCTACACGCCGAACTTCGCGCCGCGGGAGGACTACGAGGCGGGCTTCGCGTTGGGCGCCCAGGTCACCTTGGACTCCGTGGCGCCGCTGCGGCAGTGGCCGGAGCTGTTCGCGGGCAAGGAGATCTTTGTGCGCCTGGACCCGGGTCGCGGCGATGGGCACCACCGCTTTGTCGTGACCGCGGGGGCGCAGTCCAAGTTCGGTGTGCCTCCTGCGGAGCTCTCGGAGCTCAAGCGCCTGGTCGAGGAGGTGGGTGCTCGTGTGGTGGGCCTCCACGCGCATGCGGGCTCGGGTATCCACGACGTGAGCGCGTGGCGGGACAAGGCCAGCTTCCTGGCGGAGATGGCCCAGCAGTTCGGGACCGTGCGCGTGCTGGACCTGGGCGGTGGCCTGGGCGTTCCGGAGCGCGCGGGTGCCCCGGGGCTGGATCTGGAGGCAATGGCCCAGGTGCTGGCGCAGGTCAAGCGGGCCCACCCCCAGTTCGAGATCTGGATGGAGCCTGGGCGCTTCCTGGTGGCCGAGGCGGGGGCGCTGCTCGCGCGGGTCACCCAGGTCAAGGACAAGGGCCAGCGCTTGTATGTGGGCGTGGATGCCGGCATGCACACCCTCATTCGGCCGGCGCTCTATGGGGCGTGGCATGAGATCGTGAACCTGAGCCGCTTGGAGGAGCCGGGCGCCATCACCGCCGAGGTCGTGGGCCCCATCTGCGAGAGCGGGGACGTGCTGGGAGCAGGCCGCCGCTTGCCGCATACCGAGCATGGCGACTTGCTGCTGATCGGGAACGCGGGGGCCTATGGGGCGGCGATGAGCTCGGACTACAACCTGCGGGAGCGGGCGCGGGAGGAGGTGCTCTGAGGCGGGGGGGGATCAGGGATCGGGTATCGGGTATCTGGGGCCCGGTGTCGGGGCGGCGGCGACTGGCGACTGGCGACCGGCATCACGTTGGGGCGACTGCGGGGGCCGGGGCTCTGGCCGAGGGAGGGCAGCACGCTGAGGTGGGTGGGGGAGCCCGGTGCGTTGTCGCGCTTCGGAAGAAGGTGGCTACGGGCCCTGAGTGAGCGGGACCCGGTGGCTACGGGCTCTGAGTGAGCGGGACCCGGTGGCTACGGGCTCTGAGTGAGCACCTTTCTGAGGCTACGGCCCACCGGTGAGCGCTGTTGGCCGTTCGATGGCCGTAAGAAGGTCCGTAAACACAGAATTTCGAGCCACCTGGGGCCTGAGGGCGCCAGATCGGTGGCTGTTTCGCTCACCGGTCAGGCGTAGCCTCGGAGGAGCGCTCACTCGCGATGCGTAGCCTCCGACCTGGCACCCGAGGCCAGGAGGAGTGCCTGGCAGAGGGTCCGACTTTGGGGCGAGGACACCTGGATGGCCTCTCGAGGTCGAGCCTGGAAGCGCGGGCCCCGGCTCGGCCGGGGCTAGGGGGGCGAGCCCCCCATACAGCCACCTACCATCTCACCCGGGGGAGAACAGGAAGGGGTAGGAGACGATGACGATCCCGTCGCCCTTGGGCTGGGGGAACTGCAGCTTCATCATGGTGTTGTTCAGGCAGCTCTCGACCGCCGAGTTGCCCACGGAGCTGGCCTTGGTCTTGGACGCGCTCACCGAGCCGTCCTTGGCGATGGTGAACTTCACCGTGACCTTGCCCCCCAGGCTGGGGTCCTTGGTCAGCTCGCGCTGGTAGCAGTAGCGGAAGCGGCTCAGGTTCCGGCGGATCACCGCGTCCACCTGCGAGCGGTCCAGGCTCCCCAGGATGATGGTCTCCCGGCTGGTCGGGAGCTGGGCGGTCCCGCGCGGCCCGATGTCACCGCCGCCGTCGTAGTCCCGGCTGCCCGTTCCAGGGCCGTCCGTGCCCGTGCCGAAGTTCCAGTCCGCCGTGCCGCCGCCACCAGGCCCCCGGCCGGTCAGCCCCAGGCCCGTGCCGATCTGGACGCCCTTGGGGCCCGCGCTGCGCCCGATGGCGTTGCCCAGGCCGCTGTCCAGGGCGTTGTTCCCCAGGATGGAGGACACGCCGCTGTCCTGCATCGCCCCAAAGAGCCCCGCCTCGTTGGCGATGCGCTGGTCGCGGTTGCGGCCCGCCACCGGGTTGCCCGAGGCCCGGTCCAGGTTCCCGTTCTCCTTGCCGAGCTTGCCCTCCTTGCGCTTGAAGCGCTCGCCGGCCTTCTCGCTGGGGGGCTTCACGTCCTCGATGAAGGACTTCACCTTCTCAGGGGGCGGGGTCAGGAACACCTCGGCGACCTGCTCGGGAACCTCGTTGACCTGCAGTCCGGCCTCGGGCGGCGCGGTCCAGGCCAGGATGCCGACCATCGCGGCCATGAAGGCAGTGAACACCGTCGCCCCGATGAAGGGCAGGTCCGCCTGCTTCTTGCCGACCACCTTGGCCGCCGCGTTCACCAGGCGGATGACGTAGGCAAAGTCACCAACACACACGACGAGCTGCTCACCAGGGCGCAGCTCCAGCTCGCGGGTACCGCCCAGGTCCAGCGCGCGCTCAGCCAAGGGCAGGGGACCCTCAGCGCCACGCAGCACTGCGTGCCAGTCGCTGATCAACGCCACGGTGACCTCGCCGGCGGGGGAGATCGATACCAGGGTGTGGGCTTCATCGAGGCCAGGGAGGGGTTCCAGGGTGTCCCCAATCACCAGGGCCCCCTCCTTCTGCTCCAGGTGGCGCACGCTGAGCAGGGTGTCTCCCCACAGTCGAGCGATCTCGACGCGCTGCGCGGCTTTGATGTCCTCACCGAGGGTGCCCCTGGGGGCGCCAGAGTCGGTGAGCTGAGCCATGGGGTCCGCGGCCTGGAGCAGCTCGGCCTGGAAGGGGCTCGGGATGAAGGCAGAGGAATCCTCTGCGCGGGGGTTGCGCTTGGTCACATCACACCTCGTCGGGAGTGGGAGGGTCTCGGGGCCGGCGGGGATTTCCCTCGGCGCTGATGTGGCAGACCGCTTGGGCCGGAGGGGGTTCGTCAAAGGCGGCTTGACGGGTGTCAAGCCTTCCTTTTCGACTTTGTTGGAACCGCTCGGCGCCAGCGAGGACAGGCTGGGCGCTCTTGTGAGAGCCAGGCGCCCTGAATGCACGTTCCCTGTGAGCTACGGCCGCTCAATGCACGCTCCCGGCGAGCTACGGCCGCTCAATGCGCGCTCTCCGGGAGCTACGGTGGCTCAATGCGCGCTCTCTGCGAGCTACGGCCGCTCAGTGCGCGCCTTTGGGGCTCCTCTGGCCCCCCACAGACCCGACAACGGCCACGATGCGCGCACTGACACCCCGTAGCTCCGCCAATGCGCGCATTGACGCCCCGTAGCTCCGCCAATGCGCGCACTGACGCCCCGTAGCTCCGCCAATGCGCGCACTGACACCCCGTAGCTCCGCCAAAGCGCGCACTGACACCCTGTAGTGCTCCCGACCGCCTACTCCTCGGCGCTCAGGTCCTCGGGCCGCTCGGACATGAACTCGGGGACGCCGGGGGCTGTCCACTCGCCGCCGTCCACGTTCAGGTAGATGGGGTTGGAGATGGCGTAGGGGTGCACCGGCTGGGTGCGGGGCGCGGGGGGCATGGGCTCGAGCAGGCCGGAGAGCGCCTCGACGCCGCCCAAGGCCTCGGTGACGACCTCTTGGAGCTGGACGGGCTCGTAGAGCACCGGCGTGAACAGGGGCTCCAAGGAACCGCTGCCCATCGCGATCATCACGTACCAACTGTCTTGGTCGGGGGCGTCCTCGTAGAACTCGACCAGGTTGAGCACGTCGGCGTTGGGGGTCTCGATCTCGAAGACCTCGATGAGCTCGCCGTTGCGGTAGAGCTCCACCCGCTCGACGTCGAACCAGGTGGGGGACTGCACCTCCAGCTCAAGCTCGATGCTGGCGGCGTCCAGGGTGTCGCCCATGAGCACCTGGCCCTCGTCCGCGGTGAAGCGGAGGAAGGGGCCGTAGCTGGCGAACACGTGCCCATCGCGCACCGCCTGGGCGATCTCGACGGCGTCCACGTAGGCGGGATCGTCCGTGGACGAGGCCACGAAGTTGCGGGGGCAGCCCGACTCCGTGCTGCTGGTGCCGTGGGTGTCCGAGTTGCCCAGCGCGGTGAGCTGGTAGCCCAGGTTGAGCAGCGTGAACCAGTCGTCGATCTGGCCGTGGATGCCATAGCCGAGCTGGAAGATCTCCCCGTCGTCGTCGACCCCGGCGTCCAGCATCTCCTGCTCGGCCAGGCTGCGTTCGATGATGTCGTAGGCGGTGGTGCTGCCGTCCGCGGCGTAGGCGTCCAGCTCGGCCTGGGTGGGCGTGCGCAGGAAGTCGTAGCGCTTGCCGTTCATCAGCTCCAGCGCGTCGAAGTTCAGGGTGAAGTTCTCCGAGTTGGTGAGCGGGTTGGTGATCTTGAGGATGCCGTCGTCCACGACCGGCGCGCCCGGGTTGCCGCCGTAGGGCGAGAAGCCCATCTGGTCGAAGTAGCCCAGGATGCCGTCCCGGGGGTGGGCCACCATGGTGACCGGCTCGATGCGGCCGTCGCCCAGGCTGCGCAGGTCGTTGAGCATCTGGCTGGGGGTCTCGCCCGTCCAGTCGAAGGCCCCGCCGCCATCCGCCAGGTAGTCGTGCTCCACCGGGAAGCCGATGTAGTGGCCGACCTCGACCGTGGTGACCTCCAGTCCCACCGCCGAGGAGATCCAGGGCTCCATGCCCATGTCCTGGATGACCGGGCGGTAGTCGGCCACGTAATCGTGGTCCGAGGAGATGAGGAACTCGACCTGCTCGCTGGCCATGGTCGCGATGCGGTCGTGCAGGCTGACGCCCGAGTCGTGGGAGGCCACGGCGTGGACGTGGAAGTCCGCGGAGATCCACCCGCTGGTGTCCACGGAGCGGGTCACCTGCAGGATGGCATCGGTCTGGCCGCCGCTGGTGACGCTGATCTCGGCGACATCGAGCTCATACTCCATGCCCCGGGTTGCGTACGCGACGTAGTCACCGGGGGGGAGGCTGACCTCCTTCTGGCCGTAGGGCATGAACACCACGGCCTCGGGATCCCCAGCGATGTAGCCGTCGCCCAGCACCGGGTCCCGGACCACGCCCTGGCCATCCGCCGGGAAGAGCGTGACCTTGCCCGGGACGCGCATCCCGGTCTCGTCGATGAGCTCCAGCGACAGGCTGCCCGAGAGGGGGAGGGTGGGGTTCACGTCGACCTGGCCGCCCTCGGTGACCGTGATGGCGATGCGGTCGCCGGTTCCGTGCGCGCCGTCGTGCACCTGCAGCTCCCACTCGCCCACGGGCAGGGTCCCGCCAAAGCTGCCGTCCGGGACGGTGTCGGTCCAGGAGACGTCGGTCTCCCACTGGGAGAAGGGGGCCTCCGCGCCGGGCTCGAACACCAGCACGCTGACCCCGGAGAGCGGCTCGGCCCGACCCTCGGAGTACACGTGGCCGTCCACGCGCCCAGTGGGGACGCCGCGGGCCTCCAGGATGCCGTCCAGCACCGAGCCCACGTCGCCATCTCCGATCACGAAGATGCGCTCGTAGGTGTAGGCGCTGCCCTCGGTAAAGCGGTCCTCGCCGGCGTCCGGATCCCCGGTCTTGCCGACGCCGAAGGCGGCGGTCTGGGAGCTGGTGAACAGCGGTACGGAAACGGGCCCGGACAGGGACGCCAGCCCATAGCTCACCCCGTCTGCGGTGCCGGCCACAAAGTCCAGCTCGAAGGGGCTCGTGAAGGTGTTCAGGCCAGCGTCCCGCGCCTCGTAGACCGCGCCGTCCTCCCAGAAGCCAAGCCCCGGGGCGAACACGTTGACCGACCCGCCCTGCAGGTAGAAGTCGCCGAAGGTCACGCCGCTCTCCAGCGCCAGGTCCAGCAGCTCCATGCCGGGCTCGTAGCTGAGCAGCTCGGGGTCCTCGGGCACAGATTCGTCGGCGGTGAACGCCGCGGTGGTGCGCATGGTCAGCCAGCTCTGGCCGGGCTCCAGGATGTAGTCGGTCTGCAGCGTGAAGTCGGGGGCGTCCACCAGCACCCACAGCCCCGCGAGCAGCCGCAGGAAGGGCTCGCTGGGGGCCGTGACGCGCACGATGGCGGGCTCGGTCTCGCTGCCCTCGCTCAGGATCTGCACCTGCTGGGCGGCCAGGGTCTCGGACCAGCTCTCGGTGTCCGGGTCCACGCCGTCCGCCTTGGGCACGTTCATGTTGACCGTCGGGAAGATCTCCGCGAGTCGGTCGTTGCCCCGGCCGCCGGTGTACTGCGCCCCCACGCGGTTCAGGTCCGCGTCGATCACGCTGCCGCCAAAGAGGCTGGGCCCCATGGAGTTGTGCGCCGTCGTCACCGCGACCTTGATCCGGTCGTTCTCCAGCACGATGTCCCCGGGGCGCGCCAGGGCCTTGGGCCCGCCGATCCCGTCGCGCAGGTCCTCCATCACGCCGGCTTTGGCGTAGGCATCGGGCCGTTGGTTGCAGGCGAGCAGGGCGAGCAGGTTCATTGCGTTCATAGGCGCTATGGTAGCCCAGCTCAGGGCGCCGATCCGCGTCCGCTGCGAGGTCCCCATGCTCCTGTCGCTGTTGCTGTCCACCTCCGCCCACGCCGCCGAGCTCGAGCCCTACGCCATGGGCCAGATGTGGGTCACCCTCTACGACATGGACGAGGCCGCGCAGGCAGATCCCGCGGGCTACGGAGACCCGGAGGACGACCCCGGCTTCAAGCTGCGCCGCGCCCGCCTGGGCATGGTCCGCCCCGCCGAGTTCGGCGCCACCCCCGCTGAGCGACTGGGCGTGAGCATGATCCTGGGCATGAGCGCCGGCTCCGACCCGATCCCCTTCGCCGCCACGGGACAGCTTGGCCTCATCGACGCCAACATCTCCTACGCAGCCAACGAGAACCTCACGGTCTATGGCGGTCTGGTCAAGGTGCCCTGGGGCCGCGAGAACCAGTTCTCCTCTCTGCAGCTCCCCTTCCAGGACCGCACGGTCCAGTCCAACCACATGGTCTCCCTGCGCGAGGTGGGGGCGCTGGCCGTCTGGAATGCGCCCGCCAACCTCCGGGTCCAGGGCGGCGTCTACAACGGCAACGGCTCCCTGCTCGGAGACGAGGACAACCTGTTCTTGTTCGCAGGCCGCGTGGACTGGACCCTGGGAGGCGACCACAGCCAGGCCTACCGCAGCTTTGGGGTGGTGGACGCCCCGGTGATCGGCGTAGGCGCCGACGTGGTCTACAACGACGAGGCCGCCGTGGATGAGCTGGTGGTCGGTGGTGACCTCATCTTCCGCATGAAGGGCCTGACCGTCATCGGCGAAGGCCACTGGGCTCGCCTCACCCCCACCGACACCACGGTGGTGGACCCCGCCGTGCTCGCGCAGACCACCCGCATCGGCGCCTACGCCCAGGTCGGCTACACCGTGGCCGATCGCTGGGAGCCCGTCGTGCGCTGGGAGACCTTCGACGAGGACACCGCGCTCAGCGACAACGGCGACCTCATGCACACCTACGCGGGCGTGACCGGGCACTTCCTGGAGGACAAGCTGCGGGTCGGCGGCGGCTACGTCCTGCGCATGGAGACCGGCGGCGCGAACATCTCCAACGACACCGCGCGTCTGTGGATCCAGGGCACCTACTGAGCCTGCGGCCGGCCGAATCCCAGACCGGCAGCTCCCTCGGTCGGCCTACTTGACCGGCACCTTGATCGGCGAGAAGCCCGAGCCCTTCTTGAGCAGCTCGCCGCCCGCCTTGGGCTTGGCCTGGATGTAGTACTCCAGGCCCGCGCTGTAGCTGGCGTCCGGGGTGATCTGCGTGCTGTACCCCGAGCCCGAGTAGCGCATGGCCTGCGCGCTGTAGCGACCGCCTCCCGCGGACCGGTAGTACAGCGTGACGGTGTAGCCGTCCGGAGCCCCCACCGAGAGCGTCAGCGGGCTGCCTGCGCGTGCGCTGCTGGGCTTGGTGTGCGTGAGCGCCTGGGGCACCGTCACGGTGGTCACCGGCGGGTCCTTTGGCTGGGGGTCCACCGCGGGCTTGACCGGGTCCTTCTCAGGGGCCGGATCCTTGGGGGTGTCCCGGACCACCGGCGTCACGGGATCCTTGGGTGGGTCCTTCTCGGGGGTCGCCACAGGCTGCGTCTCCACCGGAGGCGTCTCCACCGGCGGGGTCTCCACGGGCTGGGTCTCGATCGGCTGCACCTCGGGGGGCGGCGGCTCGGTGACCCCGATTGGATCCGGCTGGACCTCCGGCTCCTGGGAGGCCCACCACAGCCCACCCGCCAGCGCGATCAAGAGCGCCAGGCCACCTCCGATCAGGGCGTAGGGGGGGGAGCGCTGGGGGACCGTCGGCTCTTCCGGGGCGGAGAGCGTCAGGCCGCTATGGTCCGTACCCAGGGCGGGCTTGGGTGCCGGGGTGGGCGCCTGCGCGGGCGGCAAGGGCTCCGGGTCCATGTGGTCGTCCGGGACCATGGTGCCCAGCGCTGGAGCAGGCCCCGGGGAGGGAGAAGGCGGCAGGGCGCTCGGGGCGGGAGGGCCCACCTCCGGGATGGCGGTCTCCTGGATCACGCGGCCAGCAGACCTGGGCGCCGGCGAGGACCCACTCCCGTCAAGCAGACCGGTGCCCCCACCCACCGGCGCCAGGTGTCGCTGCTGGTGAAGGTCCGCGGCGGCGGCCAGCAGCTCTGGGGTCTCGGGCGGGTCGGCCGGCAGCAGCTCCAGGATCGCGCGCAGGGCGTCGGCCATCTCCGCCGCGGTGGTGTAGCGCTCCTCGCGGTCGTAGCGGGTGCTGCGCTTGATCACCTCGGCCAGCTCGGGGTCGATCCCCGCGAGCAGCCCCTTGTCCATGTCCGCGACGAACAGGTCCACCGGCGTCTTGCCCGTGAGCACCGAATAGAGCGTCGCTCCGGTGGAGTAGATGTCCGCGCGCACGTCCACGCTCTTGGCGTCCACCCGCTGCTCCGGCGCCATGAAGCCCCAGGTGCCCATGACCGCGCCGGTCTTGGTCATGCCGTCGTCGCCCTGGTTGTCGATGCGGGCGATGCCAAAGTCGGTGATGCGCAGCTTGCCGTCGGTGGACAGCAGGATGTTGTGGGGCTTGATGTCGCGGTGCACAACCCCGCGCCGATGGGCCACATCCAAGGCGTCCAGCATGTCGATGGTCACCTGCACCGCCATCCTGGGGGGCAGGTTCCCGTGGAGCTTGACGCGGTCCAGCAGCGAGCCGCCGTCCACCAGCTCCATCACGATGTAGACCCGCTCCCCGTCCGCGCCGACGTCGTACACCCGCACGATGTTCGGGTGCTCCAGCAGCGCCATCGTGCTGGCCTCACCCTCAAAGCGCACCCGCAGCGAGCGCCGCTTGGCCAGCTCTGGCGAGAGGATCTTGATCGCCCGCTGCACCTGCAGCCGGGAGTCGAAGCCCCGGTACACCTTGGCCATTCCGCCCTCGCCGAGGACAGAGATCAAGCGGTAGCGGCCATCTGCGAGGGGAGGGGCGGCTTCTGACATGGCTCCCGGGGGGCTTGGGGCCACATGATAGCCCGGTTCCACCATTGGACGCCCCCGCCCGCCGGGGGGTAGCGTCCCGCCATGCTCTTGTTGTTGCTCGCAGCCTGCGGCAGGCCAGTGGATGCGGACGGAGACGGTGTCTTCGCCGCCCGGGACTGTGATGACGCAGACGCGTCCGTCGGCGCGCCGGCGCTCCGCTACCTGGACGAGGATCTGGACGGGTGGGGCCGCGAGTCGGTCTGGTCCGAGCGCTGCCCCCAGGTGGGGTGGGTGCTGGAGCCTGGAGACTGTGACGACGGGGACCCCAGCGAACATCCGGACGCCCTCGAGTCGCGCTGCACCTGCGGCGGGGCGGACGCCGAGTCCGTGGACGTGTACGCGGATCAAGACGGCGATGGCGTGGGCGCGGGTGAGCCTGTGGGGGCGCAGTGCGGCGCGAGCGAGGGGCTCTCCCCCCGCGGCGATGACTGCGACGAGGCCGATTCCAGCGTGTTCCCCGGTCAGTCCGAGACCTGGTACGACGGCGTGGACAGCGACTGCGAGCCCGACGACTACGACGCGGATCGGGACGGCTTCGACGCGGCCGAGCACGGGGGCGACGACTGCGATGACCTGGACCCAGAGGTCAACCCCGGCGCCCTGGAGTTCTGCGATGCCGCCCAGCGGGACGAGGACTGCGACGGCCTCACCAATGGCGAGGACCCCGACGCCCGGGGGTGGACCCTGGGCTACGTGGACAGCGACGGGGACGGCTACGGCACGGGGGGCAGTGAGCTGGTCTGCGCGCCTGGCGCCGGCTTCGCTGACAATGACCTCGACTGTGCGCCAGAGGACCCTACGACCTACCCGGGGGCTGACGAGATCTGCGGAGATGGGGTCGTCAATGACTGCGGGGTCGACACCCTCTCCTGCGGAATCTACGGCAGCATGAGCGCTTCGACCGAAGACGCGGCCTGGGTCGACAGCCTGGGGGCCTACGCGAGCCACGAGCCGGTGGTGCTCAGCGAGGGCGACGAGCCGGTCTGGCTGCTGGCCGGGAGCTTTGTGGAGGGGGGACTCGGTGTCATTCAGGGGCTCGACAGCGACGGGGACGCGCGCGCGCTGGTGGTCAGCGAAGACACCCGCGGCACCGCCTACGCCCTGGACGCCCACGACCCCGACCAGGACGGCGTCCACGCGGTGCTCATGGGCAGCATCTCCACCTACCGCAGCGAGGACACCATCAGCCAGGGCCGGGTCTGGTATTGGCCGGATGGCGGGCTCGCGGGCGCGATCGACGACCACGACTCCATCACCGGGCGCTACGGGGACAGCAGCTTTGGCTACCGCGTGGCGCTGCTGGACGACGGCATCCTGGTCACCACGCCCTGGTTCTCGGCCGTCACTCGGGGCGAGGTCTACCTCTTCGACCTGGATCCGGGCCCGGAGGCCACCTGGCTGGAGGCCGAGGCGACCTGGACCGCAGACGGCGAGCTCAGCTCAACGGTGGGCATCGCGCTGACGGCCTGCGCGCTGGGCGGGGAGGGGAGGGAGCAGGGGCTCGTGCTCTCCCAGGGTTCAGGGGTGCACCTCTTGGACCCCGACAGCCCCGGTGCACTCGACCTGGATTCCCGCATCGTCGAGGACACCAGCAGGATCGCGAGCGATTTCTCCTGCGCGGACGTGGACGGCGACGGCTACGCCGACGTGAACCTGCTCACCTACACCGGGCTCAGCGTGCACCTGGGGAGCGTCGAGGGCTTCGAGGGCGTGGACTTCCAGCTCCTGCTCAGCCCGATGGCAAACCACGTGGTCGCCGGCGACCTGGACGGGGAGGGGAGCCGGGACGTGGTCCTGGTGTCCAGCCAGCGGGAGGTGGTGCCCTTCTACGGCCCCTTCGACGCGGGGAGCTACACCAGCGAACACGTGCTGCTGCTCCCGGAGGGCGTCACGAGCATCGCGGGGCAGGGGCAGGAGCGCTTGCTGGTCACCACCGGCTACCACGGCTTCCTGCTCTCGGGGGGGCCGGGCTACTGAGCGCGCAGGGCGGCCCTACTGGCTGACGGCGAAGCCCTCGCGGTGCAGGCCCTCTTTGACCTCGCCGATGGTCAGGTGGCGAAAGTGGAAGAGGGAGGCGGCGGTGACAGCGGTGGCTCCAGCCAGGCAGGCCTCCACAAAGTCCTCCACCGTCCCAGCTCCTCCGTTGACGACCAGGGGAACCCGGACGCGCTCGTGGACGTAGCGGACCAGGTCGGTGTCGAACCCGGAGCCCGTGCCGTCGCGATCCATGCTCACCAGCATGAGCTGGCCCGCCCCCCGACGCTCGAGCTCGGCGCACCAGTCCAGCGCGTCGAGCAGGGTGTTGCGCAGGCCGCCGTGGGAGTGGACCCGCCAGCCGTTGCCGGCCCAGCGCACATCCACCGCCCCCATCACCCGCTCGCTGCCGAAGGTCTGGGCGGCGCGGGTGACGAAGCCGGGGTCCCGGATGGCCTGGGTGGCGACGCTGACGGCGCTGGCGCCCGCCATGAGCAGGGACTCGAAGGCGTTGAGGGTGCGGACGCCGCCGCCGGCGATCACGGGGACGCCGGAGCGTTGGACCATCTCGCGGATGATCTCGACGTAGCGGGCGGTGTGGGCCTCGGAGCGGGACAGGTTCAGGGCGATCAGGGCGTCCGCGCCCATGGAGGCGTACAGGCAGCCCGCCTGGACCGGGTCGCCGGCGTCCTGGAGGTCCCCGAACTGCACGCCCTTGACCAGGCGGCCCCGGCGGATGTCCAGCACGGGGATGACGCGGCGGATCAGCATGGGCTGGCCCAGGACTCGCACAGCTCCTGCAGGAAGGCCTCCGTGTCCTCTCGGTCCTGCAGGCCCTGGAGCAGCGGCATTGGGCTGTCCACGACCGGGAAGAAGTAGATGGGCACGCGGGTGTAGGCCTGGGCGTTCCGCGCCACGCGGCGGTCGTCCTCGCTGTCGCCGAACATCACGCAGAGCTCTGCGCCCGCGGGGATCAGCCGCAGCAGGGCCTCGGGGTCGGGCTTGCGCACCTCGTCCATGGTCGTCGCCGCGGAGAACTGGAAGTCCAGGGTCTCCTGGGCGCGGGCGAGCTCCCAGCGGTCCCGGCCGGTGCAGGCGACCACCTCAAAGCGGGTGGAGAGGCTGGGGAGCAGGTGCGGGGGCACCAGCGGGGTCTCATCGCGCCAGTAGCCGCCGCGGTAGAGCGCCTGACCGGCCTCGGCCAGGTCGCCGGGATCGTGCCCGATGCGCGCCACGAGCTCTTCGACGGACGCCACCTGCCCAAAGATCTCGGGGCGCCCGGCGTCGATCCAGGCCTTGCAGGCGCGGGCCGTGTCCCAGTCGCAGTTGAACCCGCCGTTCTGCTTGAAGCGGTGGATCTCGTCCAGGGTGGCCCCGGAGAGCTCCTGGATGATGCGGTAGAAGCTGGGGCGCACGTCGATGAGCGCGCCGTCGATGTCACAGGCCAGGACTTTCACGTTCACGAGCTAACCGGGAGAGGTGACGAGGGGGTGCCGATCCGCGCGGGAGGCGTTGACAGCAGGCCCTGCCGGGCAAAGGTGGGTGCCCTGAATTGGAGAGTACATGCCCCGCGTGTTGTCTGGCCCCTTCCAGCGGGCCTTGGTTGTCGAGAACCCCCACCCCAGCCTGGATGATCTCCTCCAGGAGGGGGCCTTCGAGGAGGTCGTGCGCGTCGCGGAGGCGCCCAACGCGGAGACCCTGCTCAAGCTGCTCAACGAGCACCGCAGCCAGGTCCTCTTCAAGCGCAGCCGGGTCCCCGTGACCCGCGAGGTCCTGGAGGGCGCCAGCGATCTGATGGCCATCCAGCTCTGCTGCATCGGGGACGACAGCATCGACAAGGCCGCCGCCGCCGAGCAGGGCGTGCTCATCTTCAATGACCCGGTCTCAAACGGTCGCTCGGTGGTCGAGCTGGTCGTGGCCAACCTCATCGCGCTGTCCCGCCGGCTCTACCAGTCGGATCGGGAGACCCACGAGGGCAACTGGCAGAAGAACAACCACGAGCGCTACGAGATCCGCGGCAAGGTCCTGGGCATCGTTGGCCTGGGCAACATCGGCCGGGCCACCGCCCGGGTCTGTGACGCCCTGGGCATGGAGATCTGCTTCTACGACAACCGCCGCGTGGCGCAGGAGGTGGGCCAGGAGATGGGCTGGCGCTCCGCTGACAGCCTGGAGTCCCTCTTCGAGAGCTGCGACTACGTGACGCTGCACCCCAGCGCCGTGGACTGGCAGGGCCGCAGCAACGACGGGCTGATCACCCGTGAGCTGTTGATGAGACTGGGGTCGAAGCGGCCGGAGAGCTCGCCCCGCATCTACCTGAACCTCTCTCGCGGCTTCCTGCACGCACCCCAGGATCTTCTGGATGCCATCGAGGCCGGGGTCATCCGTCGGGCCGCTGTGGACGTCTACCCCTCCGAGCCCCGCGCCAAGGGCCCGGGCTGGACCAAGAACCCCTACGCCAACGAGCCGCGGGTCATCTGCAGCCCGCACATCGGCGCGGCCACCCAGGAGGCCCAGCCCCGCATCGCCCTCCGGGTCTCCCGCACCACCAACGGCTTCTCCGAGCGCGGGGCCATCCGGGACTGCGTCTACTCGCCCCGCACCCAGATCTCCATGGCGGACGACCTGCGCGCTGGCCGCGCCGTCCTGGTGGTCGTGCACTCCACCACCCGGGGTACCAAGCGGGCGCTGGACGCGGCCATCTTCGAGGCCGGCGCCGACAACCTGCGCTCCGAGCACCAGGACCTGGGCGACTGGGGCATCGCGGTCGACGTGAACCTGCTGGACCGGCCGCTGCCTCGCAGCGCCCTGGACAGCATCGTGGCCCGCACCGAGGCGCTGAGCGGGGAGTCCGGCGCGGTCCGGAGCATCCGGCAGGTGCTGCTGAGCTGAGGGCGCGCCCCGGGCAGCCTGAACGCAGAACGGGCCGACAGTCACTCTCGACTGCCGGCCCGTGTTGTCTCTGGGACGCCTCAGCGGCTCAGGACTCGCCCTTGTCGTCAGCCTTGGCAGCCGAGTCGGCGCTGGCTTCGGTCTTGGCGCTGGCCGCCTTGGTCCGCACCGTGGTGGTCCGCTTGCGGGTGGTCGAGCTGCTGGCGCTGCTCTCCTTCGTCGCGGCGGAGGTGGTGCGGGGCTTGCGGGTGCGGGTGGTCTTCTTGGCCGCGGGCTTCTCGGCCTCGGCAGGCGCCTCAGCAGCCTCAGCGCCCTTCTCAGCGGGGGCGTCGGTCGCTGTGGAGGACGTCGACTTGGCGCTCGCGGTCTTCTTGGCCGCGGGCTTCTTGGTCGTCGTCTTCTTGGCTGCCGTCGTCTTCTTGGCGGTGCTGCTGCGCTTGGTGGTGGTCCGCTTGGCCGGAGCCTTGGCGGGAGCCTCCTCGGCGGGGGCCTCAGCGGCCTCCTTCACCGGAGCCTCGGCAGGAGCCTTGGCGGGAGCCTCGGCGGGCGCATCAGCCTTCGCGGACTTGGTGTCCTCGCTGGCGGTCGCGGGCTTTGCGGCCTTGGAGGTGGAGCTCCGCTTGCGCGGTGCACGGGTCCGCTTGGGCTTGCTGGGTGCCTCCTCCTTCTTGGCCTCTTCCTTGTCAGCGGGCTTCTCCGCTTCCTTGGCGGCCGGCTTGTCGGCATCCTTGTCAGCGTCCTTGGCAGCGGACTTGCTGGCAGAGGACTTGGAGGGGCTGCCGGACAGCTCCCAGGCCATCAGCTCTTCGACCACTCGGGTCTTGCTGCGGTCGCCGAACAGCAGCTCAGCGACGTCGGGGACCACCTTCTTGAGGGCGACACCCTGCTCCTGCAGGGTCTTGAGGGCGGCGACGTCCAGGGTCTTCATCACGCCCGCGGCGTCCTTCACGCCCAGCTCGAACGCGGCGAAGAAGCTGCGGACGGGCTCGCCGTCGGTGTGTCGGAACACCCCCTGGGCGTGGAGCACGTTCACCAGGCTCTTGACCTGACGGCCATTGAGCGAGGTCTCCCCGCTGCGCACCTTCTTCGCGGAGTCCTGGGTCACCCACTGGATGTTGACCCGCTTGTTGCGGCCGCTGCGGTCGGCGATCACCTGCATCATCGCGTCGGCCAGGGCCTGACGATGCTCGCGGGTGAGCAGCTCCAGCTCCTCGCCCTTGAGGATGTCGTAGAGCTTGCGGGCGCCGGAGGACAGCTCCAGATCGGTGCCGCTCTCGGAGCCGCCGCCATCGTCTTCGGCGTCGACCAGGTAGCCGCCGCCCTTCTGGTCGCGGGACAGCGAGATGATGTTCTGCTTCTGGCAGTACTCCAGGAAGCGGGCGAAGCTGGAGAAGCCCAGGTCGGCCTCGTTGAACGCCGGGTGCTTGCGGAGAAGCTGCTCCTTGATCCGGCTCCCGTGGGCGGGCTTGGGGTCCTCGCGCTGCAGGGCGGCCAGGGCCTCCGTGACCAGCTCCATGGCCTCTTCGCGGCTGAGCTTGTTGGGCGTGTCCTCGCCCTCGCTGCGACGCTTGGGGCGCTGGGTCTTCTGCTGACGCAGGGTGTCGTAGAAGATGAACTCGTCCACGGCCTCCACGATCAGGCGGCTGGTGCTGCGGCGGGTGCCGAGCCCGATCACCCGCTTGTCCAGCTCGCGGAGCTTCTGGATCAGGGGGGTGAAGTCGGAGTCACCCGAGACCACGACGAAGGTGTCGATGTAGTCGCGGGTCAGGGCCAGCTCCATGCAGTCGACGACCAGCGCGACGTCGGCGCGGTTCTTGTCGTTCATGCCGTGGGCCGACAGCTCGAAGAGCTGCACGGATTCGAAGAGCATGTCCTTCTTGAAGCGGGCGAAGCGGCCCCAGTCGGCGTAGCTGCGGGCGATCAGGACTTTGCCCTTCTCGCGCAGTCGGTTCATGATCAGGCCGACGTTGACCTTGCCAAGGCCTTCCTTTTCGGTGCCTGCGGCGATGTTCTCAAAGTCGATGAGAACGGCGATTTTCGGTTCCAAGTTCCATCTCGCGTGATTGCGCGCCGGCGGGCGATTCATTTCGCCCCGCGCTTGTGAGGGGGACGGCGGCGAGGCCGCTTCATTGCGGCTGCAGGCCCTCCCGCTGGGGCACGTATCACGTCCGCGCCAGGGACATCTGGGACAATGGGACAATCCTGCGAGAGGGCGATAGCCACAGCACATGCGCTTCGACTCCTTCTCCGGCTCCAGCCGCTACATCGCCGACCCCGACCTGCTGTCCGCGGTCAACGCCGCCATCGCCCTCCAGCGACCGCTGATCGTCAAGGGGGAGCCCGGCACGGGCAAGACCCTGTTGGCCCACGCCATCGCCGAAGCCCTGGAGAAGCCGCTGCTCTCCTGGCACGTCAAGTCCACCTCCAAGGCCAGCGAGGGGCTCTACACCTATGACGTGGTGCAGCGCCTGAACGACTCCCGCTTCGGTGACGGGGACGTCTCGGACATCCGCCGCTACATCAAGCTGGGCCCCATGGGGCGGGCCTTCGCCAGCGATCAGCAGGTGGTCCTGCTCCTGGACGAGATCGACAAGGCGGACCTGGAGTTCCCCAACGATCTGCTCCGCGAGCTCGACGAGATGCAGTTCTACATCCCCGAGCTGGACGAGACCGTCAGCGCCAGGCACCGGCCGGTGACCATCATCACCTCCAACGCCGAGAAGGAGCTCCCCGACGCCTTCCTGCGCCGCTGCGTGTTCCACTACATCGGCTTCCCCGACAAGGAGCGCATGGCCAAGATCGTCGCGGTCCACCACCCGGACCTGGACAGCGCCCTGCTGGAGACGGCCATGAACCGCTTCTACCGGCTGCGCAAGACCGACGGCCTCCGCAAGAAGCCCAGCACCTCCGAGTTCCTGGATTGGCTCACGGTCCTCGTCCGCGCCGGCATCCCCGTCGAGCGCATCGACAAGGAGATGCCCTTCCTGGGCGTGCTCCTCAAGCAGGAGAAGGACCTGGAGACCCTTGAGATCCGGCGCAAGCGGGGCCACTGATGGCCACCGAGACCGTCAACTCCGGGAGCGACAGCGTCCACGGCCGGCTCTTCCTGCCGCTGCTCTACAACCTCCGCGCCCAGGGCCTCCCCGTCGGAACGGGGGAGTGGCTTGCCTTCCTGGAGGGCCTCAAGGCCAACCTCGCCCGGGATCTGGACGGCGTCTACCGCCTGGGCCGCGCGCTCCTGGTCCACAAAGAGGCGCACTACGACGCCTACGACATCGCCTTCCACGCCACCTTCGCCGGTGTGGAGCTCAAGCCTGAGCTCAAGGAGGCCCTGGAGAGCTGGCTGAACGACCCCGCCGCCTGGGAAGAGGGCCGCCCCCCCGGAGAGCATCAGTTCGCCTCCCTCGAAGAGCTGCTCCAGGCCCTCGCCGACACCCTCCGTGAGCAACAGGAGCGGCACGAGGGCGGCAACCGCTGGGTAGGCACAGGCGGGACCAGCCCCTACGGCAACTCCGGCAAGGCCAATCAGGGCGTCCGAATCGGCGGCAGCGGGGGAGGCCGCAGCGCGGTCCGGGTCGCCGGTGAGCGGCGCTGGCAGGGCTACCGCACCGACCTCAAGCTGGAGATCCGCGACTTCAAGGTCGCCCTCCGCGAGCTGCGCAAGCTCAAGCGCGAAGGCCACGAGGTCCTGGATCTCGACGGCACCATCGACAGCACCGCCAAGAACGCCGGCGACATCGACCTGGTCTTCACCAAGGAGCGCGCCAACCGCGTGCGCTTGCTCCTGCTCATGGACGCAGGCGGCTCGATGGCCCCCCACGCGCAGCTCGTCTCCCGCCTCTTCACGGCCTCCAAGGAGATGAAGACCTTCAAGAGCCTGGACCACTACTACTTCCACAACTGCGTCTACGGCTGGCTCTACCGCGACTACCAGACCTGGGATCGCCGCCGCACGGAAGAGGTCCTCCGCGAGCTCACCCCCGAGCACCGGGTGATCTTCGTCGGCGACGCATCGATGGCCCCCTGGGAGCTCTTCGCGGACAGCGGCGGCTTCGGCGAGCGCGGCCCCAGCGGCCACGAGTGGCTCCAGCGCATCAAGGCCGAGTGTCCCCACAGCGTCTGGCTCAACCCCGATCCGCAGACCTACTGGCGCCACCCCACCGTCAGCGCGATCGGCACGCTGTTCCCGATGTTCCCGCTGACCATCGACGGTCTCCGAGAGGCCACCCGCAAGCTCCGGGCCGCTTGAGTGTGGTGGGCGTGGCTGGCCTGCAGCGCCGCCGACCGGGGGGACCGCGCCTTCGAGCAGGGTGACTGGGAGCAGGCCGTCTCCCGGTATCAAGAGGCCGTTGGGCTCACGGACACCCAGGCCCAACGTCTGGCCCGGTCCTGCCTCAAGCTCGACAGACCCGACTGCGCAGACGAGGCACTGCGTGGCGTGACGGATCTCGACGCAAACGGGGCTCTGGTCCGCTGCGTGCTCACCCAGGACCTTGCCGACTGCGCGTTGGACGAGCCCAGCCTGTCCTCGCCGGCGCTGCAGGTCAATGCGTGTTTGCTGGCGCTGACCCAGGACAAGAGGTGGGCCCCCGGTCTCTGTGAGGCCGCGATGCTCGCTGCCCCCCTGGACCCCCTGCCGAGGCTGGCTGCCGCAGAGCTCGCTCTGGATGAGGGCATGCGCCCTGCCGCCCTCAAGCTGCTGGAGAGCGTGGGCTCCCTGGAGCTCGGGGACTCTGAGCTGGCCTGGACCATGGCTCTCTGGCAGCGCGCCGGCCTGCCTCTGGAGGCCTGTCAGCTTGGGAAGGGGAGGAGAGCGGAGGGGCTGGGGCTCGGGGCTGCCTGTCTCGCCGCCGGGGATCCGGCTGGGGAGGACATCCTCGAGGAGCTCGGCACCCCCGAGGCCAGGGTCCTGCTGCTCCGCCTGAGCCTCGCCCGCGCAGAGGCGGCGCGCCCCGGACCCGAGCGCAGCCTGGAGCTCGACAAGGCGGAGTCGCTGCTCCGAGGCTTGGGGCCCCTCTCCGAGACCTCGGGGGTGCTCACCGACCGCGGGCGCCTGCGCCGCCTGCAGGGACGCGAAGATGACGCCATCGCACTCTTTGCGCAGGCCTTGGCCCAGGACCCTGAGGAGCTGGCGCCGCGCTTGAACCTCTCCCGGCTGCACCACCAGCGGGGGGACTCCGCCGCCGCGCTCCTGGTGTTGATGCAGGCCCCGGAGCTGGACCCCGTGGAGTCGCTGGCCCTGGAGCTCGAAGTGGCCCAGCTCCGCTCGGCCACGGGGGATCTGGAGACCGCGGCGCTGCTGGAGCTCCTTGAGCGCTGTGAGAAGGCAGGGCAGCGGCAGTGCGCAGCGGAGACCACCTTCCTGTTGGCCATGCACGCGGAGAGCGACGAGGTGGGCGTGGCGTGGCTGGACCGCGCGCTGGAGCTCGGCGGGCTGGTCATGGGCAGACGGGCGCTCGCGGAGCCACGCCTGCTCGAGCTGGTGGCCTCCCCGGCTGCTGTGGCTTGGGAGCGAGACCCTGCGCTGAGGGAGATCCGGGCCCAGGCGAGCGCGATGGCGGGGGGGGCTCGCTGATGCTCCGGGGCAGCCCTGGCATAGCCCCGATGGCCCGCCGGTCCAGCGTGCCACGGTCCTGCAACAGCGCGGGGCTGAGGGACGCTTCGGGTTGTCGTGTCGCCGAGGCTTGCTATTAGAGGGCCGTCACTGGGGCGTCGCCAAGTGGTAAGGCAGCGGGTTTTGGTCCCGCCATTCGCAGGTTCGAATCCTGCCGCCCCAAACTTCACATCCTCCGCTCCTTCTGCTCCGAGGCGAGACCGATGTACGGTGAGATCAAGCTCTTGACCGGGAACGCCAACCCGGAACTGGCCCAATCCATCTGCAAGCATCTCGGAGTGTCCCTGGGGCAGGCCAAGGTCGGTCGCTTCTCGGACGGGGAGGTCCAGGTGGAGATCGCGGACAACGTCCGCGGGCGGGATGTCTTCCTGCTGCAGCCGACCTCCGCGCCGGCCAACGACAACCTGATGGAGCTGCTGATCCTCGGGGACGCCTGCAAGCGCGCCAGCGCAGGGCGGGTGACCGCGGTGGTGCCGTACTACGGCTACGCACGTCAGGATCGCAAGGTGGCGCCGCGTGCGCCGATCACCGCCAAGCTGATCGCCGATCTCTTCTCCGCGGTGGGCTTTGACCGGGTCCTGACCATGGACCTGCACGCTGGCCAGATCCAGGGCTTCTTCGACACCCCGGTGGACAACCTCTACGCCAGCCCGCGCCTCATCGGCTACCTGCGGGAGAAGACCGTGGGGCGGGACGACGTGGTGGTGGTGAGCCCCGACGCGGGCGGCACCGAGCGCGCCCGGGCCTACGCCAAGAGCCTGGGGGCCGCCCTGGCCATCGTCGACAAGCGCCGCAGCGGCCCCAACGTGGCCGAGGTCATGCACATCATCGGCGATGTGAAGGGCAAGTACGCCGTGCTGGTGGACGACATGATCGACACCGCGGGCACCCTCACCAAGGCGGCCAAGGCCATCATGGAGAACGGCGCGAAGGAGGTCATCGCGGTGGCCACCCATCCCGTGCTCTCTGGCCCCGCCGCCGAGCGCATCGCGGCCGCCCCCTTGAGCGAGGTGGTCGTCACCGACACCATCCCGCTCTCGCCCGAGGCTCGGGCCACCGGCAAGATCAAGGTGGCCAGCGTCGCGGTGCTCCTGGCCGAGGCCATCCGCAGCATCCACCACTCCGACTCGGTGTCGCGCCTCTTCAGCGTCTGAGGCTTGCCCCGATGGGCTGGGGGAGATAAGGCGGCGCCGCGAAGGCCACAGGTCATCGCTTCAAACCGCCGCCGCGTTGGATGCCCCCGGGCGTCCCGGAGCCCATGACGCGACTGGCCGGCGCTCTCCCGTTTTGGGCTGGGCGCCAATCGCACGCTGAACAGGCGCGAGGGCTCCCGCCGAACCGGGAACTTCTCATGGACGCCACCCCGCTGCAGGCACAGAGCCGCACGGACTTCGGGAAGGGGGCTGCTCGCAAGCTGCGCGCCGCCGGCCAGATCCCCGCGCTGGTGTACCGCGATGGTGCTGAGCCCACCCACGTCGCCGTGGATCCCCAGGCCCTCAGCCTCATCTACCAGCGCTCCAACAACCCCAACACCATCTTGGGCCTGACCGTCGGTGAGCAGGTGATCAACTGCCTGCTGGTCGACACCCAGAAGCACCCCGTCAGCCGCAAGCTGCTGCACGCGGACTTCTACGCGATCCGCGAGGACGAGTCCGTCCTGGTCGAGGTTCCGGTCGTGCCCGTGGGCAAGGCAAAGGGTGCCACCTTCGGTGGCAAGATCCAGCGCCTGCGCCACACCGTCCCCGTCCGCGCCCTCCCCAAGGATATCCCCGCGGTCATCGAGGTGGACGTGTCCCCGCTGGACCTGGGCGACATCCTCCGCTCCACCGAGGTCAGCACCCCCGAGGGCTGCACCATCGTGAGCGACACGCCCTTCAACGTGTTCGCCTGCAAGGGTCGCCGCGTCGCGGCTTCCAGCTGAGCGCCAGGACGTCCTGAATGAAGTTCATCGCCGGCCTGGGCAACCCCGGACGCAAGTACGCCGGGACCCGACACAACGTCGGGTTCCTGGTCGTCGAGCGTCTGGCGGAGCGCTGGGGCATCGACTGCAGCAAGCTGCAGCACGGTGCTCTGGTGGGCTCGGGATCCATCCGGCATGAGAAGGCGGTGCTGATTCAGCCCCAGACCTTCATGAACCGCTCGGGACACCCGACTCGCTCGGTGGTGGGTTTCTACAAGGCTGGCGTCGAGGACCTGTTGGTCGTGCACGATGAGCTGGACCTCCCCTTTGGCACTGTGCGTGTCAAGCAGGGTGGGGGACACGGTGGGCACAATGGCCTGCGTGATCTGCACAAGCACTTTGGCGGCGGGAACTACGTTCGGATTCGGGTCGGCATCGGCCGTCCCCCCGAAGGCTGGGACACCGCTGACTATGTGCTCGGCAAGTGGGCCCCTGGTGAGAAGGATGATCTGCCCAGCGTGGTGGATCTGGCCGCCGATGCGGTCGAGTCCATCCTCGCAGAGGGGGCAGGTGCTGCCGCGAACCGGTTCAACGTCCGCCCCGGCAGGGGCAGGAGTGCGACGTCGTCCCAGGTATATGATTCCGCATCGACCACTCCGGTCGCAGGAGAATCATGATGGAACCTATCGTCTACGCAGTCCCTGGCGCCGCAGTGCTCGCCCTCGCCTACGCCTTCTGGAAGTCCGCCTGGGTCTCCAAGCAGGACCACGGCACGGCCGAGATGAAGGAGATCGCCGATCAGATCCAGACCGGCGCGATGGCCTTCCTGGCTCGTGAGTACAAGACCTTGGCCATCTTCGTGGTCATCGTCGCTGGGCTCCTGGCAGTGGCCAACCTCTCTGGTGAGAACCAGAGCCCCGTCATCGCCCTGTCCTTCGTCATCGGCGCCATCGCGTCAGGTGCCGCTGGCTACGTGGGCATGAAGGTCGCGACCAACGCCAACGTCCGGACCACCGCTGCCGCCCGCAAGAGCCTCCCCGAGGCCCTGGACGTCGCGTTCTCCGGTGGCGCTGTCATGGGCATGACCGTGGTCGGCTTGGCCATCCTCGGTCTGACCGGTCTCTTCTTCCTCTACCACTTCGTCATGTTCGGCGACGACTGGAAGACCATCCTCAACGTCCTCACCGGCTTCTCGATGGGTGCCTCCTCCATCGCGCTCTTCGCGCGCGTGGGCGGCGGCATCTACACGAAGGCTGCCGACGTGGGCGCTGACCTGGTCGGCAAGGTCGAGGCCGGCCTGCCTGAGGACGACCCCCGGAACCCCGCCGTCATCGCTGACAACGTTGGTGACAACGTCGGCGATGTGGCAGGCATGGGCGCCGACCTCTTCGAGTCCTACGTGGGCGCCATCATCGGCGCCATGGTGCTGGGCCTGGGCCTCAACGTCCAGGCGGGTGAGAGCGATCTCGCCCCGGTCATCCTGCCCCTGCTCATCGCGGGCGGTGGCATCGTGGCCTCCATCATCGGCACCTTCTTCGTGAAGACCAAGGAGGGGGGCAACCCCCAGATCGCTCTGGACATCGGCGCCTTCGGTGCTGCCGGTGCCATGGCTATCGCCACCTTCGGTCTGGCCTACGCCTTCTGGCCTGCAAGCGGCGTGACCGCACCCGGCTCCGCCCTCGTCGTCGAGTGGTGGCAGGTGGGTGCAGCGACCGTCGCTGGTCTTGCTGCTGGTGTCGCCATCGGTCTGGTGACCTCGTACTACTGCTCCATGGGCAAGCGCCCTGTGAACAGCATCGCCGAGCAGTCCCGCACCGGTGAGGCCACCAACATCATCGCCGGCCTGGCTGTAGGCATGGAGTCCACCGCCATCCCCGTGCTGCTCATCGCAGTCGGAGTGGTCGCTGCGAACGCCTTCGCTGGTCTCTACGGTGTCGCGATCGCGGCCCTGGGCATGCTCTCCACCACCGGCATCCAGCTGGCTGTGGACGCCTACGGTCCTATCGCTGACAACGCTGGTGGCATCGCTGAGATGTCCCACCAGGAGCCCATCGTGCGCGAGCGCACCGACAAGCTGGACGCTGTGGGCAACACCACCGCGGCCATCGGCAAGGGCTTCGCCATCGGTTCTGCAGCCATGACCGCCCTGGCGCTGTTCGCTGCCTTCATGCAGACCTCCGGTCTGGACAAGATCGACATCAGCCAGCCCATGGTGATGGCCGGTCTCTTCCTCGGAGGCATGCTGCCCTTCCTCTTCTCCTCGATGGCCATGAAGGCCGTCGGCGAAGCCGCGATGGAGATGATCGAAGAGGTCCGCCGTCAGTTCCGTGAGATCGACGGCCTCCTCGAGGGCAAGGCAAAGCCGGACACCGCCCGCTGCGTGGACATCTCCACCAGCGCTGCCATCAAGCAGATGGTCGTTCCTGGTCTGCTCGCTGTGGTGAGCCCTGTCGTCATCGGCTTCGGCTTCGGCAAGGAGGCCCTCGGTGGTCTGCTGGCCGGTGTGACCGTCTCCGGTGTGCTCATGGCCATCTTCATGTCCAACGCCGGTGGCGCTTGGGACAACGCCAAGAAGTCCTTCGAAGGTGAAGGCTTCAAGATGCCCGACGGCACCTTCGAGAAGAAGGGCACCGCCACCCACGGCGCCGCTGTGGTTGGTGACACCGTTGGCGACCCTTTCAAGGACACTGCTGGTCCTTCCCTCAACATTCTCGTCAAGCTGATGAGCGTCGTGGCCTTGGTCATCGCGCCACTGCTTGCCAATTTCGACGGCCTCATCGCCTTCTAGGATAGAACTAAATGCTTGTTCAGCACGAATACGAGACCATCTACGTGGTCAAGCCCGAGGTGGCCGAAGACGCCCTCAAGGGCATCTCGGAGAAGATTGAGTCCATCATCGGGGACAACGAGGGCACCCTCTTGTTCTTCGATGACTGGGGCAAGCGCAAGCTGGCCTACCCGATCCAGAAGAACTCCAAGGGTCACTACGTCTACGTCCGCTTCGCGGGCCCCGGCACCCTGGTGCCCGAGCTCGAGCGTCGGCTCCGGATCGAGGACAAGCTCCTGCGCTTCCTGACCGTCCGCATCAACGAGGACATCGACCTCGCCGAGGCTCAGGCCGAGGCCACGGTCATCATGGAGCAGAAGGCTGTCGAGGCTGCCAAGCGCGCAGCCGAGGAGGCCGCTCGTGCTGCTGAGGAGGCCGCCTACGAGGAGATGGCTCGTCAGAAGGCCGAGGCCGCCGCTGCCCGCGGTGACTCCGATGACAACGACGCCGACAAGGAGGACTGAGTCATGAAGGTCATCCTGCAGGAAGACGTCCAGCACTGCGGCGTGGTCGGTGACGTGGTGAACGTCGCTGACGGCTACGGCCGCAACTACCTGATCCCCCGCGGTCTGGCTGTCCTGGCCGACGAGCGCAGCGTCAAGCGCCTGGAGCACCAGAAGCGCGTGACCGCGGCTCGCCGCGCCCGCATCGAGGGTGAGAGCAAGGCCATGGCCGAGCAGCTCGCCAACGTCGCGGTGTCCATCAAGCGCGCTGCCGGCGACGAGGACAAGCTCTTCGGCTCCGTCACCACCAAGGACATCGCCGAGGCCCTGGCCGCTGAGGGCTTCGAGGTGGATCGCAAGTCCATCCACCTCGACGACGCCATCCGCAGCATCGGCGTGCACCACGCCGGCATCAAGCTGCCCATGGGTGTTGAGGCCAACATCAAGGTCTACGTCATCCGCGAGTGACGGACTGACCTTGGTCAAGGAGGGCGTCGTGGCGATTCGCTGCGGCGCCCTTCCTTTCTCTGGGGACCAGGCGTGGAACGCGACCGGGTGACCTCGCCGGGACAGGTGGGGCCGGGATGTTCTGGTTAGCTTGGGGGGGTAGAGGTGTAGATGTCTGTCGAAGCGCAGCGCCAGTTCCCTCAGTCCCTCGAAGCCGAACGTGCGGTGCTCGGCGGGCTGCTGATGGACCACGAGCAGATCCCGTCCGTGGGGGAGCTGCTCAACCCGCAGGACTTCTACAGCGCGGCCCACACCAAGATCTTCGAGATCATGCTGGCCCAGAGCTCCAAGGGCGAGCCCTTCGACGTGCTCGGGCTGCACGACCACGTGGTCTCGGCCAACGCGGCGGAGGACTTCGGCGGGCTGTCCTACATCACCTCGCTCCCCGAGCACTGCCCCAGCACGGAGAACCTGGAGTACTACGCAAAGCTCGTCTCCGAGAAGGCCATCCTGCGGCGCCTGCTGGCGGTCTCCGCGGAGATCAACAAGCGGGTCATGGACGGCTCCGAGGACCTGGCCGAGGTCCTCAACTACGCCGAGCAGGAGGTCTTCCAGGTCGCCCAGAACAAGGGCAAGAAGGACTGGCAGGCCCTGGGCACCCTGCTGGACGAGGAGTGGGTCAAGCTCGAGCAGCGCGCCGCCCACAGCGGGGATGTCACCGGTATCCCCACCGGCTTCATCGACCTGGATCGCATGCTCGCCGGCCTGCAGCCCTCCGACCTTCTGATCCTCGCCGCCCGCCCGGCGATGGGCAAGACCGCGTTCGCCCTGAACATCGCGCAGCGTGCGGCGCTCGGGGGCTACGGCGTCGGGGTCTTCTCATTGGAGATGGCCGCGGGGCAGCTCGCGATGCGTGTGCTGGGCTCCCACGCCCGGGTGGACGCCGGAAAGCTCCGTACCGGCATGCTCTCCCGCAGCGAGGACTGGCCGCGCCTGGAGAACGCCAACGAGGAGCTCTTCCACACGCCCATGTTCATCGAGGACACGCCGGGCCTCTCCATCACCCAGGTGCGCTCCAAGGCCCGCCGTCTCAAGGCCCAGAACCCCAAGCTCGGCCTGATCGTCATCGACTACCTGCAGCTCATGAGCGCCAACGCCCAGAGCCGCGAGCAGGAGATCTCGGCCATCTCCCGTGGCCTCAAGCACATGGCCAAGGAGCTCCACGTCCCGGTGCTGGCCCTCTCCCAGCTCAACCGTGCCGTCGAGCAGCGCGCCGACAAGCGCCCCATGGTCAGCGACCTGCGTGAGTCCGGCGCCATCGAGCAGGACGCGGACATCATCATGTTCATCTACCGAGACGAGTACTACAACCCGGAGACCACCCAGGAGCCCAACGTCGCGGAGATCATCATCGCCAAGCAGCGAAACGGCCCCACGGGCACCGTGAAGCTCTTCTTCGAGGGCAAGCACACCCGCTTTGAGAACCTCGAGCAGAACATGGGGTACGCGGAGTGAGCGGGGCCCTCCTGCTGGCTGCAATCACCGCCCTGGATCCCGGTGACCAGATGCACCTCGAGCTCGTCGGCGACGGCGAGGTCACCGGTATGCTGGCCGAGGTGGGGACGCAGTCGCTGGTGCTGACCGGGGGGAACCAGCGCACGGAGGTCCCGCTGGCGCTGGTCGAGGCGGCCTGGGTGGACGGCGCCCCGATGGATCTCCCCACCCTGCACCGAGAGGTGGGTGACCTGCATCACCGCCAGGAGCTGGAGCTGGCCGCATTGGCCGCGCACACGCCCAACCCCTTCCTGGTCGTGGGCAGCTCGCTGCTGCTGCCGGGGAGTGGTCACCTGATGCTGGGGGAGCGCTCAGAGGGGTGGGGCTACATCGCGGTCACCTCCATCATCTGGGGGACCGGGGCCTGGCTCATGTACAGCGAGAACTACCAGCCCCTGCTGCCCCTCGCTGGGGTGGATCTGCTGTTCAGGACCTACGCCACCGCGGACGCCGCGATCCTCACGCGTCAGCGCCGCACGCGCCTGGGCTTGTCGGTGCACCAGAGCGGACTGGGGGTGCAGCTCTACCGCCCCCTGGGCGCGATCCCGGAGCCGCCGCCGGGCGTGCCTTGACGGCGGGGTCTCGCATCCACTAAAACCGGGCTCCATTCGTCTGCCGGATGGTCAGGCGCAAGCGCATTGGGGCATTCCCCGGGAGTGGTTGGAGTACATGGAACAGGCTGAACTGCTGGAAGCCTTCAAGGCGAACCTCGAGGAGTACGCCAAGCTCCGGACCTTCATCAACAGGGCTCGCGAGCAGGAGGGCAAGTTCTCCTCGGCGACCATTGAGAAGGTCATCATGAAGAACGAGATCGCTTCGATCGAGGTCGGGGACACGATCCGCCCTCAGGTCACGGAGATCGAGGGCCAGATCCTCTCTCTCAGCGGCCAGATCGAAGAGGTCAACTCCAAGAAGGCGTCCGCCGACGAGGAGATGGAGGAGCTCCAGCTCCGCCAGGCCATCGGTGAGCTCTCCGACGAGGAGTTCGAGACCGAGGCCGCTTCCTTCAAGGAGGAGCTCGAGGCCGCCGGTCAGCGCCTCGAGGATCTCGAGTCCCAGCGCACCAACTTCTCCGAGGCGCTGGCCCTTTGGGTCGAGCTCGCCACCGACGCGGAGCACGAGACGGGTGTGAGCGGCTCCGAGCCCGAGCCTGAGCCCGAGCCCGAGTCCGAGGTTGAGGACGAGGTCGAGTTCGACGCCGGCCTGGATGAGGAGGGCGCTGAGGTCGAGTTCGAGGACGTGGCTGAGTTCGACGAGATCAAGCCCGCTCCCGTCGAGGACTTCGGCGAGAGCGACGAGGAGGTCCTGTTCACCGAGGAGCCCAACGACGACGGCGTGCACTCCAGCACCGAGCACATCCGTGAGGATCTCTCCGGTGTCTTTGGTGATGACGTCGCCGCCAGCGTCCGCGTGGGCGAGGAGGAGGAGGTCATCTCCATCGAGGCCGGCGAGGCCGCCGAGGACGCCGAGGACGGTGAGTCCGTTGACGTTGACTTCGGCTTCGAAGGGGACGAGGAGGACATCCTGGGCGGCGACGTCGAAGATGTCGAGATCGACCTCGTGGGCGATGCGGATGACCTGGGTCTGGACGACGACGAGATCCCGGGCGCCGACGATGAGGCACCGGCCGCTGGCGACGACAACCGCCGCGCGCTCCTGATCTACCAGGAGGGCACCGCCGAGGAGCAGATCTACCCCTTCATGGGTGACACGTTGACCATCGGTCGCGGTCGGGACAACGACATCCAGATCAAGAACGACTCCAAGGTCAGCCGCTACCACTGCAAGGTGTTCCGCCGCGGCGACAACTTCTACATCGAGGACAACAAGTCCTCGAACGGCTCCCTGGTCAACGGTGAGCTGATCACGGAGCGTCGTCTCTTCGGTGGGGAGGAGGTCATCATCGGAGAGACCTTCTTCCGGTTCCGCATCATGGAGTGATCGCGCCTGGCGATCACTGAGACGGGGTCCTCCGGGACCCCGTTCTTGTCTCTGGGGTTTCTCATGCTCAGCGCTGCCCTGCAGGACCCGACCTGGGGTTCTTGGCTTCAACACGCGGCGGCCCAGGCCGGGGTCGAGCTCAGTCGGGACGACGCGCTGAGTTGGTGGCGCCGGGATCTCGTCCTGGTCGGGCCCGAAGCCCGGCTCATTCAGGCCCTCCCAAACCTCAGTGCGGTCTGGCTGCCGATGGTTGTTGGGGTGGGGGAGTGCCCCAGTGAGCCCGCCGCGGTGTGGTGCGAAGGCTGGCTGCGCGCGGGAGATGTCTCAGGTCTGGCTCGGCTGCTCCCGAGGGCTGCGCGGGCCGGAGCGCAACGCAGGACGCTCAGGCGCTGCCTCGCGCACGACCTGCGTGGGCCAATCGGTGTGGTGTCCGGGTACTGCGAGCTGCTGTCCGAGCAGCTCCTGGGCGCCCTGGAGGAGAAGCAGCTCGGAGCGGTCAGCAAGATCCAGGACCAGAACGAGCGGCTGCTCAGAGCCATGGAAGACCTCGCGCTGGTCGTTGGTCCTCCGGATGGGGTCACGGACCCTACGCGCCCGGCGGTGTAGACTGCAGCCATGGGTACCAAAGACTCCAGCGACCAGCGCTTTCTGACGACCCACCAAGTCGCGAAGCTGTTGGGCGTCAGCCTGCCCACCGTCGTCAACTGGGTGAACGCCGGCAAGCTGAGCGCACACCGCACGCCTGGTGGGCATCGCCGCATCGCGCGCTCGGACCTGCTCCGCTTCGCGCGGGACTTCAACTATCCGCTGTCCCAGGACTTCCTGCGGGAGCTGGTCGGGACGCCCAGGATCCTGGTGGTGGACGACGAGGCCGACTTCTGCGAGATGGTCCGGGACTATCTGCAGATCAAGGGGCCCTTCGAAGTGCAGGTCGCCCACAGCGGCTTCAAGGCCGGGCTCCGGGTCGCCACCTTCAAGCCGGACCTGATCCTCATGGACATCATGATGCCGGGCATGGACGGCTTCGCGGTGTTGCAGACGCTGCGAGACAGCCCCGACACCCGCGCCATCCCGGTGATCGCCTGCACCGCCTTCAAGGACCCTGAGATCGACGCCCGGATCGAGCAGGAGGACTTCAGCGGCTTCGTGCGCAAGCCTCTGCGTCTGGACGAGCTGCTCGCGGAGATCCGGTCCCAGCTCAAGCTGGAGGCCTGAAGATCCCGTTCAGCGCAGGGCGGGGGCCACTGCGTCCCCTTGGCGCGCGGGCAGGTCCTTTGAGGACATGGGAGCGGGGGGCTGCTGGTGACCTCGCCGAACCAGGATCAGTTCGGCGGCGATGGACACCGCGATCTCAGCGGGGGTTTGGGCGCCGAGGCTGAGTCCCACGGGTGCGCTCAGCTTCGTGAACAGCCCGGGATCCATGCCCGCGACCTGGAGGCGCTGGAAGAAGCGCGTGACCTTGGCCCGCGACCCGATCATCCCAAGGTACGCGAAGGGGAGGGGCAGCAAGGCCTCCACAAGGTCTTGGTCGAGCTGGTGATCGTGGGTCAGGATCAGCCCGTAGTCAGCAGGTCCGAGCGCAGGGAGATGGAGGCGGGGGTCGCCTTCGTGCCGCTGGAAGTCTGCGAATGCCGGGTGCTCCAGCAGCTCAGGGCGGGGGTCGTAGACCTGCACGCGGAAGCCCAAGGTGGGAAGCAGAGGGGCCAAGGCCTGGGCCACGTGGCCGGCTCCCCAAAGGTGCAGCTCAGGCTGCAGGTCCAGCACCTCGATCATCGCCTCCATCGCGCCTCCACAGCACATTCCGAGCTCTTTGGTGAGGTTGCGGGCCACCCGGCGGTTCTCGCGCAGCTCCAGGGCCTCCAGGGCCTCGGAGACCAGCAGATGCTCCCAGGCGCCACCCCCGACGGTTCCGGTTGTGGTGCCGTCCGCGTACACCAGCATCCGCGCCCCGCCGCGCCTGGGGACCGAGCCCTTGACGCCAATCACCGTCACCAGTGCCGCTGGGGTGCCGCTCTGGCTGGCTTCGGCAGCAGCGATCAGGACTCTCATGGACAGCGCTCCAGCAGCGACTTCGTGTCGCCTTGGTGCCCTAACCGCGCAGACGTTTGACCGTCTCTGGGCCAGTGCCTACCATCACCACCCTTGGAGCCCCAATGCGTCCCCTGAGCTGGTCCGGCCTCTTGTCGTTGCTCGTGGTCTCGACCGCAGCGCAAGCGCAGGGTGCTCCCGAGCCGGAGGCAGCAGGAGAGGTGGGGCTGTCGGATGGCTCGCAGCCTCCGTCCTCACCCCCTCGCCGGGTGCCCATTCAGAGCCACGCAGAGGGCTGGGTGTGGCACGAGGTGCTGTCGACTCGGGCCGGCATGATGGACCTGGCTCAGGACCCCCAGCGCCCGACCACGCTGCTCGCGGTGGACCTGAACGGCGGTGTCTGGCGCAGCGATGATGGGGGCCGAAGCTGGACAGCGACCCTCGATGCGGCCGCGCAGGAGGTCCAGAACCTGGACCAGGAGGATCTGCTGCTGGAGGCGGAGGCCACGGCGCAGGACTTCCTGGACGACCAGGAGGTCGAAGAAGAGGGGGACTTTGACGACGAGTCTGAGCTGGTGGACGAGTTCTCCGTCTCTGCGGATCTGGTCGACCTGATGGTCATGCGGGAGGGGGTCTCGCCGCAGGGGCCCTCCCAGCGGCTGGGTGGGGTCCTGTGGTTCCACCCTGAGCGCGGTGGCCTCGCGCTGCTCTCCCGGGCCGATGGGCTCTGGCGCTCCAACGACTCCGGCATGACCTGGCGCAAGCAGTCCGAGCTGTCCACCGCCACCAGCTTCACGCTCACACCCTCTGGCCTGCTGCTGGCTGGCACCTCGGACGGGGTCGTGTACAGCCGGGATCTGGGGGGCTCCTGGCGGCCCGCCACCGGCATCCCCACCGGGACGCGCGTGCGGGACCTCGCGGTCAGCGCTGGGCTCGTGCTCGCGGCGACCGACGAGGGCCTCTACCTGTCCGGAGATGGCTCTGCGTGGGCGCCGGCGTCGGGCTTTGGCGAGGTGAGGGCAGACCTCCGGGCCCTGGCGTCCGACCCGCGGATGGAGGGGGGGATCTGGATCGCGACCGACAACGAGGTCCTGCGCAGCGACGACGTCGGCCAGTCCTTGTTCGCGCTCTCCGGGACCCCGCTCCCGGACACGGAGAACCTTGTCCTCGCTGGCGGGGGGCAGCTCCTCGCAGCGACGAGCGATGGCGTCTGGGAGTCGGTGGACGGCGGCGTGGTGTGGCGCCCCGTGTCCTTTGGCCTCCCGGGCCCGCTGACCAAGGACATCCTGGCCGTGGCGGACGGCCTCGTTGTCGCCAGCGCCGACGGCATCTTCCTGCTCAAGCCCGAGCAGCAGAGTCAGGCCCACGTCGCCCCGGAGCTCGAAGGGCTCCCCCTGAACACCGTGGTCGGTATCGCGGTCACGAGGCCGGGCCTGGATCCCTACAGCTACGGCATCCGTCCGGGGGCGAGCTGGAGTCAGCGCCTGATCCCCAACCTGGTCGTCAAGGGGAACCTCACCGACCAGAGCGCGCTGGCTGCGGACTTCACGACCCCCACCACCGGCAGCAACTCCGCGGCGCTCCAGGAGCGCTGGTACGTCACCGCAGAGCTGCGCTGGGAGGGCTTCCGGAGCGACTACCAGTCCTCCGGGAGTGGGGTCGCGGACGGTGGAGACGCCTTCTACGTGGTGCAGGGCTCCGTGCTGTCCACCACCGACCCGAACGCGATCCCGGTCGCGGCCGCGAACGTCCAGACCGCTGGGCTCAAGTACCAGCAGAACCTCACACGGCAGGTCGTCGACCTCTACAACGCGCGCATGAAGCTCGTCTCCGAGCGCGCGGACCTGCCCCCTGACGACCTCCGAACCCAGACGCTCCACGAGCTCAAGATCCTGGAGACCACGGCGCTGTTGGATGCATACACCGACGGCGCCTACTCCGCTGCCCTCCAACCAGCGGGCCCCAGCCAAGAGGGCCCAACGGGAGAGACCCCATGACCGCCAGCCTGCTCCTCATCCTCGGCGTCCAGCTCGCCCAGCCCCTCCAGCTCAACCAGTCCGGGGCAGAGGCCTTCGCGCAGTTGGACACCATCGATCTGCCCACCGCCGAGGCCATCGTGTCCTTGCGCAGTGAGCGCGGACGCCTGAACTCCGTCGAAGAGCTGCGGGCCATTCCCGGGATGAACGACCAGCGCCTCAACGAGCTGCGCGTGAACACCTCGGTGGACCTGCAGCCCCTGGATGTTGGTGCGGCGCGCTTCTCCTCGGCTGACGAGGTCCTGGCCGCCTTCGACCACGAGCCCAGCGTGCAGGCCGTCCAGACCCTGGCGATGAACTACACGAACACCAACCGGGAGCAGGTGGAGAGCTGGCTGCGGGCCAGCAAGAACAGCGCCTGGCTGCCGGAGCTCAAGCTCAAGTACAACTACCAGGACACCTTCGGGCAGGACTTCGAGTACCAGGACCAGAACGACAACAACGTCGACCCCTTCATCGACGACTCGGACACCCAGCAGCGCTGGTATGGCCAGGTCGAGGTCCGCTGGAACCTGGACGAGCTGGTCATGTCCTCGTCCCAGATCCGCGTGATCTCGGAGGCCCAGGACGTCGTCAAGCTGCGGGACACGGTGCTCACTCAGGTCACCGGCCTCTACTTCGACCGCCGCCGCCTGCAGGTGGACATGCTCCTGGATCCCCCCAGCGATGTGCGCGCCCAGGTCGACCAGACCCTGCGCCTGATGGAGCTCACCGCCGAGCTGGATGCCTTCACCGGTGGGCAGTTCAGCGCAGAGGTCGCCCGGGGTGTGCAGACCCGCTGAGGTCCCACACCTGGGCCCACCGCTTTGGGCTGAAACCACTTGGAAACGATGCCCGCGCTGGACTCCCCAAGCGAGGTGCGTGGGCTACCTGTAGCCGCCCCGGAGGTAGAAGATGGTCGACGGCCACGAGCTGGTTCTGATCCTGGACTTTGGCTCCCAGTACACCCAGCTCATCGCGCGGCGTCTCCGCGAGCAGGCGGTCTACTGCGAGATCCGCCCCTGCACGGACAAGGTCCCCGCCGAGCTGCCCAAGCTCAAGGGACTGATCCTCTCGGGCGGCCCCGACAGCGTGCTCAGCGACAAGCGTCCGGCGTTCGACCCGGCGTGGCTGGAGCTGGACGTGCCCGTGTTGGGGATCTGCTACGGCATGCAGCTCCTCACCGTCCTGGACGGCGGCAGCGTCGAGCGCGGTCAGAAGCGGGAGTACGGCAAGGCCACCCTCGAGCTTGGGCAGGACCCTGGCCGCTTGTTCAAGGGCCTTTCGTTGGAGTCCCAGGTCTGGATGAGCCACGGTGACCACGTGGAGCGTGCACCGGAGGGCTACCAGGCCGCCGCGCTGTCCTCGGGCTGCCCGGTCGCTGCCTTCGAGAACGCCAGCGCGCGCCGCTACGGGCTGCAGTTCCACCCCGAGGTGACCCACTCCCACGAGGGCACCCAGCTCCTCAAGAACTTCCTGTTCGACATCTGCGGCTGCAGCGGCGACTGGTCGATGGGGAGCTTTGTGGACGAGCAGGTCGCGCTGATCCGCGAGAAGGTCGGCGACGGCAAGGTGATCTGTGGTCTCTCCGGCGGCGTGGACTCCAGCGTCACTGCGGCGCTGATCCATGAGGCGATCGGCGACCAGCTCACCTGCATCTTCGTGGACCACGGGCTGCTGCGTCTGGGTGAGCGCGAGAGCGTCGCCAAGGAGTTCTCGGACTACAACCTGGTGGTCGTGGACGCCGAGGCGCTCTTCCTGGGCAAGCTCGCCGGCGTCACCGACCCGGAGACCAAGCGCAAGATCATCGGCGAGACCTTCATCCGCGTGTTCGAGGAGGAGGCCCGCAAGGTGGGCGGCGCCAAGTGGCTGGCGCAGGGCACCCTCTACCCGGACGTCATCGAGTCGGTGTCCTTCAAGGGCCCCAGCGCGACCATCAAGAGCCACCACAACGTGGGTGGCCTGCCCGAGGACATGGAGCTCAAGCTCATCGAGCCTCTGCGGGAGCTCTTCAAGGACGAGGTCCGCGCCTTGGGCCGCGAGCTGGGCCTGAACCCCTGGCGCATCGACCGCCACCCCTTCCCGGGGCCAGGGCTGGCCATCCGCATCCTGGGGGAGATCACCAAGGAGCGCTGCGATGTGCTCCGCAAGGCCGACCACATCGCCATGGAGGAGATCCGCAAGGCGGGGCTCTACGACGAGATCTGGCAGGCCCTGACGGTGCTGCTCCCGGTCAAGACTGTCGGAGTCATGGGCGATGAGCGCACCTACGAGGCGGTCGCCGCCCTGCGCTGTGTGACCTCGACCGACGGCATGACGGCGGACTGGTACCCCATGGACCCGCGCGTGCTGGGGCGCATCTCCAGCCGCGTGATCAACGAGGTGCGCGGCATCAACCGCGTGGTCTACGACATCAGCTCAAAGCCCCCCGCCACCATCGAGTGGGAGTAGGGGAGGGCGCTACTCCTTGCTGGAGTCGGCGTCCGCTGCCAAGGGGAGCGCGTCGTCCGGGAGCCCCAGCCAGTCCAGGGCTTCCTGACGCAGAGCGCGGGCCACCAGCAGCGGGAGCTCGGCCTCGGTCGGGCTGCCCCGCTCCAGGTTGCGGCGGTAGACCCGCACCTGCTCTGGGGCGGTGGCCCAGGCCTTCTTGAAGCCAACGGGGGGCGGCGTCCCCTTGTACAGGGCGCCTGCGGCCGGAGACAGTGGCGGCTCCTGCGTGCGCAGCTCTTCGAGATCGGGGAGCCACGCCAAGGTCAGAGGCACCTTGATGAACCAGTCCCGGAGCTGCTCGGGCAGCAGGTCCCGGCCCAGGTCGAGGGCGCGTGTCCAGGTGGCCTCAGAGAAGGTCGGCGTGTAGGGAAAGTGCACAGGCTCCAGGCGGGCTGCCTGCCGAAAGGCGCGGTCCGCGTCCTCCAGGTGGCCCAGGAACTCCAGGCCCACGCCCAGGTAGTACCAGGCAGGCGCGAACGCGGGCTCCAGTTGGATCGCATGCTGGGCGGCCTTCACGCAGGAGTCCAGCTCGGTGAGCTCGAAGCTGGCCAGCGAGAGCCCGGCCCAGGCGCGGAGGTTGTCGGGCCCGAGCTGCAGAACATGCTCAAAGGCGAGCCGTGCTGTGGCGTAAGCCCCGACCTCGAGGCTGGCCTCGCCGACCACCAGGAGGGCGTCGACGTTGTCGGGATCGTCGTCGAGCAGCTCCTCCGCTTCGGTGATCGCCTCGTCGACCTGTCCCTTCTCGAAGGCGTCCGCAGCGCGGCGCAGCCGGAGCTCATCCAGCCCGCCGAGCTCGTTGGCCCAAGCGCTCCAGTCCATCACGCTGCCTCCAAGACAGAGGCTGCCCTCTATCGGAGGAAGAACACCACAGCCACGGCAACGAGCATGAAGATGAACACGGCTGCGGCGATCAGGGGCGTCTTGGACTTGCCCCCCGCCTCTGCGGCAGGCGCGGCGGGGGCGTTCTCCTTGGGCGCCGGAGCGTCGGCGACCTTGGGTGCGGGGGTGGGCTCAGGCTCGGGGACCTTGTAGCGGGCGTAGGCGCCGCCGCGGAGGGCCAGCGCGAAGGCCGCGAACTCGGCGATGTCCTTGCAGAGCACCAGGTCGGAGAGCATCCAGGTCTCGAAGGCCTGCTCCTCCTTGCCCTCGCTCATGCGACCGCCCTCGTAGAGGGGGAGCGGGCCCCAGTCCAGGTTGGCCTTCTCCGGCACCTCGGTGAAGGCGACGCCGGCCTTGTCGCGCAGCGCACGCTTGAGCGCGTAGCGGGCCTGCAGCACGGCCAGGGGGTAGCCGCCCGCGGCGTCGGAGACCGTCTTGACCTCCTCCAGGCTGCTGGAGGTGTCGAAGCTCAGGGCCAGGAGCTGGCGCTGCTGCGGGGTCAGGTGTGGAGCGACCTGCTGGAGCAGCTCTGTGGGGCTGCGCTGACCGGTCAGGGCGTTGGGGTGATCACCACCCTGGACGCGGCCGCCGGCGACCTGGATCTCCTCGGCGATGATGCCGTGCGCCCAGCCCGGGAGCTGACGGGCCTCGGTCACCGAAGCCACGCCCTGTGCGAAGCGCTGGCAGGCCCGCTCCAGCGGGCTGCGGCAGTTCCGATCCCCAAGCCGGGAGGCGGAGATGGCGTAGTACCAGTCGGAGAATCGCTGCGCCATGACCTGTCCGGCCTGCGCGTCCCCCGAGCGCCACTTGTTGAAGAGCTGTTGGGTGGTCTGCCCGGCCAGATCCGACATCGAATGACTCCTAGGCCGCGAGGATAGGCCCCGCGCTCACTGCAAGCAAGGTAGCCAGAAATGGCCTCAGAGGCCCGGCAGGGACCTGAGTCGCTCCTGAACCACCGGGTTGTCTGGCTCCAGCGCCCCCGCTCTCTCGTACAAGCTGCGCGCTTCGTCGAATCTGCCGGCCTTGACGTACAGGTCCGCGAGCCGAATCGTGCCGGAGAAATAGCTGGGATCGATGTCCACGACCTGCTCGTAGGCATAGGTCGCGGTCTCCCACTCAGCGCGCATGCGCGCATCACCGCCCATGTAGCGGTAGTAGTCGCGGAGCTGGTCTGTCCCCAGGTGGAAGGCTCCGATCAGCGCCGCGGCGACAAAGGGCGCGGCCACCTGCACCGCACCTCGGCTGCCCCAGATCGCAGCCAGTGTGCCGGCAAATGCCAGGCTGGCGGTGAGCCACCGGGCTTCGAGGGGGAGGATCAACACGACCCCGGAGACCGCCAGAGCGCCGGCCAGCCAGAGCCACTCGGGGCGCGCCTGACGGAGCTGGGGTCTGGGCAGGCCCTCAAAGAGCCTGGGCGGGAGCATCAGCAGGTACAGGGTGACCATGATGTAGGAGAAGTTGCCGATCTTGAAGCCGGAGGCCTCGATGCCGACGTGCAGTGCGACGCCCAGGATCAAGGTGGGCCAGCGCAGCTTCTCGGGCCAGAGGAAGCCGATGGCCAGCCCGAACTCCAGGAACAACACGCTCCAGGCCAGGACTGCATACATCCCGGAGTCCCCGATCCCAGCGAGGTCACCCGCAGCGCTCACCAGGTCCCGGGCCCACTGCTCGGCCAGCAGCCGGCTCATGACCTCGCCAGACAGCCACTGGGGCTCGGCCTTGGTCACCGCGGTCCAGAAGTAGACGATGGCGATCTGAGCGCGCAGGAGCCTGGGCGCCCACGGGGGAAGCTCCTTGCCGTCGCCGTCCACCCAGACCGCGCCCGCCAGCAGCCCCAGGATCACGACCACCAGGTAGTGATGCTGGTAGCTGTCGAGCTGGGACCAGAAGTAGCCGACGCTGTAGAGCGCGAAGAGCGCGGGGAGGGTGCGCCGGAGCTGCACACCGAAGGCCACGAGCACGGCCAGCACGACCTGGAGCAGGACCAGGCCGAGCATCCACCGCGCCTCGGGGGCGGGGATCAGGCCGTCGAGAGCGGGGAAGTGGCTGACGTTGAAGTTGCCCGCGCCGTAGCGGGAGAGGTGGGAGATCTGCGTGAAGGCGTCGAAGCCGAGCAGCAGGAAGAGGGCGCTGCGGAGCGGGCGGTTCAGGGCGCGCTCGTCCGAGGAGAACCAGTAGCGGTCCCAGAGGCTGGGGCGGGGCTCAGTCACAGAGGGGCTCGCTGAGCTTGCTGTAGACGGGGGTGTCGCCATCGAGCTCCCGGCAGCGGTAGAGCAGTCGGGGATCCTGGTGTCCGTGGGTGATGCAGACGCGCTCGCTGACGGCGTCGACCACGGAGGGACGTCCGCGCTTGAGCAGGGTGATCCACGCGGAGTGGAACTCGCGCTTGAGGTTCAGCTCCTGGCCATCGACCTGGTAGCTGACCTGGCAAGAGAGCAGCCGCGTCTCGGAGAACATGCGCCAGGCGAAGCGCTCGTCGTAGGGATCCGAGCTCCCCAGGTAGTAGTGGAGAGGGAACAGGGCCTGAAACAACAAGGCCCCACCGATGAAGAGGGTTCTGCGATCCACGGCAGAGATTGTAGGCCGCCAGCGAGGCATGGGCGAGCGCGCCGCAGGACGCTATGTCCCAGGTCATGCCGCTGCCCCTCGATGTCCTCGCTGATGCCCGTCAGGCCCGTATTGAGCTGGAGGGGGTGCCGATCTCCGAGGGGTTGGCTGCGGCCCCCCGGCTGCTCCCCAGGGTCTTCGTCTTCTCCGCGCAGCGTCCAATGGGGGGCCCGCTGGATGCTCAGGACGGCGAGCGCCAGAGGGTGTTGCTGAACACCGTGAAGCAGAAGGGGCTGGTCTTCCACCCCGTGCAGTTGAGCTGGCGGGGGCAAACGCAGGAGGCGGTGGCTGTGCAGGGCTGCACGCGCGCTGAGGCCGTGAAGCTGGCCTACAAGCGCAAGCAGTGGTGCGTCTGGGAGCTGGGCCGGGAGACGACCCGCGTCATCTACACTGGCCTGAACAGCCGCATGAAGTGAGGCCCGCGGGGGCCTCGGGCTCCGGTGGACTCAGTGGTCCTCGCTGACCTCGTTGCGCTTCCAGGTGGGGAGCTCGACGACCACGTCTTCGCTCCCATCCGGGACGCACTGGCAGGCCAGACGCGAGCTGTCGCGCAGGGCGGGGGCCAGGTCGAGCATGTCCTCTTCCTCGTCGATGGGCTCCGGCGCGGTGTCCAGGCCCTTCTCCACGTAGACGTGGCAGGTGGAGCAGGCGACCACGCCGCCGCACGCGTGGTCCAGGTCGACGCCGGCAGCGAGCAGGGAGCGCAGCAGGGAGCCCTTCTGGCCGTCGTACTTGCGGCCGGGGAGGTCTTCGGGATCGACCTCGATGACCTGGCCGCTGTTCTTGACGGTGATGCGGTAGGCCTTCTTGGGGGGCGGGGGCGGGGCTGCGTCGATGAAGGGGTTGCGTGCCATCGTCTCTCCTTGGGGTGCCTTGGGGGCTGGCGCGCCGGATGTTGCGCGCGTGGCGATGGGGGCGACGGCCCGTTAACCGCGTGTGTCCCTCGGCGTGTCCGCCGGGTTGAGAAGGAGACGCGGTGTCCGACGAAAAGCGCACCCTGCCCGGTGAAGAAGAAGAGGTCGACTATCTCTTCCAGGCCCGCATGGGGCTCTTCAAGTGGTTCAGCTCGAACTGGAAGATCTTCGCGGGCATCGCGGCGGTCATCCTGGTGGGCTCCTTCTTCGTGTCGGTGTGGACCACGTTCCAGACCAACCAGGCCAAGAAGGGCGCCGCGGCGGTCCACGCGATCGACGCGAAGATGCCCAAGGTCGAGCAGATGGCGCTGATGGGCATCCTCCCGATGGACGACCTCAGCGATCCCCAGCGGGTGGCGAACCTGGAGGAGGGCGCCCGCCGCTACGAGCAGGCTGGCGACGACAACCTGGGCGCCGCTTCGGCCACCGCCTACCTCAAGGCAGCGCAGACCTGGGAGCGCCTGGGCAAGGCAGCCGAGGCCGAGGCCGCCTACCAGAAGGCGCTCGATGCCGACGACACCGGCGTGCTGGGCTTCTCGGCCCGGACCGCGCTCGCGCAGTACGCGCTGGACGCCGGCGACTCCGCCAAAGCGCTGGAGCACTACAGCGTGATCGCGGGTCGGGAGGCCGGCTTCCTGGCGGAGCAGGCTCTGCTCTACACCGCCTCGGTCCAGGCGGATGCGGGCGACACCGCGGCGCTGCAGGCCACCTACGAGGACTTCATGGGGCGCTTCCCCAGCTCCCCGCGGGCGCAGCAGTTCCAGCGCTACCCCGACCTCAAGCCGGTCGCTGTCGCCGCCGACGCGCCCGCTGACCCTGTGGAGGGTTGATGGGGCCGCTGCTGCTGGCGCTGGCTCCGGTGATCTTCCAGGCGGAGCCGCCGGCGCGGGATTCAGGTGCCCTTCAGGCCTTGGAAGGACGCCTCGACCAGGCGCCCGTCCCACACTGGCAGCGTCGGCTCCCCGGGGTGCCCATCAGCGCCTTCACCCACACCGAGCGCAGCCGCCCGGTGAGCGATGGGGACTCCCTCTTTCTGGGGAGCGCGAGCTCCAGTGAGCTGCTGCAGATGAGCCGCACCACCGGAGAGGTCCTGGCCGTCTACCCGGCGGGAGCGCCCGTCCAATCCGAGGCCATCCTGTTGCCGGACGGCAAGGTGCTGTTCGCGGACACCGGCGGCTACACCTGGTGCTACGAGGTGGGCTCCGACGAGCCCCTGTGGTCGCACTTTGGCGGCGCCCCGATCGGTAGCGCGCCGACCGTGCAAGGGGCCCAGGTCTTTGTCTCCAATGTGGACGACGTCGTGTACGCCCTGAGCGTGCACGATGGCTCGCTGAGCTGGCGCTACGCGCGGCCTGCGGACCCCACCCGCAGCTCGGAACTCACCCTCTACGGGGCTCCTGGTCCGGCGGTCGCCGGCCGGCTGCTGCTGGCTGGGTTTTCGGACGGCGCCGTCGTGGCGCTGGACATCGAAGACGGTGAGGTCAACTGGGAGCGCCGGGTGGGCGAGGGGCGCTACCCCGATGTCATCGCGACGCCGCTGGTGGACGAGGGAGATGTGTTCGTGGGCGGCTACTCCGAGCCGCTGGTGAGCTTCGACGCGGCGACCCGCAATGTGCGTTGGCGCCTGGACGTCGGCAGCGCCGCGCCGCCGCTGCTGGTGGGGGACATCCTCTACCACGGGGCCACCGACGGGAAGCTGCGACGCATCGATCGAGCGACCGGTGGGGTGGTCTGGACCTGGGAGTCCGGGACCACGGGCGCGCTGACGCAGCCCCAACTCACGGATGCAGGCCTGTTGGTCGCCAGCTCGGATGGGAGCCTGTACCTGCTGGAGCCGGAGACAGGCGTCGAGCTTTGGCGCTATGACCCCGGCTACGTCCTCACCGGCATCACGGTGGCGCCGCTGGTCATCGGCCGTCAGTTGGTGGCGGTGACCAACGCGGGCCGGGTGCTGTCCATGCTCTCCCCGCAGGGGATCAGCCCGACCATGCCTCCGCTGGGTGCAGGGCGCCTCTGAGCCTCCCGGCGTCTCTTGCGCCTTGGGGGCGCCTGCCGGGCGGCTGACTCAGTCGGTCTCGCGCAGCGGGCCGTCCGGGAGGTCTTCCCAGCGGACGGTGCCGGGGGAGTAGACGGTGGCCTGGAACTGGCGGTGCACCACGCGCTCGTTGCGGTCCTCGGGGTCCTCGCCTGGGACCCAGGCCTCCAGGGACTCCTGCAGGGCCTGATCCGGGGCGGTGAGGGGCAGACCGAAGCGGGCCGAGATCCCCTCCATGTCGACGACGTGGTCCTGGCCGTACATCAGGCTCTGGCGGTCGATCCAGTGCTGCCAGCGGCGCCCGGCGATGCGGGCCACCCGGGAGAGGACCTGGTTGCCGCGGGAGATCCACTGCAGGTCATTGGGCTTGCCGCCCAGGGAGTAGGCCAGCTCGACCAGCTCCTCCATGCTGAGCTCTTGCGGGCCGCCCAGCTCCAGGATCTGGTCCTTGGCGGCGGGGTGGTCCAGGGCCGCCAGCGCGAAGAGCGCGGCGTCCTTGCGGGCCATGGGGGTGATGCGGGCCTGGGGCTTCCCGAAGAAGCGGGGGGAGGGGCCCTGCGCGTCGGACTCCCGCACCATGTCGGCGAACTCTTCGATGAAGGGGGCGCAGCGGAGGATGGTGTGGGAGAGCCCCGAGGCGCGCAGGTGCTCTTCGGCCTGGCGCTGGCTGTCGAACTGGGGGTTCTCGTAGCCGCGCCCGGCGCCCAGGCAGCTCACCATCACAAAGTGGCTGACCCCGCGGCCGCGGGCGGCCTCGATGAGGTCGATGCTGCCGCCCAGGGTCACGACGCTGTGGTGGTTGTCGCTGCTCTCGACCTCGAGGCCGGCGGCGTGGATCACGTGGGTCACGCCGCGGGTGGCGCGCCGCAGGGACTGGGCGTCCCGCAGATCGCCGAAGAAGTAGCTGCAGCCCGTGTCGTTGAGCCAGAAGTACTCCGAGCCCGCACGGACCAGCGCGCGAACGTCCATCCTGGCCTGTCGGAGGAGGCGGACGATGCGCCCTCCGAGCCTTCCAGTCGCTCCGGTGACCAGGATCATGTGCGCCTCCAGCGGTCTCTGGCATGTATCGTCTCGGGCCGAGGCGACAAGCGCAGAGGAGCGTCAGATGTCAGATGAAAAGCAGGGTCAGGGAGCGGGAGGCCCGGAGGCCGAGCCCCTGGGGCCCTTGGTGAGTGAAGCCATGATTGAGCTGCTTGGTGGCGTCGCGCGTCGAGGCCGGAGCGAGGTCGGGCGGCTGGCTCGCAGGGGCAAGGAGCGCCTGGAGGCCAACCAGGCGCGGAAGGACCTGGACCACCTGTACCAGAAGCTGGGCCGGGAGACGGTTCGGCTGGTGGAGGCTGGAGAGGTGGTGCATCCGGGGCTGGTGGCGGGCGCAGAGCGGATCGCCCAGCACCAGAAAAAGGCGGCGGCGGCAGAAGCGCAGGAAGAAGGCGGATGAGTGACGGGCGCATCCGGCCCGGGGTCACAAAAGTGGTCCTTTTTGGGATCGCCGGAGTTGCTTGGGGGAGTGGGCGTCATTAAAAGGCTGGTGCCCGGACGGGGAAACCCGCTCGAACGCTTCCAACACTGTGGGGCTGTAGCTCAGTTGGGAGAGCACTTGAATGGCATTCAAGGGGTCAGGGGTTCAAGTCCCCTCAGCTCCACCATAGAAACCCCGCCGGTAACCCCGGCGGGGTTTTCTCTTTGGGGGCGCAGCTCAGACGCCAGCGCCGCCTGGAGCACGCCGAGGTGACCTCGTCGACGGGTTTACCGGGGAAGGGCTGGAGAACACCCGCGTGTTACGTGGTGAGACCCATAGCTTCGGGGCAAGCCCCCGTTCTCTTTCTTCTCTGGAGTCAGTCTCGATGATGAGTGGAATCGGCCTGTTGGCCCTGCTGAGCAACCCCGTCCACGCCCAGGGCATGAGCGAGCTCGACGTCACCGCCTACCCCAAGCTCCCCAAGAAGCCGGGCATGGCCATCAACGTGCTGCCCTACGAGCTGGTCTCGGGCGTCTACCAGTTTCCCACGGGGTTTCGGGTGATGTTCCAGCCGGACAACACGCTCCCCGTGGTCGCGACGACCATGATCATCGACCACGGCTCCTCGGACGACCCCCAGGGGATGGAGGGCATGGCGCACCTCTACGAGCACCTGTGGTTCCGCACGGAGCTGATCAACCCGGAAGGGGAGAGGCTGCCCAAGACCTGGGACCTGCTCAACCATGAGCTGGGCTGCTCCATCAACGCCTACACCCAGTACGACCACACCGGGTACATGACCGTCTGCCCCGCAGACCACATGGACCTGCTGACCTTCCTGGAGGGCCAGCGCCTGATGAACCCGATGGAGGGCGTCCCCGAGGACACCATCCCCACGGAGATCGAGGTCGTCCGAAACGAGATCCGCATGCGCTCGGAGAACGGGAACATCCCCTTCTTCACGCTGCTGGCCTACCTCAACAAGCACGTGTACCCCGAGGGCCACCCCTACCATCGGCCCATCGCGGGAGACCACACGTCGATCCGCAACATCACCTACCCGGACGTCGTCGAGTGGGTGGAGGGGCACTACAGCGCGGACAAGGCCACGCTGATGTTCGTGGGTGACTTCGAAGCCGAGCGGGCCATGGACTACATGATCCGCGCCAACTACCTGCCGCTGATGCACGAGGACCTGGGGCCCGAGCACATCGTCCGCTACCCCCGGCCGGGTCTGGATCACGAGCCGGACGAGGCCAACGGAGACGATTGGTGGCTGGCGGCGATGGACCCCAACAACCCCACCGAGTTGCTGCTGCCCACCACGGAGCTGCCCGTCCGGGCCGAGGAGTTCGCGGATTTCGAGCCCCGCAGCCTGGGGGAGGTCCCCCACGGTGAGTACGTGGGCGCGGTCGAGGACACCACGGTGTTGGTGGCTTGGGAGCTTCCGCCCTCGTACCAGGGCAACGACGCCCTGATGAACACCGTCGCCAACATGATGAACTTCCTGATCGGCGCGAACGTCGGGAAGGGGCCGGGGCTCGAGGACAACGACCCCAACGTGGGCGAGTTCCAGGGCTGCGCGCCCTTGGCGAACAAGCGGAGCACGGTGCTGCTCTGCGCGGCCACCCTCAAGGACCCCTGCAAGGATCCCGAGGCCACCGCCGAGCGCATGCTGGACCGCGTCTACCTGCTGACCGACCCCGACTTTGCCGGCGCCCCGCTGGAGCGGCAGCTCACCCAGGCGCGGATGAACTTCCTCGCGGACATGTTCCGCAACCTGGATCTCTACGCGGTGGTCGGCGGCGGTCGCGCGACCAACATCGCTGTGCACGCTCACTACACGGGCAGCCCCAACTACTTCTCCGACCAGATGAACGACTTCAACCGGCTGACGGTGGGCAACATCACGGAGCTGGCGGGCACCTACATCACCCGGGCCCGCGCGACCTCGCTGGTGGTCCGCCCCCTGGACCGCGAGGACCTGCTGACCGTGTCCATGGACGGCGCGGATCACTACGGCGACGGCACCGCCAAGGTCGTGAGCTCGCTGGTGGACCCCTCGGAGATCACCCCCGAGCTGATCATGTCCACCTACCGCAAGCCCAACCTGGAGAACATGCGGGAGGCCAAGCTCCCCAATGGGATGCGCGTGGTGGTGGTCGAGCACTCCGAGGCGCCGGTCGCCCGGGTGAACCTGCTGGTGCGGGGTGGTGACGCCACCGACCCCAACAAGGAGCTGTGGATGGCGGCTCAGACGGACAACCTGTACGTCAACCCCATCAACGGCGACAACGGCGGCGCCCTCGAGGACGCCCTCTCCATCGCGGGCGCCTGGGACACCACCTTCGGCTCCTTCTACCAGGGCGTCGAGCTGACCGCGTCGGCCGGCAACCTGGACGGCATGCTTTGGCTGATGCGCGACGCGATGGAGAGCCTGAGCGCCGACACCGACAACCGCCGCGACTGGATCCGCGACATGAAGGAGCGCCACCTGGGTGAGCTCCACAAGCGCGACTACTGGGTGCGTCAGACCCAGCTCCAGCACATCAACCCCGGGCACCCCGCCATCACGCCGATGACCGTGTCCGAGATCAACGCGCTGAACGACATCTCCAAGGCCACCATCCAGGCGAGCCTGGACAAGACCTGGCACCCCGAGAACGCCACCCTGCTGATCGTGGGCAACGTCGATGCCGAAGAGACCCTGGCGCTGACCGCTCAGTACTTTGGTGGGTGGGAAGGCCGCGGCGAGGTCGGCGTGGTGCCCGACTACGTGAAGCCGAACCCCTCCCAGAAGGGCCGGGCCATCAAGCTCTTTGACGACCCCGGCAAGACCCAGACCACCGTCACCCTGCAGTGCCAGGTGCCCGACCCGGCGGTCCGCCCGGATCCCCGCTACAGCACCCTGAGCGCCGTGCTCCGTCAGGAGCTGTTCTCCCGCCTTCGTGAGAACAGCGGTGTCGTGTACTCCCCCGCGGCCTATGTCTCCGCGTCCGAGGAGGTCCCCCGGGCCATCCTGAGCGCGCAGATCCAGAACCCCGCTGTGGCGTACACCGTCGAGACCTACCTCAAGACGCTGGAGGAGGTCGAGGCCGGGACCTACGACCCCAACCACATCAAGCGCACCCAGTACACCCAGGCCTGGGCCAGCGTGCTGAACTACCAGTCCATCGCCCAGCTCTCCGGCGTCTACGAGAACGTCATCGGCCAGGGCTTTGGCTGGGACGTGTGGGACAAGAACGCGGCCGCCTTGGCCGGCTTCGACTCCCAGGGGCTCGCAGACGCCCTGGGTGACTGCTCCGAGAACGCCATCATCACGATGGTCGGGCCGGTCGAGGTCATCAGCCCCGTGCTGGACGAGGCGGAGATGGAGTACGAGGTCGTGGACTGGAAGGCCCTGGGCGACGCCGCCCACGAGGCCGAGGCTCCCAAGGACTACGCGAAGTACCTCAAGAAGAAGGCCCGCTCCAAGAAGAAGGCTGAGCGCAAGGAGGCCAAGGGGAAGGAAGTAGAGGAGTGCTACGACCCCACGGTCGAGGGCTGACCTCTCTGGGCTGGGCTCCGTTCACCACGGGGCTCGGCCTCTGGCCGCAGGCGAGGTCACCGGTCCCTGGACGGACGCGGAGCTGAACAGCCTGTCCTCGCTGGCGCCTTGGGTTTGACCTTGGTGCGTACAAAAAAGGGCCGCCCCGTGGGGTGGCCCTTGCTGGCTCTGGCGGTGAACCCGCGCGCGGTCAGTGGATCGGCGCGTCTCCGCCCCCAGCCTTGTCCGCGAGGTGCGCGAAGAAGCGCGCGAGGTAGGTGGAGAGCTCATCGAGGTTGGCCTTGTCCGAGGACTTGATGAGCGCCATGCGCCCCCGCTTGAGGGCCTGCTCGATCTCGAAGATGTCCTTCTTGTGGAGGAAGCCGCGGTTGTCGCGCAGGAAGCTCTCCAGGGAGGCGAGCTGCTTCTCCACCTGCTCGCGGAGCTGGCGGACTTCGGCGTTGCTCTCCTGGCTGACGGGGCTGGAGGGGAGTGCGCTTCCGCCCTCGTAGACGTCGGCGGCCTCGTCCCGGAGCTGGTCCAGCTCCACTGGTGTGAGGCCGGTGGGGGACTCGATGGTGATCTGGTTCGAGACGCCGGAGCGCACGTCCTTGGCCGAGACCTGGACGATGCCGTTGGTGTCGATCGCGAACTTGACCTGAATGCGCGGCTCGCCGCGGGGGGCGGGCTCGATGCCCTGGAGCTCGAACTCTCCCAGGGACACGTTCTCCAGGGCGCTCTGGGACTCACCCTGGAGGATGTGGATCTTCACGGTCGACTGGTTGTCGACGACGGTGGAGACGAGCTGGGTCTTCTGGGCAGGGATGGTGGTGTTCTTGGGGATCAGGCGCGCGCAGCGCCGACCTTCGACCTCGAGGCCCAGAGAGAAGTTGGTGACGTCCAGCAGGGTGACGGCCTTGACGTCGCCTTCGAGGATGCCGGCCTGGATGGCGGCGCCGACGGCGACGACCTCGTCCGGGTTGAAGGACTTGTTCAGGGGCCGACCAAAGAGCGCCTGGACCATCTCCTGGACCCGGGGGATCCGGCTGGAGCCGCCGACGAGGATGACCTCGTCGATGTCCTGGGCGGCCAGGCGGCAGTCCTCCAGGGCGCGCTCGCACTCCAGGATGGTCTCGTCGAAGAGGTCCTGCGCCAGACCCTCGAACACGCCGCGGCTCAGGGTGCACTGGAGATGCTTGGGCCCGGAGGCGTCCGCCACCAGGAAGGGCAGGTGGATGTCGGCCGTCATGGCGCTCGAGAGCTCGAGCTTGGCCCGCTCAGCGGCGTCCCGCAGGCGCTGGAGGACCACCTTGTCTTCGGAGACGTCGAGCTTGTGCTCCTGGTAGAAGCGGTCCAGGAGCCAGTCCACGACCTTCTGGTCCACATCGGCGCCGCCCAGCGCGTTGTTGCCGCGCGTGGCCCGGACCTCGGCGAGATCCCGGTCGACCTCCAGGATGGAGATGTCGAAGGTGCCACCGCCGAAGTCGTAGACGGCGATGGTGGAGCTCTTCCGGCGGTTGTGCACGTAGGCCAAGGCCGCGGCAGTGGGCTCGTTGAGGATGCGCAGGACGTCGAGTCCGGCGATGGTGCCGGCGTCCTTGGTGGCCTGCCGCTGGCGGTCGGTGAAGTATGCGGGGACGGTGATGACCGCCTCGGTCACGGGCTCGCCCAGGAAGTCCTCGGCCGAGCGCCGGAGCTTCTGGAGGACCATCGCAGCGACCTCCTGGGGGAGGTAGACCCGCCCACCGATCTCCACGCCGCAGTCACCATTCCGGGTCTCGACGACCTTGTATTGGACCAGGTTGAGTTCGTGCTGCGCTTCGGAGAAGCGGCGTCCCATGAAGCGCTTGATGCTGTGCACCGTGGCCTCTGGATTGATGAGCAGTTGGCGCTTGGCGATGTCGCCTACAAAGCGCTCTCCGCTCTTGGAGATGCCCACCACGCTCGGGGTGATGCGTCCACCCTCTGCGTTGATGATGACCACGGGATCCCGCCGGTCCACGTATGCGCAGACCGAGTTGGTGGTCCCGAGATCAATTCCGATGACCTTGCCCATCGATAATCCTCAAGTCCGTCAAGCCTACCGCAAGCGCCTGTCACGTGTTGTCTCTGGCCCCCCAAACAGCGGGCTGAGGTGCCCGGGGCGGGGCTCGAACCCGCACGCCGAAGCATCGGCTGGGGCTTTTAAGGCCCCTGTGTCTACCGATTCCACCACCCGGGCAGGCAGTGATGACAGAGGAGCGATAGCATGTTGGCGATGCTTCTGTGGCTCTCCCTGCTCGCCTGCGGTGCGCGGCGTGTCGACGCTCCCGATCCCGACGCCCTTGAAGAGGCGGAGTGGGAAGCCGCTTTCGCCGATCGGGCGAACCTGGAGTCCCTGGAGCGAGCCATCGCGCTGGCCCAGATTCGGCTCGGTCAGAGGCCCGGTGACCCGGCCGCCCTGGGGTTGCTCTCTCGCGCCTTCAACGCCCGAGCGCTCCATCAGGAGGTCCCCGCGCAGGCCCTCAGCGACCTTGAGACAGCCCGGAGCTACGGCATCCAGTGCCTGAACCAGAACGCGGGCTTCTCGGGGATGATCGAGCTGCTGCACGGACGCATCGGGCGCTCGCCGGTCCGCCAACTCGGCGTCAGTGACGCAGCCTGCCTGCAGAGCACGGTCTGGGCCTGGGTGCGCTGGGTGGAGCTCAGGGGCCCGGCTGGCGATGTGGATCTGGAGCCCATCGGCTACATGGCCGAGAAGCTCGCGGAGCTCGCGCCGCAGACCTGGACTGGGCCCTGGGGGCAGGCCATGGTCTCGTTGCTGCCTCGGGCGGGTGGGCGAGGGGACGTGACGCAGGCTCAGGTGCTGCTGGATCGGGCGCAGGCTTTGGAGCCGGATCTAGCCGAGATTGACCTCGACCGCATCCTGCACCTGAGCACGGCGCAGGGGGACTGGGATGGGGTGGAGGTGGACCTGGAGGCCTTCAGCACCACGCACCCCACCTCTTCAGATGGGCGGTGGCGTCTGGAGAACTCTGCAGCCCGGCATGCAGCCGAGGAGCTGTCGGTGGGCGCGCTGCGCGCGGAGAGCTGGGACTGAGACCCGGTGTCAGGGTCCGGAGCCGAGGGTGCCCGGAGTCTGGTGATGGGCCCAGAGCACAAAAAGGGTCCCGAGGGACCCTGATTGTTCGGTGCGTCCAGCCGGATGCGGCTGGAAGGGCACTCAGCGGCGACGAGCCCGCTTGATGGCGCGGCGTGCTGCCTTGCGGCGACGCTTCTCAGCCAGGCGCTGCTTGAGACGACGCTGCTCGCCGGGCTTGAGGTACACCTTGTTCTTCTTGATGTCCTTGCGGATACCCTCGCGCTCGACCTTGCGGCGGAAGCGGCGGAGGGCCTTCTCAAAGGGCTCGTTGTCTCGGACAGTGACCTGGACCAAAGTGATCTCCAATCGGAGTAAGGGGTTTGAACCCCAGCGTCTTAGCCAGGGATGGGAGCTTCTGCAAGCTCAGAACACGATTCCGACGGCAGCGCCGCCATAGAAGAGGGGGTGCATGCCGCCCTCCAGGCGCAGGCTGGCCTTGTCGTTGAAGTGGAACTTCAGGCCGAAGTTGAGGTCCCAGTAAGGGACGGCGCCGGGGATTGGCAGGGGGTCCCGGTCGGCCTCGCTGCTGTCGAGGTCGTCGCGGTTCCAGGCGGGCGTGCCGTCTTCGGTGGGGCCCCAGCGCTGGATCTCGCCGATCGTCATGGCGACGCCGAGGCCACCGCCCACGATGAAGGAGAACCAGGGGGCCAGCCGCAGGTCGTAGTAGTAGTTGGCGCCCAGGGTGACGAAGCCGAAGTTGGAGCTGGGGGCCAGCCAGTAGCCGTCGTTGTAGTCCGGGTTCGCGCCGGAGGACTCGTCTTCGCGGTCGTCCCAGTAGCCGTCCTCGATCAGGGGGCCCAGGTAGTCGAAGTAGAAGGACCCCATCGCTCCGCTGCCCATGCCGTTGGAGCGGATCGCGAACTCCATGCCGGCCGCGTAGGCGCGGACGTCCGGGCGCGCGAGGTGGTTTCCGTTGTTGGCGCTCTCGTTGAAGAAGAAGATGTCCAGGAAGCTGTCGGGCACGGACATGTACTTGCCGCGCAGGTTGACCTCCATCAGGTAGGGGCGCTGGGGGGCAGCGCTGACCTCGCCGGTGCCGGCTGCGGGTGCGGCGGTCTCCTGGGTCAGGTGCGAGACCGGGGCGATGGGGGCTTCGGCCGCCTGCGCGTTGGCGGCGATCAGGAGCAGGGGGAACATGGGCGTCTCCACGGGATGCCCGGGATTCTCTTCGGGGCTACAGTGGGTGTCAACCGCAGTCGGAGAGAGCGCTTTGGCACAGGCCAGCCTGGAACAGGTCCTCAGCGGGCCCCTCGCGGCCATCTACCTGGTCGTCGGAGACGAAGCCCTGCTGGTCAAGCAGGCCGAAGAGGCCCTCACCAAGCGGGCGCTGGACGGCGTCATGGAGGCCTTCAATCACGGGGTCTGGAGGGCTGGAGAGGAGGGGGCAGATGCCTGCCTGTCTGTCGCCCGCACCCTCCCGATGATGAGCCCTCGGCGCGTCCTTGTGTTGCGTGATGTCCACGAGGCCCCGTCGGAGCTGCTCGAAGCCCTGGCCTCCTATGCGGAGGCGCCGGCGGACACGGCGGTCCTGATCTGCAGCGGGCGGAGCTGGCCCAAGGCAAAGGGCACCGACTGGGGCAAGCGGGCCGAGAACCGGATCAAGAAATCCGGGGTGGTCTTGCGCTTCCGCTCCAAGGACTCCGACCCGGTCGGGTTCGCGGTGGATGCCGCTGCGCAGCTCGGGGTGGAGCTCCGGCCCGCCCAGGCCCGCACTCTGGTGGAGTTGGTCGGCAAGGACCTGGGGCGCCTGCAGCGGGAGCTGGAGAAGGCCGCGCTCTACGCGGGCGGGGAAGGCCGTCTCTCTGACGAAGCGCTGGAGGAGGTCTGCAGCCTCCTGGCCGAAGCACAGATCTGGGACCTGACGGACGCCATCGTGACCCGGGACGCCAACGCGGCCCTCGCGACCGCACACCGGCTCCTGGAGGCCTCCAAGCGGGGGGAGTCGCACCGGCTGATCTCCATGATCAACTGGCAGATCCGCCAACTCTTGCAGCTCCAGGCCGGGGCCAACGTTCGGATGCCCGGCTGGAAGCGTCAGAAGATGGAGCGCGCGCTTAGGGACCATCCGCTGGATCCGGCTGAGATCCTGGGGCGCCTGGCGCAGGCCAACGAGGACATGAACGGCCACCGGGCAGGGGACCGGAGGGTGTTCGAGGGGCTGCTGCTGGATCTCGTCGCGCGCCGCTGAGGCGTGCGCTCCGCTGCGTCACCGAGCCCCACTGTGCGGGGGCTTCCCAGCACAGAGGCCCAGAGCACAAAGGCCCCGCCGAGAGGCGAGGCCCTTGAAGCTCGTGAGCCGGTTGGCTCAGGCGTTGCTGGCCTTGAGCTTGTTCACTGCCTTGTAGAGGCGTGCGACCCGGCGGCTGGCCTGGTTGCGGTGAATGATGCCCTTGGTCGCCAGGCGCTGGATGATGGAGACGGCGCCGTTCAGGTTGGCGGCTGCGGTCTCGGCGTCACCAGCCTCGATGGCCACGCGGACCTTCTTGATCTGGGTGCGCATGGTCGCGCGGTAGTGACGGTTCCGCATGCGACGCTTGGCGTTCTGGCGCATGCGCTTGAGGGCGTCGGCGTGGTTGGCCACAGAGGACTCCAAAGCTTGTCTGAAAGAAGGACTGTGCGGGGCATTCCCGCTTGAACCCTCGCGGTCTATGCCAGCGGTGCCTTGGTGTCAAGGAGACTGGGACGGCGCCGATGGACCCCAACTCGGGGTTGCAACCCTGGGTGTCCCTTGGGTTAGGTGCAGCGTAGGCTGTCGCCTATGGGTTGACAGGAAGCATGGAGCGGACATGGACATCTGTGTTGTTGGTACGGGCTACGTCGGACTTGTTGCGGGGACCTGCCTTGCGGATCTTGGTCACAAGGTCACCTGCGTGGACAAGGATCAGGCCAAGGTGGCGCTGCTCCGCCAGGGTGGCGTTCCGATCTATGAGCCCGGCCTGGACCAGCTCATCAAGCGCAACGTGCGTGAAGGGCGCTTGCACTTCACCACCGAGGGCGCCCAGGCGGTCGCAGGTGCGGAGGTCGCCTACATCGCCGTGGGGACCCCCGGTCGTGAGGACGGCTCAGCCAACCTGGACGGGGTGTTCGCGGTCGCGGAGCTGATCGGCAAGGCGATGGCCAAGCCGACCACCGTGATCATCAAGAGCACCGTACCCGTGGGGACCGCCGACAAGGTGCGCGCGATCCTGGAGCAGCACGCCCAGCACCCCTACGACGTGGTGTCCAACCCGGAGTTCCTCAAGGAAGGCGCGGCGATCGATGACTTCATGAAGCCCGACCGCATCGTCGCCGGCTGCGCGAAGGAGGAGACCCAGGAGGTCATGCGGCGCCTCTACGCGCCTCTGCTGCGCACGGGGAAGCCGATCCTGTTCATGGACAACCGCAGCGCGGAGCTCTCCAAGTACGCAGCCAACGCCTTCCTGGCGACCAAGATCTCCTTCATCAACGAGCTGTCCCGCCTCTGCGAGGCTGCAGGCGCGGACGTTGACTCGGTGCGGCGGGGGGCCGGCACGGACTCCCGGATCGGGCTCCGCTTCTTCTTCCCCGGGGTGGGGTACGGCGGCTCCTGCTTCCCCAAGGATGTCCAGGCCCTGATGCGGACCGGGCAGGAGTTCGGCGTCAACATGTCCATCGTCGACGCCGTCGAGCAGGTCAACGCGTCCCAGAAGACCCTGCTCTTCCAGAAGGTGCAGAGGGTCTTTGGGGAGGACCTGCGCGGAAAGCGCTTCACCGTCTGGGGGCTGTCCTTCAAGCCCCAGACCGACGACATGCGCGAGGCCCCTTCGCTGGTGCTCATCGAGGCCCTGCTGGCCGCTGGGGCGCAGGTCGTGGCCTATGACCCCGAGGCGATGGAGGAGGCCAGGCACAGCCTGGGCGAGCGGATCGAGTATGCCGAGTCCCGCATGGGCGCGCTAAAGGGCGCAGACGCGCTCTTGCTGGTCACGGAGTGGAACGAGTTCCGCAACCCGGACTGGGAAGAGGTCGCAGAGATCATGCCCGGCCGCCATGTCTTTGACGGGCGGAACATCTACGACCCAGAGCGGGTCGCTCAGGCGGGCTTCACCTACTACGGGATCGGACGCCTCACGTGAACATCGAGCGGATCCGCAACTTCGCCATCATCGCCCACATCGACCACGGCAAGAGCACCCTGGCCGACCGCCTCATCGAGCGGACCGGGCTGCTCTCGCAGCGGGAGATGAAGGACCAGTACCTGGACAAGATGGAGCTGGAGCGGGAGCGCGGCATCACGATCAAGGCCCAGACCTGCGTGCTCAAGTACAAGGCGCAGGACGGCAATGAGTACCTGCTCAACCTCATCGACACCCCAGGACATGTGGACTTCAACTACGAGGTCAGCCGCTCCCTGAGCGCATGCGAGGGGGTGCTGCTGGTCGTGGACGCGGCCCAGGGGGTCGAGGCCCAGACTCTTGCGAACGTCTACCTGGCCCTGGACCACGATCTGGAGATGATCCCGGTCCTCAACAAGATCGATCTGCCCGGCGCCGAGCCCGAGCGCGTCCTGGAGCAGATCGAGGACGGCATCGGCCTGGACACGGAGCACCACGTCCGGACCAGCGCCAAGACCGGCATCGGCATCGACGAGGTCCTGGAGGCCGTCGTTCGCCACATCCCGCCTCCCTCTGGGGAGGACCGCGAGGCCCCGCTCCAGGCGCTGATCGTGGACTCCTGGTTCGACACCTACGTCGGGGTGATCTGCCTGGTCCGGGTCAAGAGCGGCCGGGTGGCCAAGGGCGACAAGATCCGCATGATGGCCACCGGCGCCGAGCACGACGTCACGCAGGTCGGTGTGTTCGCCCCCGAGGCCCTGGAGACTCAGGTGCTGGAGGCCGGCGAGGTGGGCTTCATCATCGCGTCGATCAAGCAGCTCGAGGACGCCCGCGTCGGTGACACCATCACCACGCAGCGAGGTGGAGCCACCGAGCCGCTGCCCGGCTTCCAGGAGGTCAAGCCCATGGTGTTCGCCGGGATCTACCCGGTGGACTCCGGCGACTACAACGACCTGCGCGACGCGCTGGACAAGCTCTCGCTGAACGACGCCTCCATGAGCTTTGAGCCGGAGACCTCGGACGCGCTGGGCTTTGGCTTCCGGCTGGGCTTCCTGGGGCTGCTGCACATGGAGATCATCCAGGAGCGCCTTGAGCGCGAGTACGACCTGGACCTCATCACCACGGCGCCCAGCGTGATCTACGAGGTGGAGCAGAAGGACGGCACCGTGGAGAGCGTCCACAGCCCCTCCAGGATGCCGCCCTTGGGCAAGATCAAGGAGATCCGCGAGCCCATCGCCCGGGTCACCATCCACGTGCCGGACGAGCACGTGGGGGCAGCCCTCAAGCTCTGTCAGGAGCGCCGAGGCATCCAGATCGGCTTCGAGGTGCCGAGCCCCGGGCGGAACGTCATCAGCTACGACATTCCCTACGCCGAGATCGTCTACGACTTCTTCGACCGCCTCAAGAGCGTGACCCGCGGCTACGCCTCGATGGACTACGAGGTCGCCCGGTGGGAGCCCAGCGATCTCGTGCGCCTGGACATCCTCCTCAACGGCGACGCCGTCGACGCGCTGTCGGTCATCGTCCACCGCTCCAAGAGCCAGTGGCAGGGCCGAGAGCTGTGCCGGAAGCTCAAGGAGTTCATCCCCCAGCAGATGTACGAAGTCGCCATCCAGGCGGCCATCTCGTCCAAGGTGGTGGCCCGCTCCACGGTCAAGGCGCGCCGAAAGGACGTGACCGCCAAGTGCTACGGCGGTGACATCAGCCGCAAGCGCAAGCTGCTGGAGAAGCAGAAGAAGGGCAAGAAGCGCATGAAGGCCGTCGGCTCGGTCGAGGTGCCGCAGGAGGCCTTCCTCAGCGTGCTCAAGGTCGGGGAGTAGTGGCGGAGGCCAAGGGCCGGAGCTGGCCCCTGTGGGCGGCGGTCGGCGCCCTGGTGACCTCGCTTGCGCTGCGGCGCTTTGTGTTTGGTCTGGTGACCATCCAGACCGGAAGTATGCAGCCCAACCTGAGGCCACAGCAGACCCTCCTCTACTCCAAGACCAGAGCGGCAGAGCCCGGAGATGTGGTCGTCCTGGAGCTCCCGTGGGAGCCTGGAGTGCTGCATGTCAAGCGCTTGGTGGCCCAAGGGCCCGGCGAGGTGGAGCTGGCCGATGGTCGGCTCTACCTGTCTGGGGAGCCCGTGTTCGTGGACCGGGACGTCGATGTGCCCTGGCGCTCAGAGGACTGCCGGTCGGAGCTCGGGAGGGGGCACCGGGAGCGGATCGGGGAGGAGGAGTGGCTGGTGCTTGGGGGAGGGGATCACGCCCGCACCCCTCTGAAGGCTGGGGAGGTCTGGGTCCTGGGTGACCGCCGTGGCCGGAGCGAGGACAGCGGGCAGTGGGGACCGATCCCCGCCTCGGCGCTGCGCGGTACAGTGATCACAGCGGTCTGGGACTCGGGCCGGTGCGAGGGAGAGTGATGATCCGCAGAGCGAAGGGCAGGGCAGGCGACATTGACCTTGGGAAGGTCTTCTTCCTGCTCGTGTTCGCCAGCCTGGGCTACCTGGGCTGGGCCTTTCTGCCGGCCTACTACTCGGAGTTCCAGATGGGGCAGGCCGTCCAGGAGTCGATCCTGGACTGGCGCGACCGGGGGAGCATGGTCAAGGCGCAGGACACGCTGGAGCGCCGGATGGAGTACCACGGCGTCCCCGACTACGTCTGGCCCCAGGACTGCGAGTTCTATGAGCAGCTCAGCGAGCGCCACGTGGACTGCTACTGGGTCGTGGAGATCACCTACCCTCTGACCCAGAAGACGACGGAGCTGGAGTTCTCCGTCCACAAATACCTGGATCGGGGCGACCTGCTCCACGACGCTGAGGAGGACTGATGGCTGAGACCGAGGTGCTGGCGAACGCGCCCAGGGTGGACGCTCTGATCCAGGAGATGGCGCAGCAGATCCGGGCCATGGGGGATCACCAGCTCGCGCTGGTCGGGATCCACACCGGCGGCGTGCCCTTGGCGAACCGACTCGCGGACGCGCTGGAGGCCTTGGGCGCTCCCCGTCCGTTGCTCGGGGAGACCGACATCACGCTCTACCGGGACGACCTCTACACCGGGCTGGAGAAGCCAAGCCTGGGCGTGACGCGCCTGCCCTTCTCCGTGGACGGGGCCCGAGTGCTGCTCGTGGATGATGTCCTGTTCACGGGCCGAACCGTGCGCGCCGCCGTCGACCTGCTCATGGACTATGGGCGCCCCGCGTGGATCCGCTTGGCCGTGCTCGTGGACCGCGGTCATCGGGAGCTGCCGATCGCCGCTGACATCGTCGGGATGCGCATCGAGACGGAACTTGCCGATCGGGTGACGGTTGCCTTCGCAGAGACGGAGGGCCGTCCGGACGAGATAGCCATCCAGCGCCGCGCATCCCCCGGCGCCTGAGCGGAGGATCAGTGAGACGCAAGGATTTGTTGGGCCTCAGAGACGTGCCCAAGGAGGAGATCCTGGAGATCCTGGAGACGGCCTCTCGTTTCCGCGAGGTCTCCAAGCGCCGCATCAAGAAGGTGCCGACCCTTCGGGGGCGCACCGTGGTCACCCTGTTCTTTGAGAACAGCACGCGGACCAAGGTGAGCTTCGATCTGGCGGCCAAGCGTCTGAGCGCGGATGGCGTCCACATCTCCGCGGGGACCAGCTCGACCAAGAAGGGCGAGACCCTGATGGACACCGCCCGGAACATCGACGCGATGGCGCCGGATCTGGTGATCATGCGGCACAGCGCAGCGGGGGCGCCGCACCTGCTCGCCCGGAGCTTTGACTTCTCGGTCATCAACGCGGGCGACGGGATCAACGAGCACCCCACTCAAGCCCTGCTGGACATGCTCACCATGCAGGACCACCTGGGGAGCCTGGAGGGCAAGACCATCGCCATTGTGGGCGACGTCTACCACTCGCGGGTCGCGCGCTCGAACATCTACGGCCTGCGGACCATGGGGGCCAGGGTCCTTCTGGCTGGCCCGGGCACCATGTGCAGGCCTGAGATGGAGCGCCCTGGTGTTGAGGTCCGACACCGCGTGGATGAGGTGCTGGAGGAGGCGGACGCGGTGATGATGCTCCGGATCCAGCGGGAGCGCCTGCCCCGGGCGATGCTGCCCACCAGCCGCGAGTATGCGCACCTGTACGGCCTCGACCAGAAGAAGCTCGCCCGCGCCAGCGAGCGGGTCCTGATCATGCACCCCGGCCCCATCAACCGGGGCGTGGAGCTCACGCCGGATGTCGCCGATGGCGAGCGCTCGGTGATCATGGAGCAGGTCACCAACGGCGTCGCTGTGCGCATGGCGCTGCTCTTCTTGCTGCTTGGAGGCGGCGATGACGCTGCTGCTTGAGGGCGGACGCCTGGTCTGCACCGAGACCGGCCTGGACCGCCAGGGGGACCTCTGGGTCCAGGACGGCCGCATCTCCACGACCGCTCCTTCGCAGGAGGTGGACGAGGTGATCGACTGCCGCGGGCTGGTCGTCACCCCCGCGCTGGTCGATCTGGATACCCGCCTCAGCGACCCGGGCTTGACCTGGCGCGAGGACATGGGGACCGCCGGACAGGCCGCGATCCGGGGGGGATTCACCACCCTGCTGGCGAGTCCGGAGGCCGATCCCGTCACCGATGGGCCCGCGCTGGTCCGGGAGCTGCTCAGCCGCTCGGAGCGGGAGTGCCCGGTGCAGGTCCTCTCCGCCGCTGCGCTGACCTGCAAGCTGGAGGGCAAGGATCTCGCTGAGTTGGGCCTGATGCTTGAGGCGGGCGCCGCCGTCCTCTCCAACGCGCAGCGCCTCGTGACCGACAGCCTCGTGCTCCGGAATGCGCTCCTCTATGCGCGCCCCTTCGACCGTCCCGTGCTGCTGCGGGCGGGGGACGCGGAGCTCGAATCCGTCGCCGTCATGCATGAAGGCGAGTACTCCGCGCTGGCTGGCCTCCGGGGGCTTCCCGCCGCCGCAGAGGAGCTCGGGATGGCGCGGCTCATCGCGCTGGCCCGCTACACCGGGACGCACATCCACGTCCTGGGGGTCAGCACCGCGCTGGCCGTCGAGCAGCTCCGTCGGGCCAAGGCCGAGGGCGTGAACATCTCCGGCTCCACCACCGCGCTGCACTGCCTTTTGGAGGACCGGGAGGTCCTGGAGTCCGGCTACGACAGCAACACCCGCCTGAACCCTCCGCTGCGTTCCGCCTCCGACCGGGAGGCCGTCTGCCGGGGCCTGGTGGACGGGACCCTGTTGGGGGCAGCCTCTGCGCACAGCCCCCTCACGCGGGTCGAGAAGGAGCTGGAGTACGCCTACGCCGAGCCGGGAGCGCTGGGCCTGGAGACCGCCCTCGGGGCGCTCCTGTCCGTGGTGGATCTCCGGGTGGCGCTCAGGGCGCTGTCTTCGGGGCCGGCGCGGCTCCTGGGTCTGCAGCGGGCGCTGGTCGATGGTGCGCCCGCCGAGCTCGTGGCCTTCGACCCCTCCGAGTCCTGGACGGTGGACCCCCAGCAGTCCCGGTCACGCTCCCGGAATGAGCCCCTCGCTGGCCGCTCTCTGCCCGGCAACATCCAGGTCGTCGTCCATCAAGGGCGGCGCGTCCTCTGAGCGGGTGCGCCAGCCGGCTGGCGTGATACCTTAGAGCGCTCGAACAGCGGCGCTCCAGCCGCCCTCGTCTTCAAGCGTCCTCTCGGCTGCCTCGCGGCCAAGCGGCCCCCACGGCGTCAGCCGGCTGGGATGGCCCGGGGCGTAAAACCCAAGATTCAAAGGTTCTTCTCGAATGCAGCGCAGCCCAATCACCCCCGAAGGACACGCTCGCCTCTCCGCGGAGCTCAAGCACGCCAAGAGCGTCGAGCGGCCCGCCGTCGTCAAGCAGATCGAGGAGGCCCGTGCCCACGGAGACCTGAGCGAGAACGCTGAGTACGACGCCGCCAAGGAGAAGCAGGGCATGCTCGAGGCCCGCATCAAGTGGCTGGAGCACCTGCTCGCCACGGCCGAGGTCATCGACATCCTGGAGATGCCCAAGAGCGAGCGCGTGATCTTCGGCACCACCGTGACCCTGGTGGACCTGGACACCGAGGACGAGGTCGCGTACCGCATCGTCTCCGACTACGAGGCCGACGTGAAGGAGGGCAAGATCAGCTACTCCTCTCCCATCGGGCGAGCGGTCATCGGCAAGAGCGAGGGCGATGAGGTTCGCGTGGAGACCCCCAAGGGCGTGCGCAACCTGGAGATCGCTGAGGTCGAGTACAAGTAGGAGCCGCCATGTCCGAGGCACACCACGGCTCCGAGCTGGGGGTGTCGGTGGACGCTGCGGCCGAGGCGAGCGCCCAGAGCGCCGGTCTCCTGCAGCGCGCCGAACGCACCCTGACCCGGGCCCTCAGCGACGATGGCCTGAACCTCTGGCGCTACCGCTGGTTGGAGCGTTTGCTGCGTCCCATGCTGGCCCAGGTGCTGGCCGAGCAGCCCCTTCATCCCGGTTGGGTGCACGTGCGCGCCGCGGACCTGGCTCTGGTCGGGGTGGATGAGCTGCCCTGGTCCCAGCGAGCCGCCTGCGCCAAGGCCGCGCTGCTCTGCATCCAGGCGGCGCGGACCAGCGGGCCCGAGCAGGATGCGCCCAAGGAGAAGGGGGAGTGGATCGTCCTGCCCGAGCTCCCCGAGGCCCCACCTCCTGAGCCGGTGAACACCCCGGACACCCCGACACCCCAGCCCGCAGGCGAGGACACCGAGTCCGAGCCCGCACAGCCCCTGGGGGCACCGGGAGCCACCGGTAAGCCCGTGCTCAGCCTGGATGGCTGCAGCGATGACCTCGCCGAGCGCCTCGGTGAGCAGGGCATCGAGACCATCGCGGACCTGCTCTCCCTGATGCCGGAGGAGCACCAGATCCTCAGCCTCCACGAAGCGGACACCCCCCTTGAAGAGGGCCCGAGCGTCGCGCTGCGCGGCGTGATCAAGGCCACGGCCGTCCGCTACCTGGCCGGAACCCGGCGCGAGGAAGCCGCGCTGGACATCGGCGACCGCGTGGTCCGCTGCACCTGGATGGGGCCTCGGCCTCAAGCTGTTCAGGTCGGGGCGGAGCTCGTGCTCGCTGGGGAGCTGGAGTTGGTGGAGGACGGAGCAGTCCTCTTCGAGCCCATGGACTGGCGCCTCGGTCGCCGCGAAGACCTCCGCCGCCCCCTCTACGGACTGGACACGGTCGAGGACGTCGAGATCTGGAGCCTCCAGCGCGAGGCCCTGGATCGCTACGCAGGCAGCTTGCTGGATCCGCTCCCCGAGAACCTCGTCCGCGAGTTCCGGCTGCAGCCCCTGGAGCAGGCCCTGGAGGACCGGCATCGGCCCATCGGGACCCTCCGTAGCACCCAGATCCGCCCCGCGTTCGAAGAGCTGATGGTTCACCAGCTCTCGGCCGCCTCTCGCCAGAAGACCCGCCTCCGCGGCATCGCGCACGCCATCCAGCACGAGGCGCTCTCGCGCTACCAGATCGAGAGTCGGCTGACCTTGGGCGATGCTCAGGAGCTGGCCTTTGACGAGATCCGGCGCGACCTGCGTCGCAGCACCGCGATGACCCGCTTGCTCCAGGGCGACGTCGGCTCGGGCAAGAGCCACATCGCGCTGATGGCAGCCTTGCTCGTGGCGGAGACGCGCGCTCAGGTGTGCTTCTTGGGGCCCAGCGACATCGCCGCGGAGCACCGCTACCTCTTCGCGGAGCCCCTGCTGCGGGCCGCCGGGCTCGTTCCCCAGTTGGTCACCGGCCAGCCCTCCCTGGCGCAGGCCGACGCGATCCGCCGGGGCGAGACCCACGCCATCTTCGCCACCCACGCCCTGCTGGAGGACTTCCCGGAGTTCAAGAAGCTGGGCCTCGTGATCGTCGAAGAGCGCGACCAGTTCGGTGTCTGCGACCGAGCAGTGCTCAGCCAGAAGGGCGTGAACCCGGATCTTCTGGTGGTCACCAGCGTGCCCATTCCGCTGAGCCTCACCTTCACGCTCTTCTCCGATCACGACCTCAGCGTGCTCCGGGAGCCCCAGCCTCAGTACGTCCAGACCCGCGTCAGCGGCCCTGACCAGCGGGAGCGCGTCTACCAGCGTGTCCGCGAGGAGCTGGAGCTCGGCCGCCAGGCCTACGTTGTGTTCCCCACCAAGGGGGAGAAGGATCTGCTGGACCTGCACAGCGCACGTCAGCTCACCGAGGCGCTGGCCAAGGAGGCCTTCCCGGGCGCGCGGCTCGCGCTCTACCACGGCAACATGGGCCGCGAGGAGCGCTTCCGGGTGTTCGAGGACTTCCAGCGCCGCCGCATCGACGTGCTGGTCTGCACCACCACCATTGAAGATGCCCCCGAGGTCGCGAACGCCACCGCCATGATGGTGGACCACGCGGATCGCTACGGGCTCGTGCGCCTGCACAGACTCCGGGGCCACGTCGCCCAGGGGCGCAGCGCCGGCCACTGCGAGTTCGTGCTCACCGCCCAGCCCTCGACCGAAGGCAAGGCCGTGGTGGACCTCGTGGCCGCCGAGCAGGATGGCTTCGCGATCGCCGAGAAGGACCGGGAGGCCCGAGGCGATGCTGCGCTCCTGGCTGGCCGAGAGGACGCGCTCCCCGACTTCCGCTTCGCCGACCCCATCCGCGATCGCTCGCTGCTGCTCAAGGCCCGCCGGGCCGCGTTGGGGTTGTTGAACACCGACCCGCAGCTTCGCCAGCGCAACCACCGGGGCCTGCTGCGGCTGCTTCGGGAGTACGACCTGGAGTTCGGCGGTTCACCCGTCAGTGACTCAAGCTCAGCGCGCGGCAAGCGCACCCGAGGCCGCCGTCGCCGCAGGCGCAGGAGGAAGTAGGCCCCCCGGGGCGGGCGTCAGGGGACCAAGCCCAGGCGCTCGGCCCAGTCCGTGGGCAGCTCCAGGGCCTGGAACTCCGAGAAGGAGGGGAAGGCCGGGTGGGTGTGGACCACCAGGGCCCACCCAAGCACCATCGCCGGGTAGACCCACACGGGCGCCGGCTTCCTGGGTCCCAACGAGGACAGGCTGAGCAGGGCCAGGTAGCAGCCCTCGAAGAACACCTCGGGCGTCGCGAGGCGCCAGAGGCCCGGGAGCAGGCGCAGGCCCATGTAGACGGGGTTCCAGACCCCCTGGGGCTTGGGGCCCAGCGCCAGCAGGAACAGCAAGGCGGCGGTCAGGGAGAGGCCCTGAACCAGTGGCTTGTGGCGCTGTCGCCAGGCCACGCCCAGGCCCAGGCCGATCAGCGGGAGGTTCAAGGCCCGCCACACCTCCAGTCGGTTCCACTGGGGCGGCCAGAGGCTGAAGGTGTCGAGCATCGCGCGCTCGTACAGGTAGGCGTCGGGGTCGGCCAGCTTCCCCTCCACGCCGGAGAGCAGCGCGGCTTGGTAGGCGCCAAGGGGCAGTACGACGGCGGCCGAGCCGAGAACGGCGATGGCCAGGTCCCGGGTGCGGCCTCTGGGGATCCAGCTCCGGTCACGCGCCCACGCCGGAAGGAGCAGGGTCGCGGCGCCGATACCGCCCACCAGGGCCAGGTAGAGGTTGTCCAGAGCCATCAGGCCAAAGAGCAAGGGGGCGAGGGCGCGGTAGCGGCCGCCGTGCCGGTGGCTGCGGAGCAGGGACCACGCATAGAGCGCGAGCAGGGCGACCGAGGTCTTCTCGATGGTGTGCCAGTTCAGGTCGCGGAACACGTGGAGGCCCATGCCGAAGGGCATTGCGAAGGGGACCGCCGTGCGCCAGCTCCCGGAGAGCTCGCGGAGCAGGAGCGCTGCAGCGAACCAGCCCAGGGTGGGCCAGAGGATGGCCTGGGCGTTGATGGGCCCGTAGCCGTCCAGGAAGAGGTCAAACAGCGCCGTGACCCAGTGGTGGCCGGCGTGCACGCCGATCAGCCGCACCGCCGGGTCCTCGAGGGCCTGCATCGGGTGCAGGTACAGGGTCTCGTGCACGCCCAGGGCGTAGAACTGGATCTGCCCGGCCTTGTCCGGGGTGGGGAAGGCGCCGTACACGCCCCGCTCCAACACCGCCGCGAGGGGGGCGGTCAGGACGATGACCTGCCCCAGGATGAAGGCGAGTGCCCGGGCTGGCTGAGGGAGCCGCTGGACCCAGGCCAGGGCGCTGAGCGCAAGCCCGAGCACCACGCAGACCAGATACAGCGGCCAGGCCTCGGACAGTGGCAGCTCCAGGGGGAGCTGGCGCGGGTCGACGGGAGGTCCATACTGCACGGAGCCGCACCATAGCCAAAAGCACGCCGAGCATCGACGCACAGGCCCTGTTGCAGTGGTACCAGCGGGCGGCGCGGCCGCTGCCCTGGCGCCTCTCGGAGCCCGACCCCTACAGCACCTGGCTGTCCGAGGTCATGGCGCAGCAGACGCGCGTGGACACCCTGATCCCCTACTGGGAGCGCTTCCTGGAGCGCTGGCCCCGGGTGGAGGATCTGGCCGCCGCCGAGCTGGACGAGGTGCTCGGGGAGTGGGCCGGGCTGGGCTACTACAGCCGAGCTCGGAACCTCCACCGGGCGGCGCAGCGGGTCGCGGAGCTCGGGGCGTTCCCGAGCACGGCCAAGGCCCTCAAGGCCCTCCCGGGGGTGGGGGACTACACCGCGGCAGCGATCGCCTCGATCGCCTTCGGGGAGGACGTCGCGCTGGTGGACGGCAACGTGGAGCGCGTCCTGACGCGCTTTCACCGCTTTGAGGGGGACCCGCGCACTCCTGCCAACAAGCGGACCCTGTGGGGGCTCGCGCAGCGGGATCTCCTCGCGGGCAGCGCGGGCGACTACAACCAGGCGCTGATGGAGCTCGGCGCGACCCTGTGCAGTCCGCGGGCTCCCCGGTGCCTGCTCTGCCCCCTGCGCGCGGACTGTGCGGGCCAGGACATCGCCGAGCGGCTGCCCAACAAGCCCAAGAAGAAGAAGGCACCCCAGGTGTTCGGGGCCTGCATCCTTGTGCGCCGCGAGGGCCGAGCGCTGCTGTGTCGCCGTCCAGATACCGGTCTCCTCGCTGGGCTCTGGGAGCTCCCGGGGGTGGAGCGGGCCGCAGAGGTCGAAGAGGTGGGGGCTCTGGTCTCGGGCCTCCAGGACCGCCTCGGCCTCCAGGTCCACCCGAAGCAGCGGCTGGGACAGGTGCGGCACGTGTTCACCCACCGGCGCCTGGAGCAGGGGGTCTGGGAAGGCGAGGTGGACCCGGGGCCCCTCAAGCTGCGGCATTACAGCGCGGCGCTGTGGGTCTCAGGCGAGGACATCGAGGCGTTGGCGCTCTCCACCCTGGCGCGGAAGTGCCTCAAGGTCGCTGGGCTGATCTGAGGCTCAGGTGAGCAGGTCCATCGGAGTCAGGCGCGCCTCCAGCCAGTCCTGGGCCATGGCCACACGCTCGGCGTCCGGGCCCTCGAGGGTCACGATCACGTGGCGCGGTCCTTCGTCGAAGCGGGGGTAGGAGCCGATCGCCACCCCGGGGAAGTGCTCCAGGGCCTCCTCCAGGCGGCTGGCGATGTCCGTCTCGTACTCCGAGGTGACCACGCGGCCGGTGTGGAGGGGGATGCCGCGGAAGCGCTCGGCGACCGCCTCGAACTTGAGGCGCAGGATCGACGGCACGCCGGGGAAGATGTGGACCTTGTTCTTCACGACCAGCGGGAAGGTGAGGCCGCCGTCCCACCACAGCTCGGAGCCCTGGGGGACCCGGGCCATGCGCAGCGCGGCGGGGGTGAGCTCGCCCCGGATCTTCTCCCGCAGGATGCGCTCGAGATCGGGGTGGGAGATCAGGGGAACCCCGAACGCATGGGCGATGGCGTCCATGGTGATGTCGTCGTGGGTGGGCCCGACGCCGCCGGTGGTGAACACGTGGTCGCAGTGTGCGCTGGCCCAGCGGACCTGCTCGGCGATGTCCTCGCGCCGATCGGCCAGGACCGCGACGCGGCGCACGCCACAGCCAAGCTCCCGGAGGCGGCCGATGAGGTAGGGCGCGTTCTCGTCAGCGAACTTCCCGCTGAGGATCTCATCGCCGATGATCAGAATCGCGGCTTGCTTCATGGATGCAGCGTAGCCCGGCGTCCATCGGCCGGTTGTTCTTTCCCTTGAGCGACAACTCCCGGCGTCCGATCCCTTGCCCAAGGCGAAAGGAACGAGACCTGGCTTCCAAGTCCATGGATTTCCGTGGGCAAGGGCGCATCCAGGCGTCTATGATGAGAAAGATGAGCAAGCGCGGAACCCATCGACGCGATGTGGGGTCCAAGCCATCCATGAGGCCTGGAACTCGCAAGAGCTTTGAGCGAGGGCAGAGGCCGGCTTCGAGCCAGGCCCTGCACCTCGTCGTGCGCTTCCACGGCGCGGTCGTGGAGGACGCCTTGGTGTCGCCCCAGGGCGCGCTGCGGCGCGGCGGCAAGCTCCGGGCGCTCGGGCCGGGGCTGTTCGAGATCGGTGGGCTGCAGGGTCCGCTGGCGCTGTTGCCTCCCCAAGACAGTCCTCGCTTGGGGGCGCTGCTCAATGATCCCGGGGCGAAGCACCGGTGGAGCTTCCAGGACTCCCAGGGGGTGTTCCACGCTGTCCCGGACACCGGCTCCCTCTCCCTCCAGAGCGGGGATCTGGAGCTGGAGATGCGCACCGTCACGCACTTCTGGTTGGCCCGGGAGCTGCCGGCGGACTTCGTGTTCGTGTCGGTGGTGGCGGCCTGCGTCTGCGTGGGGATGTTGCTGAGCGTGTTCGGGGACCTCCAGGTCCGCACCACGAACAGCCCGGAGCAGAGCCCAGAGCTGATCGCCCGTCTGCTCAGCGAGGACTACGAGGGCCTGCCCAACGGGGGCTTCAAGCTCAGCGAGCCGGAGCCGCGCTCCTTCTTCCTCCCGGCAGGGGACAAGGGGGCCTTCGACAGGCTGACCCCGGGCGCCGAGGAGCCCGCCGACGCCGGGGACAAGCTGCAGGCCGCGAGGAACCAGAGCGCGGAGGAGGGCCCTGAGCAGGACGCCATCGAGCTCGCTCAGCAGGAGGACGGCGCCCCCGCGCTGGAGCTGAACAAGGGGGCAGGGGACAGCCTGGATGGGCAGGACCAGTCCGAGCGGGAGCAGGAGCTCGTGCAGGCGGACCAGCAGGGGTGGGGCCTGCGGGACCAGTTGCCGACGGACCGGGTCGAGGACCTGCGGATCAAGACCGAGCTGGCCATGGCCGAGGCGGCGCTCAAGATCGATCCGGACGACGCGTGGGCGCTGCAGCAGGTGGGCTACTACCAGTACCTGGCCGAGGACTACGTGGCCGCTGAGGCCGCCTACAGGCGCTACGTCGAGCTCTACCCGGCGACGGCGGCTGGCTACAACAACCTGGCCCTGGTCTACAAGCGCTCCGGCCAGTACGGCCTGGAGGAGAGTTACTACCGCAAGGCCCTGGAGCGGGAGCCCGAGGACACCACGGCGATGACCAACCTCGCGGTCAACCTGGCCCACCAGGCTCGGTACCAGGAGGCCCTGGAGGTGATGGACGAGGTCGAGCGGCTGGAGCCGGGCAAGCCCTACGCCGACCTGCACCTGGCCAAGATCTACGCATCCATGGGCCGCAAGACCGACGCGCTGGAGGCGCTGGACGAAGCCCTGGCCGGCATGGACCGCCTGGACAACCTGCACCACATCGAGTTCCGGCAGGACATCCGCGTCGATCCTGCGCTGGACCCGCTCCGGGAGGACGCCGCGTTCGAGGCGCTGCTGGTCCGCTACTACGGTGAGGACGGCAAGCGCCTGGCCGGAGGTGTGCATGGCTGACCTCCGCGTGACCGTGCGCTACAACGACCTGCTGGTCGAGGACAAGGTCGTGCGGGTGCGCGACCAGGTCAAGATCGGGGACTGCCAGGATGCGGCGGTGACCTTCCCGGGGGCCTCTGTCTCGGTCATGCGCTGTGGCAGCGAGCTGCTGGTCCGGGGCCGAACCCTGCTGCGCGGTGAGCGCACGGGCTTCTCGCTGGGGCAGGTCAAGGTCGAGCTGGAGCACCTCTCCAAGATGCGTCTGCGGCCTGCCGGGCCGGTGCCGCTGGATCTGCGCTTCCTGCTGCTCGCGCTGGGTGTGACGACGGGAGGGATGTGGGCGGACTGGGTGGCGGCCACCTATCAGAGTCCACCGCCTGGCCGGCTGAGCGCTTGGGTCGCTGGGATCGATCAGGTCCTCCCCCGAGGTCAGGAGCGGGAGCGTCGGGAGCAGGTCGCGTCCGTGCGGCCCGGCGATGCTCCGGAGCTGCTTCCGCTTCCCCAGGCCCAGGGGGATGCGCGCGCCGCGGTCAATGACGACCAGGTCTCAGGCATTGGGTACTACCGCTGGTACCGCGCCCAGGTGCCCTCGAGCCTGGAGGCCGAGCTGGCGCGCCTGCGCCTGGATCAGGATCCCAGCGACACCGAGAACCGCGCCCGGGTCGCGCGCGGTGCCTACGACAACGAAGACTTCAGCCAGGCGCTGGCCCACTACCGGGTGCTGCTCGAAGAACACCCTGGGAACACCCGCTACCTGTGGGGGCGCTCCCAGGCCGAGAAGCGATTGGGACAGCACCGGGCGGAGCTCGCCACCTACCGGGAGCTGCTCGAGAAGGACCCGGACAACGTCGGGGCCCTGGGGTCGGGCGCGGTCGCGCTGGCCCGCCTCGGTGACTTCGACGCGGCGGAGGACTGGATGCGGCAAGCCCTGGCTGCGGCTGGGCCGGTGGACCCCCAGCTCCGCATGTACGAGGCCATGCTCTTGGCGCTCCAGGGGCGTGACAGCGAGGCCCTTGCCGCCATCGAGGAGGCCATCGTGCACCGGGAGGCGCTCCCGGACGGCTTGCAGCTTGAGCTCAACAGGGACCTGGCGATCGATCCAGCCCTGGCGTCGCTGCGCGCCCGATCCGAGCTGCGGACTCTGCTGTGGCGGCAGTACGGCGCGGCCGCCCCCCGAAAGCTGCGACGCTGAGGCTGGAAGTCGGCCCCACGCTGCACCTGGGCTTGGTAGGCTGCAGCCAGGAGGTCTCCAGTGCCCACCGCAGTCGTCGCCGGTAGCTTTGATCCCATCACCAACGGCCACCTGGACGTCATCCGGAGGGCCCGGCTGCTCTTTGATGAGGTGGTCGTGGCCGCGGGGCGCAACGTCAACAAGCGCCGCATGTTCACCCTCCAGGAGCGCCTCAAGCTGATCGAGGCCGCAGTGGACGGGATGGAGGGGGTCCGGGTGGACGCCTTCGACGGGCTGCTGGTGGACTACTGCCGGAAGATCGGGGCGTCAGTGATCGTGCGCGGGCTGCGGCCCACCGGGGACTTCGACTTCGAGTTCCAGATCGGACTGGCGAACATGGATCTGGCTCCCGAGGTCGAGAGCGTGTTCATCCTGGCCAGCACGGACAACCTGTTCATCTCCTCGTCCCTGGCCAAGGAGATCGCCACCCACGGTGGGGACGTGAGCCGCTACCTGCCGGCGGCGGCCCACACGGCCTTGCTGGAGAAGCTCAGCGAGGGCGGCGCCGGAGCCTGAGAGGCGCTCAGCCCAAGCGGGAGCTGAGCCCAGCGGAGACCAACTGCGCTGCGTCCAGGTGCCAGTCCTGGAACGCCGCGCCGCCGAAGGGGTTGAGCAGCTCCAGGACGCCGTGGACGCGGCCGCTGGGGCCTTGGAGGGGGACGGCGACCAGCGCGCGGGTGCGGTAGCCGGACTGCTCGTCGGCGCCGCGGAAGTGGCGGCTGTCGTGGCCCACCTCGCGGATCAGCAAGGCGGAGCGGGAGCTGAGGCAGACCCCGGCGATTCCTGCCTTGGCGGGGAGCCGGAGGGGAGCGACCTGGGCAGCGCGGGGGCCGCGCGCGGCGACAAAGCGGAAGGCGCTGTCGTCGTCGGTCAGCAGCAGGATGGCCGCGGACTCAGCGGGGATCTCGCGGACCAGCAGGTCGATGGCCAGATCGCAGGCGGCATCGGGGCTCTCAGCGCCCTTGAGGCGCTCCAGAGAGCCCTCCAGGCGGTCCATGCTGCGCTCTTCGTTCTGCTCGCTGGCGGTGTCAAAGGCTGCCGAGGCGCGGGGGTCGGGGGCGTCGAGCTGCGCGTGGTCCTGCTCGTCTGGTACCTCCGCCAGGTGCGCGGACTGTGCGAGCCGCACGCCGCTGGAGCTCTGGGCGCTCGCCTGGTCCAGGCGGATCTGCGCCGCGCCTGCGCTCGCGCGCTCCCGGATCCACAGCTCACCCTGGTCACCGGGGAGCTCCACCCGAATGCTCCCGTCGGCGCTGATCTCGCACACCACCCGTGAGATCACGACCTCGTCCAGGCCGTCGCTCTCCAGAGTCTGCTGCAACGCGTCCATCCAATCCTCCGCTCGCTGGGTGCGGGTCTGCCCGGCGCGCTCGACGTCAAAGTGGGGCATGGGAATTGGCTCCTTGGGGAGACGCAGGCATAGTAGCCAGCGTGTGGTGGTTGTTCTCCAACATCGCTCTAGCAGGCGAAGTCGACCTGTGGAGAGCAGAAGCGGCGTTGGCCGCTGAGGACCTCTATTCCGCGATGGGCCACCTGGACCACGCGTTGAGTGAGGACCCGGCGGACTGGCGCGCCCATCAGCTCTTCAGGGATGCACTCTCCGAGCTGCCCTGGCTGCAGCACGCGGTGTACCGAGGGCTCCTGGAGAGCGGAACGCCCGAAGAGAGGCTGCTCGCCCAACTGGCCCTGGGGGAGCCGCTGGACCCTCCAGTCGGGGTCGATCCCGCGCTGCTTCAGCTCGCCTGGGCTCAGCGCCACTGGGAGCTGGGGGAGGTGCCGGCGGCGCTGCAGGCCCTGGAGGGGCTGAACAACCCGGCCGCCGCCGAGATGCGGCTGGGCTTGCTGGCGACCTTCGAGCGCCCCGGCGCGCTTCGCCGAGAGGCCCGCAGCAGCTTGGATGCCTGGCCTCGGCAGCTCCAGATCCTCCGCCCGCTCTTTGAGGGCCGGGAGCTGGGGGTGTTGGACCGGGGCTTGAGGTCTCAGGTGCTCTCCACCGCCGCGGAGCTGGTTGCAGGCGATGACCCCGTGGGCGTCTACCGGGCCCACGCGCTCTACCTCGCGATGGGGGAGCGACAGCTCGCGCTGGCTGCGAGCGCGCGGCTTGTGGCGCTCTCCGAGCCCGAGAAGGTGGCTGCGCATCGGCCCTGGTCCGACTCGATGGCGCGGGATGTGGGCCGCCTGCTCGCGCTGCAGCGCACGCCCCATCTGCCGGAGGGGGCGACGGGGCTGGAGCAGGCCAAGGCCCTGGCGTGGGCCGCCCGAGAGAAGGAGCGCAAGGGGCAGACAGAGGCCGCCGAGGCCCTGTGGGAGCAACTCCTGACGGTGGAGGGGGTCTCTCCACCGCTGATGCTGGAGGCACTGCAGCACCTGGAGCGCAGCGGTCGCAGCCCCCAGCAGCTCTTGTTGGACGCCGAGCGCCTGCGCGTGGCCGCGGCCCGGGACCCGCTGCGTGCGCCCGACGCCTTGCTGGGAGAGGCCTGGCTGCTGAGTGCGCGCAGCCATCGCCGGCTCAGCCAGCTCGACCAGGCCCTGGTCGCCGCGGATCTCGCGGCCGCCTTGGGGGCAGTGCCCCAGGCCTTGGTGCTTCAGGGGGAGCTGCTGGAGCAGCTCGGCCAGCCTGAGGCGGCCTTCTTCGCCTACGCGGAGGCTGCCGCGAGCGGAGCCGAAGGCCTGGACGAGCGCCTGGCGCGGGTCTCGCCGCTGCCCGGAGACCCGGAGCGGGTCGTGGAGGCGATCCCGGGGGCCCAGCGCACGGAGTCCGGCCCCGAGCCGGTCGCACGGCCTGCGCAGTCCCTCGCTGGCACCCCGATCCAGCTTGCGGGTGGGGAGGGGAATCTGGCTGGGGGGTGGACCGTGGTGTTCTTCTGGGCCTCCTGGTGCGCTCCCTGTCACCTGGAGCTGCCTGAAGCGGACCTGCTGGCGCAGGCGATGGCTGATGACCCCGTGCGCTTCGTCGCAGTGAGCGTGGACGCCAAGGAGGGGGACGCGCGGCGCTACCTGAGCAAGCACCCCACGCCGAACCTGGAGCAGGCCTGGGACCCGGCGTTCGGGGAGGCCGCGGACATCCAGGGGCTGCCCACGCTGCTGATCCTCTCGCCAGAAGGGGATGTCGTGAAGCGGCGACAAGGCTACGTAACCGGTGAGGTGACAGCCTTGGAGCCTGAGCTCAGGGCGCTCCTGAACAGCGGAGACTGAAATGTGCGGAATCGTTGGCTATGTCGGGTCTCAGCAGGCAGCGCCCATCCTGATGGATGGTCTGCGGCGCCTGGAGTACCGCGGCTATGACTCCGCCGGGGTGGCGCTGGTCCAGTCAGGCGAGATCGTGATCCACAAGGAGGTCGGCAAGGTCTCCGTGCTCCAGCAGGCCATGCCCGCCAACGTCCCCGGCACCACCGGGATCGCGCACACCCGCTGGGCGACCCATGGCGGCGTGACCCAGGCCAACGCGCACCCGCACCCGGACACCGGGTTGGGCATCGCCGTCGTGCACAACGGGATCATCGACAACGACGAGGCGCTCCGGCATCGCCTGGTGAACGCCGGCGTGGAGTTCCGCTCCGAGACCGACACCGAGGTCCTGCCGCACCTGATCCGCCACCACTACAAGGGCGATCCCGCGCAGGCCGTGGTCGACGCGCTTGCCGAGGTCCGGGGGACCTATGGGTTGGTCGTGGCTTTCGCCGAGCACCCCGGGCTGCTGATCGCTGCGCGCCTGGGCTCCCCGCTGGTCATCGGCCTGGGCGAGGACGAGAACTACATCGCCTCCGACCCCCACGCCCTGGTCCGCTACACGCGCCGCGTGATCTACCTGGAGGACCGGGAGCTCGCCGTCCTCAGCGCCGATGGCGTGGACACCCGCCGCCTGGATGGGGGCGCCGCCGACCACGAGGTGCACCAGCTCGAGGCCGTCTACGGCGACGGCGACAAGGGCGACTACGAGCACCACATGCTCAAGGAGATCCACGAGCAGCCCGAGTCCATCGGCCGCTGCCTGCGGGGACGCGTCCAGCCCGAGGCCGGCACCGCGCGCCTGGGGGGCTTTGAGCTCTCCGCCCGGGACATGACGGAGATCCCCAGCCTCTGCATCCTGGGCTGCGGCACGAGCTACCACGCCGCCATGGTCGGGGCGATGGCCATCGAGCAGGTCTGCCGCATCCCCGCCCGGGCCACCATCGCCAGCGAGTTCCGCTGGGCAAACCCCGTGGTCGACCCCAAGGCCATGTACCTGGCTGTCTCCCAGTCCGGCGAGACCGCCGACACCCTGGGCGCCATCAAGGAGGTCCAGACCAAGGGCGGTCGGGTCATGGGCGTGGTCAACGTGGTCGGCTCGTCCATCGCGCGGTCGTGCGGGGCGGGCGTCTACATCCACTCCGGGCCCGAGGTCGCGGTGGCCTCCACCAAGGCCTTCACCTCCCAGATCAGCGCGCTCTACCTCTTCACGCTGATGATGGGCCGCACCCGCACGCTGGCCCCCCACGAGGCCACCCATCTGTCCCGCTCCCTGGCGGATCTCCCCGAGATGGTGCGCGCCTACCTGGGCAGCCCCGGCCCCATCCAGGAGGCCACCCGCTTGCTCGTCGGCGCCCGCTACGTGCTGTTCATGGGTCGCGGTCTGAGCTGGCCCGTCGCGCTGGAGGGCGCCCTCAAGCTCAAGGAGCTCGCCTACATCCCCTGCGAGGCCTACCCCGCCGGCGAGATGAAGCACGGCCCCATCGCCATGATGGAGGAGGGGACCCCGGTGGTCTGCATCGTGCCCTCCGACGCCAACCGTGAGCGCAGCATCTCCAACATGCGCGAGGTCGCCGCCCGGGGCGCCAAGCTCATCGTCATCCACAGCCGCGGGGACCACCAGGCCGCCTCGCTGGCGGACGTGAGCATCCCCGTTCCTCGCGTGCACCCGCTGCTGACGCCCATGTTGACCGTGCTCCCGCTGCAGCTCCTGAGCTACCAGGCAGCCCTGGCCCTGGGCCGCGACATCGACATGCCCCGCAACCTCGCCAAGTCGGTGACCGTCGAGTAGGCGGCGGGGCCTCTCGGGGCCCTACTGCGCCTTGAAGGCGAGCACCGAGCCGTCCTCGCAGCCCACGATGAGCTGTCCGGGGAGGAGGAGGGGCTGTGTGGTGGCCATGCTGGGGAGCTCCACCTTCCCGAGCTCGCCGCCCTCGTCCAGATCGATCACCCGGATCGTGGCATCGGCGAGGCCAACATAGGCGCGACCGCGCGCGGCGCTGATTCCGGTGACCGGCTGACTGGACAGCTCCAGCGTCCACAGGGGCGTGCCGTCCTGGAGCTCCCAGGCCTGGACCACCCCCTCGGGCTGCACGGCGATGAGCTGCCCCTCCCAGTAGCCCAGGGCGCCGACCGCGTGGGGATGCAGCTCCTCGCGCCAGATCAGGGTGCCGTCCAGATCGAAGCAGCTGAGCTGTCCGGCGGCGATCTCGTGGGGGGCGCTCGTGGCGCAGACCCGACCTTGGTGCACCAGCGGGCGGCCGAGCCCGGGGCCGCCCAGGTTCTCGCGCCACTGGACGCCCTCGGGTGTGGCGGCGACCAGCTCGCCCTTCTGCAGTGAGACGAACACGAAGGCACCGCCGGCCGAGAGGGGGGCGGCCGGTGCGCTCCCCAGGTCCAGGCCCCACTCGATCAGGGTGCCGGCCTCCGAGAGGCTCAGGGTGCCGGAGGGGAGCTCCAGGGGGATCCCTGCGAGCTGCTGCAGTGTGTCCTCGACGGTGGGAGGATCGCAGAGAGGGGTCGCGCAGCGACGCAGCTCCAGGGAGCCGAGGGCGGTGAGCTGGGATCCCTGGAGGCCCAGATCCGCGGTCCAGGACCCGACCTCGGACCAGAGGGGCGCACCGCTGGGGCTGAACGCGGCGAGCTCCTGACGGGCGCTGACGACGACGCTGTCCTGCCAGGCGACCAGGTGGTGGACGCGACCCTGGACGCGGGTGCTCCAGGTCTGGGTGAGGGGCGGGAGGGGGCCCTGGAGGTCCCAGGAGAGAGCGCCGGCCTCCACCGCAGGGAGGGCCTGTTGCGCGGGGACAGTGGGCTCGGGCGCGGGCGGGTCGGGGAGGGGGGCCCGGCGGGAGGTGTCCACGCGACCGGCGCAGCTCAGCAGGATCAACAGCACGGCCCCATGATGCCCTGGCGGTCGAGAGTGCGTCAGGGGACTTGCCCGCGGGGGCGTGGGGTGTCAGGCTTCCGCACCATGAAGAAGCTCATCGCATCCGCCGCTCTGCTCTCCCTGGCCTCCTGCGCGACGGCCCCGGAGAAGATCCCCGATCACACGGTCTACGCCGACGAGGCGGACGCCCTGGACGTGAAGGGCGACACGCTGACCTTCGCGATCGTGGGCAACGTCCGGGCCCCGGTTCCGGTGCTCGACAAGGCCGGCCGCAAGGGCCCCACCGAGGGGGTCTCCGAGGACCTGGTCCAGGATCTGCGGCGGCGCGTCGACCGTCAGCAGCTCGACTTCGTGACCCTGATGGGCGACAACGTGCGCTGGAGCACCACCAAGGAGTGGAAGGCCTTCGACAGCCTCTGGCAGGAGGTGCTGGACGGCCAGACGGTCCCCACGACCGAGGGCTACCGGATCCCGACGCTGCCGGTGGTGGGTGACGTGGACCGGCGCGGCGATGGGAGCCTGCAGGGTGTCTACGGGGCCTTCCCGGACATCGGCGTGGACATCGGGCACGCGCGGGTCGCGAGCTGGTACGCGTTCGATGTGCGCGTGGACGGTGTGATCTGGCGCTTCGTGGTGCTGGACTCCAACAAGGAGAAGCTGGGCTCCCGCTGGAACGAACAGCTCTACTGGATCCCGGAGGCGACCGAGGGGCGCTTCGACCACATGCTGGTCTTCATGCACGACCCCATGTACACCTTGGCGCAGGGGACGGAGCCCAACGCGGACGACGCGCCGCGCGAGCTGATCGAGGCCATCGAGGACACCAAGACGGGCCTGTTCAAGATCCGCGCGGTGATCAGCGCGGAGCCCCACGCCAGCGAGGTCATCTTGCCGGATGGCCCCGGCGCGGCGGCGCACATCACGGCAGGTGGTGGAGGCGCGCCCGGTGAGACCCTGGACCGCTACGGCAACCTGGGCGAGCTGGGGGAGAACGTGGCCCTGGACCCGCTGTTCGACATGGCGCTGCTGGAGGACTTCAAGGCGCAAGCGCAGGCCAAGGAGTTCCCGGAGGACGCGCTGGAGCACGCGACCGCGACCGGCTCCTGGGAGGGCTTCACGGGGGCCTACGACGCCCGCTACTACCCGACCTACGGCTACTGGATGGCGGAGCTGAGCGGTGAGCAGCTCGAGCTGGTCTACCACCACTACGCCGACGGCAGCTTCGAGCCGCTCTACGGGCTGACCTGGACCGACGCGGGCCGCTGGAAGAGCAGCAAGAAGTAGGGCCCACAGGCAGGGCCAACAAGCAGGGCAGGGGGTCGGCGCTACTCGCTGAGCTTGCCGGCCTTGACGTCCTCGTAGATGGCCGCCTGCAGGTTGCGCAGGCAGGCCTCCATGGCGCCCTCCAGGCCCTCGCGCAGACCGGCCGCGTTGAGCGCCTGGCCCAGGATGGAGCCGGGGTCGTAGTCGTAGTGGAGGGTGACCAGCGTGGCCTTCTTGGCGCGGGGGGTGCGCAGGCTGTAGTGCAGCTTTCCGCCCACCCGCTTGCCCTCGGTCTCACAGAGGCACCGCCGCCCCCCGTGCGAGTCGTCCATCTGCAGGAAGCGGTAGCGCAGGGTGCGGGCCTTGGGGAAGAGCTTGAGGGTGCACTGCCACTCGCGGTCTCCCTCGCGGCTGACCTCGTCAAAGGCGCCGTCCAGGATGCGCTGGTGGTTGTCGGGCTCTCCCAGCCAGGCAAAGACCTGCTTGCGCTTGAGTCCTTCGACTTGGACATCCACCGTGATCACGGACATGGGCGGGCTCCTCGGGCTGACGGGGGCATAACACCGCGGGGCCTTCACAGGCCGCCGCCAAAGCCTTAGGGAGCCTGCGTGATTCCCGCTCTGATCCCCTATTGGCAGCCCCAGGTCTACCACCTGGGCCCGATCCCCATCGACCCCTGGGCCACCCTGGTGTGCGTGGCCTTCATCGTCGGGCTCGAGGTGGGGCGGTCGCGCGGAATCCGCAAGGGCATCGCGCCGCGGGACGTGGTCGACGGCGCCGTGTTCGTCGTGCTGATGGGCTTCGTCGTGGGCCATCTGGTGCACGTTCTGGCCTACAACCAGCACCTGATGCAGAAGGACGGCGTGTTCGACCTGTGGACCGCGGTCAAGGCGCTGGGCGCGGTGTGGGCGGGGTTCTCGTCCAACGGTGGCTTCCTGGGTGCTGTGATCGGCGCGGTCCTCTTCTACAAGGTCATCCGCCCTCGGCCCTTCTGGAAGCTGGCGGACAACGCCATGTACGGCTTCCCTTTCGGCTACATCTTCGGCCGCCTGGGCTGCTTCACGGTGCACGACCACATCGGCGTGAAGGCCAGCGAGTTCCCGGCGCTGTCCTTCCTGGCCGTGGACTTCCCCGCGCCCTACCAGCCCCGCTACGATCTGGGCGGCCTCGAGGCCCTCTGGCTGGTGGTCGTGGCCGCCATCTTCTTCGCGGTGGACCGCCTCTGGCCCAAGGGCCCGGACGGCAAGTTCATCGCGCTCTGGGGCTTCCTCTACGCCCCCATCCGCTTCCTCCTGGACTTCCTGCGGAACACCGATCTGGGCACCGCTGACGTGCGCTATCTGGGGCTCACCCCGGCCCAGTACGGCAGCCTGCTCACCATGTTCGGCAGCGCGGCCGTGCTCATCTGGCTGGTCCGCAAGCAGAAGCGCCAGGAATCCCAAGAGACGACAACGCCCCAGCAGGAGCCCGCAGATGGCACTGGTTGACCAGATCACCCAAGAGATGAAGACCGCGATGAAGGCCAAGGACAAGGAGCGCCTGGCCGCGATTCGCCTGATCCGCGCGCGGATCATCGAGCTGTCCAAGGAGGGCGGCGATTTCGGCGATGCAGACGTGGTCAAGGCCCTGCGCTCCATGGTGAAGCAGCGCAAGGACGCCGCCCAGCAGTACGTGGATGGCGGCCGCCCTGAGCTGGCCGAGACCGAGCTCTACGAGGTCTCCGTCATCGAGGACTTCCTGCCCAAGCTGGCCGACGAGGCCACCACCCAGAAGTGGGTGCAGGAGGCCATCGCCTCCAGCGGCGCGAGCTCCCCCAAGGACATGGGGCGCGCAATGGGCGCTCTCATGAAGGCCCACAAGGACGAGGTGGACGGTGGGCTGGCCCGCAAGCTGCTCTCCACCGCTCTGAGCGAGGCCTGAATGTTCCGACGCCTGCTGATCGCGAACCGCGGCGAGGTCGCCGTGCGTGTGCTCGAGACCTGTGAACGCCTGGGCGTGCAAGTCGTCGCGGTGACCTCGCAGGCGGACGATTCCCTGGGGTGGCTGGGCCGCGCGAGCCAGGTGGTGTGCCTGGGACCTGCGCGCTCCAGCCAGTCCTACCTCGACCAGGACAACCTGCTCCAGGCCGCCCTCCAGACCGGGGCGACGGCCATCCATCCGGGGTGGGGCTTTCTGGCGGAGAACGCGGACTTCGCGGCCCGCTGCGAGGCTCTGGGGCTCACCTTCGTGGGACCGGGGCCCGCGGTCATCCGCAGGATGGGGGACAAGATCGAGGCACGGGAGACCATGTCCGCGCTGGGCATGCCCCTGATCCCGGGCTCCCCCGGAGAGGTCGTGGACATCGACGCCGCTCGCACAGAGGCCGAGCGCATCGGCTACCCCGTGCTGCTCAAGGCGGCCGCTGGCGGTGGCGGGCGCGGCATGCGGCGGGTCTTCGAGCCCGAGGGCCTGGAGGAGGGCTTCCAGTCGGCCTCCGGCGAGAGCGTCGCGGCCTTCGGGAACGGCGCGCTCTACATGGAGCGGCTGATCGTGGGCGGCCGACACATCGAGTTCCAGGTGCTGGTGGACGCATTCGGGAACGCCATGCACCTGGGGGAGCGGGAGTGCTCGATCCAGCGGCGCCACCAGAAGCTCATCGAGGAGAGCCCGAGTCCGGCCATCAGCGCCGAGCAGCGGGCCGAGATGGGCCAGCGGGTCGCCGAGATCGCCGCCAAGGCGGGCTACCGGAACGCCGGCACGGTGGAGATGCTGCGGGATGGGACCAGCGGCGAGCTCTTCTTCATGGAGATGAACACCCGCCTGCAGGTGGAGCACTCGGTCACGGAGATGGTCACCGGGCTGGACCTTGTGGAGCTGCAGCTACGCATCGCCGCCAACGAGCCCCTGGACATCGAGCCGCCAGAGCTGCAGGGCCACGCCATCGAGGCCCGCATCAACGCCGAGGATCCGGAGCGGGACTTCCTGCCCTCGCCGGGGACCATCACCCGCTTGGTGTGGCCGCAAGGAGAGGGGATCCGGGTGGACTCCCACCTCCAGGAGGGGGACGCGATCTCTCCTCACTACGACTCGATGATCGCCAAGGTCATCGCGCACGGGGCGGACCGCCAGCAGGCCATCGAGCGCCTCAAGGCCGCGCTGTCCCAGATGGTCGTCGAGGGCGTGGAGACCACCATCCCGCTGCACCTGCGCATCCTCGACAACGCCGAGTTCGTGTCCGGCGACTACGACACGACCACCCTGACCCGCATGCTGGAGGCCGAGCGTGGCTCGAACCCCTCTTGAGCGCCTCGGCGCGCCCATCGACGAGATCCTGGACGCCAAGAGCCGCCAGGCGAACGCCGGCAAGATGGCCGCGCTCGACGACGCTCTGGCCCAGAAGCTGGAGACCGTCCGCCAAGGCTGGGGCCCCAAGTACGCCGACCGGGTGCACGCCAAGGGCAAGCTGACCACCTGGGAGCGCCTGGACGCCTTGCGCGACCCGGACAGCCCCGTCCACGCCCTGGGCTCCCTGGTCAACTGGGGGCGCCGCTTCGGCAAGCGAGAAGCGCCGGGGGCTGGCCTGGTCACCGCGCTCGTGCGCATCGAGGGCCGCTGGTGTGTGGTCATCGCCAACGACAACACCGTCGCGAGCGGGAGCTGGTGGCCTCGCAGCCCCGAGAAGATCCAGCGCGCCCAGGACATCGCCCTGCGCCTGCGTCTGCCGGTGGTCTACCTGGTGGACTGCAGCGGGCTCTACCTGCCCGAGCAGGCCGAGTCCTTCCCCGGTCGCACCGGCGCCGGTCACATCTTCAAGAAGAACGCCGAGCTCTCCGCGGCGGGCGTCCCCCAGGTCGCCGGGGTGTTCGGGGACTCCATCGCCGGCGGCGGGTACATGCCCATCATCAGCGACCGGGTCTACATGACCGAGCAGGCCTACATGGTCATCGCTGGCGCCGCGCTGATCCAGGGGGCCAAGTCCCTCAAGCTCACCAGCCTGGACATCGGCGGGGCGGAGGTCCACGTGGGCCGCTCCGGCTGCGCGGACGTGCGGGTCCCCGACGATCCCACCTGCATCCGCATGCTCCGCCAGGAGATCGCCCGCCTCCCGGGCTCCGCGGTCGACTACTACCGCCACGGCGCCGACGCGATGGCCCCCGCCCTGGACCCCCAGGAGCTCTCCGAGCTCTTCCCCGTCGACCACCGCCAGGTCTATGACCCGCGTCAGGTCGTCGCGCGGCTGGTGGACGGCTCGCTCTTCCATGAGCTCATGCCGGACCGCGGCCAGGAGGTCATCGTCGGGCTCGCCCGGATCTCCGGGCTGTGGGTGGGCCTGCTGATGATGAACCCCCAGCTCACCGAGCACCCCGAGCGCCCCGGCGAGATGCGGGCCGGCGGGATCCTCTACCGCGACGGCATCGCCAAGCTCTCCACCTTCGCCCGCGCCTGCGAGTCGGACGGCGTGCCCATGTTCTGGCTCCAGGACATCGCCGGCTTCGACATCGGCGTGGAGGCCGAGGCCATGGGGCTCCTGGGCTACGGCAGCTCGCTCATCTACGCAAACTCCACCGCCCGCACCCCCATGTTCACGGTGCTGCTCCGGAAGGCCAGCGGCGCCGGGTACTACGCGATGGCGGGGCACCCCTATGAGCCCATCGTGCAGCTCAGCACCCCCATCACCCGACAGGCCGTGATGGAGGGCCGCACCCTGGCGATCGCCGCCTACAACACCAAGCTGGACGACAACTTCGAGATCGCCACCCAGGACCCCGCCGAGCGCGCGGAGATCCAGGCCGGCATGGCCCAGACCGCCGCCCGGATCGAGGCGGACATGGACCCCGTCGCCAGCGCCGCCCGCATGGACACCGACGAGGTCGTCCCCCTCAGCGAGCTCCGCCCCTGGCTCGAGGCCCTGGCCGAGGCCAGCTACCAGTCCATCGGCTACCGCACCATCAAGAACCCCCGCATCTGGTCGCTGCACGACCTGGAGGCGCTGCTCCGATGCCGCTGACCGCCACCTTCCAGGACCAGAAGCTGCTCTCGCCCGCCGTCGGGCGCTGGGTCCCCACGTTGCCTGTTGGGGCCAGCCTTCGCCCCGGAATGGAGGTCGGCTACATCGAGCGCCTCGGCCGCCGCCTGCCTGTCGTAGCGGGGCAGGGGAGCGGGAGCGTGAAGGCCTGGCTTGGCCCCGCGATGGTCGACTACGGCGCCCCCATCCTGGAGCTCGGAGAGGCCCAGGAGCAGGCGGTCGAGGAGGCTGAGAATGCCGCCAGCACAGAAGGGCTCACCGCTGTCAAAGCCCCGATGGCTGGCACCGTCTACCTGGCACCCGGCCCCGGCGAGGACAACTTCGTGCAGACCGGCCAGGCCGTCGCCAAGAACGCCCGCGTCGCCCTCATCGAGGTCATGAAGACCTTCACCCCCATCACGGCTCCCCAGGGCGGCGTGCTCGAGCGGCTGGCCGTCCAGGACGGCGACACCGTGGACGCCGGCGCGCCCGTCGCGTGGCTGCGGCCCGAGTAGGGTAGGATCCCCCCATGCGTGCCTTTCTCCCTCACATCGCCGGCCTGAGCCTCTGCGCTCTGCTGGCCCTGGCTCCCTCTCAGGCCTCCGCCGCCTGCGAGGCCATGTACAGCGACGACGCCCTGCTGGTCGACATCCAGACCATGGCGGGCGCCCTGCGGGAGCACGACGCGGCCGCCCTCAAGGGCACCGGTGACGCCATGAAGGCCGGGCTGGGGTGCATGCGCGCGCCCATGCCGCCAGCGCTCTTTGCCACCGTGTACCGCATGCTCGGCGTCTCGGAGTTTGAGAACGGGAACGCGGAGGAGGCCCACAAGTGGTTCCTCAGCGCGACCGAGCTGGACCCCACCCACGAGTGGGACATCCAGGACGTCGCGCCCGGCAGCCCGCTCTTCGACGCCTACGACAAGGCCCGGGCCCAGAGTGGAGCCAGCCCCGTGGCGGTCGAGGGTCTGGAGCTCAACGCTCCGGCCGGTAGCACCCTCTACATCGACGGTCGACCTCTGGACGCCGCCGAGGCCACGCTGGGCCGCTACCACCTGCTCCAGCAGGTCTCCAATGGACAGGTCCGCGCCTCCTGGCTGATCGAGGGGAACGCCTTCCCCGAGAAGCTGCTGCGCGAGCCCACGCTCTCCCGCAACGAGGAGAAGGCGGCCGAAGACGCCGAGCGGGACGCTCAGAAGCGTGGCCGCAAGGAGGCCGAGGTGCTGGCCGGTGGCTACACCACCGATGAGGTCGTCGCCGTCAAGCGGGAGACCCCCAAGGCCAAGGTCCCGCTGATCGCTGCAGGCGCGGTCGGACTCCTGGCCGCCGGCGGCGTCTACGGCGCCAGCTACATGACGGCCCAGCAGTTCGAGCAGGCCGCCACCACCGACGAGGTCCTGGCCGTCCAGCAACTCACCAACACCCTGGTGATCGCCTCTGGCGGGGTGCTGCTCGCCGGCGCCGGCGTGGGCGTGTGGGGCATCCTGATCGACGACTCGGCGCCCCAGCCGCCCGTCAGCAGCGACTGGTAGCCCTCAGGCGCTCAGCGGCGGTCTACTGACCTCGCTCCCACAGCGACTCCGGCTCCCCCAGGGCCTGGGCTGCCCAGCGGCCCAGGACGAACAGGAAGTCGGACAGGCGGTTCAGGTAGCGCATGGCGTCGTCCTCGACGCCCTCCTCCTGCTCCATCAGGGTGATGCAGCGGCGCTCCGCCCGACGGCACACCGTCCGGGCCTGGTGCAGGAACGCGCCCACCTTGCCGCCGCCGGGCAGGATGAACTCGGTCAGCGGGCCCAGGTCTCCGTTGAGGCTGTCGATCCAGTCCTCCAAGCGCTTGACGTCTTCGGGGCCTGCGCGGACCATGCCCTCCCAGCGGCTCTCGGCGGGGGTTGCGAGATCGGAGCCCAGGTTGAAGAGATCGTTCTGGATCCGATGCAGCATGGTGTCGATCCGCTGCGTGCGCTCCGAGCTGCTGCTGTTGTTGAAGCTGCGCACGATCCCCAAGATCGCGTTGAGCTCGTCCACAGTGCCGTAGGCCTCGATGCGGTGGTGGTCCTTGGAGACCCGCTTGCCCCCGACCAAGCTGGTTTGTCCCTTGTCTCCACCCCGGGTGTAGACCTTCGTGATGCGCATGCTCGTCCGTCCTTGTGCGGGAGGCGGTTAGGGGACGAATCCCAAAGAGGTGCACGTGCAGTTGAAGATTCAGGGCCTGCGGAGCTCGGACGCTCTCTCTCTCTCCATCATGTGTCAGGACGTGGTCCGGCAGCCCCTGGTGGAGATCCACCCCGAGACGGTCTGCGACCTGCTGCAGCTCTCGGTGACCGAGGGCCTCGAGGCTCAGATGCGCCAGGACCTGAGCCGCTTCGCGCCGCAGATGTTGCGGGAGATGGGGGATCTGCCCGACTCGATGCTCCCGGCCTTCCTCAAGGAGCTGGGAAAGGTCCCTGCTGAGAACATCCCCCAGAGCGTACGCGACGCCATCACGGCGCGCTCCGAGGGCAGCAAGCACCCCGAGGTCGTGAAGGCCTGGGGCGCGCTGAAGTCCCACCTGGACAGCGCAGAGGTCGAGGAGATCCAGCTTGGGGGCGCCGCCAAGCACGTGAGCGTGCACACCTACGATGTCCCCGACAGCCACAAGGCACCCGATGAGCGCAGCCACAAGCAGCGCCGGCGCCGCAAGTCGGCGGCAGGGGGCGACGACGAGCAGGAAGCCAGCAGCTCCAAGCGGGGCTCGGATGAGTCCACCAGCTCCTACAACGCGCGCATGCGCAACCCCAAGCGGGTCCGCGACCCTGAGCGCGAGGTCTGGCTGCGCAAGGCGATCCTGGCGCGCCTGAGCGAGGCCCAGGGTGGCATCAAGCAGACCCTGCTGGTGGCCGGGATGGTGCGCCGCTCTCCGTGGCCGGATCTGAGCCCGGAGGAGGTCGTCAGCGCGCTGCGGGGCCTCGGGAAGGAAGGCCGCGCCCGCCTGAGCGTTGGGCGCTGGAAGAAGGCCTGAGCGCCTTGCCGCCCGGCTCTGGAGAGCTTAGGGTGGCATGACCACGGGGATGTGGCGGAATCGGTAGACGCGCTCGATTCAAAATCGAGTGGCCTCAGGTCGTGAGGGTTCGAGTCCCTCCATCCCTACTTTCAAGTTTGTGGGCCCGGCGCACGCGCGGGCCACTGGACGGGGGCCGTACGGCACGGCCCGTCCCCGGTCTAAAGTGTGGGGCAGTGAGCACACTTCCGCTGCAACTGGGTCCCTTCACGCTTCTCGAGCGCATCGGTCGAGGTGGCATGGGGGACGTCTGGCGGGGCGAGCACCGAGGCAAGGGCCAGGAGGTCGCGCTCAAGGTGGTCGCCCTGCAGGAGGGCACGGGCCGCAGCCTGGAGGCCTTCCGGCGCGAGGTCCGGGCGGTCGCCGCGCTGGACCACGCCGGCATCATCCGGGTCCACGATCACGGCCTGGTCCGCCCTGCGCTCGTCGAGCAGAGTGGGGGGCTGCTCCTGGCGGACAGCGCCTGGCTGGCCATGGAGCTGGCGGACGGTGGCGCGCTCTCCAGCTTCCGGGGGCGGCTGTCCTGGCCCGTGCTCCGGCGCCTGCTGCTCTCGCTGCTTGACGCCCTGGCGCATGCGCACGCCCGCGGGGTGATCCACCGGGATCTCAAGCCCTCCAACGTGCTCTTTGGCGGTCCGGGTGGGGAGCAGCTCAAGCTCTCCGACTTCGGCCTCGCGCACGCGCTGGGGCGGCCCCACGGCTCCACATCCATGGCCGGAACCCCCGCCTATATGGCGCCCGAACAGTTCCTGGGTCGGTGGCGCGCCTTCGGCCCCTGGACCGACCTCTACGCGCTGGGCTGCACCTGCTGGGAGCTCGTGACCGGGACGCCCCCCTTCTCGGGGCGGGAGCTGAGTCAGCAGATGCAGGCCCACCTGCAGCAGGAGCCCCCCGCCCTGCAAGCTCTGATCACGGTCCCCCCTGAGCTGGAGTCCTGGCTCCGGCGCCTGCTCGCAAAGCGCCCTGAAGACCGCTTCCAGCGAGCGGCGGATGCGGCCTGGGCGCTGATGGGGCTGTCGGAGGTCGGGGGGCCGCCCGAAGGGGGGCTGGTGCTGGGGGGACCTCGCCCCACCCAGGATCTGCCTCAGCAGTCCGTCGCGCTGACCTGGGTCAGTGAGGTGATCGGTCAGACCCTCGTGCCCCCACAAGCCCCTCCTCGCCTGCCGATGCCCCCGCTGGTGAGCTCCGGCCCGCTGATGGAGCGCGTCCTGCCGCCGCTCCCTGACACCCCTGGGGCCCACGCCGGGGCTGCTCAGGGGACCCCGGGGCTCGGGCTGCTGGGCCTGCGCACGCTGCCGCTGTTGGACCGGGAGGACGAGCGCGCGTGGCTCTGGAAGCAGCTCCGTGGCCGGGTCGAAGACGGTCAGCCTCACATGGTCGTGCTCCGGGGGCCCGCGGGCATCGGGAAGAGCCGCCTCTGTGCCTGGCTGAGCGAGCGCGCGCACGAGCTGGGGGTCGCCCAGGTCTTCTACGCGCACCACACGCCGACTGGGGGCCCGGCAGAGGGGCTCACCGGCATGGTCGCCCGGCACCTGCACGCCGCGGGGCTGTCTCGCCAGGGCCTGCGCTCCAGCCTGGAGGAGCGCATGGGGGACACGGAGGCCCTCCGGCTGGAGGCGCTCGCCCTCACGGAGCTCCTGCGTCCGATGGAGCCGGGCGGCGGACTGCGCTCGGCCCGTGAGCGCCACGCCCTGGTGCGGGGTGTCCTGGAGCGCGCTCAGGGGCAGGGGCTGGAGCAGGGGCGGCGGGTGATCCTGCTGTGGCTCGACGATGTGCAGTGGGGCCGGGATGCGCTGCACTTTGCCGGCAGACTGCTCACCGAGGCGGGCTTTGATCGCCTCCCGGTCCTGATCCTGGCGACCGCTCGCACCGAAGCGCTGGTGGAGAGCCCCGCCGCTGAGGCCCTGTTGAACCAGGTCCTGCCCTTGCCGCGGGTCTCCGTGCGCGACATCGGTCCGCTCCCCCCAGACGACCAGCAGGCCCTGGTTCGGCACGAACTCGGTGTCGGCGGCGCGCTCGCGCAGGCGATCGAGGCCCGCAGCGCCGGGAACCCGCTCTTTGCCCAGCAGCTCGTCGGGGATCTGGTCGAGCGGGGGCAGCTCGTCGAGGGAGACGGCGGCTTTGAGCTGCGAGAGGGGGCTGAGCTGCGGCTCCCAGACGACCTGTACACCGTCTGGGGTGAGCGGGTGCGCGAGCTCCTCGTCGATCGTCCCTTCGTCGAGGACGTGCTGCTCTCGATCGCCGCCGCGCTGGGCTCGGACGTCGTGACCCGGGAGTGGCTGCTGGCCGCTCGCGCCTGGGGGCTCACCGGGGACCGCCTGGAGGCCGTCAGCGCCGGGCTCGTCGAGCGCCTGACGCGCCGCAGCCTCGCCCGCCGGAGCACGGACGGGTGGCGCTTTGTGCACGGGATGCTGCGAGACGCCATCCTGCGGCGGGCCGAAGAGGCGGGGCAGCTTGGGCTCCTGCACCTGGCCTGCGCGCGCGCCCTGGAGCAGCGCTACGGGGATGCGCCCGACCTCCAGGCGCGCCTGGCCCAGCACTTCATGGGTGCGGAGCACTACCAGGAGGCCATCAGCCCCTTGGAGCGCGCCTTCCGCTACGCGCGCCGCTTGTCGGATCTGGAGTCGGTGACCTCGCTGGTGGACGCCCGGGAAGAGGCGCTGCTGGGGGCACAGATCCGGGAGGTTGACCCCCGATGGATCGAAGGCCTGCTCGCCCGCTCCTTCGTCCTCCGCGCCGCAGGCCGCTTCGAGGACTCCCGGGAGGTCCTGGAGCAGGCGCTCGCGCTCGCGCAGGAGGCCAGGGACCCAGCCTTCGAGATCCGCATCGGCCGTCACCTTGCCGAGTCCATGCGCCAACAGGGCCTGGCCGCAGAGGCGGAGGCCCGCTTCGCCGCGCTGCTCCCGCTGGCCCAGGAGTTCGGGGACCTCCGGCTCACCGCGCTGATCATGGAGGGGCTCGCCAACTGCGCGCGTGTGCTGCTCCGTGTGGACGAGGCCCGGGACCACATCCTGGCCGCTCAGCGCCTCTACCTGGAGGTCGGGGATACGGCGGGGGAGGCCACCTGTCGGCGGGGGCTCGGAAACCTGGCGCGCAGTCAAGGGGACCTGCGCAGCGCTCAGGTCGAGGTGGGCCGCGCGCTCATCATCTTCGAGCGCCTGGGTGAGCGCCTGGGGATGGCCAACTGCCTCAACGATCTCGGGGACTTCCACCGCTTCTCGGGTCGGCAAGGGGCCGCTCGGGAGCACTACCAGCGGGCACTGGCGCTCTACGAGAGCCTGGGCAGCTACGCCGCGCTCTACCCCCAGTTCAACCTCTGCCTGCTCCTGCTGGGGGAGGGGAGCTTCGGAGAGGCCCGCCGGCAGCTCTTGGCGCTCCGTGCGCGCTCGCGGCGCTCCGGCATCCTGGTCATGAACGGCTCCATCGCCCTCGCCCTGGCGGCTTGCGCGGCGGCCACCCACGACTGGGTCGACTACGACAAGCACCTGGGCGAGGGGAGGGCGGCGCTGGCCCGCAGCGGCGACATGGACCACGACAACGCCTGGCCAGCCCGGCTGGCTGGGGAGCTCGCGCTGCAGGCCGGGGAGACCGAGCGCGCCCTGACCGCGCTGACCATCGCCCGGGTGCAGTTCGACGCAATCGGGGCCGACGCGCTCGCTCGGGAGGTCCAGTCGCTGCTGGACTCTGCGGCTCCCATGGCGACCTGAAACGGGCCTGGGGCGCCGCCTGGCTGAGTGTCGCCCAACCGTCACCACCCCCAGGGGCCCTCGGGCGGTACGTCTGCCATCCAATCGGAGGGCACCATGCCGACCAAGGGTGAGAAGCTCCACGAGGGCAAGAGCAAGCAGGTCTACGCAGTCCAGGGCGACGACCGCCACGTCATCCTGACCTACAAGGACGACGCCACTGCCTTCAACGGAGTCAAGAAGGACTCGGTCGAAGACAAGGGCGCCATCAACGCCGCCATCAACTGGCACCTGATGAACCACGTCTCCAAGGTCACCGGGGTCCCCAACCACCTGATCTCCGAGGTCGACGGCACCAACCACCTCTGCCACAAGGTCGAGATCGTCCCGGTCGAGGTCGTCGTCCGCAACATCGTCGCCGGCTCCTGCGCCCGCCGCTTCGGCCGCGAGGAGGGCGAGGTCCTGCCCTTCCCCATGGTCGAGTTCTTCTACAAGTCCGACGAGCTCAACGACCCGCCCATCTCCGCTGTCCACGCCCGCGCTTTCGGCTGGGCCCACGACTGGGAGCTGGCCTACTTCGAGCACGCCGCCCTGCGCGTCAACGCCGCCATGCAGGCCTTCTGGGACGCCCTGGGCGTCGACCTGGTCGACTTCAAGATCGAGTTCGGCCGCACCCCCGAAGGCCACCTGCTGCTCGCCGACGAGATCTCCCCGGATGGCTGCCGCCTCTGGGAGCAGGGCACCGGCCGCAAGCTCGACAAGGACGTCTTCCGCCGCGACCTGGGTGACCTCTCGGACACCTACCGCGAGCTCTACAAGCGCATCTTCGGCCGCAGCCTCTAAGGAGCCGCCATGATCACCGCCCGCGTCTTCGTGTCCCTCAAGCCCGGCGTCCTCGACCCCGCAGGGAAGGCTGTCAACCACGGCCTGCACTCCCTCGGTTTCGACGAGGTGAGCTCGGTCCGTCTCGGCAAGGTCATCGAGCTCTCCCTGGAGGAGCGCCCCGACGCCGCCGAGCGCCTCGAGGCCATGTGCCAGAAGCTGCTCGCCAACACCGTCATCGAGTCCTACCGCATCGAGTGGCCCGAGAAGGAGGGCTGACATGGCCTTCGACGTCGCCGTGGTGACCTTCCCCGGCTCAAACTGTGACGCGGACCTGCGCTGGGCGGTGGACAACACCGCCGGCCTCTCCGCCCGCGCCGTCTGGCACAAGTCCCCGGACCTGGACAACGGCGGCAAGCGCCCCGACGCCGTCCTGCTCCCCGGCGGCTTCTCCTACGGTGACTACCTGCGCTGCGGCGCCATCGCGCGCTTCTCGCCCGTGATGAAGGCGGTCGTCGAGTTCGCCAACGCCGGCGGCCCTGTGCTGGGCATCTGCAACGGCTTCCAGGTCCTGACCGAGGCTGGCCTGCTCCCCGGAGCGCTGCTCTCGAACCGCGACCAGAAGTTCATCTGCGAGATGGTGACCCTGGGGAAGGAGGGGAGGGATACGCCCTTCACCGCTGGGATCCCCACCACCTTGCGCATCCCGATCGCCCACCACGACGGCAACTACTTCGCAGACGAGGACACCCTGGCCCGCATCGAGGGCGAAGGTCAGGTCCTCTTCCGCTACCTGAGCGAGAGCGGGGAGCGGGTCGCTGGCGCGGCCCCCAACGGCGCCCTCCATGACATCGCCGGCATCTGCAACGCCGCCGGCAACGTCGTCGGCATGATGCCGCACCCTGAGCGTGCCTCCGACGCTGCCCTGGGCAGCAGCGACGGCGCGTCCCTCTTTGGCGCACTGCAGAGCTTCCTGGAGAACCAATGAGCCAGGCCCTGAGCGGCGATCCCGCCATCACCCCCGAGCTCGTCACCGAGCACGGCATCCGCGACAACGAATACCAGCTCGCCCTGGACACCCTGGGCCGCGTCCCCACCTGGACCGAGCTTGGCGTCCTCTCGGTCATGTGGTCCGAGCACTGCTCCTACAAGTCCAGCCGCGTCCACCTGCGCACCCTCCCCACCGAGGGCCCCACCGTGCTCATCGGCCCCGGTGAGAACGCCGGCGCGGTCGACCTGGGCGACGGCCTGGCCGCCGTCTTCAAGATGGAGAGCCACAACCACCCCAGCTTCATCGAGCCCTACCAGGGCGCGGCGACCGGCGTGGGCGGCATCCTGCGCGACGTGTTCACCATGGGCGCCCGGCCCGTGGCCAACCTGAACTCCCTGCGCTTCGGCTCCCTGGACCTGCCCAAGACCCGCCAGCTCATCCCCGGTGTGGTCGCCGGCATCGGCGGCTACGGCAACTGCATGGGCATCCCCACCGTGGGCGGCGAGACCCGCTTCCACGAGTCCTACAACGGCAACTGCCTGGTCAACGCCTTCACCGTGGGCGTCTGCCAGGCCGACCGCATCTTCCTGGGCACCGCCGCCGGCGTGGGGAACCCCATCCTCTACGTGGGCGCGGGCACCGGCCGCGACGGCATCCACGGCGCCACCATGGCCTCCGAGGAGTTCGACGCCGACAGCGAAGAGAAGCGCCCCACCGTCCAGGTGGGCGACCCCTTCATGGAGAAGCTGCTGCTCGAGGCCTGCCTGGAGCTGATGGCCCACGACTGCATCGTCGGCATCCAGGACATGGGCGCTGCCGGCCTGACCTCCTCCAGCGTGGAGATGGCCGGCCGCGGCGGCTCGGGCATCGTCATGGATCTCGACCAGGTCCCCATGCGCGAGCAGGGCATGACCCCCTACGAGATCCTCCTCTCCGAGTCCCAGGAGCGCATGCTGCTCGTGGTCAAGGAGGGCACCCAGGACCAGGTCAAGCGCATCTTCGAGAAGTGGGACCTGCACGCTGCCGTCGTGGGCCGCGTGACCGACGACGGGATGTGGCGCTGCCGCTGGCACGGACAGGAGGTCGCGGCCATGCCCGTGCCCCTGCTCACCGACGCCGCCCCCTGCTACGACCGCCCCCAGAAGCGCCCCGATGACCTCGCCGCCCGCCAGGAGCTCCCCCTGGTGGCCGAGCCCCCGGATCTCGGAGAGGTGTTGCTCTCCCTGATGGCCCACCCAGACGTCTGCGACAAGCACTGGATCTTCCGCCAGTACGACCACGAGGTCGGCACAGACACCGTCATCAAGCCCGGCGCTGACGGCGCCCTGGTGCGCGTCAAGGGCACCCAGAAGTTCCTGGGCCTGTCCGCCGACTGCAACGGCCGCCACGTCTACCTGGACCCCGCGTCCGGGACCGCCGGGCAGGTCGCTGAGTGCGCCCGCAACCTGGCCTGCGTGGGCGCCACCCCCCTGGGCCTCACGGACTGCCTGAACTTCGGCAACCCCGAGAAGCCCGAGATCATGTGGCAGTTCGCCCAGTCCATCGTGGGCATGGGTGAGGCCTGCCGGGCCCTCAGCGTCCCGGTCGTCTCCGGCAACGTCAGCCTCTACAACGAGAGCTCCGTCGGCGACGTCCCCACGGCGGTCCATCCCACCCCCGGGCTGGCCATGGTCGGCCTCTACGAGGGGCCCGTCCCCAAGCTGCACCCCACGCTCCCCGAGCCCGGCCTCAAGATTGCGCTCCTGGGCGAGCTCGGCGGACACCTGGGCGGCAGCCTCTACCTCTACGCCTGGCACGGTCTGGAGCGGGGCATGCCCCCCCAGGTCGACTTCGAGGCCGAGCAAGCGCTCCACGATGCCCTCCGCGCGGTCGTCTCCTCCGGCAAGGCCCCCTGGGTCCACGACCTCTCTGACGGTGGCCTCGCGGTCGCCCTGGCCGAGGGTGTGCTCGGTGGCGTCGGCGCCAGCATCAAGCTGCCCGCTGGCGAGGGTCGCCTGGACGCCCGCATCTTCGGAGAGGACCACGGCCGCGCGCTCATCGCCTTCAAGGAGGAGGATGAGGCGGCCATTCGGTCCGCAGTGGGTTCTGTACCGCTGACCATCTTGGGACACAGCGGCGGTGACGCTCTGAGCATCGACGAGGTCACCACGGTGCCGATCGCCGAGCTCAAGCAGGCCTGGGCAGCCACCCTGCCGGAGATCTTCTCGTGAGCCGGCTGCACCCGGGTGGCCTGGACCCCAAGCTCCGCGAGGAGTGCGGAGTCGTGGGGATCTACGGCCATGAGGAGGCTGCCAATCTGGCCTACCTGGGGCTGCACGCGCTGCAGCACCGCGGCCAGGAGGGCGCTGGCATCGTGGCCTGTGACGGGGAGCGCATGCGCGCCTTCCGGGGCCTGGGGCTGGTCGGTGAGCTCTTCGGCCCCGAGGAGCTCGACAAGCTCTCCGGGCACTCCGCCATCGGGCACGTGCGCTACTCCACCTCGGGCGAGAGCAACCTGCGCAACGTCCAGCCCTTCGTGGTGCGCTACGGCGGCGGCCAGGTCTCCATCGCGCACAACGGCAACCTGACCAACGCCGCCCGCCTGCGGGAGGAGCTGGAGGGCCGCGGGAGCATCTTCGCGAGCTCCTCCGACACCGAGGTCATCCTCCATCTGCTCGCGACCTCGGGGCAGGGGACCTTCATCAACCGCCTCGTGGATGCCCTGCTGCAGGTCGAGGGTGCCTACTCCCTGGTGCTCCAGACCGAGGACATGCTGGTCGCCGTCCGGGATCCCCACGGCTTCCGGCCTCTGGTCATGGGCAGGGTGGGGGACGCGGTCGTGTTCGCGTCCGAGACCACCGCGCTTGACCTCATCGGCGGCACCTATGAGCGGGAGGTCGAGCCCGGCGAGATGTGCATCGTTGAGGCTGGGGGCCGAGTGACCACCCTCTCGCCCTTCCCTCGGCGGGAGCGCAAGGCCTGCGTGTTCGAGCACATCTACTTCGCGCGGCCCAACTCCAAGGTCTTTGGCCTGCCGGTGTACGACTCCCGCTTCTCCTTTGGCCGGGCGCTGGCCCGCGCCCACAAGGTCGAGGCGGACCTGGTCATCCCCGTCCCGGACTCCGGCACGCCCGCCGCGCTGGGCTTCGCGTTCGAGTCCGGGCTGCCCTTCAAGCAGGGGTTGATCCGCTCGCACTACGTCGGGCGCACCTTCATCGAGCCCAGCCAACAGATCCGTGACTTTGGGGTGAAGCTCAAGCTCTCCCCGGTCCGCTCGGTCATCGAGGGCAAGCGCCTGGTCGTCGTGGACGACTCCATCGTGCGCGGGACCACGTCCAAGAAGATCGTCCGGGTGCTCCGGGAGAGCGGCGCCGCCGAGGTTCACCTTCGCATCTCGTCTCCCCCCATCAAGGCGAGCTGCTTCTACGGGGTGGACACCCCCACGCGGGAGGAGCTGATCGCCTACCGGCTGGATCTTGAGGAGACCTGCGCCTACATCGGCGCCGACTCCTTGGGCTACTTGAGCCTGGAGGACATGCACGCCGAGCTCGGGAGGGCCCCCGACACGTGGTGTGATGCTTGCTTCTCCGGGGACTATCCGGTGAGCCCGGATGCGCTGGGCTCCAAGGGCCAGTTGGACCTCTTCGAAGCAGACGGAGAGCGGATTTCCCAGGACTGAGGGCGCACCTGATACACTTGTGCGTCTTCTTTGCAGGTGCGCATTGTCCCGTACGATTGGAATCGACCTTGGAACGACGAACACGGCTGTCGCTGTGTTCGAGCGCGGTCGCCCCAGGGTCATCGAGGATGGCAAGGGCTACAAGGTCTTGCCATCCGTGGTCTACCAGAAGGACGATGGCTCCTTCGTCGTCGGTCAGGCGGCCAAGTCGCACATCCTGACCTCGCCAGACCGCACGGTCTACGCCGTGAAGCGGCTCATCGGTCGGCGCTTCGAGTCGGGCCAGGCGCAAGCCGCCCGCCAGCGCATGCCCTATGGCATCGAGGCCTCTCCTGATGGTGGGTGCCTGGTCAAGCTGGGAGACCAGCTCCTCTCCCCGGTGGAGGTCAGCGCGATCATCCTCCAGGTCGCCCGGAAGATCGCTGAGGAGACCACCGGTGAAGAGGTGACCGACGCGGTCATCACCGTCCCGGCCTACTTCAACCACAGCCAGCGTCAGGCCACCATGGAGGCCGCGGAGCTGGCGGGTCTGCGCTGCGAGCGCCTGCTCAACGAGCCCACGGCTGCGGCGCTCGCCTATGGCTTCCGGCAGGACGTCGACAAGAACGTCCTGATCTTCGATCTGGGCGGCGGCACCTTCGACGTCTCCATCCTCCACCTCGCGGACGGGGTCTACGAGGTCCTGGCGACCGGCGGCGACACCTTCCTGGGGGGCGAGGACTTCGACGACCGCATCGTGGAGTACCTGGCCGACCGCTTCATGGCGGAGCACCGAATCGACCTCCGGGGAGACCGCGTGGCCCGTCAGCGCCTCAAGGACGCTGCAGAGCGGGCCAAGTGTGAGCTCTCCTTCACCAGCGAGACCCGGCTGCTCATTCCCAGGATCACGCCCCAGCTCAACCTGGAGGACAGCCTCAGCCGCAGCGACCTGGAGGGCCTCACGGAAGACCTGGTCCAGCGCACGCTCGAGGTCGCTCGGTCCGTGCTCGGGGACTCCGGGCTGGGCCTGTCCGAGATCGATGACATCGTGCTCGTGGGCGGGCAGACCCGCATGCCTCGCATCCGTGAGGCCATCTCCGCCTTCTTCCGCAAGGAGCCCTCCAAGACGGTGCACCCCGAAGAGGTCGTCGCGCTGGGGGCCTCGGTGCATGCGGAGAGCCTGGACGCGCCCTCCCAGATGCGCACGCTGCTGATCGACGTCACGCCCTTCGATCTGGGGATCGACGCGGCCGGTGGCTACTTCTCGACCATCATCAACCGGAACACCCGCATCCCCTTCACCGCTTCTCGGGCCTTCACGACCGCGAACGAGAACCAGAAGAACGCCCGGATCACCGTCCGCCAAGGGGCCAGCAACCGGGCGACCGAGAACGAGCGCCTCGGCGAGTTCCTGCTGGAGGAGCTCGGCAGCGGCGCCCGCATGGAGCGCAAGGTCGATGTCACCTTCAGGATCGACGCCAACGGGATCCTGCACACCAGCGCGGTGGACCGGGCCAGCGGCAAGCGCAAGTCGCTGAGCATCGAGAACTACAGCCAGGCCGCCAAGTCCCCGACCTTCCCGCCCCCCGAGGAGGAGCAGGAGGGGGACAAGGAGATCAAGGCCGAGACCGCAGCGACCGGCAAGAAGACCGGCTTGCTGGAGGGCCTGTTCGCCAGCTTTGGGCGCAAGGCCCAGGACGCCAAGCGCATGGAGCTTCAGGTCCCCGAGGACGCGCCCATGCCCGAGCGCAGCGCGCCGCTCCCGGAGACCAGCGCCGAGGACAAGGCCCCCATCTCCACCGAGCTCGCCTACGACGAGCCCACGGACGACCCCATCTCCCTGACCGTGGACGACATGGAGATGCTCCCCGAGCAGGCCATGGAGGAGGTCGAGGACGTCGAGGCGATGCTGGAGATGCTGCCCGAGGACAGTGAGCTCGGCGGCTTCCAGATGCCCGTGATCCAGCTCGGTGAGGCGCCCCCCTTCCTGGACGATGACGAGGACGTCGAGGACCCCGTGACCGAGCGTCCCCGCATCGACCTGCCTGGCGGGCTGGACACCGATCTCGCAGCCCTGGAGGGCCTGGACCCCTTCGAAGAGGCCGACAGCTACCCGGCCTCGGAGCCGCTGCCCGAGATCCCGGATCTGCCCTTGCCCGAGATCACCTCGCCGCCGCCCAACAGCGCTGGGGAGTTGGACCTGGAGGACATCTTCGCGGGGTTGGACGACGATCTGCTGGACGACGAGATCCTCGATGAGCCTCCCGCAGAGGGCAGCCTGCGTCCCAAGTTGAGCCCCGCCGCGGATGATCTGGAGCTGTCGGGCTCCCGAACCACCGAGCTCGGCGACCTCAGCCTGGACGAGGGACTGGACCTGGACGGAGAGGACGAGCCGCTGCGGCCCGCCATCCTGGAGGAGGACCTCTTCGCGGCTGGCGACCTCTTCGGCGCTTTCGCGGGGGACGCCATGGAGGAACAGGCCCCTGAGCCTGCCCCAGTCAGGGAGCCCGAGCCTGCGCCGCCGGAGCCCAGCAAGGCCCGGAAGCCCGCCCGCCTCAAGATGAACTACCGCAGCGACCGGGCCTTCGTCCGGGAGTACCAGCGGAACATGGAGCAGGGCTCCACCTTCATCAAGACCCCCAAGCCCCTCAAGGAGGGCCGCGTCTGCCTCTTCGAGGTGCGCGCCCCCAGCCTGTCTGAGCCGCTCCTGTTGGATGGCCAGGTGGTCTGGAGCTCCCGCAAGCGTGAGCTTCGAGCCGGCGAAGAGCAGGGCATGACGGTCGAATACCGAATGGACGGGGCCCAGCGACGGGCGCTGCAGCAGGCTCTGGACTCAGCAGCCCGTTAGCGCTGGGGGCGTTCCCGCTCGCTCAGGGCTGGATCCGGGCGTCGTGGATGCTCGTCAGGCCGAGCAGCAGCATCACCAGGCGGTCCACGCCCAGCGCGATGCCGCCGGCCCGAGGGTGGCGCCCAACGGCCTCGTTCAGCCGAGGGTCGATGGGGTGCGGGCTGCGGCCCTCGGCCTCCCGGGCGTTGCCGCTCTCAAGCTGGCGCGCGCTGAGCTCGGTGGGGTCTAGCAGTTCGGTGAAGGCGTTGGCCAACTCTACGCCCTGCCAGTAGAGCTCAAAGCGCTCCGCGACATCGCCTCGCAGTGCGGAGAAGGCCGCGTCGCTGGCCGGGTAGTCCATGACCAGGGTGGGGGACTCCAGGCGCGTCTCCACGTCATTGACCCAGATGCGCAGGCGCTCCATGGGGTCTTCGGGCACTGGCTCGCGGGCGTGCCGCGCCAGGGCCTCAGCGAAGCTCAGGCGCTCGACCGGGGGCAGCGAGACTCCCACAGCGGCCGCGCAGGCCTGGACCAGGGAGACCGTGTCCTCGGCGATGCCGCGATACCCGCAGCCGATGCGGTACCACTCCAGCATGGTGAACTCCATGCTGTGGTGCGGTCCGTGCTCCTCGCCTCGGAAGCAGGGACCCATCCAGTAGATCCGCCCGAGGCCGCTCGCCAGCGCGCGCTTGAGCGCGAACTCCGGCGAGGTGTGGAGCTGGAGATCCCCCAAAGCGAGGGGCTCCAGCGTGGCCTCCAGGGCGCCGCTTCGGACCGCGACCGGGACCTGCACTTCCAGGAAGCCCCGGTCGTGCATCCAGTCCCGGATGGCCCGCAGGATGGCGGCGCGTCCCCGGAGGACGGCCGCGTCTGGCACACCGAGTCGGACTAGTTGGCCCGGCTGACGTAGCGACCACCCTCGCGGGTGTCGACCTTGAGGGTCTCGCCCTGCTCGATGAACAGGGGGACCTGGACCACAGCGCCGTTGCAGATGGTCGCGGGCTTGGTCGCGCCGGTGGCGGTGTTGCCCTTGACGCCGGGCTCGGTGTGGGTCACCTCGGCCTCGACAAAGTTGGGGAGGGTCAGACCCACGGGGCGCGCGTTGTACATCATCACGGCGACCTCCATGCCGTCGAGCAGCCACTTGGACTCGTAGTCGATGACGTCCTCGGGGATGCCGACCTGGTCGTAGGTCTCCATGTTCATGAAGTTGTACATGTCGCCTTCCTGGTACATGTACTGCATGGTCACCTCTTCGCAGTCGGCGACGTCCACCTTCTCGCCGGAGCGGAAGGTCCGCTCGATGACCGCGCCCGTGATCAGGTTCTTGAGCTTGGTGCGGGTGAACGCGGTGCCCTTGCCCGGCTTCACGAACTGGAAGTAGACCATCTGATAGGGCTGACCATCGATCAGGATCTTGATGCCGTTCTTGAACTCAGAGGTCGAGTAGGTGGCCATGTGCGGAGCGCTCCAGGCTGGTGGTTTCATTCGGCCTTGGGCCTGTTCCCGGGCGGGGTAACCCATTGGCCCCGGAGATCCCAACGCGCCGCCCACAGTAGAATCCCGCCAAAGGAGCGAGCATGGCCCAACGGCATGTCACCCTGGATCTGAGCGGCATCGGCGCCTTCCAGTCCACCTGGAAGAGCAGCCTGCAGGCCGGCGCCATTCTGGTCCCCGCGAGCGCCATCGACGGCGAGCTCGCCCCCGAGTTCAAGGCCGACATCCGGCTCCCCTTTGGCGGCCAGATCGGTCCGCTGCGTTGCCAGACCATCCAGCGGCTCCCCGACGGCTCCGTGGCCGGGCAGATCCCTGAGCTGAGCGCCCGGGATCGCGAGCGCATGCAGGCCATCATCACCGGCATCCAGGAAGTGCGCGCGTGGCTGCTGGAGAGCGGCGAGCTGGTGGAGCCGGGAGCAGCGCCCCAGGCCCCCCTCGAACCTGTGCCGGAAGAGGAGGAGGAGGACGAGGATGAGCCCTCCGAGCACCTGTCCCCACCGCCTGAGGACCCGGAGGACAGCAGCCTGTCCTCGCTTGGGCCCGAAGACGAGGACACCGGTGAGTACATCGAGGACGACGAGGAGGTGGAGTCAGCAGCCCAGGACACCCCGGCCCCCCACCCACCCCACCACCGCTCCCGTCCGGATGGCTTCGCGCTGCCCCATGGGTGGGCCGCCGGCAAGCCCACCATGCAGGGGACGCTCTCCGGGAAGGAGCTGCGGGACGGCTTGCTCGACCTGGCGATGACCGGGGCGACGGGCGTGCTCCATGTGCAGACCGAGGGCGTGGAGCGCCACGGCTTGCTGATCGGAGGCCGGGTGATGGGCTGGAGGCGCAGCCCGCTTGCCCCTGGGGAGACGCTGGGGGGGCTGCTCATCAAGAGTGGACGCCTGCAGCCTGCGGCGCTGGAGGCGGCGCTAGAGACCGTTCGGGCCCAAGGCAAGCGGCTCGGGAGGGTGCTGATCGATGCCGGCGCCCTGCCCGAAGCCCAGCTACCTCTGCTGCTGCAGAAGCAGGCGGAGTTCGTCTTGCAGTTGGTGCTTCGGGGCCGAGCGGGGGATTGGCGATTCATCCCGGCGCCGCTGGACGAGGTCTTTCCGCACCCCGGCGTCAACGTCCTGGACATGCTCTACCGAGCGCTCAACACCCACGCGGGCACCCTCCCGCCTGAGCGCATCCTCGGCGCAGTCCGCGGCCAGCTCAACCTGCGCTCGGCCATCAACCCCGCCGCCCAGGACCTGGTCGACTCGGTGCAGTGGGGGGCCCTCGAGCGGGGCTTGCTGGACGCCATCGCGCAGGACCGGCCGCTGATGCGGAACCTGTTCCGGTCGGTGGACGCCTCCCGCGAGCAGGTCGCCGCCAGCCTCTGGGCCTTGGGCGAGCTCGGCATCCTCAGCTTTGGTCAGGAGAAGCGCAGCGCCACCGAGCAGGCCCGCTTCCTCAGGCAGCTCGAAGGACCCATCCGCGAGCGCCTGGCCCGTCTGGACGCCGCCAACCCCTTTGACTGTCTGGACGTGTCCTGGATCTGCAGCCAAGAGGACGTAGAGGCCTCCCTCCAGCGCTGGCAGGCCCGCTTCGATCCGCAGCGCTTCACCCAGCTTCCTCCGTCACTTCGGGAGGGGCTGGAGAAGATCCAGGTGGCCCACGACCAGGCCTTCCACCGCATCAACACCCAGGCCAAGCGCAACGCCGTGAGGCTGGAGCTCTTCGACGAGGACACCCTCAGGGAGGCCGCTGAGCTGCTGGTCAGCAAGGCCCAGGACCTGGAGAGTGCGTCGGAGCGGCGAGCGGCCTATGCCAAAGCCCTGGATCTGGTGCCGGACCTCCCTGGCGCCCAACCCTGAGGACACGTCATGCAAGCCGTCGAGATCGCCGCCATTTCCGAGGTCGCTCAGGACCACCTGGAGCTTGAGCTGGTGCACCCGCAGGCCGCGGCCTACACGCGCCCGGGCCAGTTCGTGAAGATCGGCCTGGAGGGGCACGAGAAGCCCGGCTTCTTCGCCATCGCGTCGGCCCCGGGGGCTGAGCGGATGCGCTTTCTGGTCCAGGTCGCCAGCCCCTTGACCGAGGCGCTCGCTGCCTGCGTCGTCGGTGACAGTGTCCTGGTCTCCGAGCCCATGGGCCGGGGCTTCGCGATGGAGGCGCTGGCCGGACGCACGCCACTGTTCTTTGCCACCGGCTCCGGCATCTCCGCAATCCGCGCGGTGATCGAGAGTCAGGAGTGGAGCGGTCAGGGAGCGCGCCTCTACTACGGGGCCCGCACCTGGGAGCGCATGCCGTGGACGGACACCTTTGAGGCCTGGCGGCGCCGCGGCGTCGAGGTCATCCCGGTGCTCTCCCGCGCCGACGAGAGCTGGGATGGCGCCCGGGGGCACATCCAGGCGGTCTACGCAGAGGACCCTGTAGAGGGCGCTCAGGCAGCCTTGGTGCTGTGCGGACTCAAGGGGATGACCGATGAGGCTACGCAGCTCTTGGTCGCCCAGGGCATGGACCCCAAGTTCGCGCTGCTGAACTTCTGAGGGCCCCCAGAGCAGAAGAGGCCCGCCCCCAGCTTGGGGACGGGCCTCTGTCATTCACCAAGGCGACTCAGTGGTGGTCGCCGTGGTGGTCATCCCGGCTGTGCACGTGGATGTCGTCGGGGTGGGGGAGCATGAAGGGGTCGCTCACCGGCACCGCGGGCACGCTCTTGAGGTAGGTCATGGCCACCAGGACCAGCAGACCACCGAAGAAGAGGAAGCTGCCGATGTAGGGCAGGACCGGCGGGAAGGTGGACTCCATCCAGACCGAGGGCACTGCGACGATGAAGCGCTCCAGGAAGATGCCCACGGCGATGATGCCGAGCACCAGGCCCAGGCCCACCGGCATCTTCTTGATGCCGCGGGAGAGCAGGGTGCCGAAGGGAATCAAGAAGCACATGGCGCCGACGATGGGAGCCAGCTTGCTCCAGGGCTCGAGCTGCATGCGGACCAGCAGGAAGCCGATCTCCTCGGTCATGTTGCCGTACCAGATGGGCAGCAACTGAGCGAAGAACATGTAGGCCCAAATCATCGAGAAGCCGAACACCAGCTTGCCGAGGTCGTGGTAGGTCCCAGCGTTGACCATCTTGTCGATGCCCAGGTCCTTGCGGAAGGCCAGGGACAGCAGGCCAATCCAGACCATGCCGGACCAGATGCCCGAGGCGAAGAACCAGCCGCCGAACATATTGGCGTACCAGTGGGGCGCCAGGGACATGATGACGTCGAAGGCGTAGAAGGTCAGGGTCAGGGCGTAGACGATGGCGCCGATGGGAGCCAGGCGACGCTGGGTGTCCATGCTCTTGGCGACGGCGTCTGCGTGGCTACCCTCAGCGGAGCCAGCGAGGCTCACAACCCAGCCGGGGAGCTCCACGCCGGCCTGCTTGCACAGCAGGACGTCGGGACGCAGGCTGTTGCGGATGTAGGCCAGGCCCAGGATGCTCAGCACGGTCAGGGACGCGAAGTTCCGCAGGATGAAGGGCCACTGCTGCAGCCAGATGTGCTTGTGGCCGCTGACGCTGTCGGGGTGGGTGTGCCACTCGTACAGGTCGATGCCGCCGATGGCGGTCATGAAGACCAGGAACACCACCGGGATGACCGGGGTGAACAGCATGATGCCTTCGGCGACCCGCTTGAGGGGGCGGGACCACCGGGCCAGCGTGATGGTCATGGCCATCGCGAAGGCCATGGAGCCGAAGCTCACGGCGGTGAAGTAGTTCATGCCGACCAGGATGGCGCTGCGCGCTGCCAGGCTGGACTGCGCGAAGCCAGCGCCGATGAGCACTGCGCCCAGGACGGCGGCGCCGATGGCGCCCATCTGGAAGTTCTTCGGCAGCGCCCGGGGGGCCAGGTGCGGCTTGGGGTCGAAGTTGGGAACACCGATCATGGCTCAGCCTTCCATCGCCGCGTCTTCGGCGGCGGGCTCGGGTTCGAAGGTGGCGAACTCGACGCCTTCCAGGGTGTCCAGGTACTCGGTCACCGACCACATCTCCTGGTCCGTCATGGCCCAGCCGTGGGCGGGCATGATGGCCGCACCGTTGCGGATGGTCAGGTAGACGTAGCCCTTGGTGTAGCCGGCGGCGGAGATGATGGAGGCGCTCCCAGCGAGGGCAGGAGCGGGGACCGGGAAGCGCTTCTTCCCGTCGCTCATGTCATTCACCGGGCCGCTGCCCATGGCGTTCGAGTTGTGACAGGGGGCGCAGTAGGTCTGGAAGTTCCACTCACCCATCTCCACGACCTCAGCCAGCTCTGCGCCTTCCAGGTAGGGGTTGGTGAGCGCCTTGCCAGCGTCCGTCATGCGGTCGTAGTTCTTGACGTACATGTTCCGGGAGACGGTCCCCTCGGGGAGCACGTCCATCGGCTTCTCGTAGGCCCGGACGAACTGGGCGTCGTACATGTCGACGAACCAGGTCTGACGGCCCTGCAGGAAGGGGGGCATGATGTCGTAGCCAGTCACCGCGTAGGTGGCGTAGCCGACCAAGCCGCCACCAGCCGCGAGGAACACGGCGGCCCAGGGGACAAAAGACTTCTTGTTGGGCATCGCTCAGCTCTCCTCGTGGACGACTTCGGTGGCCTCGGTGGCCTCGTCCTCGTCGGCGGCGCAGGAGACCTCTTCGGCTCCGGCGTCCTGCAGCAGCTTGATGGCCTCGTCCTTGCGGGCACCCTCCACGTCGTGGAAGACCAGACCGAAGCGGTCGTTCGAGTAGCGGGGGTCCGCGCACTCGATGGGGGTGTCGGTGTCGGGGAGGCGGCAGTGGAAGATGATGGCGGCCAGCGTGGACAGGCCGGCCAGCAGGACCGTGCACTCGAAGGTGACGACCACGAAGGGCGGCACCGAGATCATGGGCTTGCCTGCGGGCAGCGCCATCGGCCAGACGGCCGAGGTCAAGCTCGCCAGGGTGAAGCCCAGGGTCCCACCCGTGATGCCACCGATGAGGGTCCACCAGCGAACGGGGCTGGGCTCGTTCTCGTAGATGGCCTCCTCGATCTCATGGCGGGGCAGGGGGGAGAGGACGGTGTAGTCGTCGAAGCCTGCCTTCTTCACGCGCCCGATGGCGGTGATGAGGCTGTCCAGGTGGTTGAAGACACCCTTGACGTTGGCGCTCATGCGGCCTCCTCGTCGGTGCTGAGCGGGGGACGGATGGTCTCCTTGATCTCCGCGATGGCGATGCTCGGCATCAGCTTGATGAAGAGCAGGAACCACATGAAGAACCAGGCGAAGGACCCGATCATGATGCCCATCTCGACCCAGCTGGGCACGTAGAACACCCAGCTACCGGGGTCGAACTGGTGCGACAGGGACGAAGCGATGATGTTGTAGCGCTCGAACCACATGCCGATGTTGATGAAGATGGAGACGATCCAGAGGCTCCAGAGGTTGGTCCGCGCCTTCTTCCACCACCACACGAGGGGGATGATGCAGTTGCACAGGACCATCATGAAGAAGATCCAGTCGTACTGGCCGGTCGCCCGGTCGACGAAGATGCCCCACTCGTAGGGGTTGTCGGAGTACCAGCCGATGAAGTGCTCGATGCCGTAGGCGTAGGTCAGGATGGCGCCGGTGAGGACGCACAGCTTGGCCATGGCTTCGAAGTGGACCACGTTCAGGTAGTTCTCCCACTTGAAGAGCTTGGTCATCGGAATCAGCAGGGTGATGACCATCGCGCAGCCGGAGAAGATTGCGCCAGCGACGAAGTAGGGGGGGAAGATCGTGGAGTGCCAGCCCATGGTCTGCGCCATGGCGAAGTCCCAGGAGACGACGCTGTGCACGGAGACGACCAGGGGGGTGCACAGGGCAGCGAAGAACCCGTAGGCGGCCATGTAGTGACGCCACTGGTTGTCCGTGCCGCGCCACCCCAGGGCGAGCATGTTGTAGACCTTCTTGATGATGGGGTTCCGGTTGGAGTCGCGCACGGCGGCGATGTCCGGAATCAGGCCCACGAAGAAGAAGACCGACGAGATGGTGAAGTAGGTCGAGATGGCGAACACGTCCCACACCAAGGGGGACTTGAAGTTCGGCCACAGCAGCCGCTGGTTGGGGTACGGGAACAGGAAGTACACGTACCAGAGGCGCCCGACGTGGATGTTCGGGAACAGCGCCGCCGAGAGGACCGCGAAGATGGTCATGGCCTCGGCCGCGCGGTACACGCCCGTACGGAAGCGCGCGCGGAAGAGGTAGAGCACCGCCGAGATCAGCGTACCGGCGTGACCGATACCGACCCAGAACACGAAGGTGGTGATGTACACGCCCCAGAAGACCGGGGGGGTGTAGCCCGCCACGCCCATGCCCCACTCGAGCTCGTAGGCCCAGCAGTAGGCGCCGAAGGCGAGGATGAGCAAGTCAATGGCGAAGATCGCCGCCCATGCCAACGAGGGCTTGAACAGAGGCTCGATGACCTCCTTGTTCACCAGCCCAAAGGTCACGGCGTTTTCATTTTCCATTGCCGTCTCCCTTTTCAGTGCTTGTCGGCGCCGTGACCGGCGTCGTGGTTTTCGTGGCCCTCGTCAGAGCCGTGCTCCGCCTTGTCCCCGTGGCCGGCTGCGCCGCCCGCGGGAGCCTCGTGACCATCGTCGTGGCCACCAGCGTGCTCCTCTCCATGTCCGTCGCCGTGATCGGCGGCCGCGCCGTGCCCGTCACCGTGGCCACCACCGTGGTGGGGCTCCTGGTGGGTCAGCTTGGCCATGTACTGGACGCCGTTCTTGGTGTTCAGTTCGCCCAGGAGCTGGTAGCTGCGGGGGTCGTTCCACAGGGTGGCGACCTTGGAGCCCTCCTCCTTGACGTTGCCGAACACGATGCAGTCTGCGGGGCAGACCTCAGCGCAGGCGGTCAGGCGCTCGACATCGGCGCTCTGGACGGTGGCGGGGCGCGCCTCGGCCTTGGCGAAGCGGACGCGCTGGATGCAGAAGGTGCACTTCTCCATCACACCCATCTCGCGGGTGACCACGTCCGGGTTCAGCATCGGCTCGAAGGCCTCGGGCCAACGGTAGGTGTGCCAGTTGAAGCGACGCGCGCTGTAGGGGCAGTTGTTCGCGCAGTAGCGCGTGCCGACACAGCGGTTGTAGATCATGGCGTTGAGGCCATCGAGGTTGTGGTAGGTCGCGACGACCGGGCACACACCCTCGCAGGGCGCGTGGGCGCACTGCTGGCAGATGGCCATGGCGTAGCGGACGTCGGGGTTCTCACCCTCGCCCTGCCAGAAGCGGTCCAGACGAATCCAGCCCTGGTAGCGCCACAGCTGGTGCTGCTCGGGGCCCGTCATCGGGACGTTGTTCTCGCTGTTGCAAGCCACCTCGCAGGCGCCGCAGCCGGTGCAACTGTCCAGGTCGATGGACAGGGCCCACCGGTAGGTGGGGTGCTCGGGCTCGGGGAACATGTCGTACTCGATGCCAGCGGCCTCGAGGCGGGGATCCTCCACAAGGTGGATGCCCATGCCATGTCCCAGGTGGATCTCCTTGCCCTCGAGGATGTCGGGGGCGTAGGCGTCCAGCGCGATGGGGCGGTTGTCCATGTCCTCGGAGCCCTTGAGGCTCACGCGCTTGTACTTCTCCAGGTCAGCGCCCGCGAGGGCGGCCTTGGAGACGCTCACCCCGTTACCGAGGTAGTTCAGCGCGCCGGAGACAGGGTCCGTACCAGCCGCGAGGAGCTTGACGGGGTTGAAGCCGAAGCGCTCGTAGCGGCTGCCGCTGTTCTCGTGACCGTTGCCGGAGGGGATGGCGACGTGGCCGTCGGGCATGCCCTTGGAGATGCGGACGTTGAGGGGGCCGATCTCCTGGCCGTTGGCGCTCACCTTGACGAAGCCCATGTTGTCCACGCCCAGCTTCTGGGCGGTGGCAGCGGACATCTCGGCCCAGGTGGTCCAGGTCAGGCCGGAGACGGGGTGGGGGACCTCGTTCAGCCAGGGACGGAAGGCGAAGCGACCGTCGTAGAGGTGGACGTGGGGGAAGAAAAGGAGGCTGTCGCCGCTGATGGCCTCACCGCCCACAGGGGCGGGGATGCCGGCTGCCACGGTGACCTCGGGCTCGTTGACGGTGGTGTAGAAGCCACCGGTCTGGAGCACCTGGATCCACCAGTCCTGGAAGTCCATGCCGCCGTCGTACGCGTTCTCGGCCCAGTGGCCGGCCACGTAGCGATAGAAGTCCTCGGCCTCGAAGCTCGCGGTCGCCGGCTTGCCGCCCAGCGCGTAGGTGTCCACGCGCTCGACGGTCTCACCCTCGACAGGTGCCTCGGTGCTCTCCACAGCGGGGATGGCCAGGCCAGCCTGACGCGCGACGCTCAGGAGCAGATCGCCCTGGGACATCGTGTCGTGCTGGGGGACCATGCCGGGCTGCCGGATCTGGAACTTGCCCTTGATGGGCTCAGCGTCACCCCACTGCTCCAGCCAGCTTCCGGGAGGGAGCAGCCAGGCGTTGTCGGGGCGCGTGTCGCCGCCACCATTGGTGAACACGAAGAGGTTGGGGACAGCCTTGAGGGCCTCGGCGACGCCGAGTTCAGGGGGCAGGGCGTAGATGGGATCCAGCTCGTCGATGACGAGGGTCTTCACCTCGCCCTTCTTGCAGGACTCCAGCAGGGCCTGGACCTCAGCGAAGCTGGCCACGGGGCCGAGGACGCTGTAGGCGCCCAGCTTGACGCTGGTTCCGATGTTCCCGCACACCAGGTTCAGCAGCAGGCTGGCGAGGGCCAGGTGCGTGCCGTTGGCGCTCTGGGTGTTCACGCCGCCGGGGAAGACCACGGAGGGGTGCTTGGACAGCTTGTCGGCCAGGACCTCGAGCTTGGAGAGCTCGACCCCAGCGGCGGAGGCCATCGCGGCGGGATCGACCTGGGACAGGACGGCCTCGGCGCCGTTGGCGCTGCCCTTCTTGTCGGCCACCAGCTTGGCGAGCGCGTAGGCGACGCCAGCCTCGGTGCCGGGCGCGGTCTTGAGCCACTGGTCACACTTGGTGCCGGTGTGGCTGACGCGGGGCTCGATGCTCACGAACTCGGCGACGAAGTCACCGTGCTTGGGATCGCGCGCCTTGGCGTAGCCCTTGGTGTGCCGCTCGGGGGCGAGCCAGGTCTGCAGCCAGTCCGCGCCGAAGCTCACGATGACGTGGGCGTCAGAGACCTCGTAGCTGGGGGCGACCGCCTGACCGAAGGCCAGCTCGGAGGCCTTGACCAGGGACTCGTAGCCGAATGGCTCCCAGTGGACGCGCTTGAGGCCCGAGGCCGCGGAGACCTGACCCAGCAGGCGGTCCAGGGCGCCGTTCCGGTAGCGGCCCAGCCAGACCGCGCCGCCGGCCTTCACGCCGTCAGCGAGGGCCTTGGTGGCCTCTTCCCAGGTGGTGTCCGCGCCGGCCTTCTTGGGGCCCCCGATGTGGTCGGGGTTGAAGGTCTCCTGCGTCGCCGCGATGGCGTGGGCGGTGATGCCGCCCTCGCCGATCTCGGAGGCGGTGTTTCCGCCGACGAAGACCACGCGGCCCTCGCGGTTGCGGAGCACCACCCCCGCTCCGGCGATGGTGTCGCCGGAGGTGGAAGCGAAGAAGGTGGGCACACCGGGCGTGACCTGCTCGGGCTGGACCACGTAGGGGTAGAGGTTCTCGACGGGCGTGTTGGGGTCACACGCCGTGAGCGCTCCGACGGCACTGGTGGTGCCGACAATCTTGAAGAAATCTCGCCGGTTCATATCGGCCATGGCAATCGCTCCGCCCTACTGGTGGCAGGTGTAGCAGTCCTTGAGCTCAGCCCTACGAAGCTCAGCATCGGCTCCGTAGTTGGCGTCCACGGAGGGGTGCTCTCCGTGGCACTCAAGGCACCAGCCCATCAACATCGTCATCTCGGGGGCGCGGATGGCCACGCCCTCCTTGCTCATGTCCGCGTGGCAGTCCGTGCACTCCACGCCGCCCTTGATGTGGCGGCTGTGGTTGAAGTGCACGAAGTCCGGCGCGTCATGGACCTTGACCCACTCGATGGGCTGACCGAAGGACTGTCCATCAGGCTTGATGTACTCCTCCAGTTGGACCAGCCCCTCGCGGCCAGCGGGGTCGATCATCTTGTGACAACCTTCGCAGACCTGCGTGGGAGGCACGCCCGCGTGCTTGGACTTGCGGGCGTTGGAGTGACAGTACTCACAGCTCATGCCCAGGCCGCCGTCTTCGACAGGGGCGGCATGGTTGCTGTGCTTGAAAGCGATGGGCTGCGCGTCCACGGGCTGGACCTTGCTGCCTACGGAGACGCGGGTCTCCACATCGTCCGGGTACTCGGGCGGCAACAGGCTGTGGGCGGAGAGCGGGAAGGCGTCGCTGTCGGACTCGACATTGACGTTCTCGCACTTGGACGCGAAGCTGACTGCGGCGAGCATCAGCACGGCCCAGACACGCGGGGTGCCCTTTGCACTTGGCATCGGCGGTTCTCCCTTTTGGGGCTCCAGGGGCGGCCATGCTAATGCAACGCCTGTCCTGCGTCCACGCGCCTGCGGACGATGACGAGTCCTCGACAGCGAGTCTGTGCGCTCACTGCTCGCTCAAAGCCGCCTGCCAAGGGTGGTCCCGTTCCCCGCAGCGTCGATGTCTGTACCGCCGAAAGGCTTCACACCAAATCCGAGCCGCCAAGAATGTGGATCGTTTTGATGATAATGGCTTGCAATTGTGTACCCCGTGTGTCGGAGCGGGCGGACACGGCCCCAGCGCGGACGCCGCCCACCTTGAAGCCCGGTCCCATCACGGTCTCAGCGGACGAGGGGCCTCGCCTGTACGCAGCGTGTCAGGAGCGTGTCGAGGGCCCTGAGAGCCCCGGAGAGTGTGCCCAGGACAGCGACTGTGTCCCAGCCGGCTGCTCCCTCGAACTCTGTGTGGCGAAAGACCAGGCGGAGCAGGCCTTCTCGAGCTGTGAGACCCGCCTGTGCTTCTCGGTCCTGGAGCGCTGTGGCTGCCAGGAGGGCCTATGCCGTTGGTCCGTGAAGCCGGGCCCGGAAGGCGATGAGCCCCAGTGAGAGCCGCTCGCTCAGGGCCTCCAGGCTCGCGTCATCCCGGAGCAGGTCGTTGCGGACCTCGAGCTCCAGGTAGGGGACACCAGCGGCCTGCCCGTGGCGTTGCACAGACTCGATGAGCCCCTCCAGCCCGGAATAGGGCCGGTTCTCCTCGCTGTGCAGCCCGAGCGCACAGAGCTCCGTGTGCAGAGCGGTTCCGAGGTGGGCCATCGGCCGGTCGTAGAGCACACCCACCTCCAGCTCCCGCTTCTCGGTGCCGCGGGGCCCTCTGTATTCGGGGGTGAAGGAGTGGATGCTGAGCAGCAGCTCTGGGGGTCGCCGCTCGAGCAGCTCGGCGTACGCCAGATGGAAGGGGCCGTGGACTTCGGCGAGGCGCTGCTGTCTGGCTTCGCGGGTGAGGCCCTGGTTGAAGGCGAAGGGGACCCCCTCGGCCTCTTCGCGGCAGAGCTCGGGGTGGTCCTCGGGGCGGTTGAGGTCTGCAACAAGTCGCGACCAGGTGCCTAGGATGGCGTCTGCGCTCAAGCGCGAAGACAGCCGACGTGTCAGCTCGGCCGCACCCAGGTCCCAGCCCCAATGGTCCTCCAGCAGCCTGCGCTCGGCGTCTGAGAGCGACCAGCTCCCTGGCACCCGATTCGCCGCGTGTTCACACGACAGCGTGAGCCAAGGTGGGGTGGGGCTCAGGAGGATCTCGGTTGCGGAATGGGCGTCGAACATGCCGCGTACACTACACAACCCGGAGACCCATTGATTCAACGTCAGATCGGCTGGACCGCCCTCGGGATCGGTCTCGCCCAGCTCATCCCGCTCCCCTTCGTGGACGACATGGTCAGCGCGCGCCTGCTGCGGCGGCTCTACGCGCAGATGGCCCGGCACCACGGCGTCGAGCTCACCGGGGAGCAGCGCAAGCGCCTGACGGTGTCGAAGGGGGGCGGCGTGCTTCAAGGCTGCCTGTGGGCGGGGTTGCGCTGGGGCGTCCGCAAGCTGATCGCGACGATGACGGTGGTGCTCCTGGTCAAGGACGTGCTGGACGAGGCGACGCGGGGGGCCCACCAGGCCCTGTTGGTGGACCAGGCGATGCGGAGCGGCACGCTGCCGGGCAAGGAGGCGGAGGTCCGCGAGGCCCTGGAGTCGCTGCTGGAGGCCGAGGAGATCTCGCCCATGATGCGGCTGCTCAAGGGCAGGGAGAACCCGGCGACGGATGTGGAGCTTGAACCCGGCCTGCTCGCCGCTCTGGGCCGCGGGCTGCACCGCCTGGGAGGTGGCGCTATCCTGCAGAGGCGCTTCCGCCGAAGGATGGCGGGGCTCCCCGAGGAGGAGTGAATGCTGCTCTGGCTCTCGCTGCTGGCCTGCACCGACCCCATCGCCGAGGTGGGCCTGCTCGGGACCGGCCCCATGGAGGTGTTCCCGACGGCGCACCACCTGGACGCTGACGGGCACGTCGCCCTGGAGCCCGAGTGGCTGCCAACGGTGGACACGCCCTGGGACACCGAGCGGCTGGGCTTCCGAGAGGGCTTCTCGGTCGCGCAGACGGCGATCCTGCGGGATGAGCACCTCAAGGCCGAGGCCATCCTGGGGCCCGCCAACATCGGGACCGATGGTCCGGTGTGGATGGTGGACCTGGATGACGGGCGGCTGATCCCGTGCTTCGCCGAGGTGGACGTACTGGACGACCAGGTCCTGCTGGTGCGGCCGATGGAGACCCTGGTCGACGGACACCAGGTCGCCGTGGTGCTGTCCACCCAAGCGATTCCTCGTCTGGACGCGTTCACACAGATCCTGGAGGGGCAGCGTTTTCAGGGGTGGGCCGAGCACTATCAGGCGCTGCTCAGCCGCTCCTCCTCCCTGACGGGGCTCTCCGAGGACGAGATTGGGCTGGTGTTCGACTTCCCGGTGGATGCGGGGACCGAGCCCATGGACCACGCGGTCGCGAGCACGCACCCCGCGGGCGACTGGACCTGGCTGGACGAGGACACGACGAACCTGCCGGAGGGCACGTACAAGCAGCTCACGGGCACCTTCACGGTGGACAACTGGCTCGTGGACGACCTGCGCATGGAGCTGGACGGGGAGGGGACGCCGCAGGCCCAGGGGACGGCTCAGGCGCACCTGTTCGTGCACATCCCCGAGTCGGTTCGGGGTGCGGAGCCGGGGACGGTGCCGGTGTTGATCTTCGGGCACGGCCTGCTCCAGAGCCCCGAGGGCTTCCTGGCGGACAAGGACGACAGCTCCAACTTCGTCGAGCTCTTCGACCGCATGGGCGTCATCGTCATCGCGAGCGAGTGGCGAGGCCTGTGCCGGGACGATCTGGCCGACGTGGTGTGGGTCGCCAACGACATGGGCCGCCTGCCCGAGGTGACCGACCGCCTGACCCAGGCCGTGGCCAACAACCTGGCGCTCATGGAGCTCATCCAGGACGGCGCGCTGCTGGACGACCCGGCCTTCGAGGGGCTCGCGGACGGCGAAACGCTGCTCTACTACGGCGTCTCGCTGGGCGGGATCATGGGGGCCGTGACCCTGGCCCAGACCGAGCGGGTGGACCACGGCGTGCTGCATGTCGGGGGCGGTGCGTGGTCGCTGACCTTCCCGCGCTCAGCCAACTGGGAGGACTTCGAGGGCCTGGTGGAGGAGGGTGTGCCCGCCTCTCGTGACCGCCAGTTGCTCTACGCCGCGATGCAGCTCTACTGGGACCCGGTCGACTCCATGTCCTACGCCGGGGCGCTCTCGGACCGCAGCCTGCTGCTCCAGATGTCGGTGGAGGATGATGAGGTGACCAACCTGGGGACCACCATGCTGGCCCACTCCGCCGGCTGGTCGGCCCTGAACGTCCCCGTATGGGACCTGCCCATCGTCGAGGCCCCCACGTCCGCGCCCGTGCTCGCGCCCTTCGACGCGGAGCTTGGAGACCCGGAGCAGGGGAACCAGCCTGCGCTGCGCACCGGAGCCCACCGCGAGCCCCGCATGTGGGAGGCCGCCAAGCTCCAGTCCATCTCCTTCCTGGTCGAGGAGCCCGGCGTCGTGGAGCACTACTGCGTCGACGCCGTCTGTACGCCCCTGGACCGTTGAGGAGCTGGATTCAGCAGGAGGAGCCTGGGCGGCTCAGCGATCGGAGCCCACCGTGTAGATGCGGAGGGTGTTCGTCGTGCCCTTCATCGGGCTGGAGCCGGCGAGGACGATGATCTCCTGACCGGGGTCCAGCAGGCCACGGTCCAGCAGGGTCTGCTCGCCGATGGCGATCAGCTCGTCGGTGCTCTGGACCACGGGGACGCGCAGGGGGATGACGCCCCAGACCAGCGCGAGGCGGTCGCAGATCTGGTGCTCGGAGGTCAGCGCGTAGATGGGCCCGCGGGGCCGCGCCTTGGACGCGGTGATGGCGCTGAGGCCGGACCAGGTGAACACGACCAGGGGGCGGGGGACCTCGTTGGCGGCTTGGCAGGCGGCCCAGGCCACAGTGGCGGCGGGACCAGCGGCGACGGGGAGGTCCTCACGGACGCGGGGGCGCAGGAAGGGGCTGCGCTCGACCTCGCGGGCGATGGAGTCCATGACCTTGACCGCGCGCACGGGGTACATGCCGGCGGCGGTCTCGCCGGAGAGCATGACGGCGTCGGTGCCGTCGACGATGGCGTTGGCGACGTCGGTGGCCTCGGCGCGGGTGGGCCGCGGGTTGCGCTCCATGGAGTCGAGCATCTGGGTGGCCGTGATGACCAGGCAGCCGGCCCGGTTCGCGGCCTGGATCAGCCGCTTCTGGTGGATGGGCACGGTCTCGAGGGGGACCTCCACGCCCAGGTCCCCGCGGGCGACCATGATGCCGTCCACCGTGGCCAGGATGGACTGGATGTTCTCCAGGGCCTCGGGCTTCTCGATCTTGGCGATGATGGGCACGTTGGGCTGCCCCAGCGCGGCCAGCTCGCGCTTGAGGTCCAGCACGTCGGCTGCCTCTCGGACAAAGGAGAGCGCCACGTAGTCCACGCCTGCGGCAACCCCGACCGCCAGGTCCGCCTTGTCCTTGGGCATCAGCGAGGGCGCGCTGACCTTGACGCCGGGCAGGTTGATGCCCTTGTTGGACTTGAGCTGGCCGCCCTCGTTCATGCGGATGTGGACCTCCTTGGGGGAGGCGTCCCGCAGGACCTTGTCGACAACACCCGAGAGGGTGCCGTCGGCGAACATGATGAGGTCACCTTCGACCACGTCGTCGGCCATGGCGGTGTAGGTCGTGCCGCAGCGCTTGCCCTCGCCCATGCGCTCGTCCATCACGACCTCCAGGATGTCTCCGGCGCGCAGCTCCAGCGGCGCCTTCATCTTGGAGGTGCGGATCTTGGGGCCCTGCAGGTCCAGCAGCAGCGCGATGTAGCGGCCGCTCTTGAGGGTGGCGCGGCGCACGTGGGCCACGTCCCGGCGGATGGATTCGGCGTCGCCGTGGGAGCAGTTGATCCGGAACACATCCACGCCGGCGTCGATCAGCGCCTGCAGGGTCTCAGGCTCCCGGCTGGCGGGGCCCAGGGTGGCGACGATCTTGGTGCGGCGGCGGGACATGGGGACTCCGGATCGGGAGGGGTTGGACCGGACAGAATCTGGTCGGTCACAGGGATAGCGTGTGCGGGAGGAGAGGCGAGCGACGTGACCCCTGGAGATCTGGCCCTGGACGACCTGCACCGCGTGCTGCGCGGGGCTCTGAGCACCGCGAGCCACCTGCTGACGGCGGGGGAGCGGGTGATCGTGCGGCGCCTGCTCGCCCTTGAGGGGCCGCCGGGGCGGCTGTGGGTGCGTCTGGCCGCCAGGCGATCGGCCAGCTTCCGCCAGGACTCCATCTCCCTGTCCGACGTCCCTGATGTGGAGGAGGCGCTGCTCGAGCTCGCTGAGCACGATCTGGTTCACCGCTCGCTGCCATGGTCGCGCGTGCTCGCGCTCCTGCGGGTCCCAGAGCTCAAGGCCCTCTGTCGCCAGCGAGGTCACCCTGTGGGCGGCCGCCGAGAGGCTCTGGTGGAGCGCCTGCTGCCGGAGCCCGGGCCGGCCCCCATCGCCTGCTGGCGGCTCTCGGGGCGCACCCTGGTCCGCCGCCTGGAGCGCGTGTGGTTCCAGAGCGGCTGGCGGGATCGGGGGACCCTGCTCCTGGAGCGCATCGGTCAGGTCCAGTGGGTGGACTACCCCCTGAGCGCGCCCCAGCGGGCCTTCGAGCGCCGCACACAGTGGCGCGCCTTCGAGGCCAGCCTGCACCCGGCCGAGCCGGAAAGGCACCTGCAGGCGCTCCAGCACTCCACCGCCCGGGGGCCCGCGCACCGAGGGCTGGACGCCCGGCGCTACCACGAGCGGCACCTGGCGGAGGCCCTTCGCGAGCTGGAGCGGGCGGGTGAGCACGCCGAGGCCGCCCAGGGCTACGCAGCGCTGCTGGCCTGCGAACCCCGTCGACCCGGAGAGCACGCCCTCCGCCTGGCCCAGTGCCTGGACAAGCTGGAGCGGCCGGCAGAGGGCGCGGCGGTCTGTGTGAAGTGGCGGGCGCGGGCCCGACCAGAGCACGCCGCGTCCCTGGAGCGCAGCGGGCGTCGCCTGGCCAAGAAGGCCAAGGGACACTGGCGACCGGCCAGGCCTCTGCTCAAAGCGCCAGAGCGCACGCTACAGCTCCCGGCGGGCCCCAAGCAGCGGAGCCGGCCCACGTGGGGAGAGCCGCCGCTGCCGATCGAGCGAGCGGTGCTGCGCCACTGTGGACCTCGCTTGGGGGAGTTCGCGGAGAATGGTCTGTGGACCACGATCTTTGGCTTGGTGTGCTTCGATCTGTTGTGGCTCCCGATCCCCGGCATGCTCCCGGTCCCAGGGATGGATGGCCCCCTGGATCTGGGGACCGCGGCCTTTATGCGGCAGCGGGCGGCGCCTTTCGCGGAGCGGCTGGAGCAGCTTCGGCAGGGGCTGGGGGCGGAGATCCTGGCTCGGCACCACGCCCAGTGGGGCGGCGCTCAGGTGCGGGGCGTCCATGCGTTCCCCCTGGAGACGCTGCAGGCGGTCACCGAGGCCTGCGGGCCTGCGCTCGCGGCCGTCGTGGAGCGCCTGGGCAAGGAGGGGTGGAGCGCGGCGCGGGGGCTGCCGGACCTGGTCTTCCTCCCTGGCGAGCACGGTGTGATCCCCGAACTCGTGCCCTCCCGCCTGCCCGAGGGGCTGCTTCTGGTCGAGGTCAAGGGGCCGACCGACGCGCTCCGGGACGCCCAGCGCGTGTGGCACGACCGCCTGCTGCGAGCCGGGCTCGCGGTGGAGATCTGGAAGGTGAGCCCGTGCCCCTGAGCTCCCTTGATTGGTGCCCAGCCGCTGTGGCCTGGGGCTCAGCGCGAGATGGTGAACACGCCTTGGTGCGGACCCAGCGTGGCGGGGGGGAACCAGGCGTCCGGGGCGCCGTCGCTCTCGAAGCGCTCGTACCAACCGGAGTGGGAGCCCGCGTTGACCTTGCCCTGCACATGCACCTCGGCAAAGGGCGTGATGGCGCGGATGAAGCTGCCCTGGGGGCCCAGCGCGCGGACCCGGAGCAGATCGGGGAGCGAGACGTCCAGGCTGCTGCCGCGGTGGCTGCTGTGGAGCCCGTCGTGCTCGCTGCTGCCCTTGCCCAGCCAGGACAGGGACTGCTCGGGGGCGCGCAACACCAGACGCTCGACCTGCTTGGGGTAGAGCCCCGGGCCGATGTCCATGGCGCCCCAGTGGACCTCCATGCCGCGCTCCTGCCCGTCGTCCCAGGTGTGGACCCCCAGGCGGGCGCTGCCGGGGGTGATGAACTCGCACCAGGTGTGCGGGCGATGGCCCTGCCAGCCCTCCAGGTCCCAGGTCTGGCCGCGGACGCTCAGCTCGCCGGCGACCTTGAGGGAGGCCTGGTGGGTGTAGTGGCGCGCGTGCCCGGCGTTCAGGCGGTACATGCGCCGCTCCGCGGGCCACAAGGGGAGGGGACCCAGTCCGCCGCCCAGGAGCAGGTCGAAGCTGACCTCGCCCAGCTCGCCGCGCACGTGGTTTGGCGCCAGGAAGCCGGGGGGCCCCTCCTGCCGCATCCCGCGGCGGAACATCCACTGGCTCCAGCGGTAGCGCTCCACCGCGAAGGTCGCCGCGCCGCCGCGCTCCATGGCGAGCACGGACAGCTCGACGTTGCGCTCTGCCCAGGTCGGCCCTTCCGATGCGATGGCCAGGCGGATCTCCAGGGCGCGGCGCCCCTCGGGGTCGCTGGCGATGAGACCGACGGCCTCGTAGAAGCGGTCCGGGGCCTTCTCGGTCAGGAGCTCAGGGAAGCGATCGCTGTCAGGGCTGGGAACAAACATGGCCGCCACGATAGTCCGGTCTGCGTGTCTTCAGTAGCAGCTTGTATTCAGGAGTCTTCACAATGCGCATCACCTCTGGGACCCATCGGAGCCGTGTCCTCAAGGGAAAGCTCCCCGACGGCGTGCGCCCCAGCAGCTCCCGCGTGCGGGAGGCCCTCTTCTCCCGTCTGGGCCAGGATCTCACCGGCCGCAGCGTCCTGGACGTGTTCGGCGGCTCGGGGCTTCTGACCTTCGAGGCCCTCTCCCGGGGCGCCAGCCGGGCCGTGGTCTGTGAGAGCGAACGGGCGGCGCAGCGCTTCATCCGGGAGAACGCTCAGGCCCTGGGCTTCGGGGATCGCTTCAGCCTGCGCTCCGGCCGCGTCCCCGGTGCGTTGCCGCGCGGGACCTTCGACATCGTGCTGGCGGATCCCCCCTACGACAAGGACCTGGAGAAGCTGCTCAAGCCCCTGGCCGAGCGCGTTGGCGGTGATTTGGTGCTGGAGCAGCGCAAGGACGTCGAGCCCCCGGAGTTCCCGGGCCTCAGCTTCCAGGACAGCCGCAACTACGGCAACACCACCCTGATGTTCTACCGCCGGGAGTCTTGAGCCCACCGCGCGGGGGCCTGGGGAGAGGAGCGGCTCAGCGGCCCTCCCGGGGATCCGGGCGCACCCCCTGGGCCACAAAGCGCTCGTAGTCCTCCAGGATGCGCGCGTGGTCGAAGACGAGGTGCGGCAGGGCATCCAGCGAGAAGACCTTGGCCTCGGCGGCGTCATCGGCGCCCTGGGGCACACCCGTCGCGGTCGCGGTGAACACCACCGACAGGTTGTGCTGCCGCGCGTCGCGGGCCGGGTCCGAGTAGACGTAGAGCAGGTGCTGCAGCTCGACCTCCAGCCCGGTCTCCTCCAGCGCTTCGCGCACCGCGGCGTCCTCGACCCGCTCCCCTTTGTCCACGAAGCCCCCGGGCAGCGCCCAGCCCAGCGGTGGGTTCTTGCGGCGGATCAGGACCACGCCGCCCTCCAGTGCGATGACCACGTCGACCGTGGGGGTGGGGTTCTCGTAGGGCATGGAGGCCTCCGTTTGCAGCAACCTTCCGGGTGAGTGAGTCTATCGGGGTCTGGAGGCTGGATGTCCCGAGTGTTGATTGGGTGTGGACCGAGCGCGATGCTGGCTGCGGCGGCCTTGGAGGACACCCTCTGGCTGGACACCAACCCGCGGGCCTGCGCCCACCCGGAACTGCCGGTCGACCTGGGCGGCTTCGAGGATCACGACAGCGCCGATGTGGTCGGCACCCTGGCCGGGGCCGCGCCCGAGTGGCCCCATCAGGCCTCCATCCTGGTGCGGGGACGGCGCCTGCTGCTGCCCTTCCGTCGCCGGGATCTGCCCCTGATGGTCGAGCCCCGCGAGGGCAGCCGCGCCCTCAAGGATTGGGTCAGCGCCCGCATGTCCATCAAAGCCCGAGAGGTCGTGGGCGGCGGCTTCGAGCAGCGCAGCATCCGGGACTGGGTCGTCTACCGCTACGGCCAGGCCGTCTACGAGCAGCTCTACGGTGGCTACCTGACCCGCCGCTTCGGCCCGCCCGAGCAGGTCGCCATCGCCACCGCGCAGCACCACAACGGCCGCAAGGCCGGCACCTGGCACAAGCTGGGGCAGAGCCCCCAGGCGGCCTTCGATTCGCTCAGCGCCCGGATCCAGCGGCAGGAGGGTGACCTCGAAGGGATCGAGATCGCGGATGGGCGGGTGTGCACGGTCCACAGCGAAGACGGTGAGCTGTCCGTGGACCGCGTGTTCTGGGCTGGCTCCATCCCCGAGCTCGCGGAGTGGCTGGAGGGCGAGATCCCGGAGATCCTCGCCACCGACATGCAGCGCCTCTCTTGCCGCCACCGGGTCGAGGTCTTCCTGCCCATGTCCGGCGCGGAGGCCCTGCCCGAGGTGCTGCACGTCCTGGACGACGCGCCCTTCTTCCGGGTGATGCCGGTGGACATGGGGGCGGGGCGCCTGGACGGCGTGGCCTGTCACATCGCGGTGGAGCCTGGGGATGCGCTGTGGAGCGCCGGGGACAGCCGCCTGGTCGAGGACTGCGCGGAGGCGCTGCGCACCCTGGAGCTCGGCAACGCGGAGACCGAGGGCGCCAAGCTGCGGCGCATCGAGCACTTCGACCCGCGCTGGGAGCCCGGGGCCTGGTTCCCGACCTTCAACCGGGTGGCCCAAGCCCTGGAGGCCATGGGGATCTCCCTGGTCGGGCGGAGCGCGGCCTACCGCTGGATGGATCCGGGGCAGACCCTGGTGCACGCCCGGGAGCTGGGGCGCGATCCCAGCCAGTGGCACGAGGCGCTCCGGGTGCTGGTCGACCCGCCGATCCGCCAGGAGGACGAGGGCACGCCCCTGACGGACTTCATCCGGCGCTGACCGGGGCTGAGCTGACTGGGGCTGAGCTGACCGGGGCGGTGCCGGGCCGAGCGGGGGCTCAGCGGACCAGGTTCGTGCACCACTCGGCGATGAAGTAGTCGGCGGTGTAGCTGCCGGAGTCGTCCTCGAACTCCACCTGGAAGCTGCCCTCGACCGGCTCGCGCTCGACCACGGGGCCGACCTCGATGGACCCGGTGCGGTCGCGCAGCTCGGTGAAGGCGCCGCCGGCGACGATCAGGGTCTTGGCGTCCACGGCCGCGTCGCTGCCCTCGGTGGAGAACACGCCCTCGGAGATGTCCGAGGAGTCGAACGCGAACTGCAGGGTCACCATGTCGAAGTCGGTGGGGGCGGTGGTCTGGTCGTAGGTGCGCCGGGCGAAGTCGACGTCCATGCAGTCCAGATCCTCGTTCGAGAAGAGGATGAAGGGGCCGCCCCAGAAGGCCGTGGCGACCTCGCCCAGGCTCTCGCCGTTGACGCTGCCGTCGATGATGGTGGGGTCGCCGCCGCAAGCGGTGAGGGCCAAGAGCACGAACATTGGAGGTCTCCAGATCTGGCCCCAGGATAACCGGCCCAGCGCCGCGGTCAGTCCGCCTTGCGCCCCTTTGGCAGGCCCTTGTCCAGGCGGGCCAGAGCGGCGCGCTGCGCGGGGCCACCCCAGAGCGATGCGAACACGGTGGCCTCGTCTGCGGGAGAGTGCAGTGCGCGCTTGAGGCCCCTCAGGGACTCCGGGGGGTGGGCTGAGTAGCCCTCGAGCACCGACATCCCCACCTCTTCTGCCTGAGAGGGCCCCGCCAACACCGTATACAGCTCCGGGGTCCCAGCGAGGTCAACCGGAGCCGCGCTGGCCAGGAGTTGGAGGGCGCGCTGACGGCCCACCAGACCGCGGAGCAGGGCGGCCCCCCCCCAGCCCGGTGAGAGGCCCAGGCGCGCGTGGACGAACTGGACCTTGGCATCGCTGGCGATGACGCGGAGATCCGGGGCGCACATCAGCTCGGCCCCGCCCCCGACCGCGGCCCGCTCCACGGCGGCCAGGGAGATCTGGGGGAGCGCCCGGATGCGGCGGGTCACGTCGGCCATGAAGGCCTGCATCCAGGCGGCGATCTGCGGGCCCTCCGGAGACGCGACGGCCTCACGGACCATGCGGAGGTCACTGCCGGCGCAGAAGACGCCCTGCGCACCCTTCACGAGCAGCAGCGCCCCAGGCCAGGCCTCGAGCGTGCTCACCGCCCGCTCCAGCTCCAGCATCATGCGGGGCGAGAGGGCGTTCCGGGCCTGGGGGTGGTCCAGGGTGAGGACTGCGATGGGCTCGGAGAGGTCGAGGCGCACAGCGCCCGAGCCCCCCAAGGAGGCCAGGGCGGTGCGCGCGCGCTCCAGGCTCACTCAGTCGCGGCGGCGGAAGGCGACGATCGCCAGGGGCAGGCAGAGCATCCAGAAGAAGCGGGAGGGGCCCTGCGCAGTGCCGCAGCCACCGGAGCAGCCGCCGGAGTCGTCACAGCCGGTGGCCTCGTAGGGGACGGTGCCCAGGCCAGCGGACATGACCATCCAGTCGCCCTGGGTGCCGCCAGCGCTGACGTCCAGGCTGGTGAGGCCGATGCCCTCCATCGCGGGGAGGCCGAAGGCCAGATCCTCCAGCATGCCGCCGACCACCGTCTCCAGGATGGTGTCGAAGGCGCCGCCGAAGTTCTCCAGGATGGCCTCGTCCGTGCCGGGGACCAGCTCATTGGAGACGACAGCCGGGGTGACCTGGTCGCTGGAGAGGGGGATGTCGACCACCAGCTCGCCGGTGCTGCCGTCGAAGTTCAGGTTCACGCCGGTGGCGACGTCGAGATCCATGCCCATGACCTTGGCCATGCGGTCGTCCACGTTGCCGTAGAAGTCCAGGCCCAGGTCCTCGATGTCGATGTTCATGTCGTACTCGCCGTCCAGGCGGGCGACGGGCGGGTTCATGGGCCGGGTGGCGATGATCATCGCCTCGGTCTCGGGGAAGAGCTCTTCGAACACGTCGCCCGCGATCAGCGAGAGCAGCGAGGTGTTGATGGGCAGGGGATCGTTGCCCTGCAGCTTGTAGCAGAGCACCCCGCCGCGCCAGACGGCGTAGGTGAGCTGGTTGATGAAGTCGTCGGCCAGGACCACGCCCATCTCGGTGCCGGCGGGCAGGTCCGCGAGGCCAGGGGGCGGTCCGGCAGTGCGCAGGGAGCCGCCCAGGCTGTCCACCACGCAGGCGTTCTCGTCAGCGGACACGGCGCCGTTCATGATGACGCTCATCCCGGCCGGGCGGATCTTGATGTCGGAGGGGTAGAGATCCAGGGTGACCACGGTGCCCTGGACGTCGATCTCCTCGGAGATGGTGGCGGAGGAGAAGGCGTCCTCGATGGCGGCCTCGAGCTCCGGGCCCATCTCGGCGATGGCGCTCTCCAGCTCGCCCTCGACCAGGCCGAAGATCAGCTCGTACATGCTGAGGCCGAGCCAGTTGAGGATGTCCTCCAGGTCGCCGATCCAGCAGTCGAGCTGCAGGTACTCGGTGATGTCCGCGTAGGTGACGAAGATCTCGCCCATGGTCGCGTCCAGCACCGGCAGACCGTCGGGGCCGTCCACGACCTCCAGGGCCATCGTGGTGTCGACGCTCACCTCGAAGGGCTCGACGTAGCCGGGGCAGTCGGAGCCGATGCAGGCGACCTCATAGTCGATGTTGAACTTGTCCGAGCTGTCGTTGACGTTGACCAGCAGGTCCACGTGCAGGTCGAGCACGCCGTTGCCGGGCGTGATCTGCGCGTCGGTGAGCTCCACGCCCACCCACACGTTGTCCATCTTGAACTCGTAGTTGAAGCACCAGGTGCCGCCGTCGGTGTTGACGGCCTCCCCGATGTCCATGCGCTCGGGCAGCAGGGTGGGGATCAGCGCGGTGACCGCCTCCAGGCCCGAGGTGGTGACGTGGAGCTCAGCGGCGTCTTCGATCTCGGCACCCGGCGGCCAGGTGTCGGCCATGGCCGGGGCGGCGAGCAGCATCAGGAGCGTGGACACAGGCGGTCTCCTTGGACAATGGCCGGCAGTGTAGCTGCGGGCTGCGGCCTTAGCCAGTACGCGGGCCTTCCAAAGCGCGCTCAGTCGTAGCCGAAGGCCTCTGCGGCGCTCGCGAGCTCAAGCTCGGGCTGCTGCTCCTTGAGGCAGAGGAAGGGCCCCAGCGCCATCGCGTCCATGTTCGTGCGCATGAAGCAGAGGTAGGCGTCCTCCGGCGTGTTGACGATGGGTTCACCGCGCACGTTGAGGGAGGTGTTGATCACGATGGGGCAACCCGTGCGCTCGTGGAAGGCCTTGATGAGCGCGTAGTAGAGCGGGTCCTGCTCCGGGTTGATGGTCTGGATGCGCGCGCTGCCGTCCACGTGGGTGATGGCGTGGAGCTGGTCGCGGTACTGCTCGCGGACGGGGGCGACCAGGAGCATGTAGGGCGAGGGGCGGTCGATCTCGAAGTACTCCGAGACGTGCTCCTCAAGGCAGCTCGGCGCGAAGGGGCGGAAGCCCTCACGGAACTTGATGCGCATGTTGATGATGCTGCGCATCTCGGGGTGGCGGGCGTCCCCCAGGATGCTGCGGTGCCCCAGGGCGCGGGGGCCCCACTCCAGGCGGTCCTGGTACCAGCCCACCACGTGGGCCGTGTCGATGAGCTCGGCGACCTCGGAGAGCAGCTCGGGCTCGTCCAGGCGCCTGTACACGGCCCCGTAGCGGTCCAGGGTGCTGCGGATGTCCTCGTCTGAGTATCCAGGCCCCAGGTATGGGGTGGGCAAGCGGGGGCCCTGGGGGTTCTCCAAGAGCTGATTCCAGGCCACCAGAGCCGCTCCCATCGCCCCCCCTGCGTCTCCTGCAGCGGGCTGGATGTAGATGTCGTCGGGCTTGGCCTCGCGCAGGATGTGCCCGTTGGCGACGCAGTTGAGGGCCACGCCCCCGGCCATGCACAGGTTGCGGGAGTCCGCGCGCTCCATCGCGGAGCGGGCCAGCTTGACCATGACCTCGTTGAAGAGCTCCTGGATCGACCGCGCGCAGTCCTTGTAGTGCTGGGTCATCTCGCCGTCGCCCAGGGGCCGCTTGGGCGCGCCCATGAGTTGCTCGTAGGCGGGGGTGAACATGGCCTCGCCGCGCTCGAACGCGAAGTACTCCATGTTCAGCCGGAAGGAGCCGTCCTCCTTGATGTCGACGAGCTGGCGGACCTCGTCCATCTTGGTGGGCTCGCCGTAGGGCGCCAGGCCCATGAGCTTGTACTCGGCGGAGTTGACCTTGAAGCCGCAGTAGAAGGTCATGGCCGAGTAGAGCAGCCCCAGGGAGTGGGGGAAGCGGATCTCGTCCAGCAGGGTCAGCTCGCGGCCCACCCCGACCCCGCGGCTGCAGGTGCTCCACTCTCCGACGCCGTCCACAGTGAGGACCGCCGCCCGCTCGAAACCCGAGGTGTAGTAGGCGCTCGCGGCGTGGCTGAGGTGGTGCTCGGAGTAGAGGATCGGGCCCTCGAAGCCGACCTCCTCCTTGAGCATCTTGCGCAGGCGCAGGCGCGTCCCCATCCAGCGCGGCATCGAGTCCACGAAGCCCTTGAAGGTGGTGGGGAAGTGCTCGAGCTGGTACCGCAGCAGCCGGTCGAACTTGACCAAGGGCTTGTCGTAGAACGCGACCGCCTCGATCTGCTCTGGGCGGATGCCGCCCTGCTTGAGGGCCCAGCGGATGGCCTGCACGGGGAAGTCGCTGTCGTGCTTCTTCCGGGAGAAGGCCTGCTCGGAGGCGGCGGCGATGGGGACGCCGTCCCGCAGCAAGCAGGCAGCGGCGTCGTGGTAGAAGCAGGACAGGCCGAGGATGTACATCGGCTGCAGTCTATCCACTCGGAGGCCATCCTGAGCGCTCGGGGATCGAGACTTCGGCATCAGGTGCTGGACGCGGACCGGCTCCAGGCCGGCGATGCGCAGGTCAGCGCGCTGCAGTGGCGGCGGCGTCTGGAGCAGGGCGGCGTGATGGGCCTGGGAGAGCTCCCGCCGGACCACCCCGTCGCGCCGGTTCTGGCGGCCTACGCCGAGCTGGAGGCCGTGGACCGGGGCGCGCGGACGAGCTGGAGGATGCCGTTGATGGTGGGCGGTGCGTGGTTTCTGCTCTCCGCGGCGCTGGTGGCCATCAACCCGGTCATTGCGGGTGTGGGGAGCTCGCTGCTGGGCGTGGCGGCCTTCTTCGTGGTCAGCCGCCTGGCCAACCGCAAGGGGGGCAGCCGCAAGCAGCAGGAGGCGGCGCAGGCGCTGGGCGAGGCGGTCGATCGCATGCTGGCGCACTCCTTCGTGGAGGCCACCGACAGCGTGGTCGTGGAGCACTCCGCCGACCTGCACTACCTGGAGACGCGGATCCGGGACGCGCGCGGGGGCCTCCGGGCGCTCCGGGGCAAGCGGGGGGAGCTCAGCGCCCTGGCGGGGCAGCTCAAGGACGCCAACGACAAGGCGGGGCTGGAGGGGCCGGACTCCGACCTGCAGGCCATCGGCCGGGAGCTCTCGGAGATCCAGGCGCGGAGCGAGACCTTGCGGGCGCTGCTGGAGGAGCTGGAGCAGGCGAAGGAGGGCTTGGAGGCCCGCATGGCTGCGCGGCGCACCCTCGCGCTCCGGCATGGCCTGGGACAGCGCGTCGATCGGCTCACCAGCGAGGACACCGGTGCGCAGACCGCCGCTTCGCTGGAGGTCGACATGCTGGAGCTGGATGCCCGCCTGGAGGCGGCCGACGTGGCGCTGCGGGACGACGACGCGCGGGTGCGCGCCGCCCGGGAGATCAGGGCGCTCGAAGCCGGGGCGGCAGGCCGGCGATGAAGTCCAGCCAGCCCTGGGCCCGCGTGTGGCCGGGGCTGCCGGGGGGCGCCTGCCTGGACACCCGCTCCCAGTGGGTCCTGTGCCACTCCACGAGCTGCGGCAGCAAGGGGTGCTCCTGCTCCAGCAGGCGGGGGCCGAGCCAGAGGGCGTGGCCCTCGGCGGGCTCGGGGCCACGCTCGATGCGCAGGATCTCGGCCAGGCGGTCGTTCTCGGGGGCGAGGGTCTCCTCCACGATGCGCCAGCCCAGGTCCTTGAGGCCCTGGCGCAGGGTGTCGCAGCGGTCCGGGCTGTGGACCACGGCGGTGGTGGGCTGCGGGCCGCGCTCCAGGATGCCCAGGATGCTGTGGGGGCCCATGCCGGCGATCACGCAGGCGTCCACGCGGGCCAGGGGCGCGATGCCGTCGGCCACGACCAGGTTCAGGCCGGCGCCGTAGCGGGGCAGGCGGTGGGGCATGCGCTCCGAGCCGATGACCAGCGCGCTGGTGCGCTGCGCGATGGCGCGGGTGAGCTGCCCGTGGTCGCAGCCGACGTCCACCACCACGCCGCTCTGGGCGTGGGGCATCAGCAGCTCCAGGATGGCGTTCAGGCGGGGGGCGCCCTTGCCGTGGATGGGGTCCTTCATGGGGTCTCCCTGCGCGCCGCGGAGGCGGCCTGGGCCTGGGCTTGGAGGCGGGTGGTGTCCGGCGCGGGGGCGGTCTGCGCCAGGGTGTCCTCGACGGTGGAGAGATCGGCGAGGAGCTGCTGGTCATCCTGGAGGTCAGCGGTGGAGGCGGCCTGCTGGAGGGCCTCCCACAGCCCCCAGACCGAGGCCTGGAGATCCGCTTGGGCCGCCACGGGGAGATCGCCTTGGTCCAGGCGCAACTGCAGGCGCTGGAGTCGCACGAGCGCGGGGGAGAGGGGCTGCTGGGTGAGGCTGAGGCGCAGGGCCTCGCGGCGCTTGGAGCGGAGGGCGAGCAGAGCGAAGGTGCGCTTGGCGGCCCAGGCCATGCCGATCAAGGTGAGTGCGACGGCGCCGACCAGGGCGAGGGCCCCGACCATGGGCGTGAGGATTGCCAGCAGCGCCCCGGTGGCCGGCAGGATGAGGCCGGGGGTGGCCGCGACGGCGATGTCGTAGAGGGGGGAGGCGTCCAGCTCCTGGATCTCCTGACCGGGGGCGGGGGCGAGCTCGGTCTGGCTGCGCTGCACGGGGACGGGGAGTCCAGCGGCGCGGAGGTGGTCGAGGGTCTGGGGAGAGAGCCCGCAGCGCACCTTGGCGGCCTTGTCCAGGCTCTCCACGCTCGGCGCCCACGCCACCCAGCGAGGGAGCGCGGCGCTGCTGGAGGTCTTGGGCGCTCCGGGCTGAGGGCCGCGGGGTCGCGGTGGCTCTCTGGGGACCGAGGGCTCTTGCAGGGGCAGCTTGGACATGGGCGGCCCCTTATCCAGGCGTTCGGGCCCGCGGGGGACTCACGCGCAAGGGACTCAGCGGGGACTCAGAGGTGGTCGTCCAGCCAGGCGCCGACCTTGGCCTGGTAGAGCTCCGGCTGGTCGGTGTGGGTCCAGCCGTGGGTGCCCTGGGGGACCATCCAGAGGTCCTTGTCCTCGACCGTGGCTGCGTCGTAGAGGCGGTAGGCGCACTCGGGGTTGATGTAGTCGTCCTCGGCGCCGTGGGTGATGAAGTAGGGGACCTCCAGGGCGGCGGCGGCCTCCAGGTTGTCGAACCCGCTGTCGAAGAGCCAGCCGGCGGGCACGTCCAGGCCGGTGTTGTCCCCCAGCATGTCCTGGGCGCTGGCGAAGAGGTCGTGGGTGACCACCGTGGCGGGGGGCCGCTCGGAGGCGACGTGCAGGCCCACGAAGCCCCCCAGGCTCAGGCCCACGTAGCCGAGCTCGCTGCTGTCCTTTCCGCTGCGCTCGGTGGCGTAGTCGACCGCGGCGATGCCGTCCTGGATCAGGCCGTCGTGGCTGGGGCTGCCCTCGCTGCGGCCGTAGCCCCGGTAGTCCACCGTGAAGATGTTCACGTCCAGCCCATACAGCGCCTCCACCTGGCTCATGTTCGTGTCCAGGTTGCCGGAGTTGCCGTGGAAGTAGACGACCACCGGGTCCCGCGCGGGCCGCTCCGAGGCGATCCAGAGTCCGTAGAGCTGGGTGCCGTCGCCGCTCTCGAAGGCGACCTCCTCCAGCGCGTCCGGTGGGATGACGTCGCTCGGGAAGCCGTATTGGCTGGTCTCGGTGGGGTTGAAGAAGAAGGGGTCCAGGGTCATGCAGCCCAAGAGGCTCCCCAGCAGGTTCAGGGCGATCACTGGCCACCTCCCAAGGCGACGTTCAGGCCGATCTGAGGCACCAAGACGCCGTTGCGGCCCGGCCCGTACCAGTGGGCGGTCAGGTCCTCGGTGGGGTGGCTGCCGCCCATCCACTTGAGCTCCGTGACCAGACCCACGCGCTCACCCAGGCGGAGCTGGTGTCCGACCAGGGGGCCGCCCAGCACGCCCCAGGGGTAGGGCTGCACGAACACATCCGCGCCGCCGTAGACCAGGTTGCCCCGCTCACCGTAGGTCCAGCTCCCCAGCGCGGCGACGTTGGTGAAGAGCCGGAAGCCGCCCTCGGGGCCCTCGGGGTTGGTGTCCCCCCACACGGCGGTCGCGGTCCCGTCCACGAGCAGCGCCGGGCGCAGACCCTGTTGCTCGAAGATCAGGTAGGAGGCCCCCGCGTCCACGCCCCACACGCCGAACATTCCGGCCAGCGAGGGGTGGAAGGCGGCGTGCACGTCGCTGCGATCGCTGACCCCGTAGCGCACCCCTACAGTGGACAAGGGGAGGGGAACGGGGGCATCAAAGGCCCGGACCACCGGCCCGCCAGCGCTGGCGTCGACGGCGACCTTGCCCTTGCCCAGAGGGCGCACTCCGTGGTTCACAGAGCAGGCGCTGAGAAGGAAGATCCATGCAGTCATGGAGCAGAGCTACCACGACCCGACTGCGAATTGTCACCTTCTTGGTGCGCGCCTTGGCGTGGACCTGGCGGGTGGAGCGGGTGGGCCAAGAGCTGCTGGACCAGAGGCCCGCCGTGCTGGCCTTCCTGCACCGCGATCTGGTGCCTGCCATCGCCCTGAACGCCGACCCGTCCACCCACGCTGTGGTCAGCGCGAGCCGGGACGGGGAGTGGGCCGCGCGGATCCTGGCGCGCCTGGGCTACGGGGCCAACCTCCGGGGCTCCTCCTCCCGCCGCGCCCTCTCTGCACTCTTTGGCATGCGCGAGGTGCTGCGATCCGGTGAGCGCGTGGCGATCGCCATCGACGGCCCCCGAGGTCCAGCCGGTGTGCCCAAGCCCGGCGCCGCCTGGGCCGCCCGCTTCGCGCCGCTGGTCGGGGTCCGCTTCGAGGCCCGCCGCTACGTGGAGCTGGGCTCCTGGGACCGCACGCGCATCCCGTGGCCCTTCACCCGCGTCCGCATCGTGGCCGGGCGCATCGACGCCCAGGACCGGCCCACCCTGGAGCGGGATCTGGTGGCGCACCTGTGCCCCGAGGGGCCGCCTTGAGCGCGTGGTAGCGTCCGCGAATGGCAAAAGCACCCTGGTGGACAACCCGCTTCTCGGCCCTCGCGGCCGTGGACCCCGCATTCGCCGGCCTGGTGGACGCCAACGCCGAAGCGCAGGTGGATCTCATCGAGCGCCTGGCCCGACTGGACGCGGGCGCCCGCATCCTGGACCTGGGCTGTGGCGCTGGACGTCACGCGATCCTGCTCGCGGAGCGGGGCCACTCCGTGGTCGGCGTGGACCTCTCCGAAGAGGTGCTCTCCCTTGCCCGCGGCGCCTGGGAGGCCCGGAACCCCGGCCACAGCGGCCCGGAGTTCGTGGTCGGTGACATGCGCGCGCCGCCGGTGGAGGGGAGCTTCTCCGCGGTCGTGATGATGGACGCCAGCCTGGGCGTGTTCGATGACGACGCCGAGCACCTGCGCGTGCTGACCGCGGCCGCTGACCGGCTGCAGTCCGGCGGCGTGTTGATCCTGGAGCTGCTGAACCCCTACTTCTGGGCGCATCGAAACATCACCCAGCACTTCCCCCCGGGCAGCATCGCGGCGAACGCGGACATTCTGCGTACTTACCGCTTCGACCCCCTGGCTGGGCGCGTACTGGACCGCATCACCCTCTTCCAGGACGGGCAGCGCCGCGCCCTCCCCACCCAGTCGCTGCGCTGCTGGACCCCGCCCGAGATCGCGGGGCTGTCCAAGGCCGCGGGCTTCTCCCGCGTCGAGGTGTTCGGCTCTCAGGGCTGGCAGGTCCCCACCGGGCCCGGCCGCCTGGACCCCCAGAAGTCCGCGACCCTCTGGGTCGTCGCGCACCTCTGAGCGGGGAGGTCCACCATGGACGAGCTGCTCGACATCCTCCGGCAGGAGAGGGACGCCGCCCTGGAGGAGGCCGACTTCGAGCGCTCTCGCGCTGAGCAGGCCCTGCTGCGCAACCGCTCTCTGCGGGAGGAGGTCGGCGCCCTACGGCGGGAGCTCCGCCGCATCCACGGTGACCAGGAGCTCCAGGCGGCGGGCGCCCAGGCCACGGAGCTCCAGCTCTCCGAGCAGCTCAAGCTGGCAACGGACACCAACTGGCGCCTGGAGCGCGACCGCCAACACCTGGCGCGCAAGGCCCACCAGCTCGAGAGCCGCGTCCAGGACCAGGCCGCCGAGCTGTCCAGGCTGAGGGCGCGGGTGAGGGCGCTGCAGGGGCAGCTTCGCCTGGCCCAGGAGGACTGAGCGGCTGGCCCCCCGGGGGGAGGCTACTTCTTGCTCTTGCTGTCCCGAGGGCGCTCGAGCTTGGCCTTGAGCACCTCGACGTTCTCGTTGGGCGGCAGGTTGCGCTCGAAGGGCTTGATCTCGTCGGGTGCCGCCGCGCTGGACTCGCCGGAGAAGCGGTCCACGATGCCCTTGACCTTGTTCTTGAGCCGGTCACGAATGCCCATGCATCCTCCAGAGGCCGCAGGGTAGCGCCCCAACGCGCCAGGAGCAACGCCGCGCGCACCCCCGGGATGCCCCGCATCTCCAGACAGCCCCGCCTGCCCCGTGGTAGAACGCGGCCACCTGGCCTCAGAAACGGGACGCCCGCCACTGGAGGAGACCCCCCATGAGCAACTCGCTCACCCTGGAAGGCATCATCAGCTTCCTGCTGGACACCCCAATGTTCGGCGACCTGAACCCCGACGAGCTCGCTGAGATCGTCCACATCATGCAGCTCCAGCGCATGCGCGACGGTCAGCGCATCTTCCGCGAGGGCGAGGCCGGCGACGCCTGGTACGTCGTCCACGAGGGCCACGTCGCCGTCACCAAGGAGCGCCTGTTGGGCCCCTCCGAGGAGCTCGCCCGCCTGGGCCCCAAGGTCTGCTTTGGCGAGATGGCCCTGATCGACGGCAGCCCCCGCAGCGCCTCTGTGACCGCGGTGGGCGAGGGGACCCTGTTCCGCTTCCCCAAGGCCGACTTCGACGAGCTGCTCGGCGAGGGCAACGTGGCCGCCTACAAGCTGATCCACGAGATGGCCAAGGTGCTCTGCGAGCGCCAGCGCGGCCTGACCTCGCAGCTCACCTCCATGGTGTCCAACGACACCCACACCGCCGAGAGCATGCGCGAAGAGCTGCGTCCGGTGGTCGAAGAGCACAGCGTCCACGAGTAGGTCGCGCCCGCGGGTGAATGAACGCTGAATCCGCGGGGTCCATCACGCGGAGGCCCCATGATCCCCTGGCTGCTGCTGCCCCTGCTCCTGCCCGCGCCGGAGCGCACCTACCTGGCCAGCGTCGAGACGCGCTCGGTGCACCAGCTCTACGGTGAGTACGCCCGCGGTCAGGGCCTGGAGGGGGCCGACGCCCGCTTGTCCTGCAAGCTGCTGGCGGACCCGCTCACCCTCTGCCTCAAGGTCGAGGAGGAGGGCAAGCGCCGCTACGTCAGCCAGGGGGATCTGCAACGCTGGGAGCTCACGGATGTCCGCGCCCGTGAGCTGGCCGCTGGCGCCGTCGAGGACAACCCGTGGCAGCAGGTGCCCATCGACGGCGGCGGCCACTACCACCAGGTCAAGGCCGACCCCAACCGGGCGTCCGCAGCCCTGCTGCACCCCGAGTGGCTCAGTACCCTGGGGCCCAACCCCGTCGTGGCGGTGCCTGCGCGCGGCGTCGTCGTGGGGTGGTCCGCAGGAGACCCGGAGCTTGACAAGATCATGGCCGTGGCCGTGCGCCGCATGTACGACGAGCTGCCCGAGCCCCTCTCTCCAGTCGCCCTGAGCTGGACGGACAAGGGCTGGCGCACCTGGGGACAGGCCAAGGCGCGGTAGACTGCGCTCCCCAAGGAGTGGACCCCCATGAGCCTGGCCCAGGCCGTCATCCGCGGCGTGCTCGGACGCGTCGCCCAGCGCGTCGCCCAAAACCACCTCTTCGAGCAGCCCGGCGAGCGGGAGCCCACGCCGCCGCTGCGCGAGCCGAAGGACGCGGAGCCGGGGCGGGGCTTCTCGACCAAGCTGGGCGGCGAGAGCCTGTCCTCGCCGATGGACGTGAGCGCAAAGGCGCTCTGTCAGCCCATGGGTCTGAGGGGTGTGCTCGAGCGGATCGCAGACCATGATGGCCCCCTCGTCCTCCACCACTGGGCCACCTGGTGCGCCCCCTGCGAGGAGGAGCTGCCGCTGATCCAAGAGCTCGCCGCGTCGCTGCCCGAAGAGGCCGAGGTGTTGGGCCTGAGCTGGGATGCCTTCGAGGGGGGAGGGGACCCCGCCCAGGACGCCGAGCGCGTGGGCCAATACGCCAAGAAGATGGGGCTGGATTTCCCGACGCTGCTGCTGACCGACGCCCCCGAGAAGGTGTTCAAGGCCCTGGAGCTGGGCTTTCAGCAGATCCCGCAGACCCGCGTCCTGGACGGCTCTGGGGCGACTCTGCTGCAGTTCGATGGCCCCCTGAGCGCGCAGGATATCGAGCGCGTCCGGTCCACGATCCAGGAGGCCCTGTGATGCTGCTCGCCCTCTCCTTTAGCGCCGCGCTGTTTGGCTGCGTGCGCCCGACGGCCACCCCGGCGGAGCTCCCGAGCGACCCCCGCGACATCCTGGTGCTCCACACCAACGACCAGCACGGCCACTACCTGCCCGAGCGCGCCCCCTGGATCGAGGGGGAGCCCGAGATCGGCGGCACCGTGCTCCTGGACCAGTACATCCGCGGCGCCCGGGACTCCCACGGCGCCGAGCGCACCCTGCTGCTGGATGGTGGCGACCTGCTCTCCGGCACACCCCTGACCGACCTGGAGGTGCGCGGCTCCAAGGGCGGCGCGATGCTCGATGTGCTGGAGACCCTGGGCTACGACGCCTGGGCCATCGGCAACCACGAGATGGACAAGGGGCGGGCGAACACGGACGCGTTCGTGTCGGACTCGCAGGTGCAGGTGCTCTCGGCCAACCTGGTCAAGGAGAGCGGCGGGATGGCCTTCGGGGGGCAGCTCCCCTCCCGGATCTACGACCTGGGCGAGGTCCGCATCGGCGTGATCGGCGCCACGACTGAGGGCATGGACTACCTGGTCTCCAAGGAGGCCTTCGCGGGCCTGGATGTGCAGCCCGTGGCCGACGCCATCCGCCCCGAGGTCGAGCGCCTCAAGGGTGAGGTCGACGTCGTGGTCCTGCTCACCCACATCGGCGTGGAGGAGGACCAGGCCATCGCGCAGGCGGTCCCCGGGATCGACCTCATCGTCGGTGGGCACAGCCACACGCACCTGTTCCCCGAGATCAAGGAGGGGGAGACCTGGATCGTCCAGGCCGGGTCCTACGCCCGCTCGCTGGGGACCCTCCGGATCCGGGTCGGAGAGGGTGGGGGAATCGAGACATTGAACTACACCCTCGTGGATCTGCTGCCCGAGACCGCTCCTGGAGAGCCCCGTCCCGCCGTCGAGGCCATGGTCGCCGACTACGACCAGCGCATCCGCAGCTTCTATGACGTGGTCCTGGGCGAGTGCAGCGAGACCCTCACCCGCGACTACTACCGCCAGAGCCCCCTGGGGAGCTGGGCCACGGACATGCTCCGGGAGCAGCTCGGCACCGATCTGGCGCTCTACAACGGCGGCGGGCTGCGCGCGGACCTGCCGGCGGGGCCCATCAGCCGGCGCAGCCTCTACAACATCTTTCCCTTTGGGAACGAGGTGGTCACCTTCGAGATGACCGGCGTGGAGCTGCAGGCCCTGCTGCTGGCCAACGTCATGGCCGACCAGGAGGAGAGCCGCGGCGCCATGCAGATCTCCGGCGCGACCCTGGAGTGGCGCGAGGTCATGGGCGCCCCCGAGGTCGTCCGGGCCACGGTCGGCGGAGAGCCCCTGGACGCCGCCGCGACGTACACGGTCGCGACCAACTCCTACGTGGTCGACCAGGCCGAGCGCTACCTGGCCGGGACCCAGCCCAAGAACGTCCAGAAGACCGGTCAGACGGTGTTCGAGACGGCCCAGGCCCACGTCGAGGACAACCCCCGCGTCGACCGCCCCATGGACGCCCGGAGCGTGCGGCTGCCCTGAGCCAAGGGGAGGGGACTCAGCCCGGCTCGCAGGCCCCGATCCCGGCGTCCTGGTCATCGCAGTCCAGGCCCCAGGGGCTGAGATCCAGCCCGTCGCCGTCCTGGTCGAAGTCCGAGCCGCCGCTGCAGTCCGCGTCCAGTCCGTCGTACCAGACCTCGATGACATCGGGGTTCACGTAGTCCCGCGTGTCGTCGCAGTCCGGGCCCTCGGGCTCACGGTCGAAGCCGTCGTGGTCCCGGTCAAAGTCGCTGTCGCCGGAGCAGTCCTGATCGACCCCGTCGTACCAGGTCTCGGGCGCGCTGGGGTTGATGCGGGCGTCGGCGTCATCGCAGTCCTCAGCCAGCTCCCAGCCGTCGCCATCGCAGTCCTGCTCGTTGCTGCCATCGCAGTCCTGGTCGACGCCGTCGTAGCAGGCGTCGTCCGCGTCGGGGTGCACGCTGGGGTCCTGGTCATCGCAGTCCGGGCCACCAGCCAGAGTGCTCTCGAAGCCGTCCGCGTCGCCGTCCGGGTCGGTCTGGCCGCTGAGCGGGATGGCGAAGCCGGACTCGTTGACCTCGTCGCAGCGCAGAGTCTCCGAGCTGCCCGAGAGCCCAGCGAGCTCGGCGGTGTAGCTCACCAGGAGGACGGCCGACCCTTCAGCCTCCAGCTCCAGCAGCGGCGTGTCCACCGAGAAAGGGCTGGGCGCGGAGCAACGCAAGACGCGTGGCTCGTACCAGGTGTTGACCAGCGCCAGAGGGAGGCTGGCGCGCTGGCCGATGGGGACGCTCCCGAAGTTCAGCTCCGCCGCGTTGAGCTCCAGCTCGGGCAGCGACAGGACCACAGCCTGGTCGGCGGGGAGGCAGGCCTGGAGGCTCAGGAGGACCATCAACATGCGCGGCAGAGTATCTCGGGGGGAGTGGCGTTCCCAGGGGGATGCTCGGCTCGGACTCCAGGGTAAGATATTCCGATAATGTATATTATGTCCAATGAGTGGTCCCGAGGACCGGGCGAGAACACTCCGCTCCAGACAAGGCCCAGAACTCACGGCCGCTCACCCCGGCGGCAGGAGCATCAGGTTCTGGGAGTCGCTGTCCTGGACCTGCTGGCGCACCTGGAAGTTGCTCCCATCGGCCAGCGTCACGGTGAAGGTGTGGGCCCCCACCGGCAGCTCGATGCTCGCGGGAAGCGCGTCGATGGTCTGCCCGTTCACGACCACCCGGGAGGCACCCGCCGGCCCATAGAGCATGACCTTGCGCGTCGTGGCCTCCGCGTCCAGGCTCAAGTGCGTGCTGGCCTTGTCGCTGTCCAGGCTGACCATGATGGTCTGGGGCTTGTAGCCGGCGCTCTCTGCGCGGACCTTGTGCGAGCCCTGGGCCAGCTTCATGTTGACCGGCGAGATGCCCGCGAAGTCCCCGTCGATGAAGATCTGCGCGCCCATGGGCATGCTCGTCACGCTCAGGGTTCCAACCGCTGCCGGCGCGGGTTGTGCGGGTGCCTCTCCCCACGGCGTGCCGGCCTCGGGCGCTTCGGTGGCGGCGGCGGGCTCGACGTCAGCGACGACGGGCTCTGGGGTGTTCTCCCCGGTGGGCTCACCGCTTGGCGCTGGGGCCGCTGCCAGCTCCTCGACACTGGGCTGCGCCGGGGAGGTCACCGGGGCGCTGACGGGATCTGCGGCGGTCTTGGGAGTGCTCTCCGGCTTGACCTGGCGTGTGGGCGCTGGAGTTTCGCTCGCAGCAGGCGCGCTCGCGTCTGCGACCGCCGGCTCACCGGACGGCGCCACGGGCTGGGGCTCCGGGTCACTCCCCATGAACTTCATGGCCCCAAGACCCAACCCAAGCAGGACCAGCGCTGCGACGCCAATGGCCACCCAAGGGGGCCCTCCCCTGCCCTGCTCATCCTCGCGGGGCGGAGGTTCGGGGGTCGCGCCGCCGGCCCAGGCCGCGAGCTCGGGATCCTCGTCGGGCTCTGGCGCAGGCAGGGGCTCAGGGAGGCTGGCGGGAGCGGCGGGCCAGTGCTGGGGCGGCTCTTCGAGGCTCTGAGGCTCCATCGCAGGGGCCGGCTCGGGTTTGGGCTCCGGCAGCGGCTCGGGCAGAGGGGCCTGGTTCTCGATGGGCCGCGCCTGGTCCAGAGGGATGGGCCGGGTCTCGTCATCCGGCAGGCCCGAGGGGGGCTCGATCTCGCCAGCGAGCGGGGCGAGGCTGTCGGGCTCGTCCAGATCGGGGACCAGGGTCTGACGCATCGGATCTGGCGCGCTGGTGGGCCCGCTGGGAATCGCCGCTGTCTCTTCCTGCGTGTACGGCAGGTTTGCGGGCTCGGGCGCGTCCAGGTTCCCGGGCTCCGGCAGCTCCAGGCCCGCAGGCTCCGGGAGATCGGAGGCGTCCCGCAGGAAGGCCGGTTCAGGGAGCTCTGCGGCGTTCAGCGTGTCCGCATCGAGCGCCCGGCGGATCGCGGGACCGAGCGCCGGCAAGGGGCGGTCGAACTCATCCTCGACGCTCAAGGCCTCCGGCTCGACGCTGCTCTCCACAAGGACCTCGCCGTCCTTGAAGCAGAAGTCGACGCGAGCGTCGTACTTGGTTCCGCACTGGGGGCAGGTCTTCATCTGTAGGCTTCGGTCTCCGGACCGGGATCATACTGCGCTGCCCGGGGCGAGGCACCGTAAGGTGGCTGACGCCTGCGCTACATCGCGCTGGTTGACTGGCCAGACAGGGCCAGGAGGCGATCGGCAAAGCGGGGCAGCGTGTCGACGATGTCCCCGAGCACGGTCGGGATCTCCAGCGACTCGGCCAGGTCGGTGCGCTCCAGGTTGAAGTCGATGACCATCGCGCCGGCCTCCTGGGCGATGCCGGGCAGGCTCGCTGCAGGCCACACCTCGGCGGAGGTCCCGAGCACCAACAGGGCATCGCAGTAGCGCGCCAGCCCCTCGGCCTCGTGGATCACGCCTTCGTGCAGGGGGTCGCCAAAGAGGATGATGTCGGGCTTGAGCCAGGCGCCGCAGTCGGGGCAGCGGGGATCGTGGGGCCAGTCGCAGTGGTAGCCGCAGCCAAGGCAGCGCAGGATGCGCCCGTTGCCGTGGTACGCGATGATCCGGTGGCTGCCGGCGCGCCGGTGCAACCCGTCGATGTTCTGGGTGATGACTCCCAGCAGGATGCGGGCCTTCTCCAGCCGCGCCAGGGCGTCATGGGCAGCGTTGGGCTCCGCGCCATCGACCACATCGTAGAGGCCGTGGAACATGTTCCAGACCTTCTCCGGGTCCTGGGCGAAGGCCGCCCGGGTCGCGTACTCGTGGGGCGGGAAGGTGGACCAGAGCCCACCGGGGCTGCGGAAATCGGGGATACCGCTGGCGACCGACATACCGGCGCCAGTCAGCACGGCCAGCCGCTTGCCAGCCAGCCGCTCGGCAGCCTCTTCAGGCCCCATGGGTCTTCTTGAGCCAGCGGGCCAGGACCAGGCGCTGGATCTGGTTGGTGCCCTCGACGATCTGCATCACCTTGGCGTCTCGCATGTAGCGCTCCACGGGGTACTCCCGCGTGTACCCGTATCCCCCCAGGACCTGGACTGCGTCGGTGGCCACCTTCATGGCGGTGTCCGTGGCCTTGAGCTTGGCCATCGCGGCGACGTGGGAGAACTCCATGCCCTGGTCCTTGAGCCAGGCGGCCTTGCGGACCAGGAGTTCGGCGGACTCGATGTCGGCGGCCATGTCGGCCAGCATGAAGCCCACGCCCTGGAAGTCGATGATCGGCTGCTTGAACTGCGTGCGCTGGGTGGCGTAGTTGGCGGCGACGGCCAGCGAGGCCTTGGCCAGCCCGATGGCGGTGGACGCGATGGTGATCCGCCCGGAGTCCAGGGCGGAGAGCGCGATGCGCATGCCCATCCCTTCCTCGCCGATGAGGTTGGCTGCTGGGATGCGACAGTTCTCCAGGATGAGCTCAACGGTGGGGCTGGCACGCATCCCCATCTTCTCTTCCTTCTTCCCGAAAGAGAGCCCTGGCGCGTCACCCGGCACGATGAAGCTGCTGACGCCGCGGGAGCCGGGTCCACCGGTGCGCGCCATCACGATGTAGATGTCGGCGTAGGAGCCGTGGGTGATCCAGAACTTGGTCCCGTTGAGCACGTATTCGTCGCCATCGCGGCGGGCGGTGGTGCTCAGGGAGGCGGCGTCGCTCCCGGACTCGGGCTCGGACAGCGCGAAGGCCCCCAGCTTCTCACCGGAGGCGAGCTCAGGAAGCCAGGCCTCCTTCTGGGCGTCGCTGCCGAAGGTGCCCAGGATGACCTGAGGGAGGCCGTTCACGGCGACGGAGACGGCGTAGCTGCTGGAGACCCGGGCGATCTCCTCGAGCACGACCACGTACTCGCTGTAGCCCAGCCCCAGACCTCCGAAGGCCTCGGGGGTCGCGACGCCACAGAGCCCCGCTTCGCCCAGGGCGTGGAAGAGCTCCTTGCGGTAGCGCTCGGCCTCGTCGTCCTCCTTGAGGGACCCGCCCAGGATGCTCCCGGCGGCGGTTCGGGCGGCTTCACGCAGCTCAGACTGCATCTCGGTGTCGACGAACATGGAATCCCTCCAGACGCCATGCTGCTAAAACCCACGCCGGTCCTTACGCCACGGTAAGTCGTTGGCTCCCCTGCCCTACTCCGTGGCCTGCCGCTCCAGCTCCTGCTTGATCTCGGCGATGGCGGCCTCGAAGTCCAGATCCACGACCTGCCCGCCGGGCTCCCGCTTCTCCATCTTTGCGGCCACAGTGGTCTCGACGCCCCAGGCCTGGATCGGCAGCCACGCCGTGGCGAGCGTCCCGTTGCGCTCCACCCGGGCGGACGTGAGGTCCCCGGCCTGGATCGCCGGGCAGTACTCCCCGGGTGGCTTCTTGCCGAACTCAGCGCGGGCCTGGGCGACCAGATCCTCTTTGCCGGCCTCCAGCAGGCCATCCAGGAGCCCCCGGCCAGCCGCGAGGGCGATGCCCGCCAGGGGGTTGTTCTTCTGGCGTTGAGAGCGCTCGCCCCAGTCCTCCAGCAGGGTGATCCGGGCGCAGCCTTCTGCGGCCGGGGGCAGGACCTCATCCAGGACGACGACCTCCTCGAAGGACGCGAGGTCTCCGTCATTGAGGGCGGTCGCCCCCTGGATCAAGGCGGGGCGCGGGCCGAACAGGCTGCAGCCGGTGAGCAGGAGAATATTCAGGATCATCATGAACATCCTACGTAGCGCCCCAGCGCTTTGTTTGTCTTGACAGGCCAAAGACACTGGATAGGCCTCATGCACCCGAGGACCTGTGTGGGACCCCGGCCACCGATTCACCACAGAAGACACACTGGAGTTCCCGTGAAGCGCTTCCTGATCGCCCTGACCGCTGTCGCCGCCCTGACCGGCTGCAACCTCAAGGGCTCCTCCATCCCCGGCGCCGCCATCCCCTTCGCCAAGGCGGACTACACCATCATGGGCGCCACCAACGCCGAGGAGTGTGGCACCTACATCATCGGCATCGACTGGGTGCACATCTTCAAGAACGAGGGCGCCATCGCCGCTCCCGGCACCTTCACCCTGCAGGACGCAGGTGGCGCCGTGGGTGCTGCTGCTACCGCTGGCCGCCTGAGCCCCGAGGGCAGCCGCGCGCTGTACCACGCTCTGGAGAAGATGCCTGAGGCCACCCACCTGCTGGCCCCCAAGGTCTCCGTCGAGACCACCGGCATCCCCCTGGGCCCCAGCCCCTACGCCCCCATCCTCTTCGGCAAGCGCTGCGCTTCCGTCGAGGCTCACGGCGTCAAGATCGGCGACCGCCCCAACGCTCAGCAGTGAGACGTCGCGCCTCTCGGGGCGCACAACGTCGACCTCAGCGTCGGAACAAGGGCTCTCGACCTTCGGGTCGGGGGCCCTCTGTCTTTTGGCGGCTCCGGTGGGGTCGAGGGGCTGAGCCCCCCATGGAGCGACCGGCCTACTTGAAGCTCTTGACCAGCGCGTCCTGGAGCTGCTGCTCCACAGCGATCAAGGCGTCCTCGGTCTCGGCGGAGTTGGCCTGGAAGGTGTTGGTGTACAGGAAGCGAGACTGCAGATCCGCCCAGGCGACGGGCCGCTGCTGGCCCAGGTCGTAGAGCACCCAGTACACCCGCCCCCGGGCGCCGGCCTGGCAGCCCATGTGCTGGCCGTAGAACCAGCCGGCGTTGTGCGAGTAGTAGCTGACCACGAAGGGAACCAACAGGTGGTCACCCTGGGCGCTGACGGCGGGCATCGGCGGCGGGGTCAGCTCGAAGCGGGGCAGGTTGACGTTGTCGGTGCCGTCCAGGGGGTGGCTGCCGCGCACCCGCTTGGTCTCGGGCATCTCCACGACCAGCTCGGGCAGCGGCGTCCAGGTGGCACCCCGGGCATCCAGCGCGGCCCCGATGGCCTGCTGGGTGAAGTCCAGCGCGAGCTCGGTGTAGGGGGCCTGAGCGCCCGTCTCGATGAGCTTGGAGTGGGTCTGGATGCCGTAGTCCCCCACCTCTTCTTGCACGTAGCCGCCGGAGTGGACCAGGTTGCCCACGAACACGCCGTCGACAAAGGGGCTCTCCGAGTGGCTGGCCATCACCTGCACCGGGGCCACCAGGACCGTGCCGAGCTCCTTGGGGAGCGCGTTGCCCTGGTCCACCAGGGTGTCGGGGGGCGTCTTGTAGATGCAGGCGATGGAGAGCAGCAGGGTCATGGGCGCAGCTCCTGGGCCTGGATCTCGACCTCACCGGGCTGCAGCCGCGTGCGGCGCTTGAGGATGCGCGTGCGGGCGGGGTCCAGCTCCAGGAGCCCGATGATGTCGCGAGGCCGGGCCATACGGCCGCCGATGTTCTTGGTGCGCAGGTCCACGATGGCGGTCTCGGCGTCCTCGCTGGGGCGCACGGAGAACTCCTCCAGGAAGGGCATCAGGTCCAGATCCTTGAGCTGCTTGGGGGCCCGACGCCTCCCAGTGCGGCCGCCTGAGCGGCGCTTGCCCTTGACCTTGACCTGGATGATGAGCTCCTCCTGGTCCATGAGCTCGGCGACCCGGGCCGCCAGTTCCTTGACGGGCGCGACCGTGATCAGCGAGTACTCGGCCCCATCGACGGCGGCCTGGAGGCTGGGGGCCTTGAGCTTGACCTCCTCGCAGCCCAGGACCAGGAAGCCAGCCGGCAGCACGGAGCGCAGGCGCTGGAAGAGCTCCTGGGGATCCACCCGCTCGCTCAGGCGGATGTCCATGTACTCGCCGGTGCTCTCCTCGCCGGTGGGCAGCGCTGCGGAGAACTGCACCCGCGGGTGGGCGTGGAAGCCCTGGGTGTAGGACATGGGGGCGCGGGCCCGCCGCAGCGCGCGCAGCCAGGCGTTCATGAACTCCAGGTGACCCAGGAAGCGGGCCTGGTCGACGCGTCCCACGCGGAAGCGCAAGCGCTGGGCGACGGGGGGCTCCTCGCTGACCTCGGCGGCTGCGGGGCGCACGTAGTCGGCCTCTTCCTTGCGGGCCTCGATGTTGTCCCGCAGCATGTGGGCGCACAGGTCGCGCTCGACGTCGATGACGCCGCACTTGTGGCACTTCTTGGCCCGGCAGTCGGGGGCGTGCTCCAGAGCCATGGCCCGGGCGTAGTCCTCCTGGAACCACTGCTTGGGCATCATGATGTCGATGTGGTCCCAGGGCAGCCGCTCGTTCAGGTCGCGCTCCCGGAAGGCGAAGGCCACGTCGAAGCCGGTGTCCTCGATGGCCTTCTCCCAGGCCGCGAAGTTCAGGTGCTCCTCCCAGGCGTCGAAGCGGGCGCCGTTGCGCCAAGCCGCCTCCAGCAGGTCGGCGGTGCGCCGGTCCCCGCGAGTGATGAGGCCCTCGATCCAGGTCTCGCGGGAGTTGTGGCGACCGAACTTGATGCCCCCGACGCGGCGGAACTTCTCACCCAGCAGCGCCTGCTTGGCCTCGGTCTCCTCCATGTCGATCTGGGGGGCCCACTGGAAGGGCGTGAAGGGCTTGGGAACGAAGGTGGAAACCCCAGTGTTCACGCGGGCCTTGGGGTTGATCTCTCGACCCAGCTTGAGGGTCTTGAGGGTGAGGTCCGCGATGGCGTTCACGTCCTCATCCCGCTCACTTGGGAGCCCGATCATGAAGTAGAGCTTCACGTGGTTCCACCCCAGGCTGTAGGCCTGGGCGCTCATCTCCAGCAGCTCCTCATCGGGGATCCACTTGTTGATGAGGGCGCGCAGGCGCGGGCTGGCGGCCTCGGGCGCGAAGGTGAGCCCGCTGCGGCGCATGTCGGCCACCCGGTCGGCCAGGCCCACCGAGAAGGAGTCCAGGCGCAGGCTGGGCAGGCTCACGCTCACCCGACGCTTGGCGGCCTGGTCGGCCACCCGGTCCACCATCGAGCGCACGCGGGAGTAGTCGCAGGTGCTCAGGGACACCAGGGAGACCTCCTCGTACCCGGTCTTCTCCAGCGTCCGGACCATCAGCGACTCGATGTTGTCGATGCTGCGCTCGCGCACCGGGCGCGTGGTCATGCCGGCCTGGCAGAAGCGGCAGCCCTGGGTGCAGCCCCGGAGGACCTCCAGGCTGACGCGGTCGTGCACCTGCTGGGTGAAGGGCACGATGTAGTCGACCGGGAAGGTCTCGCCGTCCAGATCGCGGGTGATGCGCTTGCGGATGGGCTCCGCGCCCTCGGCGGGCAGGATCTGGCCGTCCTCGCACAGCTCCATCGGGTAGAGCGCCGGGACGTAGACGCCCTCGAGCTGGGACAGGGCCACCAGCCTCTCGCGGCGGGTCTTGCCCTTGTTCGCCTTCATCACCCGCGCGATGTCGCGCACGGCGTCCTCTCCGTCACCGATGACGAAGAAGTCCATGAAGGGCGCCAGGGGCTCGGGGTTGAACACCGCCGGACCGCCCGCGAAGCACAGCGGATGATCCTCGCCTCGATCCTCGGAACGCAGAGGTATCTGCCCGAGATCCAAGAGGTTCAGGATGTTCGTGTAGGTCAGCTCCGACTGCAGGGTGAAGCCCAGCCCGTCGAACACGTCCAGGCTCTCCTGGGACTCGTTGGCGAACATCGGGAGCCCGCGCTCGCGCAGGGCCTGCTCCATGTCCGGGGCCGCAGCGTAGACCCGCTCGCACCAGACCTCGGGGTCCTGGTTCAGGATGGCGTACAGGATGTGGACGCCCAGGTTTCCGAGCCCGAGATCGTAGAGATCCGGGAAGGCCAGCGCGATGCGGAGCTGGACCTCTTCGGGATCCTTGTGGACGGCGTTCAGCTCGGTGCCCAGGTAGCGAGAGGGCTTCTCGACTCGGGGGAGGATCTCCTCCTGCAGGACAGTGCGGAGCTTCATGGTGACCTCGGGGGTGGACGGGTCGGACAGCGGGCGCGACCCGCTGACCAAGTGCTGCGATATAGGGCAGGTCATCGAGGGCGGCAAGCCCTCTCCTCCCCTCCCCTCCTGCTCCCTCGGCGTAGCGCTCGGTGTCCACGAGAAACAAGCGATCGGCGCCCCGATTCGGGGTCTACCGCCCCACCACGGCGGACAGCTTCCACCTGCCCGGTGGGGAGCGGACCCGCGCGGGCAGCGAGCTGAGCTTCTGTAGCTGGAACATCCACTTCGGCGCCGGCCCCACCGCGGACGACGCCAGGCGCTTCCCCCTGGGGCAGATCACGGCGAACCTGGATCGCATCGTCGAGACCGTGCGCGAGCGCGAGGTCCAGCTCCTCGCCGTCCAGGAGGTCGACCGCGACTCCCACCGCAGCGCGAACCTGGACCAGCTCGACTACCTGCGCGAGCACACGGGCCTGCGCCACGTCGCGTTCGCCACCACCTGGGACGCGAGCTGGGTGCCCCACCCGGTGACCGCGCCGCCCAGCCAGCAGTACGGGCGCATGTGGTCGGGGCAGGCGATCCTCAGCGAGTTCCCCATCGTCCACCAGCGCCGCCACGCGCTCCCCCAGCCGGCGCGCCAGGGCTGGCTCTACAACCGCTTCTACATCCACCGCTGCGTCCAGGAGGTCGTGCTCGATCTCGGTGAGCAGCGGCAGCTCCGGGTGTTCAACGTGCACCTGGAGGCCTTCGACAAGGCCAACCGCCGCCAGCACGGCCGCATCTTGGCGCGCTTGCTCAAGGGCGACAGCGGCCTCTGCCTGGGCGACTTCAACGCCCTGCCTCCCGACGCCACCAAGCTGACCGCCTTCGCCGATGAGCCGGAGATGGACTTCCAGGGCGACGACACCCTCTCCCAGATCGAGCGAGCGGGCTGGATCCGCCACGGAGGCGGGGGGCCCACCTTCCCGGCCTCTGGGCCCTCGCGCCGCCTCGACCACCTCTTCGCCAGCGAGGACATGCGGGTGCAGGGCGGTGAGGCGCTGATCCAGGAGAGCCCGCCCTCCGACCACCTCCCCCTCTTCGGCACCCTGGAGATCTGAGTGCTGCGCCTGTCCTCCGAAAGCTCCGCCCGCTGGCTGCAGCGCGCCCTTGGCGACATGGACAGCATTCTGCTGGACCACGCCCACTGCGAGAAGAAGGCCGCGAGCACCGCGGTCAACATGATCTTCCGCTACCAGGACCTGCCCGAGCTGATGATGCCCCTGTCCGCCCTCGCACGCGAGGAGCTGGAGCACTTCGAGCGCGTGATCACCATCATGCGCAAGCGGGGCCTGGAGTTCCAGCGGCAGGTCCCCTCCCCCTACGCGGCCGAGCTGCTCAAGGTCTGCCGCAAGGATCGGGACGGGCGCCTCGTGGACACCCTGATCTGCTGCGCCTTCATCGAGGCCCGCTCCTGCGAGCGCATGAAGCTGCTGGCCGAGAACCTGGAGGACGCCGAGCTCGCGCGCCTCTACCGCAGCCTGCTGGCCAGCGAGGCCCGGCACCACCAGATGTACCTGGATCTCGCCGGCGCCTACGTGGACCGGGAGACCCTGCGCGCCCGGGTGGTCGAGATCTCGGCGCACGAGGCGAAGGTCATCGCCGAGGCCCCCGACATGGTGCGCATGCACACATGAGCTGGCTGGAGCGACACGGGCACTGGGCCCTCCTGGCGCTGACGCTGCTGGCATTCCTGCCGGCGCTGGGCGGCGACTTCTGCTGGGACGACCGGGCTCTGGTCCTGGGCAACGCGGTGACCGCGGACCTGTGGGGCAACCTGGGCACCTACTTCACCGCGGATCTCTGGCAGACCCTGGAGATCGCGGGCACGGACTCCGGCTACTACCGGCCGCTGATGCTGCTCTCGCTGGCGGTGGACCGGGCGATCGCGGGCCTGTCTCCGGCCTTCGCCCACGCCCACTCCCTGGCCTGGCACCTGGCGGCCGTCGGCGCCCTGATCGCCGTGCTCCGCCGGGTGCTGCCGCCTCTGCCCGCGCTCCTCGCGGCCACCGTTTTCGCGCTCCACCCGCTGCAGATCGAGACCGTCGCCCTGGTCGCGGCCCGCAACGACGCCATGGCCGCAGCGCTGGGGCTCGGTGCGCTCTGGTTGGTCCTCGACGACACCAACAAGCCCGTCCCACTGCTGGGCGCCGGGGTGCTGACCTGGTTGGCCATGCTCTCCAAGGAGACCGCGGTCCTGCTCCCCCTCTTCCTGTTGGCGCTGGACTGGGCGCGCTGGGGCCGTCCGCAGGGGCTCTGGCGCTACGTCTCGCTGGCCATGGGTGTGGGGCTCTTCCTGCTCATGCGCACCATGGCGGGCATCTCGGGGGGCCTCCCGGAGGGTGACGTCTGGGGCACACTGCTGGGCTCCGTGGTTGACCTCAGCGCGATCTACCTCTCCCTGCTGACGCTGCCCTGGCCGCTCACGCCGGCCCGCCACATCCTCTACCTGCCCGAGCACATGGGCCGCTTCTACGCGCTCGGGGCCCTGACGCTGGCGGGGCTGGTCCTGGCCGTCTGGAAGGGTCGGGACCGCAAGCTGGTGCTCGCAGGGCTGGCCTGGGCGCTGCTCTCCTTCGCCCCCACTCTGGTGGCCACCGCCGACAAGGGCCTGATGGGCGAGCGCTACCTGTACCTGCCCCTCGCGGGCCTGGGCCTCGCGCTGGCGGCTGCGCTCCCTCTGCGCCCCAAGCTGCCGTTGGTGGTCGCGGGCGTCTTCGCGGCGCTCAGCGTGGGCATCATCGAGCTGCGCCTGCCCGATTGGAAGGACAGCCGCACCCTCTGGGAGGCCGCGCACCGCGTCGAGCCCAGCCCCTTCACCCACGGCGGCCTGGGCTGGTACGTGTACGACGCCGGGGACTACGCCCAGTCGCGCGAGCACTTTGTCGGTGCGGTCAGCGGTCAGCCCCCCTACCGGGACGCCTGCACCCACCTCATCATGGTCGAGCTGCAGCTCCGCAACCCCGCCGAGGCCGTCAAGCAGGGCGCCTGGGGCCTCCGCGACCGGGCCTGTCCGCGCATCCCCGAGACCCTGGGCTACTGGGCCATTGCGCTCGCCAGTGTGGGCCGCTGGGACGACGCCGTGGATGTCGCCCGCGAGATGCAGGCCGACCCCTTTGGGCACAAGCTCATCATCGCCGGTGCCGTCTTGGCGCTGCGTCAGGACTTCCCGGGCTACGACCGCGTCGAGGCCAACTGGAAGGCCCGCGAGCCCATGACCCCCCACGTGGCCCGCCTGCTACGCACTGCCGGCGAGCACCAGTCCGCCGATCTCGTCGAGGCCTGGAAGGACGGCCGCCTCCAGCGCGTCGACCCCAGCACCCTGGACGCGGAGACCATCCGCGCCGTCGAAGCGAGCGGAGGTGCGGTCATCCAGGCGCCCAGGTGAGGAGGGGGGAGCAGGGGTCAGGAGTCAGGTATCGGGTCTCAGGTATCAGTCAGCCGCCCTGTGGCCCGGGCGAAGCCTCGGGCCCTCCTCCCGATACACCAGAGGTCGGCTGCCTCAACCGTTCCTCCCAGGCACCTCCGTCATCGCAGGTCCCCGGTCGCCGGCCCCCAGTCGCCGCGTACCGCCAAAACGCCCCTGAGACCTGATACCTGATACCTGATACCTGATACCCAATCCCCGGAAGCTCCCTCAGATCCGCAGATCCCCCGAATACAGCGGAACCCAGTACTTGCCCCCATCCACCAGGATGGGCTCCCCGCTCAGGGTCACCCGGTCGCCCTGCTTGAGCACGCAGGTCACGGGCTCGCGGGCGTTCCAGCCGTTGCCCTTGCGGGGGTAGTCGGCGCGGACGTTCTTGGAGTGCTGCAGCACGTAGTCGCCGCCCTGCTGTCCCTCGAAGGGGAAGCCGGCGTACCAATAGCCGACCAGGCGGCCCTCGGGTCCACCGCAGCGGCCCTCGACCCAGTCGCCCTCGCTGCTGGGGGCCTCGTTGTCGACCCCCTGTGCTGGCGGGGTGGGGTTCACCGAGGGCTCAGGCGGTGGGCCAGGAGGCTCTGAGGCGCTCCCGACCTGCTCGCCCACCTCTCCAACATCGGCCTGCGCGGGCGTCTCAGTGACATCCTGCCTCGGCGAGGTCACCGGCGCGACAACCGCAGGCGCGACCGCAACCGCAGGCTCCGGCTCGGGGACCCGCTCCTTGATGTGGCGCTCCGAGGTCGCGAACCAGGCCGCGGCGCCGGCGCCCAGCGCGATGAACACGCCCAGCGCGATCAGCGCCTTGCCCAGGGGCAGCTTGGACTCTTCTGTGAAGGTCTCGGCGACGTCCGCCAGGGAGTCGTCCTCGGGGCGCAGAGCCGCGGCGGCCTGCACCAACACGCCCAAGCGATCGTGCTGCTGGGCGGCGGCGAGGAGCACCAGCCACGCGGGCAGCGCCTCGCTGGGGAGGACGGTGTCCAGGCCCGTGGATCGCACCAGCGCCTGGCGGTCTTCGGGGGCCGGGAAGCGCCGAGAAAAGAACTCGGCCAGCTCTTCGAGGTCTTGGGCTTGTAGCTGCACAGCCGACCTATAGCGCGCCGCCCACCCCCCGGTCCAAGGCGATACAGAAGGAAGGATGACCCTGCTCCACCTCCTCGGCACTCTGCTGCCCCTCGGCGCCTGCGCGGCCCGCCAGTCCCCCACCCAGGCCGCGGCCATCCAGGCCCAGCAGCAGGGGGACGTGCAGATCCTCCCGCTGATCCGGCCCTATCCGGGGGCGTCCAAGATCTACGTGCAGGCCCTGCTCCCGGACGGCGAGCCGGGGCTCTTCCTGCTCGACACCGGCGCGGGCGTCAGCGCCATCAGCGAAGAGACCGCCGAGCGCCTGGGAATCGTGGGAGAGGACCGCGGCGGCCGCGTCACCGGCCTGTCCGGTCAGGCGGTGTGGCTGGAGGCCGAGCTGCCCAGCCTCGCCCTGGGGGAGCTGGAGATCCAGAACCTGGACGTCGCGGTCGGGATCCCCGGGATGCCCGAGTACACCGGCGCCATGAAGGTGGACGGCATCCTGGGCAACAACGTGTGGGGCCGCTTCGATCTGGCGGTGGACTACCCCGGCGACGTCGTCGAGATCGGGCCCCCCGGCAGCATCGAGGTCCCCCGGCACGCCCAGCCCATGAGCTTCAACGGGCACCACGCCGCCATCCAGGTCGATCTCCTCGCCGGTGAGCCTGGATCCCGCGAGAAGGTCGAGCAGACCTTGATCCTGGAGGTGGACACTGGCGCGCGTATGGTCCTGATCAACGGCCCCCTGGAGAGCGAGCTGTCCACGGTCGCCACCGTCGGCGAAGAGCCCATCTTTGGCCTGGGCGCCTCGGACCGCGTGCCCGTCTCGGCCTTCTACCGGCGCACCCGCCGCATCCCCTTGCTGGAGATCGGCCTGGGCGGCGTCACCGTGGAGCCCACCGCGCCCGCCACCTGGATCAACTACGAGCAGGGGCCGCGGATGGGGTCTGCGCAGGTTGTGGGCCTGGCCGGCTTCGACGCCCTGGGGCAGCACCGCGTGGTGTTCGACTACAGCCAGGGCCGCTTCGGCCTGGAGACCTCCAAGCACCCCGCCCGCTCGGTGAATGGCCACCAGATCCTGCTCGATCAGGACATCGCGCGCTTTGGGGACGACCCCACCCGGGGCCTGATTCGCGCCCGCTACCTGATCTACCTGGACCGGGAGGAGGAGGCGATCCAGGCCCTCCAGCAGACCCTGGATCACCACGACGCCGACCTGTCCGCCGAGCTCCTCATGGCGCGCCTGCTGCGCCTGCGCGCCGATCCGGACGCCTACGAGGTCATCGTTGGCCCGATCGCCGCCGAGACCCTGGTCGACGAGGGCGAGCTGCTCTCCCGGGTGAACGGGCTGCTGCTGGACGCCCGCCTGGAGGACGCCACCCAGATCGCGCAGGCCGCGCTGACTGCGCGCCCGGAGGAGCCCATCGTGCACCTGGCGATGGCGGACCTCCAGCTCGCCAAGGGCGAGGGCTTCGCGGCCCGTGCCTCTCTGGCCAAGGCGGCCCAGCTCAGCGGGAACCCGGACGCGTACCTCAAGCGGCGGGCCCGGGTGGCGCTCGACGAGGGCGACCGCATGGGCGCGGTCTCCTACCTGCGCAAGCAGCTCAGCTACTACCCCAGCGACGGCGAGGCCCTGTGGTTCTACGCCACCCTGGCCGCGCAGCCGGACCTGGCGGCGCTGCAGCCCACCTTCCTCGCGGATCTGGAGCGGGCCATGGGGCGCCTCCACCCCGAGGGTCGGCCCGTGGACTTTCTGGCGGCGGCCTGGCGCCTGATGGGCGAGCAGGACCGCGCCGACGCGCTGATCGACGACTCCCTGCCCCAGTGCGAGGAGCTCACCAGCCTTCCCAGCCAGCAGAACTGCGAGGCCTGGTACCTGGTGATGGCCGGCCGCGGCTCGGAAAAGGCGCTGACCCTGTCCAAGGCCTCGCTGGAGGCCGAGGGGCCCCGCGCCGACTTCCTGGACACCCTCGCCATGGTGCACCTGATGCGCGGCGAGCTGGACGAGGCGGCCGCGGCCTCGCTGCAGGCGGCCCGGCTGGATCCGGACCGCTTCTACCACCTCTGGCAGGCCGAGCGGATGGCTGAGATGGCGCAGGACCAGGCGGAGCCAGACAGCCTGACCTCGCCGGCGCCTTGAGGCCGTCACAGAGCCCAGGCATGATTCGCGCGTCCGAGGGGTTGGCCCCTCGCCCAAGGAGCACCCCATGACCCTCTCCCGTCCCCTCCTGCTCGCTCTCCCCCTGCTGGGCGCCCTCGTGTTCGCCGGCCAGGCCCTGGGCGAGGACTACGGCCCGCCCCCGACCAAGGCCACGGTCAAGTCGGTCTACGACGGGGACACCTTCACGCTGGCCACGGGGGACAAGGTGCGCGTGTCCGCGGTGAACACCCCGGAGCTCAAGCCCGCCGAGGCCTACGGCGTGGAGGCCCGAAACGCGGCTGAGAGCTTCCTGGCCGGGAAGGAGGTGACGCTGTCCTATGGCGCGTCCTCCCGCGATGGCTATGGCCGCCTGGTGGCCTGGGTGGAGGTCGACGGGCGCTCGCTTGAAGAGGAGCTGGTCGAGAAGGGCTTCGCCCACACCTTCCTGATCCCGCCGGTGGACGTGGGAGACCCCGACGCGCTGTTGGCTGCGCAGAAGCGCGCGAAGGCCGCCGGCCGCGGGATCTGGAGTCTGGACACCTACCAGGGCTCCCTGCACATGACCTCCTTCCACGCGAACGCTCCGGGGGATGACCGGGAGAACGTGAACGGCGAGTACATCCGCGCCTGCAACATCACTGAGCAGCCGCTGAACGTGGACGGCTACCGGATCGCCGACCTGTCGGGCAACAGCTACACCTTCCCCGCGCTGATTATCCCGCCGGGGCACACGGTGAAGATCAAGTCCGGCCACGGCGACCACCAGACCAACCCGGCCGAGCAGCTCGAGATCTACCTGGGCAGCGACCAGCCGATCTGGAACAACAAGCAGGACCGCGCGACCATCTACGACAAGTTCGGGAAGGTCGTGGACGTTCGGCACCACGAGGTCAAGAAGGCCAGCAACTGAGGGGCCTTCAGGGGGCCTCGGGGTAATCCTCCGGGAGCCCCCCGAAGCGCTCGAGCAGCATGCGCATCAGAGGCTTGAGCGAGGTGTGGGTCACGCGGTCGAAGGCCTCGGGGATGCTGAACCAGCGCACCTCGCAGATGCCCTCGCCGCGGGCGGGCGTGAAGCGCTCCGGCGCGTCGTGCACGTCGATCAGGTAGACGTGGAGGCTCTTGAGGCGCGGCTCGCCCTCGGGGGTCTGGAAGCCGTAGCGGACCATGCCCAGGTTGTCGCTGATGGAGACGCTGGCCTGGAAGCCCATCTCCTCCTGGAGCTCGCGCACGGCGGCCATCTGGGGGGTCTCCCCCGGCTCCAGCTTGCCCTTGGCGATCTCCCAGGTGGTGCCGCTGCGGCGCTCGCAGCTCACCAGGGCGAGCTCGACCTGGCCCCGGTCCCGGCGCACCAGGAAGCCGCCGGCGGAGACCTGCTCCCGGAAGCCCCGGCGCAGGTTCAGGACGTGGCGCACGGGGATGCGGTTGGCGACGTAGAGGCCGCTGCGGGTGCGGTGGAAGCGGACCCCGTCCCGCCGGGCGCGGCCTGCGTCCACGTAGAGGACCACGGGCTCGTCCGGGAAGCGGTGCGCGATGCGCCAGGCGTCGTCCTCGCTGTCGCTCAGGAAGACCTGTCGGCCGCCCGGGGCGTCCACAAAGCCCGTGCGCAGGTGGCGGTTGGCCCGGGCCCGCGTGGTGCCGTGGTAGACGATGTCCGGGACATCACAGCCCCGACCTCGCCGGCGCCGACGACGCGGGCGCTGCTGAGGGGGCGCCTGCTGAGGACGTGGCTTGCGCGTCCGAGCATCGCTTCGGCGCTTGCGCTTGCGGTTCTCCACGTCTGGCCTCCGGGACACCTCAGTGTAACCGGGAGTGAAAGTGGCGGTAGGCCTGGGCGGTGCGTTCGACCATCGCGGCTGCGGACCACTGGGCGGCGTGCTCGGCGGCGCGGCGCGTGTCGGGGCGATCGCCTGCGAGGCTGCGGCCAATCGCCTCGGCCAGCGCGTTCGGGTCCTGGGGCGCGACGAGCAGTCCGTGTGTCCCCACGACCTCGGGCACCCCACCGGCCCGCGTGGCGACGACCGGCACCCCGGCGCGCATGGCCTCCAGCACAGCCTGCCCCAGGCCCTCCTCCTTTGAGCAGTGCACGAAGCAGTCGGCGCGGGCGAGCAAGGCGGGCACGTCTTCCCTTTGGCCGAGGAGCTCCAGCGCGGTGCCCTCGAGCTGCGGTCGCAGGGGGCCTTCACCGGCGACCAGCACCCGGACATCGGGGAGCAGCGCGGCCGCGGCAGCGAGGGTGCGGTGGTCCTTGTGGTCGACCAGCGCGCCCACCGCCAGGGCGATGCGGCCAGGCCCGAGATTGGCTGGGGGGACCGCCGGGGGTGTCTGTACGCCGTCGGGGACGACCAGGATGTCCTCGCTGGCGACCCCGCAGTCCATCAGGACCCCGCGCACCGCAGAGGAGACGGCGATGAACCCCAGAGCCCGGCAGGTCTTGAGCGCCCTCCCCCGGACCCGGAAGTCGACGCGGCGGTGCACCACGGGGCGGCGGCCAGCCCAGACGGCGAGGCTCTGCGTGCGGGAGGTGTGGGCGGCGAGCAGAGGCTCTGGGGCCCCTCGCAGCAGGGCCCAATTCCGGGGATCGCGGCCCGGGTGCATCGCGAGCTGGGGGAGCCCGGCGAGGGCCTGCGAGATGGGACTCCCAGGAACGCAGGCGATGCGCTGCTCAAAGCCCAGATCGGCGAGGCCGAGGGCCAGCAGCTCGAGCTGTCGCTGACCGCCGCGCCAGCTCAGCTCCGTGTCCAGATGGAGGACCCCAGGTGGGCTCAAGGGGCCTTCTTGGCCGACTCGGGGTTCAGGTGCGGGATGCCCTTGAACACGGGCCAGCGCAGCTTGCAGGCGGGGCAGCGCAGGTGGGCGTCCGTCGGCTCCAGCGGGCCTCGGCACTGGGGGCAGCACAGGGCCTGCAGCAGTCGGGGGTCCAGCTTCACGGCACCTTCCAGCGGTCGTGGAGCCACAGCCAGGCTCCGGGGTCTTCGCGCACCCGCGCCTCGATCCACGCGGTGAGGGTGGCCGTATCCCGCTCCACATCGCCGCTCATCTCGATGGGCTCCAGGCGCACCCGCAGCTTGCCCGGGGCCTCTCGGCTGATCCAGCCGCCGAACACGGGGATCCCGGTGCGCTTGTGGGCGGCGGCCGGTCCCGGGGAGGTCCACGCCGGGCGGCCAAAGAAGGGGACCGGGATCCCCTCGTTGCGGCGCTGGTCGTGCACCCAGATGAGCACCTTTCCGCGCTCCAGCGCGTCGTAGCCCTGGGCCATGGAGCCGTGGGGCGGGAGCAGCTCGAACACGCCCCGGTGCTCCTCCAGGATGGCGCGCGCGGTCGCGTTTCGAGGCGGCCGGACGAACACCGCGCTGGGGATGTCCTCGGCCAGCGTGCCCACTGCGGCCTCAAAACCCGCCGCGTGTCCCCCGACCACGATGCTCCCCAGGCCCATCAGCGAGCGCGCCCGCAGGGCATCCAGCCCGGTGGCCTCCACCTCGATCCTGTCGATCTGCAGCAGTTCCACGATGCCCAGGGCCAGGCTGGCCAGCGCCGCCCGCAGCGTAGGACCCACCGGCACCCCCGGGAGCGCCTTGCGCAGGTTGTCGACCGCGACCCGCTTGCGCACTGGCAGTACCAGCCACCACACCCAGGCCAGCAGCCAGGTGAAGCGCTCCGCCAGGTGCAGCGGGGTTCGGGCCAGGATCCAGGCCAGGGCTCTCATCGCGGACCGCTACTCCAGGTGCGCTCGTGCGAAGCGTTGAAGGTGGGACTCCAGGACCTCGTCGGCGGGCGAGAGGGTCAACTTGAGCGCCCAGGCCGAGGTGCCAGGCGGTAGGCGCGGGAGGTCCTTCTCGGTGCAGATCCGCTCCCCCTCGGGCAGCTCGGCGGGGGTGAAGGGGTGGTGATCCGGGAAGGGGTGCCAGCTCTGCACGTCCACGCCCAGATCCAGCAGGGTCTGGAGGAAGCGCCCCGGTCGGGCGATGCCACAGAAGGCGGCGATGGGACCTTTGGGGCCCTGGTCCAGAGGGAGCTGCTGTCCGTCGCGGATCCAGGCGCAGGGCGTCGTGTGAACGCGTGCAGTCGGGCGCTCACAGGAGAACTCCCCTGCCCCATTGAGGACGACCAGATCCGCCCGAGCGACCGACTCCAGGCCCTCTCGCGCGCGGCCCACGGGGATCACGCCGCCGTCCAGCGGGTCCTGGGGGTCCACCATCAGCAGGGAGAGGTCCGAGCGCACGGCGTGGTGCTGGAAGCCATCATCCAGGACCACCACTCGGGCCCCCTGCTCCTTCGCCCACTGGATGCCGGCCAGTCGGTCCGGCGAGGACACCACGTCCAGCCCGCGCTCCTTGAGCATGCGCAGCTCATCCCCCAGGTCGCCCTCGCTCCGCACCTGAGGCCCGGGCCCCCGCAGGTAGCCCCGAGCGACCACCGCGCAGGGCATCTCCCGCGCGTTGAACCACTGCGCGATCCACGCGCTCAGGGGGGTCTTGCCGCTGCCCCCCGCGCTCAGAGCGCCCACCGAGATGACCGGCAGCGCGGCCTGGGCCCCCTCTCCCACCCGCGCCTGGGCAATGCCTGACCAGACCCGATCCAGAGGGCTCAGCCAGGGCCTCTGGGGACCGGGCGGTGGGGTGGCCCCCAGGTGCTCCAGAATCACCGCCACGGTGGGCTCCAGCCCCGACATGGCCAGGGGCTTCACGGTGCACGCGAGGGCCCGCTGGATGCCCTCGGCCAAGCCCTGCTCGGAGACCTGGATGCAGCCCGGGTGCGCGAAGCTCTCGGGGTCGCTGTGGGTGTGTGGGCCGTGGACCACGGGGACGCCCGCGCGCAGGGCCTCCAGAGGGCTGTGGCCCCCAATCTCGGGGTCGAAGCTGCCCCCGATGACCACCGCGTCGGCCTGGGGGATCAGCGCGCCCAGCTCACCCAGGGTGTCCCACAGCAGGAGCCGGCCCAGCTCTCCCTTGGAGCGGCGGGCGAAGGGATCGGGCAGAGCGGCGGCCACGGCCTCGAAGCGCTCCGGGTGCCGGGGGGCGATCACCAGGGTCCCCTGGCCCGACCAGGCCTGCAGCAGCCTGTCCTCGTCGCCGGGCCGGGTGCTGACCCCTACGAGCACCGGGGTGTCCAGAGGGAGGTCCAAGGGGGTGAGCGCAGCGCCCTTCAGGCTCCCCACCCCTCCTCCCAGACCCGGGAGATCCTGGCGGGGGACCCAAGCGGAAACGGCGGCTTGGATCTCGGGCCACAGGGCGCTCTCGCGCAGGCGGCGGAAGCCCGGGGTGTCTCTTGTCCCCACCACGACCACGGGGATGCCTCGGGCCTTGCAGGCGCTCAGGAGGTGGGGCCAGAGCTCTTGCTCGACGCTGACGAGCACCCGCGGGCGCACCTGATCCAGCCAGGGTCCGACCACGGCCGGGAGGTCCACCGGGAGGGGCAGGCTGGCGTGGGCGCCGCAGCGCTGGGAGAGGCCGGTGTCGGAGGTGGCTGTGCGCAGCAGGAACTGCCCAGGGAGGCGGCGGCGCAGGGGCTGGAACAGCGCGCGCGCGATCTCCCCCTCACCCATCGAGGCCGCGTGGATCCAGACCGCACCCGGCGGGACCGGCGGCACTCGCCAGCCCCAGCGCAGGGTCCAGGTCGGCCGGGTGCGGGGGTGTACAGCCATCAGGCCCGCCACCCCTGGCGCCGCGATCCCGGTCAGCAGCCGGTACCAGCTCACCCCCGAGGCTCCGCTGAGGTCTCGGGGCCAGTCTGGACGGTCGTCTCGGCGATGGCCTCCTCCAGCTCCTGGACCGTGGGGCTCCAGCGGTAGGACTCCATGGGCACGCGCTCTCCTGAGAAGGTGATGCCCTCCGCCTCCAGGAGTTGCCGCTGCAGGGGGCCGCGTACGGGATCCCCCGCGAACGCGATGTGGCCGCTGCTGCGGATCACCCGTTGCCACGGCACGGGGTGCCCTTGTTTGTCCACGCCACCGGGGCCCAGGGCCGCCAGGGCATAGCCCACCTGCCGCGCTGCCCGCGCGCTCCCGCAGAGCGCCGCGACGTGCCCATAGCCGAGCACCCGCCCCGCAGGGATGGCGCGGACCACCTGATAGACACGCTGACGGAAGTTCATGGGGAAGAGCCGGCTCCAGGGTCCACGATACGACCGTGGCTCAACTCCACCACCTGGTCGGCCTGCTCGATGAGGCCACCCCGGTGGGCGATGGCGAGGACCGTCCGGCCCTTCATCAGCGCCGCGAGGGCGCTCTGGACCATGGCCTCGGACTCCGGGTCGAGCGCGCTGGTGGCCTCGTCCAGCAGCAGGATGGGGGCGTCCGCGAGCAGGGCCCGGGCGATGCAGATGCGCTGGCGCTCTCCCCCGGACAGGCGCATCCCCTCCTCTTGCAGCGGCGTGTCGTAGCCCTGGGGCAGGGACTGGATGAAGTCGTGGGCCCAGGCCGCCTTGCAGGCCGCTTCGAGCTGCTCCTGGGTGGCGTCGGGGCGGGCGAGCAGCAGGTTGTCTCGCACGCTGGCGTGGAAGAGCACGGGGTCCTGGGTCACCACCGCGATGTGTCGCCGCAGCGAGCGCAGCGTCAGGTCCCGCAGGTCGTGGCCGTTGACCCGGATGCAGCCCGCAGTGGGGTCCGAGAAGCGCAGGACCAGGTTCAGCAGCGTGCTCTTGCCCGCGCCCGAGTGCCCGACGAGCACGGTCAGGGTGCCCGGCGCGAGCTCCAGGTCGATGTCCTCCAGCACGGGGCCGGCGCCGTAGTCGAAGGCGACGCCCTCGAAGCGCAGCGTGCAGGACCGGGCGCGCAGCTCCGTGTCTCCGTCGGGCAGGCCGGAGTCCTCGTCGATGACCGCGAAGGCCCCTTCCGCGCCGGCCAAAGCACGGTGCGTGAGGCTCACCACCTCGCTCAGGCTCTTGAGGGGCAGGTTCATCAGCCCCAGCGCCAGCAGGAAGGCCACCAGCTCGCCGGGCTGCATGGCGTCCTGGAAGACCAGGCGCCCCCCGACGGCGATGACCACGGCCACCGCGATGGACGCCACCAGCTCCACCATGGGGCTGGGCAGGAGCTGGGCCAGGGTCGCCTTGATGGAGAGCTCAAGCTGCCTCTGGTTCTGCACCTCAAAGGCGGCGATGCGCTGCGGCTCGGCGCCCAGGGCCTGCACCACCCGCAGCCCGCTCAGGGTCTCCTGGGCGGCCGCGTTCAAGTCCCCCAGCTTGTCCAGCCGCGCGCGAGAGGCCCTGCGCAGGCGCCGTCCGAACACCCGGATGGGCAGCACGACCAGGGGCAGCACGACGAAGGCCGACAGAGCCAGCCGCCAGTCCATGTAGATCGCCGCGGCGGCCAGCCCGATGAGCGTGAGCGGGCGCTGCACCACCGTCGCGTACGCGGAGACCAGGTACTGGGCCTGCCCCACGTCTTCGGTGAGCAGCGTCAGTCGGCGCCCCAGGGGGCGGGACTGGTGCCAGGAGGGCGGGAGCGCGAGCAGCGCGGCGAAGAGCTGCCTGCGGAGCTCGGTCACGACCTGGAAGGCGATGGTGCGCGTGATCATCGCCCGACTCACCGCCAACACGCCGTTCAGGGCGTAGAGGCCCACCACCGCCACCGGCAGCATCGCGAGGGCCGCCGCGTCCCGGGCGATCAGGACCTTGTCCAGCACCTGCTCGACCAGCAGGACCAGGGCGGGCGGGATGCCGGCCGCCACCACCATCATCGCGGTCGCCAGCACCAGCCGCCCCAGGTAGGGCCGGTGCAGGTCCAGTAGGCGCTTGAAGGTGGGGCTCACTCCCGGATCTTTAGCAGGACCACGTCCCAGGCGCGCACCGCCCGGTCTCCGTCGTGGAGCACCACCTGCCCGCTCTCCCCCTCCCGCTCGTACCAGGGGTCCGAGGCGAGCTGGCTGGAGCGCCGCGCCGGACGCACGAACAGGGCCTCTTCGGGCAGCTCGGGGTCCGGGTCCCAGAGGTCGAACTGGCTCTGCCGCCCCACCCCGGGGAGCGGGCGCGCGTCCACCCCGCCGTAGAAGCGGATCAGCGCGGCCTCCTGGTAGCGCGGGGTCCACACCCGCTGGACGCCCCAGGCCTCCACCGCCGGCCCGAGCTGCTGCCCCTCCGAGAAGCGCCAGCGGGGGTCTTCGTGCAGGCTCTGCAGGGGGAAGAAGAAGTGCAGCAGCGCCGCTCCGGAGATCAGCGCGCCCAGGACGCCGCCCACCTGGACTGCGCGGCCCAGGCGCCCCTCCAAGGTGGGGAGCACCAGCAGCAGCGCGGTCCACACCGGCAGGCCCCAGTTCAGCTCCGCGTGGCTGCGGAAGCTCGCCAGCCCGAACACCAGCGCCGGGATCAGGGCCGCCCACCAGCTCGCGCTGCGCCAGCGTGGCCTCGCCAGCACCACGAAGGCCGCGATGCCCGTGATGGGCCCCAGCCAGAGCAGTTGGCCCAGGTTGAAGCCCACCCCCTCGCCCACTCCTGCCCAGTCCCCTCCCAAGCCGTGCTCTGCCTGGAAGCGCAGCGAGATGGCCCCGTGCATCAGCGACCACACCGCCCAGGGTGCCGCGACCAACAGACTCAGCAGAGGCCCCATCCATCGGCGAGGACCGGCTGGGCCAGACCGCACCAGGGAGAGCCAGAACGCGATGGGCAAGGCCAGACCGGGCAGCTTGAACAGGATGGCGACCCCCGCAAGCACCCCGGCGAGCAGGGGCCGATCCCGCTCCCAGGCGACCAGGGCCAGCAGCGTACACCCCAACAGGCCAGCGTCGGGCGTGGCCAGGATGGGGACCAGCAGAACGCCCGGGGCCAGCAGGAGCAGCACCAGCGCGCTCCGATCCGCCCGCTCCCAGAGGTGCCCCACCAGCGCCCCCAGACCCAGGCTGTGCAGCAGCACTCCGCCCAGGCGCACAGCGAGCTCGGTGTCCCCGAACAGCGCCGTGCCCAGCGCGATGGCCCAGGCGACGCCCGGCGGGTGGTCGTAGTAGCCGGCGGCCAGGGCCTCGCTCCAGGTCCAATAGTAGGCCTCGTCGGCGACCAGCCCGGGCTGTGCGGCCAGCACCAGGCGCAGGGCCCCCAGGGTGAGCGCAGTGAGCGCGGCGGCGGGCCAGGAGAAGGGCTTCACGCCAGCTCCAGGATGGCCTGACCCAGGCGCTCGGCGGCGCCCTCCCCCTGGAGGACCTCCCGGATGCGGGGGCCGATGTCCCGCTGCGCTCCGGCGCGCTGGGTGGCCAAGAGGTCCCCGACCAGGTCCTCGGCGGAGAAGCGCTGGATGCGCTCGGGGATGGGGTGCTCGGGGAGCAGCAGGTTGGGCAGGCCGATGTGCTGGATGTCGCGGACCAGGGCGCGCCCCAGGTGGTAGGTGCTGGGCTTGGTGCGGTAGCAGATGACCTGGGGGCGACCGGCGCAGGCGACCTCCAGAGTGGCGGTGCCGCTGGCGACCAAGGCGCCCTGGGCGGGCTCCAGGGCCTCGGCGAGGCTGTCCACCAGCAGCACGCCCGCCTCCACCGCGGGCTGGAGCAGGCGGCGATCCAGGCCGGGGGCCACGGGGAGTCGGAGCTGGCTGCCGGGGGCCTGCGTGCGGAGGCGCTCGCCCGCTTGGACCAGCGTGGGGAGCAGGCGCTTGATCTCCGAGGCCCGGGACCCAGGGAGCAGCGCCCAGTCCTTGCCGGGGGGCCCCAGCAGGGGCTGTCGGACCGCGCCGGGGTGCCCCAGAAAGCGCGCGTCTCCGCCGTGGGCCTGGAAGTACGGCGGCTCGAACGGGAACAGGCACAGCAGCAGGTCGGCCAGCGCGGCGATGCCCTTGGCGCGGCCCTTGCGCCAGGCCCAGACCTGCGGGGTGCCCAGGAGCACCACTGGGATGCCCAGGGCCTTTGCGCGCCGGGCCAGCGGCAGGTTGAAGTCCGGGCTGTCGATGCCCAGGAAGAGGTCCACGCCCGACTCCAGGGCCCGGAGCATCGTGCGGCGCAGCCCCAGGATGCGGGGGAGGGCCGCGATGACCTCGCCGACACCCATCACGGAGAGATCCTCGGTGCGGGCCAGAGTCTGGGGGTGCAGCGCCCGCAGGTGGGGGCCCACGAGCCCCTTGAGCGCCACCTCGGAGCCCAGGGTCCTGAGCACCTCGGCGCCCAAAAGGTCCCCGCTGGCCTCCCCGGCCGAGACCAGGATCCTCACGCCGAGGCCAGCTCGGACAGCCGCGCGGCCCACTCCAGCGCCCGCAGCGCCTGGGTCCCGGAGACGGGGAAGGCGCCCTGGCCCCGGAGCGCGCGCAGGAAGGCGGCGTGGATGGCCCCCAAGGCGTCGCCATCGGGGATGGGCAGGGACTCGGCGGCCTCGGGGGGCGCACCGATGGGCAGGCGCTCGACGCGCGGGTTGCGCAGATCCAGGCTGTAGTAGTGGGCGTCGTCGACCAGGCGTAGGCGCCGCTGAGGGGCCCGGCTGGCTCTGGACGCGGAGAGGCTGGCGGTGCACGGGCCACTCGGAGTCTCGAGCTCGACCCAGGCCTGGACGGCGTCGACGCCCGAGGTGTGCACCGGGATCCCCACCGCGCGCATCAGGCTGGGGGTGGCTTGGGGCTGCAGCGCGCCGAGCAGATCCAGGTCGTGCACCATCAAATCCATGCACACGTCGATGCGGGCGCTGCGTCCGGTGAAGGGCCCCAGGCGCTCGGCGTGGACGTAGCGGGGCCGGAGCCCGGCGGGGAGCGCGCGCACGGCGGGGTTGAAGCGCTCGATGTGGTTGACGCTCAGGTGCTCGAAGGCCGCCAGGGCTCGGGCTTGAGCGAGGTCGGGAGAGAGGGGCTTCTCCACCAGACAGGGCAGGCCCACCGTCAGCAGCGGCAGGGCCAGCTCCGCGTGGGTATGGGCTGGGGTCGCGACGACGAGGCCATCGAGCGCCGGCAGCGCCTTCACCTCCGGCAGGTGCGCGGGGACGCCCGCAGGGTCCAGCACGGCCACCAGGTCGACGCCCGGGGTCTTCTGCAGGCGCTCGGCGTGCAGGCGGCCCATGCGGCCACAGCCCAGCACCCCCAGGCGCAGCGGGGTCAACGCCCTTCCGGGTCCGCGCTGGCCCGACAGACGCCGCGCTGGGACTCCTCGATGAAGCGGACGATCTCCAGGATCTCGCTGTGCTCGGGGTTCTCGGTCGCCAGGCGCTCGGCGGCCATGCGCAGCGGGGTGCTGCTGCGGAAGAGCTCGCGGTAGGCGGCGCGCAGCTCCTTGAGCAGGTCGGCCCCCATGCCCGCGCGGCGCAGGCCGATGACGTTCAGGCCAAACAGGCGCGCCCGGTCGCCCTGGGCCATGCAGAAGGGCGGGACATCCAGCGAGACCATCGCGCCGGCGCCGACCATGGCGTAGCGCCCGATGCGCGCGTGCTGGTGCACCCCGGCCAGGCCGCCAAGCACCGCGCCATCGCCCACCTGGACGTGCCCGCCCAGAGCCACGGAGTTGGCCAGCACGCAGTTGTCGCCGACCACGCAGTCGTGGCCCACGTGGCTGTTGGCCATGAACAGGTTGCCGCTGCCGATGCGGGTGACGCCGCCGCCCTTGGCGGTGCCGCGGTTCAGGGTCACGTACTCGCGGATGATGTTGTCGCGGCCCAGGATGAGGCTGGACGCCTCGCCGTCGTACTTGAGGTCCTGGGGGTCGCCGCCGACCACGGCGTGCGGGTGGATGACCGTTCCGCCGCCCACGCTGAGGGTCCCCTGGAGCACCGCGTGGGAGCCGACCCTGACGCCGTCCTCGAGGGTCACGCCCGCACCGATCACGGCGAAGGGGCCGACCTCCACATCGCCGAGCTCGGCAGCAGGGTCGACGACGGCGGTGGCGTGAATGGCCATGGGGCGCTCCGGGGCTTGGGCTGGACCGGGGGTCGGGCGGATCGGGGGTTCGGAGAGACTAGTGCGCAGGAGGCGGGGGGGCAAGCACAGGCACACGGCGGCCGGTGCTCAGGTCCACCAGCAGCGGGGGCCAGGCGGCCAACGCCACTTGTTGGGGGCCGATCTGCACGATGGGGCGGTGCGCGCTGATGGGGCGTTGCTGGCGGCGCCCCAGAGGCAGCTCGATCAGCTCGGGGCGCTCCTGGCCCGGCCTGCAGATGGCGAGCCCCTGCCAGGTCTCGGCCACAATGACCTCGCCGATGCGCAGGATGCAGGGTGCGTTGGGGATATTCCCCGAGAGGCTCCAGGAGGTGGAGGAGAGGTGATCGAGGGCCCTGTAGCTCCTCTTCTCAACCCCCAGGCTGCAGTCCGGCCCCACCCCCAGGAGCTGTGCGTGCCAGCGAGGAAGGGGCTCCATGTCCTCAAGCTCCAGGTCCCAGCTCTGGCCCTGGCGCTCCCGGATCACGACAATGCGCTCCCCAAAGAGCGCCCCGCCGCGGATTGGGGGGCCGTCGGCGCCCAGGGTGATGTTGGGCTCCTGGGGGTCGAGCCAGAACAGGGTGCGGGACTCGTGATCGATGCCCATCAGGCGGCCTTGATGCAGCCAGGTGTCCAGCTCGGGGCTGGGGTCCAGCTCGGGCAGCGCGTGGTGACCGCCCTCGCCCTCCAGCCAGAGGCGCTGCCAACCCAGGATGGCCAGCCGCTCCCCCAGCGAGACGGGCAGCCCGGCCTGACCGGACTCCCAGAGGACCTGACCGTCGCTGACGCTGCGGCAGACGCCGTGGCCATCCAGCAGGCGATCTCCCTGGACGGCGATGCGGGGGCCGGCCGCCTGAACATCCCACAGCAGGTCCCCGCTCTCGGTGGACCAAGCCGCGAGGCGACCGCTGGGCAGCAGCGCGAACACGCGACCGTCCTGGGCGAGCACCTGCACGGGCTGAGGGGGCGGCGGGTGCTCGTCCTTTCCGGAGAAGATCCTGGCCAGCAGGCCCATCAGATGGCGCCGACGGTCGCGGTGAGGCGCCCCTCGGCCACCTTCTCCCCGTCCACGGTGGCGTGGCACTCAAAGCGCCAGATGTCCCGGCGCTTGGCCTCCACCGCGACGTGCAGCTCCAGCACATCACCGGGCCGCACGGGCTTGCGGAAGCGCACCTTGTCGAGGCCGACCAGGGCCACCCCCTCCTCGGCGCGCTCGGGGTGGGCGGACAGGGCGACCACACCGGCGACCTGGGCGAAGGCCTCGGTGAGCAGCACCCCCGGCAGGATGGGGGTCTCGGGGAAATGCCCCTGAAAGAAGGGCTCGTTGACGCTCACGCACTTGCGGGCGATGGCGCGCTCCCCGGGCTCGATCTCCAGGATGCGGTCGATGAGCAGGAAGGGGTAGCGGTGCGGCAGCAGGGCCAGGATCTCTTGGATGTCCATGACGGGGCTCCAGGGGCGGCCTCAGCCGTCCTCGGGTGGGGTCAGCTTGTCCATCTGGGCCTGGAGCTGGCGGAGCTGCCGCTCGAGCTCGTGGACCCGCTGGGAGGCGCGCGAGGCGCGCAGCCAACTCTGGTGTTTGTGGGCGGGCACACCGGCCAGACGCTCGCCCGGCTCGGTGCTCCGCGTGAGCATGCTGTGGGCCGCCAGGATGGTCCCGTCGGCGATGTTGATGTGCCCGAGCACGGTGCTGCGGGCGGCGAGCGTCACGCCTGCACCGAGGGTGGAGGAGCCGGCAATCCCAGCGTAGGCCACCAGCACGTTGTGGGGCCCCAAGGTCGCGGCGTGGCCGACCTGGACCAGGTTGTCGAGCTTGCTCCCCTGCCCGACCCGGGTCTCCCCCATGGCGGCCCGGTCCACGCAGCTATTGGCGCCGATCTCGACGTCGGACTCCACGACGGCGCGGCCCACCTGCGGGATCTTGAGGAGCCCCCGGGCGGTGGGGGCGAACCCGAAGCCCTCCGCCCCGACCACGGCGCCAGGGTTGAGCCAGACGCGGTCCCCCAGCACGCAGTCCTCCATCACCACCGCGTTGGGCATCAGGCGGCAGCGGCTCCCGAGCCTGGCCCCGGCGCCCACGTAGGCGCCCGCTTGGATCCAGCACTCTGGCCCCACGACGGCGCCGGACTCGATGACGGCGAAGGCCTCCACCCGGCAGCCCTCTCCCAGGGTGGCGCTGGGGTCGATGGCCGCTCGCCCGTCCAGTCCCGGTGCACCCCAGCGAGGCGGGTGGAAGAGCGCGGTGGCCCTGGCGAACGCGGCGTAGGGGTCGGCGACGCGGATGATGACGCCGTCAAAGGCCACCCCCGGACGCAACAACACCGCCCCTGCGCTGCTGTCAGCGAGGTGGCGGTGGTAGCGGGGGTTGGCCAGGAAGGCGAGCTCAGACGCGCCCGCGCTCTGCAGCGGTGCGACCCCATCAAGCTCGAGCTCGGGGTCACCTTCGAGCGTTCCGCCCAGGGCCTGAGCGAGCGCGCCCGCCTTCCAGGAGCGTGCGCTCACTGCCCGGGGTGGTCCCGGTTGTAGCGGGCGATCACTGCGTCGGTCATGTCGGTGCCCGACTGGTAGAGCACGATGCCCTGGCTGGACTCCAGGATCAGGTCGTAGCCCTGCTCCTTGCCCAGGGTCTCCGCGGTGGCGCGCAGGCCCGTCATGAGCTGCTCCATGGCGGAGTAGTAGGCGCCCTGCATCTCCCAGTCGGCCTTGGCGACGGCCTGCTGGTAGTTGATCTGCATCTCGTAGAGGCGCTGCTCGTACTGCTTCTTGGCCTCCTCCGAGATCATGGGCTCCTTCTGCTGGTACTCGGTGACCAGAGCGTTGTACTCGGCCTCCATCTGCTCCAGCTTGGCCTTCTCACCGGCGTACATGGTGTCCAGGCGGGCCTGGGCCTTCTTGCCCTCCTCGATCTCCTGGATGGCCCGGCCGTAGTCGACGACGCCGAGCTTGAAGTCCGAGGCGTTGGCCGCGGGCGCCCAGAAGGTGACCGCGAGGAGGAGCAGGGAGAGGATGCGCGAGAACATTGGGGCCTCGGTGAGAGTGTGACGACGGCTGTCCCTTCGCCAGGAGGCCTGCATCTATTGCAGGGGCCGCTCCCTGACCAGCACAGGACGCTCGCTCCCTTGAACCCCCCAGCCCCAGGCCCCTTCCCCGCAGCGCTCCGGGCTTGTTGTCGAGCAGCCAGGGCAATAGGCCCAGGGCGTGTTCACATCCTTGCTCCTGGTCCTCGCTGGCTTCGCCGCCCTCTACCAAGGGGGCAACGCGCTCCTCGCGGGAGCCTCCGGGATCGCCCGACACTTCGGGCTCCCGCCCCTGCTTGTGGGCCTCACGGTCGTCGCCTTCGCCACCTCCGCCCCCGAGCTCGCCGTCTCGGTGCTCGCGGCCTTCAAGGGCAACCCCGACATCGCCGTCGGCAACGTGCTGGGCTCGAACATCTTCAACACCCTGGTCGCCGTGGGCGTGGTCGTGGCCATCGCCCCCCTGACCCTGCCGCGCAGCCTGATGCGCTGGGAGATCCCGCTGGGATTTGGGGCCACGGTCCTGGTCGGCATTCTCGCCTGGATCGGGGGCGGGATCGCCCGCTGGGAGGGGGTCCTGCTCCTGGCGCTGCTGGGCGTCATCCTGACCATCACCGTGCGCCGGGCGCTCCGAGCCAACGTCGACGCAGATCCAGAGGCCGAGGAGGGTGACGGCGCAGAGCTCGATGCGGTCCCGGCCGCATTGGTCATGGGCGCTGGCGCTGGGGCTGCGTTGCTGGATCTGGCGAGCATCTCCCTGGTGGACATCGCTGTCCCGGGCGCGGCCTTCCTGACGCTCTTGAATGCTCGCCTGCACGTGAAGCGGACCACACTGCCCATCCGGGGCCTGGCCATCGTGTTCGGCCTGGCCATGCTCGTTCTGGGCTCGGATGCCCTCGTCCGGGGCGCGACCGACATCGCCTTGTCCGTGGGCATCTCGGAGGCGGTGGTGGGCCTGACAGTCGTGGCCATCGGGACCTCGGCTCCTGAGCTGGCGACCGCTGTGATGGCGGCCAGGAAGGGACAGACGGACCTTGCCCTGGGCAACGCTCTGGGGTCCAACCTCTTCAACTTGCTGGCCGTCCTCGGAGCGGCTGCTGCCATCTTCCCGATCGAGGTCGCCCCGGCGTTTCTCCAGCGGGATCTCCCCGTCGCGCTGGGGGCAAGCGGCCTCCTCCTGCTCCCCTGGCTCACCAAGGGAAGGGTCGCCCGCTGGGTCGGGATCGCAATGTTGGGGGGCTGGCTGGCATACACAAGCTTCCTTGTGGCGCAAGCGCTGGGCGCGTTCGCTTGACCACAGGGCAGGATCCTGCTCTTCTTGCACGAATTCCTGACACGCCCCCCCTCCCGCGGTGTCCGCGGCTGGAGTCCTGATGCGCCCTTGGATCCCCTCGCTGTTCCTCTTTGCCTTGATCGCCTGCGACAAGGACCAGCCAGTAGACACCGGCGAGCCAGTCATCGTGACCGACGAGGATGGGGATGGTCACGACGCCCAGGTGCACGGCGGAGACGACTGTGATGACAGCAACGCCGCTGTCTTCCCGGGCGCTGACGAGGTCTGTGATGGCATCGACAACAACTGCGATGGCAGCACCGACGGCGAGGACAGCAGCGACGCGTTGACCTTCTACGCGGACAGCGACGGGGACGGCTACGGCGTGGAGACCGACACCGTGCTGGCCTGTGCGGAGCCCAGCGGGTACGCGAGCCTGGCTGGGGACTGCGACGACAGCGAGGGGGCCGCCTTCCCGGGCAACGATGAGGTCTGCGACAGCATCGACAACAACTGCAACGCGCAGGTGGACGAGCCCACCGCGGTCGACGCCCCCACCTGGTACACCGACAACGATCAGGACGGCTACGGCGACCCGAACTACAGCACCGCGTCCTGCACCCAGCCCAGCGGCTACGTCGACAACGCGCTGGACTGCGACGACGTGTTCGACAGCATCAACCCCGACGCCGAAGAGTACTGCGACGGCATCGACAACAACTGCGACACCGTGGTCGACGAGGACACCTCGGTCGACGCGCCCGTCTGGTACATCGACAACGACAGCGACGGCTACGGCAGCGGCGATTCCACCGCGATCGCCTGCTCACAGCCCAGCGGCTACGCGGGCACCGCCGACGACTGCGATGACAGCGACGCCTCCGTGAGCCCGGCTGGCCTCGAGGTCTGCGGCGACGGGGTCGACAACGACTGCAGCGGCGACGCGGACGGCAGCGACGCGAGCGACGCCATCGTGCAGTACGCGGACGGGGACGGCGACGGCTACGGTGACGACACCACCGCCACGACCGGCTGTGATTTCGCCGCGGGCACCACCTGGGTGAGCGTCGGCGGGGACTGCGATGACGCGGCCTCGGGCGTCAACCCCGGCGCTCTGGAGGTCTGCGACGGCAGCGTCGACGAGAACTGCGATGGCAGCATCGACGAGGCGACCGCATCCGACGCGGCGACCTGGTACCTGGACTCCGACAGCGACGGCTACGGGGACGCCAGCAACACGACCCCCGCCTGCTCCCAGCCCAGCGGCTACGTCGCCGACAGCAGCGACTGCGATGACAGCTCGGGCGACATCTCTCCCGCCGCCGAGGAGGTGTGCGAGAACAGCACCGACGACGACTGCGATGGCGTGCTGGACGAGTGCGCGATCCAGGACGACCTGAGCATGGCCGACGCCGAAGCCGTCTACTCCGGCTCCGCGAACTACGACTACGCGGGCGCGGCCGTGGCTCTGGCCGACTGGGATGGCGACGGCAACGCCGAGATCTTCGTGGGCGCCAACTACAACGACGACGGTGCGGCCAACTCGGGCGCCGTGTTCATGTGGTACGGGCCGAGCTCCGGCAGCGCCACGGGCAGCGCGGCCGACCTGGAGTTCATGGGCGACAGCAGCGCCTCTCGCACTGGCGAGGCCATCGCCATGCTGGCCGACCAGGACCTGGACGGCTTCGGAGAGCTCGCGATCGGCGCCCCTGGCTACGACGACCTGGACGCTGACGCCGGCGCCGTTTACCTGGTCACCGGCCAGGTCACTGCGGACATGGACCTGGCCGACGCCATCATGCTCGCGGGCAGCTACGCCCAGGGCAACTTCGGCGTCTCCCTGTCCGTGGGCGACGTGGACAACGACGGCTACGACGACCTGATGGTTGGCGCGCCCAGCTACAGCTACGGCTACGCCTACGTCTTCCATGGCCCCATCACCTCGGACGCATTCGACTCCGACGCCGGGACCACCATCACCGGGGCCGTCTACGGCGACACCCTGGGCACCGCCGTGAGCACCGGCGGTGACGTCGACGGCGACGGCATCCACGACATGCTGGTCGGCGCCCCCTCGGCGGACAGTGACGCCGGCGCGGCCTACCTCTTCTACGGCAGCAGCACCAGCAGCGCCGCAGACGTGACCTTCAGCGGGGCCGCTGGAGACAAGGCGGGGTCGGCCCTCTCCGTGCTCGGCGACCTGAACAGCGACGGCTACAGCGACATGGTCATCGGCGCACCGTCCAGCACCAACGGCACCGCTTACGTGGTGTTTGGCCCCATCACCAGCGACGTGGACCTGTCCACCGCGGCCGACATGACCTTCACCGGCGATGCCAGCGGTGACCAGGCCGGCGCCGCCTTCAACCTCGCGGACTTCGACGGGGACGGCGACCACGACCTGGTCGTCGGCGCGCCCTACACGGACACCAGCAACAGCAACTCCGGCACCGCCTACCTGTTCTACGGCCCCTTCACCGCGGGCACGGTCGCGGTCACCAGCTCAGACGCGGCCTTCACCGGTACCAGCAGCAACGCCCACGCCGGCGAGTCCCTGGCCTCCGGCGACAGCGACGGCGACGGCTACGACGACCTGCTCATCGGCGCGAGCCGCGAGACCATCTCCTACAGGATCGAGGGCGCCGCCAGCCTGCTCATGGGCGACCAGCGCTGAGTCCCCTCCCCCCTCGGCTCACCTGAGACCCGCGCCGGTGCATCCGGTGCGGGTCTTCTGCTCTGTGGTGAGCCCCAGATGCGGGGCAGCCTCGGATCTCCTCGACCCCGAGCTGCACGGAACGGGCGCGACAAGCGCCCGAGCATTCAGAACGCGGAGCCGATGCCGAAGTCGAACACCATGCGGCGCTCGTCCTCGTAGGGATCGATGGGGAAGCCCCACTCGAATCGCAGCGGGCCCATCGGCGAGAACCAGCGGATCCCGGCGCCGTAGCTGTAGCGCATGTCGTTGAGGTTGACGTGGCCGTTGCCGTAGGGGTCGCCGAAGGCGTTTCCGGCGTCGAAGAACACCACGCCGGAGATACCGGCGGAGGGCAGGATCTGGGCCTCGATCTCGAACTTGTTCACCCAGGTCTCGGTGCCGCCCACGATGAGGCGGTCATCCGCGCCGATGGGGTCCTCGCTGCCGGAGCCCAGCCCCTGGCTGCCCGGTCCGGGGACGCGGATGCTGGGGCCCAGGCTGTACCAGTTGTAGCCGCGCACGCTGTCCAGGCCGCCGGCCCGGTACCGGTGGATGAAGGGCACCATGCTGCCGTCGGTGGAGGCGATCTGGCCGAAGGTGCTGTTGAAGCGGAACACGAACTTGCCGCTGAGCTTCTCGCTGCCGCTGAGCATGGGCTGGTAGACGCGGAGGTTCAGGCGGCTCTCGACCATGTTGAAGTCACCGCCGAGCAGGTTGAGCACCTGATCATCGCTGACGCGGAACCCGCCCGAGAGAGAGGACTGGGCCTGGAAGAACCAGCCCTGCGTGGCGTAGACGCGGTTGTTGCGCTTGTCGACGGTGAAGTTCAGGCCCATGGTCGAGGTCAGGCCGTTGCGGTAGAGCTCGCCGCCGAAGAGCTTGGCCTGGTAGGGCGTGATGGACGCGAGGCCCACATCCTCCAGGCTGTAGTTCAGGGTGAGCCGGACATCGTCGCGCCGGTCCAGGTAGCGCCCCACAGCGAGCCCGCCGCCGCGCTGGTACTGCGACTGGGTGTACTCCTGGGTTAGGCTGTAGGCGTCCACCCGGACGGTCCAGCGCGTGTCCATGAAGTAGGGGTCGAAGAAGCTCAGGTTTCCCTGGCGGCGCAGCGAGGACCAGTTGATGCTGGCCTGCATCAGGTAGCCCAGGCCCAGGAAGTTGTTCTTGGACACCGAGCCGGTGAGGACGAAGTTCTCCAGGTTGGAGAAGCCAAGCCCCACAGAGAAGCTCCCCGTGGGCTGCTCGACGACGGTGACGTCCAGGTCCAGGGTGCCGGGGTCCTCGCCGCGGGGGGTGTTGATGCGGACCTCTTCGAAGAAGCCCAGGCGCTGCAGACGCAGCTTGGCCTCCCGGATGGAGGAGCCCGAGTAGATGTCGCCCTCGTTGAGGGGGATCTCGCGCCGGACGACCTTGTCCCAGGTGGGGTCGTTGCCCTTGATGTTGATGCGGTCGATGGCCAGCTTCTCGCCCTTGACCACGATGAAGGTGACATCGACCACCCCGGTCTCGGGGTCGGTCATGGTCTGGGGGTAGACCTGCGCGAAGGCGTAGCCCTGGTCTCCGTAGAGGTCGGAGATGCGCTGCATGGTGGTCTGCAGCGTGGTGAGCTTGAAGGTGTCGCCCGTCTCCAGCGCGATGGGTTTGGGGCCTTCGGGGTTGAGCAGGGCGCGCACGCCGCTGAGCTTCTTGGGCTCGGAGGAGTCCTGGACCTCGGAGACGGTCTCGCCCTTGACCAGCCGCTGGGCGGCCTCGGCGGTCAGGCCCTCTTCGGGGACAAAGTCACCCTCCACCCGCAGGTGGCCCAGCTTGTACTGGGGGCCCTCCTCCACGTGGAGGTTGACGTAGATGTAGCGCTTGTCCGGGGAAAGGTAGACCTTGGGGTCACCGACCTTCACGTCGACGTAGCCCTCCTCCAGGTAGACCTGCTGGAGGATCTGGACGTCCGTGTCCAGAGCGGCCCAGGAGAAGGTGCCGGAGGAGGTCAGGAAGGGGGCCATGCCGCCTTCCTTGGTCTGCAGGAAGCGCTTGATGTCCCGATCGGAGAGGCCGTCGTTGCCGGTGATGTCCAGGGACTGGACGATGACCTTGCGGTTCTCGACGATCTCGAAGGTCAGCTCGACCTGGTCTTCTGCTACCTCGCGCAGGACCGGGGTGACCTCGACCAGGAAGTAGCCCTTCTCCAGGTAGAGGTCCCGCACGCGCTGGGCGTTGGACTGGAGATCCGCGTCGTTGAGCACGCTGTAGGGGCTGATGTCGATGACCTCGAGGATGTCCTCCTCGTCGATCTTCTTGTTGCCGGTCAGCGCGACGTCCCGGACGGCGGGGTTCTCCTTGACCAGGAAGGTGACCACCACCCCGCCCTGGGCGTCGGCGGCGGAGACATCGACCTGGACGTCCTGGAAGAAGCCGGTGCGGTAGACGGCCTTGATGTCGCGGCGGATCTTCCAGTCAGCCAGGTTCTCACCGGGGCGGAGCTGGATGGCGGCCTTGACGGCGGCCTCCTCGATGCGGCGGTTGCCCTCGACCTGTACGGACACCACGGTCTGGAGCTGGGGAGCGGTGCGCTCGATCTCCACGGGCTCCAGGGTCCCCAGCTCGTCGGAGAGCTTGGGGGGGCCGCCGCCACCCAGGCGCGGTCCGCCCTGGGCTTGGGCCAGACCACTGAACAGGAGCATGAGCGCGGCGAACATCTATGGGACCTCGACCAGGCGGCCTTCGGCCACTTGAAGACGGCGGGGGAAGCGCGCCGCCAGTTCGTGGGAGTGGGTAACCACTACCAGGGTGGAGCCGCTCTCCTGGTGGAGCTCAAGCAGCAGCCCGAAGATCTCGCTGGCGGTCTTCGGGTCCAGGTTTCCGGTGGGCTCGTCGGCCAACAGCAGCTTGGGCTGAGTCACCAGCGCACGGGCGATCGCGACGCGCTGCTGCTCGCCGCCAGAGAGCTGGCTGGGCTTGTGATCCAGCCGCGCAGAGAGCCCGACCCGATCAAGCTGGATGCGCGCCCGGCTTCGGGCTTTCTCCAGGTTCATGCCGCGGATGATCAGGGGCATGGCCACGTTCATCACCGCGCTCTGGTCAGGCAGCAGGTGGTGGGACTGGAAGACGAAGCCCACGTGCTCGTTGCGCAGGCGGTCGATCTCGCGGGCGCTGCGCGTGAACACGGGCTGCCCGTCCAGGAAGATCTCGCCGCTGTTGGGGCGGTCCAGGGTCCCAAGGATCTGCAGGAAGGTGCTCTTGCCCGAGCCGCTGGGCCCGACGATGGACACCCGGTCTCCCGCGGCCAGATCGATGTTCACGTCCTGGAGGACCTGGATCTCCTGCTCCCCCATCTGGAAGCGCCGGCTCAGACCGCGGACGGACACGCCGCTCTCGGCGGGGGCAGACTCAGGCAGCACGGAGACCCTCCACCGGCTCAAGCTTGGAGGCCCGGGAGGCCGGGTAGAGCGTGGCCAAGAAGCAGATGCCCAGCGCGGCGACGTTCACGACCGCGACGGTGGCCAGGGACAGCTCCACGGGCAGCGAGTCCAGGTAGTAGACGTCGGTGTCCAGGGGGAAGCCATAGGCGTCCAGGAGCAGGGAGCCGCCGACCCCCAGGATGGTGCCGACCACGCAGCCGAACAGCCCGATGATGACGCCCTCGGCCATGAACACCATGCGCACCTGGTTGGTGGAGGCGCCCATGGCCTTGAGGATGGCGATCTCGCGGCTCCGGGTGACCACCAGCACGATCATCATTCCCGCGATGTTCAGGCTGGCGACCGCCACGATGAGGCTGAGGATGAGCCCCATGACCACCTTCTCGAGCTTGAGGGCGTCGAAGAGGTTGCGGTTCAGGTTCTGCCAGTGGCGCGTGTAGAAGGGGTACGCGAGGGCGTCCTCGATGGCCAGGGCGATGGGGTCCACACCGTAGATGTCATCGACGGTGACCTCCAGCCCGGTGACCATCCCGTCCATCTTGAGGAAGTCCTGGGCGTCCTGGATGGTGATGTAGGTCCACTTGGTATCGTACTCGTACATGCCCGAGTAATAGATCCCGGCGACCCTGAACTTCCGGACATCCGGCATGGGCATGCCCATGGGTCCGACGCCCCGCCCGATGGGGTTGATGATGTGGACCACGTCCCCCACGAACACCTTGAGGCTGTGGGCGAGCTCCTCGCCGACCAGGATGCCCGGCAGTTCCTCGCTTGCACCCTCAGTGCTGGCGAGTGGACCGGGGGGCGGGTTGTGGAGGTTGTCCAAGATCGCCTGGCGGGCCACCTCGTCCTCTGGAGTCCCCTCCGGACCGCTGACGATGTTGCTGCGCAGGTCCACGACGTCGCCAACCAGCGCGGGGTCGATGCCCTTGAGGATGATGCCCTCGCCGTTGCCGTGCTCGGACTTGATCATCATCTCGGTGTAGATGAAGGGGGCCACGCCGGTGACGTGCTCGACTCCCCTCACCTTCTCGACGGCCTGCTCCCAGTCCTCGATGCCGGAGCTGTAGCGCAGGACCACGATGTGGGCGTTGGAGCCCAGGATCTTGTCGCGCAGGTCGGTCTCAAAGCCCGCCATGACGCTCAGCACGATGGTCAGGGCCATCACACCGACGGTCACGCCCGCCATGGAGATCGCGGTCAGCGCGCTCACGACGCGCTCCGTGCGGCCCCTCAGGTGGGACAGAGCGATGAGGACGGCGAACTTCACTCGGCGTCGCCCTCGCCGCCTTCCTGGCCCACCGCCTCACTGACGACCTGGTCCTCTGCGCGCCGGCGCAGAGCCGGGAAGAGGATGACCTCCCGGATCGAGGTCTGGCCGGTGAGCAGCATCACGAGGCGATCCACGCCGATGCCCTGGCCGGCCGTGGGGGGCATGCCGTAGGAGAGGGCGCGGATGTAGTCGGCGTCGAAGTACATGGCCTCGTCGTCACCGGAGCTCTTGGCCTCGGCCTGCTGGCTGAATCGGCCCGCCTGGTCGATGGGGTCGTTGAGCTCGGAGAAGCCGTTGCCGACCTCCTGACGGGCGATGAAGAGCTCGAAGCGGTCTACGACCTCGGGGCGCTCGTCATTTCGCCGGGACAGCGGAGAGATCTCCGTGGGGTAGTCGGTGACGAAGGTGGGGTTCACCAGCAGGGGCTCGACGTGCTCGTCGAAGTAGAGCTCGAACCACTTGCCGACGGTCTCGGGGAGCTCCTTGTCGGCGTCGCCGGGGTGCAGCTCGAGCCAGCGGCTGCGGAGCACGTCCAGGTCCCAGGGGTCGGAGACGCCGGCGTGCTCGGTGATCAGGGACTCCATGCTGGCCCGCTTCCAGGGGCGGCTGTAGTCGATCACGTCGTCGCCGTAGGGGATCTGCAGGCCGCCGGAGACCTCTTGGGCCAAGCCGGAGATCAGCTCCTCGCTGTGGTCCATCAGGTCGTGGAAGGTGGCGTGGGCCTGGTAGAACTCCAGCATGGTGAACTCAGGGTTGTGCTTGAGGCTCACCCCCTCGTTCCGGAAGTTCCGGTTGAGCTCGTACACCCGCTCGAAGCCGCCGACCACCAGGCGCTTGAGGTAGAGCTCGGGCGCGACCCGCATGTACATGTCCATGCCCAGCGCGTTGTGGTGGGTCACGAAGGGCCGGGCGTTCGCGCCGCCAGGGATGGCCTGCAGCATGGGGGTCTCGACCTCCATGAAGCCCTGGTCATCGAAGTAGCGGCGAATCCCGCGCACGATCAGCGAGCGCTTGCGGAAGGTGTCCCGGGTGTCCTCGTTGATGAAGAGGTCCAGGTAGCGCATCCGCTGCCGCATCTCGGCGTCGGTGAACCCCTTGTGCTTGTCGGGCAGGGACTCGATGCACTTGCTGTAGAGCCGCAGCGCGGAGCACTTGAGGGAGAGCTCGCCCTTGCGGGTGCGCATCAGCTTGCCGGTGGCCCAGACCCAGTCGCCCAGGTCGAGCTTCTTCCAGACGTCAGCAAAGACCTGCTCACCCAGGTCGTTCTTGCGCACGAAGAGCTGGATGCGCCCGCTCTCGTCCTGGATCCGGCAGAAGCCGGCCTTGCCCATCTCGTTCTTGAAGCGCAGGCGGCCGGCGATGGAGAACTCCTGCTCCAGCTCCTGGAGCTCAGCGTCCTCTTTGTCCCCACCGATCTCGATGAGCTGGGCGAGGCTGTGGGTCAGCTCCAGCCCGTTGGGGTAGGGCTCAACTCCACTCTCCCGCAGGGCGGCGAGCTTCTCGAGGCGGCGCGGATCGAACTCGTACATGACTTCCCTCTGGCGGGTCCCCGGCTATCCCGCCAGCGCGCATCTCGCCGCCCCGGAAGGGCTCAGGAGGGGAAGATCCCGGCCCCGAGGAGCTGGCTGCAGGTCTGGGCCTCGATGCTGCCGCTGACCGTGCCATCGGCGGGGATGCCCTCGATGATGGTCGGGTAGTTGCCGTCGAAGGCGGTCATGTCGGTGATGTCGATGACGTAGGGGTCATCCGCGGTGCCCGCGCCCGAGAAGGTGGCCTCGAACTCATCGCCGGAGCCCAGCCACTCATAGGCGTCGTCGCCGACCCAGAAGTAGTCGGTGTCCTCGCTGTCCTCGTCCCGCTTGGTCCACTCGAAGCTGCCCTCGCCCAGGGCGCACTTGACCGACCAGGTGATGTCGAAGTTGGCCTCGCCGCCCTCCATGGTGAAGGTCGCGCCGTCGGCGTCGTACTCCCAGACCACGGCGGAGATGTTGCAGGTCCCGCCCTCCCAGATGCCGGCGGGATCCACCTGCTTCTCGGTCAGGTACTCGGCGACCGAGGGGCAGTCCGCGTCGGGGGTGCTGGTCATGTAGAACAGGGCCTTGTTGTCCACATGGAAGCCAAAGGCCTTGTAGATCGCCACATCACCGCTGGCCTCGGCCGTGGTGATGGTGCCGTTGATCTGAGGGGTCAGATCCTCTTCCGAGTTGCCGAAGCAGCCGAGCATCGCGAGCAGAATCACGGGGTCTCCCATCCAGGGGGCCCAGGCTAACCCCGGGCTCCCCGGATTCAACAAGGGAGTTTTGCGAATTCGCTGTGCACAGACGCCCCCCGGGCCAATCAGGCCAGGGGGTCCTGCTCCAGCCCCTCGTCGGCCTGCTGCGCCAGCCAGGCCTCGATGAACAGGTCCAGGTCGCCGTCCAGCACCTTGTCGGTGTTGGTGTTCTCGACGCCGGTGCGCTGATCCTTGACCATCCGGTAGGGCTGCAGCACGTAGTTCCGGATCTGGGAGCCCCACTCGATCTTCTTCTTCTGCGAGTTGGCCTCGTCGATCTCGGCCTGCCGCTTCTCCAGCTCGTACTGGTAGAGGCGGGAGCGCAGCATCTTCATGGCCGTGGCCTTGTTCTTGTGCTGGCTGCGCTCGTTCTGGCACGCGACCGTGATGCCCGTGGGGTTGTGCACGATGCGCACCGCGGAGTCCGTGGTGTTGACGTGCTGCCCACCCGCGCCGGAGGACCGGTAGGTGTCGATGCGGAGGTCCGCCGGGTTGATGTCCACCTCGATGCTGTCGTCGATGTCCGGGTAGGCGGCGACGGAAGCGAACGCGGTGTGCCGGCGGGCGGCGGCGTCGAAGGGAGAGATGCGGACCAGGCGGTGCACGCCGATCTCGGCCTTGAGGTAGCCGTAGGCGTAGGGGCCGTCGATCTCGATGGTGCAGGACTTGATGCCGGCCTCATCGTGGGGCTGCTCTTCGACCAGCTTGACCTTGTAGCCCTTGCGCTCGGCCCAGCGCAGGTACATGCGCTTGAGCATCTCGGCCCAGTCGGAGGCGTCCGTCCCGCCGGCGCCGGAGTTGATCTCCAGGATGGCGGAGTTGTCGTCGCCCTCGTTGGACAGCAGGCGCTGGACCTCCAGCTCCCGGGTGCCGCGCTCGACCTCCAGGATGGCCTCGGTGGCCATCTCCAGCATCTCAGCGGCCTCGCCGGCCTCGGACTCCGCGGCGAGCTCCAGGGAGGTGTCCACGTCCTCCAGCCCGCTGTCCAGGGCCTGCCAAGACTTGACGACGCGCTCCAGGGCGGCCTTCTTGCGGACCATGCCCTGCGCCCGGGTCTGGTCGGTCCAGAACTCCGGCGCGGAGGCCTGCCGCTCGTAGTCTTCGATCTCGCGCAGCTTGCCGTCTACGTCAAAGATGCCTCCGAAGCTGGCCCACCTTGTCTGTGGCGGCGTTCCAGCGCGTGCGGATCTCTTCGGCGTCCATGGGGAACCTCCTGAGCGGCATGGGTATGCGCCGACAGGCGACCCGGCAACTCAGTCGGCCTGCGCAGCCCCCTGAACCCGCTCGATGAGTCCCCTGCCCTCCCAACCCAGGCGCTCCATCAGGCGGGTCTCCGCGTCGACCATCTCGAGCATCTCCGCCTCATCGTTCTCGTGGTCGTAGCCCAGCAAGTGCAGCAGGCCGTGCACCAAGAGGATGCGCAGCTCGGCCTGCAGGCTGTGGTTCCGCTCTGTGGCCTGGCGGGCCGCGGTCTCCAGGGAGATCACCAGATCCCCCAACACCACCGGGTCGTCCTGGGGGAAGGACAGCACGTCGGTGGCCGCATCCTTGCCCCTCCAGGAGGCGTTGAGGGGGCGGATGAAGGCGTCATCGCAAGCCACCAGGCTCAACTCACAGTCATCCAGGCGGGCCGCCACCATCAGGGCCTCTGCGTCGCCGACGAGGTCAACAGGGAGCGTCGCGCTGCCCTCCTCTCGGGCCAGCACCGTGGGGCCGCTCACCGGTCACGCCCCAGCTCGGGCAGGTACTCAGGGCTCTCGTAGTCGGCCATCGCAGCGACCTCCTCGGGCAGCTCGGGCAGGCTGCCGGTGTCCTCGTCGTCGGGCAGATCCAGGTCACCGGTGTTGAGCTCCAGGGTGATCACGGGATCTGGAGACCCTTCCGGGGGCTGCGGGACTCGCTTCTCCCCCGCTGCTGGCGGATCCGGGTACTCGATGCGGTGGTGGTGGATCGCCAGCACGGTCTTCTTGAAGACCCCCGCGATGGTGTGGAGCTCCTTGACCGTCAGCGGGCACTCATCGAACTGGCCCTCCGCCATCACGGAGTTGATGATGCGCTGGATCATCTCGGCGACCCGCTCGGGGGTGGGCTCCTTGATGGAGCGGCAGGCGGCCTCGATCTTGTCGGCCAGCATGATGACGCCGGCCTCCCGGGTGTTGGGCTTGGGCCCGGGGTAGCGGAAGTCCGCGGGGTCGACGGCGCCCTCGGCGCTCATCTGGGCCTGGCGCAGGAAGTAGTGCACCGTGCCCGTTCCGTGGTGCATGTAGATGTTGTCGACGATGACGCGGGGCAGCTTGTGCTTGCGGGCGATGGCCCCGCCGTCCCGGACGTGGTCGATGATCACGCGGGCGCTCTGGTGAGGGGTCAGGCGCTCGTGGCGGTTGATGCCGTCCCGCTGGTTCTCGATGAAGTACTGGGGCCGCACCGCCTTGCCGATGTCGTGGAAATAGGAGGCGACGCGGGCCTGGAGGGCGTTGGCGCCGATAGCCTCCGCGGCGGCCTCGGCCAGGGTCCCGACCATGACGGAGTGGTGGTAGGAGCCGGGCGCGCGCAGCATCAGGTTGCGCAGCAGGGGGTGGTCCAGGTTGGCGAGCTCGAGCAGCTTGAGGTCGGTGTCGAAGCCAACCAGCTCGAAGAGCGGGACCAGCGCCAGGACGAGGAAGGAGCTGAGCACGCCCCCCGCGAACGCGAAGCCCACCGCCCAGATCGGGCTGCTCTGCTGCAGCCCCCCCTCCCCCAGGTTGGCCTCGATGAGCTGAATGACGAGGACAAAGGCGGCGTTCACCAGGCCGGTGATGAGGCCGGCGCGGAGGATTGCCTTGCGCTCCCGGCTCTTGCCGATGGCCCCGGCGGCGGTCACGGACGAGACCACGAAGAACACGCCGTAGAGCACCGACTGCTCCATCAGCAGCGCGGACAGGGAGCTGGCGATGATCGCGAAGACCAGCGAGGTCTCCGAGTTGATGAGGATGCGCACCAGCAGGGCGGCGCCCGCGAGCGGCAGCAGGTACCACATCGAGTGCGCCGGGATCTCGCCGGCGGAGGCCATGGTGTCGGACAGCGAGAGGACCGCCCGGGCCAAGAAGAGCGTCAGGACCAACAGCAGGCCGGTGGCCTCGATCTGGCGGTTCGCCGAGCTGAACTTCTTGATGTAGCTGCGCGAGAACCAGTAGATGCTGGACATCAGCAGCAGGCAGAAGGTGAACAGCGAGCCGGTGACGAGCAGGGGGTTGGAGCCGGCGTGCGCCTGCTGCATGGCCTGGAGCTGCTCGACGTGGTGGGGCGTGACCACGTCCCCCTGGCGGATGAGCGCGGTCCCCCGCTCCACCGAGACGACGACCTCGGGGACGGCGGCGGTGGCGGATCGGCGGCGCTCGGCGGTGATCTGCGGGGCCGAAGTCAGGTTGCCGTGGATGGCGGCCTGGGCCACGGCCTTCTCGGCGCGCAGGGAGAGGGGCGCGACCTCCTCCATGTGCTGGAGGGCGTAGATGTAGACCTCTTTCCCGGCGTCCTCAGCGGTGAGGATGCCCTCGAAGGAGTCCAGGCGCCGCTCCTGCTTGCCGGTCTTGGACAGCACGTCCACCGGGGGGCTGGCGGGCAGCACGCTGCGGGAGCCCACCACGAACCCGCTCATGGCGTGGGCGATGAGCTCGTTGACCCGCTGCTCGGAGTCCTGGTGGAAGCCGGTCTCGGCGAAGATCCGGACCTCGCCTGTGTCCAGGTCCAGCCCGACCTGCCGGATGAAGGCCTCGGTCAGGGCGTCCACGCTCTCGGGAGAGAGGCCGTCCTGTCCGCTGGCGATTGCGGCGGCCTCGGTGGAGGCCCAGCGCTGGCGGCCGGCATCGAAGGCCGAAGAGACCCGGGACTGGAGCTCGGAGGCGGCCTGGGCGTCGTGCTTGTAGACCTGGGGGATAGCGGCGGCCGCCCCCTCTCGCCGGGCGGCGGTGGTGGTCTCGTCGACGTAGCGGAAGGGAAAGGGCGCGCGCACATCACGCGCAGCGACATCCCCCGCCTGCCAGTCCAGGTTGGGGACACGCATGAAGTCCGTGAGCGCCAGCGAGGCGGCCAAGGCCACGAAGACCAGGACGGCCAGCCTGCGGAGGTTGGACAGCCGCGCGGACCATCCAGCCTTGGGCTCGGCGGGCGATTTCAGTGCGATGAAGGCTCCCGGGAGTTGCCAGAAGCCCGATCATAGGCGCGAATGATGTCGCTGACCAGCCTGTGGCGCACCACATCCTTGGAGGAGAACTCGACGCTGGTGATCCCCTGCACGTTGGTGAGGATGCGCGTGGCCTGCTCCAGCCCCGACTTCTCCCGCGGCGGGAGGTCGATCTGGGAGAGGTCGCCGGTGATCACGGCCTTGCTGCCCACCCCCAGGCGCGTGAGCAGCATCTTCATCTGCATCTGCGTGGTGTTCTGGGCCTCGTCCAGGATGACGAAGGCCTGGGACAGGGTGCGCCCGCGCATGAACGCCAGGGGCGCGACCTCGATGGTGCCGCGCTCCTGGAGGCGCACGGTCTTGTCCTGCCCGAGCAGCTCATTGAGGGCGTCGTAGAGCGGCCGCAGGTAGGGGTTGACCTTCTCCTCCAGATCGCCAGGGAGGAAGCCCAGCTTCTCGCCGGCCTCCACCGCGGGGCGGCACAGGATGATGCGCTTGACCTGGTTGGAGGCGAGCGCCGCCACAGCCATGGTCACCGCCAGGTAGGTCTTGCCGGTGCCCGCGGGCCCCAGGCCGAACACCACGTCGTTCTCACGGATGGCTTCGACATAGCGCTTCTGCATCAGCGAGCGCGGGAAGATGGGCTTGCGGCTGCGCGCGACGTAGACCACGTCGTTGAACACCTCGTCCAGGCGCACCTCGGGGTCGGTGCGGGACAGGCGCGTGGCGTGCTCCACCAGCGAAGTGGTGATGGTCGTGCCGCCGAGGGCCAGCTCATAGAGCTGCGTGACCAGGTCCGCGGCCAGGTCCGTGGAGGCATCGAGCCCGGAGACGGTGACCTGGGTGCCCCGCTGGGACACGCGGACCCCCAGCTCCCGGGCGATCAGGTTCAGGTTTGCACCGAACTCACCGCTGACCTCGCGGAGGGCGTGGGCGTCGTCGAAGCGCAGGTCATGGGAGTGGATGTCGCGGGCCACGGTGGCCTCCGGTTGGGACGCGCCCATTTATGCACCGGCGGCGGGGTGTCCAGCCACCGGATCTGCGGTAGCTTCCGCTCCCAACACCAGGAGCTGCTCATGATTGTGGGTGTCCCCACCGAGATCAAGCCTCAAGAGAACCGCGTCGGGCTCATCCCCGCGGGCGTCAAGGCCCTCACGCGCGCCGGTCACACGGTGCTCGTCCAGCAGGGCGCTGGCGAAGGTTCCGGGCTTCCCGACGATGAATACATCCGCGTGGGCGCCGAGATCGTCTCCTCTGCCGAGGAGGTGTACGGCCGCGCGGACATGATCTGGAAGGTCAAGGAGCCCATCGCGCCTGAGTTTCCCCTGCTGCGGGAGAACCAGATCCTCTACACCTACCTGCACCTCGCCCCGGATCCCAAGCAGACGGCGGCGCTGCTGGAGGCCGGTGTGGTGGGGATTGCGTACGAGACCGTCGAGCTCCCCGACCGCTCCCTCCCCCTGCTGACCCCGATGTCCGAAGTCGCAGGTCGCCTGAGCGTGCAGGCCGGTGCCCACTGTCTGACCCGTCACGCGGGCGGCAGCGGCGTCCTCCTGGGCGGCGTCCCCGGCGTCGAGCCCGGGCGGGTCTGTGTGGTCGGCGGCGGCATCGTCGGCCTGAACGCCGTGAAGATGGCCGTCGGCCTGGGCGCCGAGGTCACCATCCTGGACATCAACCTCCCCCGCCTGCGCTGGTTCGACAACCAGTTCAACGGGCGCGTGAAGACCCTCTACTCCAACCCCTACAACCTGGAGCGCATGCTGGGTCAGTCCGACCTGGTGATCGGCGCGGTGCTGCTCGCTGGCGCGAAGGCCCCCAACCTCATCACCCGCCCGATGCTGGGCCTGATGAAGCCGGGCTCGGCCATCGTCGATGTGGCTGTGGACCAGGGCGGCTGCGTGGAGACCACCCGGCCCACCACCCACGCCGACCCCACCTACATCGTCGACGGGATCGTGCACTACGCCGTGGCCAACATGCCCGGCGCCGTGGCGCGCACCAGCACCTTCGCGCTCAACAACGCCACCATCCCCTACGGCCTGCAGATCGCCAACCGGGGCTGGAAGGAGGCCTGCAGCGCGGACCCCAACCTGGCGCTCGGCCTGAACGTGGCGCACGGAAAAGTCACCTACCCCGCCGTCGCCGAGGCCCTGGGCTACAAGCACGAGCCCGTCCTCTGAACTGAGCCGTTCCAAGGAACACTGAGGCCCGTCCGTACACTCCGGGCGGGCCTCTCGCGTTCTGGGCCGTTCAGTCTGTCAGCCGTTCAGCTTGTTCTGGATGGTCTTCTTGGCGGTTCGGCGGACCACGCTGGGCACGTTCTTGTTGCGGGCCAGCGAGGACAGGTCTGCGCGCTGCAGGTGGCTGACCAGCCCGACGGCCACGGAGACCGGGCACTTGGGGTTGTTCACCAGCCCCAGCTTGACCTTGTACTGGCGCAGGAACTCCTTGTTCATGGCCAGCTCGCGCAGCACGTCCATGTGCATGTTCTTGTTGGCGGCCACCGCGGCGGCCTCGGAGTCGGTCATGCGCCCACTCTTGACCACGGCCACGGCCACCTGCTTGTTCTTGTCCCGCAGCAGGATCTTCCGCGCCTCCGCGTTGCCGAGGAAGGCCAGCTTGATGCGCGCCCCCGTCTTCATGCCCGCGATCTTCTGGGCCAGGGACTGCTTCTCGTCGGGGGCCAGGTCCTCGTCGGTGATCAGCGAGGCGTGGAAGTTGTCGGCGTCGTCGTCAAAGGAGAAGCGGAAGCTGTCATCGAGCGCGGCCGACCCGGCCTTCCTGGCCACCTGGATGGTGAGCCGCGCGGCCACCTGGGGGTTGCTGTAGGGGCTGGGGAGGCCCATCAGCGCCGCGGTGACCTCGGCTTCGATGGAGAGCTCCGTGAGGTCTGCGACGGAGACGGTCTGAAGAGGTGGGGTCGCGGTGCTCGCGGATCCAGCCCCCACCTCCTCTGCCTCTGCCTTCTCCTGGACCGGTGCAGCATCAGGCTCCTCGGGGAGGGACTTCTGCATGCGCAGGAAGCTGTAGACGCGCTCCAGGGACGAGGCCGTGACCTCTGGGTTGTCCTTGAGGGCGAGGTAGACCTCGGGGGTCATCAGCAGGCGGGACTGGTTTCGGCAGATGACCTCGACCAGCTCGCCGCGGGCGGCCCGCGCGATCTGACACGCCGTGCGGTCGTTGGTGTTGGCCAGGCCGAACACCCGCTCCATGAACTCCTGGTCGTCGAGGCGGGCGTCAGTGAGGACCTCGAGGATCTTGGGGTGCGTGCGCGGGGAGATGGCCCGAAGCACGATCTCCTTGTCCATCTCCTTGAGGGTGCGGTCTGCCGCCCGTCGGATGGCCTTCTCCCGGGAGCCCAGCAGCACGTAGACGCAGGCCACGAGCACATCGGGCGGGAGCGGCAGCAGGCCCTTGGCGATGGCGAGGCGGGCCTTGGCGGGGGCGTCCGGGAGCACCTTCTCGCGGTGCTCGACCGGGATGCCTAGGCGATCGAAGGGGATCTTCATCGCTTGTTGCGCTCGTAGAGCAGGCGCAGGCCCTGGAGGGTGAGGTTCGGGCTGATGTGCTCGACCGAGGTGCAGGCCCGGCCGACCAGGTTGCTGAGGCCGCCGGTGGCAACGCAGGTGACCTGTCCGCCGAGCTCCTGGGAGCAGCGCTCGACCAGCCCGTCAACGAGGCCGACGTAGCCCCAGAAGACCCCCGACTGCATCGCGGAGATGGTGTTGGTCCCGATGGCGTTCTGGGGCTTTCGGATGCTGATGTGCGGCAGCTTGGAGGTCTTCTGGAACAGGGCCTCGACCGAGATCTGCAGGCCGGGCGCGATGGCGCCGCCCACGTAGTCCCCGTCCGTGTTCACGCAGTCGAAGGTGGTCGCCGTCCCGAAGTCGACGACCACGAGCGGGGCCGGCCACTTGTCCAGAGCGGCCACGCAGTTCACGATGCGGTCGCTCCCGACCTCGCGGGGGTTGTCGGTGCGCACCCGCATGCCGGTCTTGAGGCCCTTGCCGACGACCAGAGGCTGGAGGTCGAGGTAGCGGTGGCTGGCCTTCTCCAGGGCGTAGAGCACCTCGGGCACCACGCAGGAGATGATGACCCCTCGGACCTCGCTCTTGTCGTGCCCCTTGAGGGCGAGGAGCTGGACGAGCTGGAGGCCGACCTCGTCTGTGGTGGAGAAGGCGCTGGAGACGCGCCAGGTGGTGCGGACCCTCTCGCCGTCGAGGAGAGCGAGGACCGTGTTCGTGTTGCCGACGTCGATGACCAGGAGCATGGCGCAAGCCTAACAAAGACGCCCGCGGCGCGGTCTCAGGCGCCCTGATCCAGGCGATGGACGGACAGAACGCCCTTGATCTTGTTCAGGTTGCGGATGAGCTTCCGGAGCTCGTCGACGTTGTGGACGCCGATCTCCAGGTCGCACTCGGCCTTCTCGTCCCCGACAGCGCGCATGGTGAGCGCGGTGATGTTCACCCCGGAGTCGGTGCAGGTCTTGGTGATCTTGGCCGCCATGCCAGGGGTGTCCCGGCAGACGACCCGGATTCCGCCGGTGTGCTGCCCCTTGAACTGACCATCCCACTCCACCGGCATGCGCCGGGTGGGGTCCAGAGCCAGGAGCTGGGCGCAGTCCCGCCGGTGCACCGAGATGCCCCGCCCCCGGGTGATGAAGCCGGCGACCTCGTCACCGGGGATGGGGTTGCAGCAGCGCGCGAAGGAGACGAGCACGTCGTCCTGACCGGAGATGAGCACCGGCGAGACGCTGCGCTCGCGGATCTTGGAGATCAGCTTGTCCAGGGCGGACTCGCTCTTCTCCTCGTCCTGGTCCGCCCAATCCTTGTCCGGGAGCAGCTCCCGCACCAGCACGCTGGGCTGGGCGTGGCCGTGTGCGAGCTGCAGCAGCAGGTTGTCGGAGTTCTGGACCTTGCGCTCCTTGAGCACCTTCTTGAGCTGGCCGTTCTTGACGACCGCGGCCAGGCTGGAGCCGTTCCGCTTGAGCTCGTTCTCCAGGATGGTGGTTCCCATCCGGATGCCCGTCTGGCGCTCCTCTTCGCGCAGGAAGCGCCGGATCTTGGAGATGGCCCGGCTGGTGCGGACGAACTCCAGCCAGTCTCGCCGGGGGTGCTGGTCCTTGCGGGTGAGCACCTCCATGTGGTCCCCAGAGCGCATCTCGTAGCGCAGCGGGACCATGCGCCCGTCCGCGCGCGCGCCCACGCAGCTATTCCCGACGTCGGTGTGGATGGAGTACGCAAAGTCCAGCGCGGTCGCGCCCTTGGGGAACTCGCGGATGTCCCCCTTGGGGGTGAAGACGAACACCTCGTTGTGGAAGAGGTCGATCTTCACGGCCTCCATGAACTCGTCGGGGTCTTCGACCTCTCGCGCCGTCTCGAAGACCTCGCGCAGCGAGTGGATGGAGGCGACCTCTTCGCGGGTGAGGGCCAGGTGGCCTTCCTTGTACTGCCAGTGCGCCGCGACCCCCCGCTCGCTCACCTGGTGCATGGCGTAGGTGCGGATCTGGACCTCTACCCGCTTGCCCTCGGGGCCCATCACCGTGGTGTGCAGGCTGCGGTACCCATTGGACTTGGGCATCGCGATGTAGTCCTTGATGCGGTCCGGCACCGGCGCGTAGAGCGAGTGGACGTAGCCCAAGGCCGCGTAGCAGCTCGGCATGTCATCGACGAGCACCCGAAAAGCCAGCAGATCGTGGACCTCGCTCACCCCCGCGCCGCTGTTCCCGACCTTGCGCCAGATGGACGCCAGGTGCTTGGCCCGGCCCTTGACCGAGCAGGCCAGCCCGCGGTCGATGAGCTGCTGGGAGATGCTCTTGGAGGTGCGCTCGATGTAGGCGTCCCGCTCGTCCCGGGTGGCCTCCAGGGCCTGCGCGATCTCCTGGTAGGCCTCGGGCTGGAGGTTCTGCAGGCAGAGGTCCTCCAGCTCCATGCGCCAGCGGGTCAGGCCCAGGCGGTTGGCCAGGGGCGCATAGATGTCCGAGGTCTCCTGGGCGATGCGCTGCTTCTTGTGGTCGGGCATCGAGCCCAGCGTGCGCATGTTGTGGAGCCGGTCGGCCAGCTTGACCAGGATGACCCGGATGTCCGCGGTCATGGCCAGCATCATCTTGCGGAAGTTCTCCGCCGCGGCCTCCTGCTTGGACCGGAACTCCAGCTTGCCGATCTTGGTGACCCCGTCGACCAGCTCGCCGATGATGGGCGAGAAGGCCTCCTCCAGCTCATGGCGCGTGACCATGGTGTCTTCGATCACGTCGTGCAGCAGCGCGGTGGCGATCGTGTCCACGTCCATCTGCTGCTCGACCAGGATGAAGGCCACGGCGAGCGGGTGCGTGAAGTAGGCCTCACCGGACTTGCGGTGCTGCTTGCGGTGTGCGTTCGCTGCGTAGAAGTACGCCCGCATGACGACGTCGAGGTCGGCGTCCGGCGCGTATTCCGAGATCTTGTTGAGGAGGGAGTCGAGGTCAGCCAAAACAGGTCCCTTGACTGATCATTGTAGTCACTTCTCAGCGCTGACAAGCCCTCGGACCACGCTCTGTCGCCTTCCGACCCGCTGAAGCTCGGAGATCAGGACCGCCTGCAGGCAGTCGTGGGCGCTCTCCAGCACGTCATTGACGACGATGTACTGGAACTCCCCGCAGGCATCGAGCTGCTCCTGGACCAAGCCCATCCGCGTGGCCACGGTGTCCTCGCTCTCGGTCCCTCTGGCGCGGAGGCGCTGCTCCAACACGGTGATCGAGGTGGGCGCGAGGAAGATGGAAACACACTCCGGCATCGCCTCCCGGACCTGCCGGGCCCCCTGGACGTCGATGTCCAGGATGATGGACTCCCCGCGAAGCAGCGCCTCCTCGACCGGGGCGCGCAGGGTCCCGTAGCGGTTGCCGTAGACCTCGGCCCACTCCAGGAAGGCCCCCTGCTCCACCAGCGCCTGGAAGCGGTCGGGGTCCAGGAAGTGGTAGTCGACGCCGTCCCGCTCGCCGGGGCGCGGCCTGCGCGTGGTGGCGCTCACGGAGAACCCGATGTCCGGGACGCGGCCGAGCGCCTCCCGCAGCAGGGTGGTCTTGCCGGTCCCGCTGGCTCCGGAGACGACGAACAGGGCGCCCGTGTCGGGGCGCTTCCACTGGGAGAGGTTCAGGCTCACGGCATCACTCGACGTTGGCGATCTGTTCGCGCACCCGCTCCAAGGTGCTCTTCATCTCCACCACCAGGCTGGACACGCTGTGCTCGGCGGCCTTGCTCCCGATGGTGTTGATCTCCCGGTTCATCTCCTGGGCCAGGAAGTCCAGGCGGCGCCCGATGGGCTCCCGGCGCTCCATGGCCAGGCGGAACTGCTTGACGTGACTGCTCAGGCGCTGCAGCTCTTCGGTCACGTCGGCCTTGTCGGCCAGCAGCGCGGCCTCCTGGGTGAGGCGCTCGGTGTCCACCCGGTCGGAGACCAGCCGGGAGATCCGGTCCATCAGGCGCAGGCGCAGGCGAGCGTTCAGGCCGTCCGCCTCCAGCTCCACCTTCTGCCGGTGGTCATCCAGGTCGACCACCATCTCGGTCAGCGCGTCGTAGAGCGCCTGGCCTTCGCGCTTGCGCATCTCCAGCAGGTGCTCGGCGGCGGCGGTCACAGCGGTCTCGACCACGGGCCACTCACCGGCGACGTCGACCTCCTGCTCCACCGTCGACATCACCCCAGGCATGGAGGCGATCCGGCTGATGCTGAGATCGTTGACCACCCCCGGGAGGGCCTCGCCCAGCTCCAGGAGGCTGGAGTGGTAGCTGCGAGCGAGGTGCTTGTCGATCACCACGCCCACACCGTTCCCGCCAACGACCCGGCGCACGAACACGTCCACGCGCCCCCGCCCGAAGCGCCCCTTGAGCAGCCCCTTGATGCGGTTCTCGAAGGCCATGTACTCGCGCGGCGTGCGGAGCTGCAGGTCCAGGAAGCGGTTGTTCACCGACTTCATCTCGACGACGATCGACACGCCCCCCGCGGCGGCCTCACCGCGGCCGTACCCGGTCATGGACTGCATCAGAGCGCCGGCTCAGCGGGACACCAGTCCCCCAGCCCGGAGCAGTCCCAGGCGCAGGCGTCGAAGCTGGAGAAGCTGCCCGTGCAGGTCGTGCCGTCGCTGGTGACGTAGGTGCCGCCACCCTGGCCCGAGATGGTGCGCTCGGCGGTCCACCGCGCGACCTCGTTCTCGGTGCCCAGCTCGTAGTAGACCATCTCCTCGACCGTGGCCCCGGAGAAGCTGCGGGTCACGGTGTGGAAGTAGGAGAAGCCGTCGCTGCCCTTGACGTCGCCGGTGGTCTCGACCTCCAGCGCGCCCCCAGCCCGGCGCACGATGCTGTAGTCGTAGCTCAGGTCGGCGGACTCGTGGTTCCACCAGCTCAGCTCGCGGCCGTCCGAGTGGATCTCCCCGACGCCGTACTCCAGGTTGTCCCCGGTGCCAGAGGTCCCCTCCCAGGTGATCTTGTCCGCGGACACGATGGTGTAGTCCTGGGTGTACTGCGGGTCCCGGGGGATGAGCCCGTTCTCCTGCTCCTGGCGGTAGCGGCGGGTGCCCTCGCAGCCGGCGCGCGTGTGCCGCAGGATGTAGCTGTACTGACGGTCCAGGGCGTCCGTCTGGATGTACTTGCCCCGGATGTCGATGTTGCCGTTGCGGAAGATGGTCCCGTAGTTGTCGAACTCGGTGTCCGTCGCCAGGTTCTTGATGTAGTACCCGGACGAGAAGTTCGTCAGCCAGTCGAAGTTCCCGTTGGCCTGGTTGTACGAGCCCGCGATGAGCTGCTTGTACTCGCTGTCAGGCTCGATCCTGAAGGCCAGGTTGTTGGGCGCATCGCGCGTTCCCTCGCCCCGGTCCGCGGCGAAGGCCAGGTCAGCCTCCCACCAGTCCAGCACGGGGTACTCGCACGCGAGGTCCCGGTTCAGGTAGTTTCCGCCGTCGCCGCAGGCCAGCAGGCCCAAGATGAGCACCATCTCTGCACCTCGAAGGGAGAGTGGTCATACAACCCCGGGGGGGCTCCCGCAAGCCGGACGCAGGCCCACGCCCGCCCACACATCCAGCACGCCATCGGCCTGTGCGGCAAGTGTGAAGCCGGCTTTCACGCGCTCGCGGGCAGCCTGTCCTCGCTGGTGGAGGGCGTGTTGGGATCGAAGGGCGGCCTGCAGGGTGTCCCGAAGGTGGACCACCGACCCCTGGGGCACCACCCAGCCGACCTCCTCATCCACCAGATCCTCCAGGCCCGGCAGATCGGTCGTGATGACGGGCAGTCCGGCGGCCATCGCTTCCATCAGCGCCACCGGCAGGCCATCGCGGTCTCCGTCGGGCGCCACCTGGCAAGGGAGGACGAAGGCAGCGGCGCGGTGCATCAGGCTGCGGATCTCCACCGCCGAGCACGCCCCGTGACTGCGCACCCCGGCCCTCTGCGGAGCAAGCGAGGTCACCCCGACGATGTCCAGCTCCACATCGGGCAGACCGCCCAAGGCAGACAGGAGGGTGCCCAGGCCCTTCTTGGGGACGTCGCGGCCCACGAACAGCAGCGGTCCGCCTGCCTGGGGGCCCGGACCGGCCCAGAACTCCGGCTCCACCCCACAGGGCTGGACCTGGGGCCGGACTCCGCTGCGCTGGAGGATGCGCTCGGCGTTGTGGTGGGTCACGGTGAGCACCGCGGCGGCGTCCCGCAGGAGCGTGTCCAGGCTGGGGCGCGGCTTGAAGAGGTCGACCGCGTGGACCGTGAGCACGTAGGGCAGGCCCAGGACCTTGTGCGCCACCCAGGCCCACTCCGCGGCCTCTCCGGCGAAGTGGCAGTGGATGCCGTCCACCCCGGAGAGGGTCTCCAGAGCCCAGAGCGCGCGGGCGCAGTCCTTGGGGCGTTGGTGCTGGGAGAGCCAGCCGATGGCCTCGCGGGTGGTGGGATCCTTGAGCTGGGAGAGGCCCCGCAGAGCCCGGCGCGGTGGGTACACGCAGTCCCAGGGCGCCTTGACCCCGCCCTCCTCCCGGGCGCCGATCGCGAGGGCCTGGACCTGGACGCCGCGGGCCTTCAGGGCGGCCGCCTCCCGGTAGACGAAGGTCTCGCTGGCCGTGGGGTAGTAGCGGAGCCAGTAGGCCAGGCGCATCAGCCCAGGGTCGCCTGCAGGATGGGGAGCAGCTCGCGGGCGCGGGCCTTCCATGAGCGGAGGCTGCGGCGGCGTTGACGGCTGGGCGGCACCAGAGAGCGCTGGATGGCGGCGGCGAGTCCCCGGGCGTCTCCGGGGCGGAACCACTGGGCGTCCTGGGGCTGGAGCACCTCGCGCAGAGAGCCGACGTCGGCGACGACAAGGGGCAACCCGACAGCGCGATAGTCCCATAGTTTCAGTGGGTTGCAGAGCCTCTGGCCGAAGAGGTTGTCGTCCAGGGGGAGCACGGCGGCGTGCCAGCGCTGGATGTGGTCTGGCACCTGCTTGTAGGGCAGCTCACCGGCCCAGCGCACCCGCGGCGGGAGCGGGCCCAGGGCGTCCAGCTCGGCCTGGGTGCCGCCCAGCAGCTCCAGGACCACCCCTGGCCCCAGCAGTGCGGCGGACTCAAGCAGCGTGTGCAGGCCCTTGTAGGGGCGCAGGGAGCCCGCATAGCCGACCACGATCTCCGCGCCGGGGCGGTGCTCTCGGACCCGGCTGGGGTTGGTGGCGTTGTAGACGACCGCCCGGTTGGCCGCCATCAGCCCGGGGTGGGCCTTGTCCAGGTCCTCCAGGGTGCCGCGGGTGTTGCCGACCACGCCCTCGGCCAGAGCCAGCAGGCGGGCCTCCAGGCGCTCCATGGCGCGGGGGTTGTCGCCGCGCTCGCGGGCCAGGGCGGAGTCGACCTCGTGCGCCTCCAGGACCAGCGGCGGGCCGAAGGGGATGCTCATCAGCTCGTCGGCGTAGGCCTTGTTCCGGGCCAGGATGACGCTGCGGTAGGGCCGGTGGATCATCGCCTGGACGCTCCACTTGAGCACCTGCCAGCGGAACCAGAGGCCCCCCAGGGTCTTGTGGCCGGGCTCCGGGATGCGCAGGTCCAGCGATGCCACGTCGGGCAGGTCGTAGAAGCGCAGGATCTCCTCGCGGCTGGTGGGCTTTCCGTCGGCCCGCTGGTCCGCGATGAGGGTCACCTGGCAGCCGAGCTCCGCCAGCGCGTGGGCCGTCCCCAGCACCTGGATCGACTGCGCGCGCGTGTCCGGCAGGCGGGGCCGGTAGAGCACCAGCACCGAGATGGGGCCGTCCTTGCTCGGCAGGGCTTTCAAAGGCTCTCCATCAGGGTGCGCAGGGCGGCGTCGGGGCCGTGGTGGGTCTGCGCCCAAGCGCGGGCGCGGGTGCGGGCCCCCTCATCATCGAGCATCGCGCGCACCAAGGCCAGATCGGGCCGATCCGGATCGGCCAGAAGCAAGCCGGCACCGATGGCCTCGGGGATCCCCCCGGTCGGGGCGCCGATCACCGGGGTGCCGCGCTCCTGCGACTCCACCAGCACGATGCCCAGGCCCTCGGCGCCGTAGCCCTGGGGGTCCTCGCGGGACAGCAGCAGGGTCGCGGCGCTGGACCCCATGACCTCGCCGGCGCGCTCTCGCTCCAGCCGGCCTTCAAAGCGCACCCTGGCCTTCTGGCGGTGGGCCAAGGCCTGGAGTGCGCCCAGGGCCCTCCCCTCCCCCACGACCACCAGCTCCCGGTCCAGCGCCCGCGCCAGGTGAATGGCCCGGTCCACGCCCTTGAGCTCCGTCAGCCGCGCCACGACGCAGAGGGAATCGCCGCCCAGACCGGGGGTCTTTGTGTGCGGGAGAGGGAGCGGCAGGACCTTGGCCGGCACACCCGCCTCCACCGACAGACCCGCCAGGTGCCCGGACACCGCGAACACCGCATCCATCGACGAGGCCACGCTGCGGTAGAGGTCCAAGTCGACGCCGCGGGCGCTGATCTCCGAGCCGTGCAGGCAGAGCGCGCGCCAGATCCCCTTTGGAAGTCTGGGCCCCAGTCGCGCCGCCAGCGGCCAGGTAGCAAAGACCACCCGGTCCCCGGGCTGGAGGGATCTGGGGAGCTGCAGGCGCACCCAGAGGGCCTGGTGCTTGTTCCAGCTCCGGCCCCAGAGGCGCCTGACCGGAAACGGGAGCCCGCGGTCATGCTCCAGGTCCCCAGGCGCGCTGCGGGCGTGGACGATGACGGGCTGCCCCGCGTGGTGCAGAGCGGCCGCCAGGTCCCCCACCCAGCTCGCGACTCCGCCGGTGGCCCGCGGCGGGAAGTCGAGGGTGACCAGGTGCCAGGTCATCGCCGGCGCTCCTGGATGGCCTGCACGACGACCTCCACGGCGAGGTCCTGGAGGCAGGCGTGGTCACGCAGGGGGCAGCGGGGGCCCCCGTGCTTGGAGCAGGGCGAGCAGGGCAGGCCCAGGTGCAGCGGCGGGCTGGCGTGCGACCAGAAGCCGTCCAGGGGATGGGTGGGCCCAAAGAGCGGCACCGTCGGGATCCCGCAGGCCGCGGCGAGGTGCATCAGCCCGGTGTCCCCTCCGACCACCACGCCGCTGTGGGCCAGAGCCTCCAGGGTGCGCTCGACGCCGGACTCTGCGATGCAGCGGTCCTGGGGGTGGGCCAGGGACTGCAGCAGGGTGTCCTCGTCTGGGCCCCCAAGCCAGATCACCGGCTCGGACAAGGCCCGGCGCAGCGCGGCAAAGTGTGGCCAGCGCTTGGTCGCGTGGGCGGCGCCGGGCACCAGGGCGATGCGGTGGTCCAAGGTGTCGAGAGCAATCCAGGGCCCCTCGGAGACCGGGACCCCTGCAGCATCCGCGTAGCGCTGCACCACCGGCGTCGCCGGGCGCTGGGACTTGGCCCACACCCGCATCAGGCGCAGCGGGCGCTCACTGTCCACCCGGCTCGGGGAGCGGCCCCGCAGCAACGCCCGAGAGCGGCGCGAGTTCTGCAGGTCCACGGTGGCTTGGGTCTGGGCCAGCGGAGATTGGGGATCCACAGTCGCCACCACCCCCTGGAAGCGGGCGACGAGGGGATGCAGGCGCGGCTTGGTGAGGAAGTGCACCTCCCCGATTCCGCCCGTCACCCCAGACGCGAGCACCACGTCCCCCAGCGAGGACAAGCGACAGAGCAGCGTGCTCATCGCTGCAGCTCCCGGAGCGCGGCCTGGACCTGAGATACAGGCTGCATCAGGCAGTGGACCTGGGGCTTGGGGCATCCCTTGGCGTAGCAGGGCCAACAGCTCGGGGGGCCGCTGGGCTTGACGGGGAGGCTCCCCTGAGCGCCGGTCTGGAGCGGGTCGGTGCTCCCGTGCACCACGACGGTGGGGACCCCGGCGGCGCGGGCCAGGTGCGAGAGACCGCTGTCGTTGACCACCAAGGCGTGGGCGCGCTGAAGCTCGGCGGCCACCAGGCCCAGATCGCGGTGCTGCACCCGAGGCAGGTGGGGCAGCGGCTCCCAGCGCTCGTCGGGGCCCAGGTAGACGACCACCGGACGATCGCTCTGCTGGGCCAGTTCGGCGAACCCGGGCCACATCACCGAGCTCCCGGAGGGCGAGAGGGGTGCGATCGCGAGGTGACCTGGGGGCATGCACGCCCGCAGCACATCGTCCGGGCTGGGCTGGAAGCGCGGGGCCTCTGTGCACTCCACCCCCAACAGCGAGGTCACCCTGGCGTATTCCTTGCTGCGGTGCTCACCGGGCACTTGGGGGGTGCTCCGCGTCAGGATCAGGCGCCGCCCCTGGCCCTGCACCCCGACCCGCTCGGGCAGGTGCCGCAGCCCCCACGCCGAGGAGAAGCTGGGCGCCAAGGTGAGGCCCCGATCCCCGGCAGGCCGGGCCTTGGGAGCGTGGAACTCCAGCCCCAGGCCGCGGTAGAGGGTGGCCGCCCAGGGGGGCCCGAGCAGGTGGACGCGATCATGGGCCTTGGACAGGGCGGTGACCGCCGGCAGGGCCATGACCCCGTCCCCCAGGTGGTTGGGGGCGCGGAGCACCAAGGTGGGCATTCAGCTTTCCCTGAGCTCGCTCTCGGGGCCGCGGGCGCCGATGGCCTCTGCAGGGGGAAGCCGCAGGCGGATGAGGCGGCGCAGGGACAGACGCCGGGCGAGCCCGAACAACAGGGTGGCCGAAGCGGCGACGCCGAACACCACGAGGCCGAGGCCGACCACAGGAAGCGCGGCTGGCCCGCCGATCAGCAGGCTGAGCACCGCAAGCAGTCCTCCCAGCCACGCCATCAGGAGCGCCCCGGCGAGCCCTCCCGCCCGCAAGCGCAGGCCTCGGATCGCGGGGACGAGGTCGGACAGGCGCGCGGCATGCTGGGCCTTGGCCAAGAGGCGGTCTCCGCGCCGCATTCGGCCTCCCCGCAGCTCGAGCAGGCCGGCAAGGAGCCAGATCTGGGGCAGTCGGGCGCTGCCTCTGAGCCCCTGGAGCTGCTCCAACGAGGCGGCCAGGCGGCCCTGCTTGAACAGGGAGAGGGCCAGCAGGTAGCGCAAGGTCGTGTCCTGGGGGAGCGCGCCCAAGCCGATGCGGGCAGCCGTCTCGGCCTCGCTGTGGGCGCCAACCTGCTCGGCGATGGTGGCGCAGGCGACAGCGATCCTGCGCGAGTAGGGGCTCAGGAGCTGGGCCTGCTCCAGGTGCTCCAGGGCCTGCTCCAGGTCCGCATGAGCGATGGCGCGCAGGCCCTCGTCCCAGGAGGGGTTCTCAGGCTCCTGGGGCTCGCAGTCCTCGAACTCACCCAGGGGGGCGTCGGCGTGAGCGCCAGGGCAGGACAGGACCAGCCCGCAGTCGCCGCTGTGGTGGAAGGCCACGAGCGCTTCGACGTCAGGGCCTTGGCTGCTGCGCAGCACCCGCAGGTTCTCGAAGAAGGCCTCGCGCGCCGGGCAGCTTCCGTAGTGCTGGAAGCGGAACAGGGACAGCAGGTAGGGCACCCCGCTCTCAGGGTGGCTGAGGTACCAGGTCTGTGGGGAGGACTCTGGGTCGTCCATGCGCTCCAGCGCGACGAGCTGGAGCTGCAAGTCCCCGAAGCAGCGCCGCAGGAAGGCGGAGACCTCCCCAGCGAACTCTCCGGTGTCCTCGGCCGACACGGCCAGGTCCGAGAAGCCGTAGCGGCGGTAGTAGGACTGGCGGAGCTGGCGGATCCGCTGTCGGCAGTGGCTGACCTCGGCCCGCACCAGCTCGGGATCCGTGTAGCGCCCGGGCGCCGACGCGATCCGCCGCTGATAGAGCCGAACGCTGCTCTGGAAGGAGTAGCGCCGGACCACCCCATCGCGCCCGACGATCTCCACCGGAAAGACCACCTGCTGGGTGTAGTCCTTGCGGGAGTAGCGCTGGAGTCTGCTTTCTTTGTTGTCCACTGCCGTGCCACGGTCCGGATCCAGAGGGTAGCACCCCAGCCTCCGGATCGGGCAGAGATGAAATAGACCCTGTGCGGTCCCGTAGAACCCCTCGGATGTCCTGCAAAGGAGGAACCCAAACTGGCCCTACGACTGCTGGAACGCGAAGGCTTCGACGAGATCGAGATGGTGTTGGCCGCCCGTGATGGGGATGCCCGCGCCCGCGCTTGGATCGTCGAGCGCTACACCCCTGCCGTGTACCGGTTCTGCATGCGCTTCCTCCGCAACGAGGAGGACGCTCGGGACGTCACGCAGGACACCCTGATCAAGGTGATGCGCAACCTGCACCGCTTTGATCCCAAGCGACGCTTCTCCACCTGGGTCTTCTCGATCGCCCGCAACACGGCCATCGACGAGACCCGCCGGCGCAAGCGCCTGGCCCCCGAGCCCAAGAAGGAGCCCGCCTACGAGGGCCCCTCCCCCATGGAGGAGACCCGCGCCAGTCGGCGCGCCGACCGGCTCCATGAGGCTCTGGCCGAGCTGCCCCCCAAGTACCGCGAGGTGCTGGTGCTCTACCACTTCGAGCACCTCAAGTATCAGGAGATCGCGGACGCTCTGGAGATCCCCATCGGCACGGTGATGAACCGGATCTTCCGGGCCCGTCAGCGCCTCCGTTCGATCTACGACACCGACGAGTACACCCTGGCATGAGCCCTCAACACCCCCCACACGCCCTGCTGGAGCGCTTCGTCGCCGGCGAGCTCCCTGAGAGCCTGGCGGTGGAGCTTGCCCTGCACCTGGATGACTGTCCGGCCTGCAGCGCCGAGTGCGCGGTGATGGAGCCCTTGGCTGCGGCCTTCGCCCAGTCTCCGGACCCGGAGGTCCCCCCAGAGCTCGTCTCCAGCCTCCTGGAGCAGCTCGACAGCCCCCAGATGCAGCCTGAGCTGCCCCCTGGCCTGCCCGCGCCCCTGCCCCTGCAGGCACGGGCCGAGCTTCTGGCCGGCGGCACCCTCCTGAGCGTGGCCGCGACCCTGTTCTTTGTGTTCGGCGAGCCCACGCAGCTTGCAGCCGACCTGGCTGTCGGAGCCCACGCCGCTGCGACCGCGGCGTCCATCGGCGCCAGCTCCATGGACAGCGCCGCCCTGGCCTGGCCGGCCATGCTGGCCGCGTTGGTTCTGGTGGGCTCGGTCGTCGTCTACAGCCTGATCAAGCCCCAGGGCTACGGGCGCAGGTTCTGAGCATGCTCGGCGCTCTGGTCAGCGTGGCGGTCCCCCTGGCCCTGGCGGCGCCGGAGGACCCCGAGAGCGAGCTCTGGATGCAGGAGCGCATCCAGGCCCTGGAGGAGCAGACGGCCCGCGACCGCGCGCTGCTGCTCCAGTACGAGGCTCGTCTGGCCGCCATGGAGCATGCCGCCCAGCCACAGCTCCCGCCCATCCCGCCGCCGCTGGCCGAGCCGCTGATCATCGAGCCCGATGAGATCACAGGAGAGATCGTCGCCTGGGGGCCGGTCTCGGTCCACGGAAAGGTGCACGGCCGCGCGGTCTCCTTCGGCGGCGACGTGCGGGTCTTTGACGGCGCCCAGGTCACGGGCGACGCCGTCAGCTTTGGCGGACAGGTCCGGGTGGACCCCGGAGCCGACGTCCAGGGAGACCGGATCTCCTACGCGGCGACCACCGCGCCGCCCCCGGGTCCCCCGCTGGCCCCCCTTCGCCGCCAGACCCGCGGCCTGGCCCGCCAGCTCGTGCTGCTGTTCACGATGGCGGGCGGCGGCGTCGTGATGACGGGCCTGTTCCCCAAGCCGGTGGAGCGCGTCTCAGATGCGCTTCGGCGCCACCCCTTCCGCTACTTTGGGTGGGGCCTGCTCAGCGCCTTCCTGGCCAGCGTGTTGGGCACCATCCTGGCGGTGACCGTGATCGGAATCCCCGTCGCGATGCTGCTCGGCCTCCTCATGGCGGTGGCCTGGGTGATGGGCTCGGTGGCCATCTGCCAGCTCATCGGTGACTCGCTGCCCTTCCAGGCGACCCGCGAGAAGCCCTGGGTGGGCTTCCTGGCCGGCGCCGCCCTGCTTGGGGCGCTCAGCCTGCTCCCGGGGGTCGGAAAGGCCGTCCTGACCATCCTGGGGCTGACCGGCATGGGCGCGGCGATCCGGAGCCGCCTGGGCTCCAAGGACATCGTCCCCCCGCTGGACTGAACGTAGGAACCGGGGCTCCGAGGCCAGCGTTGGTCGCCAGCCTCGGAGCGCCTGACCCTACAGGGTGGTGAGCTGGGACTTGAGGGCCTCGCTCAGAGCCTGAGCGTTGGCGGCGACGTCCGCCAGCGCGGCACCCACGGACTCGTCTGCCTTGGCCTGCGCCAGGTTGTCCTCGCCGGTGGAGGGATCTCCGGCACCGTACGAGGCTGCAGCTTTGGCGAGGTGAAGCAGGGACTCCATGCGCCCATCCTTGTCCTCGACCCCCAGACCGCGGTCCGCGAGGGCGCTTGCCTCCCCCCAGTCCTGACGCCGCAGGGAGAGCTCGGCCAGCCGGGTCAGGGCCTGGACCTGCCCGGGGTCGAAGGTCAGCGACTTCTCGTAGTGCTGGGCCGCCTTGTCCGAGAGCCCCATGTGGGTGTCCAGGACGAAGCCCTTGGTCAGGTAGGCCTCGATGACGTAGCTGGGCTTCTTGGCGTGGTAGATGATGTTGTTGTAGTGGTTCAGGAGCGTCGACCACTCCTCCCGCTCGAACAGCACCTGGGCCGCGCCGCGCAGCGCTCGCACGTCGTTGTCGCGCAGCTCCAGCGCCTTGTTGAAGCGCTTCTTGGCCTTCTCGGTCTTGCCCAGCGCCAGCTCGACCTCACCCAGACAGGTGTAGGCCTCCGCCAGCTCGGCCTTGTCCGCAGAGCCGCCGATGAGCTGCAGCACCTGGCGGTACACGCCCTCGGCCTTGTCCCACTCCTTGGCCTCCATCCACAGGGGCCCGACGGCCCGCAGGGAGGGCAGGTGGCTGGGGTTCAGCTCCAGCGCGCGCTCCAGCTTCTCCCGGCCCTCGTCGGCGCGGTCCAGGGAGATCAGCGAGGTCGCGTACTGGAAGTAGAACTGGGCGATCTCCACCTTCTCGTCGAAGTCGTCCAGGTCCCAGGACTCGGACTTCTTCTCGAGCTCGGCGAAGTACTCGACGGCCTGTGGCAGCTCCTGCTTGCGGTAGGCGTGGTCGGCCAGGTAGCGCAGCGCCTCGTCGTGGGCGGGCTCCTGCTCCAACACCGCGGCGAAGGTCTGGGCCGCGCCGTCCCGGTTCTGCAGGGTGTCGCGCTGTACCCGAGCCGCGCGCACCAGGGCCTTGACAGCGTCCTGTTCGTTGGAGGAGGCGGCTGCCTGGCGCTTGAGGGCCTCGACCACACCGTCCCACTCACCTCGGGCGCTCCGGAGCTGCTCGAGCATCCTGGCGGCGTCGAGGTCAGGCGAATCGCCGGCGCTCGCGGTGTCCAGCAGAGTCAGCGCGCGGTCCTCGTTGCGGAGCTGCTGCAGCCAGACCTTGCCGGCCTTGCCCAGGAGCACCTTGGATTCGGCGCCCTCACGCTGCGCAGCGAGCTGCTCGGCGTGCATGACGTACTCCGACCAGGCGCCAGCGGACTCCGAGAGGGCCAGCAGGCGCTCCAGGGCCTCTTGGTGCTCGGGGTCGAGCTCCAGCACCTTGCGCCAGGCGTCACCGGCGACGGCGTCGTCACCGAGCTTGTCCTGCCAGAGGCGGGCGATGTCCGCGGTGGTGGTGACCTGCTCGGCGCCGGTCTGGAGCGCGGACTCCCGGGCGAGCACGCCGACCATGGCCTGCCAGTCCTCGCTGGCCTCCGCGACTGCACGCAGACCGGAGAGGGCCTCGGTGTCCTGGGGGTTGTGGTCGAGCGCTGCCATGTAGGCGGCCCGCGCCTCCTCCAGGTTCCCGTTCTGGGACTGCACCTCGGCGATGCGGCGCTGCACGCGCCCGGCGTCCTCGGCAGAGCTCAGGTTCTGGGAGAGCTGCTCCAGGTACTGGAGGCTGAGGTCGACCTCGCCCCGGGCGCCGGCGATGCGGGCCAGAGCCTCCAGGACCTCGGTGTCCTCGGGGTGCTCTTCGTGGAGCTGCCGGTAGAAGTCCCAGGCGGCGTCGGTCTCGGCCAGCTTCTCGGCCAGGATCCAGCGCTGCTTGGCCAGGGCGGCCTGCTGCTGCTCGGGGTCCTGGAGGAGCGCGGCGCGGGCGCTGAGGGTCTCGAAGGTCCCCTGCCAGTCCTGAGCGGCCTCCTGAGCGGCCTCGCGGCGGAGCAGCCCGGCGATGTCCTGGGCCTCCTCCAGCACCTCGGCGGAGCGCTGGCTGTCACCGGCCTCCTCCAGCGAGGCGGCGAGCCCGAGGGTGTCGGCGGGGCTGAGCCCCTCGTAGTGGGCGACCAGTGCGTCCAGGTCCTTTTCCTGCAGCAGCAGGCGGCGCACGCCCTCGAAGGCCTTGCCGGCCGAGGGGCGCGTGGCGAAGGCGAGTCGGTAGGCCTCGAGCGCCTCCTCGCGCTGACCGAGGCCCTCGAAGAGGTGGCCGGCGAGCACGCTGTGGACGACCTTGACTGGAGCATCCGCGGCGCTGGTGGCGACCTGCCAGTGGGCCTGCGCCAGCCCCTCTCGGTTGCCTGCCTTGCGCTCCAGGCGGGCGCAGCCAAAGATGGCGCCCAGGTTCTCCGGGTCCTCCTCCAGGACCTTGCGGTAGCCGGCCAGGGCCTCGGCGGGGGCCTCCAGGTAGTCCTCCTGGAGGCGCGCGGACTCGTAGGTGTCCTGGGCGGCGTCAGCGGCGCGGTGGGCCTCCTCCCAGTAGTTCAGGCCCTCGCAGAGGCGCGAGAGGGCCAGCAGCGGCCGCCCCTCCCCCTCGGCGTGGACCAGCTCGCCCACGGTCTGGATGGTGCCCATGGTGTCGCCGGACTCGCGGAGCTGGTCGGCCAGCGCGACCATCAGGCGGGTGAGCTCCTGGGGGTCGTCGGCGGATGCGACCGCGTTCCGGTACAGGCCTACGAGCGCCCGGCTGTCCCCCTGGCGGAGGTAGGCCTCCTCCAGGACGGCGAGCGCGGCGGGGTGGCTGGGCTCGGCCTCCAGGATCTGGCGGGCTGCCCAGGTGGGGTCGGCCTCGGGCAGGTCGTGGGCCAGGGCCGAGGCGCTCAGGTACTGCCAGGCCTTGCGGTCCAGATCGGACTCGCTCTGGGCCTCGGACACCTGGAGCTGGTAGAGCCCGGCGAGGTCCTCGACCTTGCCCTTGAGCTCCTTGAGGAAGTAGTGGGCGCCCAAGAAGCCCGGTGAGAGCTCCAGGCAGCGCTCGACGGCCGCGATCGCGGCGCCGTCGTCCAGGACCTTGTCGGCCAGGATGCGGCCCGCCCGGTAGAAGAAGCTCACCTGCTGGGAGCCCTCCTGGGAGGCCTCTCCCGCGGCCATGAGCACGCTCGCGAGGCCGCGCCAGTCTCCGTCCAGCTCCAGCAGGCGCACGATGGCGTCCAGGCTGGGGGAGAAGTCGGGCTTGTGCTCCAGCGCGCGGTGGAAGAAGCCCTTGGCGCGCTCGAGATCGCCCATGCGCAGCTCGCAGGTCGCGCCAGCCCGATGAAGCTGGAGCGCGATGGCTGCGGGGTCTTCGTTGAGGATTGCGCGCTGCTCGTAGACGGCGGCGAGCTTCTCCCACTCCTGCAGGCGGGTGTAGACCCGCTCCAGCCCCTCCAGGGCGGGCAGGTAGGCCGGCGCGATGTCGAGCACAGCCTCGAAGTCCTTGCGGGCGGCCTCCTGGTCCGCCAGTGGGCCCTCCGCGATCTCGCCGCGGCGGTACGCGAGCGTGACCTTGAGGTTGGGGTCGTCCAGCAGATCGCTGCGCTGCCCCCAGAAGTCCCGGAGCTCCGCGAAGCGCTCCTGCTTGCGCAGGATGCGGGCGACGCCCTCGGCGGCGGGGACCGCAGACGGGTCCTTGGCCAGCTCCATGTAGATCTCGAGGGCAGCACCTGAGTCCTCCAGGTGCTTCTCCAGGATTCCGGCCAGGCGGAAGCGCGCGCCGGTCGCGGCGCCGTCCTCGGAGGTGCTGGCCTGGCGCAGGGAGGCCGCCAGGTCCTCGAAGCGGCCCTGCTCGACCAGGAGGGCCTCGTACTCGTGCCGGACCTGGGCGCCGCCGCCCAGGGAGAGAGCGAGCTTGTAGGCCTCTTCGGCCTTGTCGCCCTCGAAGAGGCGGCCCCGCAGGATGCGGCCGGCCCGGGTCGCGAAGAAGGCGCCGTCTGCGCCGCCCACCCGCTCGGCCTCACCCAGGTAGAGCTCGGCGAGCTCGGCCCAGCTCTGGGACTGCTCCAGCCCGCGCTCCAGCGCGACGAAGGACGGCCCGTGCGCCGGGTCGGCCTCGTGCGAGGCGCGGAAGGCATCCAGCGCCTTGTCGCTCTGGCCCAACTGCTCGGCGAACACGCGCCCTCGCTCGTACTGCAGGCGTGCGGCGAGCACACCGGAGCTCAAGCCGGCCATCTGGGCGAGGGTGTCGACGATGCCTTCCCAGTCGCCGCCCACGAGCTGCACATCGCGCAGGAGCTGGAGGGAGAAGAAGTCGCTGGGGTTGCGCGCGACCGAGGCCACCAGCAGCCGGGCGGCCTGGTCATCCTGCCCCAGCCGGCGACGGGCCAGCAGCGCCGCGTCCTGCAGGATCTCGGCCGCGGCGGCGTCATCCTGCTCGGCGTTCGCGAGGGCCTCCATGGCCTCCCGCAGCGCCTCGAAGCGCTGGTTGCGGTTCAGAGCCCGCTCCAGCTCCCGCAGAGCGCGCAGGTCCTGACCGTCCTGTGCAACGCCCGCCTGCGCGAGGCGCTCAGCCTCAGCCAGGTCTGCGATGCGCGTACGGGCGATTCGGGCGGCCTCGGCGTAGAGCCCGGCAGCGTCGGAGCCCTCCGATGCGGCGGCCTCGGCCTCCAAGGTCCGCACCATCGCGCGCCAGCGCTCGCCGTCGTCGGCGGAGGGCTCGTAGGACACATGCGGGGTGGCCGGCATGTGCTGGTCGACGCTGGACTCCTCCAGGGGCGGACCATCCATCGTGTCCAGCTTCTGCCCCAGAGGGACCGCCTCGGTGGGCTGATCCTCGTCCTCGGGTTCGCTCGCGATCGGGTCCTCGGGGAGGGCCTCCATGGTGGCCTCACCCGTCTCCTCGACCTGCGCTGCGATCGGCATGCTGATCCGGGGCGCCTGCGCGTCCGCAGCGGCCTGCGCGGCGGCGGCCTCCTGGCGGGCTGCCTCGGCGGCCAGACGGGTCTCCTCTTCCAGGCGCTCGTGCTCAGCGCGGGCAGCCTCCGCGGCGGCCCGCTCCTGGACCAGGCGGCGCTCCTCCGCCTCAGCAGCCTCCAGCTCCGCCGCCTCCCGCTCTGCGGCGAGGCGGGCGGCCTCGGCGGCCTCAGCCGCCAGACGCTCGGCCTCAGCAGCTTCAGCAGCCTCTGCAGCGGCCTTCTCCTCGGCCGCCACGCGCTCCGCCTCAGCAGCCTCAGCGGCGGCCTTCTCCTCGGCCGCCACGCGCTCCGCCTCGGCAGCCTCAGCGGCGGCCTTCTCCTCAGCCTCCTTCGCGGCAGCCTCGGCGGCGGCCTTCTCCTCGGCCTCCTTCGCGGCAGCCTCGGCAGCGGCCTTCTCCTCGGCCTCCTTCGCGGCAGCTTCGGCAGCGGCCTTCTCCTCGGCCTCCTTCGCGGCAGCCTCGGCGGCGGCCTTCTCAGCAGCCGCCTTGGCAGCGGCCTCCTCGGCCTGCTTGGCCTCCTCTTCCCAGGAGAGCTCGCCGGCCTCCCCCTGCGAGAAGAAGTCTGCCTCCCAGTCCTCGAACCCGTCGTTCTTCTTACCGCTCACGTGCGCTCCGAACAGAGGTGGGCCACGCCGAAGGCGCAGACCTGAATGTGCCATTGGGCGAAAGTCGTACCACCCACGCGGCCCCGATTCAACCGCCCCCCGCGCCCGCGGTCGGGGCGCGGCCTTCAAGCGCCGACGTGCCGCCGCGGGACCCGCTCCGAGAAGCTCGTCAGGATCTCGTAGACGATGGTCCCAGCGTGCGCCGCAAGCTCCTCTGCGGGCATCGCAGCGCCCATCAACTCCACCCGGTCTCCAGGCCGCACGACCTGGGGCAGATCCGTGACATCCACCATGCACAGATCCATGCAGATCGTGCCCCGGATCGGGCAGCGTGCGCCGTGGAGGACCACCTCGGCCTTGTTGCTCAGCCCGCGCATGTAGCCGTCCGCGTAGCCCACCGGGAGCGTGGCCAGCCGGGTCGGCCGCTCGCTCACCCAGCGCCGGCCATAGGACACCCCGTAGTTGGCCGGGATGTCCTTCACGAACAGCACCCGGGTGCTGACCTCCATCACGGGCGAGAGCCCCTGGATCCCGGGCGCGGGCTGGTGGCCATAGAGCGCGATCCCCGGGCGGATCATCCCCAAGGCCAGCTCCGGGTGGAGCAGGGCTGCTGCCGAGTTCGCGGCGTGCACCACCTGGGGGTTCCAGGCGCGCTGCCGGGCCTGGTCCAGCGCGTCCTGAAAGCGCCGGGCCTGCTCCATGGTGAACGTGCTGTCGCTATCCGCGGACGAGAAGTGGGTCGTGATCCCCTGCACATCCAGCCACTCGAAGTCCGCGAGGCGGTCCAGGAACACCGGCCAGTGCCCCGAGACCACGCCGAGGCGCCCCATCCCGGTGTCGACCTTGAGGTGGACCGGGACAGGGTGACCTCGCTTGCGGGCTGCGGCGTTGAGGAGCGCGGCGGACTCCAGATCGAAGAGGTTGGGGGTCAGGTTCCAGCGCAGCGCGGCCTCTGCTCCATCCTCCCTCCCCCCGATCCCGGAGAAGCAGAGCACCGGGGCCTTCACCCCGCCCTCCCGCAGCGCGACGCCCTCTTCGACCAGAGCGACCCCGAAGGCATCGGCCCCCTCGGCCTCCAACGCCTTGGCGCAGGCCAGCGCTCCGTGCCCGTACGCGTCCCCCTTCACCGGACACAGAATCCGGGTGCTCCCAGGCATCTTGGCCCGCATCAGGCGGTAGTTGGCGACCAGGCGATCCAGGTGCACGTGGACCGTTGTGGGGCGGATCTGCGGCATGCGCTGGCCATATCCCGCTGACCCGCAGCCGGGCCGGTTATGGCATCTGTCCACTGCTGGGAGACAAGATGCGTGTACTGGTGACTGGCGGCGCGGGCTTTCTGGGGTCCCACCTCTGCGAGCGCTTGATCAAGGACGGCCACGAGGTCATCGCCCTGGACAGCCTCATCACGGGCAACCGGGACAACCTGGCGCACCTTGCCGACAACCCCCGCTTCTCGTTCGTCGAGGCCGACTCCTCCAAGGAGATCCCCGTTCCGGGCAAGCTGGACCGTATCTACCACCTGGCCTCCCCGGCCTCGCCCATCGACTACGTCCAGATCCCCTTCATCACGCTGTTCTGCGGCTCCGACGGCACCCGCAACTGCCTGGAGCGCGCGGAGGCCGACGGCGCCCGCTTCTTCCTGGCCTCCACGTCCGAGGTCTACGGCGACCCCGCGGTGCACCCCCAGGTCGAGAGCTACTGGGGCAACGTGAACCCCATCGGCCCCCGCTCGGTCTACGACGAGGCCAAGCGCTACGCCGAGGCGCTCACCATGGCCTTCCACCGCTACAAGGGCGTGGAGACCCGCATTGTCCGGATCTTCAACACCTACGGCCCCCGCATGCGGGTGGACGACGGCCGCGTGATTCCCGCGTTCATGTCCCAGGCCATCCGCGGCGAGCCCCTGACCGTGTTCGGCGAGGGCACCCAGACCCGCAGCTTCTGCTACGTCGACGACCTGATCGAGGGCTTCGTGCGCCTGATGGAGTCCGACCTGGCCGAGCCCTGCAACATCGGCAACCCCAGCGAGCGGGACATGCTCCAGCTCGCCTCCTACCTCAACGAGCTCGCGGGCAACTCCGCCGGCATCATCCACAAGCCCCTGCCCAAGGATGACCCGACCCGCCGCAAGCCCGACATCTCCCGGGCCCAGGCCGAGCTCGGCTGGGAGCCCCAGGTGTCTTTCGAGGAGGGGATGAAGCGCACCCTGGACTGGTTCCGCACCGTCGTCGACTGACGGCCCCCGCGCACCTCTGCGATCCGGGCACCAGCGAGGTCACCCGGGCGCTAACCGCCTCAGAACTTGAAGCCCAGGCCCGCGGTCAGCCGCGTGGTGGTCGTCACGTGGGTGCGGGCCTCGGGGGTGTTCTCCATCATCTCCGCGCTCTCCCGGTAGGGGTCGGCCCCCAGGATGAACGCGGTGTAGGGCAGCTCCACGAAGAGCGCGAGCTGCGGGGTCACGTCCAGCGCGAGTCCCAGTCCAGCGCCGATGCCCAGGGGCTGCATCGCGGGTCGCCCGGGCTGGTAGCTGACCTTGGCCGTGTCCTGGAGGATGTAGGCGTCGTAGAAGCGCATGTTGGCGTGGGCCAGCAGGTAGGGCTTCACCACACCGACGGGGCGGGGGAAGAAGCGCAGGCGCGGCTCGACCAGGGCCAACGCTGCGGCCGCGGGGGCCCGGACATCGGTCTCCTCGTCGGCGAAGCCGTCCTCGTCCACCAGCTCCCAGCCGGTGGTGAGCTGCTTCTCGGAGTACTGGATGGCCACCAGGGCGCCCAGGTCCCAGCGCGGCGAGAGGCTGGCGTAGAGGTGGGCGCTCCCCTGCCCTCGCCGGCCGCCCGTGAGCACGTCCTCCTCGTAGCGGTCCAGCTCGATGAAGTCGTCGTCGCTGTCCTGCTGCAGGACCAGGCGCAGGGTCACGCTGCGGTCCACGGAGCCGAAGGCCCCACCGCCGCCGAACTCCAGGCCGACGGTCTCGGTGCGCACCCGGTTGACCCGCAGCCAGGCGTCGGGGTCGTCCATTCCGCTGGCCAGGTAGCGCTCGTAGAGGGCCTTGGAGATCCCCATCTCCTTGCGCTCGGCCTCGTCCCAGGGATCGGCGTCGGTGCCCGAGGGCAGGCTGGTGTGGCCACCTGCAGGCGCCTCATCGCCGCCCTGTGGCGGGGTGTCCTCGGGAGGGTCCCCCGGTCCATCCTGGGGTGCGTCGGCCGGCTCCGTGGGTTCGGTGGGGGCGACAGGCCCGGTGGGCTCGAAGCCGACCTGGGCCTCCAGCAGCGCGGCGGCGAGATCCGCCATGTCGGCGGTGAAGCCGAACTCGGCCCCGCCAAAGACCGTCTCGTTCACGATCTTGATCGGGGTGGCCTTGTCCGGCGTGTAGAAGGACACGGTCACGTCCAGGCCAGCGTCGGTGGTCTCCACCTGGCCCACGACGGCCAGAGGCACCGGGTAGGCGCTCCAGAGGTTGCCGGGGCAGGCCTCGTTGTCCGCGCAGTCCACGGCGGCCTCGCCGGCAGAGACGGAGAGCTCCGCGCCGTCGATGGGGTCCATGCCGCGGGCCTCCAGGTCCTGGAGGAGCTGGTCGTAGAGCATGAACGCGATGCTGATGTCGGAGACGCTCACCGCGGTGAACTCCGGGACCAGCAGCGCGCCACCGGACCCCGCGGGCGCCTCCGATGGCGCCTCCGGGGCGGTCTGTGCAGCCGGCGCGGGATCCTGAGCGGGATCCTGCGCCTGGGCCGATGTGTGAAGCAGCACTGCCAACGCCAGCATGGGGCCTCCGAGCCCAGGCCGATAACCCCCCGTGGCTGCTCCACAAAGCCCCGATCCCTCCACGACTGCCCTTGACGCTCTCCGCACAGGGGTTAGCTGGGCGTCGCCTGCCACCGTAGCTCAGCTGGTAGAGCAACTGATTCGTAATCAGTAGGTCAGCGGTTCAAGTCCGCTCGGTGGCTCCATCAAACGCCGTCAGGTCCCCCTGGCGGCGTTTGTGCTCTGCCTCCCCCTCCAGCCTCGCCCGCGCCTTGCGGGCGCCCCAATCAGCAGGCACCTTCTGCCCGTGCACACCGACCGCCTCTGGGACGGGAGCCGCTGGGCCCTGGTGGTCCTGGCCGCCCTCGCCCACCTCGCCTTCGCCGCCCTGGACACCCGACTCCCGGCGGACGGGGCGCTGGTGGTGCACGACCTGGGCCCCTGGCTGCTGGCTTTCGAGAACGGCACCCTGCCGCCCGAGCTGCTGCGCGAGTCAGGGGCTTGGTACAGCGCCGGGATGGCTGCGGCTCTTCACCTGAGCGACCGTGCCCCCGCGGCCTTGCGGCTCTACTGCGCGAGCTTCGGGCTGTTGCTGCTGATCCAGACCGGCCGCCTGGGGCGCCTGCTGCACGGGCCCGCTGGAGGTGCGCTCGCCACCGGCCTGCTCCTGAGCATGCCCCTGGTGACCGGACTGGCCCGCATCCCCTGGTTCCACATCCCCGAGGCCGCCTTGGTGGTGACCGCCGCGCTGGCCCTGCAGCGCGATCCCCAGCTCCAGCGCTGGACGAGCTGGGCCGTCCTGGTCCCCAGCGGGCTCCTGGTGGCCAGCCTGCGCACCACCGGGCCCTTCTGGTTGCTCAGCCTCGCCCCCCTGCTCTGGCCCGCGCTGAGCGCCCGGAACTGGCGGGTGCTCCTGCTCCCCTTGCTCTGGCTCCCCGGGGCCTGGATCCAGCTCCTCGTGGTCGCCGAATACCTCGGCGGCAAGCTGGCCCAGAGGGAGCGCTACGCCGAGGCGGTCCCGGGGATCTGGGCCCAGCTTGACCTCGCTGTCGGGCGGGTGCCTCTGCTGTTGGCGGCGGCCGGGATCGTGGTCGGTGGGCCCTGGCGTGCTCGGCGCCCAGAGCTCCTCCTCCTCGTGCTCTGGCTGGGGCTGCCCCTGCTGCTGGTGGGGGTGTTCAGAGCGGGCGTGGACAACCACCCGCTGATCTGCGTGGGGCTCGCGCTGCTGGGGGCCTCGGCGACGGAGCGCTCTCACTGGGCGGCGGCGGTCCCGGTTGGATGGGCGGTGCTGTACTGGGGCTTGATGTGGGGCCTCCCGGAGGGGCTGAGGGCGCGGGTCCCCTTGTGGCGAGCGGAGTCACCCCGCATGACGCTCCAGGTGCCCTGGACCGGCTTTGGTCAGGCGGAGATCGAGGAGATCCTGAGGCTGGCCTGCACAGGCCCGGAGCGCTGTGATCTCTGGGTCAGCGGAGGGCTCAGCCACGGAGCGGATCACTCCACCGGGTCTCTGGAGGGGCTGCTGCTGGGTCGGCCTCTGCGGATCCAGGCCAACCTCCCCCCACCGCACCGTCCAGGAGCCTGGGTATGGCGTCATGGCCCAAGCGAGGTCAACCCGCTGCCTCCCGTCCAGCGCAAGCTCATGCACCCTGTGGCGGAGTTCTCGGACGGAGACCAGGTGGTGGAGGTCTGGGCACGCTGAGCGCCCCAGCGAGCCTCAATCCAGCCCGGCCTGCTCGCAGAGCGCCATGTCCGCGACGCTGGGCTGCACGCCCAGGCGCTGGGCGAGGTGCCGGATGAACACGCGCTCCTGCTCGTGGACGCGCTCGTCGGCCTGGGCGATGTGGCAGAGGTCCCGGATGAGCTGCACGCGCTTGGGGGGCGCGACCAGGGCCACCACGCGCTCGATGCGCTCGGGCAGGACTTCCTTGAGGCGCTCGGGGTCCAGGGTGCGCGGGACCCGGTCGTGGCCCAGCAGCCCGGCCAGGGCCTGGACCTCGACGCGGGAGAGCTCCCCGTCCGAGCCGCCCAGGACCGCACCCGCCGCGAAGAGCAGCCGACGCATGGCCTCCGCGCCCTCGCTGTCCTCCTCCAGGTAGCTGGCCTCCATCAGGCCCATCAGCCCCTGGACCTGCGCCTCCATCTCGGGCATCGGGGTGCCCTGCGGGCGCATGACCTCGCTGTGGGAGAAGGCCTCCGCGGCGCGCATGCGGACCGGTGAGAAGGGGTGGGTCGACATCCAGTCCATCACCGAGGCCCCTCGGCCCAGCGACTCATCCTCGCGGTAGAGCTCCTCGGCCTGGCGCATGTACGCCGCGACCTGCTCGGGGCCCGGGGCCTGCCGCATGCCGGAGGAGAGCTTGAAGAAGCTGCGCAGCGCGCCGCTGAGGCTGCCGGTGCAGAGCAGCCCGGCGCGGTCGGCGGAGAGCTCGGCCTGACGCAGCCAGGCGTGGCCCTTGAGCAGGGTCCGGGCGGCCACTCCGCTGCCCTGCTGGAAGGCCTGGAGGGGGATCCTGTGGTGCTCGTAGATGTGGTGACCCAGCTCGTGCCCGATCACGAAGGTGAGCTCCGGGGTGTCGAAGGCCTCCAGCAGGCTGGCGGTGAGCAGCAGGAAGACGCGGCCATTCTCGGGGCTGGTGCAGCCGGCGTTGAACTGGGGGGCGGCGTAGACGTAGACCTCCAGCTCCGTGTCGACCTTGAGGGTCCGGACGCAGTGATCCAGGACCTCGTGCAGCTCGGGGGCGATCTGGGGGGTGAGGCGCAGGGCCTGGGCCAACAGGGAGCGCCGGGTGTTCCCGCCCGCATCGGCCACCAGGGCGCTCATCTGCTGGATCTGGGGGTCCTCGAGCAGGGCCTGGGCCATGGCGCGATCGACGGGGTTTCTGAGGCTCTGGGGATCCATGTGTGCTCCATCTCTGGGCTCTGACGCCCCGGAATTGATAGCAGCGGGGGCCGGAGACACCATGCCATCCCTCTCTCGTCGCAGCGCCAAGCTCCGCTCCAGCGCCATCCGCAAGCTGGACGCCCTGGTCGCGCAGCGGCCCCAGACCCGCTTCTACCGGGTGAACATCGGCCAGCCGGACGTGCCCACCCCCAAGCCCATGTTGGACGCGATCGCCGCGTTCAACCCGGCGGTGCTGGCCTACGGTCCGGCCTCGGGGATCGGGGCGTGCCGCGAGGCGGCGGCGGCCTACCACGCCCGGTGGGCCCCGGAGCTGCAGCCCGAGCACGTCGCGGTCACCACCGGCGGCAGCGAGGCGCTGATCTTCGCCATCGCGCTGGCCTGCGACACCGACGATGAGATCCTGGTCCCCGAGCCCTACTACACGAACTACCACGGCTTTGCGACCACCGCGGGCGCCCGCCTGCGCCCCCTGCGCACGCACCTGGAGCGCGGCTTCGCCCTGCCCACGCGGGAGGAGTTGGAGGCGGCCCTCACCCCGCACACCCGGGCCATCCTGCTGGCCAACCCGGGCAACCCCACGGGCGCGATCTACGACCGAGAGCAGATGGCCTCGCTGGTGGCTTTTGCCGTCGAGCATGACCTGTTCATCCTCAGCGATGAGGTGTACCGCCGCATCTGGTTCGACCAGCCGCCCCCCTCCATCCTGGAGTTCCCCGAGGCGCGGCAGCTCGCGGTGTGCATCGACTCGCTCTCCAAGACCTGGAGCGCCTGCGGGCTGCGCCTGGGCTTCCTGATCTCCTTCAACGAAGAGCTGATGGCGGCCGTCGAGCGCCTGGGCCAGTCCCGCCTGGGGCCCCAACCCCTGGCCCAGGAGGCCGCGCTGGCCGCCCTGAGCATGCCCGAGTCCCACTATGAGGAGACCCGGCTGATCTACCGCGACCGCATCGACGCGCTGATGGAGGCCCTGGAGCCCATCGAGGGCGTCGAGGTGCACCGGCCCCAGGGGGCCTTCTACCTGATGGCCCGGCTCCCGGTGGAGGACACCGAGGACTTCGCCCGCTTCATGGCGGCCGAGTTCGAGGACGAGGGCGAGTCGGTGGTGGTCGCGCCGGGCGGGGGCTTCTTCTCGAACCCCCACGACGGCCGGCACCTGATCCGCCTGGCCGCCGTCCTGGAGCCCGCCAAGCTGCGGCGCGCCGGTGAGCTCATCGGGCTGGGGCTGCAGGCGTACAAGGCCCGCTGAGCCCCGCTGCGTCCCCCGCTATTCGGCGCCTTCGGGAGCGGCGGGCTCGGGGGCCAGCTCGGGGGCGGGATCGGTCGGCGCCAGCGTGTCCTCGCTGGTGGGATCGGTGGTCAAGGCGGTGAGCTCGGCCAACTGCTGCTCGAAGGTGGAGAGCGCAGCCCCGTACGCTGCCCAGTCCCCTCCCCTCTGGGCAGACATGGCGGCCTCCCAGCTCGTGTTGAGGGTCTGGACGACCTCGCCCAGGCTGGTGCCGCCCTGGGCCACGACGGGGAGCGCATCGCCGGTGGTCTCGGGGACGCCGGCCTGCCCGAAGACGGCGAGCAGGGCCTCCTCCAGGGTGCGCTCCATGGCGATGTTGTCGCCGTAGGTGACCAGCACGCGCTTGAGCTCAGGCAGCTCGGAGCTGGCGGCCTCCAGGTAGAGCGGCATCACGTAGAGCAGGGAGTCCTGGACCGGGATGACCAACAGGGAGCCGCGGGTGACCTTGGAGCCCTTCTGGTCCCACAGGGACATCTCCTTGGAGATCTCGGGGTCCTGGTTGATGCGGGCCTCGATCTGCTGGGGGCCGAAGATCAGCTTCTGCTTGGGGAACTGGTAGAGCTGCAGGGAGCCGGCGGTGTCGCCGTCGGAGCGGGCGGCCAGCCAGGCGATCATGTTCTGCTTGTCCTTGGGGACGTAGGGCTGGAGCAGCACGAACTCGGCCTGGTCTTTGCCGGGCAGCTTCATGATCAGGTAGTTGGGCCGGCTGGAGCGGAGCTGGGAGCCCATGACCTCGGTCCCGGTGCCCGAGCGCGAGGCGAAGTCCCAGAGGTCCTCGGCGTTGTAGAAGACCCCCACCCGCTCCATGTGGTAGCGGGCGTAGACCTGGGCCTGGACCAGGAAGAAGTCCATGGGGTAGCGCAGGTGGGCCTGCAGCTCGGCGGGCATCTCGGTCATGGGGCGGAACACGCCCTCGAAGATGGCGGCGTAGGCCTGGACCACGGGGTCCGCGTCGTCGCTGACGAAGAAGGTGACGCTGCCGTCGTAGGCGTCGACCACCACCTTGACCGCGTTGCGCATGTAGTTGACCTTGCGCACGCCCCCGGCCCCGCGGAAGAGCACGGGCTCCGAGTAGGGGTAGCTGGAGGAGGTGGTGTAGGCGTCGAGCACCCAGACCAGGCGGCCGTCGACGACGACCATGTAGGGGTCCGAGTCGAGCATCAGAAAGGGCGCGATGCTCTGCACGCGGCTGCGGATGTCGCGCCGGAAGTGCACCTTGGACTCGGAGGTCAGGTAGTTGGACAGCAGGATGTCCAGGCTGCCGAAGTGGGCCGCGAAGAGCAGCTTCTTGCCGAGGGACCCGATGGGCACGCCGCCGGTCCCGGCGTAGCGGGTGTACTGGTTCTCGTCGCCGTCGGGGTAGTCGAACTCGTCCGTGGTGGTGGCGGTGAACACGTAGGTGTTGGTGAGCTCGCCGTAGTAGATCTCCGGCCGGTCGAGCTGCAGGTCGATGTTGGACTCGGTGGGGATGTCCTGCAGGAAGAGCTCAGGGAGACCTCGGTCGGTCACGGCGTTCACGGGGCTCATGGCGACACCGTGCCCGTGGGTGTACTGGAAGTGCTCGTTCACCCAGCTCCGGTTCTCCACCTTGGCGTAGTTGAGCTCGCGCGCGGAGAGCATCACCTGCCGCAGGGTGCCGTCGATCAGGTAGCGGTCCACGTCGACGTCGTGGAACTGGTAGTAGGGCCGGATGCCCTGGATCTGGGTGTAGGTGGTCTTGAGCTGGCCGTCGTCCCAGACGCGGATGTTCTTGATGGTCTCGGGGTTGTCGTCCAGATCCTGGGCGGTCAGGCCGGACTCCGCCGCGAAGGGCTCGGCGGCGATGCGGTCCAGCGCGAAGGCCTTCCGCGTGAAGGCGATGTTGTCCTCCAGGAAGGGCGTCTCGATGTCCAGCTCGTTGGGGGTGACCATCCAGGTCTGCAGGAGGCTGGGCCAGACGCCCTTGAGCAAGCCCCAGGACAGGCCGTAGAGCGCGAAGGCGCCGGTGGGCAGGCGCCAATCCCGGCGGCGGGTGGCGACCAGCAGGGCCAGGGCGGAGAGCAGCGAGACGCCGATGAGGATCCAGTGGGCGGGCAGCGAGCCGTTCAGATCCGCGTAGCCCATGCCGTAGACCACCCCGCTCTTCTCGAAGAGGAGCTGGAAGCTCTCCAGGTGCCAGCCCACAGCGAGCACGGCGAAGAAGAGCGCGCCCAGCACGAGCAGGTGGCTGCGGGCCCGGCGGGTGAGGCCGTCCCGCTGACCCACGAACACATCGCGCATGAAATAGAAGGCCAGCAGCGGCAGGGCCGTCACGGCGATCAGCGCGGCCAGAGCGTCCTGGAAGTGCTGGTACACCGGCAGGGAGAAGATGTAGAAGCCCAGGTCCTTCTCAAAGACGGGGTCCACCTCTCCAAAGGGTTGGCGGTGAAGCCAGGTCAGCACGGCCATCCAAGCCGAGGACAGGGTGGCGCCAAAGAGCAGGGCGGGCAGGGCCATCCAGGCGCCCACGCCGACGCGGAATGCGTTGCGGAGCTGGGGCCCGGTGAGGCCGCGATCCAGGACCAGGCGGGCGGCCCGGCGGAAGTCGATGGGGGCCTCGCGGGTGGCGAAGGCCAGGTTCCCGGCGATGAAGAGCACCGTGAGGGCGGCGCCCACGAACCACAGGCCCAGGCGCGCGGCCAGGCTGGTCGTGTAGACGGCGCTGTAGCCCAGGGCGTCGAACCACAGGTAGTCGACCAGGGCCTTGATGGTGTTGCCCGAGAGGAGCCAGACCGCGACGGCGATCACGGCCAGGATGCGAAGGAGGCGACCGCGCTGCTTGTTCATGCCTTGGGCCTTAGCCGGATAAGCGGGTCTCTGCCTGCCCCCCGGAGCCCTCATGTCCCTGGTCCTGCTGCTCGCCTGCACCACCTCTGCGCCCCCGGAGCCCCCGCCCAGCGAGCCCGTGGACGCCGAGCACCCCGGACACTGGACCCGTCGGGACAACCTGAACTTTGGCCACGCGGAGTTCTCGCTGGTGCCCACGGACGCCGGGGTCGTGATCTTTGGCGGCTACTCCAACAAGGCCGAGCGCTGGGACCCCGAGAGCGGCCAGTCGTTGCGACTGGATGACGCACCGGCGGAGCTGCTGGGCGCGGTCGGACTGCCCTTCGCGGGTGGCGCGCTCTACCTGGGTGGGAGGCGGCCCCAGGGCAAGTTCGCCGGCGAGTCGCTGGCCTGGTCCCCGGAGACCGGCTGGTCCACGCTGCCTGCCCTGAGCACCCCGCGCTCGGAGGCCGTGGGCACCGTGCTCGACGGCAAGGCGCTGGTGTGCGGCGGGCAGGGCGTGGACGGTCCGCTGGCGAGCTGCGAGTGGTTCGACGGCAGCGTGTCCTCGCCGGCGCCTGAGATGCCGGGTCCCAGGGCTGGAGCGGTCGCGGTGCGCAGCGGTGAGGACTGGATCCTCGTAGGCGGCACCGGTCCCTCTCCCCTGCCCCTCTACCGCTTCCACAAGGGCGCCTGGGAGTCCTGGGGCGAGCTGGACGCGGCGCTGACCCTGCACGCGGCGGTCGCGGTGGACGGGGGCGTGCTGGTGATCGGCGGCAAGGACGCAGAGGGCGCCCGCAGCAAGGTCCTCTTCTGCGACGGCACCTGCAAGGAGGTGGCTCCTCTGAACGAGGCGCGCGCTGGCCTGGGTGCGGGGCTGCTGGGAGACGGCCGCGTGGTGGCGTTCGGCGGCGAGGCCCTCCCGGAGAACCCGGACGCCCTGCCTCTGCGCAGCACGGAGCTACGCACTCTGGAGGGCACCTGGGAGCTGGGCGAGAAGGCCGGCCAGGCGCGGACGGGCGCGGTGGCCCTGCCCCTGGAGGACGGCACGCTGCTGGTGGTCGGCGGGGAGTCCCGCTCCAAGTCGATCACGGCGATCTCCACCTTCTCGCCGGAGGACAAGCCCCCGCGGACGCCCCAGGCGCAGCCGGAGCCCGCACCCGTCGAGACCCCAACCTCCCCCTGAGTCGAGGCCCACATGCGCATCCCCGAGATCACCCCCGAGCAGACCCACGCCCGCATCCAAGCTGGCGAGGAGATCTGCATCCTGGACTGCCGCGAGGGCTTCGAGCTCGCCCTGGCCAAGCTGCCCTTCAAGGTGCTCCACATCCCCCTGATGCAGCTCGAGGACTACGAAGACCAGCTCCCTCGGGACCGCCAGATCGTGGTCATGTGCCACCACGGCGTCCGCTCGCTGACGGGCGCCATGTGGCTGCGGGAGTGGGGCCTGGAGGCCGTCTCCATGAAGGGCGGCATCGACCGCTGGGCCATCCAGGTGGACGGCTCCGTGGGTCGCTACTGAGCGCTACTCCTCTTCTTCCTTGGCGCTCTCCAGGCGCTGGTTGAGCATCACGCGGAGCACGTCCCAGGCCTCGGTCTTGGCGTTGGCGTCGAAGCGCCAGTTGGAGAACAGCACCTCGCCCTCGCCGGAGTTGAAGCCCACGGTCATGGGCCCGGCCAGGCTGTAGGTCTGCATGCCATCCCGGTAGGCTACGGCCCCGGAGAGGTAGATGGTCGTGTCGGCCCCCACAGTCTCGATCACCGGGAAGCTGGGGAGGTCGTACCGGACCTCGGCAGTGCTCAGCCCCGTCGTCGAGGCCAGATCGGCGTCGTCCACCCGGGCGTTCACTGTGCCGGGCTCTCCGCGCTGGGCATCGTCGGGCAACAGGTCGTCCCCGTACCAGTCCACCGCCTCGGGCCAGCCGGCCTCGATGAGGTCATAGGACCAGTCCGTGGCGATCAGGATGCCGCCCTGGTCCACGTAGGCCTGCAGGGACGCGATCACGGCGTCCACCTGGGCCTGGTGTCCGGAGCCGTCGGAGTCGTAGAGCACGTCCTCTTCGATGTGGCCGCCGGAGAAGAGGATGGCGTCGTACACCACCAGGTTCTCGGGCACGGAGAGCAGCGCGGCGAGCTCAGCAGCGTTGTTGCCGTTCACGGCCTCGTATCCGCCGTAGCCCAGCCCCTCGAGCACGCGGCCCAGGTCGTCGTAGTTGCCGCTGACCACGGCCAGACGGCCGGTGCCGCCGCCGCAGTCGGGCTCGTCCAGAGCGATGCCACCGGAGGGCGGGATGTAGATCTCCCGCTGGTCGATGATCTCGGAGCCGTACTGGATGTAGACCGTGTAGGTCTGCTCTGGGGTCAGATCGCTGAGGTTCCAGTAGCCGTCGATGTCGCTGACGGAGCGGCGGGTGTCGTAGAGCTCGCCGTCGCGGAAGAGGTGGGTGTAGGCCACCGCACCCTCCAGCCAGGTGGCGGTCTCCGGGTCGCAGACGCGGCCCAGGATGCCGTCGACGTTCCCGCTGCCGTTGTCGTTGATGGCGGTGAGGGTGGTCTCGGGGCCTTGGCAGGCCAGAAGCAGCATGGCGGCGATCACTGGGGCCTCCCGGGCACGACCACGTAGATGTCCAAGGTGTCCAGGAGGACGGTTCCGTCTCCCAGCACGTTCAAGGTGAGCTTGTAGATCTCGTCCTCCTCACCCGCCGGGATGGCGCCGAGGAAGTCCAGGGTGAACTGGACGATCTGCCCCGAGGGGGCTCCGCTGATGGAGTAGCTGGAGGGGCTGATGCCCGTCACGAAGCCATAGGGGTCGTCGACCTCCAGCTCCACGGTGGAGAACTGGACGGACTGCACCAGGTCGCTGATGGCGTTGACGATGGTGTTGCGCAGCCCGGAGCTGGCCCCGGTCCAGTGGAACACCAGCAGGTCATCGGCGCGCCCGTCGCCGTCCGTGTCGGCCATCGAGCCGGTGCGCGTGGCCAGGTCCTGCATCTGGGAGAGCGGCGTGGAGTAGTTGGCCGCGATGCCGATGAGGTAGGCCCCCGAGGCGCTGGCGGCTGCCACCACGTCCGAGGCGCCCGCGTCTCCGGGGCACCCACCCGGGGTGGCGTAGCCAGCGTCCGGGTCGCGCAGGTTGTTGTCCGTCGCGTACACGATGATGGGCAGCGCGTAGGGGCGGAAGCCGTAGCCGCCGTCCGTGCCGCCACCGGGGCTGCCCGTGGTGTAGGTCTGCCCGCCGCTGCCGCCGAAGGCATCCGAGGAGCTGGCCAGGAAGGGCCGCACGTCCGTGCCGGAGTCGAAGCTGCCGTTGCAGTTCTGGTCGTACCCGATGCCCGTGAGGCCCTGGTACAGCCCCTCCATGCCGGACTCGGGAGCGTCGTTTCCGTAGTGCAGGCCGATGCCGCTGAGGCTGGTCTGCACCGCCGAGATGTTGGAGGTCACCTGCTGGCGCAGGATGAAGGGCCGGTCCTGGCCGCTGCCGAAGCCGCCGTAGTTGTAGTCGTCGAAGGTGGCCACGCCGTACTCGGCGTCGGGGAGCACGCCGGAGAGCTGCGAGACGATGGAGGAGAACTCCGAGGTCATGCCGTTGACCGTGCCGCTCATGGAGCCGGTGGTGTCGATCAAGAAGGCGATGTCGCCCATCTGCACGTTCAGCTCGAAGTCGAAGCGCTCCTCGACGTTGCCGCGCTCGTCGACCGTGACGTAGATGCCCTCGATGACAGAAGCCGCGCTCTTGGGGTCGGTACCCGCCGCGACCTCCGCGCCGTCGGAGTAGCCGTCGCCGTCGGTGTCGTTGGCGTAGGGCGAGGTGCCCAGCACGTCCCGCTCTTCGGCGTCGGTCAGGCCGTCGCCATCGCTGTCGATGTCGGCGAAGTCGTAGATCCCGTCGCCGTCGGTGTCCGCAGGCTCATCCTTGGGGCCGCTGGTGCGCCCCTCCTGCGCGTCGGTGAAGCCGTCCCCGTCGCTGTCCAGATCCAGGTAGTCGGGGGTCCCGTCGCCGTCCGTATCCGCGGGCTCGGTGTCCCATGCAGATGTCCCGGCCTCGAACACATCGCCGATGCCGTCGCCGTCGCTGTCCAGGTCCTGGTAGTCCGCGGTCCCGTCCCCGTCGGAGTCCACCTGGGCGCAGTCGGGTCCGATCTCGATGGAGTCCAGGATGCCGTCGCCGTCATCGTCCAGATCCGAGAACGCCGGCAGATCGTCCCCGTCCAGATCGCTGGAGCCCTCCTGGGCGTCCAGGATGCAGTTGTCGTCCGAGTCCAGATCGCGGAAGTCTTCGACCCCGTCGCCGTCACTGTCGAAGGGGAGGGTCAGCGGATCCCAGTCACCGGCCTCGTCCTTGTCGGGGATGCCGTCTTCGTCCGAGTCGGTGTCCAGGTGATCGGGGAGGCCGTCGCCGTCGGTGTCCACGGTGTCCGAGTCCGCCTCGCCGTCCGAGGTCTCCACGTCCACCCAGATGCCCTCGTGGATGTCCAGGATGGTGTCGCCATCGCTGTCCACGTAGCTGATCTCGATGTCCTCGCCGTCGCCGCTGCTTCCCCCGCCGTTGCAGGCGGCCAGCGCGGCCAGAGCGGTGAGAGAGAGGGTCAGAGCCCCAATGCGCATGGTCTTTCCTCGGTGCAGCGTCAGGGTACCCGTTGACTGCGCGTTTGCAAGGCCCCGCGACAACTTCGCAGGGGGATGTTCACAGTTTATGTTGACAGTGAATAGGGTGATGTTTACAGTAAGTGCATGCCACTCCAACAACACCGCGATCGGCGCTTCACGCTCCCCGAGCTCGTCCAGACCGCCAGCGAGCTGCTGGCCCAGGCCCCAAAGCCCCAGGACGCCCGGGTGAATCCGCTCCCGGACGCGCGCACCGTCCGCTACTACCAATCCACCCAGCTCCTGGACCGCCCGCTGGGCTACGAAGGTCGCCGCGCGATCTACGGATACCGCCACCTGCTGCAGCTCTGCGCGGTGAAGCTGCTCCAGGGTGCGGGCCGGGGCCTGGACGAGATCCAGCAGGGTCTGTCCGGCCGCAGCGACGCCCAGCTCGAAGCCAGCCTGCTGCCTGCGCTCGCAGAGCCGGTGTCCTCGCCGATGCCGCAGAGTGCCCCCAAGCCGCGGGCGCTGATCAGCGCGGAGTTGGGCCCTGGTGTTGTTGTCACCATTGACCCCGACCTTGTCAGTAACCCCCAAGCCCTGCTTGACCGCCTCACCCAATCCCTCACCCCGGAGCCCCGATGACCCTCTCCCCTACCCTGCCCTCCGCGTCGCCATCTCCTCTGGGTCTGGGGGCGCTGCTTGCGCTGCTGGATGAGGGCCCGACCTCGCTCCCGCTGCAGTCGGTCAAGGTGCGCGCGCGCGTCTCCGGCCCCATCGCCCGAGCGGTGGTCGAGATGGCGTATGAGAACGACCACGCAGAGATCCTGGAGGTGCTGCACCTCTTCCCCGTGCCGCCCCAGGGTGCGGTCCACGGCTTCGTCCTGAGGGCCGATGATCTGGAGGTCCAGGGCGTCTGCCGCGAGAAGGAGCAGGCCCGCGCTGAGTACCACGATGCCCGCGAGCAGGGGCATCGCGCCGCGCTCCTGGAGTCCCACCGACCCGACGTCCACCAGCTCAAGGTCGCGAACATCCCGCCCAAGGCCACCATCACGGTGCGTCTGGAGCTGAGCTGGGTGCTGCCGTGGGAGGGGGGCCGTCAGCGCTTTGCATTCCCCACCACCATCGCACCTCGGTACCTGCCCGGGAAGGTCATCGGGGCCGACGGCGAGGGCATCCTGCCGGACACCGACCGCGTGCCCGATGCCTCCAGCCTGCAGCCGCCGGTGCTGCTGGGTGAGCCCGCCCCCTTGGACCTGGAGCTGGAGATCGACGGCGCCGTCAAGCTGCTGGAGGTCGCACAGCACAGCGCCCGCACCGAGCTCGGCGAGCGCGTGCGCATCACCCCGCGGGGCGGCAAGCTGGACCGGGACTTCGTGGTGGCCTTCTCCCTGGCGCAGGCCACCCCCAGCCTGCAGGCCTGGACGGACGGCGAGCGCACGCTGGTCCAGGTGCTGCCTCCCACGGACCTGAGCGCCGAGCCGCTGCCTCGCGACGCCACCTTCATCGTGGACATCTCGGGGTCCATGTCGGGCACCAAGATGGAGGCCGCCAAGCTGGCTCTGCGCACCGCTCTGCGCGGCCTGGACGCCCAGGACCGCTTCCGCCTGCTGGCCTTCGACAACGTCGTGGAGGCCTACCGGGACGCCGCCTTCCTCCCGCTCACCGAAGCGGAGCTCAGCGCGGCGGAGGTCTGGGTCGATCGCCTGCACCCCCGAGGCGGGACCGAGATGCTGGCGCCCCTCAAGCTGGGCCTGGAGCCCAAGGCGGAGCCTGGCCGGCTGCACACGCTGCTGTTCATCACCGACGGTCAGGCGTGGAATCGACAGGAGCTGATCGCCGCCGTGTACCACCGCCGGAACGCCGCCCGCCTGCACACACTGGGGATCGACACGGCCGTCAACGAGGACCTGCTGGGCCAGCTCGCGCGGGTCGGCGGGGGCACCGCGACCTTCTGCACGCCCCAAGACGACATCGAGGAGCGCGTGGCCGCCCTGGAGTCCCGCTTTGGAGCCCCCCTGGTCCAGGTCACGGAGCTCGGCGGCCTCCCCCGCAACGGCGAGGTGTTCAGCGACCAACCCGCCCTGCTCTGGTTGGAGTCGGCGCCCGAGGCCATCACCCTCAAGGCCCGGGGCCCCGCTGGGGACTTCGAGCTGGAGACCAAGGCGCAGCGCACGGACTCCCTGGGCGCCGCGTTCGCCAAGGAGCGCATCCAGGCCCTGGAGGACCGCCTGGTCGTCCACCCGCACGAAGAGGAGGCCCTCAAGCCCGCGATCCTCAAGCTCTCCCTGGCCCACCAAGTGCTGAGCTCCCAGACCGCGTTCGTGGCCGTCGACAAGTCCGCCAAGGTCCTGGGGCCCAAGGTGCAGGTGTCCCAGCCCAGCGCGGTCCCCGACCAGTGGGAGGGCGGGGGTGGTGCCCCGATGATGGCCGCCGCCGCGCCGCCTCCCCCGTCCCCGATGGGCGCCCGCAGGCCCCCCGGTGCCAGCGCTCCCCCGAGGGGCGTCAAGAAGTCCGCCAAGCGCCCCACCCCCAAGCGCCCTGCCTCAAAGAGAGAGCGCGGCGTGGTCGAGCTCTTCCAGCGCGTGTTCAGCGGCGCCCCCGACATGGAGGAGGTGGAGGAGTCCATGGTGCTCGCAGACGAGGCCCCCACCATCATGGCCCCTTCACCCGCACCCCCAGTCTTTGAGCCCGAGCCCGCAGTCGAGGACAGGGTGACCTCGCCGGCGGTCGGGTTGGTTCAGAGTCAGCGGGTGGACGGGTCCTGGGGCGGTGTGCCCGAGACTGTCGCAGCGCTGCTGGCCCTCGTCCTCCTGGGAAACACCCGCCTGACTGGGGCCCGGAGGCGCGCGGTCGCCAAGGCGGCCCGCTGGTTGGGCAAGCGCTCGGAGCCGCTGGCGGCAGAGGCCCTGGAGATCCTGGCGGCGGCCGAGGCGGGACAGGCACCGGAGCCCTCGGAGCTGGCGGGCTTTGTGGTCCCTGGCCCGGAGGGTGAGGTCCTGGCTGGCCTCACCTGAGCGTCAGAACCCGATGCTGAACCCGAAGCCCTGAACCGGTCCCCGCGTGGTCTGGCGCCTGGAGTAGGCGCCGGCCACGTGGAAGCCGTTGATGTAGACGGCCACGCCGGCCTGCCAGGCGAACTCGTGGCCGAAGCCGAAGGTGTCGATCGTCGACCAGTCCACGCGGCGGCTGGGCTCGGCGAGCCAGGCGGTGCTGGCGCCGAAGAGGAAGGCGACCTCGGGGGGGCCGAAGGTGGCGACGACGGGGAACTCGACGCCCCAGCTCATGGGGAGTTGGGTGCGGGTGCCGTTGAAGCCGTTGCGGAACACGTCCACGCCGCCCATGACCGACCAGAGGTCCTTCTGGGGGCCGATGAAGCTGCCCACGCGCAGATCGGAGCCCGCCAGGCCGCCGACGAAGATGCCCTGGGCGCGGGCGCGGGTCTTGCCGGCCAGGATGGTCTCGGTGTCCGCATAGGCGACGCCCGCTTCGAGTCCCAGGTTGAAGGCCAGGGTCTGGTTGCCCACGCCGCCGTAGAGCGCCGCCGAGCCGATGGGGTCCCAGTAGGGCTGGAAGATGACGCGCTCGCGCACCTGCTTGAGGGTGCCGCCGACCTCGACGCTGCCGGGCTCTCCGGGGTTCTCGGGCGGCGGGGTCTCTGGGGCCGTCTCCGGCGTGGGGTCCTGGGCCAGAGCCAGTCCGACGAAGGCCAAAATCACTGCAGGGTCTCCTGGACGCGGGTCACGCTGCCCCCCTGGTGGATGCTGCGGATCACGCGCGCCAGCAGGGGCTCGAGGTCAAAGGAACGGTACCAGGGCGGAGCGAGGGGCTGCTGGACGGCGGAGGTCCCGACCACGGAGAAGCGCCAGCCTTCGGCCACTGCGCGCGCGTGGACGGCCGAGAGGCGCTCGAAGGCGGGCCCCGAGAGCACGGGGTGCACGCAGGCCAGGGTGATGTCCTTGGCGCCCTCCTCCTTGAGGGTGTCGACGGCCGCGACGGCCGAGCCCGCGGTGTCCACGATGTCGTCGACCATGAGCACGTCGTGCCCGGCGACCTCGCCCAGCAGGCTGGAGCTGGTGACCGTGTTGGGGCGGCTGTAGTCGCGCTCCTTGGAGAGCGTCGCGATGGCCAGGTTCAGGGTCTCGGCGTAGCGGCGGGCGCGCTCCAGGCCGCCCACGTCGGGCGAGACCACGGTGTCCCCGCAGAGCCCCTGCTCGCGCAGCCATGGGGCGAGCTGGCGGTGCAGGTAGAGGTTCTCCAGCACGCAGCGGCGGGGGTCGAACATGCCCGCGATGGCCTCGTTGTGGATCTCCACGCTGATCACGCGGTCGCAGCCGGCGGCCTCGAACATGCGGGCCACCAGCCCGGCGGCGATGCCCTCGCGGGTGCGGCCCTTGCGCTTGTCCTGGCGCGCGCCGGGGAAGTAGGGGCTGACCACGGTGATCTCGGCGGCGTCCCCCAGCCGGGCGGCCTCGACCGCGTTCAAGCACATGACGAGCTGGTCGTAGATGCTTCGAGGGCTCCCGGGGGCCACCATCGCCGCCAGGATGTAGACGGAGCAGCCGCGGACGTTGTCCTGGATGGCGACCTTGCCCTCGCCGCAGGAGAACCAGGTCTCGCCCCGGCGCAGCAGCGAAGACTCCAGCCGCTCGGCGATCCGCTGCGCGCTCTGCTCGGCGCCCCCCAGGGCCAGGAGTCGCAGCGGGGGTCGGGTCTGCAGCATGGGGCCTCCAGTCCGGGGAACGCTATCCCATGCGGTGCAGGGGCCGGGATCCCGACGCTGCCTCCTGTAGACTGCGCGCGTGTCCGACTCGCAGCAGCAACCCCGCATCGGGAACTTCCAGACCCAGCGCCTCCTGGGGATCGGCTCCGGGGGACGGGTGTGGTTGGCCCAGAGCCCCGAGGGGCGGCTGGTGGCCCTCAAGGTCGCCGAGGATCCGCTCCAGCGGGCCCGGCTCCGGCGGGAGGTCGCCGCGCTGCAGGTCCTCTCCCACCGCTACGTGGTCGGGCTGGTGGACTCCGAGCCCCAGGGGAGCTGGCTGGCCACCGAGTACGTACAAGGCAGCACCCTGGCCCACTGGGGCACCCAGCGCACCCAGCCCGAGCGCATCGAGGTCTGCGCCCGCCTGGCAGAGGCCGTGGCCCACCTGCACGACTGCGGGCTGGTGCACGGCGACCTCAAGCCCTCCAACGTGATGGTGGACGGCTACGGGGCCCCCCGGCTGATCGACCTGGGCACCGCTCAGCCCGCGGAGCACCCCGCCCGGGACGAGGGCTTCAACGGGACCCTGGGCTACGTCGGCCCCGAGCTGCTCTCCGGGGCCAGCCCCTCCCGCGCCAGCGACGTCTACAGCCTGGGCGCGCTGGTCTACACGCTACTGACCCACCGCGCGCCCTTCCGCTCCGCGGACCCCGCCGCTCTGGCCTTCCTGCCCCTGAGCAGCTTCCCGGAGCCCCCCTCCTCACTGGTGCCCAAGCTGCCCAAGGCGATGGACGACCTGGTGCTCCAGATGCTGACCCGCACCCCCGAGCGCCGCCCCCGCTCCCAAGGCCTCTCCGGCCGCCTGCGCCGCGCTCTGCGCTCCCCCATCAGCCTCCCGGTGGTGGGCATGAGCCGCGAGCGGGCCACCCTGCGCCGGGCCCTCGCCGCCAGCATGGACGGCGCCTGTCAGGTCATCGTCCTGCACGGCGGGGACGGCAGCGGGCGGCGCACGCTCATCCAGGAGAACATCGCCCTGGCCCGCCGCGAGGGCATGCCGGTGCTCCAGGGCCCCGGAGACGACCCTCGCGAGCTCATCGAGCAGCTCAAGGGCCTGCGCGGCAAGGGACAGGGGGCGCTGGTGCACTGCCAGGCGGGCTCACGCGCGGTGCTGGAGTTCTCCGCCCGGGTCCTGGCCGAGCAGCTCCCGGTGCTGGTGCTCATCCGCAGCGAGCGCCCGCTGATGCCTCTGACCAACCTGGGGGCGCGCCACCTGAGCCCCAGCCCCCTGCAGCTCCCGCACGTGCGCCTGCTGTTGTCCTCGGCCGACCAGAATCTGGAGCGGGCTGGTGAAATCCACGAGCGCACCCGCGGTAGGCCCGGGGCTGTCGTGGGCTACCTTCAGCCCCCCTCCCGAGGCGCCTCCGGCTTGAACCCCCAGCAGATCGAGCTGCTGCGGATCACCGCGAGCGAGGCCGTGGAGCTGCCGGTGCTCGCCCAGATGCTGGAGATCGGCGAGCACGAGCTGCTGGACCTCGCCGAGCCGCTGCTGGATCGCGGCCTGCTGGTCGAGGTCAACGACGGGCTGTCCCTCAAGGCCCACTGAAGGCCCGTCCCCCTGAAAACACAGCGCCCCCAGGCCGGAGCCCAGGGGCGTCGGTGGCGCAGAGGGCGCGGCTACTGCTTGTCCATCCAGGTGCCCAGGGCCTGGTTGGTCTTCTGCAGGTTGGGCGTGATGAGCGAGACGATGAACTGCTCGACCTTGGGGCCGATGCGGCCGGCGACCAGGCGCGGGACGCCGGGGATGCCCTTGAGATCGATGCTCAGGTCCCCCTCCAGCAGCACGCGGGTGCGGCCGTTGCCGGCGTCCACGAAGGTGTTGGTGCCCTTGCACTTGACCGAGTCGGTGAACGCGCGGGGCTTGATCTCCCAGTGGCAGCGCAGCTCGCCGTCGCGCCAGTCTGCGAAGTCGTCCCAGCGCAGCATCTCGGGCTTGAGGAAGGCCTTGGCGAAGGTGGGGATCTCCCGCTGGGCGAACCACACGTTGTGCAGCTTCACCACGCCGTCGCTCTCCTCCCGCTTCTCGACCACGATCTTCTGGATGTCGTCGATCAGGGGCGCGAACTCGGGCAGGTGGTCGCGGTAGGCCAGGAAGGCCTCGCGGGGGCTGTGGTTCAGCAGGGACTCGGAGTGGATGCGCATGGGGATGCTCCGCAGCTTGAGAGGGTCCGGGAAGCTATCATGCACAGGTGCTGAACACGGACGACGCCTTCCTCGACGCCCTCACCCAGGCGGTCGATTCCATCGAAACCACCACCACCGTGGAGGTCGTGGTCGTGATCGCCCCCAGCTCGGGGAGCTACCGCGATCTCAGCCTGCTCGCGGGGGGCTGCGCGGCCGCCCTGGGCCTGTGCGTGGCCCTGTTCGCCCCGGTGGACTTCCACAGCGCGTGGATCCCCGTCGATCTGCTGGTGCTCGCGGCCGCCGCCCACTGGGTCGTGGGGCGCTGGCCCTGGGCGCTGGCCCACATCGCCTCCCGCTCCCGCAAGGCCGCCCAGGTCGATCTCGCCGCCGACGCCGCATTCCACCGGGAGCGCGTCCACGACACCCCCGAGCGCCAGGCCGTACTGGTCTACATCTCTCTTTTGGAGGGAGAGGTGCGCCTGGTGCCCGACGCTGGCGTGGCCCGCCACATCCCCCCCGCAGAGCTCAAACACCTGCACTGGGATCTCTCCACCAGCGAGGACACACTGGCCAGCCTCGGGCGCCTCGGGGACCTGCTCGCGGCCCACCTGCCCGGCCAGAGCGCCGGCCTGATCCCCAACCACCCGCGGGTGCTCCCGTGAGGTCCCTGGTCCTGATCCTGGCCCTCTCCGCAGCGCCCGCCGAGGCCCGGGTTGGCGGCGGCCAGAACTACGGCGGCGGCGGCTCGCACAGCAGCTCCAGCTACTCCGGCGGGGGCAGCTCCAGCTCCAGCGACGGCGACCTGGTGGGCCTGCTGCTTTGGCTCTGCATCGAGCACCCCGCGGTCGGCATCCCGCTCACCATCGCGGTCGTCGGCTTCACGCTCTACCAGAAGAGCCGCGGCGGAGGCGGCCACGGCCCCACCCGCACCATCCAGCGCGGCCCCCGCCGGGTCGGCCCCGACACCCAGGGCATGGCCGCCCTGCGCCAGCGCGATCCCGGCTTCTCCGAGCCCCTGTTCCTGGATCTGGTGCAGCTCCTGTTCACCCGCGTGCACGAGCTGCGCAGCACCGGCGACTACAGCAGCATCGACGCCCTGCTCACGCCCCAGGCCAAGGCCCAGCTCGAAAAGCGCCAGCCCGTCCCCACCCAGGACGTCATCGTCGGCGCGGCGCGCATCCTGAGCGTCAGCCTGCGCGAGCCCACCGCCTGGATCGTGGTGGAGTTCGAGGCCAACGTGACGGTCCAGGACAAGCCCATCTGGATCCAGGAGCGCTGGAGCTTCACCCGCCGCGCCGATGCCTTCTCGCCGCCCCCCGACCGCATGCAGGCCCTGCGCTGCCCGGCCTGCGGCGCCGCTCTGGAGACCGACCCCCAAGGCCGCTGCACCCACTGCGGCACCGGGATCAACGACGGACGCCTGCAGTGGCAGCTCATGGACCTGCAGATGGTGGGCCAGCGCCCCGCGACCGCCCCCAGCCTGTCTCTGGGCGCCGGCATGGAGGTCGGCACCGATCTGCCAACCGTGGTCGACCCCAAGCTCCAGGCCGAGCTCCGCGCGCTGCAGGCCCGACACCCGGAGCTCGACTACCAGAAGTTCCTCGACCGGGTCCGCAAGGTCTTCCACAGCTTGCAGGAGGCCTGGAGTGAGCTGCGGTGGGAGCGCGCCCGTCCCTACCAGACCGACGCCCTCTTCCAGACCCACCGCTACTGGATCGAGAACTATCGCCGGGCCGGCTACCGCAACCACCTGGCGGACATCAGCATCCGCAAGATCGAGCCGGTCAAGGTGGGCGTGGACGCCTACTACGAGGCCATCACCCTGCGCATCTTCGCATCCATGCGGGACTGGACCACGGACGCCCAGGGGCGCGTGATCGGCGGCTCGGACACGCAGCTCCGGCACTTCTCCGAGTACTGGACCTTCGTGCGCATGGCCGGCGGGGACGCGAGCGCCAGCGCGGACACCGAGCACTGCCCGAGCTGCGGAGCCCCCCTCGATCGGGTCGACCTGGGCGGCGCTTGCGGGTATTGCGGGACACGCATCGTGGGCGCCGAGCACGCCTGGGTGCTCAGCAGCATCACCCAGGACGAGGCCTACCGTGGCTGAAGAGCAAGACGACAAGCGCACCGCCGGCTGGCTGCCCCTCACGCACCTGAGCTCCCGCGGGGACGCCGCCTTCAAGGAGACCCTGGAGCGCGCCCTGTCCCGCACCGGGCGCGTGGACCGCTTCACCCATGGCTTCCACACCTACCCCGCCGGCCTGCACCCCGACGCCGCCGTGGACCTGCTGGAGCTGATGCCCCCCGGCCCCATCCACGACCCCTTCTGCGGCGGCGGCACCACCCTGGTCGAGGCCATGCTCCAGGGCCGGGACGCCAGCGGCACCGACATCTCCCCCGTCGCTGTCGCGCTGGCCCACGGCCGCACCCGCCTGTGGTCTCCGGAGCGCATCACCGCCTTCCGCAGCGCCGCCCGGCAGATCGCCAAGACCGCGCAGCACAACCAGGACTTCCCCCCGGACGAGATCGCCCGCCGGGTCAAGCCCTGGTACCAGCCCCACGTGGCCCAGGAGCTCGAGGGCATCCGCCAGGGTATCCAGCAGGCCCACCCGGACGTGCGCAAGGCCCTGGAGCTGGTGCTCTCCTCCATCCTGGTCAAGGTCTCCCTGCGCCGCTCGGACACCAACCCCCAGCGCGTGGAGCGCGAGCGCCCGCCCGGCACCACCGCCATCCTCTTCCACAAGAAGGCCCGCGAGCTGGGGCGCCGCTGGGAGGCCCTGAACGAGGCCGTCCCCGAGGGCACCGCGGTCCCCCGGATCCGCCAGGGCAGCGGGCTGGAGCTGGATCCCCCCGGCCCCGTCGCCGGCCTGCTCACCTCGCCCCCCTACCCCGGCGTCTACGACTACCTGGAGTACCAGCAGCTCCGCCTCGCCTGGCTTGGCTGGGACAGCCCGGAGATCTGGCAGCAGGAGATGGGCTCGCGCCGCGCGTTCAAGAACTCCCCCCGCGAGGCCCTCTACAACTGGAAGCAGGACATCGAGGGCTGGATGCACATGGTCGCCCGCTGGCTCCTCCCCGGTGGCCGCGCCGCCATCGTCATCGGGGATGGTCTGGTGGACAGCCGGCTGATCCCGGTCCTCAAGCCTCTGCGACAAGCCGCTGGGCAGGCCGGTCTGCGCGTGCTGGGCAGCGCCTCGGGTGGCCGCGAGGACAAGGGCGCCCACATCGTCCGCGAAGAGCACATCCTGCTGCTGGAGAAGGAGGGATGAGCGGCCGGTCAGGCCAATCCCCGGAGCCCCGTCTCTCGGAGCTCCAGGCCCAGCTCCGGGCCTTCAACCAGGCGCGGGACTGGGGCCAGTACCACAACCCCCGGAACCTCGCGATGGCCCTGTCCGTCGAGGCCGCCGAGGTCCTGGAGCTCTACCTCTGGTCCACCGACGACGGCCCCCAGCCCCCCGTGGCCTCCCGCGAGGGAAAGGTCCCCGATGAGCTCGCCGACGTGCTGATCTGCCTGCTGAACCTCGCCGAGCACGCCCAGGTGGACCTGGCCCAGGCCTTCACCGACAAGCTGGCCCGAAACGCCGAGAAGTACCCGGTGGAGCGCACCCGCGGCCGCATGGAGAAGTACTCGGAGTACGAGTGAGCCGCGCCCGACTGGCCGCCGCCGTCTTCTGGGCGGGCCTGTTGGTCTCCATCGCCGTCGCCTTCGGTCCCATCTGGCTCGCGCCCACCCAGCTCGCTCTGGGCAGCCCCCACGCCGAGGGCGCCGCGCACCTCTTCGGCCTCTGGGCCGGCCTGGACGGCGGCGACCTCTTCCTGCGCCAGAGCGAGCTCGCCAACTTCCCGGCGGGCATGAAGCAGGACCTGGCCGACCCGCTGCACGCGCTCTTCATGGCCCCCGCGCTGATCTGGGGCCTCCCCGGCGCGACCCTCGGCTGGAATCTGTTGGCCCTCTGCACGCTCGTGCTGGCAGGCGTCGGCGGCTGGCGCCTGGGGCGGCAGCTCTTCCCGCAGACCCCCGAGGCCGCCACCATCCTTGGCCTTTCTCTGGCGTGTAGCCCTGTGCTGCAGGGGGTCGCGCTGTCCTCCGGCCGCACCGAGTATTGGGCCTGGGCGTGGATGGCCCTGCCCCTGAGCCTGTGCCTGAGCGCCCTGCGAAAGCCCACACCGCCGCACCTCGCGCTGGCCACGGTGTCCATGCTCCCGCTCGCGTGGTCGGGGTGGCAGGCGTTGATCCTGGGTCTCTTGGTGCTGGGACCCGCGCTCCTCCTCCTCTCCCGGGGCCTGGACCGCCGCTGGCTGCTGCTCTTTGGAGGGGTGGGTGCCTTGGCCTCCGGGGCTCTGTTGGCCCACCACTTGAGCGCCACGGACCCCTGGTGGATCTCGAGACTCGATCCCGCCGGCGAGGTGCGACCGCCCAGTCACCTCTCGGAGCTGCTTCCCTTCACGGCGAGCCACTACATGGGCGACCGCCTGATGCTGCCGGGCCTGGCCCTCACCGCCGCAGCGATGGTCGGTGCGCGCTGGGCCCCCCGTGGCTGGACGGCGCTCGCGCTGAGCGGCCTGCTGCTGATGTTCGGGCCCACGCTGGCCCTGGGGGACACGCAGCTCCCGGGCCCCACGCGCCTGGTGGACTGGCTGCCGCTGCTGGGGGGCGTTTCAGCGTGGCCTCGCTTGGGCCTGATGGTGGCGACCCCGCTCGCGGTCCTGGCGGCCTGGGCGGTGCACCACGGGGTGGAGCGGGCCGGCAAGTGGGTCCTCCTCCTGGCCCCCGTGCTGGTCGCTGAAGGCGCGCTGTTCCGCCCCGAGCTGCCCACGGCCTGGTACACCCACTCCCTGGACCCCGCGCTGGAGGAGGCGCTGGCCGAGGCGCCGCCGGGCCCCATCCTGGAGCTCCCGAACGCCCCCATCGGGTTGCCCCTGGAGGCCGAGGCGCTGAGGGACCACGACCTGCTCCAGACCCGGGCTCACGGTCGACCCAGCTCGCGCATCTCGTCTCCGGACACCCCCGCGGCCATCGCCCACTACGGGCTGCTCCAGGCGCTGGAGGAGGGCTCGCACCTGGCTCAGGTGGACTGCCGGCCGGACCCTGGACCGGTGGACGCCGGCTTCTCGCTGCTGCTGCTCCACCGCGACCACATGCTGCCCGGGCGCGCGGGGCACGTGGAGCGCATCCTGATCGCCCAGTGGGGCCCCCCGATCGCCGAAGGACCGGCCTGGGCGCTGTTCAGGCTCCAGCTCGGGGTGGGCGACGGCCACTGCTGACCTGCGCTCACCCCAGGGGACTCAGTTGATGCTGGCCGGGTCGACCAGCAGGAAGGGTGCGATCTCCGCGTTGAAGCGGCTGCCGTCGTCTCGCTGCATCACGTAGTGCCCCTCCATCTTGCCCATCGAGGTCGTCAGGGGGCAGAAGCTCGTGTAGACGTGGCTCTGGCCGGGCTCCAGGCGGGGCTTCTCACCGATGACGCCGGGCCCCTCGACCTCCTGGACTTCGCCCATGCCGTCCTGGATCCGCCAGTAGCGCGAGATGAGCTGGGCGGGCTGCTCGCCATCGTTCCGGATCTCGACCCGGTACACGAAGAGCCAGCGGCGGGCCTGGGGTTGGCTGCGAGCGGCGACATAGGCGCTCTGGACCTCGACGTGGATGCCTTGGGTGGTGGCCTGGGACAAGGGCTGCTCCGGGGACAGAGGGGGCGCTCCGCGCTCTCGTCTGTGGTCCTCTATTGCTACCATCGCCGCGTGTCAGACCGCATGCCCATCTTCCATTCGCCGAGCATCCCCGCCGTCGCCGACGCCCTGGTCGCCAGAGCCGAGCGGCGCTTTGACGGGATGTCCCCTGCCCAACTGTCCGAGCTGCTGGCCGACACGGTCTACAAGGAGCGCCTGCGCTTCGAAGAGGACCCGCCGCCCCCCGAGGAGCTCGCCGAGATCGACGCCGCGGCGCGTGCGGTCGCAGACGGCTCCAGGCCCGCCCTGCTGGCGGCTCTGAGACGCCTTGTCCGGGGCTACGGCGAGGAGATCCACAACCCCTTCTCCACCCGGGCCTACAAGGTCGCGACCAAGGTGTTGCCCCGCGCCCTGACCAACCTGGTCTCGGCCACGGATCCGCGGCGCGTGTTCCTGCGCGACGTGGACCCCAGCGACAAGATCCACATCCACGGCCCCGTGGAGCTGATCAAGCGCCTCTCCGAGAAGGGCACGGTCATCCTGGCGCCCACCCACCTGTCCAACCTGGACAGCCCGCTGATCGGCTACGCGCTCTACCAGCTCGGCCTGCCGCCTTTCGCCTACGGCGCCGGCCTGAACCTCTTCTCGAACCCCATGATGGCCTTCTGGATGAGCCGCCTGGGGGCCTACACCGTGGACCGCCGCAAGCAGGGCCTGCTCTACAAGGACACCCTCAAGGACTACTCGGTGGAGATCCTCCGCCAGCGGCACCACAGCCTCTTCTTCCCGGGCGGCACCCGCAGCCGCTCCGGCATGGTCGAGAAGAGCCTCAAGAAGGGCCTGCTGGGCACCGGACTCCAGGCCTGGCTGGAGAACATCAACGAGCGGCGCGGCGCCGACGGCGACGTATTCGTGGTGCCCCTGACCCTCTCCACCTCGCTGGTCCTGGAGGCCGAGACCCTCATCCGGGACTCTCTGGCCCGCGAAGGAAAGCAGCGCTACATCATCGTCGACGACGAGTTCTCCCAGCCCCGCACAGTGGCCGGCTTCCTCCGCCGCATCCTGGCCCTGGACGAGGGCGTGCACGTCACCTTCGGCGCGCCCATGGACCCGCTGGGCAACCCCGTGGACGAGCTGGGCCGCAGCCTGGACCCCATGGGCAAGCCCGTGGACCGCCGCCGCTACGTCACCGACGCCGCCGGCAAGGTCGAGTGGGACGAGCAGCGGGACCGCCAGTACACCGACCGCCTCAGCCGCGCCCTGGTCAAGGCCTACCACCGCGACAACGTGGTGCTCTCCACCCACCTGGCCGCGATGGCCGCCTGGCGCGTGTTCGAGAAGGCCCACGGGGGCATGGACACCTGGCGCCTGGTCCGCATCGAGGCTGGGGGTCGCCGCCTGAACAAGCCCGACGTGCAGGAGGAGATCGCAGCCATCCGGCAACATCTCCTACCGCTCCAACAGCAGGGCCTCATCCGCCTCGCAGTCCCCGATGATGACGGCGAGGTCCTGCGTGTTGCGCTCCAGCGCTTCGCCGCCTTCCACACCCGACCCGCGCTCCGCAAGCTGGGGGCCACCCTGGTGATCGACCCCGAGCTGCTGCTCTTCTACCGCAACCGCCTGGTGGGCTACGGCCTGGACCAGGAGGACACCCACGCCGCCCGGGGGCCCAAGCCACCCGGACCACCCGGCCTGCCCTCCGAGGGGGTGCTCGCATGAAGGTCGGCATCATCGGAATGGGCGCCTGGGGACAGGCCATCGCGACCCTGGCAAAGAGCGCCGAGAACGACATCCTGCTGGGCTACATGGGCCCGCGGCCGCGCCGCAAGCTCCCCTTGACCAAGGACCTCGCCGAGGTCGCCGCGCACGCCGAGCTGCTGCTCATGGCGGTCCCCGCGTGGGAGGTCCGGGACGCCGTGAGCGCGCTCCAGATGGGGCCCCAGCACCGGGTCATCTTCTGCACGCGGGGACCGGACCCCGAGACCGGCCGCTGGCTGACCCACCTGCTCCCCCAGATCTCCCCCTGCCTGCGGGTGGGCATCCTGGGCGGCCCGCTGATCGCCCCCGAGGTGCTCAAGGGTGTCCCCACCGCCGCCATCGTGGCCAGCCGCTACGACGAGGTGAACCGCCTGGGCCAGGCGGCCCTCCACAGCGCCCAGTGCCGCGTCTACACCGGTGACGATCCCGAGGCCGTGGAGCTCGCCGGCGCGATGGCGCAGGTGCTGGCGACCGCCGTGGGTATCACCGACCAGCTCAACGCCGGCTCCGGCCTGCGGGGCGTGGTGGTCAGCCGCGGCCTGGCCGAGATGCGCCGCCTGGCCATCGCCGTGAACGTGGACCCCACCATCTTCGGCGGGCTCTCCGGCATCGGCGATCTGGTCTCCGCGATCTCCCTGTCCGACAGCGCGGCCTACAGCGTGGGCAAGGACCTGGGCGGCGCCCGCGACCACACCGACTCCGAGGCCATCCAGACCGCCGGGACTGCCCTGGCCTTGGCCGCGCGCCTGGGCGTGGAGCTGCCCCTGACTCAGATGGTCTACGGCATCGCCCACGGCAAGCTCAGCGTCGAGGACGCCGTGGCTGCGCTGATGGGCCGCTCCCGGAAGCGCGGCGAGGGCTGAGTGCGGTGGTCTCACGCGCGTGACCCCGAGCGCCTGGCCCGCGTCCAGCTCCTGGATCCGGCGGGCAAGCTCTCAGTGCAATGGACCGCGGAGAGCGGCCGCGCCCGCAAGAAGACCATCAACAAGCTCAAGACCGCAATGCCCCTGCCCAACGCGTGGTCGGGGGCCCTCAAGCTGCTGTTCTCAGAGGGCTTCCTGGTCCGCGACCCCCAGGACGGTCCGGTCCAGTGGATGACCGTCACGCGGGAGCCCTTCCCCCAGGGCCAGCCCTTCGCAGTCGCCCCCTCAGGGGATGCGGTCTGGGTCGCGGACACGGGCTTTGTGCGGCGGATCGAGCGAGGCACCGCACATCTCACGAGCCACGCGTTGGGGCCCGGAGCCACCCCCCGGCTGTTGGCCTTCGATGCCCAAGGGCGGACCCACGCCTTGGTTGACCTCGATGGTGCCGACCAGCCCAATGGCGACTCCCCTTGGCGAGCCCCGAGCCAAGGCGGGTCCCAGGTCGCGGTGGTGAGGATCGATCCCCAAGGCGCCCACCAGCCCCTCCTCTCCCACCCCTGGAGTCGCGGGATCGGGCGCTGCCTGGCGTTCACCCGAGACGGTCGCCTGCTCGCCCCCCACCCCGAAGGCGCGGCCCTCTACGACCCCGACGGCCAGCTCCTGCGCACTCTGCCCGCGCAGCCCTGCGCCCACTACGCCCCCAAGGCCGCCATCAGCCCCAGCGGGGAGCACCTGGTCTACCTGGGGAGCGAGGGGACCTTGGTGCTCGACAGCGGTGGGTCCACCACCCGGAGCCCCGGCCCCGTCCAGCAGGTCTTCGAGCTGCAAGTCACCGACGAGGGCACCGTCATGCTGCGCGGACTCGCCGAGCACTGGGGGCTGTTCCGCTGGCGGCCCGGTGGCGCGCTGGAGCCCCTGAGCCGCCTGGTCTGGGGCTTGCCCTTGGGCGAGACCATCTACGCGCTGGAGCGAGACCAGCTCCTGCGCCACCCGCTGGGCGAGCCCAAGGTCCACGGAGCCCCCATGCACCCGATCGGCATGGTCCGCCGCGGCCGCCTGCTCCCCTTCCCCGACGGCAAGCTGGCCTTCCGCACAGACACCCACACCGTCGGCGAGCTCGACCCCGACCGGGCCTGAGCTTCCGCTACCAGACGCCCCGCCGCCCCGGCCAGCTCCAGACCACCCCCAGGTGCACGAGCTGCTCGCTCTGGGTGGGCAGCACCAGCACCTGCACCGCGCTCCGCCCCAGCAGGCCCACGCGCAGCTCAGCGGAGGGCGCGATGGTCATGGGCCCGGGGCGGGTCCAGCCGTCCTGACCGAGCTCCGTGGAGAGCACGGCGAAGCCTCCGCCCACCTCGATGGTGGTGCTCAGGCTCCCCGCCCCGATGCGGAAGCGGTAGGCGGCGCTGCCCCGCGCGCTGAGCCAGGTGGACTCGCCGCTGCGGAGGGCGCGCCAGCGGCGATCCAGGCCCGCGTAGGCCCCGAGCTGGAGCACCAGGTGGTCCCGCAGATCGCCTTGCAGGTGGGCGCCAAGGCTGGGCGCCCCGGTGGTGGACAGGGGCAGCCACACTTCGACCTGCGCGCCGTAACTGCCGCCCAGCGCGCGGGAGTCGGGGGCGTCCAGCATGAGCTGGAGGGTGTTCGCGGGCGTCGCGAAGGAAAGGCCCTCTCCGGCCAGCTTGCGGGAGGCGATGCCCACGACCTCGCCCTCGGCGTTGACCAGGGGGCCCCCGCTGTTCCCGGGGTTCAAGGCTGCATCCACCTGGATCCAGCTCCCCGATCGGTTGCTCACCACGCCCTGGGACGCGCTCCAGAGCAGCACTCCAGCGAGCTGGGGGCTCCGGCGGGTCTCGCTGCCGCGGGGGTGTCCCAGCGCCCAGACTGGCTCCCCGAGCGCAGGCGGCGCGTCAGCGAGTTCCAGGTGGGGGGCGCCCTGCAGACCGGCGACCTCGACGAGGGCGAGATCGCTGGGCAGGTCCCGAGCCACCACCTGACCCCGGAGGTGGGCCCCATCGCGGGTCTGCACCCGGACCTGTCTCCCCGCCGTCACACAATGCGCCGCGGTCGCCACGGTGCCGGCGTCATCGACCAGCACACCCGCGCACAGCGAGGGCCCGGCCTCGAGCAGCACCACAGCGTCCAGCCAGCCGTCCACTGGCGCGTTGGGTTCAGCCCCCAGAGCGGGGATCGTCACAAGCAGGGTCCACACTGGTGGCAGGCTAATGGATGCGCCCAAGGAGGCCCACGTGCTCTTCGTCCTGGCTCTGCTCGCCTGCCGCGACCGCGGCACCACCCCCGACACCGGGGAGAGCGTCGACACCGCAGACACCGGCAGCCCCGAGACCGACCCCTTGGTCACGCCTGGCCCCGCGCTGGGCGACTGCACGCCCCAGGACGGCGATCAGGGCGTGGCGCTCTCCGGCGTGCTGCTCCTGGACGACGGCCCGGTGTTCGGCGCGGTGCGCTTCCAGGAGGGCGAGATCGTCTGCGCCGGCGAGGACTGCGATCTCAGCGGCGCGCAGGTGATCTGCACCGAGGGCGTCATCGGCGCGGGCGTGATCGATGCCCACGACCACATGCAGTACAACACCCTGCCCCCCTGGCAGATCGACCCGGTGTTCGAGGACCGCTACGACTGGCAGTCCGACGGCCGCTACTGGGACTACCGCGAGGCCTTCGACAGCATCAGCGACGACCACGGCTGCGAGATCATGCGCTGGGCGGAGACCCGGGCCTTGATGAGCGGCAGCACCTCGGCGGTGGGCGTCTACTACAACAGTTGCCTGACGGGCGGCGTGCGCAACCTGGACGAGTCCAGCGGATTCCACGGCCTGGCCGACTTCGAGATGGTCTACAGCGCCTCCAAGGTGACCACGGGGCTGGACAGCGGGGACACCCAGAGCCTGAACGCGGAGCTGGCCTCCGGCGAGCTGGACGCGGCGCTCTACCACGTGGCCGAGGGCTGGGACGCCAGCGTGAACAGCGAGATCCCCTACATGCAGGAGATCGGCGGCAGCGGCGAGGGCTGGGTGTACGTACACGCCTCGGACGGCAGCACCGGACAGCTCGCGGCCCTGGCCTCCGAGGGCACCGGCGTGATCTGGTCCCCCCGCTCGAACCTGGCGCTCTACGGGGGCACGACCCCTGTGGCGGTCGCCAAGCGGATGGGCCTCAAGGTCGCCATCGGGCCGGACTGGACGCCCTCGGGCTCCCACAACCCCCGCGAGGAGCTGGTCTGCGCCGATGACTGGCTGACCGGGACGGGCACCCCCATCTCCGACCGGGAGATCTGGGCCATGGGGACCTCGCAGGCAGCGCAGGTGCTGGGATTGGAGGGCCAGATCGGCAGCCTGGCGGTGGGCGCGAAGGCCGACCTGGTCGTGTTCCCCTACTCCGACACCCCCTACCGTCAGGCCCTGGACAGCGCCCCGGGGGAGGTGCGCCTGGTCGTGGTCGACGGCGAGGCGGTGTTCGGCGAGCCGGAGCTCACCGGCGCGATGGATACCCAATCCACCTGCGAGGACTGGGATGTCTGCGGGCAGACCCGCCAGGTCTGTGTGAGCTGGGATGTGGCGGCCGTGCGAGACGAGCTGGAGGCTGCCCTGAGCCCCATCCAGACCGAGCAGCCCCTGGACTACACCAAGGAGCTCTACGGCCTGACCCAGTGCGAGGCCGACGAGCGGGGCCCCTGCGCGCCAGTGTCCGGCGGCAGCGAGGATCCGGACGGCGACGGGGTGACCTCGTCTGCGGACCTGTGCCCCGAGGTGTGGGACCCCCAGCAGTGGGACCACGATGGGGACGGGCTGGGCGACTTCTGCGATCCCTGCCCTCTGCTGCCTGACGCGGAGGACTGCACCCACGACCCGGTGGACATCGACGACGACGGCGTTCTCTACGACCAGGACCTCTGCCCGGTGCACTACGACCCCGCGCAGGAGGACAGCGACGGAGACGGCAAGGGCGACGCCTGTGACCCCTGCCCCGACGCGGCGAACCCCGGAGACGAGGGCTGCCCGCTGGGGGTCGACGTGATCCAGGACGAGACGCACCCCGACCATCCCGAAGAGGGGGAGCGGCTGACCCTGAGCGGCCTGGTGGTCACGGGGCGGCGCTCGGGCAGCTCCGGGGGCTTCTTCGTGCAGGACCCGGCGCTGGACCGCTTCGCGGCCATCTACATCTACGACAAGGGCAGCGCCGATGTCGCCGTGGGCGATGAGGTCACGGTCTCCGGCAGCTACCTGGAGTACAACGGCCTGGCCGAGCTGGAGTCCCCCGAGGTCCAGGTGACGGGCACCGGCAGCATCACCCCGCTGGAGATGGACCCCTGCGAGGTGGGCACCGCCGGGAGCGACGCCGAGGCCTACGAGGGCATGCTCGTGGTCGTGAGCGGCGTGTCCGTGACCGACTCCAACCCGGACGCCCCCAGCGACTACGGCGCGTTCGTGGTCGACGACTGCCTGTGGGTGGATGACACCCTGAGCACCGACTACGAGACCCACCCCGCCGAGGGGACCGCCTACTCCAGCATCACGGGCCCGATGACCTACGCCTACAGCGAGCGCCGCATCCTGCCCCGAGGCCCCGAGGACATCCAGTGAGGCTGCTGCTGTCGTTCTGGCTGGCCTGCGCGCCGGGCCCTGCACCGAGCGTCACCTCTGCTGAGCCGCCCGCCGGGTCCCCGAGTGGGCCCGCTGGAGAGCAGGTGTCGGCCGAGCCCGCCGAGGCGCCCGAGCCCGTGCCCGACACCATCGCGCTGCGCCACATCCTGCTGAGCTTCACCGGCAGCGCGACCCGCAGCAACATCTCAAGGTCCAAGGCCGAGGCAGAGCGGGAGCTGAGCGCGATCCGGGCGCGCGCTGTGGCCGGCGAGGACTTCGCTGAGCTGGCCAAGGAGTCCAGCGAGGACATGGGCTCTCGGCGGCGCGGAGGGTGGCTGGGCGCGGCGAGCCAGGAGGCCTATGTCCCCGCCTTCTCCGAGGCCGCCTGGCAGCTCCAGGTCGGCGACATCTCGCCCATCGTCGAGACGGAGTTCGGCCTGCACCTCATCAAGCGGGAGGCCTTGGAGCAGGTCCACCTGCAGCAGATCCTGGTCCAGCACGCGGACGTCCCCGGCGTGTGGCGCAGCGACAAGGACCTGAACCGATCCCGCGCAGAGGCCAAAGGCCGAGCCGACGCCGCGCTCCAGGCCCTGGACGCCGGCGCGCCCTTCTCCCAGGTCGCCAAGGAGTACTCCGACGGCCCGATGGCGCCCTATGGCGGTGATCTGGGCGAGTTCCTCACCGGCGAGCTCGGCCCCGCGTTCGACCAGCAGGTGGACGCCCTGGAGCCCGGTCAGCGCAGCGCCGTGTTCGAGACGGAGGCCGGCTTCCACATCCTGGAGCGCCTGCCTTGATCCTCTGGCTCAGCCTGGCCTGCGCCTCCGCTCCCAGCGACCAGGCGCTACACGCCGAGGCCCTCCAGGCCGGAGCCCAAGCGGAGTGCGCCCCCATCTCCGACCCCCAGCTCCGGGGAGATTGCGAGGCGTGGCGGGCCCACAGCCTCGCCAAGGAGGACCTCAAGGCCGCCGAGGCCGCCTGCAAGCAGATCAGCGATCCCCGCTGGCGAGGCGAGTGCTGGTTCCTGCTCAGCGACGCCGTCCGCGCCGTGGGGACCGACGCCCAGCGCCTCTGCGGGCAAGCCGCCCAGTACGAGCGCGAGTGCCGAGGGCACGCCATCTCCCGCGAGGCCCGGCGGTGGCTGGAGACGCCCGGCAACGAGACCCAGGCGCAGGCAGACCTGGAGCAGCGCTGGAGCGCCCTCTACAAGCCGGAGAAGGCCCGATCTGAGGCCCAGCGCATGGTCGTGGCCCAACTCCTGAACCGGGAGAAGCCCTTCACCCCCCAGAGCTTTGGGGACGCCAGCGAGGACATCGTCAGGTTGACCCTCGCGGCGCACCTTCGGCAGCACGGCTGCGCAGAGCACGGACTGTCCCCTTCCCTGGACCCCGCGCTCGTTGTGGCAGCGCGCCACGAGGCCGCCTGCCCGGCGCGGGATTGACACCCTCCCAACGCTTGGCCTGTGGGCGCCGAATACAGTTCAGCGGTGCTCTTGCTCCTGCTGGCTTGTGGTGGCCATCGCCCTGAAGACAGGGACCGGGAGCTCCACGCGCGGGCGCTGGCAGCGGGGAAGGACGCTGAGTGCTCTGGGATCCAGGACACGGCGCTCCGCGGAGACTGCGAGTCCTGGCGCGCTGGGCAGCTCGCCCTGTGGGACTCTGCAGCAGCCGAGTCCGCCTGCGATGAGATCAGCGCCGCGCTCTGGCGTGAGGAGTGCTGGTTCCTGCTCAGCGACAACACCGAGGCCATCGGCGAGCGCGCCGAGCGCCTCTGTGGTCACACGGGGCGCTTCCAGACCCAGTGCCGCTCGCACGCCATTGGCCGCGAGGCGGTGCGCTGGCTCTCCACTCCTGGCCAGGAGGACCAGGCGATGGCCGGCCTGGAGGCGCACTTCCTCAAGAGCTATCCCCCCGAGCGGGCCTACCACGAAGCCCAGCGCGCCCTGACCAGCGAGCTCCTCAGGCGCCCCCGGCCCTTCACGCCGGCCACATTCGGGTACGCCAGCGACGAGATCGTGGTGTTCACCCTGGCTGAGCACCTGCGCTTCAGCGACTGCAGCCGCAAGCAGTTTGCGAGCACGCTGGACCCCGAACTGGTCGCTCGCGCCGTGGCTGATGCGGGCTGCTGAGCGCCTGGGCGCGCGGAGGGGGATTGACACCCTCCAGACTCGGAGGGCGCAGATCACACATACCTTGAGGAAGTGTTGCTACTCCTCCTCTCCTGCGGCCTGAGCGCCCCCAGTGATCCCGACCAGCGGCTGCATGCGCAGGCGCTCGAGTCTGGCGCCAACGCTGACTGCGCCCAGATCGTCGACTCGGGCCTGCGGGGCGACTGCGAGTCCTGGCGCGCAGGCAAACTCGCCAGGACAGACTCGCTCGCTGCCGAGAGTGCCTGCGAAGACATCGAGCCGGATCTCTGGCGCGAGGAGTGCTGGTTCCTGCTCTCGGACAACGTGGAGTCCATGGGGAGTGAAGCGGAGCGGCTGTGCGCACAGACCGGGCGCTTTCAGCGGGAGTGCCACTCCCACGCCATTCAGCGGGAGGCCGAGCTCTGGCTGCGCGAGCCCGGCGAGGAGATGCAGGCCTTCGCAGGCCTGGAGGCCCACTTTGGGCTCAGCTACCCGCCCCAGCAGGCCCGCGCGGAGGCGCTGCGCGCGCTCACCAGTGAGCTGCTCCGCCGCCCGCGCCCCTTCACGCCCAGCAGCTTTGGGGACGCCAGCGAGGAGGTCGTGGTGTTCACGCTCTCCGAGCACCTGCGCTTCCAGCGCTGCTCGGCTCGGGGCATGGCGCCCACCCTGGACCCCGCCCTGGTCGCTCAGGCCGAGGCCCAAGCGGGCTGCCCGATGCCTCTGGATCCCCGCGGTTAGTCCACCGACTCCGCAGCCAGGAACTCACTGACGGCCTCTTCGATCTCCAGGTGTGCCGTCTGCAGGCCACGCGTGTGGACCCGCATCTCCCGGTCCACCAGCAGAATGAGCGGGAAGCTGTTGTCCGGGACGGCTTTGATGGACCACCCGTCCTGATCGGCGACGATCGGCGCGTTCTCTCCGCCGAGCTCGGCCCACTGTTGCAGCTCCGAGACGTCCACGCTGCCACCGACCTTGTCCTGGGGGAGCACGGTCACGAACACGACGCCGTCGTCGGCGAAGCGCTCCTGGCTCTCTCCCACGTGCTCCGCGAGCGCCTGGCAAGGGCCGCACCACATGGCCGAGATGTCCAGGACCATGAGCTGCCCGTGGAACTGCCAGAGAGAGACCTCATCGCCAAATTGGTCGGGGCCGCGCAGCTCCGGGATGACCTCGCCGACCCGGAATCCTTCCCCGGTGAGGGCGGGATCCTGCTCGATGGTGGGCCACCTGTTCTCCGGAGCGCTCCAGGGCTCCTCGTCCCCCTCACTGTAGAGCCGCGGCGCGCACGCCAGGGCCAGCAGCAAGCTCACAGCTCCGCCTGCAGCAGCGCGTCCACCTGCTCCCGGATTGCAGCGTCGCTGGCCGCCAGATCGCGGGCCGAGACCTTGAGCTCCCGATCCAGGACCATGAGCTGAGGGAAGGTGTTCGTGGGGACGGCGTCCAGGTACCAGTCGGAGTCGTCTCCAACGATCGGGGCGGCGATCTCGAAGGCGTCCGCCCACTCCGCCAGATCGTCCACGCTGGGGGCCTCACCGTCCCGGTCCTGGGCCAATACGGTCAGGTAGACCACGCCGTCAGCCTCGTAGTGGGCCTGGGTCTCGGTCACATCTCCGGCGAGGTCCTGACAGGGCGCGCACCACATGGTGGAGATGTCCAGGATGACGACGTCTCCGTAGAACTGCCAGAGCGAGACTTCGTCGCCGAACTGGTCAGCGCCGACGAGCTCCGGGACGACCTCGCCGACCGCGAACCCCTCCGCAGCGAAGCCCTCCGGCAAGCCCGAGGCGGTGGGCCAGGAGTTCTCCGGGGGACTCCACACCTTGTCTCCATCGGAATACAGGCGGGGGGCACAGGCGAGCAGGAAGAGCGCAATCATGGCCGGAGTGTACCCAAGAAACTCCCGGCTGCCACGCGCATCCGACCCCCAGGAGTTCTCTTGACACAGCACCTGAGCCGCAAGGCCATCATCGAGCGCTTCCACAGCTACGGGTGCGCGCCCAAGGACTTCCGCATCGGCGCGGAGTTCGAGCGCATCATGCTGCGCTCCGACGGCCGACCGGTCGGCTACCACGAGCCCCACGGCGTCCGCTGGGTGCTCGAGCAGCTCATGGAGCGCTTTGGCTGGGACCCCTACTACGAGGGCGAGTTCCCCATCGCGCTGCTCCGTGACGGCGCCAGCACCACCCTGGAGCCCGGCGGCCAGCTCGAGCTCTCCGGGGCCCCTTTCCGCACCATGCGCGAGGTCCAGGACGAGGCCAACCGCGACTTCGGCGAGCTGCAGTCGGTGCTGGAGGAGGCAGACATCCACATCGTGGCGCTGGGCCTCACCCCCTTCGTGCCGATGGACGAGATCCCCTGGGTCCCCAAGGGCCGCTACCGCATCATGCGGGAGTACCTGCCCAAGTACGGCGACATGGCCCACGTCATGATGAAGGGCACGAGCTCCTTCCAGGCGAACTTCGACTACGTGGACGAGGCCGACTGCGGTCGCAAGATGCGCGTCCTGTCCGCCCTGGGCCCCCTGACCACGGCGACGTTCGCCAACAGCCCCCTGATGGCGGGCAAGCCCACCGGCTACCTGTCCACCCGCGGCCTGTCCTGGACCCGCACCGATCCCGCTCGCACCGGCTTCCCGCCGGCTCTGCTGGGCGACTGGTCGCACGAGAAGTGGGTGGACTACCTGCTCTCCGTCCCGATGATGTTCATCAAGATCCGCGGGGAGTGGGTCGACGCCCAGGGCCGCAGCTTCCAGGACTGGATCGATCACGGCATCGACGGCGTCCACCCCACCTGGGCGGACTGGGAGCTCCACGAGACCAGCGTGTTCCCCGAGGTCCGCGTCAAGAAGGCCATCGAGGTGCGCGGCGCCGATGCGGTCCCCCTGCCGCTGGCCATCGCCGGCATCACCCTCTGGACGGGCTTCCTCTACGACAGCGTCGCCCTGGACGAGGTCGAGGCCCTGGTGGACGACCTCGGCGCCGCCACCCCCGAGCGCTTCCTCGCAGCCTGCCGGGACGGCCTGGAGGCCACCATCGGCGGTCGCCTGGCCTCCGAGTGGGCCCAGGATCTGGTGCGCATCTCCGCCCGGGGCCTCTCGCGCAGCCGCCCCTGTGAGCGAGCCCTGTTGGACCCCATCGAGGCCCTGGTCGCGCACGGCCAATCCCCCGCACAGGCGGTCCTTCGGATCTGGGAACAGACCGACTCGGGGGCCGACCGGAGCGCCTTCCTTCGCCGCGTCCTCTACTGAGGCCCACCCCAGAGGAGTAGACTTGGGCGTGCCAGCGAGGTCACCCGATGAATGAACCGGTCCCCAGCGCCCTCCTGGGCTTCGACACCGAGACCGTACAGGCCCTGCAGAGCCTGCTGGGCGAGCACCTGAACATCGCCCTGGAGCGCAGCGACCCCAAGGAGGGGCTCGTCGCTCTCCCCCATGTGCAGCCCCAGGCCGTGCTGCTCTACTTCGACACGGCGGACCTGCGCCTGAGCATGCAGCTCGCCCGGCGCATCCGACACGATGTGCCCTCGGCGTCCCTTGTCCTGGTCTCCCACGAAGAGAACCTGGACGCCACCCGCGAGGCCGTCCGCATCGGCGCCCGCGCCGTCGTCGTGCTGGGCGAGGACGACCGCGATCTGCTCCTCACCTTCGAGAAGATGCGGCGGGAGACCCACAAGTCCGTCAACACGGGAACGGTGGTGTCCCTGCTCGGCGCCAAGGGCGGGATGGGCACCACCTCGCTGGCCATCAACCTGGCCTCCGCGCTGGCCCGCGACCCCAAGAACAAGGTGCTGCTGCTGGATCTCGCCCTCTTCATCGGCGAGGTCGGGGTCTACCTGGACATGCAGACCCCCTACTCCCTCTCGGAGTTCGTCCGGGATCTGCGTCGCCTGGACCAGCGCCACATCGACGAGCGCATCCCCAAGCACCGCACGGGCTTCTTTGTCCTCAGCCAGCCACCCCAGGTGGACGAGGCCGGCTCCCTGGAGGCCCACCAGGTCATCTCAGCCATCGCGGCCTCCAAGCGCTTCTTCACCCACATCATCGTGGACGCGGGCGCGCAGCTCAGCGAGGCGGGCCTGGGCGGCGTGAACACCTCGGACCTGAGCATCATCGTCTGTACCCAGGAGCTGCCGGCCATCGTCAGCACGGGCCGCCGCGTGAGCCTGCTCACCCAGCTCTTTGGGGACCGCACCCGGATCCGCATCGTGCTCAACCGCTTCCAGGCCAAGGGCACCAGCAAGGAGAAGGTCGAGCAGTACGTGGGCCACAAGATCGCCGCGACGGTCTGCAATGACTACGCGAACATGAGCCGCTGCATCGAGAACGGGAAGGTGCTGCTCGAAGAGGCCCCCGCGGCCGAGATCACGGCGGACATCGCCAAGCTGATCCGCCTCTTCGACGGCGAGACCTCGATCGAGACCAAGGCCCGCCGCAAGCTCTTCGGGCTCTTCTGAGACGCTGAGCCTCTGAGAGGCCCTGAGCCCCTGAGCGGCCCGGCTACTCCAGGGAGAGCTGACGGGCCCGCTCGAAGAGCATCACCGCCGCGGTCACCGAGACGTTGAGCGACTCGAGCTCGCCCTGCAGGGGCACCCCGGCGATGACATCGCAGCGGGACCGCAGGGTGGAGCTGAGTCCCTTGGACTCGCCGCCCAGGACCAGCGCCGTGGGGATGCGCCAGTCCACGTCCCAGTGGGAGACGCCCCCCATGTCCGCGCCGACGACCCGCAGGCCGTACTTCTTGCAGATCTTGAGGGCGGAGCTGATGCCTTCACGGATCAGGGGGACCGCTTCGGCGCCGCCCATGCTGACGCGGTGGACGACCGGAGACAGGCCCTTGCCGCGCCGGGTGGGGATGACCACCGCGTGGACCCCGGCCCCCAGCGCCGAGCGCAGGATGGCGCCCAGGTTGTGTTCGTAGGAGAGCTCGTCGGCCAGCACGATGAACGGCGTCTCCCCGCGGGAGATCAGCTCCTCGAGCATCTGGGTCATCGTGTAGTCGGGCAGCGGCTCCGCATGCGCGATGACGCCGTTGTGGACCTCGCCAGCCGCCATGCGGTCCAGCTGCTCCCGGTCCACCCGCTCGACCTTGACCCCCGCCGACTCCGCGAGGCTCAGCATGCGCGTGATCTTGGGATCGGGCTTGGCCCGGCCGTCCAGGTAGATCTTGCGCACCTTGCGCCGCTGCCTCAGCAGTGCCTCGACGACGGGGTTGCGTCCTTCGAGCTGCTCGAGGCCCCGTGGGATGTCGGAGCGTTGGGCCGGGCGGTGTGGACGCGGTCCCCCACCTCCTCGCTTGCCCTTGGAGCGATGGGGGGCGCCGCCGCCCTTGCGAGGACGCCCGGAGCGCCCCTTGTTCTTGCGTTCGTCAGTCATGTCAGAGGAGGTTCGCGGCCTGCTCGGCGAGCTCGGAGCGCTCACCCTTGCGCAGGGTGATGTGGCCCGCCAGCGGCGAGCCCTTGAAGCGCTCGACCACATAGGTCAGGCCGTTGGAGGTCGCGTCCACGTAGGGGTTGTCGATCTGGTAGGGGTCGCCGGTGAGGATGATCTTGGTCCCCTCACCCGCCCGCGTGAGCACGGTCTTGACCTCATGCGGGGTGAGGTTCTGGGCCTCGTCCACGATGAAGTACTGCTTGGGCATCGAGCGGCCGCGGATGTAGGTCAGCGGCTCGACCTCGATGATGCCCTGGTCGATCAGCGGCTGGTAGCTGGGCTGGCCGCCGCGGCGCTCTTCGTTCTCCCCGAGCAGGAGCTCCAGGTTGTCGAAGATGGGCTTCATCCAGGGGTTCATCTTGTCGTTCAGGTCGCCGGGCAGGTAGCCCAGGTCCTTGCCCAGGGGGAAGATGGGCCGGGAGACGACCAGGCGGCGGAAGGCCCGCTCATCGGCCACGCGCTGGAGGCCACAGGCGATGGCCAAGAGGGTCTTTCCGGTGCCGGCCATGCCGTCGATGGTCACGAGCTTGATGTCGTCATCGAGCAGCAGGTCCAGGGCAAAGAGTTGCTCCTTGTTGCGGGCGAAGATGCCCCAGACGCCCTCTTTGTGCCGGCCGACCAGGCGCAGCACCTTGGCCGTGGCGTCGTAGCGGCACATGGCGGTCTGGCGGGGGTTCTCCTCGGCAGAGAGCATCAGGAACTGGTTGGGGTTCAGGCCCGTCTGCTCCCAGGCCAGGCTCCCGTCCGCGTAGAGGCGGTCGATGCGCTCGCTGGGGACGCTGCGCTCGGCGACGCCGCGGTAGGCCTCCTCGACGTCGATGTGCGCGTTCTCGAAGTCCTCGGCCCGCACCCCCAGCGCGTCGGCCTTGATGCGCATGTTGGTGTCGCGCGTGACCAGCACCACGGGGTTGTCGTGGTTCTCATGGAGCTGCAGCACGGTCCGCAGGATGAGGTTGTCGTTGCCCTTCTTGCCAAATCCCGGCGGCAGCTTGGCCCGGTCGGTGGGCATCGCGATGCGCAGGCTCCCCCCCCGCTCAAGCTTCACGCCGTCCGCCAGGTTGCCCTGCTCCCGGAGCCGGTCCAGGTGGCGCGACACGGTGCGGGCGTTCCGGCCCGTCTCGGACAGGTCCTTCTTGAAGGTGTCGACCTCCTCGATCACGGTGATCGGGATGACGACCTCGTGCTCATCGAACACAAACAGGCAGTTCGGGTCGTAGAGCAGGACGTTGGTGTCCAACACAAAGGTGCGACTGGTGCCGTCGCTGACGAGAGACTCGACCATTGGTGTGGGTCCGCGGCTGGGGGGATGGGCGGCGAGCCCGCGAGGCGGGAGGGGGGCGGACTCAGGGGAGGGTGAGCTGGCGCCGGAAGGTCGCGCCAGCAGGATCGTCGCTGGAGCGCCGCGAGAACACAAGCGCGGGCTCCGCGATGGTCAGCACGCCGTCGATGTTCTCACCGGGCGCGACGTAGACGTGCAGCACGCCTCCACCCAGGCTGGCGGTCTGCAGGGCGTTGACCTCGACCTGGTTCTCGCCGGGGTGCAGGAAGGGCGCCAGGTCGATCATCACCGGGGCGCCGCCGCTGCTGTAGTTGGTGACCAGCGCGCCGTTGACCTTGATCTCCAGCGCGTGGCCCTGCGACCCGTTGTCCTCGACGATGAGCCACCAGGCCTCTGCGGGGATGGCTGAGACAGGAGGCGAGAGCGGTGCGGTCACAGCCGACTGCACCCCCTGGCTCCCCTCCCCCTCCAACACAGGCTGGGGATCGGGCGCCGGCGAGGAACTGCTGGGTCCAACCACCGGCTGAGGCTCTGGGGCGGGCTGCTCCGGCACCGTGGACTGAGGCACCGTGGGCTCGGGCTCAGGGGCAGGCGTGCTCTCCTGGCCAGCGACCTCGACGATGAGGTTGGGCGCGGTGATGTAGATGTTCCCCTGCTCGTCGATGCGCACATCCACGTCTTCGATCTCGAAGTTGCGCAGGCTGTTGGCCTTCACGCCGTTGATGTACACCGAGCCCCCGAACAGGAGCCCCGCGAGCAGGGTGGGAATCACGCGTCCTCTCCGCCGTTGACCCGGACGCGGAGCTCCTTGCCCACCTTGAACACCGGCAGCACCTTGGGTGCGACCTTGATGGCCTGGGCGGTCTTGGGGTTCCGACCGGTGTAGCCATCGTAGTAGCGGGTCTTGAAGCTGCCAAATCCCCGGATCTCGATGCGCTCTCCGGCCACGAGGGCGTCCCGCATCCCGTCGAAGATCAGGTTGACCACCTCCTCGGCGGTGCGCCGAGGGATGTTCCGGACCAGGGCCACCTCGTCGATAAGCTCAGACTTGGTCATGGTGTCTCCTCAGCCCTGCTCAGCCTGGGTGGCTTCCTGCTGCCCCTCGATGACAACACCCGGGGTCGCGGGGGTCAGCCACTTGACCAGGACGGGCTTCACCTTCTCCATCACCAGGATGGAGGGGGTCGCCACGAAGATGGTCGAGTAGGTACCGACGACCACACCGATGCCCATGGCCAGGGCGAAGTTCCGGATGACCGGGCCGCCGAGCACCAGGAAGGCGATGATGCCGAACAGGGTGGTGATGGAGGTCGCGAGGGTACGGCCGAGGGTGTCGTTGATCGAGTCGTTGATCAGCTTCTCGGTCTCGCTGCGGCGGTAGCGCCGCATGTTCTCGCGGATCCGGTCGTAGATGACGATCGTGTCGTTCAGCGAGTAGCCGATGATGGTCAGCAGCGCGCCGATCATGGACAGGTTCACCTCGAGCTGGAAGACGGTGAACAGTCCCAGCGTGAGGGCGACGTCGTGGATCAGGGCCAGGATGGCGCCGGGCGCGAACACCACGTCGAAGCGGAACGCGATGTAGAGCAGGATGAGCCCCAGGGTGGCGGCCATGGCCAGGATGCCCTGGGTGCGCAGGTCACCACCGACCTTGGGGCCGACGGAGTCCACGGAGCGGACCTCGAAGGCGTGGCCCTCGAAGGCCTGCTTGATGTTGGACTCGATCTTGGCGGACAGGCCGGTCAGCTCGACCTGGAAGGTGTTGTCCTCGGCGAAGGCCTTGGGGCGCGCACCCTCGATGCCCTTGAGCTGCTCCTTGAGGAGCTCGAGGTCGACCTCGACGCCGGGCTTGTGCTCGATGATGACGCGGGTGGAGACCTGGGCGTCCAGGCGGGGGTTCACGACGAAGTCGGCCCCGTAGTTCTGGGCCAGGACCTCCAGCACCTCGGCCTCGACCTCTTCGGCGCCGATGGTGGTGTCGCGGACGCGGATGGAGAACTCGTGGTCCGCCTCGTCGTTGATCTGCTGGACGGCGTCGTCACCGAGCCCCAGGGTGGTCAGGGCGGTGCGGACCTCGCCGATGCTGATGTCCTCGTCGAACTTGACGGTGATCTCGGTGCCGCCGGTGAAGTCGATGCCCCAGTTGGGCTGGACGACGACGGTCAGGACCAGGGACACCAGGACCAGCAGCGCCGAGATGGCGCCGAAGATCTTGCGCATGCCGACGAAGTCGACACTCTTCTTGGGCTTGAGAAAGTTCATGGGTGCCTCAGAAGGCCAGGCGCGCAGTGGACTTGCGGACCAGGAAGTCCATCAGCGTGCGGGACACGAAGATGGCCGTGAAGAGGGTGGTGAGGATGCCGATGAGCAGCGTCACGGCGAAGCCCTTGATGGGGCCGGTGCCGTAGCTGTAGAGCACCACGCCGGCGATGCCGGTGGTGATGTTGGCGTCCATGACCGCGGAGAGCGCGTGGGCGTAGCCGGTCTCGACCGCCTTGCGGGGGTTGCGACCCAGGGCGAGCTCCTCGCGGATGCGCTCGTAGATGATGATGTTCGCGTCCACCGCCATACCGACGGTCAGCGCGATGCCGGCGATGCCGGGCAGGGTCAGCGTGGCGTCGAAGAGCGCGAGCATGGCCAGCACGAAGAACACGTTCAGGCTCAGGCCGACGGTCGCGACCAGACCGGGCTTCCGGTAGTAGATGACCATGAAGACGATGACGAGGATGCCGCCGATGAGCACGGCCTCGGAGCCGTCCTCGATGGCGTCAGCGCCCAGGGAGGCGCCGACGACCCGGACCTCACCGACGGTGATGGGGGCAGGCAGCGCGCCGGTGCGGAGCACCAGGGAGAGCTTGGAGGCGTCCGCGGACTTCTGCTCGAAGCCGCCGGTGCCCATGGAGATCTGGGCGCGACCGCCGGTGATGGGCTCGTTGATGTTGGGAGCGGACTGCAGCTCCTTGTCGAGCACGATGGCGAAGCGCTTGTTGACGTTCTCCGTGGTGACCTTGGCGAAGATCTTGGCCCCGCGGGGCTTGAACTCCATCGACACGACCGGCTGGTTGTTCTGGTCGTAGGCGGTCTGGGCGTCGTTGATGTCGTCGCCGGAGAGGATGACCTCGGACTGCAGCATCAGGGGGGTGGCCCAGCGGTCACCGCGCTGCTCGTTGTAGTTGCCGGAGCCGAGCTCGGCGGCGGTGTCGGCGTACTGCCACATCAGGACGTTGCCCTGACCCATCAGCCCGTTGTCCTGGAGCCAGTAGTTGAGCTCCTGGTCGTTGGAGTAGTCCTGGCCGGCGGCCTCCATGGCCTTCTTGGCCTTCTTGACGGCCTCCTCCACGGCGGCGGGCTGGAACTGCTCGTCGACCATGTAGAACTCGAGCAGCGCGGTGGTGCCGAGCACGTCGATGGCCTGCTTGGCGTCGCTCACGCCGGGGAGCTGCACGTTGATGCGGCGGTTGCCCTTGCGGACGATCTGGGGCTCCTTCACGCCGGTCTCGTCCACGCGGTTGCGCAGCATCTCGACGGCCTGCTCGATGGCGCCCTCTTCGATCTCGGCGCGGGCCTCCTCCGTCAGGTGGAAGTGGTAGACGCCCTCGTGCTCGCCCTCGTAGCTGTACTCGGGGAACTTCTTGGCGACGTTGGCGCGGAAGTCGGAGATGTCCGTGCCGGGGGCCAGCTCGACCTCCAGGATGGGCTCCCCGCGCATGCGGCGGATGTCCTTGACCGCGATGCCCTCGTCCTCGGCCAGGGAGAGCATGGGCTGGGCGTCACGGGCGACCATGGAGAGCACAGCCTCGTCCATGTCGACGTCCAGGGTCAGGTCGATGCCGCCCTGCAGGTCCAGGCCCAGGTTCAGGCGACTGTCGGGCAGCAGGCCCTCCCACCAGGTCTCGTCCTCGGCGAGCTCAGCGCTGTCCTCGGACTGCACACCCTCGGCCATCGCGCTCATGTCCTGCTTGCCCATGAAGGTCGGCAGCAGCAGCCAGATCGACACCAGCAGGGACAACAGGATGGTGCTCATGCGCACCCACCAGCTTCCAGTCACGACGCATCCCCTTCGACCTTGCCGTAGCGCCCGGAGATGGACTCCTTCTTGATGCGCATGCGGGTCTTGTCGTTGATCTCGAGCACGACGATCTCATCCTCGACCGCGAAGATGGTCCCCACGATGCCGCCCTCGGAGACGACCTCATCGCCCTTCTTGAGGGTGGTCAGCAGCTCCTCGTGCTCCTTCCGGGCCTTCTGCTGAGGCCGGATCATCAGGAAGTAGAAGGCCGCGAACACCAGGATCAGCATGGGGAGCTGAGAGGTCAGGCCTCCCAAGCCGCCGCCCTCGGCCTGGAGCGGGAGTGCAGCGAGCGCTGCGGGGATGCTGAGGGGAAGGGTCATCATTGCTCCTGGGGGTCCTGGTAGGGACCTGACCAGACAAGGGCCTGCTCCCGGAGGGCCTGGAGTGCGTCCGGGCCCTGGTCGATGGCGTCGCGGATGCGGGCCATCAGTCGTTGGTAGAAGGCGAGGTTGTGCAGGGTGAAGAGCCTCGGGGCCAACAGGTCCCCCACCTGGTGGAGGTGTCGGAGGTAGGCCCGAGAGAAAGACGCCAGCGGGTAACACGTCCCGCCGGGCTCGACCGGACGTGGATCGTCCTTGAATCTTGAGTGTTTGATGGCCAGGCGGCCATGCTCGGTGAACAGATAGCCGAAGCGCGCGGTCCTGGACGGGAGCACGCAGTCGAACATGTCCACGCCGCGAATCACCGCATCCACGATGTCCACGGGGTAGCCGACGCCCATGAGGTACCGGACCTTGTCGGCGGGCAGGTGGGGGGTGGTCGCGGAGATCATCGCGTTCATGGACGCCTTGTCCTCGCCGACCGAGAGTCCCCCCAGAGCGTAGCCATCCAGATCCAGAGCGGTGATCTCCTGAGCGTGGGCGGCCCGCAGATCCTCGAACATCCCCCCCTGCACGATGCCGAACAGGGCGGTGGTGTCGGGCTTGCGGCGGGCATCCTTGCAGCGCTGCAGCCAGCGGGTGGTGCGCTCAGTGGCCCGCTTCACGTAGCGCTTGTCGGTGGAGAGCTTGGGGCACTCGTCCAGCGGCATGGCGACGTCGACGCCCAGGGCCTCCTGGATCTCCACGCAGATCTCGGGCGACATGAAGCGCCACTCGCGGTCGTGGGGCGAGAGGAACTTGACCCCCTTCTCGGAGAGCTTGACCTTCTCGCCAAAGGAGAAGACCTGGAAGCCGCCACTGTCCGTCAGGATGGGGCCGTTCCAGCCCATGAAGCGGTGCAGGCCGCCCAGGCGCTCCACGCGCTCGTGGCCCACCGTGTCCCAGATGTGGAAGGCGTTGGAGAGGATGATGTCGGCGCCGACGGGGTCGCGGAGCTCGGCGGGGTGCAGACCCTTGACCACCGCCTGGGTGCCGACCGGCATGAACGCGGGTGTGGGCACCGTCCCATGCGCGAGGTGCAGCTCACCGCGACGGGCGGCCCCAGCGGTGGCCTTGAGGGTGTAGCGGGCTGGCCTGTCTGCGTGGCTCAAAGGTCTCTCGTCTGCGTTGGGTGGCTGCTGCTGCCCGCGTGGCCGCAAGGCTTCACACCAAGGCGCGGCCCGGCAAGTGAGCGCCTGGCTGCGGGAGCAGGAGCATCGCGTCGCCGTAGGAGTAGAAGCGGTAGCCGTCGCCGATAGCCTGTCTGTACGCAGCGAGCAGGCGCTCCCGCCCCACCAGGGCCCCGACCAGCATGAGCAGCGAGCTCGCGGGCAGGTGGAAGTTGGTCATCAGGCCGTCGATGACCTGGAAGCGGTATCCGGGGCGGATGAACATGCGCGTGCTCCCCTCCCCTGGCCGGACCCCGCCATTGCCGTCCGCGCAGGACTCCAAGGTCCGGGTGGAGGTGGTGCCGACCGCGATGACCCGCCCGCCGCGCGCCCGGGTCCGGGAGATGGCCTCGGCGGTCTCGGGGGGCAGGATGTAGCGCTCCTCGTGGAGCAATCCGCGCTCGATGTCCTCCGGCCGAAGGTTCCGGAAGGTGCCGGCCCCCACGTGGAGCGTCACCCGGGCGAGCTCTACACCGCGGGCGCCCAGCGCGGAGATCAGCCGCTCGGAGAGGTGCAGCCCAGCCGTCGGAGCGGCCACGGCCCCGGCCTCCCCCGCGAAGGTGGTCTGGTAGCGCTCCAGGTCGGCCGCCTCGGGGTCGCGCCCAAAGTAGGGCGGCAGCGGGATCTCCCCGGCCTGGGCCATCAGCTCCGCCGGCTCGGGGGTGCAGCGGACCCGCCAGGCGCCGCCCTCACCGCGCTCCAGCAGCTCCATGCTCCCGGGGCCCATCTGCAGGCGCTCGCCGACCTTGAGCCGCCGCCCCGGCCGCAACATCGCCATCACGGGGCCTGGACCGGGCTCCAGGAGCAGCGCCTCGACCTGCCCTCCGCTCTGCCGGCGTCCGTAGAGACGCGCATGCAGCACGCGGGTGTCATTGACCACCAGCAGATCGCCTGGCTCCAGCAGCTCCGGCAGGTCCAGGACCTGTTGGTGGAAGACGCCGTCCAGCTCGGGGGAAGGCCCGCCCGCGCGCAGCAGCATGAGGCGGCCGCCGTCGCGCTCTGCGGGGGGATGGGTCGCGATGCGCTCGGCGGGAAGCTCGAATCGCCAGGGGTGCAAGGGGTCGGACACGGTTATGGCGGGGGCCTTCTGGAGTTCTTGAGCATGAGCAAGCGTCCCCGCGAAGTAACCCGCCAGCGAAAGGCCGACCGACCCGCAGCCAAGCCCGTGGCTGCCCGGCCCCAGGCCCCCCAGCGCGAGGCCCAGGCCCGCGGTGGACAGCGCCGGGACCGCCGTCAGGAGCGCCCCCAGGCCGGCCCCCGCCCCACCGGCCCCAAGAAGGAGCTCTTTGACGAGGACGCCCTCGCCGAGCTCGCCAACATGGACGCCGACGCCTTCGCCCAGGCCATGGGCGGGGTGTTCACCGGCAAGCCCCAGCGCTTCAACAACGGCGACCGCATCCGGGGCCGCGTGGTCGGCGAGTCCGAGCGCTACTGGCTGCTGGACATCGGCGACAAGGCCGAGGCCGTCCTGTCCAAGGAGGAGCGCGCCACCGCTGAGATCGGCGAGGAGATCGAGGCCTTCGTGATGGGCCGCGATGAGCTGGGCCTGCGCGTCGGGACCAAGCTGGTCGGCGCCGGCGCCCGCGAGCACCTGGAGGACGCGGCCGAGTCCGGGATCCCCCTGGAGGGCCGCGTCGTCGCCCGCAACGCTGGCGGCTTCACCATCGAGGTCGCTGGCCAGAAGGCCTTCTGCCCCGTCTCCCACATCGACCTCGCCGCCGGCGGCGATCTGGACCGCTTCGTCGGCCGCAGCGTCACCGTCAAGATCCTGGAGATCCGCGGGCGCGACGTGGTCGTCTCCGCGCGGGCCTGGCAGGAGGAGCAGCGGGCCGAGGTCGCCGAGAAGCAGTGGGCCACCCTGCGCGAGGGCGACAGCCTCACCGGCACCGTTCGCCGTCTGGCCAACTTCGGCGCCTTCGTGGATGTCGGCGGCATCGACGGCCTGCTCCCCCGCTCCGAGATCAGCTGGGACCGCGCCGCCAAGGTCGAGGAGCTGCTCAGCGTCGGCCAGCAGGTCGAGGTCCGGGTGCTCAGCATCGACCCCCTCGCCAAGAAGCTCTCCCTGAGCCTCAAGGATCCCGCGGCCGCCCCCTGGACCCGCGTGGGCACCGAGTTCGTTGTCGGCCAGACCTACAGCGGCAAGGTCACCCGCGTGACCGACTTCGGCGCCTTCGTCCAGCTCGCTCCCGGGCTCGAGGGCCTCGTGCACATCTCCGCGATGTCCAGCGAGCGCGTCGAGCACCCCAGCGATGTCGTCAAGGAAGGCCAGAAGGTCAACGTGACCCTGCTGTCGGCCGACACCGAGGCCAAGCGCCTGGAGCTCTCCATGAAGGCCGGCGCTCAGGCCCGCGGTGGCAAGCCCCGTCAGGCCAGCGCCGGCACCCAGTCGCTCGGCACCTTCGCCGACCTCTTCGCCGCGGCCAAGAAGCGCTGAGCCCTCTCTGAGCGGCCCCGGTGTCTACTGACCCGGGGTCGCCCTGGGGGCCGCGAGCTGCAGGTTGAGGCCGGAGACATCGGCCTCCCCGACCTGGACCACGCCCGGGTAGAGCCCCATGGCCGCCCGGGGGTCCAGCCCATCCAGTTCCGGATCCGTCCCCGCCCGAAGGCGCACCGCACCAGCCCCCGAAGGCAGCGTGAGTTCGTAGTGGCCCGGACCACTCAGGACCGCCTCGGCGACCAGCAGGAGCTGACCGTTCTCGTCCTCCGAGAGGGCCTCGATGCGCACGGGGCCTGCCCCGGACCAGGTGATGGTCCCAGACAGCGTGACCTCGCTGGCGGACGCGAGCCCACAGAGGAGCAGGAACATCAGCTCCCCCCGGAGGTGAGCCGCTGTTTGACCGCGACCAGGTCCTCCAGCGCCTTCCGCTTGTCCTGGGGCCGCCTCAAGAGGTAGGCCGGATGCAGCGTGGGACGCAGGGGGACGCCGTCGCGCTCATGCCAGCTCCCGCGCAGGCGCATGATGCCTTCGTCCGTCTGGAGCAGCGTCTTGGAGGCCGGCGAGCCAAGCGCCAGGATGACCTTGGGCTTGAGCGCGCGGAGCTGGGCGTCCAGGAAGGGCCGGCAGGCGGCGATCTCCTCCGGGAGCGGATCGCGGTTCCGCGGAGGCCTGCACTTCACGATGTTCAGGATGTAGACCTGGGAGCGCGAGAGCCCCAGCACGCCGGCGAGCATCTTATCGAGCATCTCGCCAGCAGGCCCTACAAAGGGCAGTCCGCGCTGGTCCTCCTGGGCCCCGGGGCCTTCGCCCACGATCACCAGATCGGCCGCGGGGTTGCCCATCCCGAACACCACGCTCTTGCTGCGCTCACAGAGCCCACAGCGCTCACACTCGCCGAGCTCCTTGCGCACCGCCAGCAGCCGATCCGCCGCCTGACTCGCTGGGGAGCCGCCGGGGATGGGCGGGAGCTGGTTCTGCCGAAAGCCCCAGGAGCCCACCACATGGTCCCAGGTGTAGCGGATGTCCTTCTTGTTGGGACGCTTGAAGCGCGGGCGCTCCGGCAGGGGCCCCGGAGGCGGCTGTTCGGCCTCTTCCAGCCAGTCCGGCATCTCCGGCGGGGGCGGCATGTCGTCTCCCCCCGGGGGCGGCGCCATGTCCATGCCCATGTCCGGGGGGAGGTCGAGGGGGCTCTGGGGCTTCTTGGGGCTGCTGGGAGAACCGCCCCACTTGCTGCCCGCGCCCGGCCGCCGCTTGCGCGTCGTCGGGGTCCTCGACACAGGAGCCTCCCGGCGAGGAGCGGCTGTCTGTGACGGACTCTTGGCGCTCTGCTGACCGGGGCGCCGCCTGGGCTGGCTGGGGCGCTCTCCGGGGGACGCGGTCCGCGTAGGCTGTGAGGGACGCGCGGGCGCTGCCTTGGGTGCGGGCGCCTGGAGCTGCTCGGCGGTCGGCCTGGGCAGCGTCACCACGCCCCGAGCCGCCTCGGCGTCCAGGAGCTGCTGCAGATCTGCGCGCAGGGCCTCCAGCTCTTCGATGGGGCTCATGTCCATGGCGACCACCCCCTGCGGGAGAGCATCGGGATCAGCGTGTAGAGCGGGAGCCCGATCACGTTGAACCAGTCACCCTCGATGCGCTCGATCAGGAAAGCCCCGCGATGCTCCGCCTCGTAGCCGCCCGCGGAGCCCGCGCCTTCGCCGGTCGCCACGTACGCGCGCAGGTCGCCGTCCGAGAGATCCCCTCGAAAGTGCACCCGGGTGGTGACGTCCACGATCTCCTCTTCCCCGCCTGGCGACACCACACAGACTCCCGTCACCAGCTCGTGGCTGCGGCCGCGGAGCTGCTTGAGGCGGCGCAGGTGGTCGTCGCTGTCCGCGGGCTTCCCGAAGCACTCCCCCTTGAGGTGGGCGACCTGGTCGGCCCCGATGACCAGCGCGTCGGGGCGCCGAGCGGCCACGGCCTGGGCCTTGAGGCGGGCCAGGGTGCGGGCCAGGCGCGTGGGGTCCGCGATCTGGATGGCGCGCTCGTCCACCCCAGAGGCCACCGCCTCGCACGAGACCCCGGCGTCCTCGAGCACCTGCTTTCGCCACTTGCTGCCGGAGGCCAGCACCACCTTCACACACACCTCTGGATCTGCACGCTGCCGGCCCTTAGTGTAGCCTCCCACTCAGACCACGCCGACTACGGCCTCATCTGGATCGAGCGTCTTCATGTCTAAAAGCCGCGCCGTTGGCATCGACCTGGGCACAACCTTCTCCGCAATCGCCCATGTGAACAAGCACGGGGTCCCCGAGATCCTCCACAACGCGGAGGGCGACCGGATCACCCCCTCTGTTGTGCTGTTCGAGGGCGACGAGGTGATCGTCGGCAACTACGCAAAGCAGTCTGCCGTCGTCTACCCCGAGCAGGTCGTCGAGTTCATCAAGCGCTTCATGGGCGATGCGCACTTCACCTTCGAGTACCGCGGTGAGAGCTACAGCCCCGAGCGCATCTCCTCCTTCATCCTCGCCAAGCTCAAGCACGACGCCGAGCTGCGGCTGGGGCACCGCATCGACCAGGCCGTCATCACGGTCCCGGCCTACTTCAACGACCACCAGCGTCAGGCCACCCTCAAGGCCGGCGAGATGGCTGGGCTGCAGGTCCTCAAGCTCATCAACGAGCCCACCGCGGCAGCCTTCGCCTATGGCCTGAACAACGTCGACAAGCGCAAGCGCGTGCTGGTGTTCGACCTTGGCGGCGGCACCTTCGACGTCACGATCTGTGAGATCGACGGCCGGGACATCAACGTGATCGCCACCAACGGCGACCACCAGCTCGGCGGCAAGGACTGGGACGACTCCCTCATCCGCCACGCGGCCCGCTCCTTTGAAGAGAAGCACGGCATGGATCCCCTGGAGGACCTGGCCGCCTACCATGACCTCCGCCAGAAGTGCGTCTCCGCCAAGATCAGCCTGACGCGCCGCCCCAAGGTCAACCTCTTCTACGACTTCCGGGGCAAGATCATGCGCCTGGCGGTCACTCGGGAGACCTTCGAGGACCTCACCGCCGGCCTGATGCGCCGCTGTGAGCTCCTGACCGACGACGTCCTGGATGAGGCCGGGCTGCAGCGGGAGGACATCGACACAGTTCTCCTCGCCGGCGGCTCCACGCGCATGCCCATGGTCCGCGCGATGCTCAAGCGCATGTTCGAGCGGGCACCCGCCACGGACATCAACCCGGATGAGTGTGTGGCCTTGGGCGCTGCCCTGACCGCCGCCCTGGAGGCCGCCGCCCTCACCGGCGAGAAGCCCGACATCGACATCCGCACCCACGATGTGACCAGCCACAGCCTGGGCATGGTGGTGTTCCGGCAGGGCCAGGAGTCCAAGCTCCACAACAGCCGCATCATCTCAAAGAACACGCGGATCCCCTGCGAGCAGACGCGCGATGAGTACGTCACCACCCACGACGGCCAGACCACGATGGACCTCTGGCTGGTACAGGGTGAGAACGAGGACCCCCTGGAGTGCAACGTCCTGGGGCGCTTCGAGTTCTACGGCATCCCGCCCCGCCCCGCTGGCGAGAGCCGCCTGGCCGTGACCTACCGCTACAACGCCAACGGCATCGTCGAGGTCGAGGCCATGGACCTGCGCTCCGGCCAGACCCTCGCCCACCGCCTCGCCGCCGGCCACGTCACCCTGGATGACCTGGCCAAGAACCGCATCCCCATGCAGCTCGCCCTGGTGATGGACTGCTCCGGCTCCATGTACGGGCAATCCCTCGACGACGCCAAGATCGCCGCCCGGGCCTTCGTCGAGCGCTCCCTGCAGCCCGGCCGCCAGATCGCCGTGGTCGCCTTCCCCGGTGGCGTGATGGCCCCCCCGACCTCGGACCCCCGCCGCCTCGCCCAGGCAATCGACGACCTGACCGCAATCGGGTCCACGCCCATGGCCGACGGCCTCAAGAACGCCCGGGATCTGCTGCGCCCCCGCGCCGGCATCCAGCGCGTGTTCGTCGTGATGACCGACGGCCACCCCGATGAGCCCGAGGGGGTGTCCTCGGAGGTGCACCGGATCCGCTCCAGTGGCGGGCGCATCGTCACTGTGGGGGTGGGGCCGCAGGTGCAGCCCGAATACCTCCAGTCCCTGGCCTCCAGCCCCGCTGACTACCACTTCTGCAGCGACTCGGTCGAGCTCCAGGGCACCTTCATCAACCTGGCCACCGAGCTGGCCCAGAACTGATCGGAGTTCCGCAGCATGTCCGAGAACGAGGAGCTCCGCGCCGAGATCCAGGCCCTCCGGGCCCAACTCGAGGATCGCGCCATCAACGAGCAGACCCAGAGCCGGGCCTTCGACGCCCTGTACGAAGAGCTCAAGCAGTACAAGGAGGACTTCATCTTCCAGGCTGAGAAGCCCCTGCTGCTCGACCTGCTGCTCTTCTACGACTCCCTGAACTGGTTCCAGCAGTCCCTGGTGAAGCGCGAGATGTCCATGGACGTCATCTCCGACTCCTTCCAGTACCTGATCGACGAGTTCCTGGAGGTCCTGTACCGGCGCGACGTGCTCCCCATGGAGAGCCAGCCCAACTTCGATCCCAAGACCCAGAAGGTCGTCAAGGTCGTCCCCGCCGAGAACGCCGCCCAGGACCAGCAAGTGGCCCAGGTGCTCAAGCGCGGCTTCAACCGGGCAGACCGTGTGCTCCGCTCGGAAGAGGTCGTCATCTACCGCGAAGGCGTGAAGGGCAACTGAGCGGCGCGGAGCCTGTCACCGCTCCCAGCCTGATAGAGTCTCCGAACCCCCGACCCCAGCTCCAAGCGAAGGAGCCCTGCCTTGGCTGGCGACAACGACATCATCCTGGGTATCGATCTCGGCACCACCTTCTCGGCCATGTCCTACGTGGACCGCTTCGGGAAGCCGAACATCATCCCCAACGCCGACGGCCACTCGACGACCGCATCGGTGATCCACTTCTACGACCGCAACGCCTGCGTGGTGGGAGAGGAGGCCGTCAAGATGGTCGTCGTGGACCCCACCAACGTGGTGCGCTTCATCAAGCGCAGCATGGGGGACACGGACTTCCAGTTGGACTTCTTCGGGGTCAGCTACACCCCCCAGGAGCTCTCGGCCTTCGTCCTCCGCAAGATGAAGAACGACGCCGAGGAGGCGCTGGGCAAGCCGGTCAACAACTGCGTCATCACCGTGCCCGCGTATTTCAACGCAGCCCAGCGCGGGGCGACCGCGGAGGCCGGACAGATCGCCGGCTTCAACGTCCTGTCCATCATCAACGAGCCAACCGCTGCGGCCATCGCCCTGGGGCTTGAGCACCTGGGCAAGCAGAAGAAGCTGCTCGTGTTCGACCTCGGTGGCGGCACCTTCGATGTCACCGTGATGGAGATCCGCGGCACCAAGCTGCGGACCTTGGCCTCCGACGGCAACGCTGAGCTTGGCGGCAAGGACTGGGACGACCGCCTGCTCTCCTACGTCGCCGAGCAGTTCGAAGAGCGCTTTGGCCTGGATCCGCGGGACGACGCGCTCCCCTACCAGGAGCTCTACGAGCGCTGCCTGCACGCCAAGCTCTCCTTGTCGACCAAGCCCCGCGCGGTGATCCCCGTGAACTTCCGCGGGCACCGCATGGTGGTGTCCGTCACCCGCCAGCAGTTCGACGAGCTCTGCAAGGATCTGGTCGAGCAGTGCATGGACACCTGTCAGATCGTCCTCGACAAGGCCAACATGAGCTGGGACGACATCGACGAGAACCTGCTGGTCGGTGGCTCCACCCGGATGCCGATGATCCGGGAGGCCCTGGACAAGATGACCGGCAAGCCCCTGGCCAAGGGCGTCAACCCCGATGAGGGAGTGGCGCTGGGAGCGGCGCTCGCGGCGGTCTTCAGGCACCAGCCCAACCACCCCGCACTGAGGGCGCACCGCGCAGCTCTGGCTCGGTCCCGCGCCCGAGGAAAGAAGCCCCGGCCCGCCACCCCCACCAGCCGCCC
>JAZAMN010000053.1:0-5596 GCA_036229005.1 Myxococcota bacterium
GGACAAGTGGACCATGCCCATCAGGAGCTGGGACCTGGCGCTACAGCAATTCGCCATCCACTTTGAAGGTCGAGTCAACCTGTGAAAACCGGAGTGACCCTGGAGGGCTGACAGCCGATCCACAGAGTTTTGGACGCTCCCGCGCACTCAGCCCCCGTAGCTCGTGAAAAACGCGCACTCAGGCGGCGTAGCTCACAGAAAGCGCGCACTCAGGCGGCGTAGCTCAGAAAACCCGCGCACTCAGCCCCCGTAGCTCGGAAAACCCCCGCGCACTCAGCCCCCGTAGCTCGACCTGCTCCACTCAGAGCCCCGAACCGCCCCCCCCGACCACCACCGCAAGGCCAGGACCCAGGCCCCTAAGTCCAGGCCCCAAGTCCTCGCCCGCCAACGCCACCCAGCCCCCCGGGCCAACCCCAACGTCATGCCGGTCCCCGGTCGCCTGCCGTCGACACCGCCCGAACCGCCGACCGCTGAACCAGCCCCCAAGTCCTCGCCCCAAGTCCTCGCCCGCCAACGCCACCCAGCCCCCCTGGCCCACCCCCACGTCATGCCGGTCCCCGGTCGCCTGTCGCCTGTCGCCGCGACCAGTCAAAGCGGCCCACCCCGATACCCGATACCCGATACCCGATACCCGATACCCGATACCCGATACCCGACCCCCGACCCCGGAAACTACCTCCCCAGCTTCCTCCGAATCTTCGCCGTCACCTTGTCCAGCACCACCTTGTCATCCGGCGTGCGCCCAAAGAGCGCCGCGGCGACCAAGAAGACGGCCATCGCGCCCAGCGTCGCCCCGATCTGCGGGCCCAGGCCCAGGTCCTGGGTGCCCAGACGACCGCCCAGATTCAGCGCCGCAAAGAGCAGGATCAACGCCACAGAGCGCAGGGTGAAGGGCTGGATCTTGAACAGCCACCACACCTGCACCAGCCGCCACGCCGACCAGGCCGCCAGGGAGATGCCCGTGGCCGTGGCCGCCCCCTGGATGCCGTACTGCGGGATCAGCCAGAAGTTCAGCGCGACGTTCAGCAGCGCCGCAGCGCCCGCGTTGATCAGGTTCAGGCGGGCCTTGCCGGTCATGGGGATCAGCGCCGTCGCGGGCACCGCCAGCACGTAGGCCGCCTGGCCCCAGAGCAGGATGCTCAGGGCGTCCGCGGAGCTGGCGTATTCGGGCTTCCAGAGGCTGAGCACCGCCTCCATGCCCACGTAGATGCCCAGGTAGACCGGGGCCGCCAGGATGACCATCCAGCGGGTCACGATGCGCACCACATCCCGGAGCTGCTCCGGCTTGTCGGCGTCCGCGAGCTCGGCGATCACGGGCTGGAACATGGTGTTGACCGCGACCGCCGGGACCTCGCCGATCATGGCCAGGGTCACCGCCGTCCGGTAGAGCCCGACGTCCTGGGTGCCCGCCAGCGCGCCCACCATCAGGGTGTCCGCCCACTGGTTCACCCGAAAGAGTACCGCCGAGAAGCTCTCCGGGAGGGAGTAGCGGAGGAGCGGGTTCAGGGCCCACTCGGGCTTGCCGGCCAACCGCAGGGGCTTGACCTTGCGCCACACCAGCGGCACCGCGACCGCCAGCGAGGCCAGGTTGGCGCCGCAGAAGCCCAGCACCGCGCCCTTTAGGCCCCAGGGGGTCACCGCGGGGATCAGCGCCGCCGCGAACATGCCCAGGGGCAGGACGACCAGGTAGGCCAGCGACTGGCCCTTCATGTCCTTGTAGGCGCGCAGGGTGCCCACGGCGGCCAGCAGCACCGACCAGATGGCCACCGCCGGCAGCATCCAGAACAGGGTCTCCCGCTCGGGCGTGGTGGGCATGCGCAACAGGTAGAGCGCGGTGGCCCCGGACAGCCCCAGGCCGCCGATGACCGCGATGCCAAAGGCCGAGAGGATGGTCCCCAGCAGAGCGCCCTGTTGACCTCGGGCGCGCTGACGGGCCCCAAAGAAGACGACCCCCTTGTCGGTCCCGAGCGGTGCAAAGCTGGCCAGCACGGTCACCACGGTCCTCGCCAGCTCATACAGACCAAAGCTGTACTGACCCAGGACGTTGGCGAGCAGCCAGCTCGTACCGAAGCGCAGGGCGCGGTTGAGCAGGTTGCCGGCCAACACCACGCTGGAGCCGGCGGCGACCTGGGCGGCCTGATCTGTCGCTGCGCCCGGGCTGGGAGGCGGCGCAGCGGGGGGCTGGCTCACGACACCCAGTGCATCAGGTCGCGGTCCAGCAGCTCGGAGAGGGCCTGGACGTGGGGGCGGGCCTGGTCCTGGACGCGGGCCTTGACCCCGGCGTCCATCTGGGCCCGGTCGGTGTAGCGGATGTTCACGCGGCGCATCGCGCGCAGGGCGAAGCGGTGGCCCGGGACCGAGCCGCGCACGCCCTCGAGCACGGCCTGCTGGTCCTTGCGCACCAGGAAGTCCTGCATGGGCCGGAAGCGGGGCTCGCGGTTGGAGTTGCGGGCGCGCTTGCCGGTCTCGAAGATCTTCTCGAAGCCCACGAAATCGCTGGGGATCTCCAGGTAGTCGCAGACGCCGCGCACCACGGCCTGGGGGTCCTGGCGGAAGTCGTCGTTGATCACCACGTGCACGCGGTCGCGGCCGAACACGTCAAAGTAGCGCTGCACCTGCCCGGCGTAGTCCAGCATCTCGCTGTAGAAGAGGCCGCGGGCGGGGATGTGGTGCTCGGGCATGGGCGCGCTGCCGGCCTTGCGGGGGGACTCGGCGTCCAGGGCCTGGCCAAAGTCGGCGATGTCCTCGTCCCCGCGGAACACAAAGTGGCTGTGCAGGCTGTGCAGGAGGGTGACGGGGTTGCGCAGTAGCATGACGATGCCGGCGTCCGGCTTGTAGTCGTGGATCTCCTGGGCGGCGCGGGTGGAGAAGAGGTACCAGGTGCTGGCCTCGCCCACGCGCAGCGCGTCGTCCGGCGCGTCCTGGAAGAAGCCGTGGTAGTTCTCCAGGCTGCGGGGCGGGTCGTGGTAGCCCAGGTCGCTGCCAAAGTAGTGCAGCTCCTTTTTCGCCATGAACACGCCAGGGTGGCGGGCCAGGTAGCCGTTGAGCTGCCCGCTGCCGGAGCGGGGGTGACCGACGAGGAAGAAGTCAGGGGTGCGCATGGCTCCCTTGTAACCTCTCAGGGGACGGGTGTGTGCAGGTTCAGCGGCCCCAGAACTCGGCCACGGCGGCGGCGGGATCCTCGGCCACCTGGGGGCTCCAGTGGGGCGGGAAGAAGCGCTGGTAGTCATTCCAGGCGAAGCGTCGGCCCATCAGCACCACGCAGCCGCGCTCATCGGGGCCGCGCACCACGCGCCCGGCGGCCTGCACCACCTTGGACATGCCGGGGACCAGGAAGGCGTAGCCGAAGCCATCGCCGTAGCGCTGCTCGTACCACTGCCGCATCAGGTCGCGCTCCAGGCCGACCATCGGCAGGGCGGGGCCCACCAGAATCAGCGTCTTGAGCACCCCGCCGGGCAGGTCGATGCCCTCGGCGAAGATCCCGCCCAGCACGGCGTGCAGCACCCGCGGGGCCCCGAACTGTCGCAGGCGGTCCACCAGCTCGCGGCGCTCGGCGTCGGGCATCTTGGGGGTCTGCTCCAGGATGTCTCGGCCGGGAACCTGGACTTTGGGGGCGATGCCCTTCATCAGCGCGAAGCTGGAGTAGTACACCGCCACGTTGCCCGGCGTGCTCTCCGCGATGGCCGAGATCATCGCCGCGCTGCGCTCCGCGTGGGACTCCCGGTCCTTGAAGGTGGTGGAGATGCGCGGGGCCACCAGCACCCGCAGGTTCTCCGGCGGGAAGGGGCTGGGGTGCAGGCCCACCTGGCTCCGCTCCTGGGGCAGCCCGAGCAGGTCCCGGTAGAACTGGGGCGGGGACAGGGTGGCAGACATCAGGACCGCGCCACCGAGCGCCTCGAAGCGCCGCTTCATCCAAGGGGCGGGGTCCAGGCAAGCCAGCCGCAGAGAGGTGGGCCGGGCCTTGAACAAGGCCACGATCTCGGGCCCCTCTCCCATCTTGAGCCACTCCTCCAGCACCTGGCAGAAGTGCAACAGGGCCCGCGAGAGGTCGATGTAGGGGTCGCCCTCGCCGGGGTGGGGGCGGTTGCGGCGCACCCAGGCGTAGTCCAGGGCCAGCTCGTCCATGCGGGCGCGCAGATCCCGCCAGATCCGGGGAGAGAGGCTGCAGACCGCCTCGCCGCGCTGGGTATACCCCTCGGGCTCGATCTGCCAGCGGACCTCTTCGACAGCATCGGCCACCTCCGAGGACAGGCGGATGAAGGGCTCCAGCTCGGGCATGCCCTCCTGCTCCAGGGCCTGCGCGCAGGCCCGCGCCTGGGAAGCCCGCAGGGTGGGGGACCAGTAGCCCCGGGCGCGCTCGGGCAGGTTGTGGGCCTCGTCCACCAGCAGGACCCACTCCTTGGCGTCGTCCCCAAAGTGCCGCCGCAGGAAGACCTGGGGGTGGAAGGCGTAGTTGTAGTCGCCGACCACCACGTCCGCGTGGTCGGAGAAGTCCAGCGAGGTCTCAAAGGGGCAGACCTGGCCCTCCTCCGCGACCTTGGACAGCTCCTGGGGCTCGGACACGCCCTGCTCCAGCAGGGTGTCCATCACCTTCTCCAGGCGGTCGTAGTAGCCGGCCGCGTAGGGGCAGCTGTCCGGCCGGCAGTCGATCTGGTCCATCAGGCAGGCCTTCTCCTTGGCCCGGATCGACACGCTGCGCAGGGGCAGGCCCTGGGCGTGGAGCTTGCGCAGGGTCTTCTCGACGATCGCCTGCTGGGTGCCCTTGGCGGTGGCGACGAACACCTTCTTGTTCTCGCGGTAGGCCACCTGGAGCACCCCGTGCAGCGCCGCGGCGGTCTTGCCCACGCCGGTCGGGGCGGAGAGCAGCAGGGTGTGTCCGCTCTCCAGGCTGCGCACCACATCGTCCACCACGGCCTGCTGACCGGGCCGCAGCTCCGGGTGGGCGAAGGGCACGGTGGCCTCCCGCCGCTTGAGCAGCCACGCGTTGCGGCGCTCCCGCTGGCGCAGCACCCAGTCCAGGCGCTCCAGGATCCACAGGCGGGTCTCGGCCAGGGGCTCCTCGATGGTGAAGGCCATCTGCGTGCCGTCCACCAGGCTGACCATCACCAGGCGCCCGATGGGGCGGTCGTGGCCCATCTCAGAGAGCAGCCACCGGTACACGGCCACCTGTGCCTCGTATGCGGGCCAATCCTGGGCAACCCGGCTGGAGAGGGCCACGCCGTCCAGAGCGGTGGACTTCACCTCCTCGACGACCAGCCGCTCCTCTCCCTTGGGCCCCTCCCGGCTCAGGCCATCCAGCCGGCCCCGGACCTTGACCTCCCAGCCGCGGACGGAGAAGCTGATGGAGACCGGGACCTCGGCCGCGAAGCTCTCGTCTTCGTCCAGGCGCGCCGCCTGGTAGGCCTGGTGCAGCTCGGTGCCCGCCCGCATCCGCGCCACGGAGCTCTGGACGACCCGCGGCTGCAGGGAGCCCTGAGACGGCCCCGCGTCGACCAGGTCGTGCACGGAGAGGGTGAGGGTCCTCTTTGCGTCGTTGAAGCGGAGCATCGGCGGGCGGCGTGGGGGAGGCGGGAGGGGGGCTCTATTCGGTTGGGGG
>JAZAMN010000054.1:0-81982 GCA_036229005.1 Myxococcota bacterium
GCCCCCGAGCCCCCTGAGCTGGAGGAGATGCTGGCGCTGGAGCAGGCCGAGTTCGAGGCCCTGCTGGAGGCCCGCGCGGCCCGCTCTCAACAGACCAGCACCCTGGCCGACCGCTTCCTGGAGCGCTGGGCGGACTCCCCCATGCGCCCGGAGGTCGAGGCCATCGCCCTCTCCGCCGCCATGTCCGACCCCACGCTGGACCCCGTCGCGCTGCTGGCGCGGGTGGATCGCTGGCTGAGCGCAAACCCCAAGCACCCCCGCTTTGTGGAGATGCACTACCTGCGGGCCACGCTGCTGCGCGATCAGCTCCACGACTGCCAAGCCGCCAGCGTGAGCTACCGCGTGGTCATCGCCATGGGGAGCGGGGCCCTGCAGGAGCAGTCCCAGCGCTACCTGGAGGCCTGTCAGCAGAGCCGGGGTGGAGGCGAGCGCGCTGCGCCCTGATTAGGGAGCGGCGCATGTCTTCCCTGCTTCAGATCCTCGCTGAGTTCCTCGAGTCCATCAACTGGCGCTGGGAGCTCGTGGACGACAACGGAAACGTGCTGGGCACCACCGTCGAGGGGGAGAACGGCCGCTTCACCTGCTACGGCCACGCCCACGACGGCCGGCAGCAGCTCGTGTTCTACAGCCTCTGCCCCGTGCAGTGTCCGCCCGAGCGCCGCCAGGCCATGGCCGAGCTGCTCGCCCGCATCAACTTCGGGATGATCCTGGGCAACTTCGAGCTGGACTTCGGCGACGGCGAGATCCGCTACAAGACCGCCCTGGACACCGAGCACCTGGAGTTCTCGGCCGAGGGCTGCCGCCAGCTCGTGTTCCCCAACTGCATGATGATGGACCGCTACCTGCCCGCGATCCGCCACGTGGCCGACGACCAGGCCTCCCCCGAGGGCGCGATCGCCGCGCTGTCCATGGACGACGACGAGCTGCTGAATTGAGCAGCGCCCTTGAGCAGGAGGTCGAGCGCCTCACCTCTGGCCTGCGCGTCTCCACCGATCCCCAGGTCGCCGAGCGCCTGGAGGCCCTGACGCCCCTGCTGCTGCAGGCCGATGAGCCTCTGCTGGCGGCCCGGGTGTTCCTGGCCCGCGCGATGATCGCCTTCGCCCACCGGCGGGATCTCGCCGACGCCCAGCGCCTGGTCGAGCACGGTCTGGCCCGCGTCTCCCCGGACGACGACACCCTGCTGTGGGCCAGGCTGCTCAACACCAAGGCCCTGCTGCTGATGATGCGCGGGGACCTCTTCGCCGCCATCGAGCCCCTGCTCCAGGCCGAGCTGCGCAGCCGCTCTCTGGGCCACAGCGGCCTGCTGATGCGCGCGCTGGCCCTGGGCAACCTGGGCTCCTGCCTGCTCACCGTGGGCGACCGACTGGGCGGGATCAAGGTGCTGGAGGAGGCCCTGGCGCTCCCGCTGGACGTCGCCGCGACCTTCACCCACATCCAGTGCATGGCCCCCCTGGCCAACGCCTACGCCCTGGAGGGAGAGCAGGCCAAGGTCCGGGAGGTGACGGTCAGGATGCGGTCCCTCATGCAGGACCCCACCGATCTGGCCGCCGTGGAGCGCGTACGCGCGGAAGGACTCATGGCCACCTGCGAGGCCCGGCTGGCGCTGTTCGACGGGCGCCTGTCCGAGGCCGCCGCCCAGGCCGATCGCTCCGCCGAGCTGCTGGGCCCCTTCTCCGACCGCCAGGAGCTGGCGCGCGCCCACCTCATCGGCGCCCAGGCCACCCTCCAGCTCGGAGACCTGGAGCGCGCGGACCTCCTGGCCCACAAGGCCGAGCAGGCCGCCGGCGGCCACCCCAGCCCCCAGGCCTGGTCCGAGGCCCTGGAGCTGCGGGCCGAGATCGCGGAGCGCCAGGGGCAACTGCAGCGCGCCATCGACCTGCTGCGCTCCGCCCAGCGCGGAGACTCCGCCCACATCCGCCGGGGCCTGGGCGCGGCCGTCCGCGCCCTGGTCAACCACAACAACGCCGAGATCAACCACCTGCGGCACAACGAGCTGCGCTCGGCCAACGACTCGCTGCGGGCCGCGCTGACGGACCTGCGCATCGCCAAGGACGCCGCAGAGCAGGCCGTGCGCGCCCGCCACGACTTCCTCTCCCAGATGTCCCACGAGATCCGGACCCCGCTGCACGGCGTGCTCGGGAGCACCCACCTGCTCTCGAACACCCCCCTGGCCCCCGACCAGCGCGAGACCCTGGAAGTGGCCCGCCGCAGCGCCGAGCTCACCCTGGCCATCGTCGATGACATCCTGGACTTCCGCACCCTGGAGGAGGGTCGCCTGGAGCTGGACCCCGTCCCCTTCCCGCTGCGGCGGCCGGCGCGGGACGCCGTGAGGATGGTGCTCCCCCGCGCCGCCGACAAGGGGCTCACACTGGAGCTCCACATCGAGCAGGGCCTGCCGGAGCGCGTGATCGGAGACGACCGCAGGCTGCAGCAGGTGCTGGTCAACCTGCTGGCCAACGCCGTCAAGTTCACCAGCCAGGGCCACGTCACCCTGGAGCTGAGCGCCCACCCCCAGGGCATCCAGTTCTCCGTCACCGACACCGGGATCGGCATCGCCCCCGAGGCCCTCGGGCGCATCTTCCAGCCCTACACCCAGTCCGACGCCAGCACCCGCCGGCGGGTCGGTGGGACCGGCTTGGGCCTGACCATCTCCCGCTCCCTGGTGGCCCTGGCCGGCGGCGCGCTCCAGGTGGAGAGCACCCTGGGGGTGGGCAGCCGCTTCCACTTTGCGGTCCCCCTGCCCGCGCACTCCAGCCAGGAGGCCGGCCCCGAAGCCCTCGAAGACATCCGCGGCATGCGCGTGCTGGTCGCCGAAGACAACCCGGTCAACCGCCTGCTCATCGAGCGCATGCTGCAGGATCTGGGCGTCACGGTCCACTGCGCCGAGGGGGGCAGCGACGCGGTCCACAGCGCCCTCCGGCAGCGACCCCACGTGGTCCTCATGGATCTGCACATGCCCGACATGGACGGCGACGAGGCCACCCGCCGCCTGCGCGAGGCTGGCTACCCTGGCCCCATCCTGGCCCTCACCGCCTCCGTGCTGGCGGAAGACCGCGAGGTCTGCCTCAGCGCCGGGATGGACGGCTTCCTGACCAAGCCGCTCACCCCCTCCGCCCTCTGCAAGGCCCTGGCGCCCCACCGCCCGGCTCAGAGCCTAGCGCCCCAGAGTCAGAGCGAGTAGAGCGCCAGCCCGCCCTCGCTCCCGACGGCCAGCAGCGACCCCAGCACGGACACCTGATGCACCCGGGGATCCGGGGTCCACAGCCCGCGCACCGACCCGCTGTCCTCGACCCAGAACAGGCCGCCCAGGGTGCCGTACCAGACTCCGCCTTCGCCCCGCGCCAGGGCCAGCGACCAGCCGTCGGGCACCTGGATCTCGCTCCACTGGGCGCCGTCGTAGTGCCACAGGCCCTCGTCATAGGTGCCCGCCCAGGCCTCCCTCCCCTCGCAGGCCACCGCCATCACCCAGTCGTCGGGCAGACCGCCCCGCCCGTCATGGTGCTGCCAGCTCCGCCCGGTCCACTGGCTCACCCCGGCGTCCTCGCTGGCCACCCAGGCGCGCTTCCCGCAGGCCGTCACGTCCTGGTAGCTGGTCCCGTAGACGCTCAGCCGGTGCCGCCGCCAGTAGCCGTCCTCCACCGAGTCCGGGCCCACCACATCGGCGATCCAGAGCCGCTCGCTGCCCACGGCCAGCGCCGTGATGGCCTCGTTCGAGGTCCCGGGCGCCCCGCGGGGGATGCCCCAGGGCTCCCCAGGAAAGGTGGTGACATTCTGGCCATCCCAGGCCGCCAGCCCACCGCTCGTCGCGAACCAGGCCTGGCCCTCGTAGACCACCACGTCGTTGACCAGCGTGCTTGGCAGCCCCTCGATGTCATGCCAGCGCTGCCCGTCAAAGCGGCAGGCCCCGCGCTGGAAGGTGGTCACCACCAGCTCCCCCTGGAACTCGGCGGCCCCGGTCACGAAGTTCCCGCAGATCTGCCCCTCCGGCGTCAGGCGCTCCAGGTCCTGCTCCAGGCGGTAGAGCCCGTCCTGGGTGCCCACGAACCAGGCCTCCCCCACCCGCTCGATGGCCGAGATGCGCCCCGGCACGCGCCCGATCACGCCATCCGGCCCCACCAGCGCCCCATCGGCGGTCCCAAAGACCCCGGGACCTGCGGCCGTCGCCTTCACGCGCTGCCCCTCCAGAGATCCGTCGGGGTGGAGGAGGAAGGACTGGGTGATGCACGCGATGCGCACGACCTCACCTTCGGGCCCCTCGTCCGCATACAAATCCACGACAGGACAGGGCATCAGCGAAGTGCGGCTGACCCCGTCCACCACGTGGTGCAGGTAGCCCTCCTGCGTGCCCACCAGCACCCCACCCTGCCAGTCCACCGCGTCCGTGGCCAGGCCCTCCAGCTCCGGGGCGCCCGAGAGCGAGCCGCCGCGGGTCACCCAGTGCTCCTGGGTGAAGGCCACGATGCTGCTGGTGGCGTGCTCGCCGGCAGGGACCAGGGTGTCGAAGCTGTGGCCGGTCCACTGGGCGGCGCCCTGGCGCTCGCTGCCGACCGCCAGGGCCCCCTGGTGCTCCCCGACTGCGACCAGATCGCTGCCGGGGAGCTCGCGGACCACGTGGGCCAGGCGGGTGCCGTCGGCGCCGTAGAACTCCAGGCCGCCTGCGGTAGCCGCCAGAATGACTTCGCCGGTGACATGCAGTGCGCGGATGTCGGCGGTGCGCGTATGCACCGCCTGGAGCTCCTGGGCCTGAGCGGTGTGGAGCAGAGTGAGCAGGGGGATCACAGCTCCACCTCCACGCTCTGCTCGACCCGGTTCATGGCGCGGTCCTTGGCGACCACGCGGAGCTCGGTGTAGACGCCGGGCAGGACCACGCGCACCTCGCCGCCGGGGTGCTGGCGGAGATCGACGCGGTGGGCGGCGCCGGGCTGACCGACGGGCTCGACCAGGATGGAGCGCAGGGGCTCCTCGGGCACGAAGCTGAGGATGGTGACCTGCCCCTCCACGTGGGCCTGCAGGTCCAGCTCGGGCACCGACGAGTCGATGACCAGGGTCTCGCCGCGGATCTCCGTGCGCCCGTCGGGGAGCATGATGAAGATGCGGATCTCGTACTCGCCGTCCTCGACGTCGCGGGGGACCAGGAAGCGTACGTACCAGCGCTCGCGCTGCTCGTCCCAGGCCAGGGACTCGACGCCGCCCCAGGGGAAGACGACCACGACCTCGTCGGCGTCGTGGGGGGCCTGGACGGTCAACAGGGGGTCGCCGGGGGGCATGTACTGGCGGGAGAGATCCATGGCCATGTCCAGGTCGACGCCGTCGGGGGCCTCGCTGGGCTGTTGCACCAAAGCCTGCTTTCCACCTTCATTCCGGACGCGGTACTCCACGGCCACGAAGCTGGTGTACTGGGTGAGCAGGCGGTACTCGAGCGCGGTCTGGAGGATCTCGGCCTCGACCTCGGGGATGGGGCCGTGGAGCTGCTCGCGCTCCAGGGCCTTCACGCGCTGGCGGGCCCAGGCGCTGGCGATGGCGGAGCCGTCATCGACGGGCACCACGTCCAGGACCTCCACGTACTCCTTGTCGCCCATGCGGCCGCGGAGGGTGATGGGGCCGAGCTCCTGGCCCTCCTCGTAGCGGCCGACCAGCTGCAGGGTGTGGCCCACATAGAGGTCCTTGAGGCCCTTGGGGTAGACGCCCTCGACCTCCACGCCGCCAAAGTCCACCTGAACCTCGGTGAGCACCGGGCGGGCGATGGTGGAGTAGAAGGCGTTGACGGTGTCCGCGGGCTCCTGGGTGGGCAGCACGTAGGAGACGGTGCCGCCGCCGACGTCGGCCATGGAGTCCAGCAGGTAGCGGTTGACGCTGGAGCCGATGCCCATGGCGAACAGGCGCGTGGGACCGAGCTTGTCTTCGATGGTGGCCAGGATCTGCTGCTCGTTGCCGATGTAGCCGTCGGTCATGAAGCAGACGATGCGCTGGCGCTCGGGGTCCTGGGGGTAGTCCAGGCTGGCCTCGATGCCGGCCAGCATGTGGGTGCCGCCCATGCCATGCATGCCGTCGACGTAGGCCAGGCCCCGCTCGATGTTCTCGGGGGTCGCGGGGAGCGGCCGGTCGGAGAGCGCGGAGGCCGACTCGGAGAAGCGGATGACCTGGAAGGAGTCGCCGGGGAGCATTCCCTGCAGGGCGGTGCGCATGGCGTCCTTGGCCATGTCCATCGGCAGGCCGGACATCGAGCCGGAGTTGTCGACCACGAAGATGAGCTCGCGGGGCACGATCTGCTCGTCCTGGGGGGCCACCTGGGGGACCACCGTCAGGGCGAAGTGGCCGTCCTGGGTGAGCAGGCTCGCGACGGGCTCGTCGCCCTGGGGCTCGATGGCCAGCACCAGATCCCGGCTGGGGCGCAGCTTGTCCAGGGAGAACTGAGCGCCGGAGCTGGTGTAGGGGACCGACAGCTCGGGGTGCGAGAGCAGCTCGACCTCGCCCAGAGGGCTGCCCATCTCGATGGTGAAGTCCACGTCCACGGTGACGCCGGTGGGCTGCGCGGCGATGGGCGGGGAGATGGCCTCGACCTCAGCCGCCGGGATGCTGCCGGCCGGGGTGAAGCGCGGTCCGACGGTCATGGGCTGCTCGAAGACCCAGCGCCCGTCCACGTAGGAGAGCGGCTGGACCATGTGCAGCGTGACCACGACCTCCTCGCCGGGCTGCAGGTTGGCGATGGACTGGGTGAAGATGTTGGGCCGCTCCTGCTCGGTCAGGGCGGCGGACTGGCCCTTGGCCTTGGCCTCCTCGTAGACCTGGCGGGCCTCGGACTTCTCCAGGATCTCGCCCTGGATCACGCGGTCGCCGATGGTGAAGCTCATCTCGTCGACGGCGGCCTCCTCGTGCAGCGGGAAGGTGTAGACGGCCTCGATGAACTCCTCGTTGGGGTTCTCGAAGACCTGCTGGACCGTGACCTCCGCGTAGGGTCCGGTGATCAGCACGTCGACCTGCTGCGCCTTGAGGGGCAGGCCCTGGGGAGCGGCGACCGCGAGCTGGGTGAGGGAGAAGAGTCCGAGGAGGGTCATGGTGTGCTCCGGTGTGTGGGCTCACCATCTGTTCAAGCTCGGTGCCAAGCCCCTGGATCCCGCGATCTCCCCCACAACGAGGTCATTGTTGGCCCAACCAGCCCCCTGATCGCGACCCCTCCTGTTTGCAACTTATCCAAGATTTCAGCAATCCATACAGTGGCCACAGCGGACTCCAGGCCACCTCTGCCCGCAAGAGGCCGCCAATCCAGCCCCGCACGCACTGACAGCCTGTCCGGCGCCCGAGAGCCCCGCGGACCGTCCCAGACAGCCTGTCCTCGCTGGCGCCCCAGAGCGCTGCTGAGCGCTGGCATGGACCTTGAAACCGCGGTTGGCTAGGAGACCTGCATGCTGCCGCTGATCCTCTTCCTCGCCTGCCCCAAGCCCGTCGCCGAGACCGGCCCCCCCACGCCGGGCCCCTCCCCCATCCTGCCCGCGCCCTACGCGCCCGTCTACACGGCGGCGCCGGGCGTCGCGGCCGACCCTCTGGTCAACTGGGTGGCCCAGTCCCACCGCTACGACGAGACCCTCTCGGGCGCGGCAGGTGCGCTCGCGCTGATGGTCCCCAGCACCGGCGAGCTGGACGGCGCGGCGGTCCACTGGGCCCTGATCCAGTCCGGCTGGCCCTACGGCACGGCCAAGGCCCAGGTCTTCCCGGCCAAGCGCGACCAGATCCCCGCCGAGGTCAGCGCGGCCATCCAGAAGGTCCCCAAGTCCACCCCCATCGGGCTCGCGCGCGCGCGGCAGGGCGACCAGGAGACCTGGGTGCTCCTGGAGGCCAGCGTGACCGCCGAGGTCCGTCCCTTCCTGCGGGAGGTGGGGCTTGGGGACTCCCTCACGCTGCGGCCCACCGCTTCGGGTTGGTCGGCCCTGGAGCAGAGGGCGCTGCCTCCCCAGGGCCCAGCGAGGACAGGCTCGGTGCAATACGACGCGCCCGGCGAGTGGCTGGTCGAGCTCTGGGGCACCAAGGACGGCGCCCGCCAGCGCCTGGTCCAGGTCCCGGTCTACGTCGGCGAGGTCACCCCCGAAGACGGCCCCTTCCTGAACGTGGACGCGAGCAAGCCCGAGGGGGATCTGGCCATCCGCGCCGCCGAGCGGGGCATCGCGGAGCTGCGGGGCGTGCTGGACGCGCCCCCCCTGGAGATGGACCCGGTGCTGCTCTCCCTGGCCGGTCGCCACAGCAAGCAGCTCGCCATGGGAGAGGCCGACGCCCAGGCCATCCTCCAGACCACCAGCGAGGCCGGCCTGACCGACGCCGCGCTGATGGTCTGCACCGGCGAGACCGTGCAGGGTTGCCTGGACCACCTCTTCTGGTCGGTCAGCGACCGCGAGGTCCTGCGCAACCCCAGCCAGACCCTGCTGGGCGTGGGCGCCGACTGGACGGCCGGCGGCCTGCAGATCGTGGTGCTGGTGGCCCGATGAGCCTGCTGCTGCTGCTCGCCTGCGCGGGCAAGGCCCCGGCCGAGGCCCCCGCCGCCACCCCCAGCGCCCAGGTCCGCGCGCGCCCCCAGCCCGACGCCGACAGCCCCACCCTGCAGCGCGTCCCCGGGGCCCAGCAGGACGGCGGAATGGACCGCAGCGTCATGGCGCTCGTGGGCGCAGCGCGGGACCCCGGCGTCCGGCTGCCCACCGCCCAGACCCTCCAGGCCCGGGCCCAGGCCGGCTACCCCTGCCCCGCCACCTACCTGCGGGAGCTGACCGGAGACGGCGCCCAGCCCGAGCGCCTGTTGGCCGAGCTGGAGAAGGCCGCCCTGAGCGAGTCCGCCCCCGTCGACCTGGCCCTGGCCAGCCGGGACTTCTCGGACTCCGGCACCCTGTGGATCGCCGGCATCTGCCCCGTCCTGGCCTTGTTGGACCCCATCCCCCGGGACATCGGCGTGGGCGACCCGGTGCCCGTCAGCGTCGAGCTCGCCGCCGGGCAGGACTGGGAGCTGCAGCTCTTCGTGGACCCGCCCGTCGGGCCCGTCACCCAGCAGCCGCTGAGCGAGAACGTGGCGAGCTGGTACACCCGCACCGAGCACCCCGGCGAGTACCGCTTCGAGGTCGTCGGCAGCCGCCCCCGCGAGAGCCGCGTGCTGCTGCTCTGGTCCGTGTTCGTGGACCAGGAGCCCGCCGCCCTGGACTCCCTGCCGCGCGCCCAGGCCCAGGCCCCCGACCCCATGGCGGCCACCGAGGCTCTGTACCGGGAGCTCAACCGCATCCGGCAGGAGGCCGGCCTGGCCCCGGTCACGCCCTTTCCCGCCTTCGAGCCCCTGGCCCGCGAGCAGGCCGCCACCCTGGCCTACCGGGGCGTCGTGGCCCACAGCCTCAGCGGCCTGCCCACTCTGGCCGAGCGCGCCGAGGCCGGCTTCCACCCCCGCGCCCTCCACTACGAGAACGTGGCCGCCGCCCCCACCTGGCAGGAGGCCAGCGACCTGGTCGCCCTCTCCCCGGGGCACGCCATGAACCTGCTCTGCGAGCGCTGCACCCACGCCAGCATCGGCGTCGCCCTGGAGCCGGTCACCGACCGCGTGCCCCGGCTCTTTGTGGTGTGGGAGCTGCTGGAGTTCCCGGACGGGGAGCCGGTGGAGATCCGGCGCTTCGCGGAGTGATCAGAAGATGCGCTCGGGGCCGGTGTAGGGCAGGTCGAACCCCGCCTTGAACTTGGTCCCCACCGAGAGCTCCACACCCCGCTTCTCTTCCTCCACGCCCAGCATCGCCTCCGCATCCAGGGCCACGCGAGGCGCCTGGATCGAGAGCAGCCCCAGCGCAGCGCCTTGTGAGAGCCGGGCCCCCAGCGTGGTCCCCCCCTCCCCCCGCGCGATGGAGGCGACCTCGCGCAGCAGGAGCATGTCCGAGCCGCCGAAGCTCACCGCGTCCATGTACTCGGGCATGGGCACCGGGGAGGGCTGCACCGCCTGACTCAGCACCGCCGACTGCTCGAGCTTGAGCTGCGAGCCGCTCGGCGCTTTGAGGTTCTCCATGAGCGCGACCGTCGCGTCCTGAGGGAGCTCCTCCTTGAAGGTCACCTCCAGGCTGCCGTCCTTGGGGAGCTCCGCCCACCGCTGCGTCACCGTCTTGAAGCGGTCGTCCCTGAACATGGCCCCCAGGAACTCGCCGACGCTGTCGAAGCGACGCACCCCCTCGTGGCCTGCCATGTCCTCGGTGTACTCGATGCTCACCCCGCCTCCCCCCTCGGAGAGCTTGGGGTCCACGGTGATCTCCAGCTCGACCCCCTCCGTCTTCGCGACCTGGGCGATCCCGGCGACCTCCGGCACGAACCCGGCGAGCGTCTTGCCGAACTTCCCGTCCGCACCGATGGTGAAGTGCAGCAGGCTCCCCGACTCCTGGTCCCAGGACCACGCCGCGCCCACATCCAGCCCGACGTCGAAGTCAGCGCCGACCTCCAGCACCTTGACGCCCATCGCTGGACTCATCTGGGCGACAACCTCCGCCGAGAACCCGGTGTCGATCCCGGCCTTGAGGGTGCGCTCCACCTTGAACTCCTTGAGCCCCGTGCCCTCCAGGGTCTCCTTGGCGACCTTGCCCAGCGCATGCCCCGGCGAGCCGGCCTCCACCAACCGGGTCACCACCTCGACGATGGACATCGACTGGGAGAACAGCGCCGAGATCCGCTGCCCCTTGGCGACCTCCGCCTTGGCCTCCGCCTTCACGCCGCCGCCCTTCTCGTCGACGCCCTGCGAGAGCCCGACCTGGGTGTCCAGCTCGACCTCGAGCTCCCACTCCTGCTCCGAGACCCGGGTCAGCCGGAAGCCGTTGGTCTGCTCCAGCGTGCCCTTGAGCTCGGCCTCCACCACAGCATCGACGCCAAAGTAGTGCCCGATGGGCAGCGTGAAGTCGGCAAGCGCCTGAGCGGCGCCCGGGATCCGGAGGATCAGGTCCGCCGACTGGTCGAGCAGCCAGGCCCGGACCGCCGGCACCGCGAGCAGGTCGGGCAGGACAAAGACCAGGATCGGGACGGGGATGCCATCCAGCACAATCGGGACCAGGCTGGGGTCCATCGCGGCGATCTCACCGGCCAGACCAGCCGCGGGGGGCGCTGCTCCTTCCTCCAACGAGGGGACGGCCCCGAGCCCCAGTGCCCCCAGCGCCTCCGAGTTGGACTCCGGCGCCAGCCCGCTCTGAGGACCGGTCGCCCCACCGGTGGGTGCCTTGCTCGGGGCCTCGGGGGACCGGGTCTTGCTGTGGCTGAGTGCGGCCATGGAAACACCTCCTGCCCCCCCTGTTCCAAGACCCGTGCCAGGCCCACGATCCCCACGGCATCGACATCGCCCCTCTGGGGGTGTCAACTGGCCGACAGGCGACTGTCGGATCTTCGACACCCCCCGTCAGCCTGCCGGTGTCCTCGCCGATGCCGCGAAAGTCCCCCTGGCGTCCCCGCACCCCAGGCCCTAAAGTGGTGGACCCACAAGCAGAGTGCACATGCGCATCCTCCTCGTCCAGGCCTTCACCGCCCTCGATCTGGAGCTGGTCTACCCCATCGGCCTCTCGTACCTGGCGGCCCACACCCCCGATGAGCACCACGTCGAGATCTTCGACGTGAACCTCTACCGGGACCGGGACGACCCCTACCAGGTGCTCGCGAACAAGGTGCGGGAGTTCAAGCCCGACCTGGTCGGCATCTCCCTGCGCAACATCAAGGTCGCCACCCCCGGCCTGCACACCGACGACTTCGAGCCCCAACAGCGCACCGTCCGCATCCTGAGGCAGGAGGCGCCGAACGCCAAGCTCATCGCCGGCGGGACCGCCTTCTCACTCTACGCCGAGCTCTTCATGCAGAAGCTCCCCGAGCTCGACTTCGGCATGTGGGGCGAGGGCGAGGTCCGCTTCCCCCAGCTCCTCGAGAACCTCGACACCCCCGAGAAGGTCCCCGGCCTGTGGCTGCGCAAGGACGGCGAGCTGGTCTACACCGGCACCCCGCCCAAGGTGAACTTCAAGGCGCTCAAGCCCTACCGAAAGGACCTGCTGGACTTCAAGCCCTACACCGACTCCAGCTTCGTGTCGGTGGGCCTCCAGTCCAAGCGCGGCTGCGCCCTCCACTGCATCCACTGCAGCGACACCTACCTGCTCGGCAACGCCGTCCGCCGGCGCACCCCCCAGCAGGTGGTCGACGAGATGCAGGAGCTCAAGGAAGTGCACGGCGTCGACCAGATGTTCTTCTGCGACCAGATCTTCAACATCCCCGTCAGCCACGCCATCGCCATCTGCCAGGAGATCCTGGACCGAGGCTTGGAGGTCCGCTGGTCCGCCTGGTTCAACGAGCGCGCCAACACCTTGCCCGACGAGCTGCTGATCATCCTCAAGAAGGCCGGCTGCGGGCTGCTGAGCTTCTCGCCCGACCATGTGGACGACCGCATGCTCAAGAACCTGGACAAGAACTTCCGGCGGCGGGATCTGGTCTACACCTACCAGGCCGCCAAGAAGCACGGTCTCGACGTAGAATACAGCTTCTTCCTGAACTCTCCGGGAGAGGACTGGCGCTCACTGGCCAGCATCCTCAAGTTCGTGGCCGAGGCCAAGCTGCACTGCGGGCCCAACTTCCGCATGTTCACCCTGCTGATGATGCAGCCCATCCGCATCTACCCCCACAGCCGCCTGCACCGTCTGGCCATCGAGACCGGACTGGTCGACAAGGACGCCGACCTCATCGAGGGGCAGTTCTGGAACCCCGGCGGCCTCTCCTACGCCGTCGCGGGCATCCAGGCGGGGGCCCAGGCCGCGTGGAGGGTGCGCAAGCAGCTCAAGCAGCTCCAGGGCAACCCCACCGCGACCGTCTGATGCGTCTGACAGGCGTCTGATCGCCGCCCCGAAAGCTCCCCCGGAGGGCGGGTTTTCGCGCTATATTCGAGCCCCCTTTCCTTGTTGGAGGCGCGATGCGCGGCGGCCAGGTCCAGACCCAGACCCAGGCAAAGACCCAGCCAGCGGCAAAGACCGCGCCGGCGCCCACCCAGCGGGAGGCTGCGCAGAAGCAGGACCACCTCGTCTCGGAGGCCCCCGCACGCCAACTTCAGGAGAGCTCTGTCCTGGAGGAGGAGGGGGATCGGAGCGCTCTGGCCCCCTTGGCCCAACTCTCCGAGCTGGAGGATGCCCAGGCTGCCCAGGACCACCAGGCGCTGGCGAGGTCAACACGGGACCTGCTGGACGCGCCGGCGCCCCAGACCGCCGGGCTCTCCCAGGAGCTCCTGGTGCAGCTCACGCAGGCGCTGGGGCTGGGTGCGATCCCCTTGATCCACGGACCAGAGGCCGCCTCCACGCTGAGCGGGAGCAAGGGCCGCATGCTGGACGGCAAGGTCTACCTGCACCAGGACTTCGACCCGTCCAGCCCTCAGGGCCGGGAGCTGCTCGCCCACGAGGTCGTCCACGTCGCCCAGGACAAGCTGCGGGCCCAGGACCGACCGGACGCCGGCCTCAAGGCTGAGCGGGAGGCCCAGGAGCTGGCCCAGGAGTTCGCGGCGACCGGCAGGATGCGGCGGCCCAAGTACGGGCTCCCTGCGGGGCACCTGGCGGCGGATGATGGCGCAGCCAAGCTCATGGCGACGCTGGAGAGCTACCACTCCGGCGTGGAGAGCCAGGGGCAGTCCATGGGCCCAGCACCTGGAATGGGGGCCAAGAAGCCCAAGGAAGGGGGCAAGGAGAACCGCGCATCCAAGGTCAAGCGCTACAAGGACGGCGTCGACGGAATCGCCGATGAGATCGGCGATCTCGCCGCCTTCTCCGACCTCTGCGACACCATCGATGACGGGCCCAAGGAGTACGCCCAGCACCTACGGAAGATCGAGACCGACCCCAACTTTGGTCGCCTCTCCGAGATGTGGCAGGGCGCAAAGGATGGCGGCCCGGACTCCGGCGTCATGAAGCGCGCCTTCAACAAGGAGTTCGACGGCCGGGGGTTCTGGGGCAGCACGGAGCGGGCCTTCGACCTCGTGGCCGCGCGGGCCAAGGCGCTGGCCAAGCCCAGGCCCGAGGCCAAGGACGCCGAGAAGACCAAGCAGGCAGCCAAGGATGCCGTGACCGGTGGAGCCAAGGAAGCTACAGCGAAGAGCAACAAGCGCCCAGGTCAAGGCAGCGCGAAGGCCATGGTCAAGGGCGAGAAGCCCAACGCCCAACTCCAGGCCGCCATGGCGGAGCCGGTCGACAAGGAGCTCGGCCAGCTGGCCAAGCTCAAGGACTTCGAGGCCTTCAACGACAGCCGCATGTCGGACATGATCTGGGAGGTCACCCACCAGCAGGGTCTGTCGATCGGCGCGGAAGACCAGATCCCCGCGGAGACCAGCCGCGGCAAGATGATCTTCGACCAGCTCGGGGCCAGCTTTGTCGGGAGCTTCACGGGGGCGGCGACCGACCAGTTCCTGGACACGGCCGTCTACGACAACCTGGGCAAGCTCGGCGACAAGGGCCTGCAGCTGGCCACCAAGGGCAAGTTCAACGTCCCGTTGATCGGCCCCGCCATCAACATGTACAAGGCGCCGCCTTGGAAGGCCGAGAGCTGGGGATCCCAGAGCCTGGGCAAGGCGGGCGATGAGTTCTCCAAGATCGCCAAGCGCTGGGAGGCCTGGGAGGGGTCGACCGGCACCGAGCGCTTCGGCCTGGTGCTGGCAGGCTTCGCGGACCTCTTCGGCGGCATCGCACACATCATCGATGTCGCGCAGGCGATCGTCGGGCAGCTCTCCACGATCTGCTACATCGCCAGCGGCATCCTCATCGCCATCGGTCTCGCGCTGATCTGGCTGGGCTTCGGCGCTGGCCTGATCTCAGCCGGCGCGTGGCTGTATCGAGCGGGCGGCATCCTGGGCCGCATCAACACGATGCTGGGTCCGGTGGGCATTGCCTTCTCCACCCTGGCGATGATCTTCCGAACGGCGGCGGCATTCTTTGTCCCAGCGGACCAGTTCGCCATGGAGCTGCAGGGCGTCGGCGATGCCACGTCCATGTTCGCGGACAAGACCGGCAAGAAGCTGGGCGACAAGATGGGCAGCAAGGCGACCGCGAAGACCCAGGAGTACGGCGGGAAGGCCAAGCAGAACATCCAGAAGATGTGGTCATCGAAGACCACCAAGGACGGCGGAGGCCAGCCCGCAGGACAGGCCACCGCCAACAACGCCGTCGGTAAGCTCAACAGCTCCAACAACAACCTCCAGGCCCAGGGCAACGGGACCCTCCAGAAGGCCCAGCAGGCACAACAGGCCCAGAACCAGCAGCAAGGCCAGGGCAAGGGCCAAGGCCAGGGCAAGGGCCAAGGCCAAAAGACCGCGCAGAAGCCACAGGGTGACGCCGACGGGGCCTCGGCGCCCAAGAAGAGCGTCGGGCGCAAGGTCTTCGACACCGTGCTCGGGGACGGTCTCAAGACCACCGGCAAGGGCTTCAAGGCCACCGGGAAGGGCATCGCCAGCCTCTTCAACGGAAAGGCCAAGTCCGCCAAGCTGACCTGGAAGAAGTTCAAGGAGGTCAACCGCCGCATGTCGGCCAAGGGCCTCGACGAGCTCGGGCTGGCCCGGAACAAGGAGCAACGCGACGAAGCCAAGGCGCAACTCAAGGAGCTCGACAGCCAGGTCAAGGCCATGGACAAGGCGCTGCGCCAGGGCGGTGACAAGACCCTGCAGGCGCGCTGGAATCTCCTCAAGGCCCGGTATCAGCGCGCAAAGGCCAAGTACGAGAAGAACCTCGGCAAGATCTCGGCCAAGAACTACAAGAAGAAGGACTTCAAGGCCCCCACCAAGAAGGAGCGCCAAAAGGACAAGCTCGAGCAGGAGATCGAACAGGCCAAGACCGCAAAGGCAAAGGCGGAGGCCGACAAGCAGGTCGAGCTCGACAAGCAGAAGAAGGCGCAGACCCCTGACGGTGAGGCCCAGCACAACAAGAAGCAGTCCACCCTGGAGCAGCACGGCGAGAAACTCGCGGACGATCGCCTGGGCCTACAGAAGAAGATCGATCGCCTCGAGCAGAGCCGTCGACAGGCGGAGAAGAAGCGGACCAACCCCGAAGACCAGAAGAAGGCCAAAGCGGAGATCGAGTCGTCCGAGCTGCTGCTCAAGACCAGCAAGCAGGGCGTCGAGTCCCTCAAGGGCACTCGGGTCAACACCAAGACCGGCGTCCGCGGCGAGCTGCTCGAGGTCAGCCCCGATGGCAAGACCGCCCAGATCCGGACCACGGACGGCAACGTCGTCACGGTCAAGAGCAGCCAGCTGAGCAAGCCAGGACAGCTCGTCCAACACTACAGCGACTGGACCCGCGCCAAGCGGGTCAAGCAGGCCAAGACCAAGGAGCTCAAGGAGCTCAAGAAGGTCGCCAAGAACAAGGACATCCTGGACGAGAAGCGGATCAACCAGGAGCTCGCCGAGGCGAAGGCCAAGCTGGAGAACGTCCAGGGGCTGGAGAGCACCAACAGCAGCAAGCTCTCCCAGCTCAACAAGAGCCGCGCCCAGTTGGTCGGTGGCCATGGAGTCACGGCGGCCGATAAGAAGGTCACCCAAGCCCAACAGAAGCTGGACCAGCTCGAGCAGCAGCACAGCAAGGTGATGGCCCAGTTCAAGCCGGAGGACTTCAAGCGCATCGAGGCCCGCAAGGAGCGCGACGAGGAGATCTACGATCACACGCAGGGTGGCTCCTCCGGCAACGCCACCGGTGGCATGGGCTCCTCCTACGCGACGCTCGAGACCCTCACCAACGCGGTCAATGAGCTCTTCTCCTTCATGCCGGACAACAGCAACTTCGGCGAGCTGGACCAGAAGGACAAGGCGATGGTGCAGCGCCAGGGCCTGACGCCGGAGAAGCTCGACTCGGATCCCAAGCCCGTCGAGAAGACTGAGGACCAGAAGAAGGAAGACAAGGCACAGAAGAACGTGGGCGCGGACCGGGTCAAGGCCTTCGCGGACTCGCTGTGGGACAAGAGCGAGATCGACCAGCAAGTCAACCTCATGCTGAACGTTCAGGCGGCGCTCGACCACAAGCTCGAGGTCGACGTCGACGCGCTCATGGCCACCCGGGAGCGCGCCATGAAGGCCATGGCGGTCTACAAGGCCTCGCACGAGTGGGCCTTCAAGGCCTACGAAGCCGAGCTTGCCGTCCAGGCCACCGCCGACAACACGAAGGCCTTCGCGGACAACTCCGATGGCCTGATCAGCAAGTCCAGGAACCTCCGCGGCCCGATCGAAGAGGGCAAGGTCAAGGAGCAGAAGCGCGCCCAGGTCCTGTCCGGCCTGAACACCGACAAGACCGGGAAGCCCGATGGCGAGATGAACGGCCTGGTCGCGAAGCTCATCACCAATCTCGCGAGCAACGCCAGCGAGTTCGACGGCGGTGCCCCCAAGGCCGACAAGAACACCGGCGAGCAGATCACCAAGGCCCACCAGCAGGGTGGGGATCAGGCCGACCAGAGCGCCAGGGGCTCCAAGGACGCCTCCCAGCAGAAGCAGGACTTCATCGAGGACGCGCTCAGCGAGCAGGCCAAGCAACATGACAGCGCCCGCAAGAACAAGGACGAGCTGCTGGACAAGTACGCCGAGGAGACCGAGATGGTCACCCGCATCCAGGTGATGAAGGCCGAAGCAATCATCGAGCGGGACCGAGCCGAGGCCGAGTTCAACCGAGAGGCAGGCGAATTCGTCAATGGGGCCAGCCAGTTGGACAAGTGGTCCAAGGAATACGCAGAGCTCCGAGGCAAGGTTGATGGAAGCTGATCCCCTGGACACGTTGGACGCCAACGCACTCCGTGAGATCGCCGCCCACGCCACCCCCGAACTGGCCCCCACGCTGGAGGCCATGGCGGAGGCTCTGGAGCGGGGCGAATCCCTGGAGCCCCAGACCCTTGGGGTAGAGCCCCAGGAGCTGCTCTCGCTGGTTCAGCGGATGCTCCCGCGGCTGAGGCAGCAGCTCGGCCCCATTGAACGGCAGTTGAGCGTCCTGCAGGAGCAGGTCCGTGCCATCGCACCGCTCAGAGCAGAGAGCGAGGCCCGGCTCCAGGTCTTGATGCAACACATCGACAGCCGCAAGGCGCGAACCCACACCGCGCAGGCCCTGGCCCAGCTCCAGTCCACGGTGCGTCCTGAGCGGCTGACCGATTTGCTCAACGAGCTCCAGAACGTCACCAAGACCCTCCCTCAGCTCCTGGAGCAGGCCAGCTCCGCGTATGGAACTCCACCTGATCTCCAACTCACTCTCGTGCGCCTTGAGACCCTCCAGGAGCAGCTGACCCAGACCCAGACAGGCCTGCACGGGGCCTCCGCATCCCTGGGGTTCGCTGCCACCGCAGCCATGCAGGACCAGGATCCCACCACGCCGTTGCTTCTGGCTCTCCGCGCAGGGATCGTCCAAGCCTTGGACGGACAGGCCATCGATGCCTGGACCCAGGCCTTCGACGCCGCTACCCACTTCCGGAATCGCCCCGTCGCCCAGGGCGCCAGCGTGCCCTTGATGCAGCAAGCCCTGGAGTCTCAGGACTACCAGCGCGCAGCCCTCATCCAGCACCTCCTCGCCGAGCTCAGCCCCGAGAGCCAGCGCTTCGACCACCGACTCCAGGAGGCCCTGCTGCTCTCCAAGATCGGCGGCTTTCAGGACTCCATCCGCGCCCTGCTCTCCGAGTGCGCCAGCCTGGCCGACGGCATCCCCCAGCGAGCCCGCTTGCAGCTCACCCAGGGCGAGATCCTCGAGCGCCTGGGGGACTTGAAGGGAGCGCAGCGGTCCTGGACAAGGCTCATTGATCTGCCCAACGTCCAGAACGAGGCGCCCGCACTCCAGGCCAGAGGGCTCGCGTTCCTCGGCGAGGCACTGCTGAGCGAGTCCGACCCCAAGGCCTCCCCACTCTTGGAGGCCGCCATCGATCGCGGTGAGGCCGCCGGTGACTGGAGCGCGGTGGGGTACGCCGCCCAGGCGCTGCTCCCCCTCCTGCGGGAACAGGACCCCAACCGCGCCTCCGACCTGGCCGAACGCCTGCGCGACATCGCCGGCAGGCTGCAGCCCGAGGCGCTGCCCGCCCTGGATCAATGGCTGGGCTGAGGCTCCCCGCGCTGACGCGCCTGCGCGCGCTCCTGTTGGATAGAGGCCTGGAGCTGGGCGAGCTGGACGCCGTGCCCGGGCCCCCACCCGACCCCCGCCCGCTCCTGCAGCCCCTGCTGGAAGAGCTGGAGTCGGCCCGCCACCAGGCCCAGACGCAGTGGGGCACCCTGAGCTGGCAACAGCAGCTTCTGGAGGCCTCGCTGGACGCCGGAGTCCCCGGAGCGAGCCCCGCCGCGCTCTCGGAGCTGGAGCAGGCCCGGGCAGCCCTGGTCGAGCGGCTGCGGGCGCTCCACGCACAGACGGAGGCGGTCCGAGCTCGGCTGCACGCCGATCTGGCCCTGCGGGAGCAGGCGCTCTCCGGGATCCAGGACCCAGCCGCACCTCGCTTGGGCCTGCTGGGTGATGACGGGCCCTTGGGACAGTCCGTGTTCCAGGCGGTGCAGACGGCGATCCTCGAACAACACGATCGCCTCCTCATCCAGGAACAGAGCGCCCCCGAGCACCCCCCGGAGTTCTATTGGGCGCTCAAGGATCGGCTGGACCACGAATACGAACGCGCGCCGGCGCTGCGGACCCTGGCGCTCTCGGAGGGCCTGCCCCAGCTCCGGGAGACCCTGGGCACCCTGGAGGACGTCGACCGGGCCCTCAGCTCCGGTCCCGCGCCCAGGTCGTGACCACCGTGATGGCCAAAAACACGGCGATGAAGCCGCCCAGCGCCATGCAGAGCTGGCCCACCTCCAGACCCATGTCGTCGACGTTCGAGCCCTTTAGCCCCAGCTCGTAGAGGGGACCGCTCAGGGGCCTGCGGTCCCACTTGCCGGGGATGCGGCTGGTCTCCTCCAGGTGGGAGCCCATCTTGAGGCTCAGGTCGAAGGCGTAGCGCTGCATGGTGACCCAGGTGAAGGCCTTGGGCAGGGGTCCCATGTCGCGCAGGCTGACCATGATGCTGGAGAAGCAGATGTTGGGGATGAGCAGCAGAGGCAGCGTACCGACGGCGGCTTCGCTGGAGGTGTAGAGCGCCGAGAGCATCAGCCCGAGCGCGAGGCCCGTGAGGCCCGTGAGCACCTGGGCAAGGCCGAGATCCGCCAGGCCGTAGCCGTAGTCCCCCAGCCCCATGGAGAGCCAGACGATGGCGGTGAACGCGAAGGTCTGGAGCGCGTTGAGGGCGGCCAGCACGGCCAGCTTGGAGCCCAGGTAGGGCAGCACGCGCACGCCGACCTTGCGCTCGCGACGCCAGATGGTGCGGTCGATGATCAGCTCGCGCACCGACATGGACATGCCGAACCACAGGCAGCTCAGGGAGAGCATGAACACAAGGCGGGTGGTCGGGACCGGGAAGACGATCCAGATGAGCAGCGCCAGGATGGGGGGCTGCACGGCAAGCACGGCCAGACCGGAGCGATCGCGGAGCTTGGTCTTGGCGTAGCGGGTGGTGAGCGTGAGCCACTGGGAGAGCGGCCCGGCCCGGCGGGTGACCTGGGGAGAGGCCGGCTCGCTGACGACCTCCCGCCCGTCCAGCAGGTGGGCGCGGGTGGCCACATAGCTGCGGTAGTCGGGGCTCTCGCGGAAGGCCTGGGCCCACTCGCGGGGGCTGGACTCCTCCAGGCGATCGAAGATGCGGTCCGGGCTATCCACGCCAAAGTGGGATGCGGCGCTGTCGGGCGGCCCGAAGTAGGCGACCCTACCGCCTGGGGCCATGACCAGCAGATGATCCACCAGCGCCATCACGGCCGGCGTGAGGTCATGCGTGACCAGGAACACGATGCGCCCGTCGTCCGCGAGCTGGCGGATCTGGCGCACGATGGACTGGGCGGAGCGCGGGTCCAGGCCGGAGGTGGGCTCGTCCAGGAAGAGCACTCGGGTGTTCCGGGTGAGCAGGTCCTGGCCCAGGTTGACGCGCTTGCGCTGCCCGCCGGAGATGCCGCGCTTGAGGGCGTCGCCGATGCGGCTGCCGCGGATGTGCTCGATGCCTAGCTCGTCCAGGACGCGGTCGACCTCGCCGTCGATCTCCTCGGAGGAGACGTCGGAGGCGTAGCGGAGGCGGCCGGAGAAGCGGAGGCTCTCCTGCACCGTGAGCTCGGGGTGGACCAGGTCATCCTGGGGGACCAACCCCACTGCGGAGGCGTCCTCCTTGAGGATGGCGTGGAAGTCCCGGCCGCCCAGCAGGACGTCTCCGGTGTCGGCGGGGGCGATGCCGGCGATGGCGTTGATCAGGGTGGTCTTGCCCGCGCCGGAGGGCCCCACCAGGGCGACAAGCTCTCCGGAGAAGACCGAGAACGAGACCCCCTCCAGCAGGGTGATGGGCTCGGGGCCGTCCTCGATGCTGCGGTTGAGCTCGCGGACCTGCAGCGCGGTGAAGGAGCGGTGCCCGAAGGCGTGGAGCTCCTCCTCCGTGAGGCGGATGGACCAGGGACCGACCTTGAACTGCTCGCCGGGCGCCATGGGCCGCGAGGAGATGGGCTGGCCTGCGACCAGGGTGGGTCGGCCCGAGCCGGCGTCGACCAGGCGCCAGCGCCCCTCGCCCCGCATCAGGGTGCAGTGGTGGCGAGCGACCTGCGGGTCCGGGAGCACGACGTCGTTTCCGGCGGCGCGGCCGATGGTCAGGCGTTCCCCGACCAGGGGCCAGGTGAGCTCTCCAGCGGCGTGGCGCGGGTCGTAGCGCTGGAAGAGGGCGGACACCAGCACGGGGTCCACCCCAAGCGCCACCGCGGCCTGCTCCAGCGAGCGGGCCTCCTCGGGGTCGAGCTCGCCGTTGGCGGCGGCCACCCGGAACATGGCGTCCAGGAGCAGCAGGGAGTCCGCGGCGCCGTAGTGGTCGGCGAACGCGGGGAGCGAGAGCTCGGCGGCCCGGGCCTCGGCCAGCAGGGTGGCCGCCTCCGCGCCGAAGCGGGAGCTGAACGCACGGACCTCGTCTGCGCCGATCTCGCTGCGATGTTGGGGTGAGAGCGCGAGGTTCAAGAGGAGGGCCCGGGCCGCTTGAGGCAGACCGGTCCTCGCCTCCAAAGCCTGATGGAGGACCTCTCGCTCGGCGCTCCCGAGATCACCACCACGCCCGCGGACGAGGAGCTGGGCCATGTCGGCGGCCAGCTCCACGGCCTCGGGGTCGAGCTCCTCCCCCCGGATCACCAGGGCGGAGGAGAACGCGTCGCTGAGGCGACTCACGGCATCAGCGGTAGGTGACCGCCATGCCCACGCCCGCAGCGGCGGTGGTGTCCGCCAGCTCCGTCGCGTGCACGGCCACGTAGTAGGTCGCGGTCGTGGTGGGCTTGTGGCTGACGCTGGGCTGGCGGTCCTGGCTGTCGTCCTGAGCCAGCACGTTGCCATCGGAGTCGTAGAGCAGCACGTCGACGTTCTTTGCGTGCGCGTCCGCGCAGGCCGAGATCTTGTACTCGTTGCCCTCGTACAGGGTCACCATGTAGATCCGGTGCTCGCCCTGCTTGAGGGAGGCAGAGGTGGCGGTCCGGACGGCCCATCCGTCGTTGTAGCCGTCCCAGATCTTGGTCCGAAGGCAGCTCTCCGCCTCGTCCTCGTCAGCGAAGGCCGCTGGTGTGGCGACCAACGCGCCCGCAACGAGGGCGACGGCAAAGGGGGCCAGGAGCTTCTTCATGTCAGCCTCTCAGAGCAGGTCGAGCACGGCGGTGGTGCTGGACTGGATGTTCTTGACGTCCTCTTCCGAGAACTGCTCCTTCTTGCAGATCCCGTCCAGCGTCTCCAGGGTGGTCTTGAGCTGGGCGATGACCTCGGAGGGAGCCTTGTCCTGGCCTTCGGCCTCGACGTAGCCCTGGAAGTAGTCCACGACCGCAGGCTGGCGCAGCAACGCCGCCGACTTGTCGTAGTTGCCGGACTCCACGATGGCCGACGACACCAGGTTGGCGCCGCCCAGCCAGGAGCCGGCCTGGATCAGGGGCACCGAGCGGGAGCCGGCCTCGTACTCGATCTCGGGGATGACCGCGCCGGAGAGCTCGTCGAGCTCCTTGACCAGATCATCGCGGGAGACCGCGTCGTTCATGACCCGATCGTTGATGTCCTGGATGGTGGCGCCGATGTCGTCGCCAGCGCCGAGCTGCTCCATGCCGGTCTTGATGTCCATGAGCTGCGCGGACAGCTTGTCCTTGGGCGCGGTCTTCACGGTCAGCAGCAGGTCGGCGAGGATCACGCCGGTGCGCACTGCCACGACGTCCTTGTTCGGGACGTCCATCTTGAGCTTGCGGTCGGGGACCTTCTCCCCGAGCTTGGCCTGGATGCCAGCGGCGTCGAGCGCCTTCTGCATCTCCGCGGGGCTGGGCACCAACGCGATGTTCTCGGCGTCCTTGCTGAGCTCCTCCACCGTCAGGGTCTCAGGCTGCGCCTTGGGCTCGACCTGGGCGGGCTCAGGGTTGGTCGTGGGCTCGGGGTCGCCGCCACTGCAAGCGGTCAGCGCACCGAGGGCCAGGAGCGCGGCGAGCGCGCGGGGCCGGGAAATCAGCATGGAGGGTCCTCCTTGGGGCCTTGGGATCCAAGCATCGGAACGAAAGGCTACGACCTGAACTTTCTCTTTGGCAAGCGGGCCCGGGGAGTTGACGCCGCCCGCACATCCTGTCGGACCGACGCCAGCTTCCGATGAGCCCCCCAAAAACGACGCGGCCCCGCGCCGGGGCGATCCGGGCGGGGCCGCAGGGGCGGGGCGAGGCGCCTACTCCTCGGGGTACTCGGCCTCAGCGAAGGCGCACGCGCCCTGCTCACCCTCAACCACGCCCTGCCAGGAGGTCTCCTTGTAGACCGACGAGAAGCTGGTGTCCCAGCACTCGCTGGAGAGCGCAACGTTGTCCCCGAGCTCACCACCCGTGACCAGCGCGTCCGAGCGGCCCTCCCCGACCTCGGTCCACCGCGAGCGCACCACATACAGGAGCTCGGCCTCCTCATCGGCCCCGGCGGTGGTCCACCCCAGGTCCATGCTCCCCTCCCCCTCGTGCACCTGATCGTAGCGGTAGAGGGCGTCCACGGGCTCGGCCCCGTCCTGGAAGTCGTTGAACGCGGCCTCGCCACGCACGCCCTCCTCGTCGACCTCGTAGTCCACCGCGTACTCCCCGGTGGCGCTCTGGTTGGGATCCAGGGCGTTGATCATGTCGAAGTCGATGTAGAAGCGACCGCTGTGCACCTCTCGCGTGGAGCCCGCGTCCACCTCTCCCACAATGACCGCCACGTACTCGGAGTCGTCGGCGCCCTTGGGCTTCTGCTGGAACTGCCAGGAGGTGCTGCCGTCGTCCTGCAGTTGGACGCTGAGCAGGGTGTCCACAGGGTCCAGGGCGTCCGACCAGGGGCCCCAGACCGCGTGGTTCTGGTCCCCGTCCACGTAGCTGGCCGGGTAGTCGGTGATGGTGTCCACCATGCCCAGCACGAAGCCCGTCAGCCCGTTGATCGAGCGGGTGGTCGAGGCGGTGAACAGGTAGGCCTGCGACCACTCCCCGGCGGCCTTCGCCGCGCCGTCCTGCACGGGCATGTTGATCAGCAGGCGCTCGTCGGGGAGGTTCTCGGTCAGCTCGGAGCCCGGGGCGCCCGGCAGGCAGCCGCTCAGGGCAGCGGTGGAGAGGACGGCGAGGGAGAGGGCGGCGCGCTTCATGGGGGGCTCCTGTTGCGAATGTCTGCCCGCTTGCCGGGCTCGCAGGGATGGACCCTCGGGCCGGGCCCGATCGAAAAGGGGGCGCGCGCTTTTTGGGATCCCCCGCCCAAGCCACCCGGTTAGCCAAGGCCAGAACACTGGCCTGGAGATCCCCCCGTGGAGCACATCGACGCGCTGATCAAGGAACTCAAGGACGCCGACGACGAGCGGCAGGAGGCCATCAAGGCCGAGCTGATCGCGGCCTGCCAGGCGGAGGGTGGTCGCGCCGTCCGTGACCACATCGAGTCCTCCTCCCGCAGTCAGGTCCTGCTGGTCCAGTGGGAGCTGGATGAGGTGTTGGAGGCCACCGCGCCAGCTCCGGTCGCACCGCCTGAGCCCGAGCCCGAGCCCGCACCGGAAGAGCCCGAGCCCGCCAGCGAGGACACCGAGAAGCCGCTCACCGCCGCAGACCTGGACATGGTGTACGACGACCCCCGCGGGCTGGTGCTGCACAGGACCAAGGACGGCAAGCGCTGGTTCGCCACCCAGGTCAACCCCCAGACCGGGCAGCCCCAGACCTTTGAGCTGCACCCCCAGGAGATCGACCAGATCAAGGCGCAGCTCGCTGGCTCGCCCTATTGGTCGCTGGGCTCCGGTCTGGCCTGAGCGCCGGGCCGGGTCCCGCCGGGACAGAGAAATCCGCGCCGTTTTGACAACGGGTCCGCACGCCCGTACCAGAATGCGAGCCTGAAGAACCGGTAAGCCGATGAAAGGCTTACGCCAGGAGACCTGAATGCTGAACCGGCCGCTGCTGTCCCGTGCCCTGCTCATCGCCCTCTTCTCCGCCCCGATGGTGGTGGCCGTCACCGACTCGGCCCCCGCGGCGGCCCAGGGTGCCTCGCTGTTCGCCAACAGCAGCGGGATGGTTCACCTGCTCTCCCCAAGCGCGGTTGTTGGGGACGGCAGCTCCACCGCCACCCTCTTCCTCCTCGCCCTGAACCCGGATGGCAGCCCCATGACCGGCCTCAAGGGGCGGATCGGCGCGGACCAGGGCGGCACCTCCGATCTCAAGGATCAGGGCAACGGGCTGTACAGCTTCGACTACACGCCCCCGATGGTGAGCGCCGCGACCAAGGTCAGCTTCTCGCTCAAGGCCAAGACCGCTGCCAAGGTCAGCATGGACAAGGACTTCGCCCTCTGGGTGAACCCGCCCCTGCCCGCGCAGCTCACTGTCAGCTCCAGCCCCACCGAGCTGGTGCTGGGTCAGGACCAGGGCGCCGCTCTGAACATCCGCCTGACCGGCCCCAATGGCGAGACCGCGGCGGACGGCGGCCAGCTCCTGGTCAACACCGAGTACGGCAGCGTGGAGTCCCTGACCTACCTGGGCGGCGGCGCCTGGACCGCCCGCTACGTGCCCAAGGCGGTCAACTACCCGCACCTGGACGTGGTGACCTTCGCCGACGCCCGCGACCCCTCCAAGGTGTACGGCACCCACGTGGTCTCGATGGTGGGCAAGACCAACTTCCCCATCTCTGATGCCACCCCCAACAGCACCGTGATGCTGCGCATCGGGGAGCGCGACTTTGGCCCCTACCAGGCCGACACCCAGGGCAAGGTCAGCATCCCCGTGACCGTGCCCCCGGGCATCCCCACGGCCACCCGCATCACCATAGTCAATGGCGAGCAGCGGCAGGAGCCCTTTGACCTCCAGCTCCCCAAGACCCGCCGCCTGGCGCTCTTCCCCATGGCCACGGTCCCCGGCGATGGCGAGACCAGCGTCCCTGTGCGGATCGCGGTCCGCACCCCCGAGGGCAAGGCTGACGGCGGCGCAAAGGTCAGCCTCTCCTCCACCTCCGGCAAGGTCTCCCAGCCGGTGCACGAGGGGAACGGCATCTACCGCGCCGACTTCACCCCCTCCCGCAGCGCCGCGGGGGAGACGGTCACCCTGAGCGCATCGGTCGCCGGCGAGGCCAGCAAGTCCGACCTCCAGGTCCAGGTCGCGCCCGCGCTGCCCAACCAGCTCAAGCTCACCGCCGAGCCCACCCAGCTCAGCGCTGGCGCCACCGGCTTCAAGGTCTACGCCAAGCTCACCGACCCGGCGGGCATCGGCATCGAGGGCGCCGCTCCCGCGTTCGTGGTGGCCGGCGCCAAGGCCAGCGGGGCCCCCCGCGACCTCAAGTCGGGCGACTACCAGTCCAGCTTCAGCACCACGGGGGCCGACTCTGTGCTGGTGACTGCCCTGGCCCTCGGCGCGCCCTCGGGCAACCCCATGTCTCGCGTGGTGGTGCTGCCCTCCTCCGAGCGCGTCACCAACGATGGCCGCAGCACCGTGGTCGTCTCCGTGCTGAGCGTCGACCAGTTCGGCTACCCCGTTCCCGACCAGCCGGTCACCCTGCGGGTCAACGCCGGCGACGGCCGCCTCCCCTCCGAGGTGCGCACCGACGCCCGCGGCCTGGCCACCGTGACCTACGCCGCTGGCAGGACCGCCGGCCCCGTGGACATCGAGGCCAAGTCCGGCGGCCTCTACGGCTCCGCCACCCTGCTCCAGGTCCCCGCCAGCGTGGACATCGACCTGCCTGCCAGTGGCAGCGCCAGCGTCGTTTCCCAGGACGAGCGCCTGGCCCGCCTGGTCCAGACCGTGCTCATCCCGCGGGAGGGCGCCTCTGGCGTCGCCCTGGCGACCATGGATGACACCTCCGGCACCGTCGGCCCCGTCACCACCCTCGAGGTGGCCGCCAGCCCCGCCGAGGTCGCACCGGGCGGCAGCGTGACCATCAACATCACCGCCCGCGACCAGCAGGGCCGCGCGGTCGCCGACGAGGACCTCAAGGTGCTCGCTACCGGCGGCGTGATGTCCGCAGTCCAGAAGCGCGGCGGCGGCAGCTACAGCGCCACCCTGACGGTCAACGCGGACGCCAGCGGCGACGCGATGGTCGTGGTCACCAGCGCGAACGGCAAGGTCAGCCAGGCCCTGCCGGTCCCCATCGCCGCCAACCTCTGGGGCAGCGCCCCCGAGGCCGCCGTCGTGGAGAACACCACCCCTGAAGGCCCCGCTGGCGCGGCACCGGAGACCACCCCGGTCGCCCCCCTGCCCCCTCCCCCGGAGCCCCCCACCGCCCCCAAGGCCGAGGGTGAGTTCCCCAACGGGCGCGTGCGGGTAGCCGGCGTGTTCGGGTCCTACGACTACCGCCAGGCCCCCACCGAGAACCCCAGCGCGCTGTGGAACGACGCGGTCAACGTCGCCACCGGCATCGCGGGCTTCGAGGTCGACGGCTACGGCTACCTGCCCAAGCTCCCCTACCTGGGCGCCGAGGCGCAGTTCCGCATGGGCCTCTACAGCCTGGTCTGGCCGGGCACGAGCGAGGAGCAGGCCATCGGTGACCAGGTCCCCCGCCTGAACGTCAGCGTCCTGGGCCGCCTCCCCTTCCAGGTGGGCGACAACCAGCTCCACGTGGGCGCGCGCGCCGGGTACCTCTACGGTGACTTCATCACCTACCAGCAGGGAGCCACCGAGACCCAGCTCAACTACGACTCCGTGGGCCTGCCTGGCGGCTGGACCTTGGGCGGTGAGCTCGGCGCTCAGTTCAGCCAGCGCGCGCACATGCGGGCCGTCTACACAGCGGGCTTCAACCAGGTGAACCTCTACGACCACAGCGTCATGGTGGACCTGGGCGTGCGCCCCTCCCTGGACCTGCCTCTGTCCCTGGTCGGCAGCTTCCAGTACACCGCCCGCGACATCGAGGTCGTGACTGCCGGCGACGGCAGCAGCACCCTGGTCGGCACCCTCGAAGACACCCAGCTTCTGGGCACCGTGGGCGTCGCCTACGAGTTCTGAGCCGGGGCTCAGGTGGGGCGCGAGCCCCACTCCCACCCTCACCACCGCCGGGGTTTCGGCGCGCAGACCTGCGCCCGAAACCCGGGAGTTCGGGCGGCCGAGGCGGTCGGTTCAAGCCAAAGCAGCGGCGACGCCGCGCCGACGCGAAGGCCCCTGCGCCTCGACCCCGTCCGACCGAACTCCCGGCTGGGGGTGGCCCCGGCTCCGCCGGGGCTCAGGGGGGTCGCGCACGCCCCCACCCCACTCCCCCCTCACCACCGCCGAGGTCTCGGTGCGCAAACCTGCGCCCGAGACCCGGGAGTTCGGGCGGCCGAGGCGGTCGGTTCAAGCCAAAGAAGCGGCAAAGCCGCGCCGACGCGCAGGACCGAACGCCTCGCACCCGTCCGACCGAACTCCCCCGCGGGGGGTGGCCCCCGCTCCGCCGGGGCTCAGGGGGGTCGCGAGACCCCCATAGAAAACCGGGGTTGCTGCGCGCAAACCTGCGCGCGCAGCCGGCTCGGAGGGGGGCCGGGAGCTTCCCGACAAAGCCAAAGCGGGAGTCGGCCCTGGCCGGCTCCCCGACGCGCCGAGGGAAGCTTCCGCTCATGTCCCCCCGGAGAGCCCGCGGGGGGTGGGCCCAGCTTGACTGGGCCTCAGGGGGGTCGCGAGACCCCCATACAAAAAACTACAACCGCTCGATCACGACCTTCTTGAGCACCACATCCGTCACGGGCTTGTCCCCGGGGCCGCGGTCCACGTGGGTGATCTCCTTCACCTTGCCCACCTCTTCGCACTGGCCGAAGATGGTGTGCCGACCGGTCAGGTGCGGCGTGGGCGCCTCGGTGATGAAGAACTGCGAGCCGTTGGTGTTGGGCCCCGCGTTGGCCATCGCCAGCACGCCGGGCTTGTCGAAGGCGCGGTCGCTGTCCAGCTCGTCCTCGAACTTGTAGCCGGGACCGCCGGTGCCCGTGCCCAGGGGGTCGCCGCCCTGGATCATGAAGCCGGGGATGACCCGGTGGAAGGTGGTGCCGTCGTAGAGCGGCCCGTCCACCGTCTGGCCGGTGCGGGGGTGGGTCCAGGTCCGGGAGCCCTCGGCGAGCTGCACAAAGTTCAACACCGTCTTGGGCGCATCCTCCGGGAAGAGCTCGCAGTGGATGTCACCCAGGGAGGTCTTGAAGGTCGCTTTCAGCGGCTCACCGGGCTCCACACCGAGCTGGGACAGGGTGGCGGCCAGAGCCTGCGCTTCGACCTCCTCCGTCAGCGAGGCCACCCGGCTCTTGAGCGCCTCGTTCTCCCGCCGGGTGCGCTCGAGCTCCTCCTGGGTGGACTTGAGCTCGGACCGGGCGGAGTCGAGCTCCTCGAGCTGGGCGGCGCTGGGTCCGCAGGCGACAAGGGCCGCGAGCAGCATCAACATGGGACCTCCTGGGTTTCTGCTGCCGAACCTCACCCGATCCCCACCTCAGGTCAAGGGGACAGGGGTGCCCGGCCCGCTCCTTGTTAAGGATCTCCCTGGAGGTCCTTCATGTTCCTGCTCCTGCTCGCATGCAGCGGCACCCGCTTCGAGGGGAGCGTCGTCGATGTCAACGGCGCGCCCGTGGCAGGAGCGATGGTCACCGTGGTCGGCCAGCCCTGCCAGACGGTCGTCCAGGAGGACGGGACCTTCTCCCTCCCCTGCGCCTCTGGGGTGCACGACCTGAGCGTCGGACGCTCCGGCTACCTCTCCCAGAGCTGGGAGCAGCTCGAGGCCACCGAGCGCAAGGCCTACGACCTGGGCCAGACCACCCTGGTCAAGGTCCCCGAGCAGGAGGGCCTGCTGGTGTTTCAGGCGGGCAGCTACCAGCCCATGGAGCGCGGCTTCCTGGTCAAGGACAGCGGCGGCCGCGGGGTCAAGCAGTTCCGTCACTACTGCCTGCCGGAGGGGGCCACCGAGCGCATGCCCGTCAACCGCTTCCCCGCCGGCGAGGTCGCCTTCTTCGACAACCACTCGGAGGGCTGGCGCCCCTGGAAGCTGGACCGGGAGGGCTGCGCCTACCGCATGTCGCCCACCAGCGAGACCCGCTGGGGCGTGGACTACTCCGAGAAGGCCGACTGGACCGAGACCCGCCTGGCCGAGGGGCAGAAGCTGGTCGTGATGACCCTGGAGCCCGGCGCATACTTCATCGCCGACTGGGGCAACGGCTTCTTCGTCAAGGGCGCCAGCGATGACCCCAAGATCCCCGGCTACAGCGGGGCTTTGGTGTTGGTGGAGTAGCCCAAGGGGCGTGCAGATCCGGGCCAATGGGTTAGTCACCCAGCCCGTCTGCAAGGAGGCCCCGTGGAGTTCAAGGTTGGCGACAGAGCTGTCTACCCCGCACATGGTGTGGGAGTGATCACCTCCCTCCACGACGAGGACCTCGAGGGCGAGACCTACACCGTCTACACCTTCAAGGTGCTGGACAACGGCATGACCATCACCGTGCCCGTCCAGAACGCCGACGCCATCGGCATGCGGCACATCATCGACCCCAAGAGCATCGACAAGATCTACGACATCTTGCGGGACCGCGACACCCCCACGGACAACCAGACCTGGAACCGTCGCTACCGCGAGTACATGACCAAGATCCGCACCGGTGACCCCCTCGAGGTCGCCAAGGTCCTCCGCGACCTGGCCCTGATGAAGATGGAGAAGAGCCTCTCCTTCGGCGAGCGCAAGATGTTCGACCACGCGCGCAGCCTGCTGGTCCAGGAGATCGCCGTCTCCAAGGACAAGGAGGAGGACTCCATCCAGAAGGAGATCGAGGGCCTCTTCGTCGCCCAGCCCGAGGCTGCGGACAAGAAGAAGTCCAAGGGCCGCGCCAAGGCCAAGAAGTAGTCACACCGCGGCCCCCGCTGGGGCCGCCACATCTCGGGGAGAGCCACCGTGGCCCTGCAGCTCTACAACACCCTCTCCCGCAGCCTCGAGGACTTCCAGCCCATCGAGCCGGGCAAGGTCCGCATCTACGTCTGCGGGATGACCACCTACGACTACTGCCACATCGGCCACGCCCGGGCGATGATGTCCTTCGACGTGGTCGTGCGCTACCTGCGCCACGCCGGCTACGAGGTCACCTACGTCCGCAACCACACCGACGTGGACGACAAGATCATCGCCCGCGCCGCCGAGCTCGGCGAGCCGCCCCTGGCCCTGTCCGCCCGCTTCATCGACGCGCTGGACCAGGACCTGGACGCCCTGGGCCTCATCCGCCCGGACATCGCCCCCAAGGTCAGCGAGCACATCGACGGCATCGTCGCGATGACCGCCACCCTGGTCGACAAGGGCCACGCCTACCCCGCCGACAACGGCGACGTGTACTTCGCGGTCGAGTCCTTCGACCGCTACGGCAAGCTCTCCGGGCGCAAGCTGGACGAGCTGAGGGCTGGGGAGCGCGTCGCAGTGGACCCCAACAAGCGCAACCCCGGTGACTTCGCCCTGTGGAAGGGCGCGAAGGAAGGCGAGGTCGCTTGGGACAGCCCCTGGGGCCCCGGCCGCCCCGGCTGGCACATCGAGTGCTCCGTGATGAGCTCCGCCCACCTGGGCGAGCGCTTCGACATCCACGGCGGCGGCATCGACCTGATCTTCCCCCACCACGAGAACGAGATCGCCCAGTCCGAGTGCGCCCACGGGTCCCACCCCATGGCCAACCACTGGATGCACAACGGGCACCTCTCCGTGGTCGAGCGGGACGAGGACGGTCAGTGGCAGCAGATCAAGATGTCCAAGTCCCTGGGCAACGTGATCCGCATCCGCGACGTGCTGGCCGAGATGCCCGCCGAGGCCCTGCGCTGGGTCTACGTGCAGAGCCACTACCGCAGCCCCCTGCCCTACTCGGCCGAGGCCCTGCAGGACGCAATGGCGACCATGTCCCGCGTCTACGAGGCCAAGGAGCGCGCGACCGAGATCGCCGCCAAGGAGCCCAAGGCCAGCGCCGAGCAGCTCGCCAAGGAGTCCGGCGCGGCCAAGGAGCTCTACGCTCTGGCCGCCGGCTTCCAGGACGCCTTCAACGAGGCCATGGACCAGGACTTCAACACGGCCAAGGCCAGCTCCCTGCTGCTGGAGCTGGTGCGCACCGTGAACCGCCTGTCCAACGACAAGTCCATGCGCAAGCGCGGCGCCGCCCTGATGGCCATGGTGCTGGGCGCCTTCGAGACCAGCGCCAAGGTGCTGGGCATCGGCGGCATGGACCCCGAGGCCTTCTTCGCCGAGCTGCGCGACAAGCAGGCCAAGGTGCGCGGACTGGACACCGCCTGGGTCGAGGCCCAGCTCGTGGCCCGCACCCAGGCCCGCACGGACAAGGACTGGGCCGCCGCCGACCAGATCCGCGACGCGCTGCTCGACAAGGGCGTGCAGATCATGGACAACCCCAGCGGGGTGACCTGGCGCGTCCAGCTCTGAGGGCTGGCCGTGGCCTGGTACTCCTGGTTCTCCAGCTTCTATGACCAGGCCCTGGAGGGGCTCTACGCCCCCTTCCGGGAGCAGGCCTACGCCCAGATCCGTCCCGGCGCCCGGGACGCGCTCCTGCTCCCCTGCGGCACCGGCCAGGATCTCCCTCCGCTGATCCCCCGACTCGCACCAGGCGCCCGTCTGACCTGTATGGACCTCGACGGCGGGATGATCGCCAAGGCCCGCGCGCGCGCCACGCAGTTCGAGCGGTGTGCCCTGGAGTTTGTGGAGGGAGAGGCTGCAAGCCTCGGCCAGCACTTCGACCAAAACTCCCTGGATCTGGTGGTGTTTCCCCTGGGGCTGAGCGTCATCCCCGAACCCGAGGACACCCTGGCGCTGGCCTGGTCCCGGCTCCGGCCCGGGGGGCAGTGCCTGATCTTCGACTGCTGGGCCCGCGAGCGCACCCTGGCGACCTGGTCGGTGGAGCTGGTGGCGCAGGCCGATGTTTCGCGCACGCCCTTCAAGAAGCTGGAGGCGCTGGCGCAGGACTACGAGTTCACCCTGCTGCCGGAGGCCTCGCCGTGGACCTTCGGGGGGGAGCTCTACGTGGCGAACGCAGTGAAGGGCGAATGATCAGCAAGCTGATTTCTGCTTGCTTATTCAAGCGTGCTGACTAACATGAAGGTGTTCCAGTCAAGGAGACCCTCATGCGCCTGCACTTCCATCCCCTGTCCGGCTGCTCTCGCCGTGTCCTCACCTTCCTGGCCGTCCACGACATCCCCTTCGAGCCCACCGTTGTGGCGCTGGAGCGTGGAGAGCACAAGCAGCCCGGCTACCTGGCGTTGAACCCAGCCGGGCGAGTCCCTGCGTGGGAGGACGAGACGGTAGGCGTGCTCACGGAGTCCCTCGCGATCCTGCGCTACTTGGCGGAGCGCCACGCTCCAGAAGCGCTGGGAGAGGGCCCGGCCGAGCGCGCCAGGGTCGACCAGTGGAGCGCGTGGGCGCTGGCTCACCCCAGCGCGCTCGCTGGGCGCCTGAACGCAGAGACGGGGCTCAAGCGGATGACCGGGCAGCCCGTGGATGCGGACGCAGCAGCGGCTGCAGCCAGCGCCCTGAACCAGGAGCTTGAGCGCGCGGCGGACGTCCTGAGCGCTCGCCCCTTCCTGGCTGCGGAGCGCCCGACGCTCGCGGACTACGTGCTGGGGCCCAACCTGGAGTCCACCATAGCGCTCGCTGGCTGGACACCGGAGCAGCCCGCGCTCCGAGCGTGGCTCGAGCGGCTGCAGGCGCAGCCGAACTGGCCTATCATCGAGAGATGACGCCACTGCCCGTCGGCTATCTGCTCAAGCGAACCCACCTGCTCTACCGGGGCCTGATGGATGGACGACTGGCCCCCTTGGAGTGCTCCGCCGCGATGTATGAGGTGCTGTTCCACCTGCACCACGGCGGCCCCCAGAGCGGCTCACAGGTCGCAGCCGCGGCGGGCGTGACCCCGCAGACCATGCACCGACAGACCAAGGGCATGCTGGAGGCCGGGCTGCTGGAGGCCCGCGCCGGCCGCGGCCGGGCCATCACCTTGGCCCTCACGCCGGCGGGAGAGACCCTGTTCGGGCGCGCCTGCGACGAGCTGGAGGCGCTGGAGGCCCAGCTCGCCCAGGGGCTGAGTGCGGACGAGCGGGCGGAGCTGGGGCGTCTGCTGCAGCGCGCAGAGCAGAACCTGCAGCCCCTCCCGAGCGACTGAGCCCACAGGGACGGGTCCCCAGAGCGACTGAGCCTGTCCTCGTTGGCAAGGACAGGCTCAGAGATGCGCGCGGGGTCAGAGCCCCAGGCGGTTCACTGCACGAGGACCATGTTGCAGGCGACCTCGACCTGCTCCTTCTTGCCCTCGCAGGTGGTGTAGCGCACGATCTCGGCGATGTGGGCGCCGGGCTCGCTGAACTTCTGGGAGAAGTGGTAGCGGGCCTCCTGCTTGCCGTTGAAGTCGACCATCTCGGCGGCGTTGTCCTTGGACACGGACTTGTAGTCCACCCAGACGTCGTAGGAGGCCGTGCAGCCCTCCTTGAGCTCGCGGCCGTCGGTCCCGATGTAGTGGTAGTGGACCTCCTCGTCCGCGCCGAAGCCGCACTGGTTGGGCAGGCAGGGCTTGACGTCCTCTTCGGTCGCGGGGAACTCGGCGGCCTTCATGGCGATCATGTCGGCGCTGTCGGTGCAGTGCTCGAACATGAACTCCTCGTCGCTCTTGACGAAGAAGTCGGTGCCGACGGGGTTGGAGTCTTCCTTCATCTCCCCGTTGTAGATGGTCATGTAGTTGTCGGTGATCCGGAGCTGGCACTTCTTCTCGTGCACCTTGACGTACACGCGGCCCTGGAGCTTGTTGCCCAGGTTGTTGTTGTTCAGCACGAACTGGTCCCACTTGTCGCCGTCCTTGAACTTGGCGACGGTCTCGGCGGCCTCCTTGGAGCCCGCGTCGAAGGCGGCCTGGTCGACGCCGCGGTCGATCTTCTGGATGGCCTCCAGGGTGCACTCCTGGCCGACGACCATCAGGGCCTGGCACCAGTCCTTGACCTTGGGCTTCTCGAAGCACTCGAGCTCGTCGCCGTCCTTGTTCTTGCGGCACTCGAAGTCGTAGACGTCCGAGTAGGAGCCGACGGTGTACTTGGCGACCAGCTTGCCGTCCTGGGTGACGAACTTCATGCGGGTCTGCTCGTCGGGGGCGCGGGAGCCGTCGGACTCGAGCTTGTCGTACATCCAGGTGGTGCCGTCCAGGCCATCCAGGGTCAGACCACACTCGCCGGTGGCCTCTTCGCCCAGGTTCAGGCTGTTGCCCTTCTCCTCGCAGGCGACCAGGCCAAGGGTGAGGCCCACCAGGCCCAGCAGAGTCAGCTTCTTCATCGGAACCTCCAGAGGTGGCGGGGTCGTGGCTGCCGCCGCCAAAAAGTTGCCGAACCATACCAGAGGCGTCGATCCCACCGAGGCCTCCGCCGGGGTGCCGGGTCAGGATTTCGACAGCCTTTGACAGGGGGTTAGGGCCCCCGCACAACCGCCCCCAGGAGAGACCATGCGCCCCGACGGCCGTACCCCCGAGCAGCTCCGCCCCGTGAGCTTCGAGCTGAACACCGCCCTCCACGCAGAAGGAAGCTGCATCGTCGCCTTTGGCGACACCCGGGTGTGGTGCACCGCGTCGGTGGACGAGCGCCTCCCCCGCTGGCGCAAGGACTCCGGGCTGGGCTGGGTCACCGCCGAGTACCGCATGCTGCCCCGCGCCACCGACACCCGCTCCCGCCGCGAGGGCGACCGCATCAAGGGCCGCACGGCCGAGATCCAGCGCCTGATCGGCCGCAGCCTGCGCGCCGCCGTGGACTTCGAGAAGCTGGGTGAGCGCGTGATCACCATCGACTGTGACGTGCTCGCCGCAGACGGTGGCACCCGCACCGCCGCCATCACTGGAGGCTTCGTCGCGATGGCCTTGGCCATCCGTGGGCTGATGGAGAAGGGCCTGATCGCCCAGAACCCCCTCACCCACACCGTCTCCGCCGTGTCCGTCGGCATCGTGGACGGCCGCCCCGTGTTGGACCTGCCCTACGTCGAGGACGTCGCCGCCGAGACCGACATGAACGTGGTGATGACCGACGCCGGCAGCTTCATCGAGGTGCAGGGCACCGCCGAGGGCGCCCCCTACTCCCGCGCCGAGCTGAACGCGCTGCTGGACCTGGCCGAGCACGGCTGCAAGGGCCTGGTCGAGGCGCAGCACGCCGCTCTGGACTGGCCGGAGCTGAGCGCATGAGCCGCTGGATCCTGGCCTCCAACAACGCCCACAAGGTCGAGGAGATCGGGCGGGTGCTGGGCCCTCAGGGGATCCGACTGCACCCCCTGAGCGACTTCCCCGAGATCCCAGAGCCGCCGGAGACGGGGGCCACCTTCGAGGACAACGCGCTGCAGAAGGCCCGCTTTGTGTTCGAGCGCACCGGGCTGCCCTGCATCGCCGACGACTCCGGGCTGGAGGTGGACGCGCTGGGTGGCGCTCCGGGCGTGCACTCCAAGCGCTTCACGCCGCAGGCCACCGCGGAGGCCAACAACGCCCACCTGCTGGAGCGCCTGGAGGGCGTGAGCGCGCGCGGCGCCCGCTTTGTGTGCGCGCTGGCCGTGGTGTCCTCGACGGTGGAGGAGGTCTGGCGCGGGACCTGCGAGGGCTCGATCGGCCTGGAAGCTAGGGGCGGAAATGGCTTTGGCTACGATCCCCTCTTCCTCCCCGAGCAGGCCCCGGGCAAGACGATGGCGGAGCTGCCGCCGGCCGAGAAGGACCGCATCGGACACCGCGGCCGGGCCCTGGAGCGGCTGCCCGCGGTGCTGGAGAAGCTGCAGCAGGGGTGAAACCGACCGGCGAATGGGGCATCCTGCGGGCGGACCCTTCTGTCATGGAGACGACCAGAATGAAGAAGTTCGCGATCGCAGGCCTGCTCCTGCCCCTGGTGGCGCTGAGCGCGTGCAGCAAGGATGAGCCCACGGACTCCGCCGGTGCCCTGAGCGAAGAGGAGCTCGCCACGATGCTGTGGGACGAGATCCAGGGCTACGAGAGCTGGGACACCCCCGAGAGCTGGCCCGAGAACTCGGTGAGCGCAGACGGCACCCACGGCGCCTACGTGTCCATCTACATCAACGACGTGGAGGCCGCGGGCGGCGGCGACGGCGCCATCATCGTGAAGAAGGGCTACGACTCGGCCGAGGGCGCGGACCCCAAGGACGGCGTGACCGTGATGTGGAAGACCGCCGACTTCGAGTCCGAGAGCGGCTGGTTCTGGGCCAAGTACGACGACGCGGGCGAGGCCTCCGTGACCGGCGAGGCCGGGGCCTGCACGGGCTGCCACAGCGCCAGCAGCGACTACCAGACCTACAAGAGCAACTCCCCGGGCACGGAGGAGTAGCGCTCAGCCGGCGGGCCTGTGGTGCTCAGCGCAGCCCACAGACCCCGCCGGTCGAGGAGCCATCCCGGCTGCAAGGCAGGTCGTTCCAGCCGCCGCTGCCCAGGGGGTGGTTGATGTGGACGCAGTCCTCGCCGCCGGAGTTGTTGGGCTCGCCGGGGGAGAAGTCCCGGTAGCTGGAGTCGGAGCCGTCGGCCCAGACGAACTTGCCCTCTTTGCTGCGGTCGTTCAGGCCCAGCCACGGGGACTGCGTGGCGGAGAAGCCCGCGTCGTCCAGGAGCTGCAACACCAGCTCGGCCTCGAGGGCGTCGCTGATGCTGGCCAGGTCGTCGTAGCCCGCGGCCTTGCAGGTGCTGCGCCAGGAGGACCAGTCGTCGTTCTGGGGGCAGACGGCGAAGTAGGCCACGCCCGACCAGTCGGCCTCGCAGTCCAGGGTGTCGCAGTCGCTGTCCACGCCGTCCCCGTAGACATCGCCGGCCTGCGGGTAGGTGCTGGGGTCGCTGTCGTCGCAGTCGCCGGAGAGGGTGGAGCGCCCCGGGCCCACCGCGCAGGCCAGGGTGGTCTGGGCCTCGTCGCCGAAGCCGTCGCCGTCGGCGTCCACAAAGAAGGACTGGCCCAGGCTGGGGTCCAGGCTGTCGTCGGCGTCATCGCTCAGGCCGTCGCAGTCGTCGTCCACGCCGTTGCAGACCTCGGCGGCGTCGGGGTGGATGTCCGCGCTGTGGTCATCGCAGTCCCCTCCCCGCTCCACGAACCCGGTGGGCTGCACGCAGGCGGAGAGGGCCTCGTCGTCGCGGCCGAAGCCGTCCCCGTCGTGGTCGGGGAAGAAGACGCTGGCGGTGCCCAGGTCCAGGCGGTTGTCGTCGTCGTCGGAGCGGCCATCGCAGTCGTCGTCCCGCCCGTTGCACACCTCCTGGGCATCGGGGTGCACCGTTGCATCGTCGTCATCGCAGTCCCGAGCGAGGTCAACGAAGCCGCTGGGGGCCTCGCAGGCCAGGGTGCTCTGGTCGGCGTCGCCGTAGCCGTCGCCGTCGGCGTCGGCGTAGAAGGTGCGCTCGACGCAGGCGGGGGCGGTGTCGGTCCCGGTGTCCTCGACTGGGACGGGATCCGGGCTGCAGGCGCTGAGGGCCACGGAGCTCAGGAGGGTGAGGACGAAGGGGGCGCGGCGGGACATTCTGGCTCCTCTCTGGGTGCCCTCAGCCTAGCCGCGCACGCCCCCTGGCTCCGCTTATTGGCCCTTAAAGCGGGCCCCCCATCGGGGTCAGCCGCCCAACACGTAGGCCACCCGCAGGCGGCCCGTGTAGATGTAGCCGGGAGCGGTGTAGAACTCGCCAGCCAGGTCCAGCTTGTCCATGACCCGGGCCTGGGCGCCCACCGAGGCGGTGAGGCCGAAGTAGGGCTGCTCGTTGACGGCCAGGTAGGCGTCGTCGCCGATGACGAAGAAGGTGCTGACGTCGGTGAAGCCCACGGCGGCGTAGGGGGTGACCTTGTCGGTGGCCAGCCCGTACATCGCGTCCACGCCGAAGGTGGAGCCCGAGTAGAAGTCGTCGTAGGCGGGGTCCCCGTCCACGAAGGGGGTGGCGATCTCGGCGACGGTCTTCATGAGGGTGGCGTGGCCGCGGAGGCCGACCTGGTGCTTGTCCGCGACGGTCATGCCCGCGCCGAGCTCGCCGGAGACGATGACGTTGCGGGTGCCGAAGAGGGTCACGGGCGGGACGTAGCCGGCGCCGCCGTAGAGGGTCACCGGGCCCAGCTCCGGGAAGGAGAAGGTCATGCGCGGGCGGGGCGCGATGGGGGCCTTGTTGGTGTCCTCGGTCTTGGTGGAGTTGAGCACCAGGCGCTGCTCGCAGGACAGGGGCGGGATGCCCAGGATCTCCACTCCGATGCTGCCGGTGCCCGCCTCGCTGGGGATGGGCGCGTGCAGCGGGGACGCCGTGGTGGCCAGGGCGAAGTAGTTCATCAGGAAGTCCTGCTGACCCTGATCATCGAGCTTCTGGGTGACGCCCTCGCAGGCGGGGTCCACGGAGGCGAAGGCCGTGGTCATCATCAAGAGCAGCATCAGCGCGCCTCACAGTCGGTGGTGGCACCGTCGTCGATCCATTGAGCGAGCACGTCCAGCTCGTCGGCGTCCAGGCCGTCGCTGCCCAGGGGCATCGCGGCGCCCGCGTCTCCCTGCTCCCCCGCGCACTTGGCGTAGAGGAAGCTGGCGTCCGCGTCCCCGGGGACCACGAAGGTCTCCTCCGGGTAGGAGTCGGAGGCCACATCCACGACATCGGCGATGTCGGTGAGCTCGGGGTAGCTGGCGTTGGCGCCGTGGCAGGTCAGGCACTTGGCGTCCATCAGCTCCTGCACGCCGCAGTAGTCGGGGGTCAGGCCGCTGGTCTCAGCGGGCTCGGGGAGGTTGATCTCGTCATCACAGGCGACCAGCATCAGCAGGGCGCCTGCGGCCATCAGGCCAGCTCGCATGGGGCATCTCCAGTCTGCTTTGGAGACTACCGGATTCCACTGGAGGGCTCCGGTTACACGCGCTTAAAGCTGCGGATCAGCCCGCCGCGGGGCCTCACCAGCCCATGTGCAGCCACAGGCTCACGGGCACGTCCCAGCCGGCCTGCAGGCGCCAGTCCACGCCGGCCTGCGCGCCCACGGAGAGCTGCTCGGAGAGGGCGTAGTCGGCCTGCACGCGCCCCCCCACCACCAGGTCCTGGTAGGAGATGCCGCGGGCGGCCTCCCAGCGCGTGCTGCCGGTGGTCTTGAGGTCCAGGCGGCGGCTCGGGGACACCGCGTAGGAGCCCGCGACCTTGTGGAAGGCCAGGTAGGGGGCGTACCAGCTATCCTCCAGGCCCTTGGTGTAGCCCAGCGAGAGGCGCTGGTGCCGGGTGGGGCTCCAGACGGCGGCCACGTTGCCGATGACGCCGTCGATGGGGGTGGTCGACACCACGCCGCCGTCCCGGAGCTGTGAGAAGCCGACCGCGGCGTTGATGACCAGCGGGTAGTCCACCCGGCCGAAGATGCCGAGCTGCGCGTTCCAGCCCCAGCCGGGGAGCTGGGTGCCGGCCCAGGCGTAGGCCTCGGCGCCGCCAGAGAGCACCAGATCGGTGCGGGGGAAGAAGGACCAGCGGATCTCCGCGTCCCCGCCCCCGGCCACGCGGGTGTTCGTGCTGGTGGGCACCAGGTAGCTCAGAGTGCCGACGCTGACGTTGTAGTTGTCGACCTGCCCGCGGCCCAGGAGCTGGAGGCGCAGCGCGCCGCCGCCGGGGGTGTAGCGCACGCCCGCCTGGGTGATGGAGCGCTGGCGCACCGTGAGGCCCTTGCCGTCAGCCAGCGCCAGGGAGCTGGGGGCCAGGCTGTGCTTGCGCTGGGCCTGCTCCCGAACGACCACCTGCAGCGGACGCCGGGGCCGCAGCAGCAGGGTGGTGTCCAGGTCCAGGTCGGTGCGGGAGAGCTGCCAGGCGGCGACATCGTCCCCCAGCACCAGCAGCACCTGCCGCCGGGTGGCGACGCCCGTGAGCCCCAGCGTGAAGTCCGGGGTCTCCCAGCGCAGGTCCACGCCCGGCCGCAGGAGCAGGCCCGCGGCGGGCTTGGGGTTGCCCGGGGTCCGGTAGACGTTGGGGGTGAAGGTGGCCCCCAGGTCGACGTAGGGGGAGACCGTCAGGCCTTTGGCCGAGATGCCCTCGCTGGCCTGGGCCAGCGCGCAAAGAATCAAGAACATGGAGTGACCCTATGACCCTTGGACACCCCGGACCGCTCAGGGCGCTACCGGACGATCACCCGCGGAGGGCGTCCGCTGCTGCGCTCAGGGCGGCGTGGGCCTTCTGGGCCACCGGATCCAGGCTGGGCAGGTCGGTCACATGGAACATCTCCTTGGGGGAGATGATGGCGACCTCGGTGCCCTGCTCCAGCTCCCGCAGGATGACGTTGCAGGGCAGCAGCAGGCCCACCAGCGGCTCGGTGTGGAGCGCCTCCCAGGCCAGGCCGGGGTTGCAGGCGCCCAGCAGCTTGTAGCCGCCCATCTCGCGGTCCAGCTTGGCCTTCATGGTGGCCTGGATGTCGACCTCGGTGAGCACGCCGAAGCCCTGCTCCTTGAGGGCGGCGCGCACGCGCTGCTCGGCCGCATCCATGTCCATCTCCAGCATCACCTTGATCGCAAACTGTTCCATTTCAAGCCTCCTGAGGGGGTCATGGTCAGCTATATCGGTGGCATGTGGATGCTGCTTCTGGCCTTGGGCGACAGGTGTGATCTCGATCCGGAAACGCTGGACTACAGCCAGCCTGAGCACTGGATCTGCCGACCTGGACAGGATGACCTCTGCTCGGCGCCGCCACCCGTTCTCCAGGTGGACCTGCAGGGCGATGTCCAGGAGGTGGAGGTCCCCGTCGCGGACACCGGGATCGACTGCTTCTTCGTCTACCCGACCATGGACATGCGCCTGGCGGTCGGGCTCCACAAGGACGCCACCGACCTGGAGGACGAGCAGCGCATCACCCTGTGGCAGGCCGCCCACATGGGGCAGGTCTGCGAGGTCTGGGCGCCCGTCTACCGCCAGGTCACCATCGGCACCTACTTCCGCCGGGAGAAGCGCGCCGAGCCCTGCCTGGACTCCGCCTACGACGACGTGCTGGCCGCCTTCGAGGCCTACCTGGCCGCCTCGGACCGCCCCTTCATCCTGGCCGGCCACTCCCAGGGCGCCCACCACATCACCCGCCTGCTGGACGAGCGGATCGCCGACGACCCCGCCCTGCGCGAGCGCCTGGTGGTGGCCTGGCCCATCGGCAGCCCCCGCCCCGAGACCGAGCAGTTCCCGCTGTGCAGTGACAGCGCCGAGCCCGGCTGCGTGATGGCCTTCCGCAGCTACCTGGACGGCAACCCCCTCCCCGAGCTGGGCAGCCCCAGCCAGTGCGTGAACCCCGCCGCCCCCGGCAGCCTGGACTGGCAGCCCCTGCCCGACGTCCTGCTCCCCACCGTCCCCGAGCGGCCCACCCCCGCCGAAGTTGAGCCCGCGCTCACCACCCTGCTGCGCTACCCCGAGGGCTTCTCCGCCCGCTGCCAGAGCGACGACGAGGGCCACGCCGGGCTCCAGGTGCGCTGGGATGGCCCCCCCGACCAGGACCCGCTGCGCGGCGTCGAGGGCCTGGACAGTGTGGTCGCCGGCGCCCACATCCTGGACTTCGCGTTCGGGCTCTACCCCCTGATGGACGACCTCAAGAGGCGGAGGCTCCCGTGATCCTGCTGCTGCTGGCCTGCACCCCCACCGAGCTGAACCCCGGCACCGGCCCCTGCGTCTGGAACCAGGCCTACCAGGAGGACGAAGACGCGGCCCCCGACAGCCTCTCGGCGATGCTCGCACAGGCCCAGGACTGCTACACGCTGGTCGACCCCTTTGACGAGGAGAGTGAGTCGGCGGTCGAAGCGGCCATCCCCACCCTCCAGGCCTCTGGGAACCAGGTCGGCTGCTATGTGTCGGTGGGCACCTGCGAGGACTGGCGCAGCGACTACGACGCGCTCTCCCCCTACTGCGTCGACCAGGCCTGGGACGCCTGGGAGGGTGAGTACTTTGTGTCCGACACCGTCGGCATCCTCCCGGGCATGAAGGCCCGCCTGGACGCCGCGGCCGAGCTGGGCTGCGACTGGGTGGAGCTGGACAACATGGACTGGGCCCAGGACGACGAGGTGTCCGAGTCCACCGGCGTCAGCGAGGACCAGTCCCGGGAGTACGCCGAGGCCATCTGCGCCCACGCCGACAGCCTGGGCATGCAGTGCATGGGCAAGTCCAGCACCCTGGGCCTGGAGCTGAGCGGCCTGACCGTCGAGAGCTACCCCCGCGAGCAGGACTGGTGGGAGCACAGCGAGCTGCAGGGCGTGCTGGACCGCGGCGGCCTGGGCATCGTGGTGCACTACCAGGAGGGCGACTGCGCGGCGGTCGCCAACGAGTACCGGGCCTCCTACGGCTCGGACCTGTCCGTCATCTGTGAGGAGGACGGGGAGTACCTGCACCTGTGAGGCGGCTCAGCGCTTGAGCCCCCACCCCACGCTGCACTGCGTCCCCACCCCCACCCGCTGTACGAGCTGCACACCCTCGGTGTCCTGGAGCACGGGGACCTGGGCACTCACAACGCAGGCGACCGCAGGGAGCACGCGCACGGCGGCCTGGCCCTGGATGCCCAGCTCGCGGCGCTGACCGACACGCAGGGTGGTTGGCAGACCGGTGTCCTCGTCGGTGGTCTCGATGCGGTCACGGGTGTGCAGGGAGCCGGATGCCAACAGGGTGAGCTGCCAGCGGTCCTTGCGCCCAAGACCCACTGCTGGCCCGGTCCTCAGGGAGAGGTCCCGCCCCCACCAGATCTCGTCGGGGGTGTAGCCGACGGGCTGCTGGAAGCTGGCGGCCGCCACCCAGGAAAGGCCCCCGAGCTTGACCCGGCCGCTGGCGGCTGCGGACAGGGCGAAGCTGCCAGAGCCCAAAGACGCGCGGGTGTCGTAGGTGGTCAGGTAGTAGGCGCCGTCCTGCTGCTCGATGTCGGTGACCGAGAAGCTGGCCTTCTGGTTGTAGTGGCCGGTGGGCACGCGCAGCGCGAGGGAGGCCTGGCCGGCGAACAGGGACTTGCGGCGGCCAAAGCCCTGAGAGGCGACGAGCTGCAGATCCCCCAGGCCCACGGAGCCCTGCTCGTCCTGGAGGACCTGGCCGGTGGGGAGCGAGAGCTGGAGCGCCGTGCGGGAGGGCAGGCGCACCCCCACAGTGGGCGTGAGGGTCTGGACCAGGACGCTGGCGGTCGCTGCGTCGCCCATGGACTGGCCGTCGCGCAGCACCCGGGAGAAGTCGGAGAAGCCGTAGCGCAGGGCGGCCTCGGCCCGGGGGAGCGGGAGGCTCAGGCCCACGGTGCTCGCGGTCTGCAGGGGGTCGTCGCCCACCCGACCGACGGCGACGTCGTGGTGGGCCAGCATCAGGGCCAGCGGCAGCACGGCTCAGTCCTGGTAGGGGTCGGAGAAGGCCGGGTTGGTCAGGAACTCCGGGTCGGTGAGGGCGCCCAGAAACGCCACCAGGTCCTCGCGCTCCTGATCGGTCAGCGAGAAGCCCGCGACCAGACCGGACTTGAGGGGTGAGAGGGCCCCATCTCCGGCGTAGGGCCCCTCCTCGATCAGCCGGCCGCCGCGCTCGTAGATGGCGATGACCTCCTCGAGCGTCTCGACGCTGCCGTCGTGCATGTAGGGCGCGGTGACGGCCACGTTCCGCAGGCTGGGCGCCCGGAAGCGGCCCATGTCGGCGGGGTCGCGGGTGACCTCGTAGACGCCGGGGTTGTTGCCCGGGTAGCCGCCCTCGCCGTCGATGTTGTAGAGCCCGGTGTTCTGGAAGAGCGAGGCGTCGAAGGCGCTGCCCTCGTGCACGCTGGCCTCGGTGAAGTTGAAGCCGCCGTGGCAGTGGTGGCACTCCAGATCTTCGGAGAAGAACAGGGCCAGCCCGCGCAGCTCCGAGTCGCTCAGGGCGCTCGCGTCCCCCTGGTAGGTGAACTGGTCGAAGGGCGAGTTGCCCGAGATCAGCGCGCGGTTGAAGCTCGCCAGCCCCTGCAGGATGCGGTCCCAGGCGATGGGGTCGGCGTCGTCCGGGAAGGCGGCCTCGAAGCGCGCGACCATCTCGGGGTCGGCGGCCAGGCGCTCCAGGATCTCGTCCTGGTAGGGCCCCGCCCCCATCTCCACCGGCGCGTCCCCAAAGAGCGGGGTCAGGTGCTGGTCCTCCAGCTCGGTGAGGATGGGGTTGGCCCAGGTCAGGGTGGCGTTGTAGCCGACGTTGACCAGGCTGTTGGCGTTGCGGACGTGCTCTTCGCCCGTGGAGCCCAGCCCCACGGTGCGGCCGTCGGTGAACGCGAGCTCCTGCAGGTGACAGGACCCGCAGCTCTGGGTCTCGTTGCCCGAGAGGCGGGTGTCGTAGAAGAGGTAGCGCCCCAGCTCCACCTTCTCGGCGGTGAGGGGGTTGTCCTCGGGCACGCGCAGCTCGGGGAAGCCCTCGGGGATCACCACGGCCGGCGCCGCTCCGGTGTCCGTCTCGGCATCCTTGCAGGCCAGCGTGGCGAGGACGAGCAGCATCACTCCGCCCCGAACACGCTCTGGGCGCCGCAGTCCGACACGCAGAGGCCCGTGGAGAAGTCCATGCCCAGCGACTCCCAGATGGGGCCGCAGTCGTCCGGCTCCGACGGGGCGCTCATGCAGCCCGGGGGGGTGTCCGCGGTGTCGGCGCCCAGGTCCAGGTCCGCCACCAGCTCGGCCAGGTCCACGGAGACCACCTGGGTCTCGGGGTCGAAGCCGGACAGCTCGACGGTGGCGCGGTTGGGGTTGCTGCACTCTTCCGTCGGGGGCGAAGTCGCAGCGTCGCTGGTGCAGCCGGTGGAGCCCACGTGCATGTTCGAGCGCAGCACGGTCTCACCCTGAACGCTCCAGTCCACCCGGACGAACTTGTAGCCGCCCTGCCAGGACCAGAACATGCCCGGCGAGTTCAGGGGGGCGTCCGCGGTCGCGTTGTCCAGGTGGTTGTGCTCAAAGGGCACGCCCACCACAAAGCGCAGGCCGCTGTAATCGCCCTCCGCGATGCTGCCGACGATCTGGCTGTTCAGGTCCGCGTTGCCGCTGTCCGCGCAAGCACCGCTACCGTCCTCGAAGTCCATCAGGGCGATGTCGTGGACCTGCCACTTGCCGTCCTGCTCCAGGTCCATCGCGACCCACTCACCGTCGGCGTTCTGCAGCTCGACGCCGGAGATGAAGAAGCGGGCGTCCGCGAGCTGGGCCGTCGCCTCCCCGCTGCCCACGCTGTAGGCGGTCGCGCAGGACACGGGCTCCCCGCCCACGGTGGCGGCGAACTCCAGGGTCAGGTCCTGGGTGGTGACGCCGCTGTCGACGGGATCCTTGTCGCAGGCGGTCAGGGTCAGGAAGAAGGCGAGCATAGGAACGACTCCGATTACCCGCCCTCTATACGGCAGCGCGACCGCTGGCTGTATGTGGCAAAGGGTCGCGCCCGGCGACGGGCTCCCAGTGTGCCTTCAGCCGCCGAACTCCGCTGCCAGGACCGGCTTGCCCAGGACCTGGCCCCGCATCGTGATGCGCACGGGGTCCTCTCCGGCCGCCCCAGCGATCACCATCAGGGGGAGGAGGTGCTCTTCCCGCGGGTGACTGGAGCGCCCACCGGGAGCATTGGCCCAGTTCTTCAAGCTCTGCCACCGCTCCATCGGCGAGGACAGGCTGTCCGCGAGCCACTGGTCGAAGGCCTGGGCCGCGGCCTGGCCCCCGGGGCTGAAGAAGCCGCCCATGTTGTGGTAGCTCATGCCGCTGCCCAGGATGAGCACGCCCTCCTCGCGCAGCGGGGCCAGAGCGCGGCCCAGCTCCAGGTGCGCGGCGGGGTCCAGGCCAAAGATCAGCGAGAGCTGCACGACGGGGATGTCCATCTTGGGCCAGGAGACGGCCAGCGGCACGAAGGCACCGTGGTCCAGGCCGCGCTCGGCCTCCTCGGCGGAGTCGATGCCGGCGGCGCCCAGCAGCTCCCGCACCCGCGCCGCGAGCGCGGGGCTGCCGGGGGCGCGCCAGCTCAGGTTGTAGGTGTCCGCCGGGAAGCCGCCGTAGTCGTAGAGCAGGCCGGGCTGGGCCGCCGTGGTGACCGTGGGCTTGCGCTCCTCCCAGTGGGCGCTGACCACCAGGATGGCCTTGGGGGCGGGCAGCGAAGCGGGCAGGGCCTCCAGGTAGCGCCGGAGCTGGGCGTGGGGCTCCTGCCAGGCGGGCACCCAAGGCCAGGGGCCGCCGCCGTGGGGGATGTACACGGTGGGAAAGGACATTGTTGACCTCGTTTGCACCCAGTTTATGGTCCAGGCGCGTGGGAACAAGAGGCCGGAGTGGTGAAGATTGGACCGAAAACAGGACAGTCAGCCCCCTCGGCTCCCAGCATCTCTGGAGCCTCGTGCGCCCGCTGAGGGCCGCGCCGCCCTACAATCCGCCCATGAACTTTCGGAACCCGGACTTCTCCCTTCGCCAGCTCCAGTACGCCCTGGCCATCGAGCAGGAGGGCAGCTTTGGCAAGGCGGCGCGGGCCTGTGGGGTGTCCCAGCCCTCGCTGAGCGCGCAGGTCGCCAAGCTGGAGGAGGCGCTGGGGGTGCAGCTCTTTGACCGCCAGCCCCGCAGCACCCTCCCCACGGCCGACGGCAAGCTGCTGCTGGACCGCATGCGCGGCCTGCTGGGGGATCTGAAGGCGCTGGAGCAGCACGCTCAGGAGCTGCGCAACCCCTGGGGGACCCCGCTGCGCGTGGGCGTGATCCCCACCATCGCCCCCTACCTGCTGCCCCGGGTCGTGCCCCGTCTGGCCAGCGGCCCACACCCTCTGCGCATCCACTGGGTGGAGCTGCAGACCGCCGCCTGCGAGCGCTCGCTGGCCGAACACGAGCTGGACGCCATCGTGATCGCCGACCCCAGCACCCGCGCGGGCACCGAGTCGCTGGAGCTGGGCTGGGAGGACTTCCACCTGCTGCTGCCCTTGGACCACCCCTTCCAGGGGCCCGCAACGAGCTGCGATCTGACCCGCTTTGAGCTGCTGCTGCTGGAGGAGGGCCACTGCCTGCGCGACCACACGCTGGAGGTCTGCACCCTGGACCGCGTGCGGGAGTCGCCGTTCCGCGCGACCTCGCTGCCCACGCTCACGCAGATGGTGGCCCAGGGCTTGGGGTGCAGCGTGCTGCCGACCAGCGCGGTGAGGCTGGAGACGTCGCGGGCGCCGGTGCGCACCCTGCCGCTGCAGGACGGCAAGGCGGGGCGGATGCTCAGGCTGATCTGGCGCGCGCAGAGCCCCCGGCTGGAGCCGATCCTGGGCCTGGGCGAGCACCTGCGCTCAGCACTGCAGGAGCTCACGGAGGAAGGCTGAGTCGGCGGCCTCACGGGCGCGGTGCAGGTCCCCCAGGCGGCGGGCCTGTCCCCCGTCCACCAGCACCAGCTCGGGCTCCCAGGCCAGCAGATCCCGCAGGTCGTGGGTGACCACCAGGCAGTCCCGACCGGCCATGGCCCCGGCCAGGTGACGGCGCATGGCGGCCTTGTTCTCGACGTCCAGCGACGCGGTGGGCTCGTCCAGGAGCAGGAGCCGGGGGTCGGTCGCCAGGGCGCGGGCCAGGGCCACGAGCTGGGCCTCTCCGCCGCTGAGTCCGCGGGTGGAGCGCTCGGCCAGGTGGTCCAGGGAGAGGGACTGGAGCTGGTCGCGGGCCCGGCTGCGACGCGCCGAGCGGCCCCCGGAGACCCCGAAGCCGACGTTGTCCAGCACGCTCAGGTGGGGGAAGAGTCGGGCGGCCTGGGGCAGGTAGCCGACCCGCCTGTCCTCGGGGGGGCAGTGGATCCCAAGGGTGCTGTCGCAGAGCACGCGGTCCCGGTGGTGGGCCCTCCCGGCGAAGTCACCCGATCCCGCAAAGAGCCGAAGCAAGCTACTCTTTCCCGACCCATTCGGACCGATGATCGCCACGACGCCCCCGGGCAGCTCCAGGTCCAGCTCCAGGCGGAACGCCCCCCGGCGGAGGGTCCCGCGAAGGCCCAGCTCAGCCATGCAGCAGCTCCCCGCGGTTCAGGCCGCGCAGCGCGAGCAGCAGCACCAAGGCCACCGCCAGCAGCAGCAGCGCCATGGCCTGGGCCTGCTCCAGATCGCGCTCCAGGGCCTGGAAGATGGCCAGGGGCAGGGTCTGGGTGCGCCCCGGCAGGTTGCCCGCGAACATCAGCGTCGCGCCGAACTCCCCCAGCGAGCGCGCCCACGCCAACCCCGCCGCGCCGACCAGGCCGGGGAGCGCCGTGGGAAGGGCCACCCGGGTGAAGGCCTGCCAGCGGGACGCGCCAAGGGTGCGGGCGACCAGGAGCAGCTCGGGGTCGACCTCGCGGAGGGAGGAGGAGGCCGCGAGCACGTAGAGCGGGGCGCCCACAACGACCTGGGCCAGCACGACGGCCGCCACCGTGAAGGGGATCTCGACCCCCAGCGAGGACAGGCTGGGCCCGAGCAGCCCCTGGCGCCCAAAGGTCTGGAGCAAGGCCACGCCCAGCACCGCCGGCGGCAGCACCAGCGGCAGCTCCAGCAGCAGGGACAGCGGCCGGGAGGAGCGGGCGTCGGGGCGGGACAGCCACCAGGCCAGGGGCGTGCCCACCAGCACCGAGATCGCCAGCGCCAGCGCGCTGGTCCACACCGAGAGGCCCAGCGCCTCCAGGGTCCCGGGGCGCTGCAGGGCCGCCCAGAGCGCCACCGGCGAGCTGCCCGTGAACAGCCCCAGCAGCGGCAGGAGCAGCAGCCCGGCCAACAGCCAGGTCGTGGCGGCGCGCAGCCTCATGGGGTGGGGGTGAAGCCGTGGCGCTGGAGGGTCTGGGCCCCCTGGGGAGACGCGAGCAGCGCCAGGAAGGCCTGGGCCGACTGGCTGGGACCGGCGGGGTCCACGGGGGCGATGGCGTAGGTCGGCGCAGGCGCGAGCTGGGCGGGTACAGGGCTGGCCACGAGCTGCGGGGCCGCCTGCAGATCCGTCGCGTAGACCACGGCGGCGTCGGCCTCCCCCATGGCCACCTTGGCCAGCACCAGCCGCGTGTTGGACTCCCGCGAGCGCACGGCGGCGCCCATCTGGGCCGCCCACTGGGGCCCATAGGAGTCTCCGGCGGCCGACAGGAGCTGGTCCGTGTAGCCGCCGATCGGGGAGCTCGGGGTCCCCAGGACCACCCGCCCGGCCTCTGGGAGCGCGCGCAGGGTCAGCGGCCCCGGCCCAGCGAGGACGAGCTGGTTCTGCGCGAAGCTGCGGGGGTCCACCGCCAGGCCCTCCTGCTCCAGCGCACCCAGCAGCGCGGTGTCGGCGCTGGCGAGGAGATCCGCCCGCAGCCCCATCCGGAGCTGGGCGGCGTGGGTCTGGCTGCCCGCGAACACCAGCTCCAGGGAGGTGTCCGGGTGCTGCGCCTGGTACTGGGCGCCCAGCTCGGTGAAGCCCTCCTGCAGGGAGCTCGCGGCCAGCACGCGCAGGGTGTGGTGGGGCTCGGGCGCGCAGCCCAGGCTCAGCAGCAGCAGCATCAGGCGGCCACCGTGCGCATCGGCCCCAGGCCCTGGAGCTGGTAGGCGCCCATGGCCTGGACCTGGCGGCGGTAGGGCAGGCTCTGGAGGGTGTCGAGCAGGCGCTGGACGCCGGGGTGCTGCAGGCCCTGGGCGCTGACCACCAGCTCGAAGCGCTCTTCGGCCAGGGGCACGAACTCCAGGCCCAGGGCGCGGGCCACGGGCTCCACGACCACCGCGGCGTGGGCCAGCCCGTGGCGCACCGCGACCGTGGCGTCCATGTGGGTCGCGCAGGCCGGCCCCTGGAGCTGCATGGGGTCCATTCCCTGCGCCCGCAGCGCGCGCTCCAGCACCCGAGCGGCCCCCGAACCCGCCGGCCGGAGCGCCACCTGGATCCCTGGGTTCAGCAGGTCCTGCACGCCGCGGATCGGGCTGCCCGGGGGCAGGGCCAGGCCCTCGCGCCAGCCCACCAGCGGCAGGATGTGGGCGTGTCCCAGGCGCTCGCTGACCAGCGCGTCGTGGGTGCTGGGCGCGTCCAGATCCGCCAAGTGGAGGCCGGCCACGTGCACCCGCCCCTGGCGCAGCAGCTCCAGCGAGCGGCCCGAGGGGAGCTGCAGCCAGCGCGCGGGCTCCTGCCGGACGAGCAGGCCGACGCCGACCCCCAGGGTGGGCGCGCAGCCGGCGATCAAGGCGCTGGACTGGGCCTCGCTGGGGTCCACCGTCGGCTGGACGCGGCCCTGGGCGTCCACCACCCCATCCGCGGGCTCGGTGCTGCCCGGCTCCAGGGCGTGGGCCACCCAGCGCCCGTCGATGTGCCCGAGCACCACGCGCCTTCCGGCCAGCTCGGGCAGGTGCAGGTCGGGGAGCGCGGGGCCCTCCACCGAGAACAGGGCCTCGACCGAGCAGCCCAGCGCGGCGGCCAGCCGCAGGGCCACCAGGGTGGAGGGCGTGGAGCGCCCGGACTCGATGGCGGAGAGCGCCTGCCGGCTGATGCCCACGCGCTCGGCCAGGGCGGTCTGGCTGAGGCCCGCTTGGGCGCGGCGGCGGGGCAGGTCGGTGTGCAGGGTGGCCATCGGCGCCGAATGGTAATGCTGACTTGTCAGGACGTAAAGTCAGACAACGGGTGACCTCGCTGGGATAGGGGGTGCAGAGATTGCTTTGGAGGTTGGGATGTTGGTGGTTTGGTCAGTGTTTGCGTGCAGTGAGGTCCCCTCTCCTCCCCCGGAGCCCGCGGTTGAGGTCGAGGCCAAAGCGCACCCCCAGGACACCCTGGATGGGATGGACAGCCGCACCCCGCTGCCCATGCCGCCGATGATGGCGCTGCACCAGAAGGAGCAGATGCGCGGCCACCTGGAGGCCACCCAGGAGCTGAGCGCGGCGCTCGCGGAGAGTGACTGGGCGGCGATCGAGGCGGCGGCCTCCAAGCTGGGCAGTTCGCCGCAGATGGCCATGACCTGCGACCACATGGGCGCGGCGGCCGAGGGCTTCACCCCCCAGGCGCTGGACTTCCACGCGCGGGCCGACAAGATCGTGGAGGCCGCCCAGGCCCAGGACCAGCAGGCGGTGCTCGCGGCGACGGCAGACACCCTGGCGGCGTGCACGGCCTGCCACAACACCTGGCGGCAGCAGATCGTGAGTCCGGAGGCCTATGCGGAGCTGACGGGGGGTGCGGGGCCGATGGGGCATCACTGAGGCTGTGGCAAGATGCCGGCAGGGAGGCGCACATGATCCTGCTGCTGGCGCTCCGCGGTGGGCTCCGAGCAGGTCGTGAACGTGACCGATGAATGGTGGCCGGTCTCCGCCAAGCTGGACGTCTCGGATCTGGCGTTCTCGGGCACCGGGGACTTCGAAGGAGTTGGGCTTACCGACGCCAGCCTGATCTGGTTCGAGGGCCGACAGGACGGCTGGCAGCTGGTGCTCCCTGGTGCAGACATCGGGCCCCCCGGAGCAGAGCTCGGGAAGAGCAACACGGTGCTTCACTACGGCCAGGACACCGCCCCCCCTCCTCGCTGTTCGCCGGCTTCCTGGGAGACCTGGACGCAGACGGCCGAGACGACCTGTGGATGGGCGCGAGGCCTCTCGTTGAGGGCGAGCTCCGCACCTTCCTGACCACCGAGCTGAGCCTGGGGCGGCCCTTGGCTTGGGACGACCACGAGACCGCGCTGACCTCGGAGGTGGCCGACGATCTGCTCGGAGACTGCATGGTCGACGTCGGGGACATGGACGCAGACGGGAAGGACGATTTCCTGGCCTGCTCCCCGGGCTTCCCCCTGGGGCCGGTTCTATCCAGGCTGCGACTGCGCGAGCGTCCCCATGGCCTTGGCGACTGACCAGGCGCTGACGATGTGAAGCCCACCACAAGCCGTACAGGGATCGTTGAAGTCGTAGATGTCCATTCCGACGTGTCCGCACTCGCAGACGCCGACCTGCTGCAGCGCTCCGTTCCCCGACGGGCACGGGATGTGAGTCCAGTTCCTCTTCCGGGGGCTGGGGTACTCCTCCGGCAGCGGCTGGATCCCGGGGCCCTGGATGCCCATCTCGAGAAGGGCGGCGTCCGCATAGGCGCAGGCACTCTTCTCGTCAGGGAACCCCATCGACTCAACGGGGTGATTGGTGCCGTGGGGGAACACCACCTTCCATCCCGCGGTCGGACCGGCAGGCACCACAAACACCATCGGGATGGTAGGGATGCTGGAGTTGACTCGGCAGAACGAGTTCGGAAGAGGGGTGGCCGAGGGACGCCACGGGGACAGGGATGCGGGGTTCATTGGAGTGCTCCTTCGCAAAGACACCTTAGTGACCCAGGCGACCAAAAACTGTCCGCCCGATCACGCCGGGCCGACGGGGGGTGATCCCGGCTCCGCCGGGGTTCAGGGGGGTCGCGAGACCCCCATAGAGAAACCTCTCCAGCGCTCCGCCTGCTCCACCAGCCACTCCCGCACCGCCCGCACCCTGGGCACCTGGCGCAGGCTGCGGTGGTAGACCATCAGCAGGGCGTAGGTGGGCAGCTCCGGGGCCTTGAGGGGGACGCGCACCAGGCCCTGGGCGACGGCGGGGCTGATGATGCCGGCGGCGGTCCCGGAGTGGATGGCGGCGTGCAGCAGGCTCCAGCTCGACACGCGGGTCAGGTGGCGCGGGTGCGCGTGGGCCATCAGCCAGCGGGTCTCGTCATAGCGCAGCTCGGGGTCGTGCAGGGCCACCCAGGGCAGCTCATCGACGCGGGTGCGGGCCAGCAAGTCGGGGTGGACGTAGGCGGCCAGGGGGATGCGCAGCAGCTCGCGGACCACCAGGTCGGGGGCCGTGGGCGGGATGAAGCGCAGAGCCAGATCGGCCTCGCCGCGGACGAGATCCAGGACCTCGGTGCCGGCGAGCAGGTCCAGCTCCAGCTCGGGGTGGCGCGCGCGGAGCTCCGGGAGCCCCGGCAGAAGCAGGTGGGGCCCCAGTCCGTCCACCAGGGCCAGCCGCACCCGGCCACGGGGGGCGGACTCGTAGCCTGAGGCCACCCGCTGGATCTCCCGCATCTGCTCGCCGATGGCGCGGGCGTGGGGGGCCAGCTCCAGGGCCAGGGCAGTGGGGGCGAGGCCCTCGGGTCGGCGGTCGAAGAGGATGCCCTGGACCACCTCTTCCAGCCTCTGCAGCCGACGGGAAGCGGTGGACTGACTGACCCCGAGCGAGGACGCAGCGCGCGAGAGCGAGCCGGTGTCCAGAGCGGCGAGCAGGAGGGCCAGGTCCTCCCAGGCGGCGTCGGTGAAGTGCATGGGCCACCCTATCCGAAAGCGGATGGATAGGACCCGATATGGGGCCCTCCCCATCCGACCGTGGATACGCAAAATTGGCGGCAGGAGGTCCCGATGACCAAGCCCCGCCGCAGCTTTCCCCCCGCCCCCACCCAAGCCCGTGCGCTGCTGATCAGCGCCCACCCCTTCACCGACAGCTTCTCTCACGCTCTGGGGCTGGCCTGGGCAGAGGGCGCCCGCAGTCAGGGCGTGGAGGTCCAGGTGCTCCGCCTGGCCGAGCTGGACTTCGACCCGGCGCTCCACACCGCCTACCGCGAGGATCAGCCTCTGGAGCCCGACCTGGTGCAGGCCCGCGACGCCATCGCCCAGGCCGCGCACTTGAGCATCGCCACGCCGCTGTGGTGGAGCAGCGTGCCCGCCCAGCTCAAGGGCTTCTTTGACCGGGTGCTGCTGCCGGGCTGGGCCTTCCGCTACGAGAACGACCGGCCCGTGGGCGGCCTGAGCGGGCGCAGCGGCCGACTGCTGATGACCATGGACGCGCCCACCTGGTACGACAGCGCGCTGAACTTTGGCGCGGGCCGCCGACAGGTGGCGCAGGGGGTGATGCGCTTCTGCGGCATCAAGCCGACGCGGGTGAGCGCCTTCGGCGACGTCCGCATGTCCTCGCCGGCGCAGAGGGTGCAGATGTTGGAGAAGGCCCAGAGGGCGGGGGTTGAGGACGGGGCCTCGGTGCGCCAGAGGCTCCCCTCCCCTGCCCTTGAATCCGCCGGACGAGCCGCGAGCTGACGCGGCGCTCAGAGGAGGAAGGCCACCAGCGCGGGCAGGGTCAGGCCGGCCCAGATGCCCAGCGCGCGCTTGCCGGTGGCGACGTGCAGCAGCGCGAAGCCGACCAGGGGCCAGGCCAGGAAGAAGCCCAGGTAGGCGATCGCGAAGCTCCACTCCAGGCCGAAGGGGGCCCAGCGGCCCAGCGCGAGGCTCCAGAGCAGCACCATCAACAGGGAGCCGACGGTGGCCACCAGGCTGCGCAGCTTGCTGTGTTCCTTGGACTTCCAGCGCAACATCAGGCCACCTCCAGGCGGCGGTTGAGGGCCCAGGCCAGGGCGGCGCAGCAGACGGCCCCGAGCAGGAGGGAGAGGTCCACGGCGAGCAGCATGGGTCGGCCCACCGCCAGGGACCAGGAGGACTCGGGCACCGCGAAGGCGCTCAGCACGCCAGCGAGGACGAGGGCACCCGCCGACACCCCCAGCAGCCAGACCGCGCTGCGGCCCGCGCGCTTGACCACGATGAGGACACCGGAGGCCACCCACGCGCCGTAGAGGACCGCGCTGTCCAGCCAGGGGAGCTCGAGGCCCCCGAGTTCGCCGAGCTGTCGGCTGGCCAGGCCCAGCGACATGGCGGCGAAGAGCCCGGCCGTGGAGAAGACGGTGGTGCCGGTGACGCCTCGCCGCAGCCCGCTGGGCTTCTGGGTCTTGGCCCACAGGGAGACCCCGAAGGCCCCGAGCCCGACGCAGCCCAGCGCGACGAGCACGTAGGCCCACTGCACGATGGCCCCGCCCACCGCCCCCGGGCCCCAGTTGCCAAAGTGCGCGGCGATGCCCCAGCGGTTCACCACCGTCGCGGGGAGGTCCAGGCTGCGCTCCGAGACGCGCAGGACCTGGCGGTCGGCGACGCTCAGGTCCACCTGGGCGCCCAGCTCCACCCAGCCGGGCTGGATGCCGTAGACCAGGGCGGCGGTGTCCTCGGCGCCGATGTGGCGGATGCCCATCCAGTGCAGGTCCAAGCCGGGGATCTCGGCCTGGGCGGCCTGGACCAGCGCCGGCACCTGGGGGTCGGCCCAGTCACTGCTCTGTTCGCCTACAGGGACGGGCCAGTCGTAGCCCATCTGCCGGAAGGCCTCGGTCTGGTCGCCGTCGAAGGTCTTGAGGAGGTGGGCGCCCGCCAGGGGGTTGGCCAGGCCCAGCAGGGCGCCGGTGATGGCCAGGATCGCCAGGGGGACCGCCAGCAGGGTCCCCAGGAGGGTGTGCCAGTCGGCCCTGCGGGCGCGCTCAGGCTTGGTGCGTACGCGGCCGAATCGGCGGAAGAGGTCCCGCAGGTGGACCCCGATGCCGCTGAGCACGGCGCTGAAGATCAAGAGGCCCAGCACGCCGGCCACGTAGATCCCGCCGGGGAGCTGGTGGAAGAAGTGCAGGCCGTAGATCTGGCCGATGAGGTCGCTGCGGCGGGGGTGGGCCTGGCCGGTGCTGCCGTCGACCCAGAGCTCGGTGGGGTCCTCCTCGTGGTGGTGGAACTCGACGAGCGCCATGCCGGTGGGGCCCAGGGGTGCGTGCACCTCGACCCACTCGAAGGTGTCCCGGGGCACGGGATCCAGGACCCGGGCCAGCGAGGCGGACTCGGGGCCGCGGCGGGCGGGGCCTTCGCCCCAGGCTTCCAGGGTGTGGTGCCAGGGCAGCAGAATGCCCGTGGTGAACACCACCAACATCAGCGGGGCCAGGAGCAGGCCGACGGCGCTGTGGGCGTCCCAGAGCAGGCGCAGGCTGCGCTTGCCGAGGGGGTGCGGCCGGGTCGTGGGGGTCTTGTTCATCTCACCACCGAGTCGAGAGCTTCGCGTTGAAGGTGCGCCCGGGGCGCTGCACCCCGTAGAGGTCGAAGGTGGGCGCATCCAGGAGGTTCCAGACCTCCAGGGACAGGGTCACCCCGCGCTCGTGGGGCTGCAGCCGCACCCAGGTGCCGGCGTTCCAGACCTGCTGGCTGGGGATCACCTGCTTGGTCTCCGCGGCCCCCGCGCTCTCCCAGGAGCGCGTGAAGCTGTGGATGTAGCGGGTGCTCAGATCCGCCCCGAAGCCCAGCCCCGAGGGGCGCTCCGGGCTGGCCACCCAGGCCCGGGCGCTGGTGTCCAGGGTGGGCCGGTTGGGGATGAGGTCCCCCGCGTAGCGCGAGAAGCTGCCCGACTCGGAGGCGTTGCGCAGCGCCATCCAGCCACCCTGGGCGCTCAGGCCGACGCGCTCGCTGTAGCCCCAGGCCACGCTGCCCTGCAGGCCGCGCCCCCGCGCCTCGTAGACGTTCTGCCACTGCTGCGTGATGTTGTTGCTCATCAGCACGACGAGCTGGTCCGCGTTCCGGGTCACGCCCCGCACCGAGACGTCAACGCTGTGGCCGCCCCAGCCCAGCCCGGAGGCGCCCAGCTCCAGGTTGGTGTTCAGGCTGCGCTCGGGCTGCAGCGCGATGTTCGACTGGACCAGCACGCCGTCGCCGAACACCTCGTCCGGGGTGGGCAGGCGCAGCGCGTGCTCGACGGAGGCCTTGGCGTAGAGCGGCCCGCCGGCGGACCACAAGGCGCTCCCGCCTGCCCCCCAGCGGCGCAGGGACACGCTGCGCTCGTCGTAGAAGTAGTCCACCACGCCGGCGAGCTCGGCCGCGTAGCCGTAGCCCTTGCCAAAGAACTCAAGCTGCAGGCGGTCCTGCAGGAAGAAGCCGCTCCAGGACAGGCCCACCACGCTGCGCCGCTGAAGCTGCTCGGTCTCGAAGGGGTCCCGGGTGTCCGGGTCGTTGCCCAGGTAGAGGTCGTCGCCCAGGCGCCGGGTGAGCTGCAAGGTGGCCGAAGCCTCCAGGCTGGAGCGCGGGCCGAGCACGAGCCCCGCGTTCAGCCGCGCGTAGCCGGCGTGCTGCCAGGTGAAGCGCTCGGCGGCGTCCCCCAGCTCCCCGGGGCTGGGCCGGTCCCGAACGACCTCGCCGTACCAGTCGTAGACCACGTCGGACTGGTCGGAGAACCAGGTCTCCCGCCAGGACCACGCGGCCAGCGCGGACGCGGTGAAGGGGGCCCGGTTCAGGGTCCAGCGGGCCGTCGCCCCCCGCGCGCTGCGGGCGGTCTGGACCTCGCCGTAGGGGATGGTCATCACCAGGTTGTGGGGCAGACCCTTCTCCAGCTCGGAGGCCAACACGCGCAGCTCCGCCCGGTCGGCCCAGGGGCGGTCCGCCACCCCGACCACCACCCGGCCCCCCACCCCCTGGTATTGGCCGTTGATGCGCGGGAGGCTCACGGGCACGGTCTGCCCGCTGAGGTCCGCGATCTCCACGTCCACCGGCCAGTCGTTGTCGGCCTGGTCGTAGAAGGCCGCGCCCTCCACGTACAGCCCGCTGGGCCCGTGCATCCAGGCCGCCCGCGCCGCCGCCCGCCGCGTCCCCCAGGAGCCGAGCTGGAGGCTCGCGCTGCCATGGAGGCCGGCCTCGGGCGCCTGGGTCTCCAGCGCGATGGCCCCGCCCAACGCGTCAGCCCCCAGGCGGATGGGGACGACGCCGTGATGCACCTCCATGGCCTGAACCAGGTCCATCGGGACATCCGCCAGGGTGGTCCCCAGGCCGGTGTACTCCAGGGGGACGCCGTCCAGGAGCACGCGGATCTGGTCCCCGGTGAAGCCGTCCAGGTTGATGCGCTGGCTGGCCCCCAGCCCCCCGCTGCGCTGGACGATGACGCCCTCCTGCTCGCCCAGGACCTGCCCCAGATCGGCGCTGCGGGCCTGGGCAGCCTCAAGCTCCACGCGCTCCACGGCCTCGGTGCTGAGGGTGGCGCTCTTTCGCTGGGCGGTGACGACGACCACGTCTTCGTCGGCAGCGGGCGCGCTGTCCCGTGCGGGCTCCGTGTCGGACGACGGCTCGTCCTCCGCCCAAGCCGAGGCAGAGAGCGTCAACAGGATGGACCAGCCGGACAGCAGCACAATGACCTCGCTGGCGCCCCTTATTGAAATCTCTGTTGACTTGCAATTTCATTTCCAATAGTTGGGCCGGCCAACCCCAGGAGCACCAGATGCCTCTCCTCCTTCCCCTGCTCTTTGCCTGCACCGCCCCCAGCGACACCGCTGAGGACACCCAGACCACCGACGACACCGGCAGCCCCTCGGCCTACGACGGCTACGTGGTCGCTGACATCGTGATCACCGACAGCGGGCGCACGACCTACTTCCAGGCGGTGCCCGAGCTCAGCGGGGACATCGACAACAGCGCGGCCGTCGAGCTGGCCGGGAACGCCGAGGTCGCCGTGGTGGGCGGCTACGTGCTGGGCAGCGACACCGAGGCGCCGGTCTGGTACCGCTACACCGTCGACGCCGAGGGTCAGATCGAGGCCGCCGGCGAGATCAGCTTCGCCGCCTACGGCTGGGCGAACATCGACTACTACAACGTGTTCGTCAGCGAGGACCTGGCCCTGTCCCTGAACACCAGCCTGGCCGAGGGCATCTGGTGGAGCCCCAGCGACCTGAGCATCCTGGGCACCATCGACATGAGCCAGGTCTTGTCCGAGGGCTACTCCACCGAGCACTTTGCCCCCACCCTGGCCGACGGCCGCATCTACCTGCCCGTGCGGCACGCGGACTGGACCAACTACGTCATCAAGCACGAGACCCGCGTGCTGGTGATCGACACCGAGAGCCAGTCCATCGTCGCGGACCTGGCGGACGACCGCTGCCCCAGCTCCGGCAGCATCATGCTCTCCCCGGACGGCATGGCCTACACCATGAGCGACGGCCGCAACTACTCCGCGCAGATGATCGCGCGGGCCACGGGCGCCGACGAGATCCCGGTCAACTGCTTCCTGCGCTTTGACCCCGCGGACCTGGAAGCCGGCTTCGACAGCGACTGGAGCGTCGACGTGCCCGAGCTGACGGGCGGCCGCGAGGTGGTGACCAACCTGGCCTCGGGCGACCTGAGCTCCGGCGTGGGCTTCGCGCAGGTCATGTACGAGGAGGAGATCGACGGCGAGCCCGTGGACTTTGGCTTCTGGAGCCAGCCCTTCTCCAAGGTGTGGCGCTTCGACCTGAGCAGCGGCACCCCCAGCGCGGAGCTGGTGGAGGGCGCGCCCTTCACCGGCATCGGCTTCGGCGGCGTGGCCGTGGAGGGCGACCTGCTCATGGGCCAGTCCACCGACGGCGCCAGCTCGGACGTGCTGCGCTTTGACCCCGACACGAACACCGCCACCGAGATGTTCACCATCGAGGGCTACTTCTACCAGGCCTTCAAGCTCTGAGGGTCGCCGGGGGGTCGCAAGACCCCCATACAAAAACCTGGGCTGCTGCGCGCACACCTGCGCGCGCGGCCGGCTCGGAGGGGGGCCGGGAGCTGCCCGACAAAGCCAAAGCGGGAGTCGGCCTTGGCCGGCTTCCCGACGCGCCGAGGGCTGCTTCCGCTCCTGTCCCCCCGGAGAGCCCGCGGAGGGTGACCCCGGCTCCGCCGGGGTTCAGGGGGGCGCGAGACAGGCCCAGCGGGCGGGAATTGAGGCCGGGGCCGCGGTGCGCCAGAGGCTCCCCTCAGCTGTTCCCGCTCTGGAGGGCCTGCCGGGGGTGGGGCCCAAGCGGCGCAAGGCGCTGCTCACGCATTTGGGAACCTCAAGCGGGTGAAGGCGGTCAGCGCGGAGGAGATCGCGGAGGTCCCGGGGATAGGGACGGGGTCGGCGCAGAAGATCTGGGCGGCGCTGCAGGAGCCAGAGGGGTAAGGGGCGGCGCCCCGGTGGCTACGGGGGTTCAATGAGCGCAGGGGGGCGGCTAGTGGCTTTCAATGAGCGCCTCGCTGAGGCTACGGGTGCTCGGTGAGCGCTTCTCCCTGAATCTTGGGCCCCAGGAGCGGAATCTGGGCCGTTTTGAACCCCAATTGGGGCCGATCGGGGGCTCTGGGCGCCAGATCGGTGGGCGGATCGCACACCGGTGGGGCGTAGCCTCGAAGGACCGCTCATTCAGAGGACGTAGCCGCCGGGTTCGCTCATTCGGCCGGCGTAGCCGCCAGTCCCAGGGCCTCTCCATCCTCCCGAGCCAGCCAGGCGCGCACACGTGCGCGCGCGGCCGGGAGTTCGGGCGGCCGAGGCGTTCGGCTCAAGCCAAAGAAGCGGCGAAGCCGCGCCGACGCGCAGGGCCGAATGCCTCGCACCCGTCCGACCGAACTCCCCGCGGGGGGTGATCCCGGTCTGCCGGGGTTCAGGGGCGCGAGCCCACATCCCCTCTCACCACAGGCGAGGCTTCGGTGCGCAAACCTGCGCCCGAAACCCGGGAGTTCGGGCGGCCGAGGCGTTCGGCTCAAGCCAAAGAAGCGGCGCAGCCGCGCCGACGCGCAGGGCCGAATGCCTCGCACCCGTCCGACCGAACTCCCCGCGGGGGGTGACCCCGGCCCCGCCGGGGTTCAGGGGGGTCGCGAGACCCCCATAAAAACTACTGCGCTTCCACCCACTCCTGCCAGGCGCGCTGCCGGGTGTCTTCGAGCGCGTGCTTGGCCAGGGTGCGGGCCACGGTCTGGGTGCCGGTGTGGGCGGTGTAGGCGGTGCTCGCGTCCAGGGCGGCGGCGATGTAGTCCCCGGCGCCGTCGGCCACGTTGACGATGCCCTTGACCTGCTGCAGCACGCCGGCCTGGGTGAGCTGCTTCTCTTCGACGAAGCGCCCCACCCACTCGCCGGTGGTGTCCAGGGTCTTGAGGATGAAGTCCTTCTTCTGCCCCACGTTGTCGCCGGGCAGGCGCTCGCCGAGCTTGGAGAACACGGGGTTGCTCAGCAGCTTGTCGCTGGCCAGGTCACTGACGTTGTTCAGGATGATGCGGATGAAGTCCGGCCCCAGGGGGAGCAGCCCGTCGAAGCTGACCCAGGCGGCCAGGCGCATGGTGTCGTGGGTGCCGTAGTCCTGGATGGCGCCGGCGAACTTGGCCAAACCCTCGGGACCGGCAGTGGGGCGCCCGTTGAGCAGGCCGAAGGCGACCAGCTCGGCGACCAGCTTGAGGGCGGCGTCGATGGACTGGGTGGTCGCGGGCTTGGGGGTCATCTGCTTGAGGAAGCCCCCGCCGAAGTTGCCCAGCAGATCCCCGACCTTGGAGGCGACGGCGGCCCCAGCGGCGACCTGATCGACGGTGTCCACCAGGGTGTAGACCTGCAGGGCCTGCCCGTAGCGCGGGTCCGCGAGCTGCATGGCCTGGGCGCGCTTGGCGATGGCCATCACCACCTTGGGCTTGTCCACCTGGGCCACGTCCATGACCAACTTGGGGAAGTTGTTGTGGTTGTGCCACTCGCCCGGGACGACCTTGTCCAGGGTGCGCAAGGCGGTGACGGTGAGGCCGCTGTCGGGCAGCTTGTGCAGAGAAGTGATGACGTCCATCTCCCTGACCTACCACGGCGCGCTGTGTCACCGCTGTGACCTTGGACGCGCCCCCGCTCAGAACAAGCTGAGCCGCCCCTCCCGCGCCAGCAGCCGCCGCTTGCGGGCGATCCCCCAGCGGAATCCCCCCAGGCCGCCGTCGCGCCGCAGCACCCGGTGGCAGGGCACCAGCACCGCGATGGGGTTCGCCGCCACCGCCCCCGCCACCGCTCGGACCGCGCTCTCCGGCCGCCCAAGGGAGCGCGTCAGCTCGGAGTAGCTCAGGGTCTGGCCCCAGCGGGTTTGGGTCAGGCCCAGCCAGACCTCGACTTGGAAGGGGGTCCCTTGGAGATCCAGGGGCACCGCGGGGGTCTGATCGGTGTGGAGGGAGTGAAGGAGGCCCTCCAGCCCCTCGTCCCCCACCTCCTGCAGATCCGCGTTGGGCAGCGCCTCTCGCAGGCACGCCTTGGCCAAGGCGAGGTCATCCGCGAGCTGAAGGCACACCACCCCGCGCGCACTGACAGCCACCCCCGCGAAGCCCAGCTCCGTGGGGGCGAACGACACCCGCAGGGGCGCGCTCAGCAGCAGGCCTGGGGGCTGCCCTCGTCAAAGGGGACGCCGCTGCCGCAGTCGGTGAAGATGCCCAGGTGCGTGGAGAAGTCGCCGCGCAGCTCGAAGAAGGGGGCAAAGCGCGTGTCGGCCAGCATCTTGTCGGTGTTGCCGCAGACGGGCTTCCACTGGTCCTTCTGGAAGACGTGGTGGTCGTCCAGGGTGAACGCGGCGTCCTGCTGCTCGATGCCGCCCAGGTAGCGGGCCTCGTGGCCGTAGTCTTCGCAGGCGGGCTCCAGGCCAGGCAGCTTGAAGAGGCGGTAGGTCACCGAGTAGAAGCGGTAGCCCTTGACCTTGGCCTCCACGCCCGGGTTGTCTACCGTCAGGCGGCGGGACTCGACCACGCGGGGATCGCCGAAGCCGGCCGCCTTCGCCAGGTTCTGGAAGTCGTTCCAGTAGAGCGCGCCGCCCAGGCACTCGCCATAGAGCTCGCGGTCGTTCTGGAGGTCCTCGGGCAGGCGGCGGTCGCAGTACACGTCCGAGAAGTAGAACTCCCCGCCCTCGCGCAGCACCCGGTGGGCCTCGGAGAGGACGGCGGCCTTGTCGGTCGCCAGGTTGACCACACAGTTGGACACGATGAGGTCGACGCTCTCATCGGCGATCCCGGCGCCGGCGAGGTCCATGATGTTGCCCTTGACGAACGCCACGTTGGACTGCGCGTAGCCAAAGCGCTCGCGGTGCCAGTCCAGGTGGGCGCGGGCCACGTCGAGTTGCTCGTCCGTCATGTCCAGGCCCAGCACCGAGCCCTGCTCGCCCACAAGCTGCGAGAGCAGGTAGCAGTCGCGCCCGGAGCCGCTGCCCAGGTCCAGCACGCGCAGGCCTTGGACCGTGGTGGGGATGGTCAGGCCGCAGCCGTAGTAGCGGGCGGAGACCTCGTCGTGGACGTTCTCCAGCGCCTGGCGGATGGCCGGGTTGTCCGGCGCGGGGGTGCAGCAGGCGTTGGTCTTGAGGTCCTCGGAGCCCTTGAGCTCCACGCCGTAGTAGGCCTGGACTTCGGACTCGATGGTGAGGCGATCCTTCATGGCGGGCTCCCGGTTCTGAGGGATCCGTATCCGGGGGACGCGCTGCGCTGTGTCACCTTTTGAGGGCGGCGCTCACCACAGCCAGGAGAAGGCCTGGGTCAGGGCCCGCTTGCCGCCCGTCTCGACGACCGCGCCGTGGGCCAGGATCAGGCGGTCGAAGTCCAGCTCCAGCAGGGCGCCGAGCTCCTGGCGAGCCAGATCGCGGTGCATGGCGACACGCTCGAGCAGGGTGGTGCTGCAGCCCGGGTAGCCCCAGAGCGCGAACATCGCGGCGCGGGTGGCGAAGGGGGCGTGTGCCTGGATGTTGAACACCAGATCCGTGAGGATCAAGCTCCGGGATGGCCGATGCAGGAACACCACCTCCTGGCTGAGAGGGAAGCAGCGCAGCGGGATGCTCAGGATGTCCTCGCCGAAGGGCTGCCCGGTCTGTTGAAGTGTCCCGGCAAAGCGCAAGTCCGGGCGTTTTGCCTGCAGCCCCGGGCAACACCAGCCCTCCCCTCCCCGCTCGATCCAGGGCCCGATGTGCAGGTGGTGGAAGAGGTTGGGGGCGACCACCCAGCGCGGCTCTCCCAGCTCTCCCAAGCTGGCGGGATCGCAGGCGATCGGGGAGTGCACCCAAAGCCCCTGCGAGGTCTGGATGACCGTCATGCGCGCCCCCATCTCCAAGCCCAGGAAGCGTTGGGGGGCTTGCACGGTGAACAGGCCGGGGGCGAGCGGGGTCATGCCCCATTGTTGCAGGGGCGGGGGACGCGGCTACTCCGAACGCAGCCGCGGGCTGTCGTAGAGGTTGAAGGTGCCCACCGCGAAGGCCACGCGCTCGCCCGTCTCGGCGTCCTCGGCGTGCCCCGAGAGCACCAGCAGCGAGCGGCCCTGGGACTGCAGCTCGGTGTGCACCACCAGGCGCTGCCCGATGCGCGCCGGCCGCAGGAAGTTGACCTTCATCTCCACCGTCGAGGTCACCCGCCCCTGCTCCAGCGCGAGCTGCAGGGCCCGCATGCCCAGCGCGGAGTCCAACAGCGCCATCACCGAGCCGCCGTGCGCGACCCCCGGGGCCCCGCCGTGCAGGGGAGCCACCGTCATGGCCACGTGGACCGCGTCCTGCTGCGCCTCCAGCTCCAGGCCCAGCGTGCGGACGAGCCCCTCCTGGGTGCGCAGGGCGTCGATGATGGGGTGCAGGGTCATTCAGCCTCCAGTGCAGGGCAGGATAGGCGCTCCTCGCTGTTGCGAGAATGTGCAATCCTGAAACCTGCAGTTGCAGATCTGAAGGGGTGAACCATGGACGATCAGAGCCTCTTCCTGGCCGTCTCCGAGCAAGGGAGCTTCGCGGGGGCCGCCCGGGCGCTGGGGGTCTCCCGGTCGACGGTGCTGCGGCGGGTGGACGCCCTGGAGCAGCGCCTGGGCCTGGTCCTGATCCAGCGCGCCGGCCGACAGATCGCCCTGACCGAGGTGGGCGCCCGCTACGCCCGCAGCCTGCGTCCCCTGCTGAGCGAGCTGAGCCGGGTGGAGGAGGAGCTGCGCCAGCAAGGCGAGACCCTGAGCGGGACCCTGCGCCTGTGGCTGCCCGTGCTGGGGACCAGCGCCCACATCGCCGCCGCCCTGGCCCGCTTCCGGGAGCAGCAACCCGGCGTGCGCCTGGAGATCGAGCTCGCCGAGCAGGCCTCCCTGCGGGTGGGGGACTTTGATCTCGCGCTGCAGGTGGGGTTGAGGAGGAACCTGAGCTTTCGCGCCCGGACCCTGTACCGCGAGCGCCTGATCCTGGTCGCCAGCCCGCGCTACCTGGAGTCCGCCGGCGAGGTCACCCTGGAGCGCCTGAGCAGCCACCACTCGGTGCGGATGCGCGACTCCCGCGGGCGCCTGGATCCCTGGCGGCGACCGGACGGCGCCCGGGTGAAGGCCCCGCCGGCGGTGGCCAGCGTCAACGCGGTCGGGTTCGCCCACCAGCTCGCCATCCTGGGCCAGGGCATCGCGCGCGTCCCCCGCACCCTGGCTGCCCCCCAGCTCGAGAGCGGAGCGCTGGTGCAGGTGCTGCCCCAGGTCTGGGTCGAGGAGCCCGTCAGCCTGGTGTTCCCCGGCCCCCCCGGCCCCATCGCGCAGGCCTTCCTGGACCACGCGAGCGCCTGGTTCGCGGGCCGCTGAGGCTCAGTGTTCGTCGATCAGCTCGGCGCGCAGCTCGGTGACGGGGCGCTCCCAGTGGTCCTCGAAGGGCACCGAGAGCATCAGCCGGGCGCGCTGACCCCGCTTGTAGGCGCGGTAGACGCGGGCGTAGTACTCGCCGATCCCCACCTTGCTCTCCCCGATGGCGGCGCCGATGAACTCGTCGGAGAGCCGGGCGCCCAGGAAACCAAAGGGCAGCATCAGGCGCGGGCTGCGGATGCCGATGTTCCCCATGCAGAAGGCCTGCAGCTCCATCTCCCCCACCACGTCGACGCCGTAGCCCGTGACCACGTGGTAGATGTCGTGGGTCTCCCGGTAGCGCTTGGAGATGTATTCCTCTGTCTTTTCAGTGGCTTGACGGGTCGTGAAGGGCGCGATCCCCATGCGCGCGTAGTAGGCCGCCAGCTCGTGGCCCAGGGTCCCCTCCGGCAGGGCTGCGAGCGCCTCCAGATCCAGGTCCTCCGCCTGCAGCGAGGGCCGCTCCGCCAGGATCCGCCGCCCATCGGGGTCGGCCTGGAGCTCGGGGATGCGCTCGACGTAGGCGGGCAGATCCAGCGCCTCATTGACCAGCGCGCCAGCCTCCGGATTCGCGGGGTCGTCCTTGAGGATGAGCAGGCACTGCATGCCTGTGCGCCAGCGGGCCAGCCAGCCAGGGTTCTCGGGGAGGACGGGAAGGGTCGCTGCGCTCATGTTCAGCCTCCTGGGCTCACCTACTCACACCCGCCCCTCTCGGCAATGTGGCGACACATCGTCGCCAACGAGGTCAGGCTGATTGGGACGCCACTCAGGTGTAGCGCAGCGCCTCGTCCATGCCCCGGAGCCGCTCGGCCAGCGCGGGGGCCAGCGCGGGATCCAGGGCCTCGGCCATCAGCGCGGCGAACTCGGCCCGCACGCGGCGGGTGGAGGCCTCCGCTGCGGCGGTCGGGTGCACGCAGACCCCGCGGCGGTCGTTGGGGTCGGGGGTGCGGGTGACGAAGCCCTTGGACTGAAGCCCCCGCAGGGCCGCCGAGGTGTTGGAGGAGCGCAGGCCCAGGCGCTCGGCGATCTCGCGGGGGCTGATGCCTGGCTGCCGGTCGACCTGCTGGAGCACGGCGACCTCCATGCCGGTCAGGTGCACGATCGCGGGGTCCTGGAAGCCCCGGGACTGGAGCTTGCGCGCGATGGACAGCAGGGCGGAGGCGACGTCGGCCAAGGCTTCTCTCTGGGCGGGGCTCGGGTCGGTGGGCAAGGCGGCTCCCAGGGTGGCGGCCCCATGGAACGGGGACAGTGTGACGCGGACAGTGTGTCCTCGCTGGCTACATAGTGTCCCAGATTTGGGTATAGCTAAATAGCTATGTCGGTATAGGTAATCGTATCGACTGGAGCCACCATGCCCTCAAAACCTGAGCTCAAGGGTGCCTTGCTGCTGACCCTGGCGCTGCTGTCCGCGGCCGCGCCCTTCGCGACGGACCTGTACCTGCCGGGCTTCCCGACGATGATGGAGAGCCTGGGCGCCAGCGCATCCACGGTGCAGCTCTCCCTGACGGCATTCTTGGTGGGCGCGGGCGTGGGCCAGGCCTTCTTTGGTCCCCTCTCGGACCGCATCGGACGGCGCGGGCCGCTCTTGGTGGGCACGGTCCTGTTCCTGCTGTCATCCATCGCCGCGGCCCTGGCGCCCACGGCTGGCTGGCTGATCGCGGCCCGGGCGGCCCAGGGACTCTCCGGCGCAGCGGGCATGGTCATTGGCCGGACGGTGGTCTCGGACCTGTCGCGCGGGGCCTCGGCGGCGTCGGCCTTCAGCAAGCTGATGATGGTGGTCGGTGTGGCGCCTGTGCTGGCGCCGATCGCTGGCAGCCTGCTGGTCGAGCCATTGGGCTGGCGCGGGCTGCTCTGGGTGATCGCGGGGATTGGTGGTGTGATTGCGCTCGCCGTGATCCGCTTCGTGCCGGAGACCCACGGCCCCCAGGTGCGCGCCGAGGCCGGCCCGCCCCCCACTCTGCAGGAGCTCAAGGACATCCTGGGCACGCGCGCCTTCCTGGGTGCGGCCGGGACCTATGTGCTGACCTTCGCGGCGCTGATGGCCTACATCTCGGCGTCCCCCTTCCTGTACCAGGGCTTGATGGGCCTGAGCCCGGTGCAGTACGCGCTGGCCTTTGGCCTCAACGCGCTCTCGCTGATGGTGATGGGCGGCGTGACCTCCAAGCTGACCCAGCGCGTGAAGCCGGCCCGCCTGGCCCGTCTGGGGCTGACCCTGCACCTGCTGGCGGTGAGCGCCTTCGTGGTGATGGCCCTGGCCGACCTGAACCCTCTGCTCTTTGGCCTGCCCATCCTGCTGGCGGCGGCCGCCTCGGGCATGGTGTTCGGGACCACCACGGCGATGGCCTTGGACGCCGCGCACAAGGTCAACGGCTACGCGTCGGCGGTCCTGGGGCTCTGTCAGTTCGTGCTGGCCGGCGCGGTCGCTCCCCTGGTCGGTCTGGGCGGCGAGGGCACCGCCCTGCCCCTGGCGCTGACCATGGCGGCGGCCTCGGCACTGGCCAACCTGGCCTTCACCCGCCTGCGCAAGGGCTCCAAGCATCCTCGGCGTTGGGCGGCGAGGTTGAGGCCGGCGAGCTCTCGGTCGTAGTCGGGAGGCTATCGAAGCGGACCCGCTCCCAGGCGTTCGACAAGAAAGTCGCGGAGCGCGGTCACCTTGCGCGGTACCTGACCGCTTGAGGGGTAGAGGAGGACAAATCCGCCTCGAAGCTCTGGAAGCCCAGAGACCGCCACCTGCTCAAGCAGCCCATCCCGCACGTAGCTGTCCGCGACGAAACGGGGGAGCACACCGACTCCGGCGCCCCACCGAAGGAGCTCACGCAGCAGGAAGACATCGTCGCCACAGAAGCGGCTGGCGAGGTCGGCTGGCCACTCCCAGCCCAGGAACCTGCGCGGCATCACCCAGTCGAACCCCGCCTCGCCCAGCTCGCGAGGCTTGCCCCGACGAGCGAGGTACTGGGGGGCTGCGTAGAACGCGACCTCTGCATCGCAGAGCTTCCGGAGGGTGAGCGTCGAGTCCTTCAATGGGCCGGAAACCGCCCGGATGGCGAGGTCGAATCCCTCAGCCACCAGATCGACTGCTTCGTTGGTCAGGTGGACGTCGAAGCGGATGTCGGGGTGACGACGGCCAAACTGGGCCAGCAACTCGGGGAGCACGACGGTGCCGAAGTCGTGGGTCGCCGTGAGCCTGAGAAGCCCCGAAGGCTCCTCTGCCCGTTCAGGGAGTTGGCGGACGGCCTGGGCAAGGGCGGCCACATGCGGCGCTGCGCGCTCATAGAGCTCTGATCCCGCAGTAGAGAGCGCGACCGCGTGGGTGGTTCGATGCAGGAGCTCTACGCCCAGCTCCGCCTCCAAGCGTGCGACCGAGCGGCTCACGGTGGCCTTGCCTACGCCCAGTGCCTTTGCCGCCTTGGAGAAGCTCATCTCCTTCGCGACGGCGACAAAGATGGCGACGAGCTGCAGCGATGGCGCTGTTTCATTCACGGATCACCAAGTTTCCAACACACCCACTGTACCACCCAAGGAACACGACTACCTTGCTTGCAACAGAAGCGGCGAACCAGCCAAGGAGTCAACATGACCGACAGCAAGGCGAATAAGGCTAGATTGATCCTAGTGATTGGAGGAACCAGTGGCACGGGCAAGCTCGTGGCCGAGCAGCTCCTCGCCCGCGGAGAACGGGTCCGGCTCGGTGCCCGAGACCTCGAGAAGGCCCGAGCGCGGTTTGGCGACAAGGCCGAACTCGTCGAGCTCGACCTGACACGCCCAGGGGAGGCCTTCGACCGAGCGCTGGAGGGAGTGACCGGACTCGTCTTCACCGCCGCGATCCCGGGCGCCGCGGGAGAGGCCCTCGTCAAGTCGACCGAGTACGGCGGCGTGGTCGCGACCGTTGATGCGGCCCACCGCGCCGGCTTCTCCGGGAGGCTGGTCTACATGACCGCCATCGGCATCCACCACCGCACCTTCAAGATGCGGATGCTCGGGCTCCTGAAGTGGAACGGGGTGCACTGGCGCCAAGAGGCCGAGCGCGCGCTGACCGAGAGCGGCTTGGACGTTGCGATCGTGCGGGCGGCCCGACTTACCGACAGCCCGGCAGGGCAGAGCGGTCTCGCAGTGGTTCCAGGCGACATTCCGTCGCGCTTTGGCCCGGTGGTGCCACGCGCTGATGTCGCACGAGTGATCCTGGCGACCTTGGAGGCGCCTGCTCCCCTTCGGGACCTGTGCGTCTACACCGACGAGGGCACCGCGCCAGACGATGTGACGCTGCAGCGCCTCATCCAGTCGGGGTCACCGGCCACCACGCGCTGAGTCGAGGACCAGACGTTGGGGGGCGAGGACGAGCAGAGGAGATCGGGCAAACCGGCCAAGGCCGGCCCCCATTCGGCGTGACGAGCTCGCGTCCCCCCTCTTCGCTCGCAGCATGACGACGGGGATCCGGATCGAGTGCTGTCGTTCCGCCTCTTGGTTGGTTACCAACCAACACCACAAGGAGGCAGCATGCGGCATCGAGTCGTCCTGGTTGGGGGCTACGGGAACATCGGTCGGGCTGTGGCGGAGCGGCTGGGAGACCGGAGCGCGGAGCTGGTGATCGCTGGTCGGGACCGGGTCCGGGCAGAGGAGCTGGCGCGGGAGGTCTCAGGGCGTGCGCTCACGCTGGATCTGGCCGATCCAGCGACCTGGACTCTACCGACGGGTGGGGGCGTGCTGCTGATGTGCGTCGACCACCGAGACGCGGGCTTCGCGCGGGCCGCGATCGAGCAGGGCTACGACTACGTCGACATCACGGCGTCCGGGCCGCTGATCCGGGAGCTGGAGGAGCTCGATGGTCTGGCTCGGGCCGCCGGACGTCGGGCGCTGCTGTCGGTGGGCTTCGCGCCGGGCCTGTCGAACCTGCTGGTTGCGGAGTGCGGCGCCGCTCCAGGGGATGTCGTCCACATCGGCCTGCGGCTCGGTCTGGGCGAGGTGCACGGTCCGGCAGCGCTCGCCTGGACGCTGCAGGCTGTGGATCGCGACACCGCCCCCCGGCCTGTGGGGGCCGACGGCGCGCTCGGCGTTCGGGTGGGCTTCGCGGATCAGGAGATCGTCGCGCGAACCCTGGGCGTGCGGGCGGAGACGACCCTCACCGTCGAGAACAGCCTGTGGACACGGGTGCTCTGGTGGTCGGCGCCGCTCCTGCTGCGCTGGCCCCGACTCGGTGGACTCCTGGGAGCGAGCGCCGGGCTGCCGTGGTTCTCGGATCGGTGCGGGATCCAGGTGGTCTCGGGCGCGCGGGAGGCTCGTTACGAGGGCCGGGACGAAGGGAGCATCACGGCGATGATGGCGGTGTTCGCGATCGACCGGGTCCGGAGCTGCGACCCCGGGGTCCACCACATCGAGCAGGTGGCGCGCCTGGCCGATGTCACTGATGTCTTGGAGGCTGCCGGAGGGCGGCTGACCCGGAGCGGACGATGAGCGACACCCGCGAGCGGATCCTTCAGGCGGCTCTCGCCCAGTACGCCGAGCTGGGGATCCGTGGACTCACACAGCCCAAGGTGGCCAAGCGCGCCGGGGTGCGCGGTTCGCACATCACCTACTTCTTCCCCAAGAAGGCCGATCTGCTGGCAGCGGTGCTCGAAGCGTCGCATCAGGACAGCGAGGGGCCAGGCGAGCTGATGACGCGTGAGCGCTTTGAGCTGCTGTTCGCCGTGACCCTGGAGGCGAGCCGGTCGGAGGACGCCGCAGCAGCCGTCGCCCGGCACCTGGATGGCTTCGCGGCCGAGCTGGCCCGTCGGTACGGGGTCTCAGAGGACTGCGTGGAGATCGAGCGCCTGGTGGAGGAGCTCCGCGGGGCGGGGCTGCGGATGCTGGTCGGAGGCGCTGGCGGGCCTGGCCTGGATGCCCGGGCTGCTCGGCTGGGGCTGGGGCTGCGGACGGGCTTTGACGACGTCGATCGCTACGAGGCTGAGATCGAGGCGCTGGTGCCGGGCTACCCGCTGGTCCACGCGCTCGCGGTCGGTCAGTTGTCAGGGGCGCAGCGGGTGCTGGTGTCCGGTTGTGGTCCGGGGCGGGAGGTCGCAGCCCTCGCAGCGCAGAGCACGGTGGTGGCGGTCGACCCCTCTGAAGCCATGCGCTCGGCGACGACAGAGCGCTGTCCCGGCGTCGAGGTCCGCGCGGACCTGCCCCTGGCGGTGCAGTTCGATGCCGCGCTGTCCCTGTTCGTCGTGCACCTGATCCCGGCTGAGGAGCAGCAGGCCTACTGGGACGGGCTCGCGCAGGTCGTCGCGCCTGGTGGGCAGGTGGTGGTCGCGTGGCTGCACGCCGTCACCGAGGCCGAGCGCGATGCCTGGTGCCGGCTCGCAGCCCGGACGCTGCATCCAGAGCGGGTGGCGGTGCTTCGGCGCCGCTTGAGCGAGCCGGGGCCTCTGCATCTGCAACCGGTCGGCATCCAGGTGGACCAGGCGGCGCGGGCGGGGCTGCGACCTGGGATGGAGCTGTTCCACAGCCTGGGCGTGCGGGCGATGGTCTTCGAGCGCGTCCCGGAATGAACCCCTCCGGCGGTGATTCCGGAGGGGGCCACTCAAGATGGTCGGGGAGGCCGGATTCGAACCGGCGGCCCTCTGCTCCCAAAGCAGATGCGCTACCAGACTGCGCCACTCCCCGGACGCGACAGTGTCTAACCACATGGACGGCGGGGGCCACCTCCCAGCGGCCAGGGCTACCCGGCTTTGGAGCGGTTAGGCCCCAGGCAACAGAGAAAGGAGCGCCCCGTGGCCGAACTCGACCTCCGCACGATGCTGACCAACATGGTCCCCTTCATCAAGACCGTTGGCATCCAGCTCGACGAGATCAACCGGGGCGCGGCCACCGCCACGCTCCCCTCCCGCCGCGAGATCCAGAACCACCTGGGCACCGCCCACGCCGGCGCGGTCTACACCCTGGGTGAGTCGGCCAGCGGCGGCGTGGTGCTCTCGCTGTTCGCCGACCAGCTCCCCCGCGTGTTCATCGCCCTCAAGTCGGCCACGGTCGCGCACAAGAAGGCCGCAGCCGGCGTCACCGTGGCCACCGCGGGTCTGAACCAGGACCCCGCCGAGATCCGCGCCGCGTACGACGAGACCGGCAAGGTCGACTTCGAGGTCCCCGTGAAGCTGCACGTGGGCGAGACGCTCACCGCCGAGATCACCTACACCTGGGCGGTCCGGGCCCCCCGCGACTGAGCGTGGAGAGCGCCGCAGCGCGGTCCCGGACAGCCTGTCCTCGCCGGCGCCACCGGATCTGAGGCGGGCGCACGGCACCCACCAGACCCGGATGGTGGGGTCGGGGTGGGTATACGCCGGGGTCGGGCTCCTCAGCCTGCTGCCGCTCGGCGTCCTGCTGTCCCTGCACGTGGCGTTCGTGGCTCCCCACTCGCCGCCGCTGGGATAGAGGCCGCTCCCCACCCTGGAGTCCCTCATGTACAGCGCCCTCCTCCACGCCCACTCCGGCCTGCGCTGGGTCGTCCTGGCCCTCGGAATCACCGTGCTCGTCCAGGCCGCCAAGGGCTTTGGCAGCTCCGAGCCCTGGGAGAAGGCACAGGACAAGCTCCAGCTCGCGTTCATCGCCGCGCTGGACATCATGATGCTCATCGGCCTCGCGCTCTACTTTGTGTTCTCCCCCATCACCCAGGCGGCGTTCCAGGACATGGGCGCGGCGATGTCCGACACCACCCTGCGCTTCTTCGCGGTGGAGCACATCTTCGAGATGCTCATCGCCATCGTCGTCGCGCACGTGGGCCGCGCGGTGGGCAAGCGCAAGGTCGAGAAGCGCAACCGCATCGTGACCATCACCACCGCCATCTGGTTGCTGCTCACCTTCATCGCGATCCCCTGGCCCTTCATGCCGGTCTCGCGCGGGCTGTTCTGAGTCCTGTTGGGCCCTGGCGCGGCCTCTTGACCCGGCTACGCCCCCCGAATGAACGCGGGGGGCTGGCTACGCCCGCTGAATGAGCGCATCGCTGAGGCTACGCCCCACCAGTGAGCGCTCCGGCCACCGTTTGGGGCCGAAAGCGGCGAAAACGGCCCCCAAATGGCCCCCTGAAGGCCCAAAAGCCCCAGATCGGTCCTCAAAACGCTCACCGAGTGGCCGTAGCCTCAGACGATCGCTCACTCAGGGCCGGTAGCCACCCCCGGCCGCTCACTCGCACCCGGTAGCCACCCTCGGCTGCTCACACGCCCCCGCTGGCCCCTTCCGCTCAGGAGCCCACCCAGGTGATCTCGTTCGCCTCCTGGGGCTCAGGGAACTCCCAGCGCGCCAGCAGGCCCTCCAGCACCCCAGGCCTCACATCCCGAGGGCCTCGCGGATGTTCGCTTTGGCCCGCTCCTCCAGGCGCTCCGCGTCGTGGAGACAGAGGGCAGCAAAGGAGGTGAGCCGATCCGCCCAGAGACCGGCCCGGTCCACCTCTCCCCAGTGCCCCAGCACCTCGCGCAGGTGATCGATGGAGTGGTACGCCCGAGGGGGCTGGCTCCACCGCGACTCCAGGTCCTCCCACCACCCCGCGGCGAGCGGCAGGCCGGCGGGCGCCCTCATGGCTGCAGCGGCCAGACCAGGGGCACCACGCTGAGCGCCACCAGCAGGCAGATCACGTTCAGGGGCAGGCCCACGCGCACGAAGTCGCGGAAGCGGTAGCCGCCGGGGCCGTAGACCAGCAGGGTCGCGTTCGAGCCGACGGGGCTCGCGAACCCCGCAGACGCCGCCAGCGCCACCACCACCGCGAAGGGCCTCGGATCCAGGCCTGCCGCCGCAGCGACCGAGAGCGCGATGGGGAACACGATGGCCGCGCCCGCCGCGTTGGTGATCAGCGACGCTGCCACCACACTGAGCAGATACACCAGCGCGAGCAGCCCCACCGGCGGCAGGAAACCAGCCAGCAGCACGAGCCCGTCCGCGATGCCCTGTGCGGCGCCCGAGAGCTCCAGCGCCTGCGCCAGGCCCAGCGCGCAGGCGATGACGATCAGCACGGAGAACTCCACCGCCTGCCGGGCCTGCCGGGCGTTCAGGGCCTTGAAGGCGACCAGCGCGACCACCGACAGCATGGCCATGACCGCGATGGGGACCTCGGGGACCTGCGGCCAGAGCTTGTGCGCGAAGGTGGACCCCACCGGCAACACGACCAGCAGCCCCAGCACGCCCAGGGCTGCCCGCGCGGACTTGAAGTTGGGGGGCGCCTCGGCCCCGCTCAGCGCGGACACCAGGTAGAAGTCCACGCTGTCCCGCCAGGTCTCATGGAATCCGGGGGACGCCGACAGCAGCAGCGTATCGCCGGGACGCAGCTCCAGGTCACCGATGCGCTGGTGCAGGCGCTCGCCCGCGCGATGCACCGCCAGGATCGCCGCGTCGAAGCGCCGCCGGAAGCCCACCTCCCGGACGGTGCGCCCCAGCATGCGGCTGCGGTGGGAGACCACGACCTCGAACAGATGGCGCTCCATGGAGCTCAGATCCAGGTCCTCGACCGGGACCAACCCGGGGAAGCTGCGCAGCTCGGCCACGCTGGAAGCCACGCCGGAGAGCACCAGCAGGTCCCCTGCGCTCAGCAGATCCTGGGGCGCGACCGGACGCACGATCCGACCGTCAGCGCGCTGGATCTCCGCGAGGAAGAGACCTGGGAGCTGCCGCAATCCGGCCTCACCGACGGACTTCCCGATCAGCGGAGAGTCGGACTGCACCGCCAGCTCAGCGAGGTACTGCCGGGCTGCATCGACATCGCGCACGACCTCGGAGAGCGCCTGCCGCTCCCCCAGCATCTTCCAGGCCACGGTGGACAAGTAGATCAGGCCCAGCACCACCGTGGGCACGCCCACCCAGGCCATCTCCAGCATGCCCAGGGGCTCCAGGCCCGCCTGGACCAGCCGGCCCGACACCACCAGGTTGGCGCTGGTGCCGATCAGCGTGCAGGTGCCGCCGAGCATCGCCGCAAAGCCCAGGGGCATGAGGTAGCGCGAGGGCGTCTCCCCAACGCGCCGGGCGAAGCTGCGCGTGGCTGGGATGAACATCGCCACGATGGGCGTGTTGTTCACGAACGCGGAGAAGAACGCCGTCGGGAGCAGCAGCCGGACCAAGCCGCGCTGGGGACCGTTGTCCGTCCCGAAGACCGCGCGGGTGATGAGCCGCAGGGCGCCCGTGTGTCGGACAGCCGCGGCGACCACGAACAGCGCCCCGACGGTGAGCACCGCGGGATCCGAGAAACCGACCAGCGCCTGGTCGAGGTCAGCGACGCCCCCCGCGACGGTGAGGGCCAGTCCGCCGAAGAGCGCCATCGGCGGCCGCACCCTGTCCAGGGCGATCAGCAGAGTGATGCCGGCGAGGACGGCGAGGACGAACCAGGCTTGGACAGGCATTCAGGACCGGGGGTGAGAGGGAGTCCCTATGCCTGGGGGCTGGCGCTGCCCACAGCAAGTCTGGTGCAGGGTCAGAGCTGGGCCCGCAGGCCGTCGCGGCACAGCGCCCGCAGAAGGTGGCGCACCTGAACACCCTCCTCCAGAGGATGCCGCAAGCACTGGTCCAGGTCGGCGCTGTAGTGGTTGCGACGTCCGGACTTGGTCACCTGGACATAGCCGTCTTCCACCAGATCGTGCAGGATGCGCTGGACGGCCCGCTCGGTGATCCCCACCCGCTCGGCGATATCGCGCATGCGTAGGTCGGGGTCCTGGTGCACCAGCATCAGCACGTGGGTGTGGTTCGAGAGAAAGGTCCACTTGGACAAGACAGCCTCCAGTCCCACTCCAGGCGTGGGCCCCCACAAATTGCCATGACTGCATTGTCCTGACAAGTTTTTCGTGTAATCCTCATCGCGACATAGACTGAGAGTTCTGTGTCCGGAGACTCCATGGCCAACGCCCCAGATTCCATCACGCCGGCAAAGAACCGCGGCTTCATCAGCGAGTTCATGGCGTCTGTCGTCGTGTTCCTGGTCGCGCTTCCGCTCTGCCTGGGCATCGCGATCGCCTCGGGGGTGCCCCCCGCAATGGGCATCGTCTCCGGCATCATCGGCGGCCTCATCGTCGGCAGCCTCGCGGGCTCTCCCCTCCAGGTCTCCGGCCCCGCCGCCGGCCTGGTCGTCATCGTCTACGACATCGTCCAGGAGCACGGCCTGTTCGCCCTGGGCCCCATCCTGATCCTGGCGGGCATCATCCAGATGGTCGCCGGCAAGCTGCAGCTTGGCCAGTGGTTCCGGGCGGTGGCCCCGGCAGTCATCTACGCCATGCTCACGGGCATCGGCGTCCTGATCTTCGCCAGCCAGTTCCACGTCATGGTCGACGACGTGCCCAGCAGCAGCGGCGTCACCAACCTGGTGAGCATCCCCCTGGCCATCTGGAAGGCCATCTCCCCCGAGCAGGGCATGGTCCACCAGGAGGCCGCGCTGGTCGGTGTGCTGGCGATGGTCATCCTCATCGGCTGGAACTGGCTGCGCCCCAAGCTCCCCAGCCTGCTCCGCGCCCTCCCCGCCCCGCTCCTGGCCGTGGCCTCCGGCGTCACCGCCGTCTGGTTCTTCGACCTGCCCATCAAGATGGTCGACGTGCCCAACGAGCTCTCCGGCTTGATCAACCTGCCCACCCTGGAGGGCGCAAAGCTCCTGCTCAACCCCTCCATCCTGGGCACCGCTTTCGCCGTCGCGATCATCGCCAGCGCCGAGGCCCTTCTCTGCGCCGTCGCCGTCGACAAGCTGCACAACGGCGAGCGCTCGGACCTGGACAAGGAGCTCTTCGCGCAGGGCGTCGGCAACACCATCGCCGGCCTCCTGGGCGCGCTCCCCGTCACCGGCGTCATCGTGCGCTCCACCGCCAACATCGAGTCCGGCGCCCAGACCCGCTGGTCGGCCGTCATGCACGCCGGTTGGCTCATCCTCGCGGTGGTGGCCCTGCCCCAGGTCCTGGGCCTGATCCCCGTGGCCTCCCTGGCCGCCGTGCTGGTCTACATCGGCTGGAAGCTCATCAACTTCAAGATCACCCAGACCCTCTGGGAGCGCGGCCGCGGAGAGGCCGTGATCTACGTCGCCACCGTGGTGGCCATCGTCGCCACCAGCCTGCTCGAGGGCCTGATGGTCGGCGTCGCGCTGGCCTTCCTCAAGCTGGCCTGGAGCTTCTCCCACATGAAGGTGGACCGTGAGGAGAGCGGCGATCGCGTCGACCTCCGCCTGCACGGCAGCGGCACCTTTGTCGGCCTGCCCACCCTGGCCCGCGCCCTCAAGGAGGTCCCCCAGAACCGCGAGGTCCACGTCCACCTGGAGGAGGTCGACTACATCGATCACGCGTGCTTCGATCTGCTCTCCGACTGGCGCACCCAGTACGAGCTCGGCGGCGGCAGCGTGGTCGTCGAGTGGGACACCCTGGCGGCCCGAAAGAACTACAAGGCCAAGTTCGCCAGCACCCAGGTCCTCCAGAGCGGCCCCGGAGTGGACGCGGAGCAGGAGCCCGGCTGAGGGTCCTGCTCGGCCCGCCCCTCCCAGCAGAGGCGAGCCCTCAGGCCAACGGCTACCCTGGCCGGCAGACCAGGAGCCCCCATGCGAATCCAGCCCTGGAGCGCCCTCGCGGCGCTCTCTCTGCTCTGTGCCTGCGGGCGCGCACCCGATCGGGACGGTGACGGTCTGACCGACGCTGCCGAAGAGGAGTTGGGTACGGATCCCCGCTCCGCCGACAGCGACGGGGACGGGTTCGAGGACCTGGAGGAGCTCAGCGCTGGCGGGGATCCCCTCCTGTGCTGGTCGGTGCCTCAGGGCTGGCCGGATTGTCGGGTCCAAGGCGAGGACATCGAAGGCGAGGGCTTCGCCCAGGGCGACGTGGTCCTCGACGCTCCGCTGGTCGAGGCCGACGGCAGCACCTTGAGCCTGCGCCACTTCTCCACGATGGTGGTGGTCATCGACCTGTCCGCCGGGTGGTGCGGTCCCTGCCAGCAATCCACACCTCGCATGCAGGCCCTGGCCGACTCCTATGACGAGTCAGACGGCGTCGCGGTGGTGCAGGTGATGGTGGCCGGCTGGAACCAGGGCTCCCTCTCCGACGGCTTCCTGGAGCAGTGGCGAGACATGTTCAGCCTCAGCATCCCGGTCACCGCCCCCGTCCCCGGAGAGAGCGATCTGGAGCAAGCCCTGCTGGACGCCGGCACCTACACCGGCAGCGTCCCCAGCTTCCTGGTGCTCAGCCGGGACCAGGAGCTGATCTACGTCGGGTCCGAGTCCGGTGTCGCGGCAGCCGTGGAGGCCGCGCTCTGAGCCCGCAGATCAACCGGCCTGGCGCCGCCCCTGTCCCCCACCCTGGCCCCGCCCTCGACCCTTGCCGCCGCCCCCGCAGCCGCCCTGAGGTGCCGCCAGGATCCGCCCGAGCTCGGCCTGGGAGATGTGGCTTGGGGTGAAGACCACGCCGCGCTGCTGGAGCTGTCCCACAAAGGCCCGCATGTGGTTCTCCGAGGCGCAGCGGAGCTGTTCGACCATTCGCAGCAGCGCGGGCTCTCCAGCCGCCAGTCCCTTGAGCTTGTCCAGATCATGGATGTCCAGGTCCTCGACCATCGCGCCGGCCAACAAAGCCTCCTCGACGCTGCCGAGGCCCAGCTCCAGCAGCCCGAAGTACGCCTCCTGCAGCTCCCCGTCCACCAGCTCTCCGGGGCCAAGCCCGCGGGTGGGATCCTGGAGCCCATAGGCCCGGAGCTGCTGAGCCACCGCGTCCATGTGGCGCTGCTCGGAGGCCGCGATGTTGGCGAACACCGGCAGCCCCCACTCCACCGAGAGCTGGGTGTACAGGTCCCGGGCCAGCTTCTCGTCCTGCATCAGGTGGTCCAGCGCCGCAGCGAGGTGCAGGTCACAGGCCTGCGCGGGCAGGGGCAGTCCAACGAGCGCTGCGGCGCCCAGCGCGCCCACGGCGGTGAGCAGGTCTCGGCGGCACATCATGGTCTCTCCTGGCTGCCTTCAAGCTAGTCGTCGTCTCCCTCCCCCTCAATGAGGCCAAATGTCGCGCCCGTGACCTGGGCCGCGGTCTGCCCCGAATCCGAGGGTTGGCCGAGGCCCCGCAGCAGCTCGGGCGGTCCGGGCCTGAACTGCACGGAGATCCGGGGCAGCGCGCTGGCGACCTTGGGCACGCAGTGCTCGAAGTCCTCCTGGCAGCGCCCGCCCATCACCAGCAGGTCCCCCCACCCCAGCTCGAAGGCGCGGCTGGGCCCTCCGGAGCTTGGGCGGATCAGGAAGCGGCGAGGCTCCCCCAGGGACAGGATGGCGATGACCCGGTCGCTGCTGTCCACCCGCTGCCCGCTGCGGGACAGGCGGTCTCCGTGCCAGGCCACCGAGTCTCGTCCATCTCGGTAAAGGCAGGCCCCCAGGCTGTAGAGGGGGCGCCCGTAGCGCTGGGAGAGCTGCAGGGCACACCGCTCCAGGATCGAGGGCACCGGCCCATCCTGCGGCAACCGGGCCAGCAAGCGAGGTACTGCGACCACCCGCTCGTACATGGGCCGCTCCTGGGCCCGCCAGGCCAAGGTCTGCCGGAGCTGCTCGAAGAGCACGCCATGCCCCCGCAGCCAGCCCGAGTGGTGCTCCAGCCAGGAGCAGGCGCCCAGCGGGATGTGTCTGAGCCCCGACCAGTCGGGGGCCAGCGAGAGATCTGGAGCGGCGAACAGTGGGAGTTGGAGTGCGAGCATGCTTCGAACATACTGTACACTTGTTCAGCCATCAACCCCAGGCGATCGCGTCCAAAGAGGATGGGGCGCAGAGCTCCTACACCGGCAGCTCCAGAGCCTCCCCCAGCCAGCGCATCCACGGCATGGCCTCCTCGAAGCGCTCGCAGACCCACTGCTCCAAATCCGGCGTTCCGAGCTTCTCTTCTGGGAGGGCCAACGACAGCGCCCAGTCCTTGTAGCGCAGGTCTTCGATCAGGGCGTGCTCGGGGTCGAAGCCCTTCGGCGCGCGCTTGAGCGACTCCCCCATGCGCTCCCAGCCGGCGTCCAGCCCGGCCGCCTTGGCTGCCAGGAAGTCATCGGGGCGCTCCACGACCGCCTGTCGCGCCTTGAGCAGCGCGCTCCGTTCCGGGTGCCACACCCCCGCCCCCAGCATGCAGTTGCCGGGCTCCAGGCCGATGTAGAAGCCTGGCGCGTGCACGTCCCGGCTCGCCTGCGCGTGTCGGAACTGCATCCCGGTGTGTGTCTTGTAGGGCGACTTGTCCTTGGAGAAGCGCGTGTCCCTGTAGATGCGGAACAAGCTTCCGCCGTTGCCCTTGTCGCTGGCCACGAAGTGCGGGCTCAGATCCATCGGGGGCCCCTGGATCGCCCGGATGAACCCCAGCGCCGGCTCCTTCACCTGCGCGTCATAGCGTCCCTTGTTCGCCTTGAACCAGTCCCGTTCGTTGTTCTCGGCCAGATCGGCCATGAAGTCGAGCAGCTCGGGGGGAAGCGTGGCCATCGTGTCCTCACCGGCGCGGGTTGTTGCCTGTCGGATGCTACTGCAGCGCGCCCGATGCGGACTGTCCCCGGCCCCGCCGGGGCTCAGGGGGGGCGCGCACACAGCCCACCACTCCCACCCTCACCACCGCCGAGGTCTCGGTGCGCAATCCTGCGCCCGAGACCCGGGAGTTCGGGCGGCCGAGGCGCTGGG
>JAZAMN010000055.1:0-49516 GCA_036229005.1 Myxococcota bacterium
TGCGGGGACCGGCCTATGTGGGGGCGCTCGCGGGGCTGGGGGTGGGCCTGCACGCTGCGCGGTGGCTGGGCTACGCCTTGGGCGGCGCGCCGGAGGGGCTGCTGTGGGGGCTGCTGCTGGCGGGCGGGGTGGCGCTTGGCAATGTGGTCGGCCGGGCGCTGGCCTCGTGGGTGCCGGGGCCGTGGTCTGGGGGATTGGCCCTTGCATCTCTGTGGGTCTGTGGTGGTATGGCTGCGCTCGGGATGTTGACTGGGTGACTGGAGCGCTCGGGCTGCAGGCCGCTAAAGGCCGCATGAAAGCTGCCGATTCCCCTCCACAATGACCGGAGCCGCTGTGCCCGCTGGGATGAACATCGAGGTGTCGCTGCTGGCCATGGTGGTCGGCGCGAACCTGTTCATTGGGCTCTTCTACGTCGCCGCCTGGATCATGCGGGGGCGGCGCGCGGAGCTGGAGCCCTGGATCGCCGCTTGGGCCCTGGTCAGCGGGGGCGCGGTCGCGGTCCGGGCGGTGCAGCTCAGCACCCAGGAGCCCGCCGTCGCGATCTGGATGCTCAAGGTGCTGTTCGCGCTGATCTGCCTGCTGGTGCCCATCCTGTTCCAGATGACCTGGATCTACGCCCGGCGGCCAGGCTGGCGCCGCGTCGGCTGGGGGCTCTGGGGGCTCTACGGGATCCAGGCGGTGCTGGCGTTGACCACCGACCTGTACGCGCAGTCGCAGGCCCACCTGCGCACGGGGCTCTTTGGCGAGCCCTTTCTGGGGGTGCCCAATGGCGCGATGGGGCCGCCCTTCTTGATCTCGATGTGGCTCAGCTACGGCCTGGTCGTGGCGGTGCTCCGGACGGCCCGGGTGGCGGACTGGTCCCGGCGTATGGCCCTGGCCTTGTTCACCATCTACCTGGGCATGGGCTCGCTGGAGCTCTTTGATGGCCTGGGGTTGTTGGACATGCCGGGCACCTTCCCCTACGCCTTCTTGGTCCAGTCGCTGGGGCTGGCGATGATGGGGGTGGTGAGCTTTGCCCAGGTGGAGCAGGAGCTGGAGCGGCAGCGGGAGACCCTGGCCGAGCGCGCCCGGGTCTTGGATCAGGCGCTGGTGGAGGCGCGCTCCGCGACCCGCGCACGCACCCGCTTTGTGGCCAACATGAGCCACGAGCTACGCACCCCCCTCAACGGCGTGCTCGGCATGGCCCAGCTCCTGGAGCGCACCCAGCTCGACGCCACCCAGACCGACTACCTGCGGGCCCTGCAGGACAGCGGGCGCGGGCTGCTGGCGCTGATCCGGGACGTGCTCGACTTCTCCAAGATCGACGCCGGGGAGCTGGTCCTGGAGCGCCGCGAGTTCCCCCTGCTCCCCCTCTTTGAGGAGGCCTTGGCCGGGGTGGCGCCAGCGGCTCTGTCCAAGGGCCTGGAGCTGGCCCTGATCCCCGGCCCCGGGGTGCCTCGCACCGTGTTCAGCGACGAGGCCCGCCTGCGCCAGATCCTGGTCAACCTGCTGGGGAACGCCGTCAAGTTCACCGAGCGGGGCCAGGTCGTCCTGCGGGTGGGGCTGCGCGGCGGCGAGCTCTTCATCGAGGTGCAGGACAGCGGCATCGGCATCGCCCAGGACCGCCAGGGGGAGCTCTTCAAGCCCTTTGTCCAGGCGGACGACTCCACCACCCGGCGCTTTGGCGGGACGGGCCTGGGGCTGGCCATCACGGGGGAGCTGGTGCGCGCCATGGGCGGTCAGATCCAGCTCTGGAGCCGCCCCGGTCAGGGCAGCCGCTTCACCATCACGCTGCCGGTGGAGAGCGGCGGGTTCGGCTACCGGGACAAGCCGCGCGTGATCCACACCCGGGGCCTCTCGGCGCTGCAGCGGGAGGAGCTGACCGCCCGGCTGCCTGCCAGTGAGCTGCGCGGTGAGCCCAGGGAGGGGGAGGAGGTGGAGCTGCTGGTCGTCACCCCCGCGGCCCTCCGCTCGGACGAGGGGGCCGCTCGGGTCCTCTGTCTGATCCCGCGCGGCGACGAGGTCGGGATGGAGCTCGCGGAGCGCAAGGGCTGCGACGGCGTGCTGAGCCACCCGCTGCACCAGCAGCAGCTCCTGGAGGTCCTGGCCGGCATCGAGGCCGCCAAGCTCGCCCCGGTGGAGCCCAGCGAGGGCGGTCGGATCCTGCTGGTGGAGGACAACCCCATCAACCAACTGGTGGTGCAGCAGATGCTGAACGCCCTGGGCTACGAGGTGGTGGTCGCCAACAACGGCCGCGAGGCGCTCGAGCGCCTGGACGGCATCGAGCTTGTGCTCATGGACTGCCAGATGCCGGAGATGGACGGCTACGAGGCCACGCGGGCGCTGCGCCTGCGCGGCGTCGGGCTGCCGGTGGTGGGCCTGAGCGCGAACGCGCTGGTGGGGGACGCGGAGAAGGCGATCCAGGCGGGCATGGACGCCTACCTGACCAAGCCGGTGGCCATGCGCTCCCTGGCGGCGGTCGTGCGGGAGCGGCTGCAGCGCCGGGCTGGCTGAGAGGCCGCCTTCCTCGCCTGTGACTTGAGGGTTGACATGGGGGCCTCCGCGGGTTCCTCTGCTGCGGAGGAAGTCCGCATGGAAGGGGCCGAGCGCTCGCTGAAATGGCTGCTGTGGCTGGCCCTGGGCCTGAGCGCGCTGATCACGCTGTGGAGCGCGGCGGGCCTGCTGCCGTCCAACATCGACGACGCCCTGATCACCCTGCGCTACTCCATCAACCTGGTGGACGGGCAGGGCCTGGTGTTCAACCCCGGCGAGCGCGTCGAGGGCTACTCCAACCCCGTCTGGACCCTGCTGCTGGCCCTGCCGCTGGCTGTGGGCATGGACGGCCTGCTGGGCGCCAAGCTGCTGGGCATGGCCTTTGAGCTGGCGGGGGTCTGGGGGGCCATCCTGCTGGCCTGGGAGCTGATCCAGCCCAAGCGTCTGGAGATCGCCCTGGCGGTGGTGCTGGGGGCGGGCTTCGCGGCGCTGTGCCACCCCCTGGCCTACTGGGCGACCGCTGGCCTGGAGACCCCCCAGTACGCGGCGCTGCTGGTGCTGGCGCTATGGCGGCTGGTCGTGGAGCACCGGGAGCCCCACCGCTTCCCCATCTCGGGCCTGCTGGCCGGTCTGGCGGCGATCTCCCGCCCCGAGGCGCCCCTGTTGGTGTTGGCCCTGGTGACCTCGCGGGGGTGGGATCTGTTCAAGGCGCGCGCGGATCCGGGTGCCCGGCGGTTGGCCGCCAAGTGGGCGGGGCTGTTCGCCCTCCCGACCTTCGGCTGGCTGCTCTTCCGACTGGCCTGGTACGGCGCGCTGCTGCCCAACACCTTTCACCGAAAGACGGCGCGAGAGGCGAGCTTTGCGCGGGTCTGGGAGTACATCGCCCCCTGGGTGGGGCTGGAGCTGCTCTTTGTGCTGGCCGCGGGGATCGGCGTGGGCGCGCTGCTCTGGCGGCGCAAGCAGCACGGGCTGGTCCTGCTCGCGATGTTGGCCGCGCAGGGGGTGTTCCTGTACATCGCCGGCAGCGACTGGATGCCCTCGATGCGCTTTGTGGTGCCGGTGCTCCCGCTGCTCGCGGCGGCGGCCGGGGTGGGGGCGGCGCAGCTCACGGGGACGCTCTCTGAGCGGGGGAAGGCGGCCTTTGTGGTGCCCGGGGTCTTTGGGCTCACCCTCTTGGGTCAGGGGGCCCGCAGCCTGCCTGTAGAGCAGATCCGCGCCGGCGAGGTCATCCGCAGGGAGACCAACGACCACTTCCCGGGCTCGCTGGACCAGCAGTGGGGCGGCAGCCTGGAGTGGGTGCTGGCCGATCTTGCCGAGGTCATCCCCCCCGACGCCACTCTGGCCTATACCGAGGTGGGCATGGTGGGCTACGGCGCGAGCTGGCGCATCATCGACCTGGCGGGGCTGATCACGGCGGAGACCGCGGGGGCCACGGGGCTGAGCACCGAGCAGCAGGTGGCCTGGGTGCGGGAGCAGCGCCCGGAGTGGATGCTGCTCAAGGACAACACGGCGATCCTGGTGCCGGAGCTGCTGGCGAGCGACTGGATCTGGCAGGAGTACGAGCGGCTTCCGGGACCCCGCGAGGGTCTGACCCTGGCCCGCCGCAAGGACGCGCCCTGGGCCACGCCGGAGCAGGTGATCCAGAACCTGGAGTTTGCGGCCGAGCGGGCGCCGCGCTTTGCGATCCTGCAGCAGCGGCGGCTGGTCTGGGTGGGCCACTACGGGACGCCGGCCCAGCGGCAGGCGCTGTGCGGGGACCTGGAGCGCTACCTGGCGCAGAAGCCCGAGGTGCTGGAGCGCTGCCGGGAGAGCCTGGACAAGGACCTCAAGGAGCCCAAGGCCAAGCTGCGGGTGGACCCGCTGCCGGTCGCGGTGGAGGCCGCGTCGGGGATGGATGACGTACCGGTGTCCTCGCTGGCGGAGCGCAGCCTGGAGCCGTGGTTCTCGCCGAACGGGACCCCCGAGCGGTATGCCTGGGTGGAGCAGGGCCAGCTCACCCTCTCGGGTCCCCGAACGGACCCCCCCGAGAAGCCGACGCTGGCCTACGCCTGCCTGGCATCGGTGCCCGTGACCGCGGACCTGCAGCTCCAGGCGGAGTGGATGGGCGATGGGGGCGGAGACGGCGGCGGGCTGGCGAGCACGGTGGCCTACCTGCGCTACGTGGACGCGGACGGGGAGCTGGTCGAGGTGGACGGGGCGCCTGCGCGGCAGAGGCTGCATCGGGGGGCGCCGCCGCGGGAGTGGGGGGCGTTGAAGGGCAGCGTGGACGCGCCGCCAGGGGCCGAGGCGGTGGAGCTCTGCGTGACGGTGGAGAGCAGCGGCGGACAGGTGCGCGTGCGGGACTGGCGCTTCTACAAGTAGCGCCCATCGGAGGGGGCCCGGCGAAGGGGCTCAGCGGAGGGCTCAGCGGAGCTGGACGGCGACCTTGCCGGTGCTGCGGCCGGAGGCGACGTGGTCCATGGCCTGGTTGATGTCCTCCAGGGGGTAGACGGCGTCGATCACGGGCTTGATGGCGCCCTGCTCGACCAGAGCGGTGATCTCCGCGAGCTGGTGGCCCAGGGGTTTCTTGATGACCTGGGCGGTGTTGATGCCCTTGAGCAGGCCCCGGGCGTGGAAGGACACGACCCCGGCGGCGGAGGCGCCCAGGCCCAGGATGGGGCCGTAGCGGGCGGTGTTCTGAGGGAGCCAGGTGACGATGGAGGCCAGGTGGCCGCCGCGCTTGAGCACGGTGAAGGCGCGGGCCTGCTCGGGGCCTCCCAGGGCGTCCAGGACGATGTCCTGGGGCGGGAGCAGCTCGTCGTAGCGCTGGGTGCGGTAGTCGATGCAGCGCTGCGCGCCGAGCCCCTGGAGCAGGGCGTGCTTGGCGGGGCTCGCGGTGGTCGACACGAAGGCCCCGTGGTGGGCCGCGAGCTGGATGGCGAAGCTGCCGACGCCGCCGGCCCCGGCCTGGATGAACACCAGGGGGTTTGGGCGCTCGGTGAGGGCGGGCAGCAGGCACTGCCAGGCGGTGAGGCCCACCAGCGGGAGGGTGGCGGCCTGGACGTGGTCCAGGTTCCGGGGCTTGAGGGCGAGCTGGCTGTGGTCGACCACGGCGCGCTCGGCCCAGCAGCCGGGGCGGGTGGCGCTGGGGGAGCCGTAGACGGCGTCGCCGGGCTTGAAGGTGGTGACCTGCTCGCCGACGGAGAGCACCACGCCGGAGAGGTCCATGCCCTGGATCCAGGGCAGCTTGTAGCGCAGAGCGCCGCGCTGACCGCCGGCGCGGACCTTGACGTCGATGGGGTTGACGGAGCTGGCGTGGACCTGGACCAGCACGTCGCTGGGGCCGAGCAGGGGCTCGGGGACCTGGTCGAGCGAGAGGGGCTCGCCGTAGGCGTGGAGCTGGGCGGCCTTCACTCCGCGCCAGCGAAGCGGAGCAGGGCCTTGGGGTGCGTGGAGATGATGTCCTCGAACGCGGCCTTGTCCCAGTCGCGGATGTCCATCATGGTGCCCTGGCCCTTGTTCAGGATGGTCTCCCAGACGGCCTGCTGGATGCCGTTGTGTTCGGTCTCCAACAGATTCTTGGTGATCTCCCAGGTGCCGAAGATCTGGCGGCCCACCACGCCGTGCATGGTCAGGCCGTTCATCACCACGCGGTGGAAGTCCTGGATCTGGGCGTCTCCGTTCTTGACGCCGAAGGCGACCACGTGGCCGCCGCGCCGGGCGATGTGGATGGCGTTGTTCAGGCTGGAGTTGAAGCCGCTCATCTCCATGGCGACGTCCACGCCGATGCCGTCGGTGAGGTCCAGGATCTGCTCCTTGAGGCCGGGGTCGTGGGCCCAGGGGCGCTCGGGGTCGGGCTTGCCCGGGGTGAGCACGGCGTCGCAGCCGAGCTGGCGGGCGAGCTCGGCGTTGTGGGGGTTCACCTCGACCCCGATGACGCGGCCGGCGCCCAGACCGCGAGCCACCAGGGCGGCGAAGAGGCCGATGGTGCCCGTGCCCAGGATGGCCACCGTCTGGCCGCGCAGGTCGGCGGCCTGGCAGGCGTGGACGGCGTTGCCGAAGGGCTCCTGTACGGCGGCGACCTCGGGCCGGATCTTGGAGAGGTCGGTGGGCCAGAGGGACTTGGCGGGCAGCTTGATGTACTCGGCGAAGCACCCGTCGGTGCTGATGCCGATGATCTTGTCCTTGGCGCAGACGTGGAGGTCGCCCACGCGGCACTGGTGGCAGGCGCCGCAGACGATGTGGGACTCCGTGGTGACGATGTCCCCGACCTTGAAGGGGTACTTGGTGGAGACCCGGGGGCCGAGCTCGACGATGCGGCCCAGGAGCTCGTGGCCGACCACGCGCTTGTCGCGGCCGTCCTCGTCCAGGGAGTCGCTGATCATGTCTCCAAAGGCCTTGCGCCACCAGATCCCGCGATCGCTGCCGCAGAAGCCGGCGTACATGACCTGGATGATGACCTGGGAGCCGTCCGGGCCGTGATCAGGGTCGATCGTGGGGACCGGGATGCGCTCTCGAACCAGGCCCGTGCTGCCTTCCCAGGTCTCACGGCTGCGGTCGAAGGTGAGGGCGAGCATGTCGGACATGGAGCCTCCAGGGGCTTGGATCCCTAACGCCGGACTGTAGCGGAGGCTTCAGAAGATGGTCAGGGAGCCGATTCAAGAGAGGTGAAGCCAGCGGGCGATACCAGCATCGAGGCGCTCTTCGAGCGTGCATGGTCGGGCGAGATGGACCTGGGTCCGGCGCTCGAAGACGCGCTGCGCGTGGCGCGGGTGGCCGAAGATCCCAAGGGGGCCATGCTGGCCTGCCTGGGGCTGGCCGTGATCCAGATGCGCCAGGGCGAGGGCGCGGCCTGCGACCGCTGGCTGGATCTGGGCATCAGCCTGGGGGGCTACGCGCACGACCCCGAGCGGTGGATCTCGCTGTTGAACTTCCGCGCACAGCGCTTTCTGTCCCAGGGGCTGCTGGTGGAAGCGCTGGAGCCCCTGGCCGCGGTGCTGCAGCGAGGGGATGGGGTCCGCGCCGGGCAGCAGGCGCAAGCGCTGGGGAACCTGTCCAGCGTGCTGGCGCTGCTGGGAGATCAGGACGCCGCGCTGGAGTACAGCCGGAGGGCTCTGGACCTGAGCCGAGGCCTGGGGGAGGACAGCCCCATCGGTCAGCTCCTGCCTCTGCGCGCGGCGGCGCTGCTGGAGCAGGATCTGCCGGGAGGGGAGGCCTTGGTCGTCGAGACCCGGGCGCTGCTCCCCGCGCAACAGGGACACCGACTGCGGCGCGTCGGGGCGCTGCTGGAGCGGGCCGAGGCCTGGCTGGCCCTTCGCCAGGGGCGGCCGGTCGACGCGGTGGAGCACGCCCGTCGAGCGCACGAGGCGCTCGAGCCCTGGGGAGACGGCGAGGAGCTGTCGTCCTGCCTGGAGGCCGAGGCGCGGGGGCTGATGGCCCTGGGCGCAGTGGACGAGGCGGCCGAGGCGGCTGCGCGCTGCTGGGAGGGCATGGACGGGGTCGCCGGAGAGGCGCTCCCCAGGCGGGTGCTGCGGCTGCGCGCTCAGATCGCCCGCGCCCGAGGCGACCAGGACACGCTGCTGGAGGTGGTCGAGCAGCTCACCGACCCCGGCTGGACCCAGCGCAAGGGACACCCCACCCAGGCGGTGTGGTCGCTGGTGCGGCGCCACGTGGCCCAGAGCGCGGCCAGCGACTCCGAGATCGCCGCGGTCAACCACTCCCTGCGCCAGGCGATGGACGCCGCCGAGCTCGCCCGGGAGAGTGCCCAGCGCCTGGCCGGCCACCGGCTCAGCTTCCTGGCGCAGGTCAGCCACGAGCTGCGCACCCCCCTGCAGGGCGTCCTGGGCACCGTCGAGCTGCTGGGGGACGAGCCCCTGAGCCCCGCTGGGCTCGAGCTCGTGGAGATCCTGGGGGACTCCTCGCGGCTCACTTTGGGGGTGGTCGACGAGGTCCTGGACCTCTCCAAGCTCGAGGCCGGCGCCCTGGATCTGGAGCAGCAGCCCTTCGCTCTGCTCCCGGCCCTCAACGAGGTCCTGGATGGCCAGCGCGCCCGCGCCGCGGACTTTGGTCTGCAGCTCCAGCTCCAGCTCAGCGGGAGCACCGTCCCGGTGGTGACCGGGGACCGAAAGCGCCTCCAGCAGCTCCTGATGAACCTGGTCGGCAACGCGATCAAGTACGCCAGCAGCATCGTCGTCGTCCGGGTCGACACCCAGCGGGGCGCGCTCCAGTGCAGCGTGGAGGACGACGGGCCGGGCATCCCCCTGGCGCTGCAGGCCACGCTCTTTGAGCCCTATGTGCAGGCGGCGAGCAGCCGGCGATCGGGCGGGACGGGCCTGGGGCTGGCCATCTCCCGAGCGCTCACCAAGCGGCTGGGGGGAGACATCTCGCTGCGGTCGGTCCCGGGGGAGGGGGCTTGTTTCCGCTTTGAGCTCCCATTCCCACCGGGAGAGCTGGCTGTGCGTGAGCAGGGCCCGATGGAGGACCTGTCCGCAGTCGAGGTCATCCTGGCCGAAGACAACGAGACCAACCGCATGGTGCTCACCCGGCAGCTTGAGCGCATGGGGGCCACGGTCCGCGCCTTCTCCGACGGGAGCCAGGTGCTGGACCAGCGCGGTGACCTCTTCCTGCTGGACATGAACATGGTGCACATGCACGGACCTGAGACGGCGCGCGCGCTGCGCAGTCGGGGGGTGAAGGCGGTGATCCTGGCGCTCACCGCATCGGTGATGGAGCACGACCACCAGACCTGCCTCGCGGCGGGGATGGATGGCGTGCTGACCAAGCCCCTGGCGGGGGAGCGCCTGCTGGCGCTGCTGAGCGGCCTCGGGAGCCCGGGGGCCCGGGCCTCCGGCGAGCCGGAGGTGCGCCGATGAGTCCGCTCCAAGCCTTGAAGCAGGTGGACGCGGCGCTGGCTCAGGGTGACCTCGCTGACACCCTGGTGGTGCTGACCCGGCTCGCGCGCCAGGCAGCCGTGGACGGTGAGGCCGGGATGCTCCAGCTCGCCTGTGCCATGCGCCTCTCCCGGATCCTGTGGCTGCTCGGAGACACCCGCGGCGCCCTGGAGCAGAAGGAGGCCGCCTTCCAGCTCTCCCTGCGCCACGGAGAGCCGCTGGAGCGAGGCTTGGCGGCGGGGAAGCTGGCCGAGACCCTGCTGATCGCCGGCCGCCCCACCCAGGCGCGGCGCCCCATCGCGATGCAGGTGCGCAGCCTGCGCTTCTGTCCGGACAGCGTGGCGCTCACGGCCGCCCGCAAGCGGATCCGGGGCTGGGAGCTGCTGGCCGAGGACGACGCGGAGCAGGCGCTGGACTACGCGGAGCAGGCCCTGGAGTTGGATCCTGGGGACATCGCAGACCGGGCCTCGGCGCTGGAGCTGCAGCAGCGCTGTCTGTTGGAGCTGGGGCGGCTGGAGGAGGCCTTGGCGGTCTCGGCGCAGGCGGTGGGGCTCACCCGCAATGCGCCGGGCGTCTACCTGCTGCGGCGCGCCTTGCTGACCCGGGGGGAGCTGCTGGCGGAGGTGGGGGACAGCCGGGGGCTGCTCCTGGTGATGGCGGAGGCGATCTCGCCCGAGCTGGAGGCGCGCCCCGGGGGCCCGCTGGCCACGCTCAAGCTGGTGCTGGAGGCGGCGCCGATCGAGCTGGAGCCCGAGCCCGAGGACAAGGCGCTGCGTGTGCTGCTGGCCGAAGACAACCCCATCAACCAGCGCATCATCGCGCGGCAACTGCAGACGCTGGGCATGGAGGTGCTGCTGGCCTCTGACGGTCTGGAGGCGCTGGAGCGGGCGCAGGAGCTGCAGCCGGATCTGGTGCTGATGGATCTGCAGATGCCCGGCATGGACGGCGACCGGGTCGCTGTGGCGCTGCGCAGTCGGGGCTTCACGCGGCCCATCCTGGCGCTGACGGCGTCGGACTATCAGGCGGATCGCCGGCGCTGTCTGCAGGCGGGGATGGACCTGGTGCTGACCAAGCCGCTGGAGGTCGCGCAGCTCGAGGACTGGCTGGAGGCACGGGGGCTGCGCGTGGCGGGGTAGAAGGGGGGCATGCTCTCTGCCCTCTCGATGTTCGTCGCCTGCAGCCTGTCCTCGCCGGAGCCCAGCCAGCCCCCTGCGCAGTCGGACAAGCACCTGATCGTGATCGTGGTGGACACGACCCGTGCGGACCTCCTCGCAGCCGCTTCCACCCCGAACATCGACGCGCTGGCGGCCAAGGGGCAGGTGGTGGAGCGGGCCTGGTCGGCGGGGACCTGGACGGTGCCGGGGGTCACCTCGCTGATGAACGGGCACGCGGTGCGGGCGCACGGGTGGGACCTGGGGAGCGCGCGGATCGGCCGCTACCCGGCGCTGCCGGAGGTGCCCATGCTGGCCGAGGTGCTGGACGCCGAGGGCTTTGCGACCGTGGGGCTGCACGCGAACCCCTACCTGTCAGAGGCGCTGGGCTTTGACCGGGGCTTTGACACCTGGCGGCGGGTCTCGGACAAGACCATGGCCAAGGAGCTGAGCAAGAAGCTCGCGGCCACCGACCCCCAGGCGCGGCACTTTGTGTACCTGCACTACATCGGGCCCCACAGCCCGCTGCACCCCAGCGAGGAGGCCCAGGCGCGCCACGAGCTGGACCCCAGGTGGTTTCAGTCGGGGCGCATGGGCATGGAGATCGGGGTGGCCAAGCGCAACCAGGAGCCGGGGGCACGGGAGGCCTACCGCGCCGGGTACATCGCCGCGCTGGAGGACACGGACGCCCGCATCGGCGAGGCCCTGGAGGTGCTGGCGCCTCTGCTGGACGACGCGGTGGTGATCCTGACTTCGGACCACGGGGAGCTGCTGGGGGAGCACGGGCGGGTGGGCCACGGCTGGTACGTGCACGAGCCGCTGACCTGGGTGCCCTTCGTGGCGACGGGGGTGGATCAGGCGCTGCCCGCGCACATGAGTACGGCCGCTCTGCCGGCGATCGCTGTCCGAGAGCTTGGGATCAACGCCGAGTTTCCGGTCAAGCCCAGCTCGTTGGTCGCCTCCCAGCGGGAGGGCAAGCTGGCGCTGACGGACGGCCGCTACAAGGGCGAGTGGGACGAGAAGGGGGCGGCCTATTTCGACCTGGACAACGACCCGCTGGCGCTGCAGCCGCTGACGGTGGACCCGGGCATGGAGGCCCTGCGGGCGCGCTATCTGGAGCAGACCCCCCAGGCCGCGCCGCTGGAGCTGCAGGTGCAGCTTCCCAAAGAGACGCAGGAGCAGCTCCAGGCGCTGGGCTACCAGGAGGGCGCGCACTGAGCGCCGCATGAATGGACCGTGACGGGCCTACCGGGGCATGGACTTCGCCCTCAATCAGGTCACGCTGGCCCCGCGCCCCTTCCTCGAGTTCCTCGACATCGCCGCTGAGCTGGGCTGCGTCGGGGTGGAGCCGCGCAACGACCTGGGCCGCCCCCTCTTTGACGGGCTGAGCCCGCGCGAGGCTGGGGCCCAGGCGGCGCGGCGGGGGCTGCGCTTTCTGAGCCTCAACCAGGTCTGGCCCTTCGACCGCTGGTCCCCCGAGCGGGCCCGGGAGCTGGAGCGGCTGATCGCGCAGGCGCAGGCCGCCGGGGCCGAGGGGGTGAGCCTGATCCCCGACATCGAGAGCCCCATGCAGACCCGGAGCGAGCGGGTGGCGCACCTGACGCGGGCGCTGGAGCGCACCCTGCCGAGCCTGGAGCGGGCGGGGCTGGTCGGCTTCGTGGAGGCCTTGGGCTTCCCGCGGGCCTCGATCCGCGCGCCGGACGAGGTGGAGCAGGCCATCCGGTCCCTGGGCGCGGGCGGGCGCCTGAGGCTGGTCCACGACACCTTCCAGCACCGGGTCTCCGGGCTGGGGGGGCCCATCGCGGCGTGCACGGGGCTGGTGCAGGCCTCCTCGGTGACCTCGACGCAGGGGACACTCAGCGCAGAGCTGGACCCCCACCGGGGCCTGATCGGTGAGGACGACGCGGTGGACAACGCAGGACAGCTCCGCACCCTCTGGGAGCAGGGCTACCGCGGGCCGGTCTGCTTCGAGTGCACGGACGCGCGCGTCCAGTCCCTGCCAGACCCCGTGCGGGCCATCGGGGAGAGCATGGAGCGGCTGCGCGGCTGCGTCTGAGGGCGGCTAAGGTGCCCGCCTGGAGGACTCCATGCTGCTGCTGCTGTTGGCCCTGGCCTGCAAGGGCGATGCGCCCCCCGACACCGACCCCGCGGAGACCGGCGAGACCGGCGAGGTGAGCGCCCGGGCCGGCTTCTGCGCCCCCGAGCAGCGGATCGGCAGCGTCCGCGTCGAGCGCTACGGGGACGGGGCGGTCAGCAGCTTCACGGTGCAGATCCAGGACACACCCCACCCGCTGGCCGCGCCCGCCGTCCTGGAGACCGAGGCCTGCAGCTACCACGAGTACACCCCGGGCTTCTGCGACGGCGGCTGCGGCGCCCAGCAGCTCTGCAGCCCGGAGGGTGTCTGCGAGGACACGCCCCGGAACCTCAAGGGCCTGGAGCTCACCCTGTGGGCGGACGGCGTGGAGAGCACCCACCAGGCCAACGACCAGGGGCTGATCTTCGGCCAGCTCGGCGCGGAGACGCGCTTTGTGTTCAAGGTCTCCGGGGAGGGCGTGGACCTTGAGAGCTCGGAGCTGGCGTTGCCCACCGCTCTGGCCGCTGAGGTGGTCTCCGCGGGCGACTACGACGCCCCCGGCGCCTTGAGCGTGAGCTGGGAGGGCACCAGCGAGGCCACCGTCCACACGGACATCCCCATCAACCACCACGCCGCCAGCCAGACCTTCACGGGCTGCCAGGCGCCGGCCAGCGCGGGGGGCTTCCAGGTGCCCGCCGAGATGGTGGACCCCCTGGCGGTGCACACGGGCCTGGAGTTCCAGGGCCTGGAGTTCGGCAGCTACGAGGCCATCGAGACCCCGCAGGGCTGCGTGCAGGTGTCGGTGCTGACGCACGCCTACGTGGACGTGACGTTCAGCCCCTGAGCCCGGCTACTCGATGCTGTAGTTGCCGTTTGCGTCGCGCACGTACTTCTGGTCGGCCTCCAGGGCGGGGAACTCCAGGGCCTGGATGATTGCGCCATCGGCGTCCAGGATGTGCACGGTCTCGCCGTCGCCGGAGAGCTTGAAGTTGGCGTGCAGGTCGCCCTGCTCGGGCTCGTCGTCGCACCAGATCCGCAGGGTGGCGCCGGGGGCCAGGGACTGCCCGCTGGGTACGGGCCAGGGCTCCTCGACCTCGTAGTCGTCGGTCAGGCTCCAGCCCTCCAGGGAGACCTCCGCGTCGCCGACGTTCTCCAGGACCAGTCAGTCGTCGTTGTCGCCGTTCTCGTCGGTCTCCAGGCTGTCGTTCTTGGCGACCAGCTCGGAGATGACGATCTGGCCTTGGGCGGCGCTGCCGGTGTCTTCGCTGCCGGTGTCGTCGGCGGTGTCCTGGGCGCTGGTGTCGGCGCTGTCGGTGTCGGCGGGCTTGGCGCAGGCGGCCAGCAGGAGCAGGGCGGAGAGGGAGAGGAGGTGACGCATGGTTCAGTCCACGATCAGGGGGTCAAGGTCGAAGACGCCTCGCATGGAGACGCCTAGCTGCAGGCCCACCACCCAGGCTGCCGTGTCTACGCCAGGGGTGGAGGAGGCCGTGTCGGTGGCGAGGAGGTATTCGGCGGTGGCCAGCACGCTCCAGGGGCTGTCCCGCGGCGCCACGCCCCCGGCGACCAGGAGCTGGCTGCTGTGTCCACCCTGGAGCTCCCGGAGCTGGCTGCCGCGCAGGACCACGACGGGGAGCTGACCGGGGGTGGCGCTGGCCCATCCGGCGAGCACCCAGGGCTCTCGGGTGGCGTCCCCGGCCACACCCCAGGCGCGGATGGCGCTGGCGCCGGCGCCGAAGCTGGGGCTGCGGTAGCTGGCGCGGGCGCCCAGGCGGTGGTCCCGGGCGGAGGCCACCCCGACGCTGCCCTGGCGGGCCAGGAGGTCGACGCGCAGGTCCTGATCGGCCAGGGGGCGGGCGCTCACGTAGAGGCTCACGGACTGGCCGGCGTTGCGCTCGCGCCAGCGGGCGCCCTCGCCGGTGGTCCCCATCAGGGTGACCTCGACGGTGCGGGAGGGTGCGACCCAGGTGGCGCCCACGCCGGCGTCCGAGCGGTTGAGGACCGATGTGGTCTGCACCCAGGGCTTGCTCACGATCCGGTACCCGAAGCGCTGGTTCTCCATCAGGACCCAGGGGACGTCGATCAGCCCGGCGAAGGCGGTGATCCCCAGCTTGGGCAGGGCGACGCGGGCCTCGGCGATCTGGAGCTCGGGGACGTAGGCCTCGCCGTTGATGCCCAGGTAGCCGCCGTCCGGGGCGCTGCGGGCCTCGGTGAAGGCGACGCGGGCGCTGGCGGCGCCCGAGGACAGGCCGCCCTCGATGCGCATCCGGTTGAACTGGAGCTGGGTGGGCAGCGCCGCGTCGGGGCCCTGGACGATGCCGCGGCCGGAGATCTGGGCCTGGGCGAAGGCGCAGTGGCCCTGGGCCTCGGAGCCCAGCTCGTAGGTGACGGGGTTGCTGGCCAGGAAGGCGGCGCAGAGGACGGGGTTCATGGGATGCGCTCCGCGCCCAGCAGGGCGCTGTCGTCGACCAGGAGCAGGAAGGCCTGGTGGTCGGCCTCCAGGGTCTGCAGGTCGGAGGCGGCGATGGCGGCCAGCTCAGCGGGGTCGGGGGCCTGCCAGCTCACGGGGTCCCCGGTGGAGGTCCCGCCGCGCAGGTGGGCGGCGCCCAAGGCGTGCCCCAGGGTGAAGCCCAGGTCGATGAGATCCTGGGGTTGCAGCTCGCCTTCTGCCCAGGCCTCGGCCACCTTCTCGTGGTCGAAGGTCTGGAAATAGGAGCCCGCAGAGGTGAGCTTGAACGCCAGGTTTCCCTGGAGGGTCGCGTCGGCGTAGCGCTCGGTCTGGGACCAGAGGGCCTGCCCCGCCGTCACCCGCTCGGCGTTGTCCTGGAAGAGGGGGGAGGGAGGTCCCGCGGCGGCCAGCAGGGGGGGATCCCACACCTCCCGGACCTGGAGCAGCAGGTCGTCATCGGGTCCGGGCTGGCCGGTGTCGGCGAGGAGCTGGAAGCGCGCGGCGGGCAGGCTGGCGATGCCCGAGCCCCAGCGGCGACAGACCGCGAGCAGGCGGGTGTCGGCGGGGAGCAGCGCGTCGGCGACGGCCTGGACGCGGGCCAGCTCGGCGTCGGTGGCGGGGAGCATGCCGCGGCCCAGCTCGTCCAGGTCCTCGTCCAGGCGGAAGCGGCGCTCGGTCTCGTCCAGATGCACCGGCGCGCGGTCGTCCAGGCGCTTGCGCTCCAGGCCCTCTTCGGCCGCCTCTTCGAGCAGATCCAGGGTGATGGGGCCGTAGGCGGGGGCCTCTGCGGCGAGCCCGGCGGCGTAGCCCTCGGCCATGGCCTTCACGGCGTCCTGGGTGCAGTCGCAGCCCTCCAGGGGGTCCAGCATCGCGGCCAGACCCAGGGCACCCCGGCGCAGGTCCAGGGTCCAGGGGCCCCAGCCCACCGCGTCGAGGTCCACCCACTCCAGCGACAGGGTGACCTCGTCTGCGGACGCCGGCATCTCACCGATCAGGAGGGTCCCCAGGTTCTCGGGGTGGGGATCGCCGACCACGAGCACCTGGGTTGCCTCCTGCTCCAGGACCCCGGCGGTCTGCTGGGCCCCGCCTGCGCGGGAGACGTCTGCGTAGAACCACCCGGCCGTGCCCCGCATGAAATCGTAGCGGTCCAGGGCCATGCGGTTGTACTTTTGGGCCAGGGCCTGGGGCTCGCGGGCCTCGTAGATGCGGTTCTCGCGGATCAGCTGGGCCTGCAGCAGCGCGCTGCGGGCATCGCTGGAGCTGGGGGCCGCGCAGGCGAGCAGGAGGGGGAGCACGGCGGGGGTCTATTGGGGGGCGAGGTGGCCTGTATGGCGCGTCCGTGACGGCCTCGCGGCGAGTGGGATCCCGCCGGTTCAGGGGCCCGCTCAGGATGCCCATTCAGGGGGCGATCACGGTCAGCTCCAGGCCGTACATGGGGGCGATGGTGTCCAGGATGCGCTGGGCGTCCGCCGAGCCTTCGGGGGCCCGGATGTCGCGCCAGACCACGTTGCTGTTGAGCCAGGCCTTGTTGGAGAAGTGCCACTGGGCGAAGCCGGCGACCTCGTCCAGCAGGCGCTGATCGGCGCCGCCGTCGGGGAGGCTGTCCAGGTGGGCCCAGTGCGCGCCCAGCTCCAGCTTGTTCCAGCGGTAGGAGGCCAGGGCGGTGGTGCCCCAGGCGTCGCCATCGGGGTTGTAGGCCAGGGGGTTGCCGGCGAAGGGGGGCGAGAAGCCGGTGGTGAGCATGCCGGCTGCGTAGATGAACTCGCCGCGCAGGCGCAGGCCCGAGTGGATGAGCTGGGCGCCGCCGCCGGCGCGGGTGCGCTGGGCCTGGGTGCCGTCCCAGACGGGGCGCGTGCCGGTGACGCCCCAAGCCCAGACTGCGGCCTCCTGGCGGGTGGGGCTGCGGGCGGGGCCGTCGTCGAGCTGCCAGGCGAGCTGGACGCGGGCGCTGACATCCTTGCCGGGGTTGTTGTCGCCAAAGCGGGTGGTGCCGTTGCTGCCCTGGACCAGCCAGGTGAGCTCCAGAGGCCCGGGATTGTGGATGCCGAAGACCTGCACGCCCACGTCGCGGAAGCCGTTGGCCCGCCCGGTCCAGGTGGCGGCGTCCGAGGAGGTCTCGCGCTCCAGCAGCAGCCTGCGGGTCACCACGCTGAACTGGAGCAGGTCGGCGGACATGTGGACGGCCTCCAGGACCGCGTCCGAGGTCGGGGTCTTGAACTGCCCCACCCGCACGTGCACGCTGCCCGGCGAGCGCCAGGTGATGCTGGCGTCCATCAGGGCGGGGCGCCACTGGCCGCCTGCGGTGGTCACGCCGTTCTGGCCCAGCTCCACGGCGGCGAAGGTGTTGAAGGCGGTCCCGGGGATCTGCCCGCGCACGCCCACGCGCACCCGGCGCAGGTTCAGGGCGCTGGGCTGGCCCTGGTTGCCCACGGTGTTGAAGACCGCGAGCTCGCCATTGTAGGGCTGCAGCTTGTCGGCCTCCAGGCCGGTCACGGGCTGCGCGTAGACGCCCTCACCGAGCACCTGCACAAAGCCCCAGGCCCGCAGGCCGGCCTTGTCCGGGTCGCTGGGCTCCAGGTTCTGCAGGGCCACCCAGTTGGCGGCCTGGGCGCTGCTGGAGAGTGCCATCAGCAGGGCGATCACCGGGCCCCCAGGCGCTGGCCGTCCACGCTCTCGCCGTAGTGGCAGTCGTGGTTGTGGAACTCGGCGTCGGTGGCCTGGATGCCCTTGGCGTCGCGGGGGTCGCCGGGCCGCGGCTTGGCGTTGATGTAAGAGGCCACGTCCCAGGCCTCCTGCTCGCTGAGGGTCTTGGGCTGGCCCAGGGGCATGTTGGCCCAGATGAAGCCCGCGGCGGTGTTCACGCGGTGCATGCCCGCGCCCCAGTTGTAGGAGTCGGGGCCCCAGAGCGGCGGCAGGATGACCTCGCCGTCGGGACCGGTCTTGCCCTGTCCGTCCGCCCCGTGGCAGGTCGCGCAGCGGGCGGTGTAGACCTCAGCTCCGTGGGCCACGCTCACCTCCTCTGGCCTGTCGAGCTTGGGGAAGCCCTGGCCCTTCATGTGGGCCTCTCCGGTGGGGGCGCCGGTGGCCAGCCAGTAGGCGTAGGCCTCCAGATCGACGATGACCTGGCTGCCGGGCTCGGGGGCGCTGCCGTGCTCGGAGGCCTGGCCGTTCATGGAGTAGGTGAAGCAGCCGCGCAGGCGCTCGTCGAAGTCGTTGACGTGCTTGTTCTTGCCTCGGTACGCGGGGTAGCGCACCCAGGCGGCCCACATGGGAGCGGCGTCGGCGCGGCGGCCGTCGTCGATGTGGCAGTTGGCGCAGGTCAGGCTGTTGCCGGAGTACTCCGGGGCGTTGTCCTGGACGTTGTGGAAGATGGCCTCGCCGCGGCGCACGGCCTCACCGAACTCGCCGTCGGGGTAGGCGTCCCGGGCGGGGGGGACGTGGGTGTCGGCGGTGTCCGGCTGGGCGGTCTGGGCGGGGGCTTCGGGCTGCTCGGTTGCGGTGGATTCGGGTGCGGCGGGGGGCTGGGGGGCCTGGGCGCAGGCCAGCAGCAGGGCGATCACTGGGCACCTCCGTCAAAGGCGGCGATGGTCGCGGAGAGGGCTGAGATCTCGTCGGCCGTCAACCGCTCCCCAACGCCTGACATCAGAGCCCCCGGGTCGCTGCGCGTCCCCGACTGGAAGGCACCGAGCTGTGCGGCGAGGTACTCCGGGGTCTGACCGGCCAGGGCCGGCACGTTGTCTCCGGCGCCCTGCAGCTTCTCGCCGTGGCAGGCGCTGCAGGCCGGCAGGTCCCGTCCGGTCCAGTCGCCGCGCTCGATCAGCGGGGTGGCCAGGGTGAGCTGGGCTTGGGTGGGGGTGCCGCGGGGGGCGGGGCGGGCCTGGGAGGCGTACCAGGCGGCCACCTGGGCGGCCTCTTCATCCGTGAGCTTGGCGATGCTGGGGGCCATCACCGGGGCTGCGCGCTCGCCGTCCCGGATGGCCAGGATCTGGGCCTCCAGGTAGTCGGCGTTCATGCCAGAGATCGCGGGAAAGGTGGCGTTCCCATTGCCTTCAGGGCCGTGACAGCTTCCGCAGGGGGCGACGCCCGCGGGGGTGCCCTGGGTGGCGATGGACGCGCCGGGACCGGCGGCCTGGGCGCTCAGCAGGCCGAGCAGGGCCGCGAGCAGGGAGAAAGGGAACATGGGTCAACTCCGATGCTCCCTGGGGATCGCAAGACCTGGGCCAGGAATCCGGCCGGGATCGACCGTGATTCTGGGTCAGAATGTGTCATCCGGCGCTGGGTGTGGCGCATTGTCGCGGGTCAGCGTCGCAGCGTGGCCCGCCTTCAGCGCTTCGCAGCGACGCCGCAGGAAGCCCTGGCCTGGGCCCGCGCTGCCCCCGACCAGGTCCTGCAGGGGAGAGCGGCTGGACTGGAGCAGGGTGTGCGCCTGCTGGATCGCAACGTCGGAGGGCCGGCCTGTGGCTTGGGTGCACCAGGCCTGCCAGAGCCAGGCGACCCCCACCAGCTCGATGTCCTGGATGCCCTCGAGTTGGGTGGGCAGCGTCTGGAGCTGGCACCAGGCCTGCTCCCAGTCCCCGGCTTGCAGGGGGATCCAGGCCAGGTAGAGCCGCGAGTAGCCCTCCAGGCGGCGGTCCCCCAGGCTGGCGGCGAGGTAGGCGCTGCGCTCCAGCGCCTCTTGGGCTCGGGGCCAGTCCCGGCGCTCCAGATCGAGCCGGCCTTGGTGGTAGCTGAGCCGGAGCTCCCGCTGTCGCGGCGTGGCTGGGCTGGGGGTGTTGGCTAACTGGTCCAGGACGGCCTGCGCTTGGGGGATGCGCCCCTGGTTCAGCCGCACGGAGACCAGGCTGCCCAGGATCATCAGGCTGTGGGCGTGCCCGTCCCAGCTCTGGGCCAGCGCCAGCGCCTCTTCGTAGCACTGGGCGGCCTGCTCCATCTCGCCGCGCAGGTAGTGCAGGGTGCCGCGGTTGTTGGTCAGCTCGGTCCAGGTCAGCACGCAGTCTGTCTCCGCCAGGAAGCGCTGGGCGTCCCGGCTGAGCTGCACGGCCTCGTCCAGCCGGTGGCTTCGGCGGGCCAGGAAAGCGCGGCGGTCGTAGGCCAGGGCCAGCAGCTTGGGGTGCCGCAGGGTCTCGGCGATCACGCAGGCCTGGGCCGCCGCGCTCCGGGCCGCTTCCACCTGCCCCAGGCGTGCGTTCGCGGTGCAGCGGAGCACAGACAGGAGCCCCCGGGCGAGCCCCTGGTCCCAGCGGCTGAGGCCTTCGATGGCCTGGACCTGGTCCGCTCCGGTGAGCACAGCGGGCCAGATGCCTTTCTGCTCGAGGGCGAGCAGGGCCAGCAGTCCGCAGCGGAGCTGGAGGCCGGGGTCACTGGCCTGATCGACGTCCCGCCACAGGCCGGGGATGTCCAGGGTCTCGCCCGAGAGCAGCCCCAGCCAGGCCAGCTCCAGGCGGGCCAGGATGCCCAGGTCGTCGGGCTGCAGGGCCCGCTCCTGGAGCGTCCGCTTGCGCGCGCGCAGGTCCTGGAGGGTGGCCAGGGAGGTCGCGAAGCTCGCGTCAGGGAGCTCTGGGGTCTCCTCGGAGGGGGGCTCGGGGGCCAGCCATTCGCCGGCGCGTAGGATGTAGCCCTGCCCCCGGATGGTGCGGAGCAGGGAGGGGTCGCCCAGCTTCTTGCGCAGGCGGCTGAGCAGCAGCGAGGGGGCGCGGGTGGTCGCGCTCACCCGGTAGTGCCAGACCTGGACCAGCAGCTCTTCGCGGCTGACCAGGCGCTCCGGGCGCTCGGCCAGGTAGTGGAGCACCTTGGCTTCCAGGGAGGTCAGGGGGACCACCTGGTCCCCTCTGACCAGCTCCGCCCGCTGGAAGTCCACCCGGCAGTAGCCCAGACGCAGGATGCTCCGGCCTGGGCTCAGGGGCGGACTCTCCGACAAGACACAGTCTCCATGGATGCAGGCCCAAGGCCTATCGAGCCCATGGACTGCTCGCATGGTGGAGGGCGCCTGAGCACCCTCCACCCCCCCTCCCGCGAGGGGCGAATCACGCCCGTTCCTCCACAACTGTGGGGGGTTGGGCCTGCGTGTGGAGTTTTTGTGTCGAGTCGGCAGCGTGGATCAGGGGCAGACGGCCGACTGAGGGTAGCCCTGGGTGGTATCCCAGAGCAGGTCCGACAGCTTGGTCGTGGTGGCCGAGGTCCCGGCTGCGGGGCGCGCTCCAGCCACGTCGGCGTAGTACCAGGCGTTGCGCTTGGAGAGGACGTGGTCGGTGGTGCAGGGCGCGAAGACGCCCTTGAACTCGGGCTCGTAGTAGGGGGAGGTCGAGGAGCTCATCTCGTTGAAGGTGCTCCGGAGCGTGTCGGCGGTGCAGTCCTGCTTCTCTGCAGCGCTCCAACCACCGATCACTGTGGGGTTCGCAGGCTCGACGTGGCTCTCGAAGTACTTCTGGTCGTAGAGACCAATGGAGACGTAGAAGGGGGTGTCCCAGTACTCTCCGGAGGCCATGACCGCGGTCGAGAAGCAGTCGGAGTCCACCGCTTCTCCGGTCATGCAACTGTCATCGAGCACTGCGTTCCAGGTGCTGAACTTGGTCGCGTAGCCACCGGGGATGTACGGGGTCGCGCCGGCCTCCATCTCGCTCTCGCAGGTGCCGGTCCCGGTGTTGAAGGCCGTGACGGAGTTGGAGTCGACCAGGTCACCGAAGGAGGCATCGAAGAGCCCCACCACCCTGATGCTGGGGTCTGATCCCTTGATCAAGTCGGCGATGCGATCCAGGTTGCGCTGGACGCCGGCTGAACCGGCCGAGCCGCCGGCCACCAGCACGTTGGTTGCCGTGTCCATGCCGTGCCGGTCCTGCAGGTCGGCGATCACCGCCTTGGTCAGGGCGTTGCCGTTGAAGTTCACGGTCCCGGGGCTGGTCATGTGGGGAAAGCCGGAGACAGTGACGGAGCCGCCACCGCCCACGTAGGTGTCCGAGCTGCAGTACTCCACGTAGACCCGGTTCCAGTCCTCAAAGGGGTTGGCGGTCGTGGGGTACAGCGGGTCGTTGGGGCTGAAGAACCCACCACTGGGGGTGGCGGGGGTGGGGGGCGCGGGACTGACCGAGTAGACACCCACGCTCGCGCCGCAGCTCCCGCCGGTGCAGCCTGTCCCCATGCGCTGCGGCTTCCGGGCCGCACAACTCGCCGCGTCGGTGCAGGTTCCGCCGCCCTCGAAGTAGATCACCCAGTCGTCCGAGGTGGTCCTGGCGGGCTCGATCCAGTACGCCGGATCGGAGCCGTCGTTGCAGGTGAAGTCCGGCAACGTGGACCACGCCGGCAGGCTGGAGTCGACGGTGTAGATCGTCGGAGCCGCCTGGGCCATCGAAGCCATCAGGAGCAGAGAGTTCATCATGTTTGACCTTCCCGTGTTGAGCAGACGCAGGAGCCCTGGCCAGCGCCGGGATTGGGCTGGTGGTGGGGCTCTGTGGGCCTGCGCTTGCGGCCCGGGTCTGTCCCCTCAGGACCGCGAACCCAACCTACTGGCTCACCTGGGGGTCGAATGCATCATCTGTGCATCCAAACAATGATGCCCTCTTCTGGTGAAACCAATTTGTAAGAGGTCCCCCTTCAAGGGCCACAGCCGCCCCCGTCTCCAGCCGGTGGTCTCGCCGTCGAAGATGGCCGGTCAGTCTACCTCGGGCCCCTCTTCCCAGAACATCGTCGCGCCGGTCTTGGTGCGCTTGACCTGCGCGTCCCCCTCCGGCACCACCACGCGGAGGTCGATGTCGGTCTCCTCCCAGATGACGTACAAGTCGACCTCGCTGCCCTCCCAGATGAGCTCGGACGGCGTGTCGTCGCCCCACTGCATGTGGAGATTCTGGCTGTCGTCGACCCAGACGTGCAGGTCGAGCTCGCCGTCCTCCCACGCCACATAGAGGTCGAGCCCGTCCTCGTCCCAGACGACCTTGTCAAACCTGGACGCGTCGATCGTGGGGGTGAAGGTGGTCGTTCCCTTGGTCTGGGACACCTCCAACTGAATGTCGGCGGCGCTCGCGGTCGAGGCGAGCACCAGAGCGCTGAGAAGAAGCATGAGACCTCCAGGCCTCAGTCTACCTGACGCACATCTCACGTTCGGACTCGCTTCAGGGGCACAGGCCCGCCCCCGTCTCCAGCCGGTGGTCCAGCATGCGCTCCGCATCAAAGATGGCCTCCAGGTGGAAGGGCACGCCGGCCAGCAGCTCGGGCAGCCACACCCGGTCGTCCGCCCACATCTCGTCAAAGGGCAGCGCGTCCACCGCGCACCACAGCGGGATCGCCTCGCGGGTCTCGGTGGGCGTGCCTGTGTAGAAGCGGGAGTGGAAGACCTGGCACTGCAGCCGCAGGCCGTCGGTGAACTCAAAGCGCAGCCGGCCGCACCAGCGGGCCTCCAGGGGGGTGACGCCCAGCTCCTCGATGACCTCACGGACGGCGGCTTGGGGGGCGGACTCGCCGGGATCGATCTTGCCGCCCGGCGCGTTGATCAGGCCCTTGCCCAGCCCGGTCTTCTTGCGGATGAGCAGCAGCCGCTCCCCCTGCTGGATGAACAGGAGGGTCGCGCGCATGGTGGGGGTCCAGGTGTTCCAGGCCACGTCTTGGTGTCGCATGGGGGGCAGCGTAGCGGTCCTGGGGTAGCTTGCACAGGACGTTTGGAGTCCGCTCAGATGCTGTCCCTGTTGACCTCGCTGGTCGCCGCGCAGGAGCCCCTGCCCGAGCACATCGCCGCCACGCAGATCATCGCCCACCGCGGCGGCGCCGCCCTGGCCCCCGAGAACACCCTGGCCGCCTTCACCAAGGCCGCTGAGCTGGGCGTGGGCTTCGAGCTGGACGTGACCCTGTCCAAGGACGGACAGGTCATCGTGCTCCACGACGACAGCGTGGACCGCACCACCAACGGGCAGGGCCTGGCGGGGGACCTTAGCGCCGCCGAGCTGGCCGCCCTGGACGCCGGGAGCTGGTTCGCCCCGGAGTTCGCCGGCGAGCCCGTGCCCACCTTGGATCAGGTGCTCGACGCCTTCGGCGGCCAGGTGCTGATCGACATCGAGATCAAGACCCACCCCCAGCGCGAGCAGCTCGCCCAGGGTGTCGTGGACGCCGTGGTGTCCCGCGGCCTGGAGGACCAGGTCCTGGTCACCAGCTTCGACCCCCTGATGCTGGAGCAGGTCAAGCTCAAGGCCCCCGCCATCCCCCGCGGGCAGCTCACCGGCACCTTCAAGGGCGCCGAGCTCAACCCCATCACCAAGCTGGTGCTCAAGCGCATGTGGCTCAACGGCAAGTCCGAGCCCCAGGTCATCGCCGTCGAGGCCAGCCGCGTCACCCGCCGCTTCGTGCGCAAGCAGCAGCGCCACGGCTGCCAGGTCTGGGCCTGGACCGTCAACGACCCCGCCGAGATGCAGCGCCTGCTGGAACTGGGCGTCACCGGGCTGATCACCGACCACCCGGACGTGGGGTTGGAGCAGCTCTGAGGGGAGGTCAGGGAGCGCTGTCGTCTACGCAGGGAGCGTTCTGCACCTCTCCCTGCAGCACGACGCAGAAGGGGGTCTGGTAGCGCGGGTCGTCCATCAGCGAGGAATCGCTGAGCGCGTCCAGAAAGGCCAGGAGATCACTGCGCTCCTGCTGGCTCAGCTCGAAGCCGCGGATCAGCCGGTGCTTGTAGGGGTTCTCGGCCCCATCGCCCGGGTTGGGGCCGCTCTCGATGCGCCTGCCGCCGCGCGCGTAGGCGTCGATCACATCGCCCAGATCGTTGGCGCTGCCGTCGTGCAGCCAGGGGCCGGACTGCGCCACGTTGCGCAGGCTGGGGGTGCGGAACACCCCCATGTCCTCGGGGGCACCGGTGACCTCGATCAAGCCCTGCTCGGACTCGGGGTAGGCCCCCAGGCCGTCGACGTTGTAGAGCCCCGTGTTGAAGTAGCCGTGGCGTGCGCTCACCCTCCCCAGGGCGCTGGTGGGGCTGTCCAGGAAGACCCCGCCGTGGCAGCGGCTGCACGCCAGCTCCCGCGAGAAGAAGAGCTGCCGACCCCGCTCCGCGGCAGGCTCCAGGGGGGTGCCGTCCCGCAGGTAGCGGTCGTAGGGGCTGTCCCCGCCGACGATGCTGCGCTCGAAGCTGGCGAGCGCCTGCTGGACCTGCTCCAGGTTCCACTCCTGGCCCGGATAGGCGGCCTCCCACAGCGGGGGGTAGATCGGGTTCTGCGAGAGGCGGGGCTGCAGCGTCTCCCAATCCATCCCCATCTCCAAGGGATCGTGGCCACTGAGGGGCACCAGCACCTGCTCCTCCAGCGAGGACGGGGCGTCCCCACGCCAGCCCAGGTCCTCACGCCAGGCCACGTTGGCCAGGCTCAGGGTGTTGCGGGGGTGCATCTCGTTGGTGGCCCCCAGCGCCCGCACGAAGCCGTCGGTGAAGCCCTTGGCGGCCTCGTGGCAGATGCCGCAGCTCCGCGTCCCGTTGACCGACAGGCCGGGGTCGTAGAAGAGGTGGCGCCCCAGCTCCACCTTCTCGGGGGTCATGGGGTTGTCCTGGGGGACGGCGGCCGGCGGGAAGTGCTCGGGCACCCCCCACAGCCCGGTGTCCAGCGGCGTCCCCGGCTGGGCGCAGGCCAGCCAGAGGGCCAGCATCAGCTCTCGATCAGCGCCACGAACCAGATCTCGCGGGGGCTGTCCTCGTCGAAGCGGAGGACGTAGCTGCCCCAGGCGTGGAAGGCGTAGCGGTTGTCGTGGATCTCGGTGTCCGGGCAGGCGCCGGCCCGTCGGATGCCGGTGAGCTCCTCGGCGTCGACGTGGTCGATGCTGTAGGTGGCCTGCTCGTCGGCGAAGAAGCGGATGGTGCTCATCCACTCGGGGACCTCGACCGTGAGGTAGCCGGGGCCGCTCTCAGGCAGCTCCAGGCGGTGGACCAGGGTGTCTCCGGAGGGCACGATCAGGGCCTGACCGGCCTCGGCTTCGGACCCAGCGATCACCATGGCCTCGCCCGTCTCCTCGAAGAGGCCGCACGCCTGCTGGGAGAAGGCGTCGTCGACCCCATCGGGCAGCTCGCGGCGGGGGAGCTCCTCGGGGGCGGTGTCCAGGACCTGGGTGTCCTGGGGCTCGGAGCTATCGGGGGCGGTGCAGGCCAAGGCCAGGAGCAGGGCGTTGATCATCGGGCGCTCTCGATGCTGAGGATGGTGTCCAGGGCGTCCTGGTCGTTGTCGTGGCCGGTCCAGCACTGGACCAGCTCCATGTCGGGGCTGAGCAGGCACTTGCCGGGCAGCTCGCTCCCGTCGTAGGGCGAGGCCTCCAGCCAGGCCCGCTCGGGGTCGGCGAACACCGGGATGGCGGGATCCCCGACGTTGGGGGCGTAGTCCACCGCGGTCTGGTCGTTGGGCGGGTCGCCGGTGACGCTGGAGAAGAGCAGGATCATGTAGGAGAAGTCGATCCCGGTCTGCGCCTGGAACTCGGCGCCCGCCTGCTCTAGCCCGCTTGCCTCGGACAAGCAGGCGGAGCACCAGGCCGCCGTGGCGAACACGATGCGCCACTGGCCCGAGAAGTCGTAGAGCGAGGTCTGCTCCCCGCACTGATCCACCAGGCCGATGTCGGCCACGGTGTCCCCGATGTCCGCTCCGGTCGCGCTGAGCGCGCTGCTGTCCGCCCGGCTCCAGCCGCAGGCGTAGCAGGTCACGCTGGCGTCCAGGGGGTCGCCGCCGCAGTCCAGCTCCTCCCCGTCGGAGAAGCCGTCCAGGTCGCTGTCCCAGGCGGCCGGATCGCTGCCCTCCTGCGCCTCGACGCAGTCGCTGAGGCCATCGCCATCGCCGTCGGGGGAGTCCGCGCAGGGATCGGTGGGCGCGCAGGCCAGCATCAGCCAGAGCATGGGGAACCTCCAGCCCCGGAGGGTAGCCGACAGGGCGGAGGCGATCAAGCTAAGTCGCTGAAATTACGAATATTCTAAAGGGTTCAGAATATTCTCAATCCACCGGCTCCAGCGCCGCCGAGAAGTGCCGCAGGAAGTCCGGCGCCTCCACGATCCGCATCGGCCGGATCTCCGCCGCCTGGGCCACGACCTTGGCCGCGACCTCGACCACGTAGTGGATGTGCGCCTCGGTGTAGACTCGCCGCGGCATCGCCAGGCGCAGCAGCTCCCGGGGCGCGCCGTCGAACATCAGGCTGCCGATCTCCACGCCGCGCACGCCGCCCTCCAGATACAGCGCGTTGCCCAGGGCCACCCCGGGCAGCTCGGCGGGCTTGAGGTGGGAGAGCAGCGCCCCCGCGTCCAGGTACACCGCGTGCCCACCCGGGGGCGTCACCACGGGCACCCCCGCCCCCTGCAGGGCGTTCGCGAAGTGCTCTACCGAGCGCGCCCGGTAGCGCAGGTAGTTCTCGTCCAGAGCCTCCAGCAGGCCCACCGCCATCGCCGCCATGTCGCGGCCCGCCAGCCCGCCGTAGGTGGGGAAGCCCTCGCCCAGGATCAGCTGGTTGCGGAACATCGTCGCCAGCTCCGGGTCCCGGCAGGCCAGCAGCCCGCCGATGTTCACGATGGCGTCCTTCTTCGCGCTCATGGTGAGCCCGTCGCAGAGATCGAAGGCCGCCCGCGCGATCTGCTCGCAGCTGTGGTCCTTCCAGCCCTGCTCCCGCTCCCGCACGAACCACGCGTTCTCCGCAAAGCGCGCCGCGTCCATGAACATCGGCACCCCGGCCTCCCGACACAGCGCCGAGACCGCCTGCAGGTTGGCCATGCTCACCGGCTGCCCGCCCACCGCGTTGTTGGTCAGCGTCATCAGCACCAGCTTGACCTCGCGGGTGGAGAGGATCTCCTTGAGGCGTGGCAGGTCCATGTCCCCCTTGAAGGGGTGGTCCCCCGACTGGTCCACGGGCAGATCCATCGCCTCCGCCCCCGCCTGCTCCACGTTCGCGCGCGTGGTGTCGAAGTGCGTGTTCGAGACCACCAGCCCGCCGTCCCGGAGCATGGTGCGCGCCAGGATGCGCTCGGCCGCCCGACCTTGATGCACGGGCAGGACCTCGGGCATGCCGGAGATGCGCTTGACCACCGCGTCCAGCTCGTAGAAGGAGCGCGAGCCCGCGTAGGACTCGTCGCCGCGCATGATGGCCTCCCACTGCGCCGCCGACATGGCCCCCGTGCCGCTGTCCGTCAGCATGTCTATGGTGACCACGCTCGCGGGCAGCTTGAACAGGTTGTACCGGGCCTCGCGCAGGGCGGCCTCGCGCTCTGGGCGGTTCAGCAGGGGGATGGCCTCCACGCTCTTGATGCGGAAGGGCTCGATGATGGTCTTCCAGGGCCAGGACATGCGCACACTCCAGTGCGCTCGCCGTGTGCACAGCCCGTGCCGGGTCGCTCTCTTTGGGAGGAGGTGGCTCTGGGGTGCTCGGGGTTGGGTCATCTCACCCGATCCACCTGTGTGGGATCACGCCACTTGTGCACATCCCCGCCCGCCAGCGAGGACAGGCTGGGCCCGACCCGCCCGGCACGACTCTTGCTCCTGTTGCGCCCAAGGAGCCGCCCATGTCCTCTGTCCCCGAGCACATCGACCACGTCCTGGCCACCTTCCACGAGAAGGAGTGGCGGCTGCTGGCGGAGCTCGACGCCGCGCTCGCGGGCAACCCCGACAAGCGCCTGACCGCGCCCTGGCGGCACCTGCACGACACCCTGGCCGCGCACATGACCAAGGAAGAGCAGATCCTCTTCCCGGCCATGCGCGCCAAGGCCGCGGGCAAGGTGGGCATGGACTTCCGCGTGCCGCTGCAGGTGATGGCCCACGAGCACGAGATCCTGGGCACCCTGGAGATCGCCATGCGGGCCGCCGCGCGCGATGCCGGCGAGCTGGAGGAGCCCCTGCTGGAGCTGCTCGACGACCTGGGCGCCCACGCGGCCTTCGAGGACGACACCCTCTTCCCGGCGGCGCTGGCGCTCTACGCCGCCGAGCCCGCCGAGGCCTCCCCAGAGGCTCCTCAGGCAGCCCCCAACCGAGCTGAGCCTAGCCCGGCGCCCCAGCGGCCTGAGCCAAAACGGGCCGCACCCAAGCACGGGCCGATCGCGGGCCTGCGGGCGCGAGCGCAGGGGGTGAAGTCCAGGATCAAGGGGCTGCTGCACCTATGAGCGCCCAGCCTGACCTCGCCTGCGCCGGGATCTGCGCTAGCTGTTGAGCGCCTCATAGGCCAGGTGGTAGGGGCGGGAGCGGAAGACCAGGTGGATCTTCTTGTCGTCGTCGTCGTCGGGCTTGAGGTCGATGCCGTCCTTGTGCTCGGGGCACATGGGGACCTTGAGCTTGTAGGTGGTGATCTTGCCGCCGACGCCCATCATCACGCCGATGCCGGCGTCTTGGACCTCCAGCTCCTCGAGCTCCGCGTGGCCGGCGCAGACGGGGCAGGACAGGTGGTCGTCGTCGGTGCGGGGCCAGCGCATGCCCTCGCCCTTGAAGGGGGTGGTGAAGGTGGCGATCTCGGCCACGTAGTCGTCCGGGACCAGGCCCATGGTGTCGGTGCCGTGGGACCAGGCGCCGCACTCGGAGCAGTGCTCGATGCGGTGGTCCTTGGGGTTGACGAACTCCAGGGTGTGGCCGCAGGAGGGGCAGGGGGCCTGGGCGAAGCCGCCGCCCTTGAGCTGGCCGACCAGCCCGCCGCCAAAGCCGACGATGGCCACGCCGATCCAGAACATGCCCAAAAAGTCCCAGTCCTTGACCCAGCCAAAGGCGAAGAGGGCGATGAAGACGAGCACCAGCACGCTCAAGACCGCCTTGGCCTTGTTGTTCGCGCTGGTGTCCATGGTCACTTGGGTCGTCGAAGACATTCGGGGGAGCTCCTGTGGGGCAGTGAATGTAGTTCACCCCGAGTGGCTATGTGCGAGTTTGTAGGAGATCTCCATGAGACTTGCCGCAGCTCGACGATAGAGAATAGGGAGCGCGAGAGGAGGGGGGCATGGCCAACCTGATCGACTGGCTGATGGGCCTGGGCCGAAAGGGCGCGGTGCTCAGCTTCGGGATCGCCCTGGCTGCGCTGCTTGGGCACCTGGTCCTGTGGCGCATGGGGATCGTGGTGTTCGTCATCCCGGGGATCGCCCTGCTCTTTGGGCTGATGGGGCTGGGCATCTGGCTCAAGGGCGACAGTCTCAAGGTGACCCGGATGCCAGACCGAGCGCAGGTCACCCAGGCGCACCGCGACCAGGTGCAGAACGCCCAGGTCCCCTTCCACTATTGCACGCACTGCCTGCTGTTCTCAGACATCCCCATGTGTACCCACTGCGACCGCACGCTGGACACCATCAGCGTGCACGCGGAGCGGGACCGCAAGCTGTTGCTGGCGGAGCTGGATCGCTGAGAGCGTCCGGACCGCTCAGAGCCAGCTCCACCGCATCGTGAAGTTGGCGCTGCCGCTGCCCATGGCGCCGGTCTCGTTGCAGTTCTCCTGGCCGCTTGCGTAGTAGCTGTCCACGACCAGCTTGAGCTGGCGGCCGTCGTCCAGGCGCACCACGAAGGGCACGGCCGTGGTGGCCACGCAGCCGGGGTAGGACCACCAGGAGCTCAGGGCGAGCTGGGGGCTGCCCTCCAGGCCGGAGCTGTCGTTGATCAGCGTGCAGTCCGACGTGAAGAAGTCGTCCACCAGGAACTCGGCGTCGGCGTCCAGGGCCGTGGTGTCCTCGTAGGCGGTCTCCAGCAGAGGGATCGCCCCGACGCAGGAGGGGCCGGAGCTGCCTCCGTTCAGGCGGAGCAGGTAGCGCTTGGCGGCCAGGTGCCAGTCCATGCTCTCCAGGGCCTCTTCGTCCCCGAGCTCCACCTTGACGGCGCCGTCGTCTTCAAAGCGCACGTACACCCAGGGGGCGCTCGGGGCCTGGGAGATGCCCCCGCCGGTGGCGTCGATCTGGAGGGTGAACTCGCCGCCTGAAGCGGTGGAGACGACCTCGCCGGCGCTGACCTCCTCGCCGTCCTGGAGGCCCAGGTTCAGGATGAGTTCGTCCAGGCACTCGACCTCGACCGGGTCTTCGCAGACGGCCTCGACCGTTGGGCTGGTGTCCTGGGTGTCCTGGGGCTCGCTGCCCTTGTCGCAGGCGGCGAGCAGGGGCAGGCCCAGCAGCAGGATGCGGGACAGAGCCCGGGTGTCCAGAGGGCGCGCGGCCCTCTGCTCGACGCAGAGCAGGCACATGGTGTGCTCCTTTCTCAGGGGGTCAGTTCAGGGGACCCTTGACTGGGCGCAGGCCCCGGTAGGAGCGGGCCTCGGCCAGCTCCTGGACGGCCAGGTTGGACATGCCGTGTGCCAGCACCTCCAGCAGCTCCTGGGCCACGCGCCGGTTCATGGTCACCTGCACCGGGCCGATCTGGAGCTGGAGGGTGCCGCACTCGCAGCGCTCCAGGCGGGTGTGTTCAGCGTTCGCGAGGGTCATTGGTCCTCCCAGGGGGCGGGGATGAAGCGGTCGAGCAGGGTGCGCCAGGCGGGGAGCTCGACGCGACCCTCCTTGCGCTCGCCAAAGAAGAGCGCGACGTTCTGGCCGGCGCTGTCGTAGAGCTCCAGGGAGTTCACGTCGCCGTCGGTGGTGGGCTTGCGCACGCGCCAGACGGTGGCGACCTTGGACTGGTCCAGGTGCAGGTTGAAGCTGGGATCCAGCACGTTTGCCCAGGTGCCCATGGCCTTGGTCTTGTGGATGGGGCCGGTGTGGATCTGGATGTTCCCGGGGTTGCCCACAAAGCACATGATGCTCAGGCCGTCGGCGGCGGCGGCCTCCAGGAAGGCCATCAGGTCGACCTGCGCGGACACGGCAAAGTCGGGGCACAGGCGCAGCGCCTGCTCGCGGCCCACCTGGAACTTGCGGATCAGGCCAAAGAACTGGTGGGTGTCGGTGAGCGCGCCCCAGGCGGCGTTCAGGCCCTCCACGTCGATCTCGGCGTCGGGGCGGTCCACGGCGGGGGCGGGGCGGGGGCTGGGCGCGGGGGCGTCCTGCTCGGGCTCGGCGAACTCGGCGATCAAGGCCTGGTAGGGGGCGAGATCGGCGTCCTTTGCGTACACCTTCATCACGGCGTCGCCGTGGGCGTCAAAGAACTGGATGGAGTGCAGGGTGCGCCCGCGGGCCTCCTTGGTCTGGGCGAAGGCCCACTTCCACTTGCCCAGGAACATGCGCTGGTCGATCTCCCCCAGCACCAGCGAGGCGTGGGGGCCCACGCGCACCTTGGCCCAGGTGCCGGTCTTCTCGTGGACCACGGCGTGGTTGCGGGTGAGCACCATGGTCTTGCCCAGGGTGGGCATCCGGCGCAGGATCTCGCCGAAGTCGGCCCGCAGGGGCGTGACCTGGGGCTGCAGTGCCAGCAGCTCGACTTCGCTGCAGCCCAAGGTGTCGGCGGCGTCGCGAATGCGGATGCTGGGGTTGTCTTGACGGAGGGTGTCGTAGCGGGCGCTCAGGGTCATGTTCTCAGTCTCCAGGGAATAGAACGGGCCGCCCCCCCAGCTCGTGGCGCGCCAGGGTCAGTCCGTAGATGGGACCCAGGATCGCGGGCTGGAGGAGCGCATCAGGCGGGGTTGGCGGTGCGACCGCGCGGCCTCGGTGCATCAGCAGCACCCGGTCCGCGTAGCGGGCCGCCAGGTTCAGGTCATGCAGCACCACGATCACCACCAGCCCATCGTGGGCCAGGCGGGCTGCGAGCTCCAGGGTCTGGTGCTGGGCGCCCAGATCCAGGGCGCTCGTGGGCTCATCCAGCAGCAACACCGGGGGGCTGCCGGGGGGCGGGTCGGAGAGCTGCGCCAGGGCGCGCGCCAGGTGGATGCGCTGGTGCTCGCCGCCGCTGAGGGTCTCCACGCGCCGGTGGGCGAAGGCGCTCATGCCGACCTGGGCCAGCGCCTGTTGGGCTGCGCGCCGGTCTTCCGGGGTGGGGGCCCCGCCGCTCTGGTGGGGGAGGCGGCCGAGCTGGACGATGTCCAAGACGCTGAACCCCACCGCCCGGGGCAGGGTCTGGGGCAGCACCGCCCGCCGACGGGCCAGCGCCAGCGAGGACAGGCTGTTCAGCTCCGCATCCCCGATCCAGACCTGCCCGGCGTCCGGCCGCCGCTCCCCCGAGAGCAGGGAGAGCAGGGAGCTCTTGCCGGCGCCGTTGGGGCCGATCACCGCGAGCACCTCGCCGGCGGACGCGGTCAGAGAGACGTGGTCGACCACCGACTGGCCCCCGAGGGTGAGGGAGAGCTTGTCGGCGCGCAGTGCAGCTCTCCTCACCACTGGGACTCCTTGCGGCGCAGCAGCCAGATGAAGAAGGGCACGCCCAGGGTGGTGGTGAGGATCCCGATGGGGATCTCGGTGGGGGCCGCCAGGGTGCGGGCGGCGGTGTCTGCGGCGAGCAGCAGCAGGCTGCCCAGGGCCAGGGTGGCGGGCAGCAGCCGCGCGTGGGCGGGGCCCAGGACCATGCGCACCAGGTGGGGCACGGCCAGGCCGACGAAGCCGATCATGCCGCTGGCGGCCACGGAGCTGCCCACGGCGAGGGAGGCGCCGACGAGCACGAGCAGGGTGAGGCGCTGGACGTTCAGGCCCAGGTGCTGGGCGATCTGCTGGCCCAGGGCGAAGGCGTCCAGGCCGCGGGCCTGCGAGAGCACCAGGCCCAGGCCCAGGGTGACCCCCAGGGCGACGGTGCCCACGGTGGACCAGCTCGCGCCGCCCAGGCTGCCCAGCACCCAGAAAGTGTAGGAGCGGAGCTGGGCGTCGTCGGCGAACAGGGTCGCGACGCCCACCAGCGCGCTGGCGGCGGAGGTCAGGGCGACGCCGGCCAGCAGCACGCGGGCGGTGTCGGTGCGGCCCCGGACGCGCCCAAGCTGGAGGACCAGCGTGCTGGAGATCAGGGCGCCGAGGAAGGCCGCGATGGGCACCCGGGCGACCCCGTGGGGCCCCCAGGGCATGACGATGGCCAGGGCGGCTCCAGCGGAGGCCCCGGCGGAGACGCCGAGCAAGGTGGGCGAGGCGAGCGGGTTCCGGAACAAACCCTGGAAACCGGCGCCTGAACCCGCCAGCCCCGCCCCAACGAGCACGGCGAGGCAGATCCGGGGGAGGCGGATCTGCCACAGGACCTGCGCCGACACGGGCAGCGGGTCCTGGCCTGATGTGAGCGCTCCAACCGCCTCCCACAAGCCAGCGCTTGTCATGGAGAAAGCACCTTGCGTCGCTGAGAACACGGCGAGAAGCAGGGTGGCCCCGACCAGCAGGGGCGTAGCGACGCGCTGGATCGGGGAGACGGGGAGCGAAGCGTTCATGCCAAGGCGTCCCGGAGGGCCTGGGCCAAAGCGGTGATGGCCTTCCCGGTGCGGGGCCCAAAGCCCAGCAGCAACAGGTCGTCCACGGCGGCGACAGCGCCCTTCTGCCCAGCGGGCGTGAGGGCCAGCGCGGGGTTCTGCAGGGCAGCCTGCTTGCCGCCGGAGGCCTCGAGGCCGCGGGTGGTGAAGAGCACCACGTCCGGGGCGGCGGCCACGGCGGCTTCGGGGGTCAGGGGCTTGTAGCCGGAGAAGCCCGCCGCCGCGTTGACGCCGCCTGCGAGGCGGATCATGGCGTCGGCCGAGGTGCCCTCGCCTGCGACGTTCATCACCCCGCCGGCTCTGGCGTAGATGAAGAGCACCCGCGGTGCACCTGACAATGCCGCAGACCGACCGGCCTCCACCTCCTCATCGAAGCGGGAGAGCAGCGGGGCGGCCTCGGCGTCCAGGGCGGTGGCGACGGTCTCGATCCGGGCGCGGGCCTCGGGGACGGAGTCGGCCTCCTCCAGGTAGACGATGGGCAGGCCGGTGGCCTCGAGCTGGGCCATGACCGGGGGCGGGCCGCTTCCCTCCAGCGCCAGGATCACCGTGGGCTGCAGAGAGAGCACGCCCTCGGCGGAGACGGCGCGGTAGTAGCCGACCTGGGGCAGCGCGGTGACCGACTCCGGGTACAGGGACGAGGCGTCCACGCCCACGAGCTGGGACTCCATGCCCAGGGCGGCCACGGTCTCGGTGATGGAGCCGCCCAGGCACAGGATGCGGGCGTTGTCATCGACCGTGACCTCGCGGCCCTTGGCGTCGGTGACGGTGCCCGCCAGCGCCAGGGAGGCCCAGAGCAGCAGGCTACTCACCGAGCACCTCGGCCCAGCGGAAGGTGGGGTGACCGCTCACGCCGTCGGCGTCGTAGTAGCTGGTGAACTCCAGCTTGTAGACGCCGCCGTCGCCGCTCTGCAGCAGGTAGGTCTGCTCCTTGGCCGAGAGCTGGTGGGTGCTGGAGTCGTAGTCGTACCAGGCGCTCATGTCGGCGTCCCAGCTCAGATCGGCGGGCAGCGAGGCCAGGCCGTCGAAGGCCTCGTCGGTGATCGCCACCTGCACGTCGTTCAGGGTGACGTTGTAGCGGTCGAAGCTCAGGTTCCAGGCGTCGGGGTTGGCCGCGGTGGCCTCCGCGCCGCTGGCCAGTCGCAGGGTGACAGCGCCGTCGGAGGCGTCGACCTCGGTGGTGCGCACGCCAGAGGTGCTCTCGTGGCTGAGCTTGGACTCCGGCGCGGCGTCGGCGGCCTTGACCTGGAACTGGGGGTAGCCGGAGGCGCCGGTCTCGGGGTGGTAGTAGCCGGTCCACTGCAGCAGCCAGGTGCCGGAGTCCAGCTCGAGCGCGAAGCTGCCGGCCAGGGGGCTGAGCACGTGGGTGGTGCTGTCGTAGGCCCACCACGCGCCGGGGTCGGAGTCCCAGGGCAGGCCGGCGATGGGGGCGCTCAGGGCGTCGAAGGACTCGTCGGGCTGCCAGCCAGCCGCGCCGCCCTCCGGCAGGTTCATCGCGTAGCGCTGCAGGGCCACGTCCCAGGCGTCGGACTCGCTGACCTGGCCGGTGGCGAAGTCCACGTAGATCCAGGCCTCGGCGTCCGTGCCGTCGACCACAAAGGAGATCACGCCGCCGTCCTCGCTGCGCTGGACCGTCTCGACGGGCTCTCCGGTGTCGCCGGTGTCCTCGGCGCCGGTGTCTTCGGACCCGGTGTCTTCGGAGCCGGTGTCGTCGTGGACGTGGCTGTCGTGGGTGTCGGTGGTCTCGCCGCTGTCGCAGGCCAGCAGCATCATCAGGGGCAGGGTCATTGCGCGTCTCCGCTTGGGGGCATCTCGTCCAGGCGCAGCTGCAGCTTTGCGGGGCTGCCGGCCGCGTCGTAGTAGCTGTCAAAGACCAGTTTGAAAGTCTGCTCTGGTGTCCGCACCACGTAGACCCGCTCCTTGGGGGTCAGGCTGTGGTCGTCCACGTCGTAGTCGTACCACTCGTCGAACACGCGGTCGGGCTCGGTGTCCTCGTCGTCGCCATCGGGTGCGTCCTGGGCCCAGCCGGAGGCGGGCAGGTCCTCCCAAGCCAGAGCGGTGAAGTCGGCCCCCTCGATGTAGGTGGCCTCCACCTCTCCCTCTCCCGAGACCCCGCCGTCCAGCTCCACCAGGTAGCGCTGGAAGCGCAGATCCCAACCCTCCAGGGACTCCCCGGGCGCGCCCAGGGTGAGGGTGTCCAGGTCCAGGGGGACCCACAGCGTGTAGTCGGTGGCGTCGATCTTGAGGGCGGTCGGCCCCTCGGTGGCCTGGGTGTCGTCCAGCGCCAGCGAGCCCGTGTCCCAGGTGTTCATGGACTCCGAGAGGTCCGGCAGGCAGGCGAGCAGGGTCAGCAGGATCACGCGCCCCTCCAGTGTCCGTCGATGCTCAGGACCACCTCGCGGGGGCGGATCAGCACCAGCCCGCTGGGGTCCTGGGTGTTGAGCAGGTTCTCGCAGCCCAGCCGGAAGCGCATGTCCTGCGGTCCCTGCCACATCAGCCACGCGTCCCACTGGGTGTAGGGGGCGGCGAGGGGGAGGTCGGTGCCCACAGTCCGGGCCCCAACCCAGCGCATCTGGGTGCCCAGGTCCACCGCAGGGACCGGGGTCCAAGCGAGGCGCGTCGTGGCGCTGTGGCGGGGGCGGCCCGGCAGTGCCTCGCCGGTGGAGAGATCCAGCGTGTGGTTGAAGGTGTAGCTGGTGTCGGCGGTGAGGGCGCCCAGCTCGAGCACCGCGGCCACCTCGCTCCCCGAGCTGCGTGCCTGGTCGATGTTCACGTACTGGTAGACCGTCGCCGTGCTGGTCTGCTCTCCGGGGCCGACGCCGATCAGGTCGTCGATCTCGGTGAACCAGCCGGCGGCGCTCAGGGTCAGGGGGCCCAGGCCCTGGCGCAGCTCCAGGTCCACGCCCTGGGAGGTCTCGGGGCCCAGCTCCGGGTTGCCCTCGACGCGGTAGCCGGAGCTGGGGTTGGAGAAGCGCAGGAGCTGCTCGGAGAAGCTGGGCGCGCGGAAGCCCTGGCCGTAGCTGACCCGGAGCTGGGGGCCCTGGGTGGGGGCCCACATCAGCGAGAGCTTGGGCGCGAGCTTGCGGCCGAACTGGCTGTCCAGCTCCCAGCGGGCGGCGGGGATCACCAGCAGGGTGGCGGTGGGCCGGTACTCAAGCTGGGCGAAGGGCGCGATCCGGACGCGGCTGCCGACGCTGTCCAGGCGGTCGGCGTCCAGGCGCTGGGCCAGGGTGTCCGTGCCCACGCTGAGCACGCCGATCGCGGTGGAGCGCTCGTGCAGCAGGGAGAGCTCCCCCAGGTCTTCGCGGGAGCGCTCGTAGACGTCCAGGGCGCTGGACTTGCGCTGGTCCACTGCGTATTGATCCAGGTAGAAGCTGTAGCTTCCGTGGATCGTGTTCAGCGCCCGGGGGGTGCTCCAGCTCAGGGAGGCTTGGTTCACCAGGGTCTCGGTGGCCACGCGACGGTCCAGGATGGCCCCGCCGTTCCCGGCGTCGATGCCGTGGATCAGGCGCGCGGTGTAGGCCGAGCGGGCGTCCAGCGTGAACTGGTCCTGGGGGCTCAGGTGGGCGCTCAGCGCCAGCTCCCCCTGGTGGAAGCCCTCCAGGGTGGTGAAGCCCTCATCGTCGCTGATGGGCGCGGCGCCGTGGTAGCCGGCCTCGGCCTTGAGCCCCAGGTCCCCGATCCCCCCGCCGAGCATCACGCTGGCGTCCGCCGTCGGTGCGCCCTGCTCCAGGGTGTGGCCCACGGCGAGCTGGCCGCCCACGCTGGGCACGGGCTCGGCCTTGCGGGTGGTGATGCGCACCACGCCGCCCATGGCCTCCGACCCGTAGAGCGCGGACTGGGGGCCCTTGATGACCTCGACGGACTCGACCTCCTCCAGGGGGATGCGGGAGAGGTCGACCGCGCCGCCCACCTGACCGCCCAGGCGCTGGCCGTCGACCAGGATCAGCGTGTGCTGGGGGTCCAGGCCGCGCAGGGAGATCTCGGTCCCCCGGTAGTTGTCCTGCACCTGCACGCCCGGGAGGGTGTCCAGCGCCTCCCCCAGGTTCTGCGCGCCCATCGCCTGGAGCTGCTCGGCGTCCAGGACCAGGATGCGGCTGGCGACCTGATCCCCGACGCGCTGGCTGCGGGGAGCGGTGACGGTCAAGACCTCCCCGGACTCGTCCGGCGGCGGAGGGTCTGGCTCGGCGACGAGCAGCGGCAGGAGGGGAATCACGGTGCAAGTGATACTTGTTATCAACAGAGAACGCAAGTCGTTTTCAATAAGGAGTCCTGAAAGGATCTCAGCCCGGTTGCGCCCCTTGGTGGGCCGTGTTGTTCTGGCCCGGGCGCTCGCGCCTGCACCGCCCTGGAGCGACCGTGTCCATTCTGCTGCTTCTCTCTTCGCTCTCGCTGCTGGGCTGCAAGGACCGCAGGGCCGTCACGGACACCGCTGATGTGCTCAAGGTGGACAACGACGCGGACGGCTTCACGGAGGAGGAGGGGGACTGCAACGACGGCGTGGCCGCGATCAACCCGGCGGCGGGGGAGTCCTGCGACTACCTGGACAACGACTGCGACGGCGTCGTGGACGAGGACACCACGGCGGAGTGGTTCCTGGACGGCGACGGGGACGGCTACGGGGATCCAGAGGGATCGGCTGTCACTTGTGAACAACCTCTGGGGTACATCTCCCGGGGTGGGGACTGCGATGACGGCGACGGCAGCAGGAGCCCGGGCATCGACGAGGTCTGCGATGGCGTGGATCAGGACTGTGATGACCTCGTCGACGAGGGGGTGCTGACCGAGTGGTTCGCGGACCTGGATGGGGACGGTATGGGCGACCCGGAGACGGGCACCCAGGCCTGCTCGGCCCCCGCGGAGCACGTGGACAACGACTTTGACTGCGATGACGGGGACGCCCAGGTCAACGAGCTGGCCCTGGACGGCTGCGATGGGGTGGACAACGACTGCGACGGCGCGGTGGACGAGGCCCCGGACGTGCTCTGGTACCGCGACGCCGACAGCGACGGGGCGGGCGACAGCGAGGACTCGGTGGCCTCGTGCGAGCAGCCCAGCGGGTACGTGGGGGCGGGCGAGGCCTTTGACTGCGACGACGACAACGTGACCGTGGGCGCGGGGGCCTACGAGTACTGCGACGGCGTGGACAACGACTGCGACGGGGAGGCCGACGAGGCTGACGCCCTGGACGCGGGCACCTGGTATGACGACCTGGACGGGGACGGCTACGGCGACGACAGCACGGCCCAGGCGGCCTGCGAGCAACCCAGTGGCACGGTGGATGTGGGCGGGGACTGCGCGGACAGCGACGGCAGCCTGAGCCCCGAGACCCTGTGGTACGCGGACAGCGACGGGGACGGCTACGGCGACGCGGCGACACCCACGGCGAGCTGCACGCAGCCCAGCGGCTATGTGGCCGATGACAGCGACTTCGACGACAGCGACGCGGCGGCCTGGCCCGGCGCCACCGAGCTCTGCGATGGCGTGGACAACGACGGGGACGGGGAGGTCGATGAGGCCGACGCCGCCGACGTGAGCACCTTCTATCTGGACTACGATGGGGACGGATACGGGCGGGCCGGGACCACCACCACGGGCTGCTCGGCGCCCTCCGGCTACGTCGCGGACAGCAGCGACTGCGAGGACACCGACGCGGCGATCAACCCCGGCGCCCTGGAGCTCTGCGACGGCGACGACAACGACTGCGACGGCAGCACCGACGAGAGCGACGCCGCCGACGCCAGCACCTGGTACGCGGACAGCGACCTGGACGGCTACGGCGACGCGGCCACCAGCCAGACCGCCTGCACGGCGCCCAGCGGCTACGTCTCGGACGCCTCCGACTGCGACGACGCGGCCGCCGCCGTGAACCCCGGCGAGGCGGAGATCTGCGATGCCGTCGACAACGACTGCGACGGCAGCACCGACGAGTCCGACGCCAGCGACGCGGACACCTGGTACCTGGACAGCGACGGGGACGGCTACGGGCGCAGCACCACCAGCACGACGAGCTGCAGCCAGCCCAGCGGCTACGAGGCCAGCTCCACCGACTGCGACGACGGCGACAGCGCCATCCACCCGGCCGCCAGCGAGGTCTGCGACGGCGCCGACAACGACTGCGACGGGGAGACGGACGAGTCCGACGCCACCGATGTGAGCACCTGGTACCTGGACAGCGACGGGGACGGCTACGGCGACGCCAGCGACAGCCTGGACGCCTGCGATCAACCCAGCGGCTACGTGGCCGACAACACCGACTCCGACGACGAGAGCGCCGAGACCCACCCCGGCGCCAGCGAGGTCTGCGACGGCCTGGACAATGACGGCGACTCCAACATCGACGAGTCCGCCAGCGACATGGGCACCTGGTATGTCGACGCGGACAGCGACGGCTACGGCGACCCGGCCACCAGCACCACCGCCTGCGACGCCCCCAGCGGCTACGTGGCCGACAACACCGACTGCGACGACGGCGACGCGGTCGCCTACCCCGGCGCCACCGAGTACTGCGACGACACCGACAACGACTGCGACGGCACCATCGACGGCGTCGCGTCGGTGGACCTGAGCACCTGGTACTACGACCGCGACGGGGACGGCTACGGGCGCTCCGACACCACGGCCGATGCCTGCGATCAGCCCAGCGGCTACGTCTCGGACTCCACCGACTGCGACGACGACAACGCAGACGTGAACCCCGGCGCGACCGAGGTCTGCGACGACCACGACGTGGATGAGGACTGCAACGGCTATGCGGACGACGACGACAGCGGCGTGACCGGCCTGCTGACCTTCTACGACGACGGCGACGGCGACGGCTACGGCGACAGCACCCTGACCACCAGCGCCTGCGAGGCCCCCAGCGGCTACGTGGATGTGGACGGGGACTGCGACGCCTACGACAGCAGCGTGCACCCCGGCGCGACCGAGATCTGCGACGACGGCATCGACAACGACTGCGACGGCAGCGGCGGGAGCTGCGGCCTGGGCGGGAGCGACCTTCTGGTCTCCGATGCGGTGGCCAGCATCAACGGCACGGTGGTCGGCGGCAGCTTCTCCTACACCGGCAGCCACGTCCTGTTCCTGGATGACATGGACAGCGACGGCTACGACGAGCTGGTGGTCTCCAGCGAGGTCAACGGGGGCTACTACCGGGGCCGCGTCTACATCTTCGACGGGCCCCTCAGCGGCGCGCTCAGCTCCGAGGGCGACGCAAACACCCTGCTCGCGGCCGTCGGGTCCCACGGCTACTTCGGCACCGAGCTTGGGGGCGGAGACGTCGACGGCGACGGGGTGAGCGACCTGTTGGTGGGCGCGCCCTACTACAACAACAGCGCCGGCAGCGACGGCACCGTGTTCATCTACTACGGGCCCCCCGCGGACGGCTCGGAGGCCGACGCCGATCTGGTGGTCCAGAACGACAGCACCAGCGTGAACATGGACCAGGTCGCGGTGGGGGACGTGGACGGCGACGGCAACGCGGACCTGGTGCTGGGCGCCTGGGGCGACTCCAGCGACCCCGGCGATGTCTACCTCTTCCTGGGCCCGGTGACCGCGGATCTGGTGGCCGGCACCGACGACGACACCCACTGGGACGGCGGCGTCGCCGCAGACTACGCGGGCGCCGATGTGGCCCTGGCAGACGTCAACGGAGACGGCCTGGACGACCTCTGGGTGGGCGCCCCCCGCGACGACGATCTCGCGTCCCAGGGCGGCAGCGCGATGCTCGTCCACGGGCCCGCCAGCGTGGGCTTCACCTGGGGCCCCACCAGCGCGGCGGCCTACGTCCGCGGGACCACCTCCAGCGGCTACCTGGGCGAGTTCCTGGGCAGCGCCGGGGACTTCAACGGCGACGGCTACGAAGACCTGCTGCTTGGCGCCCCCGGGGCCGGAACCGAGGGTGGCGGCGAGCTCAACATCTTCTACGGCCCCATCACCGGCACCCTGCGGGCCAGCCACGCCGAGGTGTCCATCAACGGCGAGCACGGCTCCGACGAGCTCGGCAGCGCCAGCGCGGTCGACGACATCGACGGGGACGGCAACATGGACCTCGCCGTGGGTGCCCTCTACATCAGCACCTGCTCCGGCAGCACCTGTCGCGGGCGCGCCCACATCTACTACGGGCCCATCACGGGCAGCTACAGCACCACCGACTCGGACGGCACGGTCGGCTACGCCGGCAGCGGCAGCAACAACTTCGGCAGGGCCCTGGACCTTGGCGACTCCGACGGCGACGGCTACCCCGACCTGGCCGTCGGCGCGTACTCGGACACCTCCGGCGGCGGCTCTGGCATGACCTACCTCTTCGCGGGCAGCGGCATCTGAGCCTGCCGGCGCTGCGGGCTCCGCGCGGGGTTATGGACGCTGGCATGTGGTCCGCTCTGCTACACGACCCCGACCCCACTCTGCCCACGCTGGACTGGCAGGCCCTGGCCACGCCCCCCGCCCCCGGGGAGCCCTACGGTCGCCGAATCCTGCACGCCGAGCCCGCTGGGGAGTGGCTGCTGATGTGCTGGGCGCCGGGCATCCCGACGGTGCCTCACGACCACGGGGGGGCAGAGGGGCGGATCTGGGTGCTGCAGGGCAGGCTCCTGGAACACCACCTGAGCACCTCGCTTGCGGTCACAGCGCAGAGATCTGCGGGCGCCGGCGAGGTCATGACGGTGCAGACGGACACCATCCACCGGGTCACAGCCGCTCCTCACACCCTCTCCCTGCACTGCTACAAGCCTCTGGCCCAGCGGGGGATGCGCGCGTTCACCGAGCAGGGCGTGGTCCTCTTGCCGGCCGGACACGGCGCCTGGCTGCCCCTGGAGGCCCCGTGATCTGGCTGCTGCTCGGCTGCGCGGACCCGCCCCCGCCGCCCCCGGTCGCGGAGAGCACCGAGACCGTCATCGTGGTCGTGGGCTGCACCCTGCGGGCCGACCGGACCAGCGTCTACGGAAACCCCCGCCAGACCACGCCCTACCTGCAGGAGCTCGCCGATCAGGGCGTGGTGTTCGAGGACATGGTCTCCAACGCGCCCTGGACGCGCCCGGCCATCGCGAGCCTGATCTCGGGGCTCTACCCGGGGCGCCTGGGCATCGACGATGAGCGCGGCGAGCTGAACACCAACCGGGGCCTGCACCCGGACGTGGTGACCCTGGCGGAGCGCTTCTCGGAGGCGGGCTGGAGCACGGTGGGGGCCACGGCGAACCCCAACGCGAACGCCTACTTCCAGATGGACCAGGGCTTCGCGGAGTACCACGAGGCCAGCGGGCTCTGGCGCGAGGGCTACGCCAAGGTCGACGGAGAGACCCTGGTCCGGGACTGGGCCAAGCTGGCCGCGCAGGTGGAGGGGCCGCTCTACGGGCAGCTCGTGGTGGTCGACACGCACAAGCCCCTGGGGAGGGGGACGAGGCACCCGGCTGGCTGGGGCTTGCGGGTCTTCCTCTCGCCCTCTGGGGTGGACCGCTACGATGCAGCGCTGGGGCTCTTCGACGAGGTGCTGCGGGGCCTGGACGCCGCCCTGGCCGAGATGGGGCGCTCGGATCGCCTGCTGGTGGTGGTGGGCGACCACGGGGAGGGGCTGTCTGACCCCGACTGGGCTGGGCACGCGCACGGCCGCTACCTCTACGACGCCAACCTGCGGGTGCCCTGGGTGATGCACGGCGCGGGGGTGCAGCCGGGCACGCGGGTGGACGGGCTGGTGGAGTCCATCGACCTGCACCCGACCCTGCTGGAGCTCGCGGGGCTGCCGGACCCGGGGGTGGATGGGCGCAGCCTGGCCGCGCAGGCGCGGGGGGAGTCGGAGCAGAGCGGCAAGGAGCTGGGCTTCTCGGAGACCTTCTTTGCCTCGGACCACCGGATGCGCGCCTCGACCCCGGAGTGGGTCTACATCCAGAACGACCAGGGCGCGCGGGATCGGGGCGAGCACGAGCTCTACGCGGCCGCCGACCGCCAGCAGTCCGAGAACCTGGCGCTGCTGGAGCCCGGGGTCGTCGAGGCGCTCTCCGGGCGGGTGGAGACCCTGGCGCAGGGCGTGCACAGCGAGCGCCTGGTCCTGGATCTGGACGAAGACCTGGACGACGAGCTGCGCGGGCGCCTGGAGGCCCTGGGCTACATCGAGGACCCGGCGCTGCCCGAGGGCAAGCCGCCACCCCCGGAGCTGAGGCCGGACCCTGGCGCGCTCAGGCCTCCGGGGGCGCCGCCGGCACCCTGATCCGGGCGCGGGTCCCGCCCGCGGCGTTGTCCAGGAACTCCAGGTCGCCGCCCATGGCGTTCAGCAGCCGGGGGACCAGGGTCAGGCCCAGGCCCAGGCCGTCCTTGGCGCGGGTGGAGCGGTCGTCGCCCACCTCGAACAACCCGAGCTGTGGGATGGCGGCGGGGCCGGGGCCGCAGTCGTCGACGTCGATCACGCAGTGGCCACCGTGGATCGCCGCGGTCACGCTCAGGGTGCCCTCGCCGTGGGTCAGAGCGTTCTCGACGAGCGCGTCCACGACCTGCTCCAGGCGGTGGGGATCGGTGTGTGCGTGCACCGGTCCGTCCACCTCTACCTGCAGGAGGCGCCCCTGGACGCTCATGAGGTTGAGGAAGCGGGCCCCGATGCCGTCCAGCAGATCGGCGACGCTGACGCGCTCGGGGCTGAGCTTGAAGGCCTCACCGTCAAGCTGGGTGAGGTCCAGCAGGCCGTCGATCATGCGGGTCAGGTGGCGGCCGGAGGCGTCGGCGGTCTCCAGGAGCATGGCGCGCTCGGCGGGGTCTTCCTCCAGCCTGGACAGCTCGACGAGCGCCAGGACCTGGTGGGCGGGGGTGCGGAGCTCGTGGGAGATGCGGCGCAGGAAGGCGTTCCGTACCTGCAGGGCGTCCTCGGCGGCTTCGCGGGCGAGCTGGGCCTCTCGGCGGGCCTTGTCGACCTCGGACAGGCGGGCGCGGATCTCCTGGTTCTTCTGCTCCAGCAGGTCCAGGGCGGCGTCGCGGCTGCGGAAGCTCTGGAGCCAGCGCTGGAAGCGCACACGCAGGCTGGGCCGAGAGGGGTGGACCTCGTAGAAGGCGGTCCGGGAGTCCACCTGGACCATCTCGATCTGGGCGTCTGGGTCGATGGCCAGGAAGCTGGTCCGGTTCCCGGCCAGAGAGAGCTGGAAGAAGGCCTGGTGGGTGGGCAGCGGCTCGGGGACGTGGATCCACAAGCGGAACTCGTTGCCGTCGAGCACCTCGATGTGGGTGCTGACTGCGGGGAAGGCCTGGGCGCCGGCGACCTTGGCCAGGGCCCGCGCGACCCCGGCGGGGTTGGGGGACCAGCGGACGAGGGCGTGGAGGGTGCGCATGCTCGGAGAGCGGAAGGACTCGGCGATCACCTCTTCGAGCTGGCCCACGTCGTGGATGTGGGGGCTGATGCGCTCCAGGACCCGGATGAACTCGCCCCAGGGCATCTCGCGGGGGCGGTCAAGCCCGACGTCCTCTGGACGCAGACCCAGCGCGGGCAGCAGGCCCAGGGTGAGCTCGATGGCGGCGGCGGCGGCCACGGGCCGGGTGCTCCGGACGAGGTGCTGCATGGGGCTGGCGGAGTTCATGGGTCCTTCCTATCGCCCTCATCGGACGGATCTGCGGCCACGACAGCTCAAAGGGGGGCGGAGCGGTTAGTGGCGGCGCCCAAGAACAAGGTGCAACCGATGGTGATCCTGGTCACAGGCTGTCGATCCGGCTTCGGGCTCCTCGCTGCGGTCGAGGCCGCTCGGCGTGGACACAGGGTCTATGCGGGGCTGAGGGATCTGGGGACCGCGGGGCCCCTGCGGGAGGCTGCGGGGGAGCTCCCGGTCTTCCCGGTGCAGTTGGACGTGACCTCGGCGGAGCAGCGCCAGCAGGTGGTCCAGCGGATCCTGGAGGAGGAGGGGAGGCTCGATGCGCTGGTCAACAACGCTGGGATCGCCCTCGGGGGCTACCTGGAGCAGATCGACGAGGATGAGCTCCGGCGCGTGCTCGAGGTCAACGTGATGGCGGTCTGGTCGCTGACCAACCTGGTGCTCCCGGCCATGCGCGAGCAGGGGAGCGGGACCATCGTCAACGTGAGCTCGATCTCGGGTCGCCTCGCGCTGCCGGGGCTGGGCGCCTACGCCTGCTCCAAGTTCGCGCTGGAGGGCATGAGCGAGGCGCTGCGGCACGAGCTGCGGCCCTTCGGAGTGCGGGTGTGCCTGATCGAGCCGGGGCCCTACAAGACGGACATCCTGGGGCGGAACCGCGCGCTGTGCAGGCGGGCCTACGAAGACGGGCCCTACACCCCCTACACCGAGAAGGCCGAGCAGCTCTTCGATCGCATCGCGACCACCGCTGGGGACCCCCTGGACGTGGCGCGGGAGATCGTGGCGCTGTGCGAGTCCAAGCGGCCGCCGCTGCGGACGGTGATGGGACCCTCGGCGCGCCTGCGGGTGCTGCTCAAGCGCTACGGCCCATGGGGCCTGTTGGAAGGCGTCATCGGGCGGGCCACCAGTCCGTGACAGAGCCCTGACAGTGTTTCATCCGCTGGGGTGGGGGCCAGAGAGGGGGCCAGCGGAGTAGACTTAGGGCCCAGACCCCTTGGATCGGAGTGAGACATGCGCCGCTTGACCCTTCTGCTCGGTGCCTCCGCCGTGTTCGCCGCGCCCTCCCTGGCGAGCGCCGCATGTGGCGACGGAAGCCTCGACAGCACCGAGAGCTGCGATGACGGGAACACCACCAGCGGGGACGGCTGCGACAGCACCTGCGCGGTGGAGGCTGGCTTTGAGTGCACGGAGGCCACCTTCGAGCTGGACTTCTACGAGCGCGTCTCCTCGGACGGCGGCTCTTCACCGAGCTGGAGCCTGAGCTCCGACAACCGAACGGTCACCCAGTCCCTCAACTCGGCGCCGGGCGTCTACATGTCCACGCTGCCGGCCACGGGCGTGACCATCGAGATGGACATCTCGGTCAACACCTCCAGCGACGACGACTTCAACGGCTTCGTCATCGGCTACGAGACCGGCGACTACACCAGCAGCTCGGCGGAGTGGATCCTCTTCGACTGGAAGCAGGGCAACCAGAACAATGGCTGCAGCTCCGGCTCCGGGGACGGCGACAAGGGCACCGCGCTGAGCCTGGTGGACGGCCCCATCAGCACCTACACCGACCTGTGGTGCCACCAGAACAACGTCAACGAGATCACCCGCGGCTCCGCCTACGGCAGCACCGGCTGGTCCGACAACAGGACCTACACGGTCGAGGTCACCTACAGCACCAGCCAGATCGACATCTACATCGACGGCAGCCTGGACTTCTCGGTGGTGCCCGCCGACGCGGGCCTGAGCGCCTTCCCCACCGGCTACTTTGGCTTCTACACCCTCTCCCAGCCCCACAACGAGTTCAGCCTGGTCTCCCCGGACGAGGGCCTGAGCGTCTGCGCCGAGCTGGACAGCGACGGGGACGGCCTGACCGACCCGGTCGAGATCGCCGCGGGTCTGGACGAGACCTCCTCGGACACCGATGGCGACGGCATCGACGACCTGACCGAGTATGGCGATCCCACCGGCTCCGGTGAGGACACGGACGGCGACGGCACCATCGACGCAGCGGACAGCGACGACGACGGCGACGGCGTGGACACCGTGGACGAGGACATCGACGGCGACGGCGATCCCACGGACGACGACAGCGACGGTGACGGCATCGCCGACTACCTGGACTCCGACGATGACGGGGACGGGGTGGACACGGCAGACGAGGTGTACGGCTCCGTGACGGACCCCATGTCTCAGGACACCGACGGCGACGGCGTCGCCGACTACCTGGACACTGACGACGACGACGACGGCATCCTGACCGAAGACGAGGTCTACGATGGCGTCAGCGATCCGGCCGATCAGGACAGCGACAGCGACGGCACCCCAGACTACGTCGACGCGGACGATGACGGTGACGGCATCGACACCGTGGACGAGGACATCGACGGCGACGGCGACTCCACCAACGACGACTCCGACGGCGACGGCGTCTACGACTACCTGGACGCGGACGACGACGACGACGGCGTCGACACCATCGACGAGGACGTGGACGGCGACGGCAGCTACAGCGACGACACCGACGGCGACGGCATCGTGGACTACCTGGACACCGACGACGACGGTGACGGCGTGGACACCGCGGACGAGGCCTACGGCAGCACCACCGATCCCACCGCCCAGGACACCGACGGCGACGGCACCGCGGACTACCTGGACACCGACGACGACGGTGACGGCCTGCTCACCACCGACGAGGATATCGACGGGGACGGCGACCCCACCGACGACGACTCGGACGGCGACGGCACCGCCAACTACCTGGACGATGACGACGACGGCGACGGCGTCCTCACCGAGGACGAGGACACCACGGCCGACACGGACGGCGACGGCATCCCCGACTACCTGGACAGCGACGCGGACGGAGACGGCATCGACGACGGCGACGAGGTCACCGCCGGCACCGATCCCTTCGACGCGGACTCCGATGATGACGGCCTGACGGACGGCGAGGAAGCGGAGCTTGGGACCGACCCCAACGACGCTGGCGGAGACCTGGACGGTGACGGCCTGAGCGACGCGGACGAGGTCAACATCCACGGCTCCGACCCCGGGGACGCGGACTCCGACGACGACGGCCTGGACGACGGCGAGGAGGTCAACACCCACGGGACCGATCCCACCGACTCGGACTCCGACGACGATGGCCTGGACGACCGCGAAGAGGTCGAGGACTACGACACCGACCCCAACAGCGGCGACAGCGACCTGGACGGCCTGGGCGATCTGGAGGAGATCGAGGACTCCGGCACCGACCCCAACAAGGCGGACACGGACGATGACGGCCTGACGGATCTGGAGGAGATCGAGGACTTCGGCACCGATCCCCTGGACGAGGACAGCGACGACGACGGCCTGCTGGACGGCCGTGAGATCGACGAGACCTTCACCGACCCCCTGGACGAAGACAGCGACGACGGCGGCCGCACCGACGGGGAGGAGGTCGACATCGACGGCACCGACCCCAACGACATCACCGACGACATGAGCGACCGGGACAACGACGGGATCACCGACTGGGTCGAGGAGAACGAGACCGGCACGGACCCCGACGACGCGGACAGCGACGGCGACGGCCTGGACGACGGCACCGAGTACTACACCGAGGGCACCGACCCCCTGGACAGCGACAGCGACGACGACGGCCTGAGCGACGGCGCCGAGGTCCTGGACGAGGGCACCGACCCCCTGGACACCGACACCGACGACGACGGCCTGGA